>PALD01000034.1 GCA_002710685.1 Cytophagaceae bacterium | reverse complement strand
ATAATAAAAATCAGGTCAATGCACAAAGCCCAAGTGACGAGACTTCTCGATACAGTTTTTGTTCGCTCCCCTCACAAAACCTACTCGAAGTGACATGCAGCAGGCATTGGGCATTAAGCTGCATAACCTATAATCCTATAATAAAAACCCAGGTCATTGCAGAGAGTCCAAGTGACGAGACTTCTCGATACAGTTGTTGTTCACTCCCCTCACAAAACCCACGCGAAGTGACAATTAAATTCTAGACCATCATAGCATGTGCTCTCCTCGGCCACCTTCCCTTGACTAAGGGAAGGAGTTTTTTATTGTACGGTCATTGAGCAGAGTCAAAGTGACAATCTATTACATCAGCATGCAATCTCATGTCCTTCCCCTCTATTCTCTATTCCACTTTCTAATTTTCCCTTTTCTAATTTCTAATTTCTACTTTCCATTTTCCCCTCCATATCCCCCTAATTATTTTATTTTTAAGCAATAGGCCAAGGAGGTTGGCTAACGCTAATGCATAAATCAATAAAACACCTTTGGGAAAATCTAAGAAATATCCAGAATGCTAAATCGTTTTACTCTTTCAATGCTTATATTTAGCCCTTATATTTTTAAAATATCATGAAATCAACACCACTCTTACTTACGCTCTCTGCCCTGCTGTTCATGGCGTGTGGCGAGAAGAAATCCAATCCGGACACTGCTGAAAACACGGCAGGGACCCAAGAGGTCGCACGCGCCGGGAACCCTGTATTCCCGGGATGGTATGCTGACCCTGAGGGCATCATCTTTGATGAGGAGTACTGGATTTTTCCCACGTACTCTGCCCCGTATGAAAAACAGGTGTTCTTTGACGCGTTCAGTTCGCCTGACCTGGTCAACTGGACCAAGCATGAGCGCATCGTGGATACGGCAGCCATTAAATGGGCAAACCGGGCCGTGTGGGCACCTTCCATCATCGAGAAGGATGATAAATACTTCCTCTTTTTTGGTGCAAACGATATACAGAGCGATGATGAAAAAGGCGGGATAGGTGTTGCCGTGAGCGATACCCCGGGCGGACCGTATAAAGATTATTTGGGCAAACCCCTGGTAGATAAATTTCATAACGGGGCCCAGCCCATTGACCAATTTGTGTTTCATGACCAGGACGGTAGCTACTACTTGATCTATGGAGGATGGAGGCATTGCAACATTGCCAAGCTCAAGGATGATTTTACGGGTTTTGTGCCCTTTGAGGATGGTACCATCTTTAAAGAAATCACACCAGATAGTTATGTGGAGGGTCCGTTTATGTTCATCAAGGACGGTAAATACTACTTTATGTGGAGCGAAGGAGGATGGACAGGTCCCGACTATAGTGTGGCCTATGCCATTGCTGACAGTCCCTTTGGCCCCTTTGAGCGCGTGGGCAAGATATTGCAGCAGGACCCTGAGGTGGCCACAGGTGCGGGACACCACAGTGTGATACACCCTGAGGGAACTGATAAATACTATATGGTCTATCACCGTAGGCCGCTTACCGAGACGGATGGCAACTCCCGTGAAACCTGCATCGACATTATGGAGTTTGACAAAAACGGCCTGATCAAACCCGTCAAAATTACCGAAGAAGGTGTGGAAGCCTTCCCGTTACACTAGCCATAGCAACTGGAAAAAATAGAATACCGTTACGGGTTAAACACTAGGAACAGAACTACCCGTAACGGTAGAACCGCATAACCGTACAGCATACAACAACAAACATCACAATGAAAAATACATGCAGCTTACTCCTTTTTTGCCTTATCCTTTCTTCGGCTTTCGCCCAAAAGGAAGCCATGATAGACAAAGTGGAAAACCCCGTGGATTATGTAAACCCCTTGATGGGTACTGACTCCAGCCCCGGGCTGTCCAATGGAAATACCTATCCCGCCATTGCAGTGCCCTGGGGGATGAACTTCTGGTCTCCACAAACAGGCAAGATGGGTGATGGATGGGCCTATACCTATAATGCGGACAAGATAAGGGGGTTTAAGCAGACACACCAACCCTCTCCCTGGATGAACGATTATGGGCAGTTTGCCCTCATGCCGGTTACCGGGGGCATGAAGTTTAAGCAAGATGACCGCGCCAGCTGGTTTTCGCATAAAGCGGAAGTCTCCACGCCCTATTATTACAAGGTGTACCTGGCAGACCATGATGTAACGGTCGAGCTTACCCCTACCGAACGTGCGGCACAGTTTAAGATGACCTTTCCCAAGTCTGACAGCGCCTATGTGGTCATAGACCCCTTTGACAAGGGCTCCTACGTCAAGGTGATTCCCGAAGAAAACAAGATTATAGGGTACACCACAAAATATGCCCGGGGCAAGTTGACCAATTTCAAGAACTATTTTGTGATCAAGTTTGACACCCCTTTTGATAATGTAAATACGTGGGAAGGCGATAAACTGTCCAAAGGTCAGGCCGAGATGGAAGGGGACCATGCCGGGGCCATCGTGGGCTTTAAAACCCAGGACGGAGATGTTATCCATGCCAAGGTGGCTTCTTCCTTCATAAGCTTTGAACAAGCTGAACTGAACCTGGACAGGGAAATCGCCGACAATGATTTTGAAACCACAAAGCAGAACGCACGCGACCTATGGAACGAAAAGTTGGGCCGCATCGATGTGGGTGGCGGTACCATTGACCAGGTAAGGACCTTTTACTCCTGCCTGTACAGAACACTTTTCTTTCCTAACAAGTTATATGAAATCAACAAGGACGATGAGATCGTGCACTGGAGCCCCTACAACGGCAAGGTCCTTCCGGGATATATGTTTGCCGGTACAGGCTTCTGGGATACCTTCCGGGCACTATACCCCTTCTTGAACCTGGCCTACCCATCCATCAACAAAGAGATGCAGGCAGGCCTTGTCAATGATTATAAAGAAGGCGGTTGGTTACCCGAATGGTCCAGCCCGGGATATGCCAACATCATGGTGGGCAACAACTCTGCCTCAGTAGTCTCTGATGCGTACATCAAAGGCTTGCGGGGCTACGATACCGAAACCCTATGGAAAGCGCTGGTAAACGGTGCAAACAATGAAGGCCCCATGACGGCCGTGGGCCGCGCGGGTGCACCTTATTATAACAAGTTGGGCTATGTACCCTACAATGTGGGCGTTAATGAAAGCGCTGCCAGGACACTGGAGTATGCCTATGATGATTTTGCCATCTACCAGTTTGGCAAGGCCATCGGGAAGCCCAAAAAAGACATCAAGATCTATAAGGAACGCAGCATGAACTATAAGAACCTCTTTGACCCCAGCTATGGCCTCATGCGCGGTAAGAATGAAGACGGCAGCTGGCAAGAAGACTTCAACCCGTTTAAATGGGGCAACCCCTTTACCGAAGGAAATAGCTGGCACTACAGTTGGTCAGTATTCCACGATGTACAGGGACTGGTTGACCTGATGGGCGGAAAAGATAAATTTGTAAAAAAGCTGGATTCCGTGTTCTCCATGCCGCCCATATTTGATGAGAGTGTCTATGGAGGGGTCATCCATGAAATACGCGAGATGCAGATAGCAGACATGGGGCAATATGCACATGGTAACCAACCCATACAGCACATGATCTACCTGTACAATTATGCCGGTGCACCCTGGAAGACCCAAAAATGGGTACGTGAAACCATGGACAGGATGTACATGGCCACCCCAGATGGGTATTGTGGAGATGAAGATAACGGTCAAACGTCTGCCTGGTATGTGTTCTCCGCCATGGGCTTTTATCCCGTAACACCCGCAATAGACCAATATGTACTGGGCGCGCCCTTGTTCAAGAAGGTCACCATCAACCTGGAGAATGGCAAGACCGTAACCATCAATGCCCCACAAAACAGCAAGGACAACCGCTATATCAAAGACTTAAAATTTGATGGCAAGGAATATGATAAAAACTGGATAAGTCATGAGGCTCTATTAAAAGGTGCTACCCTAGATTTCGAGATGTCTGACACCCCTAATGAAGACCGCGGCACCTCGCCCAAGGCTTATCCTTTTTCATTATCAAATGAGTAGGAAAAAACAAAAAGCAGCAATCAAGACGTTGTATTTTGTACTTTAAACGAATGAGGAGCGACGAGCGAAGAATGACGAGCGAAGAATGACGAGCAAAGAATGACGAGTGACGAATGACGAGCGACAAATGAGGAATGAGGAAAATAAAAAAAAGATAAGAGACTTTAGACTCTGTACTCAATACTCAATACTCAATACTCAATTCTCAATTCTCAATTCTCAATCCCCCGCCACATAAAGCAATACACAATGACAATACACAGTAAATACATATTCAGTTTTCTTTTCGCTTTAAGCGGAATAGTGAGCAGCACCGCACAAGAGGACAACCTGGTACAATATGTGGACCCCATGATAGGAACGGCCAAGATGGGCCATACCTATCCCGGTGCCACGGCGCCCTTTGGCAGCGTGCAGCTCAGCCCAGATACAGATACCATACCTTATGGCGTAAACGGGCGATATAACCCTGACGTATATAAGTACTGCGCCGGCTACCAGTATGCCGACTCCACCATCGTGGGGTTCAGCCATACACACTTTAGCGGGACGGGGCATTCTGACCTGGGCGATTTCTTGATCATGCCCACCGTGGGAAAGTTACAGTTGAACCCCGGTACGGCCGCAGATCCCGATAGTGGCTACCGTTCGCGTTTTTCGCATGACGCAGAAGATGCCGAAGCAGGATATTACACCGTGGACCTCAAGGATTATGGTATCCAGGCAGAACTTACGGCCACCACCCGCGTGGGGATGCACAAATATACCTTTCCCGAGACGGACGAGGCCCACATCATCCTGGACCTCAAACACGGCATCTACAACTATGACGGCAAGAACGTGTGGACCTTTGTACGGGTGGAGAACGACACCCTGGTCACGGGATACCGCCAGACCTCTGGATGGGCGCGTACCCGCAAGGTGTATTTTGCCATGAGCTTCAGCAAGCCCATAGAGAGCTATGGCCAGGAAAAACAGCCCGGCAAGGTGTACCGAGGGTTTTGGGGGCGTTTTGACCAGGAGCACAACTTCCCCGAGATGGCCGGTGAAGAGTTAAGGCTCCATTTTGATTTCGCTACAGCGAAAGACGAGGCCATCAAGATCAAGTTTGCCCTATCGCCAGTGAGTACCGAGGGGGCCGTGGCAAACATGCAGGCAGAAACACCCTCCTGGGATTTTGAGGCCGTAAAGGCACAAACACAGGCCAATTGGCAAAAAGAACTGGAAAAAGTCACCGTGGAGACCATCAAGGATACGGACCTGGTCAATTTTTACACCGCCATGTACCACGCCTTCCTGGGCCCCACGGTCTATATGGATGTTGATGGCAAATATATGGGGCTGGACCGCAGCGTGCACCAGGCAGATGGATTTACAAATTATACCTCCTTCTCGCTGTGGGACACCTACCGGGCACTGCACCCGCTGTTCAACATCTTGCAACCCGAGCGCAACCAGGACATGATACAGAGCATGATAGCCCACCACGACCAGAGCGTGCATGGCATGTTGCCCATCTGGTCACATTATGGCAATGAAAACTGGTGCATGATAGGCTACCACAGTGCCTCGGTGATCGCAGATGCAATCGTAAAGGGCAATGCAGACAGGTTTGATGCGGCACACGCCATTGATGCCTCGGTGGAGACGGCCAAGGTGCGCTACTTTGACGGCATAGGCGCCTATATGGATATGGGCTATGTGCCAGAAGATGTGAGCGGGGCTTCTGTCTCGAAGACCCTGGAGTATGCCTACGATGACTGGGCCATTGCACAAGCGGCAAAAAAGATAGGCAAACAGGACATCTATGATGAGTTCATGAAACGTTCAACCAACTATACCAACGTGTACGACAAGTCCACCGGTTTCATGCGTCCCCGGTTAAAGGACGGTACCTTCAAGAAACAGTTTGACGAGCTTGATACCCACGGGCAAGGATTTATAGAAGGAAACTCCTGGAACTACAGCCTGTATGTTCCCCAGGACCCAGCTGCCATGATCGAGATGATGGGCGGCAAGGAAAAATTCTCCGTCCACCTGGATTCCCTCTTTACCATGCACCTGCCAGACAAGTATTTTGAGAACACCGAAGATATTTCGCGCGAGGGCATCATAGGCAACTATGTGCATGGCAACGAACCCTCACACCACGTCCCCTACCTGTACAACTGGACCAACGACCCCTGGAAGACCCAGGACAAGATACGCTTGATACTGGACAGTAAATTTCAAACAGGCGCAGATGGCCTGAGCGGCAATGATGATTTTGGGCAGATGAGCGCCTGGTATCTGTTCAGTACCTTTGGGTTCTATCCCGTTGCCCCGGGTAGCGTGGATTATGCCCTGGGAAGCCCCGCGATTGAAAAGGCAACCATACACCTGGATAATGGCAATACCTTTACCGTTGAGACCAAGGGACAAAGTGAAAAGAACGTATATGTGAGAAAAGTAGAACTCAATGGCAAAGCACTGAGCCGTCCCTTTATCACACATGACGACATCATGAAAGGTGGAAAGCTTACCTTTTACATGAGCCGCAAACCAAACAAAAAACTGTATCAATAAACATGAGGACAGTGGAGATAGATGGTGGCCAAATCCTTGATTTGGCCACTTTTTATTATGAAGTGGAACGTAAATTGACCAAAGGCCTCGACTGGCGGTTGGGGCACAGCCTGGATGCCCTCCACGATATCCTGTATGGAGGTTTTGGCGTACATGCACCCCATGAGGAGCTTCATATCATTTGGCTCAGGGCCAAAAATTCTCAAGAAGCACTTGGCTACCCTGAAACAATTGCCCATTACGAGCAAAAAGTACAACAACCCGGCGTCAATACCCAGCTGTTCAAAAAGCGTTTGGCACTAGCCCAAGCCCATGAAGGCAGGACATTGTTTGATATAATTGTGGAGATACTCATACGTCATGACAAGGTCAAGGTCACCTTTGCATGATGCATGAACACCCCATAAGTCCTAAAATCCATGAATAAGGAATTTCATTACACGACACAATATTTCTTGCCTTAAATCTTAATATTTCCTTAAATTAGTCCTTGCAACCAAACTACCAATCTAATTGAAAAAAGTTATACTCTTACTGCTTATCGTGCTTATGGCTTCCTGTGCCAGCCATAAACGATCTCACATACAAGGCAACGAGCAATTTGTTATTGAACTGCAAAAACCAGCAACACGCGGAGGAATGATAGATATTGCACTGCAAGGTCTTTTTCTGGGAGCTAATTATCTCGCGGAGAAATCTGCCAAGAGCCTTACAAGTTCGTACACCCACTCCATCTCCATCAATGATTACTACAATACTGACCTGGGAGAGGTTGAAAAAACCTACGAGACCATCCACATCAAGAAATATTCAAAACCCAAAAGCCCAGAGATAAAAGAACACTTTAAAGATACCCTCATCAAGGATTATAGTGCAATAACCTCAAATACGCGAGGGCCTGCCCCCTTTGCCATGGAAGAGGTCATCAGGGAAAAGGATGACGACCTGCTCAACTTTGATGCGATAATCAAATTAATAAGCGATGAGGAAAACCCCGGGATCACCAGACTGAGCTTTGAACAACTGCGTATCTTTTTCTCAAAAACAAAAGTTTTTACCGATGAAAACCTCAACGCCAAAGTCTCCATTAAAATAACGGGAGAGTGGCGTGACACTAGTGGGACTCCCATAAAGCAAAGCCTCATGGAGCAGGAATATAACTTTAGAAATATTAAGTACGGTCCAGAAAACCAAATCAGTGAACCCATTCTCTCCCCCTGGTACTATGATGTGCCCATCACTCCAGATGTTGAGGATGCTTCAAGATTTGGCATTGTGGATATAAGTATCCAGCTGGAGGAATATGAAGGTAAAAAGAGCAAATACATCAACCAACTTCCAGATATATTAAGTGATAACAAAAAATCCATTATCAGTAATGGCTCGTCAACCATAGAAAAGATTATTGATAAAAAGTAAATGGCAAGATACAAGGGCTCACTAGGTATAGATGCATTGCTCTGCACTGTATTCACCTATATTATAGGAAGCTTGTTATATCTTATTGTCGTCAATATATCCATACTGGACCCTTTTGTAAATGCTTTCAAGGATTTCAGCTATACAGATATCTATTATGCAAAAGGATTTTATGCATCCAAGCCCACAAAAGATATTGTATTAGTCAATATTCAACATGCTGACCGTTATAAACTTGCCCAGTGCATTGGAATCATAAAACAGCAGCAACCGGCTGCCATGGGCATAGACGTTGTGTTCAAGGAAAGAAAAAACACCTTTACAGATTCTATTTTAAAGGTTACCCTAAAAGATAGCAAGATTGCAAACGCTTATTATTTTGACCAGGATAGCGTTGTGGGAAATCACCCTTATTTTGGGTTAGACCCAAAAAACAATGCCTACATAAACCTGGACCAGGACAAAGGTGGGGCTGTTATTCGCAATTTTACGGGGTTAAAAACCAAGGATGGGGATACCCTATTTTCATTACCTGCAAAAGTCGCCCTCCTTTCAGGAAAATTGACCCGCAAGCAACTTAAACCCTACAGCGAGGAAATGCCCATACAATTTACGGGAGGGCAAGACCAGTTCTTTTCTTTTGATATAGATGAGGTCTTAGGGCAAAAAAACATACCCGCTATTAAAAACAGTATCATCCTGTTAGGATACCTAGGTACCCCCACCGGCAACCCCTATGACATAGAAGACAAACATTTTACCCCGCTAAACACACGCTACACGGGACGCGCCATCCCAGACACTTATGGTATTGTCATCCATGCCAATATCTTGAACATGATGATAAACAAAGAACGAATCGTCAAGGTTAATGGGTTTGTGGTCTACACCATAGCATTTATTGCTACGTTTTTAATGATTTGGCTAGGCATGTCGCTATACCGCAAAAACCAATTTTTATACGATGTGAGCATTAAAGTGCTACAGTTTGTACTAGCAGTAATCCTGCTGTTCATATCGCTATTGCTCTTGCGCAATAACATTTATCTCAACATCATCCCCACCATCGCATTCATGCTCCTGGGTCTGGAAATGATTGATTTTTATATATATCTTGTAAATTATGTAAGCAAACACAGCACATGGAAAAGTCGGTTATTATAATATACATGTTTTGTATATGTCTTGCGGCCACAGCGCAGGATAGCCTCTATGTGCACTCCGTACAAGGAACCGTGCTGCAAACAACCACATCATGGCAAAACAGTCTATCGCCTATTTATAAAGGAGGGCTCATTACGCAACATACCCTATTAGATCTAAAAAACAATAGCAGCCTCAGCGCCATTTCAAAAAAGGGGGATGTATACACCATTAAAGGCCCCGGACGTTTTAAAACCTCCCACCTCTTAAAAAACAAACAAGGACACAACCCGGATAACCTTACCCAAAAATACTTTGCCTACATCTGGAAGGAATTCATGGGACACGCAGATTCACAAACAAGGATAGGAGGCGTCTTCAGAGGCACAAAACTCATGCAGCTGCCGCAGGATAGCAGTTATATCGCGGGCAACAGGATAGATTTTTCATGGAAAAATGATGATACCGGTGACGATTATTATATCATCTTTTTAAATACCACAACACATGAAATGCTCAAGGTATCTTCTTCAAATACCCTTTTAAGCCTGTACAAGGACAGTGATTTTTTAAAAAATGGCATGACATATTCATGGACGGTCACAAAAAATGAGTTTGCAGACCTTGATAACCTTACGTACAATTTGTTTACACTTATTGACCGTAATACATATCAGGATTTACTGACATCCACATATGGCAACAAGGTTAGCGAACTCAAAAAAGCGGGATTGACTTCGCTAGAAATAAACAAAATAATCTGTGACACCTATGGTCTTTGCAAATAATAAAATCCTTCTTCTCCTTATTTTCCTCCTCACGGCTCAGGGGCTATTGTACTCACAGCAAGAGATGGAAGTTGTTCTTCCTGAAGGGTTGGGGCGCTACTCCCCTTCTTCCCTTTTGAGTCCAGACAATGAGAAGGCCCTAGTGTACTCATTTGATACTAACAAATTATTATTTTGGGATCTGGAGCGCAATCAAAGGGATTTTGTAATAACCCTTGAACAAGCCCCCAGGAGTCTTGCCTTTCATCCCACAAAATCCATTCTTTATGTTTCAGAAGAGGATAAGGTAAGCATTTACAGCACGGAAAATGGAGAACTACTCCAGGTCTTTAAAGGCTCTAACTATGTGTTGAAAAATGGAAGCCCTTTCAAGGATAATGAAATGGTGGTCATAGATAATGACACCATTCACTTTATCAATACGGATACCTGGCAATACTCCCATTATATCGCACAGGAAGAACAAGCGGTTCATCATGCAAATTTTATACCGCATAGTAACATGTTATTTGTATCAAATGGTAATGGCACGGTACTTTTTAAAGATGGTCAACTCTATGATAATTTAAAATATATAGGTCCAGATAAGCTGGAGGTTTTTAAGGACAAGATAATTTTTCATAACTCAATAGGAGAAGATAGCTTTTGGGTATATGACATCGCCCATAAAAAATTAAGCTCCCCCCTTTCTATAAAATCCAGTGCAATTATCGGGATTGATTATCCTAACATCTATCACTATGATGCCAGCTACAACAATGATCTTTCATATAAAAGTGATGTGTTGATTGTAACTGATGTTATCATGGGTAAAGAAAAAGAAAAAATCAAAACAGGTTTTGAGCGTATCGGTCAGGCAACATATGATAAAGTAAAGAAACGCATGGCTATTGTAGGCACATTGAATGGGGATGCCTATTTAAAGGAGTATGATTGTACGACAAAACAGTTTATTGAGCACAACATTCCCAGTGAGGAAAAATTTTCAAGTTTTATAGCATCATATTTTAGTACTACCGGTAAAAGCATTGTACGCGTCTTTAATGAAAAAGTGCTAATAAACGATATTTTGACCGGTGATATACTAGCCCTTATCCCAAACAAGCAGGGGTATCAATATGACAATTTTGGATTCAGTCCCATAATCAATGACTCCGTCGCCTATATACTGAACACAAATCAAGAAGATTATTCTTCACAATTGGTCAAGATAAACCTTGCTGATAAAAAAGTAGACTGGGAAACAGACCTGCCCGAAGGATATGATAACCTAAAAATCAATACAAAAAAAGGCATCTTTAGTTATGATTTCTCTTCTTATAAAAACGATACAAATCATAATGGTAGCTATTTTGGTTCTACCCATGATGGCACATTAATTTATAAAAACGGGTATGAAGGATTCACAAAACAGCCATCATTCATCATAGGAAACACGATTATATCAATCACGGACACCATGAGCTCCTATATTGATATGACCCATGCCCTCACATTAAGAAAATATGATATAAAAAACAAGACCCTCAGTACCGAAAGCATTATTAAAAAAGACAACTTATATGAAACTTTTAGCAGTAATCAAAATATAATATTTGCCTATAATGGAAAAACATTACTTGTTTTAAAGGAAGGCAACCTACAGAATATTGACACCCTTAATGTTGACTTGAACTATCCCGAACTGTTATATGCTGATGCACATAAGGCAGCCTTTAGCATAAGTGATGGGGAAAACAGGATAATAAAGTGTGTAGACCTTGACACGGGCAAGGATTTATTACAGGATAAATTGACGCTTTTAAAAGCAGGGGAAAAAAGTTTATTTGGCTTAAGCCAAAGCAATCAACCCTACTTTATAGACCTCCCTGAACTTTCCCTTAATAAAATACACCTTACCATTGATGACAAAGAGGAAACCCAAGTATTCTATGATCGTTTTATTACCACCACCGTACAAGATAGCCTCATCATCTACGACCTGAATAAAAATAGGTCACATCATAAAGCCCAGGCACCTTACGGTTATTTTAACCTTAGCCGTGGAGGCAACCTTATAGCAACAAACAATGACCTAAAAAACCTGGAAAACGATAAACTTTTCACCAGCTTAAAGGACAATTATCAGCTTCCCCATGGCATCAAGGAACTACACTATACAAGAGGGGCAAACCAGCTCATGTATATCGCGGACAACACATTGCAAATCATGAACCTTGAAACTGACCAGCTACAGTACATAAACAAGAAATATCATCAGAAAGTCCCGCGCCTAACGGTCTTGAGCGATAGACTTGTAATCATCAGTGATGTAGATTCATTCACACAAGAAGAGACTATGCAGGCCGATGTCATCATGAATTTAAATACAGGGGATGAGCAATCTATTTCTGGTGATATTGACCGTATCGCAGAATTTCAGGTAACCCAGCATGAGCAGGCCATTATACTCAGAACTGATAATGCCTTGCGCATATTTGACCTCAATACCGCAGAAAACACAAATAATTTCAAAGCCTTTAGCTATAAACTTACAGGAAATAAACTAGCGTTTGACGACGGGGATAAAATCTACCAATATGACCTGTTGAAGCAGACCTTTGATTTTATAGAGCCCATTGAGAGGACTTTTTATAAAAGCTCTTTTGTGGGTTATCTTAACGGTGCCTTGATCCTTACGAATGGTTATACGCTTATTGCCCTTGATAAAACGGGAAAACATATCACCTCAAAAAAATTAGATGGAGTAACAGATAACCTTTTATTTGAGCCCTATATCATGAACGATATTATTTATTTAAAAAAAGATAAATCACTACTGGATGTAGAGTATGCCACTTATAGTTTTACAAATAACCTATTTTCAACAGTTAAAGAAAAACCCATAAAAAAAGATGTCAAGCAACAATTAAAAAAGTACGATGTCATCAATAATGATATATACACCCTAACCGATGATGTTCTAATTGTATACAGGCCCTTACAAAAAAAACTACAGGTATATGACCTCAAAAAGAACATCAAGATCCTGGACAAGCCTTTAGAGATGGGATATCTCAATTTAGACTTTATGCCCGTTGGCGATAAATGGGATGAAATATTTGCTTCAAACGAGAAGGGGGAGGTTGCTTTCATCAACCTCAGGGATACCATCCAGCCCATTGTCAAGAAACAGCTCAACAGCCGTAAGGAAATTACCGGGAATTCAATACAGCTTACCAAAGATAAATTGTACGTACTTGAATATGGACAAGAGGTGACCGTGTACGACAGAGACTCCATTCAAGTAATATATTCCCTTATTCCACTAAAGGATGGAGAACACATAATCCATACCCCCCAGGGATATTACATGTCCACACGCAAAGCTGCAAAAAAACTAAAATTCAAGGTTGATAAACAGTATTATACATTTGAACAATTTGACCTTGCCTATAACCGCCCTGATATTATCCTCGGGGCGATGCAGAGCAAAAACAAGAAATTGGTGCATGCCTATGCAACGGCACATGAAAAGCGCATGGATAGACTTTCATTCAAGGTGTCAAACAATTTAGAAGAAGCGCCATCACTCACCATAGATGACAACCCAGCCTTTACCATACCCGTAAAAAACGCGGTATTGACGTTTACCTTTAAAGCCAAAGATGAAAATGGCCTTAAACAACTTGTCGTTAAGGCAAACGATAACCTGCTCGACACACTTGCCATAAATGGCAAAAGTGTAGAAGGCAGTTATAGCCTAACGCTTAATGAAGGTAAGAACCTCATCGAGGTTTTTATCATAAACAGCAAGGGTATCAAGAGTATAACAAGCCGCAAAACGGTATTGTACCAGCCCCGTGAACTAAAGGAACCCAAAGTCTATTTTGTGGGTATTGGCATTTCAGACTATGACGATGATAATTATGACCTTAAATATGCCGCAAAAGATATAAGGGACCTTACCTACACCCTAAAAGAAAGATATCCCAATATAATTGTTGACACCCTGCTCAACAAAGATTTCAACATGGCAAATTTTGAGTCATTAAAGAAAAAACTCGCCAAGGCAAACATAGATGACAAGGTCATCATATCCCTTTGTGGGCATGGGGTTCTGGATGAAGACCTAAACTGGTATTTTGCTCCTGCAAACATGAATTTTTCCAATCCTGCCGCACAGGGCCTTACCTATGACAAACTTAAATCATTGGCAAGCGTGGTAAAGTCAAGGCAAAAACTCATCACCATAGATGCATGCCATAGCGGCGAGCTAGACACAGAAGATCAATCCATTGCTTCTGGCTCACCTGTAGTAAAAGGCTATCAACGTGGCTCTGTTTCGCTTAAGCGAAAAAATGATGCCCCCAGTGCCTTTGCTCTGATGAAAGAAATATTTTCTGACCTCAGCACAACTGATGGAACAGTGGTCATATCTGCCGCTGGAGGTATGGAGTTTGCCTATGAAAGCCAGGATTATAAAAACGGTGTATTTACTTACTCACTTATCGATAAACTAGAGAAAAGCATCTGGAACTCGCTCAAGATATCTCAATTACAGGAAGCCGTGATGGACAATGTATATACATTGACAAACGGTAAACAGAAACCTACGGTTAGGACCGGGGTGCTCAATCATGACTGGATATTGTGGTAGGTTCATTTTACGATTTCATAGATAAACTCAGTACTGTAACCATCTATCTTGCCGTGTACCTTGTTGCCCGTTCCTCCCCTGGTCTGTGAATAGGTTTCCCCTATAAATTGTTCAAGAGGGTTTGTACTTCCAGCCCGTGTGGACTCCCCCCTGGTTTCTACAGTTGCTTGAAAGTTAATGGGCTCGTCTGATGCAAAGCCCTTTAGCATAAGTCTTTCATAAGGTGGACCAAAGGAGAACACGCAATCTTTGAATATAACGGTTTGCCCTGGTGGGATCTTTCTATCACCATTGCTAAGGTCACAATCATCATTAGGCAAAAAAGACCGTATATACCCCTTACTGTTTATTTCAATCAAGGTTATGTAGAGGGGTCTAACACTTAGGTTGGTTACCTTTACAACTGCAAAATCACTACTGGTATTCACTTCATAGATACCTTTGTCATTAATATTTGAACCCTCAGGAAGAAAATCTCCAGCATACCCAAAATCCAGGTCATATTCAATGGGCACAAGTTTAAACTCAAATTCATATTCATAATTATCCAGGGTCAGGTTTTTAAGATATTGACCTTGTGCATACGTGAACATGCCTTGAAAAAAACTTTCTGGGTCCTGGGTTACCCTGGTTAATGGAATCTCTTCTATTTTCAGCCTTCCCTTTGCGGCACTGAGGATAAGGTTATTCTCTTTTTGAGAAATGATAACATCAGCCATCAAACTATCCTCTACGGCCTTGCCCATGTTTTTTTCAGAAAGTATGGATAGTATGGCGTTATCAATAGGAGGCTCTATAGCTTCATCAAAATAGACATTGAGGGAGATATCCCCGTAGGCCTGCTCATTGATAAAAACCCACAGGTCAGCTTCATTTGTTGTGTTAACCCCATTGTCAAGTTTGATTATGGCTTCATTGAATTTTGGATTGATTACTTTTCCTGTTGCTAGGGCACCTTCTTTAGTGGGTGCGACTGAACCTGCAGGCATGACAAAAACGGTGGTGCCCTCATAAAGCCCTTGTAATTTACCCGCATCTATCTCGAGTACATCAGGCCTTGCTACTTTTTTAACAGCATAATAGGGTTGCTGGGCCACATATTCCCCTTTAAATAGTTTATAGTCTGCATTTCCTTCTAACGTAGGTGTTTGTTTTGGGGATATTACATTCATGTTTGCCGCAATCTTGGCATATAACTGCCTATAAGTAAAATCATTGCCCAGTTCGCTCATAGCTTTATTGAATGAATAGCTCAAAGAACCCACCCCCTCATATTCATAATTAAGCTCATCTGCAGACGCCCCCGTTATCATGACAAATGGGGATGCATCTTCTTTTATTCTCTCCACATCCATCATATCACTTCCTTGACCAGCCCCATTTTTACCGGGGTTCCATCCCTGGGGTGCAAAAACGGCTTCCCCACCCCGTGCAACACCACCAGCCCTAGTAGAAGATCCTGAATGGCAACTATCTAGTAAGATGAGTAATTGCCCCTCAGCTCCCAGGGCATTGCGAAACCCCGTGATTACCTGCCCCATAACATCATCCCTAAAATGGTTTTCTCCCTTATAACCTTCAGAATATGTAGAATAAGCATCATATGGTATTAAGGCTTCATCCTTACCATCTGCTTCATCACCGTTGTCATCAAATATTTGTTGACCATGACCAGAGTAATGAATGACAACAATATCTCCCGGGCGCACCCTTTCTTTTAGGCTGGCAAGGGCATCCATAATTGCTTTTTTTGTAGCATCTTGATCTTTTATTATCTGTATGTTTTCCGGTTTAAAATCCTGAACTAGGAGCGCATTTTTAATAAGCGGCACATCATTGACCGAATTTATTTTTGCCCAGCCGCTTTCCACTGGGTAATCACCCACGGCAATAATCAATGCATATCTTTCGGCTGCCAGAGCACCGCAGGATACAAGAAGGAAGAAAAAAACAATTTTAAGCTTCATAAGGAGAGATTTACAGTACTAAAATATAAAAACCCTTTATTCAAAGGCCTTGTTTTATCACAGAATCCATTTTTTTGACCTAAAGTCAAATGATCTCACACACTTATTCAACGATATACATTAATTTTTAAAGTGCACACTAAACCTTTTGCACCTAAGGTATTCTAAAGAATAAAGAATAGCATGCGTTGCCCTGTTTATTTCGCTATAGCGAAAAACAAGAAAGCCCTGTCCATACCCAATACATGAAGCTGATTCCTACAGAAGAGGAAACATTGGTTGCCCGTTTAAAGGATAACGGCACAAAGGATAAAGCCTTTAGGGAACTCATGGGCCTGTATAAGCGTCCATTATATGCCATGTTGCGCAAGCTCATCGTGGACCACCATGATACAGATGAGGCCCTGCAGCTCACCTTTATCAAGATATATAAATATATTGACGGGTTTAAGGGAGATAGCAAACTCTATACCTGGATATATACCATCGCCCGCAATGAGGCCTACCGGGTACTAAAGGACCGGGCAGCAAGACAAAACATGCGTATAGACGACCTAGGAGCCCAGGCCATGCAGGCATTACGGGCACGCAGCGAGTATTATGCAGGAGATGAGATACAGTATGCATTGCAAAAGGCCGTCAACCAGTTACCCTTAAAACAGCGGGAGGTATTTAACCTTAAATATTTTGACGGGATGAAATATACCCAGATTGCAGAAATCACGGGGGTGACCATAGGAGGGTTAAAGGCCAACTATCACCTGGCAGTAAAAAAGATAAAGGAACTACTGTCTGGAGACTAAACCATTTAACGAATTTTGTATTCATACCCATGTAGCAGTACACAGCAATGGATTTTGACAAAGAGAACATACACGATGGATACTCAGCACACGAGGGCTACTTTGAAGAAATGGAAGCCTCCGTACTGGGCGCATTGAACCCCCGGAAAAATCAACTGCCCGATACCGCTGACGGTTATGGTATTGACGAGGCCTATTTTGACAACCTTGAAAGCGTGGTACTGCAGCGCTTACATGAGGAGAAACGGCCCCGGGCCAAGGTGATCGCGTTCAAGGACAAAAGGCTGTGGTATGCCGTGGCAATCGCGGCGGCCTGCATTGCCCTGGTAATCACCTTTACCTTTAAGAAGGACAATACCACCCCCAGCTTTGCCACCCTGTCGCCAGAGGTAACCCAATATTACCTAGATCAACAGGAGCTCTTTCTTACAGATAGTGAGCTGGAATACCTCTTGCAGGACGATGTCGATGAACTCACCATCGAGGATAGCATACTTGACGAAGACATATCTAATTATCTCATGGAAGAAGACCTACTTCTCCTACAAGAACTACAGGAACAATGAAAAAATCAACAATTCTCATCTTTCTCTTCATGGGCGTCACCATGCTGGCACAACATCCCCGCGAGCGCCTAGAAGCCCTTAAGACGGCATTTATAACCCGCGAACTGCAATTAACGGCAGAAGAAGCTAAGGGGTTCTGGCCCATCTATGAAAACTACAGCAGCACGCTCAAGGAATTAAGGCGCACCCAGGTGCGCAGCCTGCTCAGCGAGCCTGAAAAGTCTGAAGCGGCAGGAGAAGCCTTCATAGAACAATACCTCACCACGGAGCGCGAACAGGTCAACGCCACCGAAAAGCTGCTCACGGACCTTAAAGGCATCCTGCCCGCCTACAAACGGGCACGGCTTATCGTGGCAGAAAAGCAATTTGGCAAACACATGCTAGAGCGCATACGCGACGGGAGGCACTAATCTTAGGGTCGGGAGACGCTTTCGCGAAAGCGCAACAAGGCCATTACCGCTGCATCCAGAAAAAATGTGCCGCACCCTGATGAAGTTCTCAAAACAATAAATATGCCCCATGATAATACGTCATACGGTCAAATTAGTGTAAAATCATAAATCAGCGTTAATCCTATCATAAACCCGTGATTAACCCTATCCACTTCTCTGATTTGTTCTAATTTATACATAAAATAAGTATGATGAAGACAAGAGCATGTACGTGGCTTTTCTTCATTTGCGCAGTAACCATATCCTGTAAGGAATCTGGTAAGGAGGTGAAGAAGGCAGATGAATTGAATGCGGGGACAACACAGGTTGACCCGGCCACAACAAGAGAAAACCAGCAACAAGAAAAGATCATTGATATCAAAGTAGATTATCTTGATATCGTCAAGGCCCGTGATAACAATAACCTCAAAGAGACCCATTTAAAGTACAATTGTAATGGGGAAAAGAGCGGGGAAATCCATTTTTATACTGATGATAGTGGACTTAGGTTTATTGAGCACGTTCATGCAGAGTATGACCATCACCAGGCCAAAGATCAATACTTCATCAAGGATGGCAAACTGTTTTTTATCTTTCTTGAAAAGACAGACTGGAGCTTTGTAGAAAGCCAGGCAGCAGAAAATGCCACCCAGGATAAGATTACTGAAGAACGCTACTACATTGCCGGTGATACCCTTATCAATTGCTTGACAAAGCAATATACCGTGCGCAGCGATGCAGAAAACAATACACGTAGTGAGGACATCCCAAATAAAAAGGCCAACTGTCCACCTATTGAAGATTTGATGAGTCAATACAACCTGCTATTAAAATATGCGGATAAAAAGGGAAGTATCAAATGTCTTGAAGAAGGTTAGGTCGGGATTTAAGGTAAATGTCCTAGATTTGATATTTGCAAACCACCTATCATGGCAAAAGAAATTTCAAGCACATCCCTGGACGGCTTTTATGCTGAAATAAATTACACTTCAAATAATGATTTATTACCCCAGGGGATAGAAAAGGAAATCGGGCATTTTAATGTCTTTGATACTGCAAAGGTGTACAAGCACCACAAGCGCACAAAGGCCATGCCCTATAACAGGCGCATGTATTATAAAATAAGCCTGATAAAAGGTAAAAACCGTGCTGAATATGCTGACAAGGTCATAGAGATCGACAAATATGCCCTGCTTTTTGCCAGTCCAAAAATCCCATACAACTATACCTCGCTAGATGATAGGCCCGAAGGTTTTTTTTGCATTTTCACCGAAGATTTCATGCTTCAGGAAAAAACAGGTCTCCATATTGATGAACTCCCCATCTTCAGGTCTGATGGGTATCCCATTTTTCAGCTGGAAGAGCAGCAAGTGCACGAGCCTGAGTCCATCTTTAAAAAAATGATGGACGAAATAGGGTCTGACTATGCCTTTAAGTATGACCTGCTGCGCAACTACATCGCAGAGCTTATCCACCTGGGGCAAAAACTACAACCGGCAACGGCCATCTACTCGACCACAAATGCGACTGACAGGGTCTCATCACTATTCACTGAGCTGTTGCACAGGCAATTTCCCATAGAGTCCACCCGGCAACGCATACAACTGCGCACCCCTAAGGATTTCGCCGAAAGGCTATCCATACATGTCAACTACCTCAACAAGGTCCTCAAGGAAAAGACCGGTAGGACGACCAGCGAGATAATAAACAGCCGCATCCTGCAGGAGGCACAAATCCTGCTCAAGCAAACACAATGGAACATTTCTGAAATAGGATATTGCCTGGGGTTTGAAGAAGTGGCACATTTCTCAAATTTTTTTAAAAAGAACCTTTCGCTTTCGCCAAATAGCTATCGCGGCTAAGCATATTTGTTTTTTGCAAATAGAGGTTTGTTATTTACAAATCCCTTGATGGTGTGCCGCCCTACCTTTGTATCATCATTTTTAAACATACAATCATGAGCACTACAAAAATAGCATTGGTAACAGGGGGAAGCCGTGGGTTGGGAAAGGACATGGCCATCAACCTTGCAAAAAAGGGGCTTGATGTCATCCTTACCTACAACAGTAATAAAGAAGAAGCACAAAAAACCGTACAGGCCATCAACGCTTTGGGGCAAAAAGCCCTGAGCATCCAGTTAAACGTTGCAGATACCAAAAACTATGACCCCTTTGTGGCAAAGGTCAAGGAAGCACTCGTGAAAACCCTGGGCACTGAAAAACTGGATTTTGTGATCCCCAATGCCGGTATAGGTCACCATCAGTCATTTGCAGAGACACAGGAAGCTGATATTGATAACCTATATACCATCCATTTTAAGCAGCCCTATCTGTTGACGCAAAAACTGCTGCCCATCATGAATGATGGCGGTGGCATTGTCAATATAAGCAGTGGCCTGGCGCGTTTTGCCATGCCAGGAACCTCTGCCTACGGGGCTTTAAAAGCCGCTGTGGAACAATTGACGCGCTATCAAGCGGCAGAGCTGGGCAACAGGAAGATAAGGAGCAACGTGGTCGCACCTGGTGCCATAGAAACAGACTTTAGCGGTGGGACAGTGCGAGATAACAAGGAGGTCAACACCATGGTATCGTCCTCAACCGCCCTGGGCCGTGCCGGTCTACCTGAAGATATAGGCAGCGTCGTGGCTTTTCTATGCACGGAAGATGCCCGGTGGATCAACGCTCAACGTATTGAAGTTTCGGGTGGGATGCGGCTGTAACCCCCTATCCCCCCAAAATTTTAGAAAAAGCCCCGCCACCCGCGGGGCTTTTATGCATTAAAAACGTAAGGTAACCACCCCACAACGGACTAACAAAGCTCCAATTTCAAAAGCATGACTTCTCAAGAAAACACCATAGCACATATAAAATATTCCGTTTTAGACCTTGTACCTGCATTGCAGGGGCATTCACATCAAGAGGCCATGCGCAACAGCCTGGACCTTGCCCAGCATGTGGAGCAATGGGGCTATAACCGCTTCTGGGTATCTGAACACCACAACATGGTAAGCGTTATCAGTTCAGCAACGGTGGTACTGCTCACCTACCTTGCAACGGGCACAAAGAGCATCAAGATAGGTTCTGGCGGCATCATGTTGCCCAACCATGCACCGCTCATCGTCGCAGAGCAGTTTGGCACCCTGGAGACCCTTTTTCCCGGTAGGATTGACCTGGGCCTGGGCCGCGCTCCCGGCACTGACCAGCTCACGGCAAATGCCCTGCGCCAAGGGAAACAAGAAAGCGTTCAGGATTTTCCCAATGCCGTGCAAGAACTACAATACCTATTTTCAAAAGAAAGTGAGGACGGCCGGGTACGGGCCATCCCCGGGGAGGGCCTGGAAGTCCCCATCTATCTTTTGGGCTCCAGTACCTTCAGCGCCCAGCTGGCTGCAAAACTGGGGCTTCCCTATGCCTTTGCCAGCCATTTCGCGCCCACGCACCTTTTTGATGCCCTGGCGCAGTACAGAAAATATTTTAGCCTTTCGGCGAAAGCCAAAAAACCCTATACCCTGGCCGCCGTGAACATCATCGCTGCAGATACTGACAAGGAAGCACAAAAGCTCGCCACCAGCCTGCACCAGATGGCGATGGGCATCATCACCGGGCAACGCCACCCCTTGCCCCCACCGGTGGACAGTATGGAGGGTATATGGAACCATCAAATCAAGGCGGCCATTGAGTCCATGATGCACTACACGTTTGTGGGCAGCAAGGAAACCATAAAAAAACAGGTCGAGGCCTTTGTAAGGGACACTCAGGTAGATGAACTCATCGCCGTGTCCCATATATATGACCATGAGGCCCGCTTAAAATCATTTAAGCTTTTCAGCGAAATCTTCTCTTGAGGATGTTTATCTCCCTAACAGGATTTTAACGGTTACCCCTGCTTTTTCACGAAGAATTATAATTAATAATTCATAAAGAAGCAATGAGCCTTTGTACCTTTATATAGCAGTAATCCATAAAACACACAGCATATGAAAATGAGGAAATTGGGAAATACGGACTTAGAAACGGCACCTATTGTTTTTGGTGGTAACGTCTTTGGCTGGACCCTCGACAAAAAGGAAAGTTTTGAACTACTGGATGCTTTTGTAGAAGCTGGATTCAACACTATTGATACCGCAGATGTCTATTCTAGGTGGAAGCAGGGCAATACTGGTGGAGAATCAGAGACCATTATAGGAAAATGGCTGCAAGAGCGCAACATCAGGGACAAGGTCAATATAATCACCAAAGTGGGCTCAGACATGGGCCAGGGCAAAAAGGACATTTCAGAAGAATATATATTAAAGGCAGTTGATGCCTCATTAAAGAGGTTGCAACTGGAACAGATAGACCTTTACCTAACGCACTGGGATGATGACCGGACGCCCGTAGAAGAAACCCTGGGCGCTTATGAAAAGCTCATCAAGGCAGGAAAGGTGAGGAATATAGGAGCTTCAAACCTCTCGCCAGCAAGATTGAAGGAATCGCTCGAGGCAAGTGCAAAGAACGGCCTCCCCAGGTATGAGGTTTTTCAACCGGAATACAACCTGTATGACCGCAAGGGTTTTGAGCAGGACATCCATGACATATGTATTGATGAAGGGCTGGGCGTGGTTACTTATTTTTCGCTGGCAAGCGGATTCTTGACCGGTAAATACCAGAAAAAGGAAGATGCTAAAGGCAGGAACCGTGAGGACTTTGTCAAGAAATATTTTGATGATAAGGGCATGGCCATACTCAACGCACTTGAACAGGTATCAAAAAAACATGAGGTTTCTCAAGCTGCCGTCTCCCTCGCGTGGTTGATGAACAGCAAGGGCGTAACCGCCCCCATCGCAAGTGCGACCAAGAAAAAACAGCTGACTGCGTTTATTGAAGCCGCAAATCTACAGCTCACCCCTGAGGATATGGAAATCCTCGACAATCCCGTCAAGATGAGCGTTTAGAAAAATTTGTTTTTCCAAATGAAAAGACCCTGACGTATTTTTTAGTCAGGGTCTTTTTTTTTACATATCTGCGTTTAACAGTGATGGTTCATATAAGTTCTTCTTATCGAGATAATCCAGTGCCAGGGCATAAGCTCCCAGCCATACGGCTTCGCTGGTACCCAGTCTAGAAAGACCTATGGGTATCTTCTTGTTCATGTTGTACACCACCTTCTCATCAGAAAATGGTACATCTACAGTTCTTGAATCGTCGTGCACAAAAGATTTGTAACTCTCAGCATCATCAATATACGTGGCAGTTGATACTAGCCTGGAGTAAGTATTGCCAGAGTAGTCCTCAATGGTAGAATTAAGGTGCTTTACAATGGCAGGCACGATAAACTCATATGCACCGGCAATGCCCCCACCTATAACAACAGGTGCATCTATGATGGTAATTGAATTTGCCAATGCCTCGCCTATCACGGCGCCCATGGTCTCAAAGGCTTTTATTGCCGCTTCTTGATTACCCTTGCGCTTGCCCTTTGCGATTTCATAAATACGCTTGGGCGAAAGCAGGTCTTCACAACGGGTAAGCTCACAATATACCCTTTGTACCGCGCGTATGCTCACGCCTTCTTCGGCAAAGGTCTTTGTATTATGAAAGTTCCTGCTCAACCAGATTTCACCGGCTCCGGAGTTGTCCCCCAGGCAAATCTGCCCATTGATGACCACCCCTGCACCAAAACCTGTTCCTAGGGTAATGCCCAGCAGGTTTGAATACCGCTTGGATATACCATGCTCTTCTAGGGTCTTGTTAATATAGGGGAGGAAGCCCTGTACGGCCTCACCATAGGCAAAGAGGTCACCATCATTATTGATGAGGGTGGGTATGTTGAAGATTCCCTCAAGCATGGGGCCTATGGCAACACCTCCCTTAAAGGAAGGAAAATTGGGCAGGTCCCCTATGATTCCGTTTTTATAATCTGCTGGACCAGGAAAGGCAAAACTTATCGCGGCCGGCTTTTGTGGGGCTATCTCCCGGATTACTTTCTTAAAACCATTTATCATGGTCTTGAGACATTTTTCCTTGTCTTGTGAATAAGATGGCAGCGCAATGGGTTCTATGAGCTGCTTACCTCCCTTGATTGCAGAAAAGACAAAATTAGTTCCTCCTGCATCCAGGCTCATCACAATCCTGTCATCTGCGTAAATTGTATATTTCATAGGCCGGTTTCCCTTTGGCACATAATAACTTATGGCCTATTGCTTAGATATTTATTTCTTTGGCAAAAGCCTGGCGGCATAACCGCCATTCCTCACCAATTTTAGTTTTATAGATTCTTTATTCTTTACTTCTCCTTCCTGCATGCGGTAATCAAGCCCTTGCCTGGCAGCATTGACCCCATCCTCAAAGGAGGTCATGGTATATGTAACACCCCCGTCAAGAAAATCCAGGGATATTTCAAACTCCCTGCTGTCTTGCCTTCCATTTGTAATGGCGCCTATAAACCACGCATCACCATGCTTTTTTGCAACGATGACGTACTCCCCTATTTTTGCATCTAGCACCCGGGTATCGTCCCAGGTTGTGGGTACTGATGTTATAAAATCTGTGCAGTCCTTCTCCCTATAATAGTTCGTGGGGTTGTCGGCCAGCATCTGCACACCGCTCTCAAAAACCACAAACAGCGCCATCTGAAACGCCCGTGTGCCCATCGCGGCAGCATTGGGCCTAACGCTGTGATAAACCTCTGGCTGTAGGTTTATCATGCCTCCCGGCGTAAAATCCATGGGCCCCACGGCGTTGCGCATAAAGGGCAGGTACAAACTATTGTCTGGCGTAGCGCGCCCCATCTGCTCAAGGCCCAGCACCCCTTCATAAGATATGATGTTGGGATATTTTATCTCAAGACCGGCAGGTTTGAAAGAACCATGAAAATCAACAAAAAGCTCGTGTTTTGCCGCTTCTTTTGCCACGCGCTCATAGTAGTTGACCATCCACTGGTCACTGCGGTCCATAAAGTCAATCTTTACCCCGGCAATGCCCCATTCGTGGAATTTTTCAAAAAGTTCAAAGTTGTTCTCAACGGTGAGCCAGGTTAGCCACAATACGATTTTTACATCGCGCTGCTTACCATATTCAATAAGTTCAAAAAGGTCTATGGTGGGGTTTGGTGTATACGGGTCCGTGGTTGACTGTGCCCAGCCTTCATCCATGATAATGTATGGGATATCAAAACCTGATGCAAAATCGATGAAATACTTATACGTGTCCTCATTGAACCCAGCTTCAAAATCTACGTGGTAGGGCGAGGCGCCGTTCCACCACTCCCAGCTTACCTGTCCCGGCTTTATCCAGGACGTGTTCTTTAAAACATTTTGGGTGGCAAGCTTGACGGTCAAGGTGTTTTCAATTATATCCTTATCCTCGTGGGTAATCAGGAAATACCTCCATGGTAAATCCCTCTTGCCATCTACCTTTGCGATATACGCTGCTTCTTTGGTAATCTTGAGGCTTCGGTCACCATCAGGGCCAAACTGTAGGGGATCATGGGGAAAAACGGCACTCAACCTTCCGGGCTTGTCCACATTGATGAACATGGCGGGATAGTTTTCAAGGGCAGACTCAGAGATCAGGATTTTAGTATCCTCACTTTCCAGCAGTACGGGAAGCACGGCCATTTTTTGGCTTTCGCCAAAATCACTCGTGCTCACATGGGTATAGGGATGCTCGTATGCCGTTTTAAAAGAACCCGTTTGCTGTAGGTGCGCAGTATATTCCCCGGAAGGGTAAAACATGGCATCTTCTTTTTTAACCTCTATGGAATCATTAAAACTGGTCACAAACCTGTATGCAAACCCCTCATCATATACCCTGAACTGGATGTTGTACCTGCGGTACTTTAACGTAAGCTCATTATAATAATTTCTTACCGTGCCATATTTTAACGGGACCACCGGGTTGATGGTCTCATCAACCTTCTTGATGGATGAATCCCTGAGTCGTGCATCCTTGCCCAGCACTTGATCGCCCAGGTCTAGCGACAGGGTATTTTCTTGAAAAATCGATTTACCATCTAATGCCACCGAATAGTTCACATTGCCATTTGCGCTCACCGAGACTTCAAGGTTGCCACTGGGTGATGAGACCTTTACCTGTGCTTGTAAACAGATACCCACAAACCCAAGTAAAATAGTAAAAAGGCCCTTTTTATTGAGCATTGGCATGTGCTTTTACAAAATTCAACAATAATGGAAATGCGGGATGCGTCATGCCATGGCCATAGCCATCCATCTCATAAATATCAATATCCTCCTGGCCGGCAACCTTCATCATACGGTAGAAATATGCATTTTCTTCATACCTGCCCAGCATTTCCAGCTCGCGGTCACCCGTGATCAACAAGGTGGGCGGGGCATCAGCCCGCACATAATAAAGTGGTGCCCATTGATCTATAATGGGCTGCTCGCCCGGGATGCCACGCTCTGCGCGGATGGTAAAATGGGTGATGGTGTGGCCACTGAAGGGGATGAGCCCGGCAGCATCATTTGCATCTACCCCATACGCTTCTAGGCGGGACTTGTCCATGATGGTCATCAAGGCAAGGTAACCGCCAGCAGAGTGGCCTGAAACAAAAATCTTCTTGGGGTCGCCATTGTATTTTTTAATATTCTTAAAGACCCACGCCACGGCAGCCGTAGCATCGTCAATACTGGTCTCTGCCTTTACCTTTGGCGAAAGCCTATACCCCACTCCCACAATCACATTGCCCGTTTGCTTGAGGTCTGCAGGTATCTCACGGTGCCCACCGGTGAGGCCGCCACCATGAAACCAGATGATCACGGGAGCATCCTTCACGTCTTCGGGATAATAGATATCCATGCGGTCCATCTCGCTCATGTAAGCATCCTGCCCAAGTTCATCTTCTGCCCGGTAGGCAATATCCCCAGCTGTTCTATATTTTGTCTGGGTCAAGCCCAAAAGGGGAATCCCCATAAAGAGGAGCAACACCAGTTTTTTGCTTAAATGTTTCATCTATTCCTTGGTTTGCACCGTTAGTGTACCGCCGGCATTTAATTGATCATAAGAAACAAAATAACCTTCAATAGGGCTATCGTCCCATTCAACACCACTGAGCTTCCTTGATGTTCCGTCCTGCCTTATCTCAAATGAATTTCCTGATGGCAGGTTCCACCGTACCGTATCAAAGACGGGTACACTTACGATAAAATCATTGTCAACAGGCGAGAGTGGATAAATCCCCGAGGCGGCAAAAACATACCAGGCGCTCATTTCACCTGCATCGTCCATACCGGGAAGGGCTATTCCCCATTTGCCCACACCATAAAAATCCTTGATGATCTTGTCCAGTATCTTTTGGGATTTTTCTGGCTTGTTGATAAAGTAATATGCATAGGGAGCCTCGTGGTCCGGTTGATTACCCTGACAGTACTGGCCTATAAAGCTGGATACATTACGGGCAATGTGCTCAGGATTCCACGGAAGTGTAAAAAGTGAATCCACCTTTTCTTCAAACCGCTGGTTACTCTCATATAAATTAACTAATCCCGGCATATCATGGGGAACAAAAAAGCTTACCTGCCATGCATTTGCCTCACGGTACATATATTCATAATAGGGATATTGTGGATCAAAGGGTGTGACCCAACTGCCATCGTCAAGACGGCCACGCATGAAGTTTGTTTTAGGGTCAAAAACGTTTTTATAGTTCTTTGACCTCTGCATCAGGTCTTCATATTTTTCCTCATCCCCCAGTGCTTTTGCA
This sequence comes from Cytophagaceae bacterium, assembly GCA_002710685.1. Taxonomy (GTDB): domain Bacteria; phylum Bacteroidota; class Bacteroidia; order Flavobacteriales; family Flavobacteriaceae; genus Leeuwenhoekiella. The sequence goes on along the minus strand of PALD01000034.1, from coordinate 76,994 downwards.
AGCTTGGCAAGGCTATAATCATCCACAGCATATTCCAGGGTCTTTGATACGCCGGCGCTCGCCACGGTTTCGGTATTTGGGTTTTCTATATCAGGTTCAGGGATGTATCCCTTCTCGATATATTCTGCAATGTGTGGCCTGGTGCCGCCCTCTTTGTAAGCATTGTTGATCAAAAGGTCATATGCCTTGTTGATATCATAATCCTTGATGCCCCTTAGATAAGAACTTGCTATAAAGGATGCGGCATGATCCCCGTGGAAGAATGTGGGCATAAAACCACGTATCTCCCCCTTGTTGATCATACTGGCAATCACATCACTGGTCATCTCTGGCCTCAGCATGCCCAGGAGCACAAGCTTGTTACGATAGGTATCCCAGAGCGAGGGCAAGGTGTAGTATTGAAAATCCCTGTTCTGCTTTGTGCCCGCATCATCCATAAAATCACCATTTGCGTCACTGCGCAGTGCCGGCCATAAAAATGACCTGTACAGCGAGGAGTAGAACATCTGTTTTTCCTTCTCGCTACCACCGCTTACCTGCACGCTTGATAATAGTTTGTTCCATTCCTTTCTTCCCTGCTGGTGGATGGTGTCAAAATTTTTGTCACCCACTTCTTTATGCAGGTTGTTCTTTGCATTTTCAACGCTCACAAACGAAAGGCCAACTTTAAGGGTCACCGGCGCTTTGCCAGAGACTAGCTGGGCCAGGGCATAGCCTCCCTTTTCTTCATGATTTTCCTCAAGCGAATCGATGGCCGTATTCAAAACGGCGTAAAAGCTTATCCTGTCACCTCCCACTTGTTGATACCCAGAGATAATGGAATCTGCTTCTTGTTCAATTTCCCAGGAATTTACCCTGTTGTTGGACCTGCCCAGGTCAAAAAGTATATTTCTATCCTCAGGATTACTAAAGGTATATTCATGGATACCGGCACGTAAGGTAGAGGTTAACCGCACCTTGACCCCATAGTCATTGAGGTTTACTTCATAATATGCCGGGGAAGCCCCTTCGGTATCTTTTTTAAATTTAGATTTAAAGGGGTATGTGGCGCCATTGGAAACCGGCAGGATGGGCAGGTTACATAAATTCCAGTGGCCCTTGTTAGTATGCGCAAATCCTATGATCTCATCGTCTTCATACTCGTATCCCGCACCGCTGCCGTATTGTGTAATGGGGCTCAATTGCACCATGGCATTGGGCAATGATGACCCGGGAAAGGTAAGGCCTGCCCATACGCGCCAATCCTTTGGTGGGGTGTACCCTATAAATTCTGGATCTGTGAGGGGCGCTGTGCCCACAAATGGGTTTACATAATCTGCGGGATTTGTGACAAACCCGTTTTCTCTTTGTTCTTGATCTGTACTTTTTTTGGCGCAAGCCATAAACAACAGGCTTACTAAAAAGAGAATGTAATATTTTGATCTATTGCTATTCATTATTTCAAGAATAAAGCTACTGGTTGATTTTTTATTATTGCTTCAATAATCCTGGAGATTCTTTATAGGTCTTCCACAGGAATTCACCAAAAAGTGTATTTGCCCATGCAAACCATGAACGGCTAAAGTTTGCCGGGTCGTCCTTATGAAAGGTCTCGTGCATGAAGCCCGTGCCGCCATGCGTGGCCTTGAGGGTCTGTATGCATTCTTTGATTTCTTCTTCTTTTGTGCTGGTCAACCCGCGCATGGTGATGGCCATGGGCCATATCATGTCCATGCCCACATGGGGACCTCCTATACCTTCAGCAGCGGTACCCTTAAAGAAAAAGGGATTGTCCAGCGACCAGACAAAATTTCTTGTGTTCTGATATATGGGGTCATTTACATCTATGGCATCAAGGTATGGCAGGGACAAAAGGCTGGGCACGTTAGCGTCATCCATCATAAGGCGGTTGCCATAGCCGTCTATTTCAAACGCGTATATCTTGCCATGCTTGGGGTGGTCAAAAACGGCGTGCGCTGCCAAGGCATCCTTGACCTCTGTGCGCAGTGCACGAAGCTCTTTCGCGAAAGCGGTATCGCCTTTTAATGTCTCTATCATCTCTGCGGCCTGCTCTAGGCTTACTACTGCAAAAAAGTTAGATGGGATCAAAAAGGAAAAGACGGTGGCGTCATCGCTGGGGCGAAATGCACTGCAAATCAATCCCACGGGATTTACTGGATATCCGTATCCATGCAGTGCACGGGTATCAGTTGCCACGGCCGTGGTACGCTGAAATTTATATGGGCCGCGATCATCTTTCTTTTGTTGATCACGGAAGACCTGGAGTATATTCTTGATTGCTTTTACCCATGCTTCATCAAATGGGGCATCGTCACCCGTGGTCTTCCAGTAATTATAGGCCAGGCGTATGGGGTAACACAGGGAGTCAATCTCGTATTTGCGCTCATGTACACCCGGTCTCATATCTGTCATATCTGTGCTCCACTCTCCTTTTTTATCAGGATCATCATAGAAGGCGTTAGCATATGGGTCTTTGAGAATGTAACGTGTTTGCCTATTGATTACCCCGGCTATCAAATGCTTGAGGTCTTTATCTTCATCAGCAAACTGCATATAGGGCCATACCTGTGCAGAGCTGTCCCTGAGCCACATGGCATCAATATCTCCCGTGATTACATAGGTATCTGGCCTGCCATCAATGGTTTTATAGGTAACTGTGGTATCAAGCGTATTAGGAAAGCAGTTGTTGAACAACCATGCCAGTTCTTCATCTTTCACATTTTTTGAAAATTCCTTTATTGCCTTTTCAATGGCATGGCTTTCAAAATTGCGCTGTCCCTTAGGGACCCGTACTATGGGAAAATCCTTTGCATTGTATCTATTTGCCGCCATAAGGTGTGCTGGGTCAATCATCGTCAATCCACCGGCAAGGGCTGTGTTTTGTATAAAAGTTCTGCGTTTCATTTCTTAAATCATCATTAGGTCAACATTCATGGATGGCTTTAAATTTAGCCCTTGCAGCATATTCTTACAACTTGGTAGAATTCATGTTTTATATAAAGAATATGGCTTCAAAAATACTAAACCGTTTTAGCTAATCAAATATTTACAAATCTAATTTATTTATAGGATTACCTATCATTTGAGCCTCAAATGGTTATCATCTATAAATAATAGAGGTCAGGCCACTATTGCCTGACCCCTACTAACAAAAAGCTAAATCAAATATCATTCCGTTAACCCTTCGGCTTCTAATCGAGCTGCTGCTTCCACGAGCATCACGCCGCTAAGTTGTGTTGTAAGGTCTGTTCTATCGCCAGGTGTATTCCTCCAGTCAGGACTTGATAACATCCCTGGGTGGCTAAGTCCTTTTTTATAAAAAGTTTCTGCGTTAAAAATCAAGAAGTCCAGGAAGTCCTGACGGTCATCTTCACTTATATCATCCTCAAGGATCATCTCGGTAAAATAACGGACCAAAATTCCCTTGAAAAGGCCACCATCACCTTGTCCTTCACTTTTAAGGACCCCCTCATTGGTTAGGTTAGGGCTTGTGAGGGTAGTGCGTGTGGATTTTACCGCGTCGTTAAGATAACCCTGGTCACCGGTTTCATTATACAACCTTAGGCCAGCTCCTATCCATGTACCCATATTGTATGTAAAAACCCAGTTTTTTTGAACTACTGGCTGGCCATCTTCAAGATGTATATTATCCCACACTTCTCCATTTTCAGGATCTACAAGATTTGCTTTTTCCCAGGCGTACAGGTCCTTGGCCCAGGTGAGATAGGTTTCTTCACCCGTGGCGTCATACAGGCGCATGGCCAGTATAATCGCTGGGCCATTAGATACGGCATTCTTTGAGTTTGGAGTATCTTTTTTCCATGCGATACCCCCGCCAAAAACATCACTATAGCTCAGCAGGATATCATCCCAGAGCAATTTTGCCACATCCAGATACTCACTATCATTTGTAGCATTAAATGCCCGCATGCTACTGTTGCCCAGCCATAACATATCATCGTTAAAAACATTGCTGTAAGAACCGCCATGTTTTGTTTTAATACCCCGCAGCAAGGCCTTCATCTTAGGCAGATAAGCACCGTTGCCCGTACGCACATAACCGTCCACGAGTATATGCAGTGCATGTGCGTTAGGCCAGTATTGAAAAGTGGAGTTACCTAGATTGTCAGTCACAAAGGTACCCTCAGAACCCAGGTAGGTATTGTAAGTTGCGTCCTGTATTGAGTCTGCCGTGGCAGCCCAGTCAATTGCGACCTCCTGCCCTACCGTTGTTGATGGATCTCTCAACGGTATGGGGTCATCATCACTACAGGACAGCGTTATGGCCCCCAGGAGGACCAGGCTATAGGTTACGCTTTTATTTATCTTCAATATCATTGCTTTTTATTTTTAAAGTACGGTAATCACATGGGTATATGCTGGCACATCTGCATTGAAGTAGATGTTTATATCAACATTAGAATAGTCAACCTCTCCCCTAAACTTGAAGCTATTGCCCCAGTAGTCATCTGATACGGGTACCATGTAGTAAAAAGAATCCGCGGTGTTTTCATTAGGACGTTGATTGTCACCATTTACACTACCATACCATTCTTCTTGGGTATTGCCATTTGTGGTCACGGTAAACTTAAACTTGTAACGCTCATCCCTTCCCCATGACTCTTGCCTAAATTCAATATATTCATCAAGTACCTGCCAGGTACCATTGCCCGCGTAGTCAAACGCAAACAAGTATTCCCCGTTAGGGGGGAACCAAAGCTCCACTTTATCTACCGTGGATATCTGTACACTATTATCACTAAAGTCCAGGCGAATGCGATTAACGGCCTCATCACCACTGTATGTGGTCTCGCCATCCATCTTTATCTTGCTGCCATTTTCTATATAGAATTCGTCAAACTCACCGCTTGTCTTTGTGACAAAATTGTAAGTACCTGGTGCAAGCTTGGTATAGATTTCATACGTTGTTGCCCCCGTTTTCACGAATGGTAGTGCGCTTGCAAGGTCAGTGCCCCCCTCAGTGGCAGCACCGGTTATAAAGAGCTGGTCTGGTGTGGGGAAGCTATCAGGTCTTATCACCTCAATGGTCCTGGTCTCTTGGGCCAGTTTTACATCCAGGCCCTTAGAACTCCATACCGTCCATTGAAGTTTACCTGTCTCTCCAATACCTATACCCGCTATGCCGGCAATCTGGTTTAACCGGGTAAATGACAAGTTTAGCTTGCTTTGAAAACCCTGCCCGTCCGACGGGGTCACAAAAATGGGTTTAGAAAAATCACCTCCCTCAACATCAAACACCACATCATAGGCCACAAAGCCATTATCAGCAGATTTAGATGGTTGCCATTCAAACACCACCGAGCTTTGTGCCTCGAGGTTATAAGACGTATTGTTTTCAGGACTATACAGAGCCTCAACCTCTGAAACCTCTGCCACGTTCAACGAATCATCGTCGTCACAGCTGGCAAAACCCAAAAAGAGGGTCGCCAAGACTAAAATTTTACCTATTGCGCTTTTCATAACCTTGTAGTTTTTATGTGTTCTATATTTTATATTTTGAGTTACCATCCTGGGTTTTGTGTTAGGTTAGGGTTAATGAGCCGTTCATCCCTGGGTACGGGCCATAGATAATGCCTTGAAGGATCAAATGTCCTCAGGTTTACCCTAAGATAACCATTGTCGATATCACTGGGGCCAAACTGTGCCCCATGTGCATACCCATTAAGCACATCTTCAGCTGTTTTCCACCTGCGTATGTCAAAGATTCTTAGGCCTTCCATCGCAAGTTCTACCCTTCTCTCATTCCTGATCTCCATCCTCATCTGCTGCTCGCTCAATGTGCTGGGATATGCCAGGGCAGCAGGATCAGTAAAACCAGCCCTGTCACGCAACGGGCGTATTGTATTGTTCCATACCGTCTCATTGAATTCTCCCAACTCTAATTTTGCTTCAGCATACATAAGCAGTACATCTGCATAGCGAATGAGCATCAGGTTTGTACTGGTGGCAAGGCCTGACTCATGGTTAGGGTCAAAATATTTACGGGTGTAATATCCCGTGGATGTAGTTGAACCTCCCGGTGCATATTCATCTGTGGCATCATCAGGGTCTGACCCTGGCTCGATGTAGATGGTGGTCGTACCATCGAGGTCTTGCCATTGATAATTATGGTACACCACGGTGGCCGTTAACCTAGGGTCACGGTTTTCATATGGGTTATCCTCGTCATAGCCAGAACCTGCGTCGTCAATGTTTTCGCCATTGAGCGTAATATAACTGTCCACAAGTTCCTGAGTGGGTGCGAGTGCATTGACACGCCCACCTATTGAGATGGGGGCCATGTCAAAAAACTCTCCCCAGGTCTTGTTGATGGGTGCATATTGCAGGCTAAGTATATCTTCTGGACTGTACTGGTTCTGTGGCAGGAACAATCCTGAATATGAGGAAAAGAGGGAATAGTTGCCCACATCACCGTCCATGATCATCTCACAATAGGTCGCAACCTGTGACCAGTTGCCCTCATAAAGATGTACCCTGGCCAAAAATGCAGCGACCGCCCCGCGGCTTATCTTACCGCGCTCACCTTCAGCATATGCTGATTTTAATGGAATATCATCCATGATATCCGTAAGTTCTGTAATCACAAACTGTAGCACCTGGGCCCGTGGTGTCCTTTCTATTGATTTTGCCTCTTCAAGTGACGGGTCTTGTTCCAGCAACGGAATGTCACCAAACCAGGTCATCAAGTAAAAATGTTGCCATGCCCTTAGAAAACGTGCCTCGGCCTTCATTCTTGACCGTACCTCCTCATCCATATCTGGCACCCTATCGATGTTTTCCAGTATAAGGTTTGTAGTTTTTATGCCCGCATACCGGTTGTTCCATTCACTTTTTAACCTCCCCAGTGAAGCATCATAGGTACCTGATGCAATAGAAGCTGCACCTGCATTGTCCCCTCGCCCATTATAGGCATTGTCAGAGAGTGCCTCGTTATAAAAGAAGTAAGTGCTATTCATCATCTGTGAATAGGCGGTGTTCAAGAATGTCTGGGCCTTGTCAGTGGATGTCCAGTATGTCTCGTCTGTAAATGAGTTTTCTGGTACCAGGTCCAGCTTCTCACAGTTTGTGAAGAGCATTGCCGTTAATACACCAAAAAACAATCTGTAGATATTTGTATTCATTTTCATTGCTTTTTTTAAAATGTCATATCTATACCTAGCCCATAATAAACCAGTGTAGGATAAGCCCTTGCGCTATTTGCCCCTCCCAGGTTCAAGCTTGAGTCAAACTCTGATAGTTCTGGATCTAGCCAATCTGTCTTTGCAAGGGTGAGCAGGTTTCTACCAGATAGGTAGATCCTGAATTTATCTATCCCAACTGATTGTGTTGTGGATTGTGGTATGGTATACCCCACCTGCACGTTCTTTAACCTGGCATATGCCCCGTCAAAGAGATACATGTCAGAACCGCGTCTAAAATTGTTTGTATTAGACTGTGTACCATTATTTGCCAATCTTGGATAATAGGCACCTGTATTTTGTGGGGTCCAGTAATCCAGCTGATGGGTGTACATGGTGGCTCCATAATTAAAATGGAACGGCTCAACCTGCTCCCCACGCACCATCATGGTCCTTTTGCCCACACCTTGCACAAAGACGCTTAAATCAAAGCCCTTAACCTCCATATTATAGGTAATACCGAAGGTATAGCGTGGAAATGGATTGCCAAAGATGAACTTGTCATTGTCATCGATCACCCCGTCTTCATTGAGGTCAACATACTTATTGTCGCCGGGCACGGGTGAAAGTCCCACCGGCACGGCACTGTTCTCGATTTCTTCAAAACTTTGAAAGATACCAGCCCTCTTGAGGCCTACATATGACCTATAGGGCACGCCTTCCCTAAGGATCACCTGAAGCTCCTCTACCCCTGTCAGGATTTCACCATCTTGAAATTCAAGTACCTCGTTTTGTGAATCCCCTATGTTTGCTGTAAGGGTATGGCTGAACAATTTACCCGTATGACGATAGGTTGCAGAGAGTTCCCAGCCATAGCTTTTAACCTTACCTGCATTAAAATCTGGCAGGCTCGTACCATAGACACCTGGCACGGCAGGTGCCACGAGTATATCTGAGGTTATCTTGTTGAACCAGTCAAATGAGACATAGAGGGACTTGTCAAAAAAGTCCAGGTCAGCACCCAGGTTCAAAGTTGCCGCCTTTTCCCATAATAGGTCAGGGTTTGCAAAATTATACCCCGTACCGCTTACAGCATCATTATTGTAGGCATAGGCATTTTGAAAGGTGAAATATGTGGTCTTATATTGAAAATCCTGAACGTTTTGATTACCCAGTACCCCATAAGAACCCCTGAATTTTATATTCCCCCATTTTTCCTTATAGTCCTGCATGAAATCTTCATTTGTCACACTATAGATCAAGGATGCTGATGGGAAAAAGCCCCACCTCAATTCTTTCCTGAACTTTGATGAACCATCATACCTAAAGCTAAACTCTGCCGTATAACGGTCATCATAAGAATAAGATGTCCTGCCAAACAGGGAGTTCAAACTGTTTTTAGACGAGCTTTGGTTTGAGTTGTAAGAACCTTCGCTTATGGTTGTCTCCGTCGTAGGTGTACCCAGGTCTGGGTCAGTCTTGATCCTAAAGAGCCCTATACCCCTATCACTATGATTTTCATTAGAAACCCCTATAAGCACATTTAAATCATGCTTGTCAGCAAAAGTATTATTGTACTCTGCAAGGAACTGTGTGTTCAGGTCAAGGCTTTTACGCATCTCGTCCCGGGTATCGCGGTTATCACCATACACACCTCCAGGAGAAAAGTTAACCGTTTTTGTCCTAGCATAGAGCGAGTTGTTGTACAACCTGCCACCAAAGACCCCACGCACCTTGAATTCATCAGTTATGGAGTATTGAGCAGACAATGACCCAAAAAGGTCATCATTATCATAATGTCTAAAACCGCCTTGCTCCAGGATACCCAGTGGGTTAAACTGTGCAAGGACATCATTTGTCAAGTAATTGCCCTCCTCATCCTTTTGTTTATAATAGAGCGGGGTCCTGAACGCATCGACCATCAAGGTCCCTGTGCTGAACGAGTGGTCCTTTATCTTTTGTTTGGCGTAAGCCAAAGTTGACTCAATCCTGAATTTATCAAACTCACTGGTAAGGTTGATGCGATAGTTGTACCGCTTCATGCCCTTTGATGGTCCCACAAAGATGTTCTTCTCATCTGTATAGCCCAGTGAAACCCTGTAAGTCGTATTGTCATTACCTCCAGAAATGGACAAACTATGATTTTGCTGCAGGGCCTCCTGCACGATTTCTTCGGCAAACCATTCTTCAGATCCATTTTCCCTCAACTGCCTTATTTCTTCTGGTGTAAACACCGCGCTGCTCACCCCGTCAGAGTTAAATGCAGCTTCGTTTCTAAGTATGGCATTTTCATATCCTTCTACCGGCCGTGTAAAAAAGTGGGGATTGTTAAACCCACTGAGCCCGTTGTACTGTATGGTCATCGCCCTTCCTTTCTTTCCTTTTTTGGTTGTGACCAAAACCACACCGTTGTTAGCACGTGAGCCGTAGATTGCAGAACTACCTGCATCTTTTAAAACAGAAATACTCTCAATATCAGCAGGGTTGAGGCTGTTGATATCTCCACCCACGATACCGTCAATAACGATAAGCGGATTGTTGTTCCCCAGGGTGCTTATGCCCCTGATATTGATATTGAGGCCAGCGCCGGGTTCTGAGTTGCGCTGCTGTATGACAAGCCCCGGTGACTTACCCTGAAGGGACTGGGCCACGTTAGCAGAAGACCTTCCTTCAAAGGCCTGCTCGTTAATCTGGTCAACTGCACCGGCAACCTTAGACCTTACCTGGGTTCCATACCCTACGACGACTACCTCATCCAGGGCTGCAACATCCTCCTGGAGCCCCACATCAATTGAGCTTCTATCGCCCACGACCTCCTCAAACGTTTTCATACCTACGTATGAAAAGACAAGCACGCTCTGTGCACTCCCCACGTTGAGTGAATAATAACCATCAAAATCAGTCTGGGTACCGTTGTTAGTACCCTTTTCCATCACCGTGACACCTGGTAGCGGTAGCCCATCGGCATCACTCACGGTACCCGTTATGGTTGTTTCCTGTGCCTGGGCAAAGCCACACAACAAGAGGACCATAAATAACAGGGACAACCGTTGAAAGCTCTTGGCCAATCGCCATGAAGAAGACGACCGCCAAAAAACATGGAAGAATAGTAGTTTTTTCATCAATTGTTAATTGTTGTTTAAAATAAAGTTAACGTTATCGTAAATATACTAAAACGTTTTAGGTAATCAAATAATTTTTAGAGAATGCATTTATGAAATTATAAGGTCTTCTTTAAGAGGCTTAAATATTATCAATTTCTTAATAGGGCGTATCATCTTATTGCCTTTCGGGCCACCCAGATGCCATAGACCGCGACCGTCACAAAACACAGGGCAGGAAGTATGAAAGAAAAGTTCATTTCGCTTACCCCCAGTATGGTCGTGTCATTAACGGCCACACCGCCCACGTCTATGATCATTCCTTGAAATTGAGGCAGCAATGCCCCGCCCACGATGGCCATGACCAGGCCAGCAGCACCTATTTTTGCCTCTTCTTCCCTCAACCCTTCAAGTGCGATACCGTAGATGGTAGGGAACATCGCCGAAAGGAAAAACGAAACGCCAACGAGACAGTACAATCCCACGGTACCTTCCAGCATGATGACACCAAGGGTAAGCAAGCCCCCTAGTGCTGAAAACCATGCCAGCATCCTGCCCGCGCTCATAAACCTTAAAAGATAAGTGCCCAGTACACGCCCCAGCGTAAAAAGAATAAATGCCGCAAATTGATAGTTTGCCGCTACATTACTAGCAATACCTTTTGACTCCGCATATTGATAGATGTAGGTCCAGCTCCCTATTTGCGCACCCATGTAAAGCACTAATGAAAGCACGCCCAGGCAATATTTTTTGTTCTTGAAGAGATCGGCAAAAGTTTCTTTTAGGTTAGGGAGGCCGCCCTCGCTTTTTGCCTGTGGCATTTTATTGACCGCGATAAGTATCAGGATGGCCAGTACCACGAGCCCCAGGATAACATAGGGGTTGCGTATCACCATCAAGTCTGAGGTCTTGATCAATATTTTTTGCGCCTCGGGGAGTATGGAGAAGTTCTCCACGTCATCAGACTTGAGCAGGTCGAGCACAAAAAATTTTGCGACAAGTAAACCAGCTATAAGCCCTACCGGGTTAAAGGCCTGCGCCAAATTTAAACGTTGCGTGGCCGTCTTTTGATCACCCATCGCCAGTATATATGGGTTTGCCGTTGTCTCAAGAAAAGCCAGGCCAAACGTCAGTACATAAAGGCCAAGGCAAAAGAACCAAAACATCTCGGTCGTTGCTGCCGGATAGAACAACAATGCCCCCACCGCATAGAGCGACAAGCCCACGATGACACCCGTCTTATATGAATATTTGCGCACAAACAATGCCGCGGGCAAGGCCATGCAAAAGTACCCGCCATAAAAGGCCATCTGTACCCATGCTGCCTGAGAATTTGAAAGTTCAAGTACCTTTTTAAAGGCCTGTACCATAGGGTCAGTGACCGCATTTGCAAAACCCCACAGGGCAAATAATGACGTTACTAACACAAAGGGAAGTATCAATTTTTTTGGAACGACTGGAGTATTGGTTTTCATATTATCAAAATCTAATATAACGATGTAGAAAGTCTACAATAATACTAAATCGTTTTAGTTTAACAATGTTTTTTGTTTGGTTTTCACGAAAAAAAAATCTACCCGCTTAAAGCGGGTAGATTAAATAAATGCCTAAAAAATTGATTTTTAGTTATAACCGGGGTTCTGTTCCAGGTTAGGATTAGACTGCACCTGCCTAAAGGGTATAGGATAAATAATGGTATGATCGTCACCATCTGGGTCTTTATCCCACCATGAGCCGGTGGTAAATTTGCCAAAACGAATCAAATCTGTTCTACGCTTGCCCTCAAAGATAAACTCACGTCCTCTTTCAGCAAGGAGCTCATCCATGGTCAACGAGGAGGTTGTATACATCTCCGTGGGCCAATCTTCTTCGCTAAAGTAACGACTTCTACTTGCATTAATCAAATCTACAGCTTCTTGCGTAGCAGTACCTCCGTTAAGGCGCATCAATGCTTCGGCTTTATTGAAATACATCTCAGTCAACCTATAGATGATAAAATCATTTTCAAGGTAATTATCATCATCCTGTGTACCAGAGCGGTATTTATTAAACCTTGCTCCACTGTTTTCTTCACCATCTGTCATGCTTCCTTCACCGGTCTGACCTTCAGTATTTCTCCTGATGTTGTTTACATATACAAAGGGTTCGCCGCTATATTCTTCCGATCCCAAAATAGGTTCATTGGTTTGATATCTATATTGCGGGCCAAAAAGGAACCATTCCTGTTTTCTAAGGTCATTATCTTCATAAGCATCAAATGCCGTAGGGATCACAACCAGGGCATTGTTCCCTGAATAATTTACATCAAGGGCAGGTGACATATTGCTGAATCCCATCAACAACCCTCTCCAGTCATAAGCAAAACCCTCTTTTCTACTATATGGAAATTGAAAAATATTTTCTGGAGAATCTTGATTGGTATTATTGAATGGGCCCAATATATCTGGGTCCAGCATCATGGTACCTGTAAGTGACCCACCTTCTCCATCTATAACCTTCTGCGCATAATCTGCAGCATCTTGCCATCTAGGTTCGCCAGACCATACCTCTGCATTGAGGTATAGTTCAGAAAGTATTGAGTATCCCACTGCCTTTGATACACGTCCCAGCAATCTAGGTGATAGTGGCTGTAGTTTTTCTACATTTTCAAGAAGTTCTTTCTCAATAAATTTAAAAACCTCGGCCCTAGGTTGTGTAGGTGGGTTTTGAGGCTCTGTAGGATCTTCTGGCAGTTCTGTGATTATGGGTATGTTACCAAACATATCCATGATTTTCATGTAATGATAGGCCCTGAGCACCTTTGATTCTGCCGCGATGGATTCAAGTTGTTCTTGTGATAACCCCACGTCTTCTGGATTGGATTTTTCAACCGTCTCTATTACGATATTAACATATCCCACTCCCGTCCACATCAGGTTCCAGGCACTTTCCATCCTGTTTTCCTGGGGAGTCCAGGTATGATAGTGCTGGCGGATATGGTCACCATTGTCGTATCCATGACGTCCCTTTTGTGGCCATGCCAACTGATCTGCACTGAGTTCATTATGATAGTAATATCCAGATTCGCCCCACCAGGAAAGCCAAGCCTGCATATGTGTAAAAGGCCTTGTGGTTGCTTGTAGGATTTCTAATTCATTGTTGTAGAAAGAATCTGTAGTAGCCTCACTATATAGGGTTTCATCTAGATCTGTACAGCCCATGGCCATGAAGACCAAGACAAAGGCTGCTATGGATTTATTTATTTTAATTTTCTTCATCATTGTTTTTTTAAAAGGTTACGTTAAATCCAGCTGTAGCCGTAGTGGTCCTAGGGTAAAATGTCCTATCATCAATACCTGGATAAAGCCCTGTATCCTGAACTTCAGGGTCTCTACCACTATATCCAGTAAAGGTTGCCAGGTTTCTTGCACTTACATAGATACGAAGTGCTTTTATAGGTGTGTTTTCTTTAAAATCAAAGCTATAGCCCAGTGTTATATTGTCAAGTTTAACAAAATCACCTTTTTCTAAGTAGTAATCAGAAAATTGCGGTGCTTGATTTACCTGGGTCGTCAATGCCGATGATAGCACGTTACCTGGCAGCAACGTAGGGTTAGAATAGAACAAATTGACAGTATTCAAGATGTCATAATCAAATTTACCCCTAAAGAACACCCTCAAATCAAAATTCTTGTACTTAAACGTATTTGAAAGTGATGCATTGAATTTTGGGACACCATTACCTATAACCGTTTTATCTTCTTCAGTCATCTGGTCCACGGTTCCGGTAGAGCCGTCTGCTTTATAAAATAGCCACTTGCCATCGTCTGTAAAACCAGCAAAATGTTTTCCATAAAAATCACCTATTGGGCCACCCTCGGTGTTACGTATTGCATTCCCAAGATTTCCAGGATTACCTATGTTACCCCCATAAAGTTCGCTTGCTATAAAGGTTTGGTTAGAGAGGGTCTCTAATTTATTTGATTGATAGTTACCCGCAAAATCTGCTGACCAGGTAAAATCACCTTCACGTAAAATATCCACACCTAGTGATAATTCTATACCGCTATTGCTGATGGAACCTACATTAGTATATATACTAGGTTGCACAAAAGGAGGTTGTGGAACCGTATAGTTTAAAAGAAGGTCTTCAGTTTTTCTATAGTATACATCAAGTGCTCCACTTACCCTATTTTGAAATAATCCAAAATCAAGACCAAAGTTTACCTCTTTTTTGGTTTCCCATTTTAAGTTAGGGTTAAAGTTTCTATTAGGCCCATAGGTCTGATAATATGTAGCTGCATCTTCATTACTTAAAAAGATGGGGTATTTACCTCCCGTTCCCAGGGTGTAGAGCGATTGATAATTAGGGATTCCTTGATTTCCAGTTTCTCCATAACCCACACGTAGTTTAAGGTTGTTCACCCAGTTTGAATCAATAAGGAAATTTTCATCTGAAATTAACCAACCAAGCGAAACAGCTGGAAAACTAGCCCACTTATTATTGGCTCCAAAACGTGATGACCCCTCATGTCTAATAGATGCCTGAAAGAAATATCTATCTAAAAATGCATAGTTTATCCTGGTAAAATAAGCTATTAACGTATTATCTTCTTTAAAACTTCCTAAACTAGGTCTTGGCAAATCTGTATCAGTTATTGCGTTTCCTGCTCCAAAATTCCAGTCTTGAAATACATCAGATGTAAAACCACTGTTATCCATTGAATATGTTTCGGTTGTTGAGTACTGATAACTATATCCTCCCAAAAGTTCAAAAGAATGGTCTTTTATATCCACACTGTAATTAATGGTAGGCTCCATGGTAACTGTAGAAGAAAGATAATTGCCTTTGTAAGCATAGGCAGTTCTGTTATAAGCGCTACCGGAGTTATATTGATCCCAGTCTTGTGTTGACCTGTAATATCTATCATTATAGGTATCTCTCTGATAAGATCCAAAAATTGATGCATCCAGCCCCTCAATTATAGAATAGGTAAGTTTTGCATCACCAGAAAAGGTCTGTTGTTTCCTTTCATCTGTCCTATTGGCAAACTGGGAGATGGGATTAAATCCGTTTTGGGGTTGATAATAACCATATTCACCCTCGTTATAAAGGTCAGTTCCCTCTTCTACTGAGTAGGGTGCATAGATGGGTGCCGTAGGGTTCCAATCTGTCACGATACCAAATAAACCACCACGATTATCATCGTCAGGACCGCCCCCCAAGAAATTAGCATTGCTGAAGTTTGTGGATAAACTAGATTGAAAAGTCAGTTTATCATCCAGCCCAGACTGGTTAAAACTTGCCCTAAACCCATATTCCTGTCTATCATTTTCCTTTGCGATACCTTCAAGTTCTTGATAATAAAGAGATGCCCTGTAAGTACCATTTTCTCCTCCACCAGAAGCCACAAAATTATGATACTGACTCAGGTTAGAATGGTTTACCAGCTCATCAAAAATATCAGTTGAATAGCCCAGGTCATAAGAATCGGCAATCAGGCCATCAGCTATGGCACCCCGATATTCATCTGCTGAAAGAAAATTAGGCTCACTTGCAACATACTCTTTAGATAGGTATGTGGAGTATTCAAATGAAGTGACCCCTTTCTTCCCCTTCTTGGTAGTGATCAAGATTACCCCATTGGTTCCCCGTGTACCATATATCGCTGCCGCGGAACCATCTTTTAGAACGTCAAATGATTCTATATCATTTTGCTGAATCAAATCCAGGTTACCACCAGGGATACCATCAATAACAATAAGCGGTGAAGTTGACCCTGTAAGTGAAGTCACCCCCCTCAATTGTATAGAAGCTGATGAGTTAGGGTTGTTGCCCGCCGCCCTGGTAATATTAAGCCCTGCAACTTTACCCTGAACAAGGTCTAGTGGAGATGTAACCACTCCTTGATTAAATTCTTCTGCTTCTACCTTTGCCACAGCTGTGGTAACAGACCTACGTTGCTGGGTACCATACCCCACAAGTACCACCTCTTCAAGGCTCTCTGCCTCTGCTTCAAGTTGCACAGCAATGGGTTCTCCATCTGTAACCCCAACTTCCTGAGTTGCCATACCTACGTAAGATATTTGCAAGATGCTTTCCGCGGAAGCTACTTCTAATGAAAAATAACCATCAAAATCTGTTACCACACCATTATCAGTACCTTTTTCCTGCACGTTGGCACCAGGAAGTGGCATTCCCGTAGGATCTGTTATGGTACCTGTAACTGTTATGGGGTCTTGTAAAAAAAATGCTTCTGCAGCCTGCACATTGGCAAACCCTAGAAGCATCATCAAAAAGGCCATTGTACCACCTTTTTTTCTCAAAAATGCAAGGTCAAAAAGCTTCCGCTGAAATACGGAACCTCGTTCGGTTCTCATTTTCAATAATTTCTGTTTCATAGTGTTGTTTTTATTAAGAAAACATTAATAAATCGATTTAGTTCTTAACTCGAAATTATATTAATGATTGCCTAAACACACCTTTTTAACAGGGCGGAGATTAAATATTAACGAAACTTTAATGAATCACCGGGAACTGAGAAATCCGAAGGGTTGTACATCCATATGGGATAAGTTCAATGGTCTTTGCGGGGCCTCTTTTTTGATCAGTAAAGTTCTCAAAGGGCAGTGGGCCTGGGCTGCCACTGTATTCTTTCCAGTAGGGCAATTGAACTCCCTGCATGGTCAAGGTTATGGGTGCGTTCTCAAGGTTCCATGGCATTTCCTTCATGCCGTTGTACCTTACTTCAACCTTGTTTTTCTCAAATACTTTTCGGGGGATGCCATAGTTCCAGTCAGTTGTGGGGTAGACTTCCCAAAATGGGTCTGGCCAGAGGTCGTTGGATTTTTGCTGCCAATCTTCTCCTACTTTCAGGGCATATAACAAGGGCCCTCTTTCAAAGGCAACAGATTTTTCATACCATCGGGACGTTCTTATCTCCATGGGGAGTTTGAGCGTCACTTGGTCTCCTTTTTTCCAGGTTTGATCAAGGGTGATCAAACCTTCTGGTGAGACTTGTGTGGTCACTGGCTTGCCATTGATGCTTACTTGTGGTGACGCGCACCACTGGGGCACCCTTAGTACAAATTCAAATGCTACTGCTTGCTTGGGGTTTACCTTAAAATTGATCTCATCTTCAAAGGGATAGTTTGTTTCTTCAACAATATTGACCTCCTGACCATCTGCTACTTTTACATTGACCTCGCTGGGGGCATAGACCAATGCCGCAAGGCCATCTTTCGCAGTAGCGTAAAAAAGGTTTTGTGTAAACTTGGGCCATCCTTGATGCATGTTTGACAGGCAGCATGGGTAGCCGGTGGTCAATCCATATACGGTATTGCTGCCGTGGTGGGCATCCCTAAAGTTTCTGTACTCGTGCGATATCTTGATTTGGTTGGGCTGTTGAAAATATTGTTTTGCAGTAAAATCGTCATTCTGCTGGGTGGGCAATACGTTAAATGCTATCTTCTCCAGGTAGTCTGCATAATATACATCGCCTGAGATGGGCAACATGCTTTCTAGCGAAAACATGAGCTCCACGGCTGAACAAAACTCTGACCCCTGTATGGGGTTGTTGCCATGCAATGCCTCGTCACCGCCATACATGCCATTGGCAAAGCCGTGGATTGCCTTGAGGGATTCCAGGCCCTCTTTTGGCGCATGCAAAAATTTATCATCCCTGCTCTGTTGATAATATATCATGGGTTCTTTTACCCCTTGTGCCACGTTGACGCAATGCAGGTCCATAAAGGGGTTTGCGCTTCTAAAGGCATCGCTCACAAAAATCCCTGCCCAGTCATGTGTTTGCTCATGGATGAGCTGGCCCAGTTCTAGCAGGTAGTCTTCTTTTGTGATGTTGTACAGCCAGTAAACCAGTTGCAGGTTGTCACCGCCACGGCGTTCTCCCCAAAATGTCCAGTTTCCCAAGGGTTTTTGTGGTAGTTCTTGCAGCTGGTATCTAAAATAACCGTCCATCAGCTTGATGACGCGTTCATCATTTGTTGCGGTATAATATTGTTGCAGCACCTTGAGCATGACCATCTTGGGCCACCAGTCTTCGCTCGGGGTTTGCTGTGTGCCCGGTATGCGTGGGGTATCTTCTGTTATGGGGATGGGGCCAAAATATCCATTATCTCGTTGATGCACAATACTCCAGTCAACCCACTTCTTGACTTTCGCTTTAAGCGCCTTATCATCCAGTATATAGGCCAGCGGGGTCAGGCCATCTAGCCAATAGGGGCCCCGCTCCCAGCTATCTCCCGTGCCGCCCAGCCACCCGTTGTTGTCCCCCACGACAACTTTGTACACCTCATCCAGGTTACCCGTCAAGCCATCACGTTGTATCTCCAATTGTTTTTTCAACCACCCATGCGGCTGTATGTCGCCCAGGGGAAGGGCGGTGAACTTTTGAGCAAGCAATGGGGCTTGGTTTGTGATATAATGCTTGTTTCTCTCCTGTGCGTTTGCAACGAAAACGTTAACGTAAATAAGGCAGGCAATGCTTAATAAATAGGAATGTTTTTTCATATACAGGCAAGTATCAACGGGTGTGTAAATGTTTGAAATTCTGATTTTTAATTAATTTGCAATAGCGATTCATGAATTATCAATCAAAATAGTCATGTAAATCACAAATAAACTAAAACGTTTTAAAAACTGTATGGACTAGGATAAATGAATTATATTTAAACTACTGAACAGTAATAAAAGTACAATATACATTTATAATATTTTCTATGAAAACCTTCTTTTTGATTGTAGGATTAACACTGCTAACGACTTCTCATGCCATGGCACAAGACTGGCCTAACCTTGGTAAATACGCGGCACACAACGATTCATTAAAAGCCTTAAAGCCCGATGCGGAACGCGTGGTCTTTATGGGCAACTCCATCACGGAGGGGTGGCTGTACCAGATGCCAGAATTTTTTGAGAACACACATTACATTGACCGCGGCATCGGTGGGCAAACCACCCCACAGATGCTCATACGCTTTAGGCCAGATGTAGTTGAGCTCAATCCCAAGGTTGTGGTCATCCTTGCCGGCATCAACGATATAGCGGGCAATACCGGCCCCATGACCGTGGAACAGACCTTTAATAACATACAGTCCATGGCTGAGATTGCCCGAGCAAATGACATCAAGGTGGTGCTGTGTACGCTTGTCCCTTCTAATATTCTCCCCTGGAAAAAGGAAATAAATCCCGTGGAGCCCGTAGCAAAACTCAATAAGATGCTTACGGCTTACGCCAAAAAAAACAAGATGACCCTTGTGGATTACTTTAAGGCCATGGTTGACGACAAGCAGGGTCTCGACCCAAAATATACTGAAGACGGCGTCCACCCCACTCCCGCAGGTTACAAGGTCATGGCCCCCCTTGTGGAAGCTGGCATCAAGAAAGCGATGAAAAAATAAACCATCTTGACCTTTGGGTGATTGAGCAACGTTGAAGGTGATATCGGCACCGCTCAATCACCCCATCATCTAAATCCCGCTCTAGACCCTGCTTTTTCTTAACCAAATCTTAAACTTCCATACTTGATGTGAGCGAAGAAAAATGAGTTATTTGTTTTTAAGCAAAAGCCATGCATAAAGACTTTTCCTCACTCACTGATTTTCAATTGCAAGAGCTGCTCCCCACAGCGGGTGAAAAGGCTTTTGAAGCCCTTTTTGACCGGTACTGGTCACGCCTTTACGCATACGCCTACCGCATCTATGGCAAAGAAAAAATATGTGAAGATATCGTTCAGGAGGTCTTTATAAGCCTTTGGGAAAAGCCCGATGTACAGAAAATTATCAACCTGGAAGCCTACCTATTAAGAGCTGTAAAATACCGCATCGCAAACCACATCAGGGACCTAAGGTTCACAAAGGTTCACGATAGCATACTTGAAGAAATACCCACCCTGCCACGCGCTGGACAGCAACTTGAGTTTAATGACCTTGAGCAACGTGTACACCTCGAGATAAGCAAGCTTCCGCCCCGCTGCCGCAAGGTTTTTATGTTGAGCCGCTTTGAAGACCTTTCAAACTCAGAGATTGCACAGCATCTCAATATCTCGATTCGCACGGTAGAGAAGCACATAAGCGACGCATTAAGCCACTTACGCTCTAACCTCCATACGGCCGAACTTTCCCTAATCATTGCCTTAATGTTTCATTAAGGTTAAGAAAAACACCGCTATTTAAACAAACCTTTAAATGCATTTTTTGCACTACGTGTTGCCCTAAAAAAATGTGACTTGCTTGTAAAGACACACATCTTGAAGCAAGAAGACTTTAAAAAGATTGCCCTAAAATATGCTGATAAAAGCGCCACGCACAAAGAGCAGGAGCAGGTAGAATATTTTATGGATCGGTTGCAGCATGAACATGCTGACCTGCCCATCAAAACCTCGCCCGCTCAGCGCGACCGCATACTCCGCTCAGTGCTTGACCGCAACCCGGTAAAGACTTTAAATACTAAAGTTTACTGGGGCGCAGCAGCCATTTTTGTTGCGTTGGTGGGATTGACGCTAAGCGCCATCTTTTTACTGCCTGCGCAAACAATTACCCAGCTTGCCGCAAAGGGCGAGAAAAAAGAAATCATTCTTGAAGATGGCACCCATGTTTTCCTTAACGGCAACAGCAGCATCACCTACAGGTCAAGTTTTGAGGATAAGCGGCACATTACCCTTGTGGGCGAGGCCTTCTTTGACGTGGCACGCGATACCACCCGGCCATTTACTGTCAATATGGGCGATGTGACCGTACGCGTACTGGGCACCTCCTTCAATATCAACAGCTATGACAAAGACCGCATCAAGGTAAGCGTCAACAGCGGCAAGGTCGCCGTACGTTCCACGCAAGTGGATACCCTCATCCACCTCATAAAAAATCAACAGGTAGAGTTTTTCAATAGCCTTACGGCGAAAGTAAGCACGGCAGACAGTGATGATGATATCCTCTGGACCAAGAATATCATATCCCTTAAAGAAACCACCCTTGCAGATACCGCCACCATCCTTGAAAACTGGTATGACGTACAGATAGGTTTTGCTGACCCCACAATAGGCCAGGAAACCATTTCGGGAAAGTTTAAGAAAGAAAAACTTGAAAACATCATGACCAGTATCGCCCTACTGAAGAACCTAGAGATTGAATATAAGTCACCAAAACAAATCCTTATTAGAAAAAAAGAAGAACAGTAAGAAAAAAACCACCCCTGCGGTAACAGGGATGGAAAGTTGACCATAAACTAACATTATAGCCTTTTTTAAAAAATGAACACGAAACTACAACTTTTTAAAAAGTTAACCCGCATGAAGTCCCTGCACCTGGCACTCTTTATGCTCTTGCTGGGCCATGCCTTTGCAAGACCGGCAAATGACCAGAACCTAGAGGACACAAAAGTAACACTAGACCTCAAGAACGCACACATCACCACCTTTTTTGATGCTGTGGAGAAACAGTCTGAATTCACATTTGTCTTTGATGGCAAGATCACCAAGAGCAGGACGTACCTGAGCATCACGACACAACAGCAACCCCTGGATGAGGTCTTGGAAGACATTACCAAAAAGACCGGGCTGGCGTTCAAGACCATCAACAAGACCATTACTGTCATCCCCACTGCGCTGCAACAGGTCATGAGCGGTAAGGTGATGGACCCCCAGGGCCTTGCCCTGCCCGGGGCCACCGTTGTGGTTAAGGGTACCAGTAATGGCACCACGACTGACTTTGATGGCAACTTTACCCTAGAGGTAAGCAACACTACCGCACAACTTGAAATCTCTTTTGTGGGGTTTGAGAGCACTACCGTGACGGCCACGATAGGAGAACCCATCAATGTCACGCTGCGTGAGAGCATCAATGCCCTCAACGAGGTAGTCGTGACGGCCCTGGGCATTAAAAGAGAAGAGAAAAAACTGGGGTTCTCACAGGCCACGGTCAAGAGCGATAACCTATCTCAAGCCATGCCCACCAACTGGTCCAGTGGCCTCAAGGGCAAGGTTGCGGGGCTCTCAATCGTTTCTTCGGGTTCTGGCCCCCTGAACTCACAACAGATCACCCTGCGCGGCAACAACTCCCTAGATCCCAACGGCAACAATGCCTTGATCGTGGTAGATGGTGTGCCCGTCAACAGCGAGATGACCACATCAGGTTCTTCAACAGCATATACGGGAGATGATTCACCCATTGATTATGGTAACGCCATCTCAGACCTCAACCTGGATGATATAGAGAGCGTCACCGTACTTAAAGGTCCCGGGGCCACTGCCCTTTACGGTAGCCGTGCGGCAAATGGTGCCCTTATCATCACCACAAAGTCCGGCAAGAAAAATTCTGGACTGGGCATTACCATTAACTCTTCGGTAAACTTTGACAAGATTCAGCGCTGGCCAGACTGGCAATATGAATATGGCCAGGGCACGGGCAAGAGCTTTGATGTTGAGGGCAATCCATATTACTCCTATGGCGCTTCAGAAGATGGCCCTAATACCGGTAGCACCAGTAGCGCATGGGGACCACGCTTTGAGGGGCAGGAGTTTTTTCAATATGACCCACTTACCGAATCACAGGGAACACAGCGCACCCCATGGAGGGCTTACCCGGACAACCGCAAAGCCTTCTGGAGAACAGGCATGACCTTTGACAACAACGTTTCCATACAAGGAGGTGATGACCAGGGCTCCATGAGGCTCTCCGTGGGTCATACTAAAAATGAATGGATCATGCCCAATACGGGCTATGAGAGAATCACGGCATCAATCAATGCAGACTATCAGGTCTCCAAGGCCATCAAGATAGGTAGCGTGCTCAACTACAACAACCGCAGCAGTGACAACCTGCCCAGTACAGGTTATAACAATGGTTCTATTGCGTATTTCATGATTTTTCAAAACCCTAATGTTGACCTGGACTGGTACAAACCCATCTGGGAAGATGGTAAGGAAAACATACAGCAGATACAGCCCTTTAGTTCTTACATAGACAACCCCTACCTTATTGCCTATGAAGCCCTGAACACCCTGGAGAGCAATCAAATGGTGGGTAACGTTTACACGAAAATAACCCTGGCGCCAAAGCTGGAACTCATGCTTCGCAGCTCATTAAACACCTACCACCAGGACCGCGAACTCAAGCGTCCATACAGCATCAACAGATATGCACAGGGGTATTATGAAAATCAGGATATCTGGAAACAGGAAGTAAACTCTGATTTTCTCTTGAGCTATAACACTGATATTACCAAAGACCTGAACATTTCGGCATCTGCCGGGGGCAACGCAATGGATTATAGGTACCGCCGCACGGATGCCTCGGTGGACGCCCTTGTGGTACCTGGGGTCTACAAGCTCTCCAACGGGGTCAACAACCCCATCATCCAGACCTATGACAAGAACAGAAAGGTCAACAGTTTATATGGTCTTGTTTCCCTAGGGTATAAAAATCAGGTTTTTCTTGACCTTACCGGTCGTAATGACTGGTCAAGCACCTTGCCCAAGAAGAACAATTCCTTTTTCTATCCTTCGGCAAATGCCAGTTTTATCATGTCTGACATTTTTAACTTCAACAAAGACACTTACTTAAAATACCGTTTTTCGTTTGCCCAGGTGGGTAATGATACTGACCCGTACAAGACTTCTAAGTACTACAGCCAGAATTCATTTGCAAGTTCGGCCACCGTACCATTAACCTTGTATAATGCCAACTTTAAACCGGAAATCACCACAAGTTTTGAGACAGGTGTGGAGGCCCGTTTTTTAAAGGGTAGGGTTACCCTGGATGCCACCGTATATGAAACCACCACAAAAAACCAAATCATCAATGTTCCCCTTGATATCACGACAGGGTACAGTAGCGGGGTATTGAATGCTGGTGAGGTAAGAAACCGTGGTATTGAGCTTACCCTGGGGGGCAAGGTCATCAATAACGAGCAGTTTAAATGGAGCAGCAACCTCACCTTTAGCCAAAACTGGAACAAGGTTCTTGAACTGCCCGATGGCATTGACGGGCAACAGGAAATAGGAAGTGGTGGCAATGCCACGCTTATCGCAAAAGTAGGTGGAACAACAACGGCAATCTATGGTTACGGCTTTGTACGTTCTCCTGATGGGCAGATTGTGTATGACAATGGCGGGCTCCCAGCGTATCCTGATGAGATACAATATATAGGTGATGCCAGCCCAGAGTGGAGAGCGGGGCTTTACAATAGTTTCAGCTATAAAAACCTAACACTTAACGTCACCCTTGATGGGCAATATGGTGGCATCATCTACTCACAAACACACCATAAACTTACCCAGCAGGGCAAGTTGAGGTCTAACTTTATGGGCCGTGAAGAAGGTGTTATCGTGGGTGACGGAGTGGTACTCAACGATGATGGAACCTATTCTCCCAACACGACAGAGGCGGTAACACCAGACTGGTACAACCGGTATTATCGCAGGGCCAATGTGGAGTCAAACTCATTTGATGCCTCATACCTTAAGCTCAGGGAGGTCTCCCTGGCCTATAATTTTCCCAAAAGCTTCCTGGGCAGGTCAGGTATCAAGTCACTCAACCTTTCAGTGTATGGCAGAAACCTGATCATGGTGACTGACTTCCCCATTTATGACCCAGAGACAGCAGCCCTTAACGGCAGTACAATCTTGCCAGGTATCGAGATGGGCCAGATGCCCTCGCCTGCAACCTATGGAATGAACCTTAGAGTAAACTTATAATTCACAAGGATGAAAACATTAAAAACAACAAGTCTATATTTTGTTTTACTGGCAATCTTGGTTTCCTGTACGGGTGACTTTGAAGATGTAAACGAAGACCCCAACCGCATTGCCCAGATAAGCCCGGGCACGTTGATAAACCCAATCATCTATGGCCTTGCAACGCACAATGCTGACCGTGCAGATGCCATAACCTTCAACCTCATGCAGGTATCCCTGCCCTTTCCCAGTGTTTCGGGGGGGTTGCACCGCTATGATGTGAGCCAGAACATAGGTAACTCTTCCTGGTACAATTATTATAAATGGTTGAACAACATCAAGGAGATGGAAGAAGCTTCGGTACGTGCTGAGGATGGCAATTATGAAGCCATAGCTCTTACCCTTAAGGCATGGGTAATGAGCAACCTTACAGACCTTTTTGGCCCCGTGCCATATACTGAAGCGGCCAGTGGGGAGAGCGGTAACTTTTACCCCACCTTTGACAGTCAAGAGTCTATCTACACCTCCATCCTGGAAGACCTGGAGCGTGCCAATACACTATATGACCTTAGCGACGGTATGGTGTATGCTGATGACATCTTGTTTCACAACGATGTTGAGCGCTGGCAAAAGTTTACCAATTCATTGCACATGCGCCTGTTGCTCCGCATTTCAAACCGCAGCGAGACCCAGGCGTTTCAAAAGTTGGCATCCATGATCAACAACCCAGATGCCTACCCTGTTTTTGAGAGCACTGATGAATCTGCCATACTGGAGGTCACTGGCGTCACGCCTAATGTTTCACCCTGGGGACGCCCACAGGATTTTAGGCTTAGCACAAAGATTGCATCTTACTTTATAGATAACCTCAATGCCCTTGAAGACCCCAGGAGGCCCATAATCTCTACCATGGCCACGGATGTCGACAATAACAACATAGGCTACAAGGGTATACCCAGCGCGTACGATGGTCCTGAATCTCAGTTTGATTACAATGCCTCAACCTTTAATATCGAGCAGGTGACCAACCCCATGCTTATCTATCTACTGCCCTATGCAGAGGTGGAGTTCATCAAGGCCGAAATGGCACAAAGAGGCTTTACCAGCGATGCAGTGACCCATTATGAGAACGGTGTGACCGCCGCGATGGAACAACTGGGGGCCGAGCTTCCCGGGGATTATTTTACAAACCCACTGGCAGAATATGACGGCACCTTGCAAAAAATCCTTTTTCAAAAGTACTATGCATTGTACTTTGTGGACTATCAACAATGGTTTGAGTACCGCCGTACCGGTTTCCCGGAATTGCCCACGACCCCTGCCATGCTCAATGATGGTATCATGCCCGTGCGTTTTTATTATCCATCTGATGTGCAGGTAAACAACAATACAAACTATCAGGCAGCCATTGAGCTCCTGGGAGGGCCCGATGATATCAACACACCCGTATGGTGGGATGAATAAACAACCAATTCACTAAACATAGAAAATGAAAAAGTTATTGATTATTGCCGGTATAGCTTTTAGCTGCCAACTCACGGCACAGCAAACCGTAAAGGGCTATGTGTATGTAGATGCTAATGGTAATGGTAAAAAGGACCGTAAGGAAGAGGTACTTTCCAACGTATCAGTGACCAATGGGGAGCAGGTGGTACAAACAAATGATAAGGGTATGTATGAACTGTCCCTGGGCGATGAGAACATCATCGCGGTCATCAAGCCCACGGGCTATGCCCTACCGGTGGATGACCTCAACATCCCCCAGTTCTTCAGGATTCACCGGCCTGCGGGTTCACCTCAACTCAAGTTTAAGGGTATCGCGCCCACGGGCAAGGCCCCCAGAAAACTTGATTTTGCCGTCCTGCCAGCTGAAGAAAACGAGAAGTTTACCGCACTTATCTTTGGCGACCCACAACCCTATACCATGCAGGACATGGACTGGTTTGAAAAGGGTATCGTGAGCGAGGTAGAGGGTATACAGGACATTCCCTTTGGCATGAGCCTGGGTGATATCGTGGGGAACAACCTTGACCTGCATGCTCCTTATAAAAAGGTCATGAAAAAGATAGGCATCCCATGGTTCAACGTGATGGGCAACCACGATATGGACTTTGATGCCAAGGATGAAAAGGACAGTGACGATAGCTTTACCGCACACTTTGGCCCTTCCAATTATGCTTTTAATTATGGCAAGGTGCATTTTATCGTGCTTGATGACATCCTTTATCCTGACCCACGTGACCATGAGGGATACTGGGGTGGTTTCCGTGAGGACCAGCTCAACTTTGTGGAAAACGACCTCAGGTTTGTGCCCAAGGATTACCTGGTGGTTGTGTCCTACCACATCCCGTTGAGCGAGGAGGGTGATGGTGACAGCTTCCGAGATGAAGACAGGCAGCGTCTCTTTGACCTGTTGCTGCCCTTTGAGCACAACTTGACCCTTTCGGCACACACCCATATACAGCGTCAGGATTTCTTTGGCGAAAGCCAGGGCTGGAAAGGCAAGAAACCACACCATGAATACAATGTGGGCACCACCAGCGGAGACTGGTACAGTGGCAAGCTGGGCCCTGATGGCACGCCCATTGCCGTGATGCGTGATGGAACGCCCAAGGGGTATGCCTTTATCCATTTCAACGGCAATGAATACATGACCGACTATAAGGTTGCGGGCAAGCCCAAAGAATTCCAAATGGAGATTTTTGCCCCTAAGGTGGTGGCCCAGGGCCGCCCCACGAAAGCTGGTATTTTCACCAACTTCTTCATGGGTACCGAAGGTGATGAGGTTTTCTACCGTGTGGATGGTGGCGAATGGAAAAAAATGAGCTATATGGAAGAGCCTGACCCCAGTTATGTGGCCCTCGTCTATGAGTGGGACCTGGCAGATAAAATGATGCCGGGACGCCGTAGTAGCAACCCCATCAACTGTGAGCACCTATGGCGTGGCAACATCCCCACAAAACTCGAGCTGGGGGAACATACCATAGAAATCAAGGCCACTGACCAATATGGCCAGACCTACACTGGTAAACGGACATATAAAATAGAAGAATCCATCACTGGTAATTAGTCTTTCTATGTGAGTGAGGCCTGCCAAAAGTGTTATGCTCAAGGCGGGCCTTTTTTTAGTGTTATGGCGTTATGAAATAAAATGGTTATATGGGCAAAAAGATGATGGATCCCCGGTTCGTTATTGGTTGATTATCGTTCGTATTTCATTTTTCGTAGCTCGTCGTTCTAATCCCGTATTTCTAATTTCATTATGTTGCTTTCCCCATCTTAATACTAACATCTACCTTTATCCTTATGAAAACAAAAAGTATCTTTCTCCTGGCAATGCTTGCTTTGGCTTTAGCCTGTAAAGAAAACAAACCCGCAGAAAAAGAAGAACCCATGACACAAGACAAGCCTACCCTTGCGGTACAGGGCCACCGTGGCGAGCGCGGTAACCTGCCCGAAAATACCATTGAAGCCTTCCTGGGTGCCCTGCACAAGGGCGTGGACGTGCTGGAGCTGGATGTGGTGATCAGCAAGGACAACAAAGTTGTCGTTTCACATGAACCCTTCATGAACTCGCTCTACATGAGTACTCCAGGGGGTGAGGCTGTCGCCAAAGAAGATGAGGACAGGTACAACCTCCATGAGATGGATTATGAAGAAATACGCCAGTGGGACAGCGGTAGCCGGGGCAACAAGAATTTCCCCCAGCAACAAAGAATGAAGACCTACAAGCCCCTGCTGAGCGAAATGATAGACACCATACAGGCCGAAATCGCCGCAAAGGGACTACCGCAGGTAAAATACAACATTGAGGTAAAGAGCGTCCCGGAAGAATATGATGTTACCCAACCACAACCCGAACCCTTTGTGGACCTGTTGATGGAGGTAATCAACAGCAAGGATATTGAGGGGCATTACAACATACAGTCCTTTGACCCCGCCCCGCTCGAGGTCCTGCACACTAAATACCCCGAGGTGGAAATTGCATACCTGGTGGGCGATGGTACGGTAGATGAGAACATGCAGAAACTAAGCTACACCCCACAGATCTACAGTCCACATTATAAATTGGTGACTGACTCTACCATGGTAAACCATGTGCATGAACTGGGCATGAAACTCATCCCCTGGACGGTTAATGATTCTTTGGCCATAGCCAAAATGATTGAACTTAAGGTTGACGGCATCATCACGGATTATCCTGAGCGGGTAATTGAGGCGCTTGAGGAGTAAGGGAGTATTTATTATCCTTTTTTTTAGTTGGGAGGATAAGAAACCCTACGATAAATTTTCCTGATAACAAGCCAATACATGAAGTGGCTTTACCCAAGCAGACCACAAAACGCTTGAGCACCATAGCGATGTGGCAAGAATATTCCTTATTTTTATAGGTATAGTACACGGTATGGGCAATATTGACGCAACCCATCACCACATCATGTATCTATTAAAAAAGAGCGGTATGCAAAAACTATTCATTCTATTTGCACTTATGGGGTTGTTAAGCTCGTGTTCAAAAGATGATAGCGACATGGAAAACCCAGCATTTGTTCCTGGAGAAGTCATTGTGGGAATAAAAAGTGGCACTGACATACATGCCCTATTCAATTTTATCAATGAAGTGGGCCTTGAAGTTGACAATATACACGCATTAACCTTTACATCGCTTTTACCCCCAGGGGACCTACAGTTTGTTTTAGACATTTTAAACGAAAAAAATTATACCAATGATGGTATAAACTGGTTCGTGAACGGTTATGTACATAGGCAAACTAACCAAATATGGATATTCCCCAGGCTTTTTGATATGCATACCCTGGCGTATCAACAAGATTGGTTAACAGCCATGGATGATTTAAAACTGCAGGAGGAACATATTATGGATTTGAATAGCGGCAGCATTCTTTTTAAAGTTCCTAAAGGTCAAGAAATAAAATGGGAAAACAAATTTGAAACCCATGCCATCGTTGACTGGGCAGAACTTAATTATATTGCAGATATTGAACTACACAACAATTAAAAAACAGCGGGCAGCACCGTATTTTATAAAAGCATATCCCAACATTTATATCTCATAAAAAAGAATTTCCAGAAAAAACATTTATACTCCCCCATGCCCCTTCCACCCCACTATGCAACCACATTTAGCCAGGCCCTTACCGCATTTATAGGAGAGTTACAGGACGATAGGCCCGGGAAGGAATTCAGCTTGCATATTGAGGAAGAAAACCTCTACTGGTGTATCAAGTGGAAATCACAAAAATTCCTGGACGAATACTTCCAGCTACAGATATGGCCCATGGATGCCGTGTACCACGTGATGGGCGAGCGTAGGGCAATAGACCTTATGGATGAGTATGGCGAGGAGTATTTCTACCGGGAGGACCTCACGGTTGAAGCTTTGGTCAACTTGCAGGAAGAACTTATCCTGGACTTTAAGAAAGGGGTGCTTGAGGCCGTTGACACGCCTCTTGATGTTAACAATTAAAAAAGGGGTACAACTATTAAAAAACAGACAATGCCTGAATTTTGGGAAGATATTTTAAAAAAAAGCTAGCCATCCTTTATTAAATATATAATCAAGACCAGGTTAGCTTTCACAGATAAAATCCCTATACTTGGACATAGCAAATGTCACTCTGATATGCACCCTCCTCCCCATTTTGCATCCACGCTCAGCCAGGCCCTTACCGTATTTGTAAAAAAACTACAAGAGGATAGGCCCGAGAAAGAACTGACTCTACGCATTGTGGAAGAAAACCTGTACTGGTGCGTGCGATGGAAATCAAAAAGATTTCTGGATGAATACTTTAAAATGCATATTTGTCCCATGGATACTTTTTTTAACCTGAATGGTGAACACCATGTAAGAGGGCTTGACAATCACTACTGCGACGAATATTTTTCACATAAAAACCTTACGGAACGCGGTCTGGCCTCCATACAAGATAAACTCATTGCTGATTTTAAAAACGGGGTGCTACAAGCTATTGACACTGACTTTGATGATAGTTATTGACCATGGGATGCCGCGGTACCCGCCGGGTGGTTATTTCGCGTAAGCGTAAAATATAATCTTCAAAGGTCAATACATTTCTTATACCGGTAAAAACACGGCAACCCGGGGCATGGGATACGGGTACCTTTTTGCCTAAAAATTCACGTAATAGGAAAACCGTGGGTATGCTTTTAAAAAATCTTGCTCACGGCAAAAGGAAATTAGGTAAGGCTTGATTGTCCCCCATTGATTTCTATCTACATAAAACAAAAAGTGTTTTAACTTTACACTGCTAAAGCGTGTTGTACAGGGCCGCTGCACAATGTATATTGAATACTTTTGAAAGCACTCATTTCAGCCAAATGGCTTTATCATAACCTCAGCAACCCCAATCTGGTCATACTGGATGCAAGTAGTGCTTCCCGTGTTGATGGAGGTGCATTTAACTTCATTGATGATACTATTCCAGATGCAAGGCGGTTGGATTTAAAAACAACCTTTTCAGACACGGCAAGCCCCTTCCCAAACACAATACCCCCTCCCGCTGAATTTGAAATGGCATGCCGGGAACTGGGCATCAACCGGGATTCCATCATCATTGTTTTTGACAACAACGGAATCTATTCAAGCCCGCGTGCATGGTGGTTGTTCAAAGTCATGGGGCATAAAAATATCGCCGTGCTCGACGGTGGCCTCCCCCACTGGGTCAACATGGGTTTTCCTACCACAAAAAAACATCTTGAAGACTTTGAACGGGGAAATTTTAAAGTAGGTTATGATGAAAACCTGGTCATGGATTTTAAGACCGTAAACTACAATATACATAACAGGAGCTTTGTGCTGGTAGATGCCAGGTCGGCAGGAAGGTTTAATGGCACGGCTGCAGAACCTAGGCAACATATAAGGAGTGGGCATATCCCGCAATCGGTCAATATTCCCTATACCGCCGTCCTGCACAACGGCAGGTACAAGGGCAAGAAAGAACTGTATGCCATTTTCAACAATGCATGCCCTGGCGCCAGGGATTTAGTATTCAGTTGCGGGTCAGGAGTAACGGCCTGTATCATCATGCTCGCCTGCAAAATAGGATATGCGCACAGTTTAAAGCTATATGACGGCTCCTGGACAGAATGGGCAACATTAAACAACCTTAAAGCACTTTAAGACCATGAGCGAAATCATAGACCTTAGTCAAGAAATTTATGAGGGCATGCCCGTTTATAAAGACCTCCCGCAGGTAAAAATGACGGTGCACAACAGCCATGAAGAATGGAACGGGATACAAAATCCACCAGTAAAGACCCCGGCAGTACATAAACTGGAACTGGGCGAGCACACCGGCACCCATGTAGATGCCATAAACCACATGGCCATTGAGCACACCGGCAAATCCATAGACACCATGCCGCTGTCCATGTTCTTTACATCGGGCATTTGCCTGGATTTTTCGCACAAGGGGCTGCAAGAATTGATTGGGCCCCACGAGATTGAAGAGGCCTGCCATACGGCAAAAGTAAATATACAAGAGGGTGATACCGTCCTGCTGTACACTGACCATTACCGCAAGCACTTCAATACCGCAAACTGGCCCAAGGGACCGGGCATCACGGTTTCATGTGCACGCTTCCTGGGAGAAAGAAAAATAGCGGCATTTGGCGTGGAGACCATGTCCCCGGGCGTTCCCGGTGTTTCAAACAAAGAGGTCCACTACGTATGTGGAGCATTGAACTTTACCCACTATGAAAACCTCATCAACCTACATGCTTTGATAGGCCGTGGCAGGTTTAGATTTATAGGCCTGCCCTTAAAAATACGGGGCGGCACCGGCTCACCAGTACGGGCAGTCGCCGTTTTTGAGGATTGATCTAACCCCTATGGATGCAGGCCCATAGGCAATCCTTGCACTTGTGGCTGGCAGATGATGCAACCTTCCCTCGTTGTTATCCATCATAGGATTATGCCTCTAGCGGTTGAGTTTGTTTTGCTTTCGCGAAAGCGATATACAAAAGGCCATTGCAGTTTATTTTCACTTCATCGCTTCATGACGACCGTTTATAGAGCGGGTGCCCCACTTGCTTGATCTGGTGATTTTTTATGGCCAGGGTTGCCCCACCTTTGACCCATAACAAAAGCCTAACTATACAAACAATAGGCAAAAAAAAATAGAAGATCATGAAAACAAAACAAGCAATACTGGGAATCTTTCTCTTAATGGGTACTTTTTCATTTGCACAAACGGTAGAACTCGATGGGCAGAGGGGCTACGGCAACAGGCAGGTATGGGACGACAATAACTATGCTAACTGTGAAGCATGGCAACGCGCTGTAGATAATGGCACATATAAACCGCCCAGTGGATTTAAGGACATAAAATGTGAGGATAAGGCCGCGGCTGGAGGTGGTATTACCCTAAGCGGCAGGGGCGCAGCCCTGGTACAGCACCGGGCGATGGCCAGGAACAATAGGGACGCCACCATGAGGCAAAACACGGTGGAGGTCAATATAAGCGGTAACATACATGCCCGTCAACTGGTACTTTGTGGAGACAATAACAAATGCTATCAAGAAACACGATATAACTCTTGCGAGCAGCTACAGCGCGATGTTGAGAAAGGGGTGTACAAATATCCTGACGGCTGGAAGAACGTGACCTGCACGGTCAATAGTCAAGGCGTGCTGCTCTCCAATGGAATGGAAAATATAAAAAGCGCAATCTATACGGGCAATGACCGGGCCAAGGCAGCTATTAAATCGCGTAATTAACAATACCCTATCTTTTTAAAAGGTCCCCATGACCGCCGTGAACAACGCACGCCGGTCATGGGGATTCCTTATTTTTTAAAGCCATGTATTATTCAACGGGTATAAGCCCATTTTCAGGATGTGCGGTATCATAGGTATAGTCCTCAATTATCTCCACAAGGCAACTCTCTACCTGCTTGTAATCAAAGTCTGCCAGTTCATAATCTTCATCAATATGCATGAAGCCCAGATAACCTTCATAACCCACCCCACAAAACCCCATACCATCAGAACCCGGTATGGATGTATTGCCAAATTTTAGGATAAGGTACAATGCACCCACAAGCTCTTTCTGGGCAATGACCTCCACATCATCTATATACGACAGTCCCGTCAATGCGGTAAGGTTAAAATGTTTGGCATTTCCCGTTTTATAAGCTACTGCCAGTGTTGCCGTGGTTTTAAATGAAAAATCGTGCAAGAGTTCAAGATTGGCGGGCCTGGGCGTGGTATTCTGGCTATTGCTGTACAGCACCTCCTTAAAATTGTTGCTTGTGGCGGCAATAAATGCCTGGTCAAACCCTGTTAATTCACAGGCAGTATTAAATTCGCTGGGTAAATAGGGGTCTGGGACGTACAATTTTATAAAAGCCTTGTTGGCATCATCTTTCATATACCCCACAAGTTCTACCCGCTCAGCATCCATCGCACTTGCATAATACCCTGAAAAACCGGGTGCATTCATACGGTTATTGGGTTCCATGCCACAAAAACTACCGTTTCTTTCCAGGTGCATCAAGATGGGCTTGCCATCTATCTTCCCTGTAAGGGTGTAATACTCGTGCCGTTCAATGGATGGGGTAATCCCGGCCGGGTCCTGGGCCTTAATACCCCAGTACAAACCGGGCAATAGACAAAAAAGGAATAGTATTTTGCAATCTTTGAACATGGCAGGTTAGTTTTGGAGGGTCTTTTTGGCCTTGAGCCATGACAAATATATAGATTGTCCTGCCAAAACCATCAGTTGCTAGCAATGGCAAATAGCCTATTATTGCATAATTTTCAATACTTTTCAACCCTACCGTCACATACTTTACAACGCCCGTCATGAAGCCTGCATCCTTACCTGTTATACGCAAAGAACTTAACCACCTGGGAGAAGATGAACTGCGCCAGCTCGTGCTGCGCCTGGGCCGGTTCAAAAAGGAGAATAAGGAACTGCTCCATTACCTGCTTTTTGAGGCAGATTATGAAGAAGGCTTTCGCCAAAATATAATGGAGCACATCGACACCCTTTTTGCCGAGATTAGCCACCGCAACTACTATTACATCAAGAAGAGCGTGCGCAAGATCATGCGCGAGGTAAGAAAATACATAAGATATTCAGGTAACAAGGAAACCGAGGTGGTGCTGCTTACCCATTTTCTCAAGGCCATGCGCAAGATCACTCCCTCCATAACAAGGGACAGGGTGCTGCGCAGCTTATATGAAAGAACCCACGACAGCACCTTAAAGAAGATAGCAGCGCTGCATGAAGACCTACAGCTGGATTATAGGCAGGAGCTTGATAAATTGAACAAGGGCTAAGCTGAAATATAGATCAACAGCAAGGTCAATAATGCTGGCAATGCCTGAACATACAGTATTTTTTTTGAAGCGGTAAGTGCCCCATAAATACCGGCAATGGCCACACAGCATAAGAAAAAGACAGCCACATAAGTACTCCAGGACCCATCAGTGATAAAGAAGCTCCACACCAGTCCTGCTGCTAAAAAAGCATTGTACAGCCCTTGATTTGCGGCCAGTGCCTTTGTGGGGGTAAACAATTCTGAGGGAAACTGCCTGAAAACCTTCCTCCCCCTGGTCTCCCAGGCAAACATCTCAAACCAAGCAAAGTACAGGTGCAGGACGGCTACAAATGCTATGAGTATGTTGATGGCAATGGTCATGGATGGTGTTTTTTTGGCTATAGCCAAAGTACTACATTCTCTTTAAACTTTTATATATGGATATGGATTTTGAGTTGTTTAATTTTCTGTAAAGGATATTTTTTGTTTATTGTTGACCATAAAATTGATTTTTAATTTATGAAAAAGTATTACCTGTTAGCCCTTGTTATATGCTCGTCCATGATTTCATTTTCACAGATTACCTTTGAAAAAGGGTACATCATTGATGATGAAAACAACAAGAAGGAATGTCTTATCAAGAATATTGAATGGCTCAACAACCCCACGGAGATTGAGTATAAATTCTCTGAAAATGAAGTCCCTAAAACGGGAAGCATTGAAGATATAAAAGAGTTTGGGGTGTATAATGCTTCAAAGTACATCAGGCAAACGGTTGAGATGGATAGGTCAAGTGACCAGATCAAGGACTTGACCATGGTGCGCACCTTAAACATGGTTGAAGAAACCGTGTTCTTGCATCAACTCATTGAAGGAAAGGGAAATCTCTTTGCATATTATGATGGTAACCTAAGCCGGTATTTCTATTCAATAGATGATGATGCCATACAACCCCTCATCTATAAAAGATATTTGAACACGTCTAACGTGGTGGTGACAAATGCACGATATAAGCAACAGCTCCTCAACGCATTGCAATGTCCTGATATGAAAAAAAGGGATTTTGAGAAACTCAAGTACGCTAAAAAGGAGCTACAAGACCTGTTCTTAAAATTCAATAGGTGCAATGGATCAAGTGATAATGAGCTTGACTACACCCCAGAAAATAACTTCTTCCACCTTAATCTTAGACCCGGTCTCAATATCTCCACATTACAGGTAAACCACGAGACTCTCCAGTCAAGAAATGTGGATTTTGGTAGCCAGATGACGGGAAGGATAGGCCTTGAAGCAGAATTTTTCATGCCTTTCAACAAGAATAAATGGTCTGTGATTATTGAACCTACCTATCAATATTTTAAATCTGAAAAAGAGGTAGGCTCTGTCAATAACCAGGTTGATTATAAATCCATAGAACTTCCCATAGGGGTACGCCACCATTTTTATCTCAATGACGAGACCGCTATATTTATCAATGCTTCTTTTTTATTTGACCTTAATTTTGACTCGACCATCAACATGTTAAAGGTAAGCAATGGTCAAAATTTTGTGATGGGCGCCGGTGCACGGTATAAAAAATATGCTGTTGAAGTAAGGTATGGATTTGACAGGAACATGCTATGGAAGTATCAATACTATTCTACAGAGTATAGCACCTTATCCTTTATTGTGAGCTATAACCTGTTTTGACCACATCATATTATATTATATTATATCACTCCGCCCACCATGGCATGAAGGTTTGACCTTCATCGTCAAGCCACACCGGTTCCCCTATCCTGGGGGTGACCAGGGGCAACTTGCCTGCTGCATGCATTGATACTTCGGTCAAGGGTGCATACCAGGCATGCAATGCCAGGGTAAATTTACTGGAGTGTACGGGCATCATACGTTTAGCATGCAAGTCTTGAGCTGCCTTCACGGTCTCTGGTGGAAGGCAGTGTATGGCATGCCAGGCCTCGTTGTACTGCCCATTTTCAAGAATGGCAAAGTCTATGGTACCGTGCTGCTCCCCTATTTTTTTAAAGTGTGTATCATAACCACTATCCCCGCCCAAGAATATTTTTTTATTTGGGGTTTGCAGCAAGTATGATAACCACAGCGTGTTGTTCCTCTTGAACGTCCGCCCCGAAAAGTGCCTGGCGGGATGGGTATATATTTTTAGGCCCTGTTTTAAATCCATCTGTTCATCCCAGTCCTTTTCATGAATGGTTTGCGGGGCATACCCCCAGCGTTCTAGGTGCGCACCCACGCCCAGTCCACAAATGACTTCACTAACCTTGGGTTTAAGCCGGCTGACCGTTTCATGGTCCAAATGGTCATAATGGTCATGCGATAATACCAGGTAATCAATAGGTGGCATATCTTCCACGCCATAAATATCTGTTCCCAGAAATGCCTGTGAACCTCCTGGAAGCGGTGATACCCTACCACTAAACACGGGGTCTATCAAAAAACTCACCCCCTGCACCCGTAAAAAGTAAGATGAATGGCCAAACCAGACCAGGACCTCTTCATCAGCAGCAAGCTCCTTCAGGTTTGTCTTAATAGAGGGCAACGCGTGTGTAGGTTTTTGCTCCTTGCTCTTTTTAAAGAAAAAAGCATACAGTACTTTAGGATATGAATATCCCTTTGTCAACGTAGGGGTGGGCGACAGATTTTGAAACGCCCCATCGCGGTAGTTAACAGATCGTGAAATACGGGACAACCGTTCACCAGAAGGTGCTTTGCCAAATTGAGGTTGCTGCAGGAAAATATAAACGCCCGCAACAACGAGGAGTACAACCAATAAAAAATAAAGCATGTGGTATGGGTTTATGGCTTTCGCCGAAAGGCATACAAAAATACAGCTAAGTGGTTTAAGAAACCCCTAAAAAACGGTCATTATCCTGCAATGGCATGGTGAATTCAAAAGCGATTTCTGGAGAATGGGAAGAAACCTCAAGACTACCGTTATGTGCCATGGCAATTTCTGAAGCGATGTAAAGGCCCAGGCCCAGGCCGTTTTTATTATTGGTCACAAAGGGTTTAAAAAGCTCTTCCCTGATTTCTGGTGCAATTTGCTCACCAGAATTTATGACCTTTAACTTAAGCTCTTTTGCGTCATTTGAGGCCTCGATATAGATAGGCGTGTTTTCATGGCCGTGCTTCACGGCATTGCTCAACAGGTTTGAAAACAGTTGCCCCACGCGGTTTACATCACAGAACACCGGCGAATCAAACTTGATCGTGGCAACTATATCATGTTGAGAATCAGTTGTCCTGGTCTCCTTGATGATCTGGTTGATTTCCTGTTCCAGCTTTACGGCATTTTCACCTATTTCCAGCTGTATGCCCTCCCCCAGTTCGCCCCGGGCAAAATCAAGCAGGTTGTCAATGAGCTCCTGCATGCGCAGGGAAGTGGTCTTAATGGTGCTTACCTGTTTGTTGGCAAACTCCGGTAAGTTCAACTTCATCAGGATATCTGCGCACATACGCGTGGTGCCCAGTGGGTTGCGCAGGTCATGTCCCAGCACGGCCACAAATGTGTCCCTGAGCTTTGCAACCCTATTGGCCTCATCAAGGTTGGTATGGGCATCATTGAGCTCCTCAAGTGCTTCCAGGTGAAACGAGATAAGGTCAGTATATAGGTTAAAAAGCTCCCGTACGACTTCGTTGTCCAACTTGGCCGGTTCAGGGTCAATGGCGCAGAGCGTGCCAAAGAATTCCCCATTTTTTCTAAAGATGGGAAAGGAGATATAACTCTCAAAACCATACTTAGCCGGGGTGTGGTGATTACAATAGGTAGCACTTTGAGAGACATGGTCTATTACGATTGCATCTTTGTGTTGACGTATCTCATTGCACAGCGTGGTCTCCAGTTCAAGCTCATCACCAGGCTTGAGGCCAAAGTTTATTTCGTCCCGTGAAACACAGGTTACCCATCTATCATCTGTGACACGGGCAACGGCTGCAAATTTCATCCCGGTAGTTTTACAGATAACATTAAGCATTGAGGGAACCGCTTTAATGCTCAGGATGTTATGAATATCGTTTTTTAACGTGTCATCCAGATTATTCACAATAATATGTACTATATTTTTTTTATAAATATATGCTATTTAACCATCTTTGATGGTGCCTCAACTCTTTTTTCTATCAGTTAACTAGTTTGTTGGGTATTTACATGATTCACGATGATATGGATGATATTTATTTGGCTTAAAGCCAAAATGTGCAATTGTTAATCAATACTATTATTTTTGATTTTTAAGGGGAAGCTAACAAATCGGGCAATTATACTCCTAATATATTATTGAATTCCTACTTTTAAGGTCTATCTAATCTTTGTTATGTCATTAGTCATTGTAATTGCCGGAATACTACTCCTTTTTTTACTCATTGCCGCCTTAAAGCTCAACTCTTTCATCTCCTTTATCATCGTATGCATATTTGTGGGTGCGCTGGAGGGTATGGAGCCGCTGGGCATTATTGACTCCATACAACGGGGAATAGGCAACACCCTGGGCTTTCTCGTGCTCATCCTGGGGCTGGGTGCCATGCTGGGCAAGCTCGTGGCTGATAGCGGTGCGGCACAGCGCATAACCACAAAACTTGTGGATGCCTTTGGTATAAAATATGTGCAATGGGCCGTCGTGCTCACGGGTTTTATCGTGGGGATTCCCATGTTCTATTCCGTGGGTTTTGTGATTCTCGTACCCCTTGCATTTACCATTGCAGCAACCACTAAACTCCCCTTGCTCTATGTGGGCCTGCCCATGCTCACCTCGCTTTCTGTAACACATGGTTACCTCCCTCCCCATCCTGCTCCCACCGCCATCGCGGCCATGTTTGGGGCCAGCATAGGCAAGACCTTGATGTATGGGCTTGTCATCGCCGTGCCCGCAATCATCGTCGCGGGACCGCTCTTTGCCAGGACAATAAAAAAAATAGAAGCAAAACCCCTTGAAGAATTTTATAATCCCGTTATCCTTACTAATGATGAGATGCCATCAGCGACCACTAGCCTGCTCACAGCCCTGCTGCCCATCATCCTTATTTTTGCAGCTATTTTTGCAAATCATTTTTTAGCTGACGGTGCATTAAAGACCCTGCTTGTCTTTCTGGGAAGCCCGGTAATCGCCATGCTCATCGCCGTGCTTTTTGCCATCTACTCGCTAGGGTTAAAGCAGGGCAAAAAGATGAAAGAGGTCATGTCCACCCTGTCAGAGTCTGTCACGGGTATCACGATGATCCTGCTTGTAATCGCGGGAGCGGGGGCATTAAAACAAATCCTTGTGGATAGTGGCGTGAGTGAATACATCGCCAGCCTGCTTGAAGGCACTGACCTCTCCCCCATATTGGTGGCCTGGTTGATAGCAACCGTCATACGTGTTTGTGTGGGGTCAGCCACGGTAGCAGGATTGACCGCTGCCGGCATCGCCCTGCCACTGGCATCTTCCACGGGTACGCCACCAGAACTGTTGGTACTGGCCATAGGATCAGGGAGCTTGATGCTCTCGCATGTAAACGATTCTGGTTTTTGGCTGTTCAAGGAATATTTCAACCTATCGGTCAATGACACCTTGCGCACCTGGACGGTCATGGAAACCCTGGTGGGCGTAATGGGACTTTTAGGAACTTTGGCTTTAAGCCTATTTATATAAAATCAATAAAAATGGAAGTATCTCCTGCTCAAAAAATAAAAAAATTAGGTCTTGTATTACCCCCAGCACCACCCCCGGCAGGGGTGTATAGACCCGTGCTTGTAGTGGGCAATTTTTTATATGTCTCAGGCCAGGGCCCTGTGCAAAATGATGGCAGCCTGATGACAGGCCGCGCTGGAGACGATACTGACAAGGACGGCGCAAAGCTTGCCGCGCGCCAGGTGGGGCTCACCATGCTTTCAACCATCCATGACCATTTTGGCGATTTTGACCGCATCAAGCGCGTGGTCAAGGTGCTTGGTATGGTGAATTGCACACCAGATTTTGGCCAACAGCCGTATGTGATGAACGGGTTTAGCGAACTCATGGCAGATGTGTGGGGCCGCGAGCACGGCATAGGCGTACGTAGCGCCGTGGGCATGATGCTGCCCAATAATATCCTGGTAGAAGTAGAAGCCATGTTTGAACTGCACAAATAATGAACAACGCCTGGTACACCCTCCACAATCCTGATGATGTGGCCTCTCCCGCGCTCCTTGTCTTCCCAGAACGCATTGAGCAAAACATACAATCAATGCTCGAGATGGCCGGCGGACCCCAGTTTTTACGCCCGCACATCAAGACCCATAAAATGGCCGAAATCATCCAGATGCAACTGGACCACGGCATCACAAAATTTAAATGCGCCACCATAGGCGAGGCCGAACTGCTGGCCACCACCGGCGCACCAGACATCCTGCTGGCCATGCAGCCCGTGGGGCCTAATGTCGCAAGGTTTTTCAACCTGGTAGGGCAATACCCAAACCTCAAGTTCTCCTGCCTGGTGGACAACGAGAAGACCGTGGATTTCATTTCGCTTAAAGCGAAAGAAAAACACATGCAGGCGCATGTATATATCGACATCAATGTGGGCATGAACCGCACGGGCATCACACCCGGGGACGATGCTATATCGCTATACAAAAAGATTGCAACCGCCCATAACCTCAGCATTGAAGGGCTACACGTCTATGACGGGCATATTAGATACCCTAAAATTTCTGAGCGTAAAAAAGTGTGTGACGCTGCCTTTGAAGAGGTGATTTCGCTAAAGCGAAAACTGGAAAAACGTGGATTTAATGTAAAAAACATTGTTGCGGGAGGTTCGCCCACATTTCCCATACACGCAAAACGTGATGGTATTGTCGCCTCCCCAGGCACGACCTTGTTATGGGATGACGGGTATGGGTCGTTATTTACAGACATGCCCTTTCAATGTGCGGCGGTGCTGGTAACCCGCCTGATAAGCAAACCCACAAATGAACAATTCTGCTTGGACCTGGGGCATAAATCACTGGCTTCTGAGATGGCTTTTCCCCGCGTGAAATTCCTGAACACGGATGACCTTGACCAACTGGGACAGAGCGAGGAACATTTTGTGGTAAGACCCGGTCATCCCGAAACCCATGAAATAGGCGATGTGTATTACGCCATCCCAAAACACATTTGCCCAACAGTGGCCAAATATCCCCGTGTTTTTACCGTGGTCGATGGGCTGGTAACCGGCAGCTGGAGAGTTGCTGCACGCGACCATAAAATATCTATCTAATGCTGGACAATTTTATTTTTGACGCACATCTTGACCTCTCCATGAACGCCATGGAATGGAACCGGGACCTACGCTTGCCCGTTGCAGAAATGCGCCAGCGTGAAAAAGGCATGACAGACAAGCCAGACCGTGAGCGCAACACGGTTTCCTTTCCGGCAATGCGCGCAGGAAACGTAGGTCTTTGCATGGCTACTCAAATAGCCCGTTATGTAAAACCGGGCAGCAAGTTGCCCGGCTGGCAATCTCCAGAGCAGGCCTGGGCGCAAACCCAGGGTCAACTCGCCTGGTACCGGGCGATGGAAGATTGTGGCGAGCTGGTACAGATAAGAAACCGGGAGCAACTACAAAACCATTTAAAGCTTTGGGAAACCGAGCCTGGCAAGAAACCCATAGGGTATATCCTATCACTTGAGGGCGCAGATTCCATCGTGGATTTGAGCTATCTAGAAAAATCACATGAAGCTGGCCTGCGAGCAATAGGGCCGGCGCATTATGGCCCGGGGACGTATGCGCATGGCACCGATGCAGAAGGTGGCTTGGGAGCCAAAGGAAGGGAACTCATCAATAAAATACAGGAGTTAGGATTGATTCTCGATGTCACGCATTTATGTGACATCAGCTTTTGGGAAGCGATGGATATTTATGATGGTCCTTTGTGGGCCAGTCATAACCTGTGCAGGAAATTTGTGAATCACAACCGTCAATTCACCGATGAGCAAATCCTGGAAATCATCAACCGCGGAGGTATTATCGGGATGGCGCTGGATGCCTGGATGATGGTAACCCACTGGGAGCGTGGCATCTCACAACCCGCTGAAAAAAACGTGACACTAGAAATTATCGCAGATAACATTGACCACATTTGTCAATTGGCAGGAAATATTAACCACGTTGGCATCGGTACAGACCTGGATGGCGGATTTGGCACAGAGCAAGGCCCCACGGATGTTGACACTATTGCCGACTTACAAAAACTCCCCGCGATACTTAAAAACCGGGGGTATTCTCAGGAGGACATCAAGAAAATCCTGCATGGTAATTTCCTGGGTTTTTTAGACCGGGTGTGGCGTTAGTTTAAGGCTTTCGCCGAAAGGCAAAAATCAATTTTTTGACCGCACCTTTTTAACTGATGCATTTACCGCAAGCATCACGATAAGCAGCAAGGGAACCCCAAACAGTAAATAACGCAACGACATATCAAAAGCGGTGTCAATCTTGCCCGAAGATGAAATCAAAAAGCTTGAAAAAGAGGTGATGATGTACAGCATACCACCCATGAGACCGCCAGCAATTCCGGCATTATTTGGAAAAAAAAGCATGTTGTGGGTAAAAAAATTGGTAAAGATAAACCCAGAGCAAATATGGATTAAAAAGGCAAGACCAACGAGCAGGACAAGATTGTCAAAAGAAAAACCGAGGGCCATGAGCACGGCTATCAACCCTAACTGGACAAAACTGGCCGTAAAGATTTTTGGCTTAAAAGCCAACGGTGTCAACCGCTTGCTGAGGATGCCGCCCAGCATCCAGGAAAACCCGAGAATCAATGTGCAATACCCTATGGTAACCGAGTCAAACCCAAAGTGATGCTCAACCACAAAAGGCCCGGCAATATTGAAGACCATGGTAACCGAATACGCAATACCCAGCACAAAAATACCATAAAGAAAGCCCTTATTGCGCAACATGACCTTATACAGGACGCTGGTTTTCTTCAGGTTGAACGGCTTGACATTCCTTATGGTCTCCCCGCCTATAAGCAGCTCACCTGCCAAAACAAGGGTTGCATAGATGGCGAGGAAATAAAAGTTTGATTGCCACCCAAAAAGCTTTTCAAGATACCCGCCAAGAAATGGCGCGACAATGGGACCACAAGACCATACTATGGTAAA
The DNA here is from genome assembly GCA_002710685.1 of Cytophagaceae bacterium. Taxonomy (GTDB): domain Bacteria; phylum Bacteroidota; class Bacteroidia; order Flavobacteriales; family Flavobacteriaceae; genus Leeuwenhoekiella. Next base: position 32,655 of record PALD01000034.1, on the reverse strand, counting down.
AAAACTTAGGTAATGCTTGCGCTTTTCTCCCTCATACAAGTCAACAAAAAAAGCGCGCTTTGCAACCACCATGAATGCTGTCGCCACCCCTTGAACGATACGCAGTATATTGATGACCATAACATCATCAGTAAAAGCGATGCTGATGCTCGTGGCAATGAGTACCACCAGCGAAATCAATACCGGCCTATACCTCCCGATACTGTCAAGGATACTTCCCACAAATAGTTGAGAAATTCCATAACTCAGAAAAAAACATGTAAGGGTAAGCTGTATACTTTTTTCTGGAACCTGCAGGCTCTCTGCCATAGATGGAAATGATGGCAGGTAAACATCTGTCATAAAGCCAGAAAATGGCAGGGCAATGAACGTGAGTATGTTAGCGTACCTTTTTCTTGCTGCAGAGGCGTCTCTTAAATGCATGGTGGATTTTGGGTTGGTAAAGCTTTAAAATCCCTTAAGATTCAAAAACTAAAAACGGGTAAGTCGCTACCCAACCTGGGACTTTACAAAATCTTCCCACTCTTTGAATTTTTCTTCGTTCATCACCTTTTCCATCTTTACCTGCCCCCCTTTTTTCTTGTTTTGCGCATTCCATTCATGGAAGGTTTCTGGCGGTATGGTGGTCACAAATACACCTTTAAGGGCCTTGCTCCTGGCCACGGCGTAGTTCTTGTTTGCTTCCTTGAGTTTGTTATCGAGGGTTTCGGCCAGTTTTTCATTTGCAATATCCGCGTCTGTGCCTAGGTACCAGTTGTGATAAAACTCTCCATCCTCAGGATTCCTTTTTGCGGCAAGCGTAAACTCTGGTATCTTGATATCAAACGCTTCCTCAAGTTCACAAACGGCATCTTCCATTTTATTGACAGAGAGTTGGCTCCCCACCACGTTGAGGAAGAATTTTGTACGGCCCGTAATCTTGATTTCGGCACGGGCCTTGTCAGTGAACTTGATGGTATCGCCTATGAGGTAACGCCATGCTCCCGCCACTGTTGAAATGATAAGGATATAATCTTTATCTTCCTCGACATCCTCTAGCGTAACCACCGGTGCATCCTGCTTGATACCCCCATCTTCATTGATATACTCTGGGTTCATGGGCACAAACTCAAAGTAGATGCCATTATCAGTAACCAGTTTCATGGCATCTGTTTCTGGACGTGATTGAAACGCCATAAAACCCTCTGAAGCGAGATAGGTATCAATGACGGTTATGGGTTTTCCCAGCAGGGCGTTAAAGCTTTTTTCGTACGGGGGAAATGCTACCCCACCTGATGTATATACCTGGAGGTTAGGCCATACATCGTGAATATTGTCCAGGTTGTTGTGCTCTATTACCTTCTGCATCATGAGCTCCATCCAACTGGGGATGCCGCTCAGCGCGCCTATATCCCAGTTTGCGGCATTCTCAGCAATGTTTTGTACCCGCTCGTCCCAATCATCAATTTTTGCTATTTCCTCACCCGGCTTGTAATATCCCCTGAACCAGAACGGGATGTTGCTCGCACTGATACCGCTTATCTCGCCCTCCAGGTGGCCGTTGTTTTCCTCTAGGTCAGTAGAACTGCCCAGCATCATGATTTCGCGTTCAAAAAAGTCAGCATCAAAATCAAAATTTGCCAGCGCCCCCACCTGTTTTATACCCGCACTCCTAATTGCAGATATCATCTCATCTGTCACCGGTATGCGCTTGCTGGTCTTGCCCGTGGTACCGCTGCTCAATGCAAAATAATGGGGTTCTCCCGGCCAGGTCACATCAGTCTCCCCCTCGTGCAGCTTATGCCACCACTCCTCGTTGATACTGTTGTAATCAAAAAAGGGGAGCCTTTCGGCGAAAGCCACTCGCGGGTCTTCAGCCTCCAGGATTTCCTCAAAGTCGTATTGCTGGCCAAACTGGGTATCCCTGGCCTTTTTGAGAAGCTTTTTTAAAACCTCCTTTTGTTCTTCGACAGGATGTGGGTCTGAGGTTATGGTATCGCTTAGATCAATGATACCCTTGATGAGTGAGCCTAGTATTGCCATGAGTTTTTTTGGGTTTAACCCAAATTTACCCACACCCTGAGTTTCCGCCCGTATGGTTTAGGGAAGTTTAACAAAGAATATCCAAAATCCTATTGCGAAACACCGTATTTATCAAACAGGTACATCAAGCTTGTCATTGCGGCCGCCCCCAGTTCCAGTTCGCGTTTGTTAACGGCATCAAAGGTGTCGTTTGCCGCATGGTGATAATCAAAGTAGCGCTGAGAATCTGGCCGCAGGCCGGCAAGTACAATCCCATCTTTTTTTAAAGGCCCTATGTCTGCTCCAGATTCTCCCTTTTCAAAATAATGGATCATGTATGGTTTAAAGAGCGGGGCCCATCCCTGTACTTTCTCAAAGTTTGCATCGTCAATATCCAGGGTAAACCCACGGGGTGAGAACCCACCCGAATCACTCTCAAGGCCAAAAACATGGTCTTCGCCCTTGCTGCTGGCAATTTCTGCATATTCAGTGCCGCCACGCAGACCGTTTTCTTCATTCATGAAGAGTACGACGCGTATGCTGTGCCTGGGCCGGTAACCCGCTTTTTTTATCAACCTAAGTACTTCCATACTTTGCACGATACCTGCGCCATCATCATGAGAACCATCTCCCAGGTCCCATGAATCCAGGTGGCCGCCCACGACCATGAACCTGTTGGGGTACTGGCTGCCGGTAATCTCGCCTATCACATTATAGCTTTGTACATCTGCCAGGTTTTTGCAGCTCATCTTAAAAAAAAACTTGCTCTGCTTGTTCAATTTTAAGGTATTGCTGAGCAGGTCAGCCCCATTGGTACTTATTGCCGCGGCGGGAATCCTCTGGGTATTGGGCAAATCCCCGTAAGACATGGCCCCGGCATGTGGATAATCATCTTGTCGCAGGTTCATGGAGCGTACAATGACGCCCACAGCACCGTATCCTGCAGCTTCGCGTGCACCGTTATAGCGCTGGTCAACACAACCGCCATACGCCTCAAAGGTATTTATCAAATCTGCCTGCATGGGCCGGTTATAGAACACGATCTTGCCCTCTATTTTTTCCCTTCCCAGTTCTTTGAGTTCGTCAAGAGCATGCACCTCTATTACCTCTGCCTTTACGCCGCCGGGGGCTGTTGCCACTGAACCTCCCAGGGCACAGATGGGCACGTTGGTAGAATGCCCTGCACTGGTCTCTAGATAGGCATATTCTGGTACGCCACGTATCCATTTGGGCACCATGACGGGCTGCAGCCATACCTTGTCAAGACCAAGGGAATCCAGTTCATCCTTTCCCCAAGCCACGGCTTTTTCAGCACCCAGGCTCCCGCTAAGGCGCGACCCTATGTCGTTGCTCAGCGCATCCAGCCATTGATAGCTTTGCCCTTCCAGGAGCGAGAGCTTGTAGAATTGCCTGATCTGCTCTTCATCACTGGCTTGTGCATGAGAGATTTTGGCTACCAAGCCAAAACAAATAAACACGGTGAGCTGTAGTATTGTTGATTTTTTGTACATGTGGTGGATTAAATTGTGCCGCTCTCCAGCTGCTTTTTATATTCATCAATGTGAGACTTGGTCTCTGAATCGAGCTGTGGCTCCTTAACGTCTTTATATCTGGACAGTTCATGCAGCATTATCGTTGCAAATATCAACCGTGCGGTGGGCTTGTCATCTGCCGGGACGATATACCATGGCGCGTGTGGCCTTGAGGTCTTATTGATGGCATCTTCATAACAGGCCTGGTATTCATCCCATAGCTTGCGCTCCTTGAGGTCCCCGGCAGAGAACTTCCAGTTTTTATCTTCTTTTTCCAGCCTTCTCAGCAACCTGTTCTTTTGTTCATCTTTTGACAGGTGCAGAAAAAACTTGAGGATTATCGTACCATTTTGCTGGATGGTCTTTTCAAAATTGTTGATCTGTTCAAAACGGGAGGCCCAGAAATCATCATTTACATCCTCCATGGAGTGAATGCCTGGCAGGCTTTCGCCCAAAATATATTCTGGATGAACCCTTGTTACCAGTACATTTTCATAATGCGTCCTATTAAAAATGGCAAACTTGCCACGCTCTGGCAGGGCAATATAATGCCGCCATAGGTAGTCATGGCCACGCTCAAGTTCAGTGGGTACCTTAAAGCTATGCACCACCACGCCACGGGCATTAAAATTTTTAAAAACCTCACGTATCAGGCTGTCCTTACCGGCCGTGTCCATGCCCTGTATGCAAATCAAAACTGCGTATTTATCATAAGCATACATCTTGTTCTGTATGGCAGCAACCTGTTTTCCCACGGCATCAAGGTCTTCTTCAAGTTTCTTTTTCCTGCCCCAGTCTTCATGCGTGGGCACTTTAGATAAAACGACGGGTTTATCAACGCGGTAATCTGCAAGGTGAAAATCTTTCATGGTATAATGTGAGCATTGAATGGATAGCCAAAATACAACTTTAGCAAAAGCTTTACCACTACAAAAAACAAAAAGGCAGGTACCAAGTACCTGCCTTTTCTTCACGATTTGAATTTGCAATTAAAAAGTAGAATTAAATCAATATACCAAAGGTTTAAAAATGGGGGTATTAATAAAAAATGATCTGGGGATCAGGGCAAAAAAGGCAATCATAATTTGGGGTTTGGGGCAAAAAAGCAATCATGATTTGGGGTTTTCAATTATTGCTTGATAAAAATCTGTGTGTAATATGGTACACCTTCATCGTTTTCTACTACTGCGATTCCCGTGAAATTGAAGTCACCTTCAATAGCTTCTCGATGGTCTGGACTATTGAGCCATCCATCGACGACCTTGTGTGCATTAACATAGCCAAAGGCTACATTCTCGCTCACATGTTGTGCACCTTGATCCATAAGGTACTGTGCACGCTCGTTAAAATTATCGTGATCTAAATCTCCTATCTGTGCCATATAATTGCTATGCTGTGCCGCTAGCTGAAAGGGTAGGTCCTTCCATGCCAGCTTTTCCAGACCTACAGATTCCCTATGGGCATTGACCTCATGAAGTACCGCCATTGAAAGTTTATTATCAACAGAGATATTTGAGATTTCAACTACATAATTTGCCTGGACGGGTTCTTCTGTTTCTTCTGGGGAGCAGCTTGTGCAAAGTGCCAGAAACATTAACGCAAAGGGCGTTAAAGATAGGTTCAGTTTCATTGGGGTGGGTTATGAGTTACGCTGACAAATATTATATGATTTTTTTAAATACGCAAGTTACTTGACGTAATTTTTGTGTATTTCATCGATAATATAAAACATTTAACATTTTACATCGTTTAAAAATGCACTTAATCGATGATTTAATGAGGTGAAATTGTAATCTAAATTATTGATTATGAAGCAATAAAGAACAAGGTCAAGTTATGCCCAAAAAAAATGCGCCCCAGCGGACGCATTTATGTTAAAGTTTATATGTTTTAAAGTCACTTGCTGGCAAAAAGCTCAACGTCAACCTCAGAAACTTCTTTTCCTCCTAAGATTATCAACCGTTCCACCACATTTCTAAGCTCACGTATATTGCCCGTCCAGTCATATTCTTGCAGTTTTTTAATTGCCGGGCCGGTAAACCCTTTTACGATTGTACCCTGCTCTTCAGCTATTTTTGTTGCAAAATGCTCGACGAGCAATGGGATATCGTCGCGTCTTTCATTAAGCGGTGGTACCCGTACCAGGATGACCGCAAGGCGGTGATAGAGGTCTTCCCTGAACTTTCCTTCATCTATTTCAGATTTCAGGTCCTTATTAGTTGCCGCGATCACGCGCACATCTACCTTGATGTCCTTATCGCTACCTACCCTTTGTACTTTGTTTTCTTGAAGGGCCCGCAGTACTTTGGCTTGCGCCGAAAGGCTCATATCCCCTATTTCATCCAGAAATATCGTGCCCCCGTTTGCAGCCTCAAATTTTCCTGCCCTGTCCTTATTTGCATTTGTAAAGGCTCCTTTTACATGGCCAAAGAGTTCGCTCTCAATCAATTCTGAAGGTATCGCGGCACAGTTAACCTCAATCATGGGGCCTTTGTTCCTATCGCTCTTTTCATGGAGCCAGTGCGCAACGAGTTCCTTTCCGGTACCATTAGGGCCGGTGATCAAGACACGGGCCTCCGTGGGTGCTACCTTATCTATAATTTCCTTGATATTTGCAATAGCATCACTGTCGCCCACCATTTCATATTGCTTGCTTACCTTTTTCTTCAGCCGTGTATTTTCGGTAACCAGGGTCTTTCTATCCAGTGCGTTTCTTACCGTATTGAGCAACCTGTTAAGGTCTGGTGGTTTTGAGATATAGTCAAAGGCACCCAGCCGCATCGTGTTTACCGCCGTATCAAGGTCGCCATGACCAGAAATCATGACCATGGGGGTCTCTGGTTTAACCTTTTTAGTCGCTTCAAGGACCTCAACGCCATCCATTTTTGGCATTTTGATATCACAAAGCACCAGGTCATAATCTATGTCCTTGATTTTTTCCATTCCCTCCAGGCCGTTTTCGGCTTCCTCAACCTGATACTCCTTGCTCTCTTCGGTCAGGATTTTAGTCAATACGCGTCTTATGGCCGCTTCATCTTCTATTATTAGGATTTTTGCCATGCTTAAAATTTAAATTTGATACCAGACCTAAAGTAAAAGGTATTCTGGTCATTAAAGGTATAAATATCATTCCGTTCATTATCCCTTAACCTAAAATCATTGCTCACGGAGTGCGTGGCATACATATAGTACAAGAGGTGCTCTGTAAAAAAGTGTTCATATCCCAGGCCTCCCAATATTATGGTCATCGAGACATTTTCTGCCGTCTTACCGTCTATGACAATGTTATTTTGAATGTTGCTGAAAAAGTTGTCCAGGGTAACGAAGGCCTGTAACGCATCCTTGTGATTATCGTTAAGGTAATGCCTAATATTTGTTTTGGGCACACCCAAAGTATATGTCCAGTTAGGATGGAATTCCCGGAAATAATTGATCAACGGCAGGGGGTAATTACGCCCTGGGGTCGTGGAGTAGGTCAAACCTAAAATCCATCTGTAGGGTTTGCCCACGTTGGCATCCTTCATATCATGTATCGCATACACGGCAGTCTCATAAATAACATCGTCACTTATCACCTTGCCTTCAAGGTTTGAGTTTATCCTTGCCCCTACTTTCGCTCCCAAGCGCCAATTTTCTGAAACCTTAAAAAGGTATCCCACATAACCTTCTATTTGATGAAGGTGGTCAAGTGGGGAGGTTTCAAACGGGACAGGGTCTTGTATGGTCAAGCCGGTGTTTCTATACCCCAGCCCCACGACAAAAAGTCTGTTCAATTCTTTATCAAGCGGTATGGGAATCTGCGCAAGAGCCCTGAAGCGGGTTATGGAGTTGCCCGAGTTTGCCTGTGGCACATACATGTACTCTATGCGGGCAAGGTCTGTACTTTGGCTGTAGCCAAAGACACACATACCCATCATTAAAATGGTAAATATCTTTCTTTTCATAGCTAAATTTATTTTGTGGGAAACAAGTGTACATCCCGTTGAGGAAAAGGAATCGATATGTTGTTCTTTCTAAATTCCTCATCAATCCTAAACCTGATCTCACTCTTGATGCGGGGGTCAACAAAACTGTCGTTTATAAAAAAATAAACTCCAAACATCAATGCCGAATCCCCAAAATCCTCAAAAAAGCACAAAGGGCTTTGGAGTTTTGAGCACCCCATTTTGCCGCTTTGCACAATCCACCAGTATTTCCCTTACCAGTGTCGTGTTGCTGCCATAAGCCACTCCTACCTTAACGTTCTCCCTAGTGGTTTTGTGGTTCTGGGTATAGTTATAAATGGTATCGCTGATAAATTTGTGATTAGGTATGATGATTACCTTATCATCGCGGGTAAGCGCACGTGTTGTTCTCAGCTTGATTTCATAAACGCGCCCCACCTTACCATCAACTTCAACAATATCACCCACGGCAAGTGACTTATCAACCATGATAAAGATACCACCTATGATATCTTGAAAGAGCTCCTGCAATGCCAGCCCCAAACCCACAAAAAGCGCGGCCGACGCGGTTATCAATACCGTGATATCAATTCCCGAGGCGCTAAGGGTGATGATGATCACCGCAATATAAACGGTATATTTAATGAACTTGAAAATGCTTACAAACTTCAGCTCGTTCTCCCGGTCCATTTTCTTGGTCACAAGTCCACGTATCCACCGTAAGATGCCACTGGTAAAAAGAAAAGCAAAAATCACCAGCAACAGGGCACCCACGGTTAGGTGAATCTGACTGTTCCCCTCACCAAAATGAAATCCCAAATTGAGGAAATCCTGAATGGAACCCCAGATATCTTCTTCAATGACATCCTTGACCTTCTCGGCCCCTTCTTTTATATTTTCTTTGACATCATCCTGGAACATGACTTAATACTTAATCCATTTTGCTATTTCCTTATACGTGGGCTTCTTGCCATACATGAGAATACCTACCCGATAAATCTTAGACCCAAACCAAACCGTACCTATAAAGCTCAGTACCAGCAAGAACACTGACAAGGCCAGTTCCCACCAGGGAACACCAAAGGGGATACGCATGAGCATGACTATGGGAGAGGTAAGCGGTATCAACGAAAATGCCGTGGAAACCGTACCATGGGGGTTATCTATCACTGAAAACAACCCTACATAAATGGCCAGCATCAAGGGCATGATGATGGGCAACATGAATTGTTGTGTATCTGTCTCACTATCAACCGCAGCACCTATTGCCGCATATATGGAGCTATATAAAAAATAGCCTCCTATAAAATAAACAATAAAACCTATGGCCAGTTCCAGTAACGGCAACCGTAAAATATCAAGGGCAATCAGTTCAAATTTATCCAGGTCTGTTGCTCCCATATTGCCCACGGGCGTGCTCGCCGTGGGATCAAGGTCAAGGTACAATGTAAGAAAAAGCATAAGCCCCCCACCTATCAACAGCCAGATGGCAAATTGCGTTATACCCGCCAGGGTAGTACCCACAATCTTGCCCATCATCAATTTAAATGGCTTGACCGAAGATATAATGACTTCAATAATACGGTTTGTCTTTTCTTCAATAACGCTGCGCATCACCATGTTGCCATAAATGATGATAAACATCATGAGCAGGTATCCCGCAGCACCGCCAAAGGCGGCCTTGATCCAGTTTGATATCTTTGAGGTCCTTTCTCCCGTGAAGTTTTCTATACTTACTGACACCTTGGTCTGGCTTTGCTCAAGCAGGTCAAGGTCAACGCCCCTATCCACGAGTTTTTCATCTGTAAGTTTTTGTGATATCTGCCCTTCAATACGTTCCAGGGTCGCGTAGCCGGGCGCTTCATCGCCATAAAACTTGACCCCCGTGGGATTTTTCTTTATGTTTTCAGGAATGTAGAGCAGGCCGTAATAGCTGTTTTCCTTTACCGTTTCACGTGCAGCGTCATAACCGGCGGGAGATAAATCAACAAAATTGATGCTCTCGGTATTATCAAATTCCTTATAAAATATTCCTGACTCATCCACCACGACAATCGTCCTGCTATCATCTGCATTGACCTGGGTGAGATAGATGACGAGCAGTATCATGCCCACAAAGATTATGGGGCTCAAAAATGTCATCACGATAAACGACTTGTTTCTTACCCGGGATTTATACTCCCTGCTTATGATCAATCCCAGTTTGCTCATGAGTTTGATTTAACTGTTTGAATAAAGATTTCATCTACCGTGGGTATTACCTCCACAAAATGGTTTACCGTGGCCCTGGATGTCAGGTACGATAATAAATCATTAGAACTCATACGCTCTGGCACTTGTACCTTTAATTTTAGATCGTTCTCATTAATGGTCTTGAAATGGGCTGGAGAAATTTCCCATTTAGATTTCATATCCGGCAATATCTTTTTTTCCAAGGCATTTAGCGCATCTACTGAATCGCCATCACTGGCAAGGCCCACCTCAAAGATATTAGAGCTAAACTGCCTCTTGACTTCAGATAGCTTACCGTCCAGGATTTTATTTGATTTATTGATCAAGGCGATGTAGTCACACATTTCTTCGACTGACTCCATCCTATGTGTTGAGAAGATTATCGTGGCACCCTCATCCCGCAGTTTCAGGATTTCATCTTTTATAAGGTTTGCATTGATGGGGTCAAAACCACTAAAGGGTTCATCAAATATCAAGAGTTTCGGTTTATGGAGCACCGTAACAATAAACTGTACTTTCTGGGCTTGACCTTTTGACAGCTCCTGTATTTTCTTGTTCCACCAGTCACCCATGCCCAGGCGTTCAAACCAGTACTCGCTGCGCTCCCGGGCTTGTGCCTTGCTCATCCCCTTCAACCGGGCGAGGTAAGTAACCTGCTCGCCTACCTTCATGCTTTTATAAAGGCCCCTTTCTTCGGGCATGTAGCCTATTTCTTGTATATGTCGTGGTTCAAGGGGCTCTCCATCAATAAACACCTCACCGGTATCAGGCATGGTGATTTGATTGATGATCCTTATTAAAGTGGTCTTTCCCGCGCCATTGGGCCCCAGAAGTCCAAAGATGCTCCCCCGGGGAACTGAAATGGAGAGGTCGTTAAGTGCGGTAAACTTGCCAAACTTTTTATGTATGTGGTTTGCAGCAAGAAGTTCATTCATAAGTAAAAAATAATGGATAAAGATATTGAAAACCTTATAGGCTATGGCGATGTTAAGAATTATTTAGGCTTAAAGCCAAAAGATGCAAGGATTATTTAAACTCATTGCTGTTCCTCATGTTTTTATTGCCATTTATGAAATGGATATGTATAGAAAAAACCCACCCCTACTGAAATCAGTAGGGGTGGGAAAAAAATTGCTATGAAAAAGAAAAATATCACTAGTAGTGATTAGTGATATTCAAATATACATTTTTTTTCTTAATAACTTCTTAAATTAAGAAAACATGTCTTTTACCTTCTCAAAAAAGGATTTGTCCTCGCGCTGTGGTTTTGGTGCAAAGTTGTCATCATTGAGCATGCTCTCAAAAAACTCTTTTTGCTCTTTGTTGAGATGTTTTGGCGTCCAGACATTTACATGTACAAGAAGATCACCCTTACCATACCCGTTGATCGATGGAATACCTTTTCCGCGCAAGCGCAGTATTTTACCGCTCTGTGCACCCTCTTCAATCTTGATGCGCACCTTGCCGGTCACGGTGTCAATCTCCTTACTGGTGCCCAGCACGGCCTCTGGCACGCTGACATATAAATCATAGTGCAGGTTATCGCCTTCGCGCTTGAGGGTTTCATGCTCCAGCTCTTCAATAACCACAAGCAGGTCACCAGGAACCCCGCCAGGTGCCTCGTTACCCTTGCTGCTTACCTTGAGCTGCATGCCATCAACCACGCCTGCAGGTATCTTGATGCTCACCGTTTCTTCAACGGTCTTCATGCCATCAGCATCTGCATCAGCAGATTTTTTATCAATTACCTGCCCGCTACCCCCACAGGATGAACAGGTCGTGGCCGTCTGCATACGCCCCAGTATCGTGTTTGTGATGCGGGTAACTTGCCCCGCACCGTTACAGGTGGGGCAGGTTTTATACGTGGTGCCATCAGCTTGCTTTTTACGTCTTACCTTGACCTTTTTTTCTACTCCGTTTGCTATTTCTTCCAGGGTGAGCTTTACCCTTATGCGTAGGTTTGAACCTTTCATACGGCGCTGGCCGCCGCCGAAACCGCCAAAACCTGAGAAACCTCCCCCGCCAAAAGCACCGCCAAAAATATCGCCAAACTGGCTGAAGATGTCATCCATGTTCATCCCGCCGCCACCGCCGAAGCCGCCGCCACCATCAAAGGCCTGGTGGCCAAACTGGTCATAACGGGCGCGCTTATCCTTATTGCTAAGGACCTCATAAGCTTCAGCCGCTTTCTTGAACATTTCTTCTGCCTTAGAATCCCCAGGATTCTTGTCAGGGTGGTACTCAATGGCTTTTTTGCGGTAAGCTTTTTTGATTTCTGCTTCCGTGGCATTTTTACTGATGCCCAATATTTCGTAATAATCTTCTTTCATTCTCAATAAGCTTTTTTAAAAAATCATGACATTCTGAAGGTGCGGGGGTTATTGCCCTACCACTACCTTAGGATGCCTAATAATGCGTTCTCCCAGCTTGTACCCCTGCTCTATCACATCAACGACCTTACCCTTTAACTTGGGTTGGGGCGCTGGTATCTGGGTGATTGCCTCATGAATCTCCGCATCAAACGCATCTCCTTGCTCAACCTTAACAGGCTCAAGCCCTTTATTGCGCAAAGTCTCCTTTAGTTTTAGACTTATGAGCTCAACACCTTTCAACAACTCTTTATCTTCAGATTTTGCAATTTCAACCATGGCACGGTCAAAATCATCAAGAACGGGCAACATGGCCTGCATGACTTCTTGTCCAGCAGTCTTGAAGAGCTCTATACGTTCTTTAGAAGTACGCCTTTTATAATTTTCAAATTCAGCAAATAGGCGCAGGAACTTGTCCTTCTCCTTATCTAGGTCTGCCTTGTATTTTTCAAGTTCGGTTTCCTGGGTATTTTCATTTTCTACCTGCTCCTGGGTTTCCTGGGTTTCAGCCCCGTTGTTTGCCTCTTCTGGGTTATCTTGTACCAATTCTTCTTTATCCTTTGAACTCATTGTATTTCCTTTTTTGCGTAAGATGGCAAAAGTACTGCCAATCCCTATAAAATGTCAAAATGTCACAACTATAATTTAATATTTCTTTAAGATTCATGAATTGGTAATCATATATTTTTGAACTATTAATTAACACTACCCTTTTAACGATATGAAAATTAAATTCCTACAAGTATTTACATTGGCCTTTGTCCTTGTGGCACAGGTATCTTGTAAAGAAAACAAAAATGAAACTGATGCGGGCGATGCCGAAAACGTGGCCGAAGCTTCAGCAGAAGCGCAGAAGTACATGGTCAACAAAGAAGAATCAGTTATTGACTGGAAAGGTTCAAAGCCCACCGGCACCCATACCGGGACCATCAAGCTTGAGTCTGGTATACTAAGACTGCAGGACAGCACCCTTACCGGTAGCTTCTTGATTGACATGAACACTATCAACGTGACTGACCTTGATGGTGATATGAAAAACAACCTTGAGAGCCACCTTAAAGGAACCGTGGAGGGCAAAGAAGACCACTTCTTTAATGTTAAGAACTATCCTACGGCAGCCTTTGAAATCACCGGCCTTGAGAAAAAAGATGGAAAATGGATGATGGCAGGCAACCTTACCATTAAGGACCAAAAGAAAAACATCCAGTTCCCCGTTTCATACACCCAGGATGGTACCACGCTCAAGCTTACCTCTGAGCCTTTTACCATAGACCGTACACACTGGAACGTAAACTATGGCTCCAAGTCAGTCTTTGATGACCTGGGTGACAAGTTTGTGAACGATGATATTGAGCTGACGGTAAAGGTTATTGCTGAAAGGCAAATGTAATCTATGGGTCAAGCCCAAAATTTCTCAAAAGCCCCGTCAGTGACGGGGCTTTTGTTATTTAAGCAAATCCAGGAGTGCCTCGTGCAACTGGGGATATTGAAACGCATACCCCCGCATCAATATCTTTGATGCGCTTACCTTTTGGCTTTCGGTTACCAGTGAAGACATCTTGCCCAAGAGCATTTTTAAGGCAAACCCAGGCACGTTTGGGATGATGATGGGCCTGCCCAAAATCTTGGCGACCTCCTCGGTCATGGTCTCGTTAGTGACCGGGTAAGGTGACACCCCGTTATAGATGCCCGCTAGCTTTTTTGCAATAGCATAAAGAAAAATACCTGCAAGGTCATCTACATGAATCCATGACTGCCACTGTGCGCCACCAGCCAGGGGAGCGCCCACAAACAGCTTTATGGGTTTCACGATCTGGGGCAATGCGCCACCATCTTTGGCCAGCACCACGCCCACCCTGATCTTTGTGACAAGTATGTCCTGTTCTGCAAATTTATCTGCACTTGCCTCCCAGGCACTTACCACCTGCCCCAGAAAGCCCGGATGATATTCATCATCCTCCTCACTGTAGATTGTCTTGAGCGATGAGGGGTATGCACCTATGGCACTGGCCGAGACCAGATGGGTCACGTCGTGATTTATTTCGCGCAAGCTATCCAATAAAAGAGCAGCACTTGCTGTACGGCTCTTTAGTATTATTTCTTTGTTCTTCTCCGTCCACCGTTGAAAAATCGAGGCCCCGGCAAGGTGGATTATCGTATCGACACCCTCAAAGCATTTAAAGTCTATTTCGTTGTTGGCAGGGTTCCAGTAAAAGCCCTTGTACCCAGGTGCAGATGTTATCTTCCCGCGGGTAGTGGTGAGGTAATGTATGCTGTGCCCCCGCTCCTGGGCCTGCTTTACTATCGCACTGCCTATCAAGCCGGTAGCGCCTGTTATCAATAACCTCATGATTAGTTTTAGTTCTAAATTACCCACATTTAGGTGAGCAGGCCCTTGATTTAAAATAGGTTTAACATTAAGATGTGCCCGTCATTGACAAAAAATATACAATTTGCGATGAGCGGTTTGCACACGTATCTTTACCGTACAACAACAATGATGAAAAGATTTCTCCTGGCACTTCTCACAGGTGCTTTACTTGCGGCAAGCTGGCCCACATACGGCTTTCCCCTTCTTCTCTTTATAGCCTTTGTCCCGTTACTTTTTGTGACGAGGAGCATAAGGATTTCTTCGCTTAAGCGAAAGGGTTGGAAGGTCTTTTACCTGGCCTACATCGCATTTTTTATCTTTAACATTGCCTCGACCTGGTGGCTGTACAACTCGACCGCCGTGGGCATGTGGTTTGCTGTTATGGCAAATGCACTGCTCATGACCTTTGCATGGATGCTCTATTACCATATAAGTAAGAGAACATCGACCTTGTTGAGCCTGGCGTTTCTTACCAGCATCTGGATGCTCTATGAGTTTATGCACCTCAACTGGCAACTGGCTTGGCCATGGCTTGACCTGGGCAATGCCTTTGCCGAATATACCAGCTGGATACAGTGGTATGAATACACGGGCACCTTTGGTGGTACTTTATGGGTCTGGGCAGCAAACTGTACCCTCTTTTATGGCTTGAGGAACTACACGAATCCCGAGAAGAAATTAAGGAAGGCCATAGTATGTTTTACAGGTATTGTGGTCATCCCCATCCTTATTTCCATTATAATAAAGGCGACTTACGTCGAAAAGGAAAATCCCGTGGAAGTGGTCATCCTACAGCCCAACATTGATCCCTACACCGAAAAATACAACACCACAAACGACCGTATTGCTGATTTGATCTTTGAAGAATCTTCAAAGGCACTCACGCAGAACACCCAGTTTCTCATCACTCCTGAAACCGTACTGGCCGAAGGCTATGGTGTGGATATAACCACCTTTGACTATTCCCCTGAAAAGGAACGTGCTGAAGAATTTTTAAAGAAATACCCAAAGCTCAATTACTTGATGGGCATCCAGTTTTATCAAATGCACCATGGCGATAAAGATATATTGCCCACCAGCAACTATCTGGGGGATGACCGCATAGGCAATCCTGTTTATGGGGATTTTTACAACAGTGCCGTTATGCTCAATGATTCTGGCGAAAGCCAAATCTACCACAAGAGCAAGCTGGTGGTGGGCGTTGAGAATTTTCCGTATCAAAACCTTTTAAAACCGCTGCTGGGGGACATCATGCTTGACATGGGCGGCACGGTGGCCATGAAGACCATCCAGGATAAACGTACTGCCTTTACCGCAAACACTGGTATCAAGGTGGGATCCATAATTTGCTATGAATCGGTTTTTGGGGAGTTTGTGACGGGTTATGTAAAAGATGGCGCAGATTTTCTTGCCATTATGACCAATGACGCCTGGTGGGGCGACACGCAAGGGCACAAACAGCACCTGGCCTATGCAAACCTACGCGCCATTGAGACCCGCCGCAGCATTGCCCGCAGTGCAAACACGGGTATTTCTGCAATCATTGACCAAACGGGCACCGTGCATGAGAGCCTGCCGTATAATAAAAAGGGCACCATTAATGGAACGCTCAACCTCAATGACAAGATCACGTTTTATGTAAAGCATGGCGATTACCTGGCCTGGTTTGCAATGGTCGCTGCAATCTTTATTTTCCTACGCTCGATGATCAAACCAAAACGCATCAAATAATTCTCAAAACCTACACCTTAAATTGACTAAATTCGCAGCCTATGAGCGCAGTGAACTATGTTTCGGTAGAGGGGGTTGCAAAGGCCTTTGGAGAGAGGGTCCTTTTTAGAGATTTATCCTTTGGTATCAATGAAGGGCAAAAGGTAGGCCTTATCGCAAAAAACGGCACGGGAAAGACTTCCCTGCTCAACATCCTTTCTAAAGCTGAAGAGCCAGATGATGGTAATGTTGTGTACCGCAAGGGCCTACGGGTTTCCTTCTTATCGCAAGAGCCCAACCTGAATCCTGACCTTACCATTGAAGAGACCATCTTTGCCAGTGACAATGAAATCCTCAAGGCAACCGCGGTCTATGAAAAGGCCCTGCTCAACATAGACGATACCGATGCTTATCAAAAAGCCTTTGACCGTATGGAAGGCCTGCAAGCATGGGACTTTGAAACACAGTACAAGCAGATACTCTTCAAGCTTAAGCTCGAGGACCTTTCCCGCAAGGTCAATAAACTGAGTGGCGGACAAAAAAAACGTCTTGCCCTTGCCGTGATACTCCTTGAAAAACCTGATTTGCTCATCCTGGATGAACCCACAAACCACCTTGACCTGGAAATGATCGAGTGGCTTGAAGAATACTTTGCCAAGGAAAACCTCACCCTTTTCATGGTGACCCACGACCGGTATTTCCTGGAGCGGGTATGCAATGAAATCGTGGAGCTTGATGCTGACCTGGGCATAGGCAAACTATATGGTTACAAAGGCAATTACTCATATTACCTGGATAAAAAAGAATCTCGCGTTACCGCTGAAGAGACCGAAACCGCCAAGGCAAAACAGCTCTTTAAAAAAGAACTGGACTGGATGCGGCGCCAGCCCAAGGCGCGCACCACAAAATCCAAATCGCGCATAGATGATTTTCACGAGATAAAATCCCGTGCGCACCAGCGCAGGAACGACCACCAGGTACAACTGGAAATCAACATGGAACGCATGGGCAGCAAGGTCGTGGAACTGCACAATGTCTCAAAATCGTTTAAGGACACCCCCATCCTCAATAAGTTTGACTACAATTTCATCAAGGGGGAACGCGTGGGCATCATAGGCAAGAACGGGACGGGCAAGTCCACATTTCTCAATATCCTTACCGGCGGTATCAAACCTGATGGCGGCAAGGTCGTCGTGGGAGAAACCATTCAATTTGGTTATTACACTCAAGGTGGAATCAATATCAAACCGGGACAAAAGGTAATAGAGGTCATACGGGAATATGGAGATTATATACCCTTGAAAAAGGGTCGCCAGATAAGTGCCCAGCAACTCCTGGAACGCTTTTTATTTGACAGGAAAAAGCAATATGATTTTGTAGAAAAACTTAGTGGCGGAGAGCAAAAAAGGCTTTATCTCTGCACCGTACTCATACAAAACCCCAATTTTCTCATCCTTGATGAACCTACCAATGACCTGGATATCGTTACCCTCAACGTGCTGGAGAATTTCCTCTTGGATTTTCCCGGTTGCCTGCTCGTAGTGTCTCATGACCGGTACTTTATGGACAAGATCGTTGACCACCTTTTTGTGTTCAAGGGTAATGCAATGGTTGAGGATTTCCCGG
The DNA here is from genome assembly GCA_002710685.1 of Cytophagaceae bacterium. Classification (GTDB taxonomy): domain Bacteria; phylum Bacteroidota; class Bacteroidia; order Flavobacteriales; family Flavobacteriaceae; genus Leeuwenhoekiella. Next base: position 14,870 of record PALD01000034.1, on the reverse strand, counting down.
GAAACTATAGTGATTACCGCGAGTATGAAAGCTCTGCAGATGCATCACCCATTGTAGAGACCCAGGCAAGACCACAAGAAGAAAAGAACACGACAAAGAACAACTGGAAATCATCAGGCAACAACCTTTCACACGACGAGCAAAAAGAATTCAAGCGCCTGGAACGTGAAATTGCAAAGCTGGAAGAAAAAAAACAGGCCAAGGAAAAAACCTTTCTCGACCCAAGTTTGAGCGGGGATGAGATCAACGAGGCCTCAGTTGAGCTGCAGCGCATACAAGATGATATTGAACACAAGACTGAACGCTGGTTTGAACTCAGCATGAAAGCCGAAGAATAGACATGTGGTACAGGGTCAAAAAGTATATTACCTTCTTGCTCCACTCCAGGAACCAGCACGGCGTCCACTCGCCCTTTATCTATGATTTTGTCACAAAATGCCTGTATGACAAAAAGAAATATCCTGTTTATAAAACCCTGCAAGAATATAGAAAAGGCCTTTACGCTTCAAGCGAAACAATCTCCGTGACTGACTTTGGTGCAGGTTCAAAAGTCTTTAAAAGCAATGAGAGGCAAGTAGCTGCAATTGCAAAAAATGCAGGTGCAACACGCTCAAGACAAAAAATGCTCTGGCGCGTTGCCTCTTATTTCAGCGCCCAAGAAATACTTGAACTGGGCACCTCGGTGGGTCTTGCAACGATAGCTTTGGCGAAAGCCAAAAAAACCCACGTGACAACCCTGGAAGGTTGCCCCAACACGGCCAAGGTCGCATCGGGACACTTACTAGAGCAAGAGGTAAATAATGTTGAACTGGTCGTGGGGGATTTTAAGGAAACACTTATGGCACAGGCCAAAAAAAACTTTGACCTCATCTACTTTGACGGTAATCACAGCAAGGAGGCAACGCTCTCTTATTTTGAGCGATTGTTAGCTACAGCACACAATGATTCCGTGTGGATTTTTGACGACATCTACTGGTCGCCCCACATGGAAGCGGCCTGGGAAACGATTAAAAATGATGCCCGGGTGACCGTAACGGTAGATTGCTACTGGCTGGGATTTGTTTTTTTTAGAAAGGAGCAGGAAAAGGAGCATTTTAAGATTAGGCTGTAAACTTTGTAACATCATAGGGGTTTTCACTACAAATTGAACAAAATCATTTAACTTCATCATCAAAAGAAGGCATACATGGAAAGTTTGATCCATATCAGGGATATCAAGAGAAATTTTGCACTGGGAAGCGAGATTGTTAAAGTCCTCAAGGGTATCGACCTGGATATCAACAAGGGTGAGTATGTGGCAATCATGGGGCCCTCCGGTTCTGGTAAGTCCACTTTTATGAACCTGCTGGGCTGTCTTGACACGCCCACCTCGGGCACCTATGTGCTCAATGGCCGTGACGTGAGCCATATGACAGATGATGAACTTGCCGATGTGCGCAACAAGGAGATAGGCTTTGTTTTTCAAACGTTCAACCTCCTGCCCCGCACCACCGCACTGGACAATGTTGCACTGCCCATGGTGTATGCAGGTTATTCAAAAACAGAGCGTCATGCCCGTGCCACGGAGGTGCTTACATCTGTGGGGCTTGCTGACCGTATGGACCATAAGCCCAACCAACTTTCTGGTGGACAGCGACAACGTGTCGCCGTGGGCCGTGCACTGGTGAACAAGCCCAGTATCATACTGGCTGATGAGCCCACGGGAAACCTGGATTCAAAAACATCAGTAGAGATCATGAACCTCTTTGACGAGATTCATGCTGCCGGTAACACGGTCATCCTGGTCACGCACGAGGAGGATATTGCAGAACACGCCCACCGCATCATACGCTTGCGCGATGGTCTCATTGAGAGCGATAAACGCAGGGTTGCCGCGGGGGTATATGAATAGATTGCTTTTCGCTATAGCGAAATCAATAAACACACGTATCAATACGCTTTAGAAAAACTTTCTAAAGCGTATTTTTATACACAAAACCCGAGTACATGAAAATTGTTGTTTCGCCAGCAAAGTCGCTGGATTATGAATCAAAACTACCCACAAGCCGCGGTACGCAACCTGCTTTTATAGAAGAGGCCGAAACGCTAAACAAGAAACTGGAGCGCAAGTCAAAAAAGGAAATCGCCAAGCTCATGAGCATCAGTGACAAGCTTGCAGACCTCAACTACCAGCGGTATAAACAATTTGAGACACCATTTACCAAGGGCAATGCAAGGCCTGCCGTTTATGCCTTTGCCGGCGATGTCTATACCGGGCTGGATGCTTATACCCTACCCACAGAAAAACTTGACAAACTACAAGATACCCTGCGCATACTATCTGGCCTGTATGGCGTGTTGAGACCGCTTGACCTGATACAGCCCTACCGTTTAGAAATGGGCACAAAACTCAAGGTGGGCCGTAAGAACAACCTCTATGAATTTTGGGGAGATACCATCACGGGCAAACTCAATGAAGAGCTGGATGATGACGAGGTTTTTGTAAACCTGGCCAGTCATGAATATTTTAATTCTGTCAAGCCAGAAAAACTGAAAGTACCCGTGATCACGCCTATTTTTAAGGACCTTAAAAATGGTGAGCTCAAGATTATCTCATTTTTTGCCAAGAAGGCGCGCGGCATGATGACGCGCTACATCATTGACAACGATGTCAATGACCTTGAAGGCATCAAGGGGTTTGACCATGAGGGTTATGCGTATAGTGAGCGCGAATCAAACCCACAAAAAAACGAATATGTTTTTACGCGATAAGTAAAAAAGGCGCCCCAGTGGGCGCCTTTTTATTCTTCCTCCTCCGCGGCCTTCGGTTTTTGTACCGTTGCCGTTTTAGTCTTTTTAGCTGTTTGCTTTGTGGGCACATCTGCCACGGTCATCTTCTTTTTATTCTTCTTGGGACGCCGTTTACCTGATGTTCCCCTATGGATTTTACCACGTTTTGATTTTTGATCTCCTTTTCCCATGTAAATGATTTTTTAGTTCCATTTAAAGTTAAAAAAACGAATTCGCAATTCAAAAAACCGTACCAAACACGGGCTACCTGCCTAGTCCAGTGCATTTTTTGTGACCCATAGTTTGTACCCTATGATAGCTAATTGAAGTTTTGAGGCTTTCGCCAAATCCAGATTTTTATTGCTATAACTGGGCAGGAACTTTTTATTGAGTTGTGCCAATGTCTTGAAGATTTTCTTTTTCATACTCAGGTTAGTTGATCAGTCTAATCTTAAAAGTATGGATTTCAACCGTATTCCAAGCGCGCTTTTGGAATGTGTTAAGAGTTCAGGTAATCTAGGTTATCCAAAAAGGATCTCGATGATTTGTAATACTACTGCTGCCATGATTGATTGATTTAAATGATTGATAAAAAATTTACTGTCGTTTTTTGATTTTGATTAACTGTTGTGATTGATTGACATGGCAAAGAATGTGGTTTTTGCTAACTCCCACAAGCAATTTGAAAGAAATCAGCGCATTTGACTGCTGAATTGTAAGTTAATAAATCATATAACTCAAAAATTAAAACACACTAATCTTTATACTGCTTTATAAATGTAACCATATATGTTAATAAGTGCGCTGAGAGTAAGTTTTGTAGGGTGTTTTTAAGCGATTGGGGGATTTTGTAGGAATATTAAATGATAAAATACAGCCTTTTTCAAGCTTTCATTATTTATTGAAACTTTATGGCATAAAAAAACCTCCCGTCTTGGGGAGGTTTTGTTTTGGCTTTAAGCCAAAAAATTACTTCACTTTTGTGGCAATGACAATGACACCGTTCTTGCCTTTATCGCCATAGAGACTGGTAGCTGATTCATTTTTTAAAACAGATACTGATTCAATATCCTCAGGATCGATACCGTCAACTTCTGTCTTTGTACTTTCTTCTCCATTTAAAATATAAAGCACCTTTTTATTGTTTAACGCATCTACAACTATACTACTGGAAGGCGATGCATCTTTTGTGTAAATTTCTATAACGCCGTTCTTAGCCTTTTGACCATATTTTGCCAGTGCACTTTCATCTTTAATGACGTTAAGGGATTTTATGGATTGCGGGTCTAACAGCTCTAGAATTTTTTTTGAGGCCTCCTTTCCATCTATTATATACAGTACCTCACCTTCTCCCGTGTTGCGCAGCAGGATGGACTGTGGAGGATTTGACGCTATGACACTATCTTGAACATAGGTTGATTTACGCACGCGTATTATATCTTGTTCTGCTCTTTCTTTGGCTCTAGCCATACGCTCTTCTGCCTGCTCCTTGCGCTTTTTCATTTCTTTTTCACGTTCTGTTTGACGTTTTTCCATTTCTTCTTGCCGCTCCTCCATCCTGCTTTGCATTTGAGCCTTACGCTCTTCGTGCTCCTTTTCCCTTATTTGGTTTTCACGGGTAATGTCTTCCATATTTTTTGCCCCTGATGTGGTAAAGCCGCTTGCTCCACTAGAGGTCCTATATAATGCTAGGTCATTGTCAATACCGCTATCGTCAGACATTGAATAATTACCGCTATTGCCATTTTCATCTTTGTACTCAAGCTTGATTGCTGTAATTATTCCTGCGCTATTATGCTTGAGCCCTGAGTATTTCAAGATGACATTATGTTCCTGCTTTGCGACTTTTATAATGCCATCCAGATCATTTTTTGAAGCATCACGGGGTATCAAGATTACAAAGGCTTCCTTTTTCTGTACTTCCTGTTCTAGGTCAAAAACTTGGGATTTTGGAGCATTTTGTACTGAAGGAGCTTTTAAAGAAGACGTACCTTCTTGCATTGCCTCTTTAAAAACCGTTCCCTCAGGGGTAATGACATATTTTCCAGAGGATGGATTATCGTTAACATAAAGCGCCACATTGCCGTTTTCCTCACCTACTAAAAAACTAAACTTCTGCATTTTAACATCCTCAGTCTCAATAGCCATATTCTTGACATAGCTATCTGAATCCATAAAACGTGTGGAAATCCAACATCTTGTAATCTCTCCCTTATCATTTCTCCACCTATCGATTTTAAGGTCTACATTAGCCACATGTTCTTTAAAATAGTCCTCAATATCCTTAATCTCTCGATCAGAACTGGTATAGCTCAATGCAAGTGTTTCAACTTCATTGTTACCAGAGGTTGAGCCATCCACTATTTTAATCCGTGTACGTTCTTCATAATTAAAGCTGTATAAAAAAACAGCAAGTATGGGCAAAATAAGTGCAAGCTTGAACTTGCTGTTGCGTGATGATGATTGTTTGTTAAGCATAACTACTCGTTTTTTGATTAATGAATTATAAAATGAACTCGTCAATGCAGGTACTTGATTTGTGGTACCCATTTTTAGCATCGCAAGCTGGTAAACTTTCTTGTCCTTAACGGCCTGAGTGGCATGGGCATCAGCCATGTATTCCAGGTTCTGTTCTATTTTTTTTGCATACAGCCACGCAAAGGGGTTCATCCATTGCGCAACAAGCATCAATCGGGAAATAAGTATATCCCAGCTGTGACCGCTGCGGGCATGTGCGGCCTCGTGGGCCAGTATCATCTGGATTTCTGCGGTGGTGTGCTGTGCCGCATCATAGACCACGTAGCCAAAAAATGAAAAAGGAGATTTTACACCGGCAACTTCAAGGTAGCGTACCCCATCTACACACTTATACTCTTGCGACCTCAAAAACCTCAAAATCATAAAGAACTGCTTGCCCAGCCTAATGAGCATTATTGACACACCCACCAGGTAAATAGCAAGAAATACCTGCCATATATCAAGGACAGCCCCAGTTTCTCCTACCTCAACGGGCACATCCTGACCCACATCCATCTTCATCAGGTCATCGGCGTTTATCGCAATCCATTTCTCATTTGTAAAAACCATGAATGGCAACAGTATGGATATCAGGATACCTGCGTTCAAGAACCTTCTATTTGTCTCGTAATATGTTTCCCTGGAAAGGAAAAGTACATACACTCCATAAAAAAGGGCAAGGACCCCACAACTCTTTGCGATAATCAATAGCGTCTCCATATTATTTTCCCTTTTCTATGATGTCCAGTATTTCCCGCAGTTCATCTGCCGTTATTTTCTCCTCACGGGCAAAAAACGACACCATCTCTTTATAACTACTGTCAAAAAACTTGCGCGTGGCCTCGTTCATGAACTTCTTGCCATACGCATCACGGCTCACAACGGGATAATATTGATGCGTCTTGCCAAAGGCTTTGTGCCCCACATATCCCTTTTCTTCCAGGTTGCGCACTATGGTTGACACCGTGTTGTAATGCAGGTTTTCTTCGGTAAGTTCTGCCTGTACTTCTTTTACAAAAGCCTTTTGCAGCCTCCACAGCACATGCATGATTTCTTCTTCCTTGTTTGTCAATTTTTCCATCTGTTGCTATTTATGGTGCTTCCCCGCCTGGGCCGGGGCCGGGCTATACGTTGCAATATCCGCCTAAAGGCGCATGATTTACACTTCTATCCCTAGCACGTTTCAAACATATAACGAATTTTTTAGTTTTACAACTATTTTTATAGTTGTATAAAAATAATTTGTTTTTGACATCCATCCCGCCGCCCGCTTTATTTATTTATTTTTACAAAAATCCCTTACGGCGCTTTGGACATTCTTGAAAATTATCGAATACTGGATATCATAGACATTGTTCTAGTCGCACTCCTCCTCTATTATGTCTATAAGCTGGTAAAAGGCACGGTCGCCATCAATATATTCCTGGGCATCGTCATCATCTACCTCATCTCAAAACTGGTGGAACTCTTGAAGATGGAACTGCTCAGCACCATCCTGGGAGAGTTTATAGGAGCCGGCATCTTTGCCCTCATAGTTGTTTTTCAACAAGAAATAAGAAAGTTCCTGCTCATGGTGGGAACCACAAATATATCACGCAGGAAGGGATTTTTCAAGCACCTGCGTTTTATGCATGCGGTGGAAGACTCGCTCAACACAGATGTTGATTCAATCCTTGATGCCTGCAATAACATGAGCCTCACTAAGACCGGTGCGCTCATCGTACTGCAACGGGCAACAAACCTCGAGTTTGTAAAAAACACTGGAGATGAAATGAATATTGAGCTCAACCGCCCCATCCTGGAGAGTATATTTTTTAAAAATTCAACACTTCACGACGGGGCCGTCATTATAGAAGACAACAGGATAACGGCGACCCGTGCCATTTTGCCCGTTAGTAACGAGCGCAACATTCCGCTACGGTTTGGGCTAAGGCACCGTGCCGCCGTGGGCATAACGGAAAAGACAGATGCCGTGGCACTGGTAGTAAGTGAAGAGACCGGGCAGATAAGCTACATCAAGGATGGTGATTTTGAATTGTACGAGGGCAATGATGAACTTAGGGAACTCTTAATACAAGACCTTTCATAGCATGCTCCCCTCAACTGAAAAAAAGAGACATCCCATAACAAGGCAAAAACTTCTTTGTAAAAATTGTGGATATCCCTTAAAACAACAGTTAGTCTATTGTCCTAGCTGTGGTGCAAAATATATAGCCCACCGGCTTACGCCCAGAAACCTTGCAGAAGATTTTAGTGAACGCTTCCTCAACCTTGAGAACACCTTCATAAAGACCTTTATCTCCCTTTTTACACAACCTGATGATGTCATTGATGGTTATATTACCGGCGTAAGAAAAAGATATACAGATGCCTTCAACTACTTTGCAATAGCACTTGCCATCGCTGGTTTTTATGCCTTTTTTTATAAACAATTTTTCGCGGAAACGTATTATGACTGGTTTTCCTCATTTAGCGATGATGCCGTAGATGGACAGACAAGGGCATCATTTGACCTATCAAACAAGATACAGGATTATCAAGGGGTGCTCACCTTTAGCATGATACCCTTACTTGCGGTCATATCAAGGTTAACGTTCTTAAAGAACAAGAAATATAATTATATAGAACATCTTATAATCTATCTATATGCTTACAGTCATGTAAGCCTTATCACCTCGGTTCTTTACATCCTTACCATGTGGTCTTCAGTGCTCTTTCTTGTAACAAGCACACTTACCACGGTTTTTCCCGTCCTTTATTTTCCCTATGTCTTTAAAAAGCTATATCACCTCAATACAGAAAACACCATTCTCAAAACACTTTTATCCTGGGGAATAAGCATCATGATATTTACCGTGTTATCCATTGCGGGAATGTTCATCGCCTATAAACTGGGGCTTCTTGATGAGGTCATTGAAGAGGTAAAAAGGTCACAGGTTAAATAACCTGCTCAGCCATGAACTGTACTTCATAGAGGTTGCGGTAGTAACCGTCCTCTTTTTGCAAAAGTTCTTTGTGGTTGCCTATCTCAACAATCTGTCCTTTTTCCATCACGATGATCTTATCAGCTTTCTTGATGGTAGCCAGGCGGTGTGCAATAACAATGGATGTCCTACCCTTCGTGATTTTGCGTATTGCCTTTTGTATCAAATGCTCACTGTATGAATCTACAGAAGATGTCGCCTCATCAAGCACCAATATAGCAGGATTGCTCACATATGCCCTGAGAAATGCAATCAACTGGCGTTGACCACTTGAGAGCATCGCCCCACGCTCTTTAACATTATAATGATAACCGTTGGGCAATGTTTTTATAAAGCTGTCCACTCCTATAATCTTGGCAGCTTCCTCCACATCGGTCTCAGTGATTGAAGATTGCCCCAGGGTAATGTTTTGATAAATGGAATCTGCAAAGAGGAAAACGTCCTGTAAGACCACGGCTATCTGCTCGCGCAAAGAAGCAATTTCTACTTCTTTGATGTCCACGCCATCAATGGTGATCGTGCCGCTGTCTATTTCATAAAAACGGCTTAATAGATTGATTATGGTTGATTTTCCGGCTCCCGTGGCACCCACTATGGCAACGGTCTCTCCCGGCTCCACCAGGAGGTTAATACCTTTTAAAACCTCTTCTCCCTCAACATAACTAAAGCGCACATCCTCAAAGCGTATGGCTCCCTGTACATTATCAAGCCGTTTCGTTCCATCATCAGCGATGCGGGAATCTGTGTCCAGGATACCAAAGACCCGGTTTGCCGACACCATGCCCATTTGCAAGGTGTTGAACTTATCTGCTATTTGTCTTAACGGCATAAAGAGCATTTGAGAAAACTGTATAAATGCAGTGATCAACCCTATGGTGATCACATCACTCTCAATTGCCCGTAAACCGCCATACCATACCAGTAGGCCTATGGTTATTGAAGATACAATCTCAGCCACGGGAAAAAAGATGGAGTTGTACCACACCGTCTTGTTCCAGGCATCCATGTGTTTTTTATTGATTTCGCCAAACTTTTCCCGCTCTATCTTTTCACGAGAAAAAACCTGAACAATCTTCATGCCCGTTACACGCTCCTGTACAAAGGTATTGAGGTTGGCCACTTGCGTGCGCACTTCTTCAAAGGCTACTTTCATGGCTTTTTGAAAAACACGGGTCGCATATAATATAAATGGCAGCACGGCAAAGACTATCAATGACAGTTCCCAGCTTTTCCATAGCATGATGCCTATTATGACCGCCATTTTCAAAAGGTCGCTTACTATCATGAACAATCCCTGGCTAAAAATGCTGGCAATGGTCTCAATATCATTTACCGCCCTGGTCACAAGCCTGCCCACGGCAGATTTATCATAATATTGCATCTTGAACTTCAGCATGTGGTCAAAAAGGCCAATCCTTAGATCACGCACCACATTTTGCCCCAGTACATTAGCCCAATAGATAAAAAAGAACTGTGAGAGCACCTCGCCTACGAGTACCACGAGCATCAGTCCCAGGTAGTACAGCAGGCTATCCATGTCCATGGGAGTCATCCCCTTGTCAATGGCGCCTTGCAAGAACAAGGGCCGCAGGGCCGCAAAAAGTGACAGGGATACCGCGGCGACAGCAGAAGCCGCGACGAAGCCTTTATAGGGTTTTGTAAAGGTCATCAGTCTTTTAAAAAGACCATAATCAAAAGCATTTCCCTTACTGTTTGCCATTATAGGATTTTGATTGTATCAGGATATTTAACTTCTATTAAGTACAGGCCGTGCGCCGGTGCACTGGCATCAGCTTGCGACCTGTCTTTGCTCTGCAGCACTTCATTGATTGACGCCACGGTTCTTTTATGCTTCCCCACCTCGAGCAGGGTCCCCACTACGGCACGTACCATGTTTCTTAAAAAACGGTCAGCCTTTATGGTAAAAATAAGTTCGTCGCCCACGTGCAGCCATTTGGCGAAAGCCACATCACAAATATAGGTCTTCACATCAGTATTAGAACGGCTAAAACATTGAAAATCCTTCCTGCCCAGAAGCAATTGAGCTGCCGCGTTCATCGCCTCAACATCCAGTTGCTGTTCTATACAATAGGCCTGTAAATGTGCAAAGGGGTCCTTGCGCAAGACCACCTTGTACATATAAGTACGTGAAATGGCATCAAACCTTGCATGCGCATTCTCATTTACCTTAAAAATGGCGTTAACGGCCATGGCATACGGCAAGAACCGGTTCAACCGGAAAACGAGGTGCTGCATTTCATCTTCGGTAAGCTCCTGTTCAAGGTCAAAGTGGGCAAAGAGCTGTTTTGCATGCACACCGGTGTCCGTTCTACCTGCACCCACCACCGTGGTTTCCTTTCGCAACAGCGTGGACAACGCCTCCTCCAGCACCTGCTGCACGGTAATGGCATCTGGTTGCCGCTGCCAGCCGTGATATGGCGTACCGTCATATGCTATCTCAATAAAATACCTCAATGGCAGGTGGGTTGCTTGTGAAGCCGCAAAGATACATCTTTGCAGGTAGGCACGATTATGATAACAATTTAGCTTGCGCCAAAATGAAAAAAATCCTTCTTCTTAGCGATACCCACGGGTATATTGATGATAAGATACTGGCTTACGCCAAAAAAGCCGATGAGGTGTGGCATGCCGGTGACATAGGCGACCTCGCCGTGACTGATGCCATCAAGGCTATTAAACCCATGCATGCCGTTTATGGGAATATCGACAATCATGAAATACGCCAGGAATTCCCGCTTAACGACAGGTTTATGTGTGAAGGTGTCGATGTATGGATAACACATATAGGCGGTTATCCAGGGAGATATTCTCCGGCCATTAGGGAAGAGATTAGGACAAATCCACCCAAACTTTTTATATGTGGGCACTCACACATCCTCAAGGTAATGCCAGATAGAAAATTAAACCTCCTGCTCATGAACCCGGGAGCAGTGGGCAAACATGGTTTTCACCAGGTGCGCACCATGCTGCGCTTTACCATAGGTGGGGATAAGATTGACAACCTTGAGGTCATCGAGATGAAGCGGTAATTAAAAAATAAACCCCATAGTTGGCAGACTATGGGGTTTACGCACTAATAAACTAAGATATTAGGTCTATCGCAACCGGTCAACAGATTTTACAAGATCCTCATCCCGCTTGATTGCCCTATTTGCAAGGGCGATAAAAACGATAGAAATGATGGGGATTAGCATCCCAATACCCTTCTCAGGGGCCGCCGCCCCTCCAGATAAGATTTGAGACTGGTAAACCAATACACCTAGTAAAATAAAGTTCAATATTATATTAAGACGCCCCATCACAAACTGGTTCTGTCTTTTTTTGTACATGAATATGGTAAGCAATGACAATGCCGCACTGCCCAAGAAAAGGGCAAGGTAGAGCATATTGTCAAGCGCCGCCACGGTACCTGCGTCTTCATTGGTATACAACGGGAATACAAAAATCAATCCTGCCGAGGCCGCTGCGGCCAGCAATAAATAAATGCTCTGTATTCTTTGAATCATATCTCAGGTAATGCTTTGGGCGCACAAAAATAAAAACTTCTTTTGATAACCGAAGGTTTTAAATTCAAAATAATGTCGTATCATTGCAATATAAAATTATGACCTGTTCTTATTATGGTCATTCTTTCTTGCCAAAAATTTCTTAGAATCTTCTCTCGAGATTTTTTTTAGCATACATCACATTTATTTCAATAATTACCACAACCTGGAAATTTTAATCAATTCTTAATGTTTGATATTGCAGAACTAAAAGCCAAAAAGCTTCCCGAGCTTCAGGATATAGCTAAAGGGCTAGAAATACCTAAATTCAGGGCTTTAAAAAAATTAGACCTTGTCTATAAAATACTTGACAAGCAAGCAACCAACCCCAAGGCCGTTGCAGAAGTCGTAGAATCTCCAAAGGCTGAAGAAAAGCCACAAATCAAAAAGCCCCAACGTGCAGCTGCCCCCAAAAGGGAAAAGCCCACGACTGACAATGAGGACAAGAGACGGCAAAAGACCGAGAGCCCCAGCAAGGAACCTCAAGACACAAGGAGCACAAAAGAGGCAAAGGATACCAAGAGCACAAAGGACGCCCCTCGAAGCAACGATAGAAAACCCAATCCCCGAAGCAACAATACTTCTAAGGATGGCAACAGCAATCGCACCCCGCGAAGCAACAATAACAACCGCAACCAGAACAGCAACAGCAATAGCAACAACAATAATAATCAGAACAATGGCAACAAGGATAGCAGGAACCGCTACCGCGAGCCAGATTATGAGTTTGAGGGCATCATAGAAAGTGAAGGGGTCCTTGACATCATGCAGGATGGTTATGGTTTTTTAAGGTCTTCAGACTATAATTACCTCGCCTCTCCAGATGATATTTATGTATCCCAATCACAGATTCGCCTTTTTGGCCTGAAAACCGGAGATACGGTACTGGGCGTGATACGCCCACCCAAAGAGGGCGAAAAATACTTTCCACTGATCAAAGTGAACAAGATCAATGGCCTTGATCCTAACGTGGTACGTGACCGGGTTTCCTTTGAACACCTCACACCGCTTTTCCCCAAGGAAAAATTTAATATTGGCGAACGCCAAAGCACGCTTTCAACCAGGGTAATGGACCTTTTTGCACCCATAGGAAAAGGACAAAGGGGTATGATAGTTTCTCAGCCCAAGACCGGTAAGACCATGCTTCTCAAGGATGTTGCCAATGCCATTGCAGCAAACCACCCAGAGGTTTATCAAATGATACTCCTTATCGATGAACGCCCAGAGGAAGTTACAGATATGCAGCGCAATGTTAAAGGTGAAGTTGTCGCTTCTACCTTTGACAAGGAGGCCCATGAGCATGTACGTGTTGCAAATATTGTACTTGAAAAGGCAAAACGCCTTGTGGAATGCGGGCACGATGTAGTGATACTACTTGACTCCATCACGCGCCTTGCAAGGGCATACAATACCGTACAACCAGCATCTGGTAAGATATTGAGTGGTGGTGTAGATGCTAATGCACTGCACAAACCTAAACGTTTCTTTGGCGCAGCACGTAATATTGAAGGTGGCGGGTCACTCTCAATCATCGCGACGGCACTTACAGAGACGGGCTCTAAAATGGACGAGGTTATCTTTGAAGAATTTAAAGGTACCGGTAACATGGAGCTTCAACTGGATAGAAGGATTGCAAACCGCAGGATCTTCCCAGCGATTGACCTTACCGCCTCAAGCACGCGCCGTGACGACCTCTTGCTCAGCGAGAACGTTATACAGCGCATGTGGGTAATGCGCAAGTACCTTGCTGACATGAACCCCGTGGAAGCCATGGAATTCATCAACGACCGTATCAAGCAGACCAAGAACAATGAAGAGTTCCTGATATCAATGAACGGGTAGGGTAGCCAAAGAATTTTAATATTAAAAAAAGTGATGCTTAACGGCATCACTTTTTTTTATCATTTTACCACATAATCTCAGAAGGTTCAAAAATATTGCTTGTAGAAGATGATATCAAGGTATGCTCCTCTATCAATAAAGGCCTTACCGAAGAAGGCTTTGAGGTCACCTTCTCCCTTACGGGGAAATACCTTGCCTGACCATCGTGGGCACTTATGGCACCTTTTTGTACCCCGAGACACTATGGGAAACAGAAGCCCTCGTGGCCATCCTATTATTTTCAATGGGTATTCAAAATGAGCTCACCGCCAGCATCTCAAACTTTGCGGTAAAGACCACGCATATGACCGACCTTACAACTGACCTGGGCATCCTGACCTCGATGTACTTAAAGAAGGAGTACCGTAAGAACAAAGCACTACAGGCTAAGCGTAAAATACTTATAGCCATTGCCATTGCTAATATAAGTGGGAGCATTTTTGGAGGCGTGGTCTATTTAAAAATACAGTTCCTGGTATTTTATGTAGCTTCTCTAGTGATAGATTTCATAATATGCTATGAATACTACAAGATTAAATTAAAGAAGATCGTGCACGACCGCAGGAAGGCCTCTGTGGGAATTCGCACCGCCCTTGACGCATGCAGATTGATTTAAAATCTAGATTTTGGACTATCATCTATAGGATTACACCAGCCTGCTATATGTGGGCTTTTTCTTTTGGCTTTAAGCCAAATAAAAAACTCCCAGCTGTACTGGGAGTTCATCAATAACCAACTCAATCATTTAACCAACAAAAAACCCCGTCTTACAACGAGGTTTTAAAATCGTTCTAAGGCTTAAGCTTAAAGAGCAGCAACGTGCTTGGCAAGCTGAGACTTAAGGTTTGATGCCTTGTTGTCATGTATGATGTTCTTCTTTGCGAGCTTGTCTATCATGCCCACTACAGAAGGATACAGGGTCTCTGCCTCTTTCTTATCAGCCTCACGCAATTTCTTGATAGCGTTACGCGTGGTCTTGTGCTGATATTTGTTGCGCAACCTTTTGGTCTCGCTGTTTCTTATTCTCTTTAATGCTGACTTGTGATTTGCCATTTGTTCTTTTTTTAATAAAAAATTGTAGCCCGTAGGGGAATCGAACCCCTCTTACCAGGATGAAAACCTGGCGTCCTAGCCGATAGACGAACGGGCCATT
>PALD01000033.1 GCA_002710685.1 Cytophagaceae bacterium | reverse complement strand
TGTAGTTGACGAGCATGCCCCATATCTTGCGGCCTTCCCACCAGCGGTCATACGCACTGTTGTTTTTAAACCCTAGATAGATGGCCAGCGCGGTACTTAATGTCGCCACGGCATTAAAGGGTATGCTCAATTGATAAAACCCAAACTCTACATGAAAAACATATACCACTACCGAGAGCAGTATAAAATAGGTCATGGATTTCCACAGGTAGAATGCAAGCTGGGTAAACTTTAGGTTTTTGCGAACAATCATAGTATTTCAACTTTTGTTACAAAATTAAATTCATGACTGACCCATATTTGAAGGTTTAGGCTTTCTTTAAGACCGAATTATTATTTATTCAAAAGGAAGCAATAACAATTATCAAGTCGATAACACCCCTGTTCTATATTAACCCAAAAAGATAAGCATTTGAGCTACTTCTTCTTGCCGGCGGTAGACCTTTCCAGGATCTTGGTATCCTTCCCATCTATACTGGTCACGTTTTTGTCCTGCCAGTATTCAACAATCCCCGCTTCTCCCTTTTGCTGGGCAAACTTGGTGAGCATGTCACGTTCTTCTTTAAACTCCATGATGGGTACGCCAAAACCACAACTGGTCTGCACGAGGTCAACTTTCATTTTTATGATCTGCCGGGCTCCTTCCATATGGGGAAACATCTTTACATATTCCGCGAAAGCGGAATCCTTATCATGAAAAATCACGGCATAGCCATACAGCCTCAAGATGAGGGGCTTGCCCTCAAATGCACAGAACATTATGGTCATGCGGTCATTTTCTAGCAGGTGCGCGGCGGTCTCGTTGCCACTACCGGTAAGGTTGAGCCACAAGATTTCATTTGCGTTGAGTATTTTAAGGCTCTCCAAGCCTTTCGGCGAAATGTTGATGCGTCCATCTGCGGCAGCAGTGCCCACAAAGAATATTTTTTGTTGCCGTATAAATTCTTGCAGGTGCGTGGTGATGTGGTCTATTTTCTTACCCATGGGCTAGTTTCTCATAAAGTTAAGCATCTCCTGTGCTGAAGCAAATGACCTAAACTTGCTGTGGTTGATTTCTTCATCTGATTCTTCATGAACCCAGGTGGTGTGAAAGGGTATGTGAAAGGCGTGACCACCCATGGCCAGTACGGGTATCACGTCGCTTTTCAGGGAGTTTCCCACCATGAGGAACTCACCGGGCTCAATGTCCAGGTGCTTTACGAGCTTCTTGTACTGCATCTCCTTTTTATCTGACACTATCTCGATGTGGTGAAAAAAATCTATGAGCCCAGATTTGACAAGCTTGCGCTCCTGGTCCAGCAGGTCGCCCTTTGTGGCCACCACGAGCTTATACTGTTTACTCAATTCATCAAGCACATCTTCAATACCCGGCAGGAGCTCTATGGGCTCAGCGAGCATGCCCCGTCCCAGATCAAGTATAAACTCCACAAGGTCTGCATCTACATTGTTCTTTGTGATGCGCAGCGCTGCCTCCATGAGCGAGAGGGTAAAGCCCTTGATGCCATAACCGTAATGTTGCAGGTTCCTTATCTCGGTATCCAGAAGGACCTTTACAATGTCGTCTTCTGGCAGAAAGCTGGATAGCCTTTTGGCGAAAGCCTGTTCTGCATTTCTAAAAATGGTCTCGTTAATCCAGAGGGTATCATCTGCGTCAAAAGCGATGACCTTGATGTGCTGTATTGACAAAATGGTGTTTGTTTTAATTAAAAAGGAGTATCCCGTCCTGTAAATTTATTGATTTATGGCACATAAAAGCTGCTCCAGCGCTTTGTATAACGCGTTACAAGCACTAATTTTAACTCTTAATCTTCAATTAACATTCATCAAAGCTCAATATGCATATGAAAAATCTACTTGCTGCACTCCTGCTATTTTGTGCCTCAGCAACTTTGTTTGCTCAAGATGCCGCGCAGTGGATGCGCTATCCCAGCATTTCGCCAGATGGTAACACCATCGCCTTTGGTTACATGGGCAACCTCTATACCGTTTCCAGCAGTGGTGGCAAGGCCACGGCAATCACCACGGGCAATGCGTATGACATGCGCCCGGTATGGAGCCATGATGGCAGTACCATTGCCTTTGCCAGCGACCGCTATGGTAATTTTGACGTGTATGCCATGCCCGCCCAAGGCGGTAAACCCATACGGTTGACCTATAACAGCACAAATGATTATCCATTTGATTTTACGGTAGATAATGCCCAGGTGCTTTTTGGCAGTGGCCGCACGGCTCCTGCTGCAAGCGTACGGTTTGCTTCTGGCCTGTTTCAAAACCTCTACACCATTCCCGTAACGGGTGGCCGGCCCATGCTTGTGAGTGCTGCCGGTGCTGATGAGGCACATTATAGCACAGATGGTTCCAAAATTGTTTTTCAGGACAGGAAGGGCTATGAAGATGCCTGGCGCAAGCACCATACCTCCTCGGTCACGCGTGATATCTGGGTATATGATGTGCAAAACGATGCTTACACACAGCTCTCAACCTTTAAGGGTGAGAACCGTGAACCGGTCTTTAGCCCAGATGGCAAAACCGTGTATTACCTTAATGAGAAGGATGGCACGCAAAACCTTTATGCCCTTGACCTAGATACTAAAAAAGAGAACCAGCTCACGCAGTTTGTGGATTTCCCCGTGCGTCACCTGAGTATCAGTGGCAATGGTACCCTGGCCTTTACCTTCAAGGGAGATATCTATACACTTTTACCTGGGTCTTCGCCCAAAAAACTAAACATCCAGGTCATGGATGATGCAGGTTTTGAACCTCTTGAAAACATGGATATCAACACGGTAACTGAATTTGCCGTAAGTCCCAACAACAAGGAGATAGCCTTTGTGAACCGTGGTGAGGTCTTTGTCACCGGGGTCGAGGACAAACGCACAAAACGTATAACAAACACTCCAGAGCAGGAGCGTATGATAAGTTGGTCACACGATGGCAAGACCCTTTTGTTTTCGGGTGAGCGCGGTGACAGTTGGGATATTTTCAAGGCCACCCTGCAACGTCCCGAAGAAGATTATTTCTATGCTTCGACCGTGGTAAACGTTGAACCCGTCATAGCCACGCCCGCCGAGGAATTTCAAGCGTACTTTTCGCCAGACGGCAAAAAGATTGCCTATGTAGAAGAACGCAACATCCTGAAGGTTATGGATGTAGACAGTGGTAAAAAGACCACCATCCTGCCCGAAGGGCATAATCATTCTTACAGCGATGGCGACTGGTCATTTTCCTGGAGCCCAGATAGCAAGTGGCTGCTCGTTGATGATCAAAAGGGGTATTTCTTCAACAACAATGTTGCCCTTATAAAAGCTGATGGTAGCGGTGACATCTTTCACCCCGTGAACAGTGGTTTTGGTGAAGGCAATGCAAAATGGGCCATGGACGGTAAGATGATGACCTATGAGAACAGTAAGGAGGGCCGCACATCACTCGCCATGAACGGCGGGTCTGAACAGGATATCTATGCAATATTCTTTGACCAGGAGGCCTATGACAAATATGAACTGAGCAAAGAAGAATTTGAACTGCTCAACGATAAGGAGGAAAAGGAGAAAAAAGAAGCCGAGGAAAAAGAAAAGGAAGAAGATGGTAAAAAGAAGAAGAAAAAAGATGACGATAAGGAAAAGACCGAACCCCTTAAACTAAACCTTGAAAACCTGGACCTGCGCAAGGAAAAACTCACCATCAACAGTAGCAACATAAGCGATTATGTGCTCAACAAAGATGCTAGCAAGGTATATTATCTCACCTCTTTTGAAAAGGGATATGACCTCTGGGTAACCGAACCCCGCACCAGGGAAACCAAAATACTCGCCAAGATGGGTGGTTCCCCCAGCGGTATTGAAATTAGCGATGATGACAAGACCTTGTTCATGAGCAACCACGGCAAGCTGGTAAAAGTAGATGCTGAGAAGGGTAGCGTAAGCAGTATTGACATTGACGGTGATATGCGCCTTGACACCTATGCAGAGCGTCAGTACATGTTTGACCATATGTGGAGGCAGGTCGTCAAGAAATTCTATGACCCCACGATACATGGTATCAACTGGCAGATGTACCATGATGAATATGCCAAGTTCCTCCCCCAAATCAACAACAACTATGATTTTCAGGAATTGTTGAGCGAACTGCTGGGAGAGCTCAACGCCTCGCATACGGGTGGACGCTACAGGCCCCAACATGACAATGCTGATGTTACCGCATCCCTGGGCCTACTCTTTGACGAGGACTATGCAGGCGAGGGTATAAAAGTTGACGAGGTCATAGCTGGTGGCCCCGTGGACAAGGCAAACAACAAGATCAAGAAAGGGGACATCATCACCGCCATCAATGCCCAAAAGATAGGTGCCGATGAAAACTATAACAAATACCTAAACAACATCGTGGATAAAAACACCCTGCTTACCGTTAAGAGCGGGACAAAGATCTTTGACCAGACCATAAAGCCCGTGAGCATGGGGGCACAAGGTCAGCTCATGTATAAAAGATGGACGGATATGATGGAGCACAAGGTAGATTCACTGAGCGGTGGCAAACTGGGCTACATCCACATACGGGGCATGAACGATGGCAGTTTCAGGGAGGTCGTTGACAGGACAATGGGCAAGAATATTGATAAAAAGGGCCTTGTGGTCGATACCCGTTTTAACGGCGGTGGCTGGCTACATGATGACCTCAATACCTTCTTGAGCGGTAAGGCATACTTAAAATTTGCCCCACAGGGCAAGGTCGTGAGCGGTGGCGAACCCATGACACGCTGGTCAAAGCCCAGTATCGTGGTCATGAGCGAGAGCAACTACAGTGACGCCTTCATATTTCCTTATGTGTACAAACAAAATGGAGTGGGCAAGCTCGTGGGCATGCCCGTGCCGGGGACAGGTACCGCCGTATGGTGGGAACAGCAGATTGACCCCACGATTGTCTTTGGGATACCCATGGTGGCCACCATAGGTGCAGAAGGAAGACCTACTGAAAACCTAGAGCTGGAACCTGATATCGAGGTACCGTTGCCCTATAATGAATTCCTGCATGGCAATGACCCACAGATACAGGCTGCCGTTAAGGAACTCCTTAAGGAAGTAAAATAGGTTTTGGCCTAAGGCCAAGAAAAAACAGGACCCGTCTTCCTCATGGTTGACGGGTTTTTGCTTTAATTTTAGGCAAGTCCATAATCATGTATCCATGAAGTATTATATCATAGTTGCATCAAAAGACCATATTGCCAAGGGAGAAAAAGAGGGCTTTGGCCAGGCGGGGCATGGCAAATTGAACCAGCTCAAAAAATTAGCAAAAGAGGATTGGGTAATCTACTATGCCTCCAAAGAAACCAGAAATGGCAAGCCCTATCAAAGGTTTACGGCCATAGGCCAGGTGGTCGATGAAGCGCCTTTTCAGGTCAAGGTCTCAGAAGCGTTTAAACCGTGGAGGCGCAAGGTTCGCTTTCGCGAAAGCAAAGAAATCGAGATACGGCCACTCCTGGAAGGACTCCACTTTATCAAAGACCCCACAAAATGGGGATTGTACCTAATGTCTGGCTTTAGGGAAGTTGACGAGCATGACTTCAAGCTCATCAGCGATGCGATGTTGGGGTAAGGCTGGTTACTCTGCAGCCACGAGCAGCTCCTCCTGCTCCTGCATTTCCTTACGTATCTGCTTGATGGTCTTTGTGCTGCCATCATGGCTCCATCCCGGGGGTGCAAAGGCGTACATGAATTTGTAATACCAGTTGTTTGTCTTTTTCATATCCTCCCAGATGTTCTTGTACTCATGGGTAAGAATGGTGTAGATGTTGTATGAATTGGGCGGTTTTGTAACCCCGTACTGAATCTCGATATCTTCATCAAGTTCCTTCCAGGTGCCAAAGATGCGGTCAAAAACATTGAGTATGCCGCCATGGTTCTTGTCCATATATTCCAGGTTGCACGCATGGTGCACTTGGTGCATGGTGTGCGTGTTGATGAACTTCTCAAAGACACCTAGTTTCTTGACGTACTGCGTGTGCAGCTGAAACTGCCACAGGGCTTCAATACCCAGGCATACCACGAGCATCGCCGGTGGAAAACCTATCATCACGATCCACAAATAGAAAAAAGGTTTGTACAATATGGTGAACCAGCCGTTTCTAACAGCGGTACCCAGGTTAAAATTATCGCTGGAATGATGAACTATATGTGCTGCCCAAAAAAACCGCACCATATGGTTTTGCCTATGAAACCAATAATAGGTAAAATCGTCCAGTAACATACAGGCAATCCAGACGTACCAGGCATAACCAAAGGATTCCCAGCCCATGATATTGGTGCGCACCCCGTTGACTTCAGGATTAAAAAGGTCATATGTAAAATTGAAGATCAGTATGGTCGCGACCGTTTTGATCAGCGCGCCCAGTATCGCAGACCCCACCCCCAGCGCAAGGCTGGAGAACAGGTCCTTCCAGTGGTAGAGGTCTTTTCTATCAAATCTTTTGCTATAGGTAAGTTCCAGCAATATAAATCCCAAAAAACAGGGAACTCCATATACCAGTGGATTTGTAAAACTCATAAATTCAGTTTGAACGGGTTATGAAAAAAGCCCAATATACCATCATTATAGTGAAGAACACCCAGAAATACAAAAACATTGTGTAAAATCTAGGTGAGGTTCGTGTTGAAAATGGCTTTATATAAGAACGCAATAGGGTTCAGGATGGTATCTCCTTAAAGACAATTGTCAAAAAACCACAGGGTATAAAAACCAAAAGCGGGTTTTTAGCGTTAGCTTAACTGTTGATGTTTACCGGGATAGTTAATTTAGCATAGTTATTGATTTTATGAAAATCAAATGCTTGTTAATCAACATTTTATTATCAAAATAAAATCACATATCATGAAGAATCTTATAAGTGTCCTTTTTCTTTTTTTGGGGCTTCACGCATCTTGTCAAGAATGGCATAAAGATCTGGCTGAGGCCAAAAAAATTGCGTCCTCACGACATCAACCCATCCTGCTGGTCTTTCAAGGGTCTGACTGGTGTGCACCGTGCATCAAGCTAGACAAAGAGCTATGGAGTACAGATACCTTTAAGAACTATGCAAAGGACCACTATGTGATGCTCCAGGCAGATTTTCCGCGCAAGCAAAAAAATGCACTCTCCCCGGCACAGCAAGAAAAGAACAATACACTTGCTGCCCGGTACAACAACAACGGCATCTTTCCCTATATAGTCATGCTGGATAATGAGGGCAATGTCCTGGGAAGCACAAGTTATGACCACAACAAGCAACCCAAGGATTACATCGCGTTATTTGACTCATTTAAATCTTAGTTATTGAAAAATGCCCTATATACAATAGTATTTACCTTCTTCATTATACTTGGGGCAACGGCTCAGCAACCGTATAAAGAAACCTTGAAGTTGATGGGCAGTCGGTTTGATATCACCGTGGTGGCAAATGACCCGGTTACCGCCAGGGAAAACATCAATCTAGCTGTTGCCGAAATCACCCGCATCGAGAAACTTATCTCCTCATGGGATGAAAATTCACAAACCTCCCGCATAAATAAAAATGCGGGCATACGGCCCGTAAGTGTCGCGCCAGAACTCATCAACCTTATTGAACGCGCCATAGAAATCTCAAAGATTACTGATGGAGCCTTTGATATCACCTATGCCTCCATGGACAAAATATGGAAGTTTGACGGCTCCATGACCGTCATGCCCAGCCCAGAAACCATCAAAAAATCTGTTGTGGATGTGGGGTATGAAAACATCAGTATAGATACAACGGCAGGGACCGTCTACCTTAAAAAAAAGGGAATGAAGATAGGTTTTGGCGCCATAGGCAAGGGCTATGCCGCAGACAGGGCAAAGCAGCTTTTAATGAACAAGGGTGTGCCCGCTGGCATCATCAATGCCTCTGGCGACATGAACACCTGGGGCCTGCAGCCCAATGGAGAAACTTGGAAGGTCGCCATCACCAACCCCATGGACAAGAAAAAGGCCTATGGTCTCCTCCCCATAAAAAATGGTGCGGTGGTAACATCCGGCAACTATGAAAAATTCGTAACTTTTAATGGCACACGATATACCCATATCATTGACCCCCGCACGGGTTACCCATCCAGCGGCATACTGAGTGTTACGGTATTTGCACCCAGGGCAGAACTGGCAGATGCCCTGGCCACGTCAGTATTTGTGATGGGCAAGGATGTGGGCCTCGACCGCATCAATCAATTGCCCCATATTGAGTGCATTATAATTGATGAAGATGGTAACCTTTTTACATCGGCCCATATAGAAATAGACAGATTATGAAAATCAAGCTTATCCTACTCACCCTTTTACTCACCTCCATGACCTCTTGCGTCGCGGTACAGGAATATGAAAAGGTAGCCATCAATGACCCCGATATGGCTCTCAGCGACAAACCCTGCGATAGAAACATAAGTACCTTTCACTCGTACAGGGAAGCCGCAAGTGGTGCAAATGGAGGCAAAACCGGTGGCGGCTGCGGCTGTAATTAAAAGTAAGCAATGAGCATGAGGATGACCTTTCAAAAAATCAATTGCGCATCAATTCTTGCCGTGACCTTGTTGGTTTGCCTTTCGGCGAAAGCACAACAGGAAGAAACCGGCGTACAGGCTTATAAAAAACGCGTGCTCGAGACCACCGAAGTTGACCTGTTGAGCAGCTATTATGGCCAGGATGGCAACAATGCAGCGGTAAGTGGCGGCGTGGGTACTGAAGAGCTTACTGATGCCACGGCAACCATAGTCGTGGCCATACCCTTAAACGATGATGATGTATTGACCATTGATGGTGGGGTGTCAGCCTATACCTCTGCTTCATCAAGCAATGTAGATCCTTTTGATGGCGGCCGGGCGGCCGATCCTTTTGTGGCGAGTTCTGGCGCATCAGCCTCAGACTTATGGTCAAACCTCAACGGGACCTTTAGCCACAGTGCGGACGACCGCAACACGATATGGACGGCAAAGGCTTCGGTGGCCACGGAGTATGATTATTTTTCAATAGGTTTTGGCGGAAGCTATACCCGGCTTTTTAACAAAAAGAATACTGAACTGAGCATTAAGGGCAATGTTTACCTAGACACCTGGAATGCCATTTACCCCATGGAACTGCGTCCTTTTGCCGCGGGTGGAGATGGCCTCAACAACTTCCTCTTCACTATTTATGGAGTAGATGGCAACCCTGATTACAATCCTGATTTCTCAAAATTTGATAACGAAGGCAGGAACTCATATTCCCTGGGGCTCAATTTCTCACAGATCCTTTCTAAAAAGCTACAAGGCTCCCTAGCACTGGATTTTGTATTGCAGGATGGCCTGCTCTCCACGCCCTTTCAGCGTGTTTACTTTAGTGATGTTGAAGACAGTTTTATTGAGGGCTTCCAGCTGGCTGATGCCATTGAGCAGTTGCCCGGCACCCGTTTTAAGGTGGCCGCAGGGGGGCGGTTAAACTACTACATCAACGAGTTTCTGGTATTGCGCAGTTTTTATAGGTATTACCATGATGACTGGGGGATCAATTCACATACGTTAAGCCTGGAAGTCCCTGTAAAACTGGGCAGCAAGTTCACGGTATATCCTTCTTACAGATTTTATAGCCAGACGGCTGCCTACTATTTTGCTCCTTATGAAACGCACCTCTCTACTGAAGAGTTTTACACCTCTGATTATGACCTTTCAAAATACATCGCAAATCAATTTGGCGTGGGCGTTAGCTATACCGATATCTTCACCAAGTTCCACATCTGGGAACTGGGGCTCAAGAGCATTGATTTAAAATACCAGCACTATGCCCGTGACACGGGCCTCAAGGCAGACATCATCACGGCTGGTATCAAGTTTGTTCAGGATTAGGCCCCCTAGCGGTAGACAGTTTAAGGGGTAAAACCGCCCTTTAATCTTATGAGCCGTGGATTATTTAGCTTTTGCTAAACAAAACATTGGCTAATATTTAGAAAATGAATTCTGTATGGCGTTGTAATTTAACCGCTTACAACCAACCTTGAATTCATGAAACTCATCTATACGCTCCTTTTTTTATGTGCCCTAAGTGCCAGTGCACAGTCCTGGGAACTTAATTATAGCACCGAAACGACCAGTGAAGAGGTAAAGGCCCTCTCGGCCCCCAATGATAAGATATGCTGGTTTGTCACAAATTTTGACAACCTCTATAAAACCAGTGATGGTGGAAACAACTGGATCAAACTGCCGCCGGGCGATACGGCCTTCAATCCTTCAGGAATTTTTGTGATAGATCAGGACACTGCCTTCAAGAGTAGTTCCAGCAGCTTGTACAAGACCATTGATGGCGGCAGCTCCTGGACGCTGGTCTTTACCGGGGAGGCAAGTTTTCCGCCCGTGGTGACCATGAAAAATGAGGCCGAGGGTATTTTGGTTTCCAATGGTTTTTTATACAAAACCACTGATGGCGGCAACTCCTGGAGTACCGCGACCATCACGCAGCCCCCAGCCGCAGTGCTCAACACCGCGGGCAAGGGCAACATTGATGCCCTAGGTAATGACGTGTGGGTAACGCAGGAAAATGTGGGTATTGCCTACTCCCCTGACTATGGAAAAACCTGGTCAACGCCCACAAATTCAGGTTTTGTTTCCTTTGGTACCAATGCCCATATTTCATTTGTAGACCCAGATCATGGCATAGCGATGGAAGCTGGCAGCTCGCCTTACATCTATGTCACCACTGACGGCGGCAACACCTGGCAGTCAACCGATGATTCTCAAGGACATAATCAAGATGTGCTTGCCTATGAATCTGAACTATGGTACATTCCCAATCCTGCCGACAACTTTTATATAAAACATTCCAGCAATGGAGGTTCTACTTGGGATAAGGACATTCAACTTGAGGGCAACCACGGTTTCAACCTGCTTGAAAAAGGCCGTGTGGGGGTTATGTTATGGGCAGGGACCAACCAGGGCAAAATCTATAAATACAATACATTATCACTGAGCAACGAGGATTTTGCAACTACAAGTACCATGGTTTATCCCAATCCTGCCTCAGGCCAACTCCATTTTAATATCCCCAATATCAAACAGGTCAACCTCTACAACATGCTGGGAGAAAAGGTCCTGAGCAGGAATATGTCAGCCCAGCCGCAAAACCTGGATGTTTCAAGCCTGCCCACCGGCACCTACATCACACAGATCACTACTGATGACGACCGTGTCCAAAACACCAAGGTGGTGGTGAACCGTTGAGATATTTTGGCTTTAAGCCAAAAGAAAACCCCCGTCAATGCGAGGGTTTATCCTATACAACCTAATCAAGAAATCTATCTACCGTGTCAATTTCTTGTATTTGATACGCTTGGGCATCAGGTCACCACCCAGGCGCTGTTTCTTGTTTTCTTCATAATCTGAGAAACCACCCTCAAAGAAATATACCTGGCTGTCCCCTTCAAAGGCAAGGATGTGCGTACATATCCTATCTAGAAACCAGCGGTCGTGAGAGATGACCACGGCACAACCGGCAAAATTCTCCAGGCCTTCCTCAAGCGCACGCAGGGTATTTACATCAAGGTCGTTAGTGGGCTCATCCAGCAAGAGCACGTTACCTTCTTCTTTTAAGGTCATGGCCAGGTGCAGGCGGTTGCGCTCACCCCCAGAGAGTTTCTCTACTTTTTTGTTCTGCTCGCTACCGCTAAAGTTAAACCTGCTGAGGTATGCACGGGAATTTACCTGGCGGCCACCCATCATCACCAGCTCTTGCCCATCGCTAAAGTTTTCCCAGATGGATTTACCGGGGTCAATGTTAGCATGTGACTGGTCAACATAGGCAATCTTTGCCGTATCCCCTACTTCAAAGCTTCCCTGGTCTGGTTCAATCTCGCCCATGATCATCTTGAAGATCGTGGTCTTACCCGCACCGTTAGGACCTATGATGCCCACGATGCCCGCCTGTGGCAGCTTAAAGTTCAAATCTTCATACAACAGCTTATCACCAAAGGCTTTTGCCACGCCCTTGGCCTCGATTACGTTAGTCCCCAGGCGTGGTCCATTGGGGATATAGATTTCTAGTTTTTCATCTACCTGTTTCTGGTCCTGTCTCATCAGCTTATCATAGTTGCTCAAACGTGCTTTTTGCTTTGCCTGGCGGCCCTTAGGTGCCATGCGCACCCATTCAAGCTCGCGCTCCAGGGTTTTTTGACGTTTGCTGGCCTGTTTTTGCTCCTGGGCCATACGCTTTGACTTCTGATCCAGCCAAGAGGAGTAGTTTCCTTTCCAGGGGATGCCTTCTCCCCTATCCAGTTCCAGGATCCAGCCCGCAACGTTATCCAGAAAGTACCGGTCGTGCGTCACGGCTATTACCGTACCCTTGTATTGTGCCAGGTGATGCTCCAGCCAGTGGACACTTTCGGCATCGAGGTGGTTGGTGGGCTCATCGAGCAACAGCACATCTGGCTCCTGCAGGAGCAGGCGGCAGAGTGCCACACGGCGACGCTCACCTCCAGAGAGTACGCCTATTTTTTGGTCAGCTGGCGGGGTGCGCAGGGCATCCATCGCGATTTCAAGCTTATTGTCAAGCTCCCAGGCACCACGGGCATCAATCTCATCCTGAAGTTCGGCCTGACGGTTCATGAGCTTTTCCATTTTATCTGGATCGCTGTACACTTCCTCCAGGCCAAACATATCATTGATCTTGTTGTACTCATCTAGTATGGCCACCGTTTCTGCCGCGCCCTCACGTACCACCTCAAGTACGGTTTTATCATCGTCCAGCTGGGGTTCTTGCTCCAGCATACCCACGGAGTAGCCCGGTGAGAACACCACATCGCCCTGGTAGTTGTTATCTACCCCGGCAATGATCTTGAGCAGGGTGGACTTACCACTACCATTGAGCCCCAGGATGCCTATCTTGGCCCCATAAAAAAAGCTTAGGTATATATTCTTGATCACGGGTGTATTTGCCCCTGGATGGGTCTTGGTAACCCCGGACATGGAAAAGATTACTTTATTATCGTCGCTCATCTATATTGTTTTATTGCTATTATTATTTATGTTCAGATTGTTGTGAGTGCATGTACATATACATGGCCATCACCATTGCTGTAAACATGCTCCTGCAAAAGTATCAAATATGAAGTAGATTTCTTTAAGAAGAATGTGCCCCCTGCAGCCTCAGCAAGATAAGGATTTGCCCGGTGTGGTAGGCCGTATGCTCAATGACCAGTAAGAGCTCGCGCAGGGCACTTTGCCTGTCGCCATGTTTCACGATTGATTCCAGTTGTGTTTCTTTCGCGAAAGCGGAAAGTGCATCCCTATCCCTACGGTACTGTTGCTTTAGATCTTGCCATTCCCCTTCATCTGCCGGGGCTTGCGCTGCAGGCCAATAGTCTGCTGGCCAGGTGGGTGCTTCATAGGTGTCCGCCACGCAAAAATCAAGGATATCCTTCTGGGCATAGACAATGTGGTAGAACTGCTCATAGATGGAATAAGGCAGGCCATGGGGCCGCTTGCCCAAAATACCGAAGGGAGCTTCGTCAATCATGTCCAGCAGGGGCATGAATGCCTCCCCACTTTCAAGATGCCGTATGATCTGTGCTTTGATTTCGTTCATTATACACGTCCTTTAAGGGCATTGAATACCCAGGCAATGGCAAAAAACCCTATCCCTACCGCGGCAAAGCCCCAGCCGGCAACATCATCATATTTAAAGGCGCCCATGGCAATGAGCCCCACTCCCACGAATATCATTATAAAAGTGGCCCAGGCCAGTACGGTATTCTTATTCATCATCTTGTTCCTTATTATGGCGCCACATACATTCCTGGCGCAACTTAAAATTGTGGCAAAGAAAGCATTTTTTTAGCTCATGATGACTTTTGCAATAGCCTTATCAACATGAGTCCCTGCCCTAAAAATATAGAGTAAGCTAAACTATTTTTATGGGAAGTTCTTTTAAAGAAATGATAAAAAGGGAGTTACCCCTTTAAGGTTTGTCAACCGGTATGCAACCGGGGTGTTTTTTTACCGCTGACGCTGCAAGTGCTGAACTGAGGGGGCCATGATGAATACTTTATTAAAAAAAATAGCCGGTAGGGTCAAGCCCAAATACTTGCTTATTCCATGAAAAACAATCAATTTTATAGGTTCAAAACCACGATATCATGGAAAAAAAACACAGAATATACACCATGGCCTTTAGCGGGGTGTACCCACACTACATCACCAAGGTTGAAAAGAAAGGCAGGAGCAAAGAGGACGTGGACACGGTCATACGCTGGCTTACGGGCTATGACCAGGCGGCCATTGATGCCCATATAGCCCATAAGACCAACTTTGAGGATTTTTTTGACCAAGCACCCCTATTAAATCCCAAGGTCTCAAAAATCACGGGGGTAATCTGTGGGCACCGCATCGAGGAAATCGAAGACCCCCTCATGAAAAAAGTGCGCTACCTGGACAAACTGATTGACGAACTCGCCCGGGGCAAGGCGATGGAAAAAGTATTGCGGGAATAAAAACGGGTGAAGTACGAGGGATGAGGTATGAGCCACGCGTGACGGGACGCGATGGATGAAGGGTGAAGAGAGGGTGGCAAATTTTTTATTTTGTTATTAAAAACAACAACATCTTGTATTTTTCACTCAATCCTTCCTTAATTGATTTAAAGGCTTTTGTGATTTGAGCTTCTACATTTTTTACAGATATATCAAGATGTCTTGCAATTTCTTTATTTGTCAGTCCTTCTTCTCGGCTAAGCATAAAAACTTGTTGACATCTAGGAGATAGTTTTTCAATTTCAAGAGGCAGTAAATAAGCTACTTGTTCAGTACGAGATTCATCTTGTTCCTGAATTATTTTTTCAAGGGCCTCATGGTATTTTTCTTCAATAAGTTTTCTAGTATGATTACGCTTATAATGATTTATAAATTCATGGTAAGCAGTCTTATACAGATAGTTTTTTAAAGAAGAATCTACCTGTAGCTTTTCTTTATATTCCCATAACTTCAAAAAAACGTTTTGTAATAAATCCTGGGAAACAACCTTATTGCCTGAAAGGGAAACCAAATAAGCATATAGTTTTTGCCCATATTTTTCAATCACCACCATATACGCATTCTCACTCCCCTCCCGAAGAGAATCAACAAGAAAAGAATCGCTTTTTTCTAACATTTCACACTTAGATTAAAGGATTTATGTTTACTGTCATTATGCTAAATATTTCTTGAAAAAATAAATATATGAAATTTTTTTTATGAAAATATTAGGGTTTTTAAAATGGTAGCTGTCATACTTATATAAATCAATAATAAATGATAAGTCACGAATTAGAAAAGTGCATAATTCGATTTTTATCTAATGAGGCATCTCAAGAGGATATCCAGAAGCTATCATTATGGATAAAGAATATTGAAAACCAAGAACTTTTTGAGCAATATGTAAAAACTCACCATGAAATTACAATAGGTCTGGAAAATATTGATATTAAAACCCTTCAACAAGGACTTCTCAAGGAGATAAATCAAACAGATAAAAAAGAAAAAACCACCAAGAGAATACGGTTTTCCAATTTTATTAAATATGCTGCCATCTTTATTATAATGATGAGTTTTGGATATGTATTTGTATCAAGACTTAATGACAAATCAATTACAAACACTTCAAAAGAAGATAGTACAGAACAAATAACCATTGAGTCTGAAAATGGAACAAAACAGATACTTGATCCTAATGGGAAGATGATTCTCAAGAATTCACAGGGCAAATCCATAGGTCGTCAAGAAGGAGAGAAGTTAGTTTATAATGCTCCTGCAAAAGCATATGCAGTATCTTACAACACAATATACATCCCACATGGCAAGCAATTTAATCTCATTTTGTCTGATGGCACCACCGTTTATCTCAATGCTGGCAGTTCACTAAGATACCCCACCCAGTTTGAAGATGGCAGGCCCAGGGAGGTAACCTTAAAAGGAGAGGCATTCTTTGATGTGGTAAAAAATTCCAAGAAACCTTTTATAGTACATTCAGATTCATTGAATATAACAGTTTTAGGAACTAAATTCAATGTCACAAACTACCCAGAAAATAAAAGTGTGCACACAACCCTCGTTGAAGGATCAGTAAGCCTTTCTCAAAAAAACAACAATACATCAACGCTGTTAGAACCTGGATATAAGGCAGAATGGGGTAAAGATGATTACATCGTTAATCTTGAAAGCGTGGATACTGAAATCTATACGGCATGGATACATGGAAAATTGATTTTCAAGAACACTTCATTTAAACGCATACGCCTAGCACTTGAGAGAAAATACAATGTATTGATAAAAAACAATAATAAAGATCTTGATAATGAAAGGTTTGATGCTTCTTTTGATATAGAAACCATTGATGATGTTTTGCAATCATTCACTAAGAGCTACCCCTTTGAATATAAATTAAATAATGACCGGATAACAATCAATTAAATATGTAATAAAAATGCAAAAATCAAGAAGTACCCATTTACATCCCATCTGAGGAAAGCAAAAAAATCGGAAAATGCGGCAACATTTCCCGATTATAGTTAACTGATTTAAAAATATTCAAATCAATAAAATGAAATGTAAAATTATGAAAAAGCGCTCATACGTTGAGAGTGTAACCCATTCTATTTCCAAATTAAGTCTAAAAATGAAACTAACTGTATTTTTCACGATAGTTTCCTTCATACAGATACAGGCTAACACCTATTCTCAAAACAAAAAAATAACCCTTGATTTAAATGACGTCACCGTCGCAGAGGTTATTCATGAAATCGAGTCTATGTCTGAATATAAATTCTTGCTCAATAGGAGAGATGTAGATGTAAAACGTAAGCTATCCATACATGTTAACAAAAAACCCATCAAGAATATCTTGAACAACATGTTTAAAAAGACCGCGATAAGCTATGAGGTTCTTAACAAACAAATCATTCTCAAGAAAATCCCGGTACCTGACCTTATTAAACCTAGAGAAGAAGTTATTGAACAACCCATTCAATTTTCGGTAACGGGAACGGTTCTTGATGCTAACAATCAACCACTCCCCGGGGCAAATATTATTGAAAAGGGAACATCAAACGGGGTCACATCAGATTTTGATGGGAACTTCACCATAAAAGTAGCAGATGAAAATGCCATACTTGTAATTTCATATGTAGGTTTCACTCCAAAAGAAATAAACCTTGATGGTCAAGAAAGTGTTACGATATCGTTAGAGGAAAACGCAGCTAACCTTGACGAGGTAGTGGTAGTTGGGTATGGCACTCAAAAGAAAATCAATCTTACTGGTGCCGTGAGTTCCGTCCAGGCAGAGGATCTTCAAAACAGACCTATCACAAGTGCAAGCCAGGCATTGCAGGGAATGCAGGGGGTTTACATAAATCAAGTAGGGGGTCAACCCGGCTCTGATGCAGCAACCATACGGGTAAGAGGCGTGGGAACATTGAACAACAATGACCCACTTGTACTTGTCAATGGTATAGAATTTTCAATCAATGACCTTAACCCTAATGATATTGAAAGCATTACCGTACTCAAGGATGCTGCCTCAGCAGCTATTTATGGGTCTAGGGCGGCAAATGGAGTCGTTTTGGTAACTACCAAAAAAGGATCAGAACAAAGTTTGATTTCTTACAATGGAAGCTTTGGTGTACAGGAGGTAATATCATTGCCCCGTCGTCTTAAAGACCCGGTCCAGTGGATGGAGCTCTACTCTCAAGCCCAACTTAATTTTGGCACCAGTGAAAGTGCACTGGTCTTCCCGCAATCCTTGATAGATGAATATCGTGCAGGTATGCAAACAGACCCATACATCTACCCTAACAACAACTGGTATGATATTATGTTTGATCCTGCTGTCATACAAGAGCATAATCTAAGGTTCTCAGGTGGTGGGGAAAAAACCACTTATGCCCTTTCCCTGGGATTTTTAAATCAGGATGGTGTGCTCAGGGGTACAGATTCAAGGAGGTACAACACAAATTTTCAGATAAACTCAAAACTTAAAGATTATCTGAGCATTGGGGGTACATTTAATTATACCTATAAGGATAGGGATGAACCCACCGTGGGGATTCCAGAAGCCATGCAGATGATCTTTAAGGCACAAGCCTACCACCCCACATACCTTGAGGATGGAAACTATGGTATGAACTGGTTTGACATACCTGGTCACCGCAGGTTTCGCAACCCATTGGCCCTCACTGATGAAGGTGATACCGATATACGGCTGCAACAACTTTTCCTTAATGCTTTTGCAGAAGTTGAATTGCCTTTCGATTTAAAATATAAACTTAATATAGGATACACCAGTAAGGATAACAGGAGAAAAATCTTTACTCCAGAAATCACCCTGTATGATGCAAAGACTAAAGAACCCACCCAGATTCAAGCAGGAGGAAATCCTTATGTTACCTTTGAGGGCCAGCAAAGAGGTGTTGACCAAAGAGATGATGAAAGCTTTAACCTTACCATATTTAACACCCTAAACTGGGAAAAAAGCTATGATGACCTCAGTGAACTGAAATTTCTTTTGGGCACTAGTTATGAAAATGCAAAGGACACTTATTTTACAGCTGCTAATGAAGGCTATCTGAGCAATGACCTTTATGAACTCAATGCCGGCAGTACAAACCCTCAAGTAAGCGGCACGACCACACAGTCTCGATTGATATCTTATTTTGGTAGAGCCAATGCTGTTCTCAAAGGAAAATATCTTTTTGAGGCAAACTTTAGATATGATGGCTCATCCCGTTTTGCAGAAGGCAATAAATGGGCATTTTTCCCATCGGTTTCTGCAGGATGGAGAATCAATGAAGAAGACTTTTTAAGAGATATTGATTGGCTAGGGCAATTGAAGGTAAGAGCTTCATGGGGTCAGCTGGGTAATGAACGTATAGGTTTGTTCCGCTACCTAGATTTAATATCTCCTAATCAAGACTACATCTTTGGTAGTACATTGAATCCAGGAACAGCTGTATTAGTGGACAATGATGATAATATCACTTGGGAGACCACTACCATTTCAAATTTAGGTGTTGACGCATCTTTTCTTAATGGAAAATTTACGACTAGCCTAGAATATTTTATAAAAACCACGGATGATGTTTTAAGGCCAGTAGGAATCCCTTATCAGGTAGGAGCACTGGGCGGCCCCATTAGAAATATTGGTAAAATTGAAAACAAGGGTATAGAAATAGCTCTAGGACACCGCAACAACCTAGGTGATTTTAGCTATGAGGTTTCCGGTAGTCTTACCTATATCAAGAACAAGGTAGTGAACCTCAACGGTGAGATTATCCTAGATGATTATTCTTCAGATGGCAGGGGACCTTTCAATATAACACAAGAAGGACGCCCTATCAATCAATTTTTGTTATATCAATCTAATGGATATTTTCAATCACAGGAAGAAATTGACAATAGTCCCTTTCAGGGTAATGATACTAAGCCAGGTTATATAAAATATAAGGATATAAACAATGATGGAGTCATAGATATCAATGACAGACAAGCTGAAGGGAGCACGATACCAAGTTATACGTATTCATTCAATGTTAACTTTGGCTATAAAAACTTCAAGTTAAATACCTTTTGGCAAGGAGTGGCTGATGTGCAAACCTATAACAAGCATGTTTCTGGAGTACCTTTCTGGTTTGGGACTTCATTACCCATAGGCTGGGCAAAAGATTCCTGGACACCTGATAATCCAAATGCGAGCTACCCTCTCTTGATACGATATCAAGACGCACAGAACACCCTTTTTAGGGACAGTGATTTCTGGTTACTTGATGCCTCTTACTTGAGGTTGAAGAATATACAGCTCTCTTATGACTTTGATTCAGAACTGGTGAGCAACTGGGGGTTGAAGAACCTAAAACTTTTTATAAATGGACAAAACCTGGTAACATTTACACCTTTAAAGGATTTTGATCCAGAGACAGATTTGATAGGGAATGACTTCTTTAACTATCCTTCAACAAAAATTTATACCCTGGGGGTGAATGTATCATTCTAAAAAAGATAAGATGAAAAAAATATATATAACCTTACTAATATCAACATGCTTTCTACTTTCATGCTCTGAGGATTTACTTAATCTAGAGCCTGCTGATCAAAGTAATGTTGATACATTTTGGACTAGTGAAGAAAATGCAAAATCAGCATTAACTGGCTGCTATCAATCATTACGTGATGCTTATAATGGTGAGGGCAGTTGGCTATTAAAGCTTGAAGACATCACTCCTAATGCTTTTGAGATTGATGATGGTAGTGGAGCTTCATCAATTGCCCGGGGAGAGAACAACCCTACCCTACCCCTTATAAACTCACGATATAGAATATGTTATGAAGGAATAGGCAGGACAAATACGCTTATTGCAAATATTGACCAAGTGAATATGGATGAGGACCTAAGAACGAGATTTAAAGCCGAGGCTTATTTCTTAAGGGCCCTGTATTATCACAACTTAATTGAATATTATGGTGGCGTGCCTTTGATTCTTGACCCTCCAGACAATAATACACAAGGGGATTTGCCCAGGAATAGTAAAGATGATGTTTATGACCAAATACATTCAGATCTCGATATTGCTATTCAGGACTTACCCCCCTCATATGGAGCGGCAGACTTAGGCCGTGCCACAAAAGGAGCTGCTCTGATGCTCAAGGCAAGGTCTGCATTATACAATAAAAATTGGTCACAGGCCATCGATGCAGCCCAAGATGTTGTTGATTTACAAGAGTACACTTTGTTTCCAGATTACAGGGGGCTTTTTCTTCTTGAAAATGAACATAACAGTGAAGTCATTTTTGATATAGGCTATCAATTCCCTGAAATCTTGAATAATTACCATGAACTCTTTCAACAGGGGAATGTCTTTAAATCTTTACCTGACGCTTATTTGATGAAAGATGGCCTGACCCCAGAGAATTCAGCTCAATATGACCCAGATGATCCTTATAAAAATAGAGATCCTAGATTAAACCAAACAATTATTACAATAGGATCTATGTATAATGGAAGTTTAGTGACCGGTGATGAACTCTTTGCAGATTTAACAGGTTTTGCCTTTAAGAAGTATACCTATTTTGTAGATGATGAAGTAAGGCAAAGACCTAGCCCCAACCAGTCTGAAATCAATCCAATTCTATTTAGATATGCCGAAGCATTGCTTACTTTGGCGGAAGCCGAGAATGAATTAAATGGACCTACAACAATAGCTTATGATGCAATCAACGAGGTCAGGAACAGACCTTCTGTAGATATGCCAGATGTTACCCCGGGGTTAAGCAAGGAAGAATTTCGTGAAGTTTTAAGACGAGAAAGAAGAGTTGAATTTGCTGGTGAAGGATTATTTTATCTTGATATTAAAAGGTGGATGACAGCAGAAATCGTGATGAATCAACCGGGCCTTGATAAAGACGGTAATGTAATAGAAGAAAGAAACTTTAATCCCAACAGGGATTACCTGTGGCCCATACCAGATAGGGAAATTCTTCTTAACCCCAATCTAGAACAAAACCCGGGTTATTAATTTTAAAATCAAATAACATTTTTATGTCACAGTTCAATTTTAAAATCAACCTGGTCAAAAATGGATTCCTTCCATTCTTGATTTTGACCGCATACATATCAACCCATGCGCAGCAATCTGCTAAAAAACCCAATGTCATCGTGATCATGACGGATGACCAGGGCTCCATAGACCTCAACAGCTATGGTGCGGCAGATTTACATACCCCCAATATGGACCGGCTTGCCAAAGAAGGGACACGTTTTACCCAGTTTTATGCAGGTGCTCCCGTATGTTCACCATCCAGGGCTGCCCTTCTTACGGGTAAAACAAACCTTAGGGCCGGCCTGCCAGGCAATGTACCCATTCCTGAAAGGGCTGAAGCTAGCGGTCAATATGGCCTGCCCACAAATCAAGTGACCATGGCCGAGATGATGAAGGAAAATGGGTACCATACAGCACTCATAGGAAAATGGCATTTGGGCCACAGGCCACAGAACCTGCCCAATGGACAAGGATTTGATTATTTCTTTGGACATCAACGCGGGTGTATTGACAACTACTCTCATTTTTTCTTTTGGGACGGCCCCAACAAACATGACCTGTACCGCAATGAAGAAGAAGTATATTACCCCGGGGAACACATGTCAGACCTCATGGTCAATGAAATCAAGCAGGTGATTGATAAAAAAGATGACCAACCCTTCTTTTTATACTGGGCGTTCAATGCCCCACATTACCCCTATCAAGGTACTCCAAAGTGGCTGGAATACTACAAGGACCTCCCCTCGCCCAGAAAGGAATATGCAGCCTTTGTTTCAAACACTGATGAGCACATAGGCATGATCCTAGACTATCTTGATAAAAAAGGCCTGACCAATAATACCATCATCGTATTTCAATCAGACCACGGGCACTCTAAAGAAGAACGCGCCTTCTGGGGGGGTGGCAATGCCGGCCCCTACCGTGGGAGCAAGTTCAGCCTCTTTGAAGGCGGGATACGGGTACCTGCAATCATCAGGTATCCTGAGGTTATCCCGGCTGGGGAAACACGGGACCAACTGGTGATGGAGATGGACTGGTTTCCCACGATTGCCGAACTTACTGGAGCCACCGTCACGGAGAAAATCGATGGCAAGAGCATGCTGCCCATCATCAACAACAACAAGAGCAATACTGCTCACGATGTGGTGTACTGGCAAGTGGGAGATTATAGTGACAAATCACAATGGGCGGTCAGAAAAGGCTCCTGGAAGTTGATAGGCCACGTGAAAGAACCCATGAAGTACAATAAAAAGGTTGACCTGCCAGACCTCTTTTTAGTCAATTTAAATGAAGATGTATCTGAGAAGGTCAACGTGGCCAGTGCACACCCTGATAAGGTACAAGAACTGCTCAAGGTACATGAAGACTGGTTAGCGGGCGTGCGAACTGAATTACAGATCAAAGATTAGCCCGTACAATCTTTAGACCCAAGAACAATTTAAAAGGCCATGGCATCAAGTCGTGGCCTTTTTTTTGGCTTAAAGCCAAACAAACCCTTATCCAGTCTATTTTTATACTCCCATCTTCGTGCTTCTTTCATAAATTTATACAGAGCATCAAGACCATGAAAAACCTATTTGAACACATCAATAAATATGTAGCGGTCACCGAAAAGGAATTTGAAGAAATCTCCTCATATTTTACCCAGCGCCACGTTGCCAAAAAGGAAACCCTATACAACGCGGGCGACAAGGGCCTCCACCACTATCATGTACTTGAAGGGTGCATACACATGTATTTTATAGATGCTAAGGGAGCAGAGAACACCCTGCAATTTGCCCTTAAAGACTGGTGGCTTACCGATTATCTCGCCTTCCAGAAAAAACAGGTTTCAGAATTTTATATAGAAGCTGTTGAGCCCTCCATGATTCTTGAGATAAGTGCAAAAGATCAAGAGGGACTTTTTAAGGCCCATCCTGTCATGGAATCTTATTTCAGGAATATCTACCAGATTGCCTATGGTGCTTCGCTCATAAAAATAAAATACATCTACAAGTATTCTAAAGAAGAAATGTATTATCGGTTTAGGGATGCGTACCCTCATTTTGTCAACAATGCCCCCCAATATATGGTGGCCACCTTTCTAGGGCTATCGCCAGAATATGTGAGCAAGTTGAGAAAGAAAAGCGTTTCTTGAACTGGTTCATTTTTTTTGGATACCGCCCTCCATAGCTTTGCTTTATCATTTAAAAACAATATATCATGGAATCACGTATTCAAATAGATCAACTACAACCTGAGGCCTACAAAGCGATGATGGCCCTAGAGGGATATCTTGCCAAGAGCGAACTCACCCCCACGCACAAAGAGCTTATCAAGATAAGGGCCTCACAGCTCAATGGATGTGCTTTTTGCATCAATATGCATACCCGCGACGCCCTGCGACAGGGCGAAGACCAGCAGCGTATCTTCCTGCTTGATGCTTGGCGCGAAACCATGCTCTACACCCCAGAAGAACAGGCCATACTGGCCCTTACCGAAGAGATAACCTTGATACGTGAAAAAGGCCTGAGTAATGACACGTACAAACGGGCACTCGAGGTATTGTCAGCAAGTTATTTGGCGCAGGTCATTATGGCCATCACCACCATCAATGCCTGGAACAGGATCGCCATAAGTACCCATAAGCCCCTTGATTAGGCAAACAATACCCTATACAGGTATCAAGTCCCCGTTTTTACGGGGATTTTTTGTTTCTGGCCGAGTTATAAATATGAAGGTGGGGATATGTCAAGAACAAATGCCCCAAAGAATCCCCTATCCTGTTACAACCCTCCGCGATTTGGTTACAAATGCCTTTAGGCTTTCCAAGAACTTTGCCCTGTAATCAAAAACAATACAGATGACAGTGCAAGAAAAAAGAATACCAAAAACATGGTTTATCACGGGGTCGTCCCGTGGTTTTGGCAGGGTGTGGGCAGAAGCTGCCCTGGAGCGTGGAGATAAGGTTGCCGCCACCGCCCGGGACAAGGACTCCCTTGCAGATTTACAGGAAAAATTTCGCGACAGCGTACTCACCCTCACCCTGGATGTCACCAAGCCAGAGCAGGCAGAGGCTGCCGTAAATCAAGCCTTTGCACATTTTGGCGGGCTAGACATTGTACTTAACAATGCAGGATATTCCCTGGTGAGTACCATTGAAGAAGCTAAGGTTGACGAGGTGAAGGCCATGTATGAAACCAATGTATATGGTCCGCTGCATGTGATCAAGGCGGCCTTACCGCTTTTGCGAAAGCAGGGTCACGGCCATATCATGGGCACCTCCAGCAACCTCGGGCATTTGGCTTACCCCGTGATAGGGTATTACTGCTCCAGCAAATGGGCGTTTGAATCCATCCATGAGGCGCTGGCCAAAGAAATCGCGCAGTTCAACATCAAGGTGACCATCATTGAGCCCGGTGCATATGCAACTGAATTTGGTAGTCAACAATCCCTTAAGTTTGCAGAGGGCATGGAGATCTATGCTCCATTCAAGGAGCAGTTTGTTCAGCAGGTCATGAAGCTTGACCGCGGAAATCCAGACGCTACGCCCCAGGCATTATTTCAGGTGGTGGATGCCAAGAACCCCCCGCTTCGTTTTCATCTGGGCAGCCATAACCTGAGCGAGGTAAGCAAAGCCTATGAAGAACGTCTAAGTGAATGGGAAGCCTGGGATGCGGTTTCCAGTTCAGCTCAAGGCGAAAGCATTTCGCACTGATTCAATACAGGTTGACCGGTACTCCATGGGATTGCCGGTCAATCTTTATCTCAATTTCACGCATGAAAAAGAAAGAAGAAACCCCATATAAGTTCAAGTCCATTGCAGATGCGCATAGGGAATTTGGTTTACCAGGCCCCAAGCATCCGCTTATCAGCCTCATCAATGGAGAACAAGAAGGGGTCACGCAAATCCCTTCTGGCACCCATGTGCTCAACTTTTATAAGATTTCTTACAAGCCCAACCTGCGTGGCCGGCTGCGGTACGGGCGGGATTACTATGATTTTAATGAGGGCGGACTCATTTTTGCAGCGCCCAATCAAATCATGGGCAAAGATGTTGATCAGAGTGTGGCATGTGAGTATTCATTATTTACATTGCTGGTGCATCCCGATTTTTTTATAGGCCATCCTATCGCCAGGCAAATCAAGGAATATGGATTTTTCTCATACAGTGCTAACGAGGCCCTGCACGTGTCACAAGAAGAAAAAGAGACCATGCTGTCTATCTTCAGGATGATGGAAACCGAGCTGGGCGCACGCCTGGATGATTTTAGCCAGGGCGTCGTGATATCACAAATAGCGCTCTTGCTCAATTTTGCCGATAGGTTTTATCACCGGCAGTTTTTAACCCAAAAGGTTGCCAGTCATGATATCACGACCCAACTTGAGGCCCATCTACAGATATACCTCAACAATGATAAGAATATGGGCAAGGGTATCCCCACTGTACAATCGCTCGCCGAGGTGGTGCACCTCTCCCCCAGCTATCTCAGTGACATGCTGCGCTCCCTAACGGGCCGCAATGCCCAGCAGTTTATTCATGATAAGTTGATTGATAAGGCCAAAGAACTACTGACGACCACCACCTTATCCATAAGCGAAATTGCATTTATCCTGGGTTTTGAGTATTCACAATCCTTCAGCCGCATGTTTAAGACACAAACCGACCTTTCACCCCTGGCGTTCAGAAAGTCTTTTAATTAATAATGGGTATGTGTTTCATGTATCGAGTATATACGTGACCCACGAGTATGGTAAGTCAAACAGCACCCTTTTTTAAAAACCATATATCAAAACCCCTGGGCATTATCCACATGCGGCAACACCTGCTCACGAAGTGCTCAAACAACTACTCAATGCCTTCATGCCATGATCTGCGGTTCTAAAGGTCGCCCAGACCACCAGCGGAATCCCCTGTGCAGCTTTGGGCAGGTCGAGGGTTATATGGAGGGCCCCGCGTTGTGCCACATCTTCAAAAAAGAAAAACGATGGCGTCTTGGGGATATGGGCAATCACGGTCAACAGGTCATCACCATAAGCCAGACCGTGACCCGAGTTGTCCTCCCAACTGATGGTCATGGTGGTTTCGGCTTTCGCCAAAAGCGGTGCCCGCAATCCCCGTAGCATCCCGGCGCTTATCAACGCCTTTTCATAATTGATTACAAAGGCCTCGCCCTCCAGCGCCACCACCTCCTTGAGATAATACGATTTGGCCTGGTCAAAACGGTTACGCGACCCTTGCGGCTCAGCAAAGGTCTCTTTTAAAAAGCCCTTTAAGGGGTTTAAGAACCGGGTAACCGTGGCAAACCGCGCCTGGTTGCGTTTCTGGGCCTCGCTAAAGCGGCGTTTTTTAAATACCGGCTTGGTGCGCAGGATATCCTGATTGCGCCACCGGGCGCCCACCACGGTACCCACCTTACCACTAAATCCCCCTAATATCCCATCTTCTAATTTTCCCATATTGTTCGTATTGAGGCTGTTAAAGATTATTAAGATAAAATATAATTTGCTATAAGTCAAATGCTTAACCAAATAAGCTCTGGGCATACCCCGACATTCCTTCGAGAATCCCTCAGGGATGCCGTGTAAAAACAGGTATTTATAGTACTATTCTCGAAGAAAACACGGAGCAAACTGGACGAAGCACCGAAGCATATAAAACCAAAACAAGAAGCGTTTAGGACCAAGACCTGCGGAATT
Source organism: Cytophagaceae bacterium (assembly GCA_002710685.1). Lineage (GTDB taxonomy): Bacteria > Bacteroidota > Bacteroidia > Flavobacteriales > Flavobacteriaceae > Leeuwenhoekiella. Next base: position 148,249 of record PALD01000033.1, on the reverse strand, counting down.
TCCTCTCGGAATTTCCACGCAAGTTTGCTATCTTTCATCACGGCGAAAATCCTTGCGGATTTTCATGCTACGAAATAATAGCCGAGGACGTTGTGCGGCATACAAAAAAAGCCAACGCTCGGTCAAGCACATTTGGTTTTTTGCCAACGCTAAAACCCAACGCTGAAAAACCAAAAGAGCCTATTTTTTTGCCCACGCTCTGAGGAAATGATGAATGATTTGGCTATTTTTGACAAAATCGTCCAAACAAAATTGATTAGATGAATTCATTTGGTGAGTATTTACGAAACAGACGAGAAGATTTAGGACTGCCACTTAGGAAAGTTGCTGCTGAACTAGACATTGACACTTCAATCTTGAGCAAGGTAGAACGCAATGAAAGGAACGCAACTAAAGACATGCTTCCTATTCTTTCAAAAGTCCTTGAAATCGACTTAAAAGATTTAGAAGTAAAATTCATTGGAGAACAAATACAGTCACAGTTTGGCGACATGAAGAATTTAAAAGAAGCATTAAAGACTGCCATTCAAAATATATGAGTACACACTTTTTTACAAATAGAGACGACAACAGCCTATTAAAGAAATTTGAAGGTGTACTTGAGCATGTCCCAAATCTGCGACACTTTGACGCTTTAGTTGGCTACTTCCGCTCTTCTGGGTACTTCAAGCTCAGACCTTATCTGGAAAACATTGAGAACATTCGTATACTGGTCGGGATTAATGTTGATCAACTAGCTGAAAAGTACCACGCAATTGGACAGCAATACATTAAAGACCCAAAAGAAACTAGCGATTCATTTCTGGCCAAACTCAAGGAAGATATTGCGGAAGCCGATTACAATAAGGAAACTGAAGAAGGTGTATTCAAATTCATTGAAGACATTATATCAGAGAAAATTAAAATCAAAGCCCATCCTGAAAAGAACCTTCACGCTAAAATCTACATTTTCAAACCTGAGAAATTCAACAAGGATTCGACAGGCACTGTAATAACTGGTTCTTCAAATTTCACAAACAATGGCCTTGGATCTTCTGAGAAGTCCAACTACGAATTCAATGTTGAACTAAGGAACTTTGATGATATAAAGTTCGCATCGGATGAATTTGAAAAACTTTGGAATGAGTCGGTAGACATTTTACCAGTTGATATTCAATCACTAAAGAAGGTTACTTACCTAAATGACGAATTCACTCCTTTCGAACTTTACATTAAACTCCTAATAGAGTATTTCGGAAAGAGAATTGATTATGACCCAGCTAATGTGGACTTACTGCTTCCGGACAATTACCTGAGATTGACTTACCAAGCTGAAGCTGCGATTGAAGGCTTTGAAAAGTTGATGCGTTACAATGGTGTGTTCCTTGCAGATGTCGTGGGTCTTGGTAAAACTATTATTGCCTCGATTATTGCTAAGAAGTTTGTATTCGAAAACGGCTACCACACTAAAATATTAATTGTCTATCCACCTGCCCTTGCGGACAATTGGCATAAAACAATCAAAGACTTCCACATTTGGAACAATTGCTCGTTCATTTCGACAGGTAGCCTACATAAGGTAATCGACAATGACATACTCGATTATCCAAATGCAGATGAATATGACTTAATAATCATTGACGAAGCGCACAAATTCAGAAATGATACTTCTCAGATGTATGAGAAGCTTCAAACTATTACCAAAACTGATAGAAGAGTTCCTGGCTCAAATGGAGACTTGAAAAAGAAAGTGATGCTGCTGACAGCAACACCATTAAACAATCATCCTGCTGATATTGAAAATCAGGTTTATTTGTTCCAAGACAAAAGGAATTCAAGTCTTCCAACAGTCAAGGATTTACAGCACTTTTTTACTCCATTAAAAGACGAGTATGATAAATTAAAAAAGGCCAAAGTTTTAGACACTCACAAGGTCAAGGCAATCTTCGATCAAATTAGAGATAAGGTTGTCGAACCTCTTGTAATCAGAAGAACCAGAACTGATATTCAAAACAACCCTCAATACCTAAAAGACATTCAAGAACAAGGGATAACATTCCCAACCATAAACCCTCCCAATGAGGTCAAATATGAATTTGATGAACAGCTATCAATCTTATTCGACAAAACGGTTACTCTCTTAACAGGCCTAGATGAAAAAGGAAAGGAAGTCGGTGGGTTTGGTTATTACCGATATCGAGCGATAGAGTATTTGCTTAATGAAGAAGACAGAAAGCGCTATGGCGATGTAGAGTCAATATCGGGAAGGTTAGCTGCGATTATGAAAACCTTACTTGTCAAAAGACTTGAAAGTAGTTTCCATGCATTTAAAAAGTCACTTGGAAGGTTTCTTAAGAACACAGACCACATGCTTAGAATGTTTGAAGATGACAAGGTATATGTTGCTCCCGACATTGATGTTAACAAGTATTTGGATGAAGGAAATGAAGAAAGTCTTGAAGCCAAAATCAACGAGAAAGGTGGAAATAATCAAGTTTACAAAGCTTCTGAATTCAAGGAAGAATTTATCCCTTTATTGAAGCAAGACCGAGTACTGGTTAAAGAACTCGTGGACGAATGGGATAAAATCGATTATGACCCCAAGCTTGAAAAATTCTTATCCGACTTAAAAGTCGATTTCTTAAACAAGAAGAAGAATCATTCTGGCAAGCTTGTCATTTTCTCAGAATCCAAAGAGACAATCAATTACATAGAAAAGGCTACCAACGAAGAAGGGTTTAAAAAGACCATTTCTATCAGTGCTGCAAATCGAAAGGAAAAACAGAAAACTATTCGCTTGAATTTTGATGCGAATCAAGAGAAGGACGACTGGTTAGATGACTTGGATTTTATTTTCACTACAGAGGTACTTGCGGAAGGTATTAACCTTCACCGTTCCAATGTCATAATCAACTATGATGTGCCTTGGAACTCTACGCGTTTGATGCAGAGAATAGGAAGGGTAAATCGTATCGGTACTGAAGCGAAAGAAATCAACGTCTTTAACTTCTACCCTTCTGATAAATCGGACAATCACATTCAGCTTACAAATACCGCTATTAAGAAGCTGCAAGCATTTCACAGTGCATTTGGGGAGGATTCACAGATTTACTCTCAGTTAGAAGAAGTTGGTGAAGCTGGATTGTATGGTTCGAGATTAAAAGAAGAGGTAAATGAAACATTGATCTTTCTACAAGAACTACGAGATTTCAAGAAGAACAACTCGAAACAATTCGATTTCATTTCTAAAATCCCAAAGAAAGCAAGACTGGCTCGAAGTATAGAAAATGTCAACCCAGACTATTTTGTAAAGAACAGCTCAATTACCTATGTAAAAAGCGAGGGTCACCCTGGCGTGTTTTACAAGACAGATGAAAACGAGATTGTACACGAATTAAGTTTTGTAGATGCTGCAAAGATTTTCAAAACCACAACTAAAGAAGAAGCATTAAAACCTCTTCCTGAGTTTCACCATAATCAGGTAAACAAGGCAACCACACATTTTAAAAACGTGGTAAAAACTACTGAGAATAAAAAGGTAACAAAGGCACAATTGTCAGCAATTGAAAAGCGTGTCTTAAATGTATTGCCAACATACGCTGCTCAGGTAAAAGATAAATTCTACAAGCAGATATTGAAGAGAACCATTGACGAAATCTACAAAGGTTCTCACCGTAAGTTACCTACCAATATTAACAAGGCTTTCAAACGATACAAAAAAGAAAACGTCAATGATTTGGAAGTTTTTGTTGACCGCCTGTACAATGATGTATTGAAGGAATACAAATTCTCGGATACAGAACAACCTAATGGTGTGAGAACGGCCGATGTAAAAATGTTTGCCAAACCAGAAATTGTTATTTCAGAATCATTCGCATAATACCTATGAACAAAGAACTGTTACTTCAGATATTCAAAGCACCTTATAATCGCCAGTCGTTTATCGAAAACGTGCTGCTTCCTACTGTTCAAGGAAAAGTTGATGGCCTTGAAATCTACGATCAGCATGGTGCACAAGAAGTTGATTTGACAGTTTCAGAAGAGCAGTACGCAAAATCAGCAGTGAAGTATGGTGAATTCACGACCCGTGATGAAATTGGCCGCACTGTTGAATTATACGAAGTTGTTCTGCACGACCACAAACAAGTGGAAAGAAGTAGAGTTGGCATAGCAGCCTTGATTAAAAAGCATATTATAGGTAACAATGCTGTACTTGTAAATTTTGCATATGAAAATCCACAGAATCGATCTTGGCGATTTTCGTTCATTGCTCATGATGCCATTTTCTCAGATGGTGAAATGGTTCAATCAGAAACCAATCCTAAACGATACACTTATGTATTTGGTGAACCTGATGAAACCTATCGAACAGCATTAGAACGTTTCTACACGCTTGGATATGAATATTCAATAACGGTAGAATCGCTCAAGGATGCCTTTGGTGTGGAAGCCTTGTCTAAGGCCTTTTTCGATGAATATCGTGATATTCATTACAATGGATTCGTTGATTATCTGACTCGATCCAACTTTAAACAATCGGTTTTCAATGGCAATGAAAAAGCCATTCGAGATTTTGTAAAAAAACTATTAGGGCGAATTGTATTTCTGTATTTCATTCAGAAAAAGGGTTGGCTAGGGGCAAGTAACGGCAACTATCAGGACGGTGATAAAAACTTCATGTCCAACTTCTATAAGAAGGCAGGAGCAAACGATGCTTTTTATTCGACTTGGTTATCCAAGCTCTTCTTTGACACCTTGAACAACCCAAGACCAAATGACGCTTTTGAAATGCCTGACGGCAGTTCAGTTATGATACCGTATTTGAATGGTGGATTATTTGAGAAGGAGTCCAACAAATATGATTTCCTCACCTTCCCTACCGATTTATTCAATGACCTATTTGAGTTTTTTGATCAATACAATTTCACGATATACGAAGACAGTCCAGAAGAACATACAGTTGCCGTTGACCCTGAAATGCTTGGGCACATATTCGAAAATCTACTAGAAGACAATAAAGACAAAGGTGCCTTCTACACACCAAAGGAAATTGTGCATTACATGACACAAGAATCCTTAATAGAATACTTGCATACCCAAATTACTGATGCTAAACGCGATGAACTAGAGGCGTTTGTAAAAAACAAGGAGAACCGCTTAAGCGATCAACATAAAAAGCAGATTGACCAAAAGCTAGATGCCGTAAAAATTTGTGACCCTGCCATTGGTTCAGGTGCTTTCCCCATGGGGCTGTTGCAAGAAATATTTGGCATGAAAGAACGCATAGCGTACGAATTAGGCTATACAGATTGGAGTCCTGCTACGGTGAAAGAGCATATCATTCAAAACTCAATTTATGGAGTAGATATTGAGCAGGGCGCTGTAGATATTGCCCGCCTGCGTTTCTGGCTCAGTTTAATCGTGGATGAAGACATGCCAAAAGCTCTGCCAAACCTTGATTACAAAATTGTGGTTGGGAACTCCTTAGTAAGCAAGTTTGAAGACGAAATCATTGAAATTGAGTGGAGTACAGACAACACTTCAGGCGGTCTTTTTGGGCAAGAGATCATTGCTGAAAAATCCAAACTCCTGCAAACCATTTCAGATAAACAGAAAGACTTCTTTACGGCTGACAATGCCTCCAAACCAAAACTCAGTGCTGAAATAAGGAAACTAAAACTCGATATTCTTGCCAAGCAATTGGAGTTGATGATTGAAACCAAAGGAGCAAAACGGGACAGCAATGCTCTGAGTAAACCTTCTAAAAAGCAATTAGAAAAATACCTAGAAACAGAAGGTTGGAAACGCACCTTATCCAAAATCAATCAACTGAAGGCAAACGATAAATCTTTCAAGCACTTTGATTGGAAGCTAGACTTCCCTGAAGTACTAAATCCTTTAGCGACAACAAATACTGGTTTCGATATAGTTATTGGTAATCCGCCTTATATCCAAATTAAATGGCTTTCAGATAAAGATTCACTAAGTAAGGTTGGGTATAAGTCATTCAGTTCTTCAGGTGATGTTTATTGTTTGTTTTACGAAGAAGCAAATGAATTAATGAAATCTTTTTGTATTGGCATATTCATTACCTCAAACAAATGGATGCGTGCGAGTTATGGGAAAAAACTCAGAAAGTATTTAACTACTAATGCAAATCCGAAAAAGCTTATAGATTTTGGTGGTAATAAAATTTTCGACACTGCCACGGTTGATACAAATATTCTATTATGGAGCAAAGAAGACTACTTAAAACCGACTCAATCAGTTTTAGTTGAGAACAATTTTAATGTTAAAAGTGATTTAGGCACATATATCTCCTCCAAACAAGAAACTTATAAGTTTAAAGGTGATAATTCTTGGTTATTACTTTCTGATTTAGAATTAAAATTGAAACACAAAATAGAAAGTAGGTATACTGTAATCAAAAAGCATAACCTGAACTTATACTATGGGATTTTAACAGGTGCAAACAAAACTTTTATTATAAATGAAAACACAAGAAGAAGGCTAATCCAATTAAGCCATGAAAATGACAAATTAATTGTACCTATTCTAAGAGGTAAAGACTTGGACAACTACGGTTATAATTTCGCTAATTATTACCTATTAAACATTCATAATGGGACAAAATCTCAAAGAAGAGTACAATTAGAAAATGATTTCCCAACAATAATCGATTACTTAAACGAGTTTGGTATACCTTTTAGAAATAGGGGCGAACAAGGAAGTGAGTGGTATAACCTCAGAAGTTGTAGCTATTTAGACGAATTCTCAAAACCAAAGATAATTTACGCAGATATTGTTCAGGAAAGAGGTAAATTCTATTATGATGAGAAAAATTTTTATACAAATGATACAGCCTTTATAATTACTGGAGATAATCTCAAAGCGAATACATTAGTTTTTAATTCTACACTTTTTAGTTATTTATATAAGAAGTTTTATTCTGGAGGTGGATTAGGAAATAGCGGACTTCGCTTTAAGAAGGAATTTATTGAAAAAATACCACTGCCAAATATAGAAGGCAATAAAAAGGATATTTATGAAACCATTTTGGATTATATATTTTCAACAAAACAAGCTATATCAAGAAACTTACCGGAACAATTCCAACTAGTATCCCAAAATTTTGAAGAAGTTGTTGATGCATTAGTCTTCGAATTGTACTTCTCTAAAGAATTCAAATCCAAAGATATAGAAATAGAAAAGTATGCAAAAAAGCTTTTTACACCCATTAAAGGCCTAAGTGATGAAGAGAAGCTAGAGCAAATCAAGTCAGTTTATGAAGAGCTGCGCGAAAAAAAGAATCCACTTCGCAATCAAATCAAACTGATGAAGATTGAACTTAAGGATTTGCTATTACCTATTCTAAGTGTGTAGGCCATGCAAAATGTTAAGTCAATCACACTAAGGAACTTCAAGTACTTCTATGGTCATGAAGATCAATACCCCCAGAACAAACTTGAATTGGATGGAAATAATCTCTTGCTCTATGGTGAGAATGGTAGTGGTAAAAGTTCGATTTATTGGTCTTTATACACTTTCCTACAAAGCTGTTTAAAGGAAGAGCGTTCAGATATTGAAAAATATTTTGATCATGCTCATGATGAAAACCTTAGAAACAGGTTTGCCGCAAATTCGGCTGCCTCTGGAATCATAATTGAGTTTGAAGATTCAAACACAGGTCGCGTTGTTCAAGAACAAATCGCTTCTTGGAATATTAGCACATTTCAATCAACTCAGTTAAAGCAGTCTCTAGTTTCTAGCGACTTTATTAACTATAAGTATTTGTCGAAGCTTTATGATTTCAGGAATAGCGAAGGAATTAATTTATTCAAGCTGTTCGAGAGAGACATTTTCATGTTCATAGACTTTGAGGAAGCCTTCACAAAACATGATGGTTCACTTTCAGAAAGCACATATGCTAGTGATTGGTGGAAATTCATTTCTGAAGAATGGAAAAACCTTCCAACGAATGCAAGTAATCGGAAATTTGCAGAGAGATCAGACGAGTATATCCGTTTCAAAGATGAGACAATACCCAAATTCATTAGACTTTTAAAGCGCTTCCTTGAGGAAATAACAAGGGTTGCAAATGACTTTCTAGAGAAGGAGTTTAAAGAGGCATTCACTATTGAGTTCGATCTAGAAGAAATCAAATGCTCATTTAATAAACGTGTGGAAGGAAGAACTAGAGAAAAAGATGGTAAACTACACAAACCAACTATTCCTTTAAAAGTCAACTTTTCCCATGCTCATTTTGATGGTGGAAGTGAAACAATCCAGAAGCCGCACACAACTCTAAATGAGGCCCGATTAACTGCAATTGCATTGGCTATTCGTTTTGCCATTTTAGATAGAAGACCAGTGTTCCCAAACTCTGCGAGACTGCTTATTCTAGATGATCTCCTATTAAGTCTAGACATGAGCCACCGCGATCAAGTATTGGACATAATTCTGAGCCCGACATTTATTGATACCTATCAGCTTCTCATTTTCACTCATGATCGTGCGTTTTTCAACATGTGCCGAAACCGAATAAACGAAAGGTTTAAATCAGGATGGGTATTCAGAGAAATGTATCAGGATGAAAATGATGCTGGTATTCCCGTTCCATTTGTTCCAGATAATCAGAATTACCTGGATAGAGCAAAGAAGTATTTAAAAACATTTGATTATCCAGCGTGTGCCAATTATCTCCGTAAAGAAACTGAAAGGCTTTTGACCTCCATTCTACCTCAAAATCTAACCCTTCATTTAAAGGAGGATGAAGAAGAAGGCACAAAACCCCTAAAGCTGGATAACATGATTACCAACTTTAGAAAGTACTATTTAGAGCTAGGTGGAGATTTCATACCATTTGAAAAACTCAAAGAGCATAAAGACCTCTTAATGAATCCTTTGTCTCATGACAATATTGACACCCCCATTTATAAGAGAGAATTACTCAGCTCAATTGAGTTAATTGAGAAGCTTAAGCAGCTTGTAGTTGTGATCATTCCAACCGTTTCGAACAACAATAACCCATTGATTTTAAAGGAAACTGACACTGCGGGAGACGAATGGGATTACACTTTCTATTTGCGCGAGAACCTGAAACTTATCAAATCATTGAATGGAAATTGGTTGATAAACAATCCCAAATGCCTCTTTAGCATTCGGAAGAATACGACCCAAAATCTTGCTTACGAGAATATAAATGCAGAAGGAAAACTAAGCTCGCTCTACGGTAATATACGCTGGAGACTTGGAACTAAAACGAATGAAACGGATAATGCTAAAGACTTAAAGGATATTATTCATGTGGATGGACAACGATTAATTGACAAAATCAATGCTGATGCCAACGCTTAGTTCAAGCACATTGCAATCCTCGTTCCTGCGGTTGCAAAGAGCTTTCACGCCAACGCAAACGAAATGAAAAGAAAAATAAAAACGGGGCTCAACAAAACCTATACGCAATACCCTTCGGGATACTGCGCATAGCCAGACCGTTATCTATATATTGAAAAATGGACATTCTTAAACCGACTTTTAAAATATCTGAAAAAGAAATTTTGACTAATTTCTCTTTCCTGCAATCTGATTTTGGGTTTCCGAAATTCAAGAAAAAGTGGACTAAAGACGAATATTATATAACGACTCAAAAAGCTGACATTGAATTCTCAACAACGATTTTTAAATTTGACTCAAGCGCACCAATAATCGGAATTACAAATCATTCAGAACCGATTGTATTTAATCATGAAATCTATCCAACGAATTTTTATTGGATTCATAATCTTGACGAAACTGGTGGATTGAAAATGATTACGGAAAATGGACGTGACTTTGTAGAAATTTATATATCTGAATGCGCCAAATTATTAAAAGCTAAACCTAAAATATTAAACGGAATAACGACTGATTTCAAAAAGAATAAAAAACTGTAGGTAACACCATGTACAGTTCACTGCTGCGGGAATCCTCACAGTTTATTTGGGCAACTTTACTATCTTTAAGTCTAACTGAAAATCCTTGCGGATTTTCAGTTTTGTGCGTACTTGCAAAGTTTAGTACCAAACCAAGCAAGTACTATACTCTTAAATAATTGATTATCCGTTCGTAAACATACAGCTGAGACCATTGACGGTCATTTAAACAAAAAACGATGATTGGAAAAATATGCTTGCTTTTTCTATTTATAATATCGCTTTTATCTTGCGATAAGTTAAATAAAACCAGTATCAAAAAAATAAACTGTAAATCACTGATACAGAAAATAAACAAATATGGATAAGCCGCTAATAATGGAATTTGATTATAATGTTCCGAAATATGACGTTTGGGAAGCAATGACAAATCCAGAAAAAATGAAAATATGGTATTTTCCTCAACTGAAAGAATTTGAACCTAAAGTTGGTTATGAATTTAAATTTGAAGATAGAAATGATGAATATCAAAAAAAATGGGTTGTAACTAAAATTGAGAAACCCAACACATTTGCCCATAATTGGTCTTATAAAAGTCACCAAGGAGAATCCGAAGTTACATTTGATTTAATTGCCACGGATAATGGCACCAAAATTAGAGTAACTCATACAGGACTAGATAGTTTTCCAAATGACCCGCATTTTAAAAGGGAAAGATTTGAATGGGGATGGAATAATCTATTAGGCAAAAATTTAAAAACTCTTTTAGAAAAAAATTAGACAAAAAACAACCGCCAACACCGGTAACCGTTGCACAAATCCCTAATTGATAGAGAACACATTCATTTAAACCGCTTCTAAGTGGTCCTTTAGTTTTAGATCGTTCTTAAATCCTCCATATTCAGGTGCGTTAAAATTGATTTATAAGTTTCTTTAGAAAACCCGGGGTATGTCCGTAAAGGAAATCCAGGTTCAATGCATCCTTTAGACGCCGATAGCAATTGGTGGCTGGTACATGGTCATTCAACCATAAACTGCTGCATACTTGAACTTTATATTCTTTTTTACTTTGCATGTAATGAATTTACGACACAGCTGTAAATCAAGTATACCCCGTATGTTAGCTTTTTGCTAACTTGTGCAACAGGCACACCGTATAAAACTAAAGCAGTGCAGCCTACTTACAAACATCCTCACGGATTTTTCTATGCGGTTTGTTTTGCTAAATTAAGTGATTAAACAAACCACTAATCATACACAAACACGTTAGCAACGAGTTAAAAACAAAAAAATGAAAATTATAATATTACTATTGGGTGTAACCTTTTGTTTACCTAACCTTTTAAATGCACAGAATAGAGTTGCTAAAATTGATAGCAATCAACTATTTGATGAATATCCAGGAAAAGATAAATATCTTGAAGAACTCGATGAATTACGCGAAGAATATCAACAAGAGTTAAAAGATATGGTTAACAAACTAAGTATATCTGTCAAAAAATTTAATGAAGAGAAAGATTTACAATCTATCGAGACAAATCAAAAAAGAGTTGAATATGTTCAAAATGAAAATAAAAAAATTGATGAATTTAAAAAACTTGCAATGGATGAATTATATGAAGAACAAACTTCCATAAATAAAAAAATGAGAGAGAATATACGTTCTGCCGTTTCAAATGTTGCTAAAAAACAAAACTTAGATTTTGTTATAGACTCATCATCAAAAAACAATATAATTAATGCGGGTTGCAAAGATATTTTTAATGACGTAAAAAAAGAATTAATTAATTTAATCGCTGAACGAGAGGAGAGTATCAAGGATATTCTAGGTGGATGGTAATTGGATAAATAAATTAAAAAAAATTCTCTAGGATTTTTCTATGCGGTTTGTTTTGCTAAATTAAGTGATTAAATACGCCACTAATCATACACAAACACGTTGGCAACGAGTTAAAAACAAGGAAATGAAAATCAGCAACTTATTATCATCAGCAATATTGATACTTTTCATCTTCGCAAGTTGTGGTGAAAATAAAGACCCCGAAAATAATGGGACTGTTAGTGAGCAAATAAATCCGGCATTAGAAAAACAAGCGATTTTGGAAAGATTGAACAACGAAACAAAAGATGCTTTTCAAAGGAATTATGAAGCTTGGACTAAAAATTGGGTCCACGACGAAAACATATCAAAAGTTTATGTGGACTTTGCCGACAGTACTTTTTCGGAATCAATTGGCTGGGAAAAAATAAGTCTGTTCGTCAAAACATTTATAGAAGAACATCCTGAACCTGAACCAGTTCCTGAACTCTTGGACAAAATCAATGTACGCCTTTATGGAAATGGAGCGTGGGTAACCTATGAACAACAAGACTCGATTAGAGGTCTAAAACGTGAAACAAGACTTATGGAAAAGGTAAATGGAGAATGGAAAATTGCTGGAATGCAAACCACCATTTACGGATTTGAAACGGAGGAATGAAATAAATAAAACCAGTTGCCAACACGGTGTACCATTAATTACGGTCGGATTTCTAAAACGGAATTCTTTGCAATCAATTATCTTTAGTACCAGCCGGTCATTTTCCATTGAAAAAGCCTGCAACTCATCATATACAAACCATTGTACACCATTTGAAAACAGCTAACAGAAACATTTATGAAGGATAATATACTTCGATTAACATTTCTTTGCTTTGGAATTATGACTTTCTTTATTGGATGCAACAATACTGATGATGAAAAACCAAATTGCGGATGTGAATCGGAAACTATAGATACTGTACCAAGTGATAATTTCCCTGAAGTGCCAGTAGAAGAACAAAAAAGTGGATTAATATTTTATAAACGTGCTGAAAATATCGACAACATTTTTGACGATGAGCACGATGGAAAATACAATAATTGCTTTTGGATTATAAGAGGTGTTGAAGGTTGTTATAATTGTAAACATCACTTCATTATTTGCAATAAAGATTTTATTGGCTCTGAATTTGATTTTTTGAAAAATATAAATGACTCAATACCTATTAGTTTCTCTGGAGATTTAAAATATTTATGTATTGAACCATTCGTTGCACCTGCCGATTATTCTTATGCAGAAATAAGATTAAGTTCAATAGAAAAAGAGTGATTTATATGAAATAATATTAAAATTAAAATCCAAAAAAAAACTACTTACAACAATGTATCCTATGAAAAGTCCTAATCCCCTTTTCTAGGTTTATGATTTAATTTTCAGAACTTTATTATGGAGAATCTGGGTATTTACCCTGGATAAATTTGGCAAAAACTCAATATAGCGATACCTAAACGCAATTTAGAACAGTCCACCTCGCCTTTCAAAATTTTATGTGCCTTGGGTACAGCATCATTTAAAATAAGCCCTACTGGCAATAGCCTAAACAGTTGGCATTATAAAAAACCAAACCATGGATGAGTATATAAAAGTATTGACCAGCAGCACCATCATTATCAATAGGGTTGCCCAGCTATTGCAGGAAAACAATATCCCCACCCACATAAAAGACCATGTAGAATCGGGAAGATTGGCCGGTTTTAGCGTGCAGCAAAATGACATAGAGCTGCATATCCCACAAGCTGAATATGCTCATGCCCACCAGATTCTAGCAGCCGCTGAACTGGATATTAAAATAAGTGAGGAATAGCATGTTTTTTGCCTTACGGCGAAAAAAATCACCGCAATGTTTTGCAAAACTGTTTATGTGAGCAGCATCGTAAATTCTAGATTACCTGAAATATGCAAGTGATTTCCATTAAAGATGCATTGGCATTATAAAGAAAACTGTATCTTCCTAGCCATATTTTTAAAAATAATTTTTGCTTGCATAAAATAATACGCATGAAGTTTACTCAAGGGTTAATTCTACTTGCCATTTCGTTATTAATTCTGGGCTGTAATAAAGAGGACGACTCCACTGAAAAACCCCAGGTGTTTGCATCTACCGCAACCCTAAGTTCACAAACAGGGGTTACCCTTTCTGGCAATTTTAAAGCCAATGGTTTCACAATACATGACGTGGGATTCAAATATTCTCCTCAAGAAGATTTTGGCTTTTCAAGAACTCTTGAGGCAACTGCCCAAGCAGATGGTTCCTTTTCTGCTCAGTTAGCTACGGGATTAGAAAAAGACGTGGAATATTATTTTAAGGCTTTCGCGAAAAGCGAAACAGAAACTTTTTACAGCGGGACTAAATCGTTTATCTCAACGGGGAGTGTTGATCCTCAACTTGAAGGTATCTCACCAGAGACTGGCCATATAGATGATACACTTACCCTACACGGCAACTATTTAAAAGACAGGGATTATAGCACAAAGGTGTATCTAGGTACCGCTGAAGCCAGGATTACACGCCTTACCGATACTTTGATCAAGTGCATAGTTCCCGCCGAACTTGCTCAGCGAGAAAGCACCGTGAAGGTCAAGATAGGAGACCGTGAGACTACCTACGACGCATTTACATTGTATTCACCTACACTCACGGGCTTTACGCCAGCAACAGCTGCCATACGCGATACAGTGACCATTGTAGGAGATCATTTTGATACAGTAACAGGAAGAAACCAAGTTTTTTTTGGCAGCACTCCAGCCCAGGTCGTGGAAACCTCCAGGACTACAATAAAGGTCATTGTCCCCGATGCCATCACGAGCAGTACAGAAAGCATCAAAGTAATATCTCAAAGCCAGGAAACGATATTTGATTCACCTTTTCAATTAAAAATGCCGGAGCTGCACTTTATCCCATCAGAGGTTAATGTGAGACAAGAGCTCACTATTGAAGGTGCTTATTTTCATCCTATTTTACAGGAAAATAAAATAACTATTGAGGGTATTGAGGTTAGCCTACTGGGCGGTGATACCCAGCATGTATCGACCCGTATGCCCATCGGGCCGTTTCCCAGGAGGATGGCAAAAGTAACACTCACCATGCTAGACATGAGCGTGACCTATGACATAGACCTTACCATCAAGGATAAATGGGTAATGGTAAAAGATGATTTACCATTCCGGTTTGGACGAGGGCCTAAAAATTCTGTAGTGATAGATAACACAGCTTATGTCATTGCTCCTGAAATAGAATATAACATTGAAGACCCCGAGTTTTATTTATGGAAATTCAATGCTTCAGACTACAGTTGGCAAAAAGTGAACACTACCTTACCAGAAGCAGGTTTTCATACTAGCGGTATCTTACAGGGTGTGGGCAATGCCTTGTATTACTATGCGGCAAATGACACTAATGCATTTTATAAATACAATGTTTTGCAAAATACCTGGATTAAACTCGCTTCCTTTCCGGGGCCTAGAAGAGATTATCCTTCTTATTTCACGATCAAGGATGATATTTACATAGGTCTAGGGGCTGATATTATGCCCTACACTCCCATAGTTTATAGAGACTTTTACAAGTATAACACGGCTACGGGTCAATGGAGCGAGATAAGTCAAATACCCTTTGATGGACTGGGAGGATATAGAAGGACATGCATGGCTTCTTTTGTGATAAACAACATTGCATACCTTGCTGGCGGCGCAACAAATACAGGAGATACAGATGCATACTCTTATAATCCTGCGCTAGATCGCTGGGCAAGAATTGCAGACTTCCCTACTGCAAATCATGGGTCTAATGGTTTTGCCATCAACGGTGTGGGCTATGTAATCGGTGGACTGTATGTAGCAGGGTCTGCGCACCCTTCTCACAGTAGAACATATAAACCACATGAAGATAAATGGGAACAAGGAGAAAGCATTATAGAAGGTAGACAGTGGCATTTTGCCTTTGTGCTTGACGGCAAAGGGTATATAGGTGGAGCCCTATCTGGACATCGCGGTCGCTTCTGGGTTTGATAACTACAGATGGGAGTTTGAGGATGGCAGCATTATCTCAACCACATATACTGCTCAGCTGGAGCAAGCCGGCGACTATATCTTGACTATAGGGCAAACCGTCAATGACCTATACTGTGAAAACACCTATGCCTTTAGCATGGCCAGGTCTGTGTTGCCAGAAATAACAGAGGTACGTTTTCAAGAACTCTCTGACGCTAATTATATTGAAATCATAGCTGCCGGGGATGGCGCGTTTGAATATTCACTTGATGGAAAAACATACCAAAAAAGCAATTTGTTCTCCCCAGTAGAAGGAGGTGTTTACACCGTATATGTAAGAGATATTTATGGTTGTGGTATTGATTCGAAAGAAATTACACTTCTAGACTACCCTAAATTTTTCACCCCAAATGGTGACGGCTATCATGACCTCTGGCAGATTGCGGGAATTACGCGCTACCCCGATGCAAAAATTCACATCTACGACCGCTACGGAAAATTGCTCAAGCAATTAAGCCCTTTGTCACCTGGCTGGGACGGCACCTATCGCGGTGTGTTGCTCCCCGCTACAGATTATTGGTTTAATGCTGACCTGGGCGATGGCCCAACTTTTAAAGGCCATTTTGCCCTAAAACGATAAGAAAAAAGGCAAAATATTGTGAAACACTAAAATTAACTAAATCGTTTTTCTTAAAATTTTTGGTATATTTCCACAAGACAATTGTGCATGTCACAAAACCTTGTGTGCCTGCATCTTTAAGCAAGATCATGAAATATACTTTACGCCTTATTGCCCTTCTCGTAGTGACTTTCGCGCAAGCGCAAATACCGGTAACGTTGCCCACAAACCCCACCGAGAACGAGACCAATGTCGAGCTCAATCAAGATATGCTATCCTTGAGGTGGAAGACAAATATAGTGGATGAATCTTGCCAGCTCAACTTGAACCTCAATCCTGGCAAACCCTTGATTGCAAACATGGGCATTATAAAAAATGGCACGTACAACGCAATCGTTAGCGAGGTGCAACCTGAGTTTATACTCAATGTGGGCAAGCGTGACCTTACCCCCGAAAAAGGCTGGACCATATTTTTTGACAAAGTGCCCACGCGCCCCTATACACAGCATCTCCTGGAGTTTGACAAGCAGGCCATCACCGTCACAAAAAATAAAAACCGCACCGTCATTCACATCAGCGAGATTCACGCCCCGCAGTTTACAGGCAACCTGGAGATTACTGTGTACAATCACTCGCCACTCATCAATATTGCAGCGGTGGTCAGCACCACACAAGATGCAACTGCCATACTCTATGATGCGGGATTGACCAGCGATAAGGGGTTTAAGAATCTGGCTTTCGCCAAAACGGACGGCACCTTGACCCAAATAGAGGGTGCTGAGGAAACCAGCCACAACGAAAAGGTAAAGTACCGCACCATCATGGCAACAAATGGTACAGGTACATTAGCAGTTTTCCCAGCTCCGCACCAGTATTTTTATCCGCTGGACGAGGCCTTTAACCTGGCTTTTACCTGGCACGGTAAAAACTACCGGGACCTCATCAAGAAAAATGGCATAGGTATACGTCAGAATCCTCAGGGGGATGAACGTTTTGTACCTTGGTTTAACGCACCGCCCCATACCGAGCAACGGCTTAACTTTTTTGTACAAATGGGCAGTAGCACACCGGCAAGATTATTGGAAGATGTAAAAAAATATACCCACGGGGACACATATCCCCCAATGAAGGGATATAAAACGCTTGCAAGTCATTTTCATAATGAATATATCATGAATGTGGTGCGCAAAGGGCAAGATGCCCCGGCTGAACCAGAGTTTGTAAAGGTTTTTAAGGACATGGGGGTTGATATCGTGCACCTGGGTGAGTTTCATTACACCGCGCACCCTAAGGGTCCAGACCATCTTAGACTTGAGGAACTCAAGGCCCTTTTTGATTTATGTGATGCTGTCTCGTCTCAAGACTTTTTATTGCTTCCCGGCGAGGAGCCCAATGAATTTCTGGGCGGTCACTGGATGGGGTTCTTCCCTACTACCGTATACTGGATTATGTCTCGCGATGATAACAAACCCTTTGTCTCACAAGACCCTGACTATGGCAAAGTGTACCGCATCAAGGATAAGGCCGAAATGCTTAGGTTGCTTGAACTGGAAAAAGGGCTTGCCTGGACGGCCCACCCGCGTATCAAGGGCTCCACGGGCTATCCTGATGCTTATAAAGATGAAGATTTCTTCAAGTCTGATAGATTTTTGGGAGGTGCCTGGAAAGCCATGCCGGCAGACCTGAGCAGTCCTAAACTGGGTTTACGGGTTTTAACCCTGCTGGACGATATGAACAATTGGGGGCTGCACAAGAACATCATCGCAGAGTCTGACCTCTTTACCATTACCCAAGAAAACGAGATGTACGCCCACATGAACATCAATTATGTCAAGCTAGATGAAATGCCCACCTTTTCTAAAGGCTGGCACCCCGTACTAAATGCCATATCCAGCAGCCAGTATTTCTCAACGACTGGCGAAATCATGATACCGCATTTTACAATTAACGATAAATCCAGTGGTGAAACGGCTAAACTTAACGCTAACGGTGAGGTGAAGCTCAAGGTGGACCTATCCTACACCTTTCCGCTTAATTTTATCGAGATAATCTCTGGAGATGGCAATGAGGTGTCAAGGACCCGGCTTGACATGAATGAAACCTATGCATTTGGAACATCAAACTTAAAAACAACCCTTTCCCTTAAAGGGAAAAAATGGGCACGGCTAGAGGCATGGGACGTCGCTGGCAACGGCGCCTTTACCCAGACGATTTACCTGGAATAGCGCAGGCATTCTCGTATCTTCGCTTAAAGCAAAAGACATGCCCGCATGAAACTGTTTGACCTAGAGTTTGACCCTGCACATAATCTACTCCCCCATGATGGTACGGTATACTATTATGGTAAAGTATTGAACGACAGCGAAGCGCAAGGATATTATAAAGCATTGTTAGACCACATCCAGTGGAAGAATGATGAAGCAATAATCTTTGGAAAAAAAATCATCACCAAACGGAAGGTAGCCTGGTATGGTGACAAACCCTATACATATACCTATTCTAAAACGACAAAATCTGCGCTTCCCTGGACCCGGGAACTACTAAAACTCAAAGCCCTCACCGAACAAAAAACAGGACACACCTATAACTCTTGCCTGCTCAATCTCTATCATGATGGTAGCGAGGGCATGGCCTGGCACAGCGACGGGGAAAAAGACCTCAAGAAGCATGGTGCGATTGCCTCCATGAGCCTGGGCGCCGAACGTAAATTTGCTTTTAAACATAAGGAAACAGGCAAAAAAATAGAACTCTTTCTAGAACACGGCAGCCTACTGGTCATGAAAGATAAAACGCAGGATTACTGGCAACATCGCTTGCCGCCTACTAAGCGTATTGCACATCCCAGAATCAATTTGACGTTTAGGACGATTGACAAAAATGGATGAGTTAATTCAAAGCCATTTCACATAACCTGATTTATAAACAACGTTTTCGTATTTTCGTCCTGTGCGCAATGCCTATCTGGCTTACGCCAAAAAAGTATTTCCCCGCTATGGATATAAATTTTAACAAGAACGAAGACCACAATAAACTTCAGGTATCAGACCTGAAACAGCGCCTTGCCAAAGTTAAACTGGGAGGTGGTGAGAAACGCATTGCAAAACAGCATGCCAACGGTAAGATGACGGCGCGGGAGCGCATTAACTTTCTACTTGATGACCCAGATAAAGCTATTGAGATAGGTGCTTTTGTGGGCGATGGCATGTACAAGGAACACGGAGGTTGCCCCAGTGGCGGAGTCATTGTCAAGATAGGCCACGTCAAGGGAAAGCAGTGTATTGTGGTGGCAAATGATGCCACCGTAAAGGCAGGAGCGTGGTTTCCCATCACGGCAAAAAAGAACCTTAGGGCACAAGAAATAAGCATCGAGAACAAACTCCCCATCATTTATCTTGTGGATAGCGCAGGCGTTTACTTACCCATGCAGGATGAGATTTTTCCAGACAAGGAACATTTTGGGAGGATTTTTCGCAATAATGCAATCATGAGCAGCATGGGCATCACCCAGATTGCTGCGGTAATGGGCAGTTGCGTTGCGGGTGGCGCCTATCTCCCCATCATGAGCGACGAGGCCTTGATTGTAGATAAGACCGGGAGCATCTTTTTGGCAGGAAGTTACCTGGTTAAAGCGGCCATAGGGGAGAGCGTTGACAACGAGACCTTGGGCGGAGCCACAACGCATTGTGAGATAAGTGGCGTTACAGATTACAAAGCCACAGATGATAGGGATGCACTTACGCGAATCAAGAACATCATGGATAAAATGGGGGATTTTACAAAAGCCGGATTTAATCGGGTTGCCGCTAGAAAACCCACCGAGGCTCAAGAAGATATCTATGGTTTGCTTCCGCGAAAGCGTAGTGACCAGTATGACATGATGGAAATCATCAAGCGTCTGGTGGATGGCAGTGAGTTTGAAGAATACAAAGCAGGCTACGGCCAGACCATCATCACCGGATATGCACGCATTGACGGCTGGGCCGTAGGTATTGTGGCCAACCAGCGCAAGGTGGTCAAGACCAAAAGGGGTGAAATGCAGTTTGGCGGTGTGATTTACAGTGACAGTGCCGATAAAGCCACCCGTTTTATAGCAAATTGCAACCAGAAGAAGATTCCGCTGGTCTTTTTACAGGATGTCACCGGGTTTATGGTGGGCAGCAAGAGCGAGCATGGCGGTATTATCAAAGACGGTGCAAAAATGGTCAATGCAGTAAGCAACAGCGTGGTGCCCAAGTTTACCGTGGTGATGGGCAACAGTTATGGTGCAGGCAACTATGCCATGTGCGGTAAGGCCTATGACCCACGCTTAATCTTTGCATGGCCCAGCGCAGAGCTTGCAGTCATGAGTGGTAACAGCGCGGCTAAGGTTTTATTGCAAATCGAGACCGCCTCGTTAAAAAAACAGGGCAAGGAAATCACCCCCGAGGTTGAAAAAGAAATTTTTGACAAAATAAAAAACAGATATGATGAGCAGGTATCTCCCTACTATGCCGCTGCCAGATTGTGGACGGATGCCATCATCGATCCACTGGATACCCGCAAGTGGATATCCACAGGTATAGAAGCAGCAAATCATGCCCCTATTGAAAAAGATTTTAATTTAGGGGTGATACAGGTCTAAGTCATATTAAAACCATGTTCATTCATGTATTATCTAGAATCTATAGTTTAGCAACCAACACATAAAGTATGTCCACAGTTTCAATAGGCGGTATCAAGCCCCGTCTTAGTTTTTGGCAAATCTGGAACATGAGTTTTGGATTTTTAGGAATTCAGTTCGGGTTTGCCCTGCAGAATGCAAATGTCTCACGCATCTTTGAAACCTTGGGGGCTTCACAAGATGAACTTCCCATATTATGGTTGGCAGCACCGGTTACGGGCCTGGCCATCCAGCCCATTATAGGGTATTATAGTGACCGCACATGGCATAAAAAATGGGGTCGCCGCAGGCCTTTTTTTGCCGCTGGGGCCATACTGGCTTCCCTGGCCCTTTTTGTAATGCCCAACAGTACATCGCTGTGGATGGCTGCCCTGATGTTGTGGGTGATGGACGCATCCATCAACGTGAGCATGGAACCCTTTCGCGCTTTTGTGGGCGATATGTTGCCCAATGAACAACGCACCCGGGGCTTTGCCATGCAGAGTATCTTTATAGGTGTGGGTGCTTTTATCGCATCTTTTCTACCATGGATCTTTACAAACGTTTTTGGACTGGACAACACCGCTGCAGAAGGTCAAATCCCTGATACCGTAAAATGGTCCTTCTATGCTGGCGGCATCGCTTATTTTTGTGCGGTGATGTGGACGGTACTCAAAACAGAAGAGTACCCCCCGGATGACCTGGAAAAGATGCGCAGGGAAAACAAGGAAAAGGGGATTTTTGGCGGTCTTGCAGCGTCTTTCATGGGCATCTTTAAGATGCCAAAGACCATGGTACAGTTGGCCTTTGTACAATTTTTCAGCTGGTTTGCGCTTTTTGCCCTGTGGATCTATACCACCTCAGCGGTGACCAGTCATATTTATGGCACTGAAGATACCACATCTGCACTCTACAATGATGGTGCAGACTGGGTGGGCATCTGTTTTGCGATCTATAACGGGATTGCGGCCATCTTTGCCTTTCTTTTACCAGTTTTGGCGAAAGCCACATCAAGGCGCGTGACGCACATGATAGCCTTATTGTGCGGTGCAATAGGCCTTATCTCCATCTTTTTTATCAAGGATCCTGATATGTTGTTGATTTCTATGATAGGCGTGGGAATCGCCTGGGCGAGTATCCTGGCCATGCCCTATGCCATGTTGAGCAGCATACTTCCCGCGGACAAGATGGGCTATTTTATGGGCGTGTTCAACTTTTTTATCGTCATCCCTCAAATCATTGCCGCCGGCCTGCTTGGCTATATTCTCAAGACATTTCTTAATAATGAAAGTATCAACGCCATGTTCATAGGTGGTGGGAGTTTTGTAATTGCTGCAATACTTTGTTTATTTGTTCAGGATAATGATAAAGGTTAACCTCATATAGCCCATGTTTTTAAACAAGCTGATCCACGATTTTAAAGAATTTGCCATCAAGGGCAACATGATAGACATTGCCATAGGTGTCATCATAGGCGCCGCGTTCAACGACGTCGTGGATGCCCTGGTCAAGCAGCTCTTTATGCCACCGCTCACCCTCTTGACAGATGGCGTAAACTGGAAAAACAAAAAATGGGTGCTGGAGCCTGCCCAGTTTACCAATGGTGTTGAGACCCGTGAAGAAGTATCCATGGGATACGGCATCGTCATCGAGGCCTTTGTTGATTTCTTCATTATCGCCATCACGGTGTTCATCGTTGTCAAGCTCATGAACAGCCTGCGGCGCAAGGCAGATGACCCCAAGAACACACAGGTGACCACCCCAAAGAACATAGAACTCCTGGACCGCATAGGCGACCTGCTCGAGAAGCAAAACGAACTTTTAAAAAACAAGTAAGTCTATTTCCTGGCTTTCGCCAAAAGGTTAACGAATCGTAAAGCCCGGGGTATTTAACAAAAGCTTACAAATGTTAAAATGCTTGAATGCTTACATTTAGCCCTCAAGCATTTTTTATGACCACCGAAGATTCAGAAACGATTGTACACCGTGATATAAACTGGCTAAGCTTTAATGAGAGGGTACTCCAGGAAGCCGAGGATAAACGCTATAACCCGCTGTATGAGCGCATGAAATTCCTGGCGATTTTCTCCTCAAACCTGGATGAATTCTTCAGGGTACGGGTTTCCCAGTTGCGGCAGATGAAGCGCGTGGAAAAAAGCATACGCAAGAAACTATCCCTGCGGCCCAACAAGACCGTAAAGGAAATCCTGAAACGCGTTAAGGAACAACAGGAACGGTTTGGCAAGATATATCAAGAACAGATCCTCCCGGAACTTGAAGAAAACAACATCTATCTCCTGCCCGCTGAAGACTATGACACTACCCAGGCCGAACTGGCAGATATATGGTACAAGACCCATTTAAAAAAGCACGTGGAGCCCCAAATAGTAAAGCTCACATCTTCGGCAGGGGTTTTTCTTGAAAATCAATCGCTGTACTTTTGCATCACCTTTGCTGGCGATGGAGAGCTGGGCTTTGTCAATATCCCGGTAGGTGCCTCTTCCCGTTTTATTGAACTGTGCTCTGAAGGTGACACCCATTACATCACCTTTGTGGATGATATCGTGCGGCATAAAATCCCAGGATTATTTCCTGATAAGAAAATCAACGGCATTTATGAAATCAAGCTTTCGCGTGATGCAGAGCTGTACCTGGACGATGAGCTAGATGGCATCCTGGCAGAGCGTATCTATAAGTCACTCCATCAACGCATGGAGGGCCAGCCCACGCGCCTGCTCTATGATGCCAGTATGGAAAAAGCAGATGTAAAACGACTGAGAAAACTGCTCAACCTGGGCAAAATAGACATGATGCCGGGGGGCAGGTACCATAACTTCAATGATTTCTTCAAGTTTCCAGACCCTTCAAACAATCCTAAACTTAGGTATGAACCGCTAGAACCCTTGAGGCATAAAACTTTGGCTACATCCAAAGATTACTTTACCGCAATACGCGAAAAAGACCAGCTGGTACATTTTCCATTCATGAGCTTCAACTACTTGGAAGAATTTGTGGAGCAGGCGGCCGTTGACCCCGCCGTCACAGAAATCAAGATATCCTTTTACCGCATCGCTGAAGAATCAAGGCTGACCACGGCACTTGAAAATGCATTGAAAAACGATAAAAAAGTCATCATATTCGTGGAGGCCAAGGCCCGTTTTGATGAAGAAAACAACATAGAATGGGGCCGCAAGTTTGAAGAAAAAGGTGCCCAGGTCATCTACAGCTATCCCAGGATCAAGGTACACAGTAAGATATTGCTGATACGTCGCCAGGAAGGAGAAAAAAACCGTAGATATGCATATATAGGCACGGGCAATTTTAATGGAGAAACCTCTAAAATATATACTGACCATGGCCTGTTTACGGCAAACAAACGTTTGACCAAAGAACTCAACCGTGTCTTCCGCGTGCTTGAGGGAGAACTTATCATCCCGCGTAACAAACATCTGCTGGTTTCGCCATTTACCACACGGCGCACCTTTGAAAAACTTATTCATCAAGAGATGGAAAATGCCCGCATGGGCAAGAAAGCAAAAGTAATGGCAAAGATGAACCAGCTGGAAGACGTGGAGATGATAGAACTGCTGTACAAGGCAAGCCAGGCCGGGGTTGAGATACGGCTTATCGTACGTGGATTTTCATCCTTGATTCCCGGCATAAGGGGGTTGAGCGAAAATATCTACATGACAAGCATTGTTGATAGATTTCTGGAACATGGCAGGATCTACCTTTTTCATAATGATGGGGAAGAACTGATGCTCATGGGCTCTGCCGACTGGATGACGCGCAACCTGGACCGTAGGATTGAGGTGCTCACGCCCATCTACGACCAGGACATATTCAATGAACTCAAGGATATCCTGGAGATTCAGATAAACGACAATCAAAAAGCAAGGATTCATGATGCTGGCGAACACAACCAGTATGTAACCAAAAAACAGGGCGAAGAAGCCATACGCTCACAGGCCGCCATCTATGATTACCTTAAAAAAAAACACACGCATACATGAAAAAAATAAGATTGGCAGGAGTGCCTGAGCATTTCAATTTTCCCGTACACATGGGGATTGAAAATGGAACGTTTAAAGAACACGGCATTGAAGTAGCATGGCATGAATACCCTGATGGTACGGGCTCAATGAACAAGGCCCTGCGTGCCGGCGAGGTTGATATGGCCATCATCCTGCTAGAAGGTGTGGTGCGCGATATTGTAAATGGCAATCCCACCCATATCGTTCAAAACTATGTTGCATCTCCCCTATTATGGGGAATCCATGTTGCGGCCGGCAGCAAGTTCAAGTCAGAAAGAGACCTACAATGCGCTCGCGTCGCCATAAGCCGTTATGGCTCTGGCTCGCACTTGATGGCCTACCTACATGCAGACGCCATGGGCTGGGACACCAGCACATTAAAATTTGTTGAGATAGGCACTTTGCAAGGTGCAGTTGACGCCCTCACAAACAATGAAGCAGACTATTTTATGTGGGAACATTTTACCACAAAACCAGTGGTTGACAAGGGCATTTTTAGATGGCTTGCAGATTTCCCCACACCTTGGTCCAGTTTTGTTATCGTTGCCACGAAAAAATTCCTGGAAGAAAATGAGCAGGGCTGTGGGCAATTTCTCGATGCATTGAATTTTCTTACAAAAGATTTCAAAAATACTCCAGGGATAACTAAAACGTTGTCGCAGAGATATTTACAAAAAGAGGAAGACCTCAATGAATGGATCAAACACACACAATGGTCTCAAGAACAGGTAAGTAAGCAAGAAATAGAAAATGTTGTTCAAAAATTGCAGCAACTAGATATAATAGGAAAAGAAATTATTTCGAAAAATATTTTAAGAAAAATTTAATATAAAATTTACATTTTTTGTTAGTATAACTTCAAGAATATTACGCATTTTTGCACAATACGATTGAAAATCAATTAAATCTTTAATCTATGGGTGTTTTTTTAATTATTCTCGGTACCCTACTTCTCATCAATTTGATTTTGTTTCATTTCAGTAGAAATCCTGATCCGCAAAAGAAAAAAGAGAAGTGGACCTAAATCTTTTCAAGTAAAACTCCCCCTTAAATTATAAAAACCCAAGCCCAAAAGCTCGGGTTTTTTTATGCTTTTAACCGTATAAACCTACCTACCATGCTATAGGTTTCTTTCCCTTTTTAATAAGAAAGGTATTCGCTTGGCCAAAATGCCTGTTCCCAAACCAAAACCCCCTATTTGCACTTAATGGTGAAGGATGCCCAGAACTTAGCACAAGGTGCCTCTCCCGGTCAACCCTAGCTGCCTTCTTTTTTGCATGACCGCCCCATAACAGGAAGACCACGTTTTCCTTTTGAGCAGAAATAATCTCAATAACCTTATCAGTAAACTTTTCCCAGCCCTTGCCCTGATGGGAGCCCGCTTGATGTGCCCGCACGGTCAGCGTGGCATTGAGCAACAAGACCCCCTGTTTTGCCCAGCGCTCCAGGTTGCCATTTTCTGGAAAGGGTTTTCCCAGGTCCTGCTGTATCTCCTTAAAAATATTGAGTAGCGACGGTGGCATGGGCACGCCTTCATTGACTGAAAAGCACAGGCCATGTGCCTGCCCTATCCCGTGATAGGGGTCCTGGCCCAGAATCACGACCTCAACCTTGTCCAGCGGGCAAAGCTCAAAGGCATTAAAAATCTGGCTTCCCTTGGGAAAACACCTATGTTGCTCATATTCTTCCTTCACAAAATCAATGAGGGCCTTGAAGTAGGGTTTATTAAATTCTTCTCCCAGTACAGCCTTCCAGCTTTGCTCTATGTTAACGTCCATTAATTACCTAATTTTGCTGAGCCTTAAATTTAGGCATTTGCTATGATCAACATCCATTCAAAAACACTTAAAGATCTAGAATTCCCATCAGTCTGTGCCCAGGTTTCGGCCCTGTGCACCACTGAGAAGGGCAAGGAGCGTGCTTTGGCTTTAAAGCCAAAAAAATCCAACCGAAAGACCCTTGTCGCCCTGCATCAGACCCATGAATATGTCAATTCAAAAGTGCAGGAAAGCGCCATACCCAATCATGGCTTTGACCCCATTGACAGCGAGTTGCGCATGCTCCATATTGAAGAAACAGTACTTGAGACCAACAGTTTTAGAAAACTGGGCGGAATCTCTGAAACGGTCAATACACACCTAAGGTTCTTTAAAAAACATGGTGAAATCTACCCTAACCTCACCATGCTCGTGCAAGAAACCGAGTATACCACGGCCATAGTGGATGCCATCAATCAAGTAATTGACCGCTTTGGCGAAATAAAAGATGATGCCTCGCCCCTCTTAAAACAGACCCGCCAACAGATAAATATCGTGAAGGGCCGTATCAACAGCAGTTTTGCTTCGGCATTGAGCACATACAGCAGTCATGGTTATCTTGATGATATACGGGAAACCGTGGTGGATAATGTACGGGTGCTTGCCGTGCAGGCCATGCACCGCCGCAAGGTCAAGGGTAGCATCCTGGGCAATTCAAAAACAGGCAGTATAGTCTATATCCAGCCAGAGGCCACCATGCACAACCAGCGGGAGCTCAATAACCTTGTGTATGAGGAAAATGAAGAAATCAAGCGCATACGCAAAGAGCTTACCGAAAGGATAAGGCCCTACCGTGAACTACTTGCTGATTATCAGGTACTCCTGGCCAAAATAGATGTTATTTCCGCGAAAGCAAAATATGCCGAAAAAATCAACGCGGTCCTCCCAAAAATAACCAAGGAGCGCGAGATTGATTTTAAGGAAGCCTATCATCCCCTGCTGTATGTAACAAACCAGCGCAAGGGCGAAAAAACCTATCCACAGGATATCAAACTGGATGAAAACAACCGCATCATTGTCATAAGCGGCCCCAATGCAGGCGGCAAGAGCATCACGCTAAAAACCGTGGGGCTACTGCAGGTAATGCTGCAGAGTGGCCTGCTCATCCCGGTGCACGAATACTCCAGGTTTTGTTTTTTTGATAAGATATTGACAGACATAGGCGACAATCAAAGCATAGAAAACCACCTCAGCACATATAGTTACCGCCTGAAGAACATGAATTATTTTTTGCGCAAGTGCGACGACAAGACCTTGTTCTTGATTGATGAATTTGGCACCGGTAGCGACCCCGAGCTGGGCGGGGCCCTGGCAGAGACCTTCCTTGAAGTGTTTCATGAGCGCGGGGGCTATGGCATCATCACCACACATTATGCCAATTTAAAGATGATGGCCAACGAGACCGAGGCCATCGTAAATGCCAACATGCTCTTTGACGCCCGTACGCTGCAGCCCCTCTTCAAGCTACATGTGGGAGAAGCCGGAAGTTCTTTCACCTTTGAAGTGGCGCAAAAAAACGGGATACCCTATTCACTTATAAACCGTTCAAAAAAGAAGGTTGAACGCGGCAAGATACGATTTGACAAGAGTATCGCTGACCTGCAAAAAGAAAGGAGCAAGCTGGCAAAAACCACCTCGTCGCTCAAAAACCAGGAACAGGAAGCCATAAAACAGCAAAAAGAACTTGACCAGGTCAATGCCCGCATACAACAAAAGCTGGAGAGCTATCAAGAACTATATGATAGCAACCAGCGCATGATCTACCTGGGGCAAAAGCTGGATGACCTTGCCGAGAAATTCTTTTATGACAAGAATAAAAAGAAGCTCGTGGGCGAAATGGTCAAAGTGGTACAGATAGAAAACAGCAAGCGCCAGAAACAGTCCATAAAAGAAAAACGTATCGAGAAGGCCAAAGAGCGCAAGGTACAGCAGGAAGCCCAGCAAAAAGTGCAGGTAATACGCAAGAAAAAACAAGAAGAAAAAAAACAACAAGAAAAAGTTGAGGCCGCAAAACCCAAGGTTACTATAAAAATAGGCGATAGAGTACGATTACCTGATGGTCGTGCCGTGGGAACTGTTGACAGCATTGATAAAGGTAAGGCCACCGTAGATTATGGTATGTTTACCACAAAGGTGGATGTTGATCAGCTAGAGTTTGTGCAAAAGGGAAAATCATGATAGAATCTTTACCTAATAATACATTGATCAAGAAAGTGCTTTCTTCAATGGAGCGGGAAAATGCTTATCAATATGATGCGAAAGCAGATAGGTTTAGACTAAGAAGAATGTCTTTCACCAATAATTATATAATCTTAGGAAAACTAACACCAAAGAATAGGTTCAAGCTTAAAAGTACATTTAAATATCCATGGATTCATTGGATGTTTTTTATCGTGGGATTTGTCTTCGCCATCTATGCTTTGATCAATGGAAATTGGTTAACAACGGCCATCCTGTTTTTATTTTTTCTTACTTTACTCATAGCACACAAAATTCAGGCGCAAAAAGAGATGAAGATTTTCTTTGAGAACTTCCGATTCCACCAAAAAATCGTGCAAGAAACAGATTCTGAGTTTACCATCTTATAATCGCGCTTCCCCAGGTAAATCCGCTACCAAAAGCCGCAAGAACAACCAGGTCTCCTTTATTGATTTTTCCTTCTTCCCAGGCTTCGGTCAAAGCGATGGGGATGGATGCTGCCGTGGTATTCCCGTATTTCTGGATGTTGTTATATACCTGGTCATCGCTTAGGCGAAATTGCTTCTGTACAAATTGACTTATCCTAAGGTTCGCTTGATGGGGTATCAACATGTTTATGTCTTTCGCCGTAAGGCCATTGGCTTCAAGACCTTCATTGATGACCTCTGCAAATCGCACCACCGCGTTTTTAAACACAAACTGCCCGTTCATATATGGATAATACGGAATATTCTCCTGCGGGTTTTCTGCAATGATTTCGGGTACCCAGCGCTCTGTACTGGGGCCTTCCAGTGAAAGTTCCATAGCGTGCTCGCCCTCGCTGTGCAGGTGTGTCGATAATATTCCACCTTCATCATTTGCTGCCTTGGTAAGCACTGCTGCTCCTGCGCCGTCGCCAAAAATCACGCTCACGTTCCTGCTACGCGTGGTCATATCAAGACCGCCACTATGATTTTCAGAACCTATGACCAGCACGTTTTTATACATTCCGGTTTTAATAAACTGGTCTGCCGTTGAGATAGCATAGACAAACCCACTACACTGATTGCGCACGTCCAGTGCGGGAATGGTGCGCATATCTAGCATTTCTTGCACCTGTACCCCACATCCTGGGAAGTAATAATCTGGACTCAGGGTGGCAAAGACAATGAGGTCGATATCCTTTGGCGTAAGCCCAGCTCTTTCCAGGGCAATCTTCGCAGCCTTCACGCCCATTTTTGCGGTACTGTTGCCATCACCCTTTTTTATATGCCGGCGCTCCTTGATACCTGTCCTTTCCTGTATCCAGGCATCATTGGTATCCATCATTTTAGACAGGTCGTCGTTTGTGACGATATTTTCGGGCACGTAGGCTCCCAGCCCAGCTATCTTTGAAGTGTACATAGTCTTAAAAATTAACAGAGCCACAAAACACGTGGCCCATAGAGGATGTAAGATAGTATTTCCTCAAAATCCTGCATTAAAAATACCATATGTTTAATATGCATGCATAATTCTTTACGGGGTGGATATTGCATATAAAATCCCTAAATTTCATGGCATGAATTACTAAACCGCTCATAATGACTAAAAAAACACTTTTTGCAGACAACAACTCGGGTACTTACCCGCTGCAAAGTGAGCGTTATTTTAATGCACTTAAAGGTATGGGCGCGACGGCCAGGCTCGTCATGCTCCCCAAAGAAAGTCACGGTTATGCCGCTAAGGAGTCCATCCTGCACAAGTTATGGAAACAAGACCAATGGCTTGAAAAATATATAAAAAACAAACCCAAACCCGAGATAAAGGAAAATCAGGAACTTAAAAATTAACGCAAAAAGGGAGGTTTAAAAACCTTCCTTTTTTTATGTAACGCTCAACTATTGAATTATACAATAAAATAAATAGTATCTTTAAGGGTATATGTATTTCGAGATTAAAATACCTGAGCCTTGCTGCGAAAACTGGCACGACATGACCCCTACAGAGCAAGGGAAGTTCTGTGCAAACTGTGAGAAAGAGGTCATTGACTTTTCAAACTATACAAATAGCGAACTTGCAACACGCTTGAAAAACGGCGAAAAACTTTGTGGCAAATTCAATGCTAGTCAATTGGACAGAGAAATTTTCGCACCCAGCGAAAAAAGAAATACACCCTGGAAGCTCGTTGCTAGTTTTACAACATTGATGGCGATGGCCGGGGGTGCTTATGGCCAGGAAAATCCTAGAAAAACAAAACCAGACTACCCAACAGAATTACATCCAGAAAAGATTAATGTTACAGAGAAACCTCACGCAGGGAATTCACCAAAAGTTATTGACGGCTTACGCGTTTTTGAAGGTGTTGTAATTGACCACGAGGGTTTACCATTGCCAGGAGCAACGGTCATTCTTGAAGGAACTGAGTACGAGACTCAAACTGATTTTGACGGAAAATATTATTTAAAAGTACCCATTGATATATTAGCTGAAGAAAGTAAGCTAAGTTTTCACTTCGTAGGCTTTGAACCTTCATATATGCCCATAAAAAATTATAAGTATTGTAGTATTACCATGGACTACTCAATATCAGGCCAGTTTGAAATCGAAATTCATTCTAAAAACAATAAAAAACCACGCTCCCGCTGGATGCGCTGGCATTGACAAATCCTTAACATTATCTTATCGTAAGATATTCACAGATTAAATTAAATTCGGTTTAAATTTTTAAATGATGAAATATATAGTTCCACTTTTGGCCCTAGGCCTTTTATTTTCTTCTTGCGATGATACACGCGCAAAACTTCATGAAAAATACCTGGAGTTTGTAATGCATACGGATAACCTGGATTCCATTCACGATGCGATGACCGCAAAACATCAAAATCTAAAGAAAAAGAGCATGACCCTTGAAGAAAGGCTTGCCGATCTTGAAATGACAGATTCTGCTGCTTTAGTTGACCTTAAAGAGCACCAAGGGCTATTGAATGAACAAGCAGCAAAACTCAAGGAAATACAAAAAATCCTGAGTGAACATCAAGGCATGAACGACAATATGGTGAAAGATAGTGATGACCTTGCGGCCGCAACGGAAAAAATAGAGGAGATCAACGCAGCCAATGAAAAAATATCAGCAAACCTCAACAAGATTCAGGAAGAGCTTAACAAGATTCATGAGGATCAACAAGAGATTGAAAAAGACATGGCAAAAAAAGATTCAACAGACATGTAATTGATTATTTATAATAATCATATAGGTTACATATTTGATAATAAAAACGGGCTACACGCAAAAAATGGGAGGCTTATAAGTCTCCCATTTTTTATGCATGTCATTTTATAAAACACCCACGGCATACATCTTCTTTAAAGCGATTGCACAAAAAATTCATGAGTTGTGCACCACATCAATATAGGCAGTTAAATTATTCACAATTAAGAATCTGCACATTGCATTGAAATCATATTATTGATAATTTTAAAATAAAAACAATAGTATGAGACTGGTCAACCAAAACAATCAAACTACCCGTGAATATGAACTGGGTGATACCGAAGTTATCAAGGAATTCAAAAGGCACTTTATAAAAGCCGGCCATCCATGGAAAAAGGAATCAAAACCGGTGGGTTTGCATGATGTCACATTTAGGACCTATGATGCACTGGGTTCTCAAAAAACCGCAATCGAACTTCTTGCAGATCTAGAGGACTTCATCAAATTTTGCAAAAATTACGAAAACGATTGCGCTACTTTTATTGCCACCTTCCCCAAACGCAAATACTATACTGAGACCCAGTTTGAAAAACTGTTGTGGAAACAGTTGAGATACCTTCACCTGGTGGATATGAAACCATGGAAACACAGCGCAACACATGAATTGACAGATGACAAGTTCTTGTTCAGCCTAGCGGGCCAGCCATTTTATGTCATGGGCACACATCCGGGAAGCGAGACCAAGGCCCAGCGCAGCCCTTACCCTGCTTTGATTTTTAATCTTACCGAGGATTTTGCAAAAAGCGCAAAAGAAAAAAGCAACAAGAAAACCCATACTGAATTAAAGGATTACTACCTGATACATGAAGACCCCATGGGCAGCGACCCCATGTCACAGGGATATGCCCTGGAAATTGAGGCCCGTCAATATGGCAAGAGGGAATTGCCCAGGGTGTTGAGAAATTCAAAAAAAATCTAGAAATCATGGTCACGGCACAGCTTGATGATAAAAACACAAAAAATGGGTGCGCATTTGTTTTAAGAAAAGGAGATACTTTACAGGTAATTGACCCCACTGGCGGCAACACCTGCAACATGGTACTGTTCAATGCTCGCGATATACGCGAAAAGATGTGTTCTGGCAAAACCCTGGAATTTGAAAAAAACATACAGCCCACCACCGGCAACACCTTATGGAGCAACCGGAGCAACAAGCTGCTAGAGATAGTAAAAGATACTCACGGCAACAATGATGTACTGATGCCACCGTGCCCATCAAGTGGGAAATCAAATGATACCGGTTTTGCCTCTTGCCTGAGCCAGATGATTGAACGCTTGGGGAATTTTAGTATAGCCAAGGACGATATCCCAGATTCATTCAACATCTTTAAAAAAGTCATGGTTGATGGCTCTGGCAGCCTTACCGCACAAAAACCATCTAGCAAAGCTGGAGATACTATCTTGTTCAGGGCTAACATGGACCTCATTGTAGGTTTGACCGCATGCGATGCCGCGGGCAGGGAGAAAGATAAAATAAACTCCATATATTATGAAGTGATCTGTGCGGACTAGATTTTGAGAATCAGGTTGGGATCAGGACAATTAGCTAGATAAAAATCATGAACCGTCTGGGTGCATACCCCGGGATAGTCACCCATGTTGCCCTGCATATCCCGTATTACCTGAAAGTGCAGGTGCGGTGCATAATCCCCATTTTCAAAAGACTCCCCCAACCGTGCCACGACTTCTCCCTGTTTGATAACATCTCCTATTTTCAACACATCTAGTGAAAGCCTGGATAAATGCCCATACAGGGTATAAAACATCTCACCCTCAAACCTATGTTCCAGGATAATGCAAGGCCCATAATCGCCATGGTTGTTATTATCTGCATAGCTATGCACCGTGCCATCTAGCGGGGCAATGATATCACTACCGGCCCTGCACCATAGATCCATGCCCAGATGGATATTGCGTCTTTCTTGATAGGCATCTGAAAAATACAGGCTTCGGTCATAGATGCTCCTTTGTTCATCATATCCCCCATAGGCTATCTTCCCTGCATTTTTTGCTATGACATCATCGACATATTTTCCTATGGCACGGGATGATGAGACATCCACTTGTTGTAGTTGCTTGTTGTTTTTGGATAAATCCAAAGGCACATAGCCTGCATGGTCATAGCCTTGTACCACGGGAGTGAATTTCGCCGTAAGGCTATTGAGAAAACTTGAAAATGCATCACTGGTCATGGCGGCAAAAATAAAAATGTTTTTGTCTATTTGCCCTGTAAATCACCCAAAAAGCAATCCCGCCACAAGGGCGGGATTGCTAACCTAAACTAACACTATAAAAAATCAATTAATTCACTACGACGTCGCTAAATTTTGCTGAGATAGAAATTGAACTATCCGTGTTGCGGGATTTGTTGAAGCCGTTTACCATTTTACTGTCATAGCTTTCCATCACCTTGGCATCCAGTTTTTTAGGATAATTTAAATTACTGCGGGTGCCGGTATAGGTAAAATGAAAAGCTGCATCTGGCAGGCGGAGTGCCAGGTCACTGTTTTCTAGGTTGATGTTGAGGCTGTTGAAGCCATTAGAAACCTTGGGTATCGAGAGCTCGCCAAAGGTCCCGGAGATGATGGCACTGTCTCCCAGCTCATTGATGATGACGTTGCTCGCCCGGGAGTCCAGATTGATTTTTTCAACCTTGTCTATCACGCAATCCTTGACATAACTGCTGCGCATGCTGCCGCTGTTCCACCTGTCAACCTTTACGGGGCTGTAGGACACGGTGAGCAGGGTCTGGTCGCCATTGATGGTCTTTGCGGTAAAACCGCCATGCGAGAGGTTTACCCTTGCATTGTTTGCGTCTCCTAGGTTTACCTCACCGTGGCGAACGTTAAGGTCAAGCTTAGCGGTCTTGGGCTTACGTATGATGATCTTGCGTGATCCCTTTGCAGAAGTCCTGCTGTTTGTGGGCATATTGCCAGAGCTAAAGCTCATGATGGTGCGCACATTGCCATTTTCATCACGTTCGACCCTTTGTTCAAAGTTGCCCTCGTTTTCTTTGGCCCATTGCTCCATCTGTTTGCCAAAGTTCTCTCCCCAGGCTTCCATGCGCTTGCCAAAGTTTTCTCCCCAGGCCTCCATATCTTTTTCCATTTGTTTACCAAATGTTTCCCCCATGGACTCCATCCTTCCGCCAAATTGTTTTGCAAACTGGTTTCCCCAGGCTTCCATACCTTTGCCAAGATCATCGCCCCACGCTTCCATCTCAACAAGCCACTTGTCAACATCTTTTACCGAGGCACTTGAGCCATATTTCTTGTTCAGTTTTGCCACATAGGCTTTTTTATCCTTCCCGTAGGTATCTGGGTCAAAATCAAGGTTACGTGTCGTGCCAAAGGGAGATTCGGGCAGGCCCATGTTTTTTCCCATTTGACTTTCCCAGTTCTTCATGAGCTGTGAATTTTCCTTGCCCCACTCCTTCATGGCATCGTCAAAGTCCTTACCAAAGTTTTCTTCCACTTTGCGGTTATATTCCTTGATATATTTCTCACCATCGCGCTTATACGCATCATAGTCAAACTTGATGTCGCTCATGCCCTTGTAGTATTCCTGTGGGAGTGGCTTACCGGCAAAACCCTCCAGCAATGGGCCTACCATGTTTTTCATCACCGGCTGCATGATTGACATGGATGAACGTATAATCTCGTCCATACCACCCATGGGCATTGCGCCAAAGGCAATCCCTCCAGACTGTGCAACACTGTTGATGCGTATCATGTTGCTGTTGCCCTGTACATTCATGCGCCAGTTGTCCTTGAGGCGGGCAATCTCGTCATCACTTAGGCCATCAGTCTCAAGGTAGGCTTCAATCTCTACTTCATCCTTGTTCCAGTCTTCAAAAACAATATCTGTGTTTTGAACATCCAGGTTGATGTTTACATCATCGTTTACATTAAAGCGTTCCTTGATCTTGGTTGTCTTGTCCTGGGCCCATGCCTGCGGCAGGGCCACAAGCACCAGGAACAGTAAAAGCGCATTATTTTTAAACTTAGCATTCATAGTCATTAAATTGTATAAGATTTTGTGTCATCAGCACTTGCGGCCACGCTGGGCTCTGCTGATGCGTCAGATTTTAGTTCGTTTAATTTTTCCTTGAGCCTAAACAGCAGGTCAAGGCGCAATTGTAGGTTTGAGATCAGGGCAGACACAGATTGCTCATTGACGCCTACCTCACCCATCTCGTCATTCAACTTTTGATACTCCAGGTTAAGCTCTTCCAGCTGTGTCATAAAAGAATCTATCAAGGCCTTGTTCTCTGGGGTTACCTGAAGCTGTGCAAGCTCAACATTGATACTTGCCAGGTAATAGTCTTCGACCTTTTTAAATTCAGGAGACACATCGCTCAGGTTTACCTGTTGATCAGCGGGGTCCTGGGTGGTGGCCTCGGTCAACGCCGGGGTTTGTCCACCAGGTTGGGAGGGCGCCAATGGATTGAACATCAACAGTCCCCCCACGGCAAGCACCACCACGATTACTGCAGCAACCTTCATCCATAGATAAAGACTGTTTGTGGTTTGGCCCTTGCCAAATTCTTCATCAAGACGCGCCATAAAACGCTTCTCGTGGCCTAAGGGCAAACTCCCCGTGGGCAAGCCCTTGTCATTCTTGAACAGTTCTCTAATATCCTGTGCCATGATAATGATGTTTTAATTTTTCCTGTAATTTTTTCTTTCCCCTATGTATAAGGGTGCGTGATGCTACCTCCGTGATATCAAGTATTTCAGAAATTTCCTGATGGTCATATCCTTCAATCAAGAAGAGCATAACGGCATATCTATAACGTTCTGGCAGTTCCTCAATGGCTGCTTTGATCTGGTCAAGTGTTATACCGTCATCAACCGTCCAGTCATTGTGCTCATCTACCGTACCCAATACTTGCTCATTGATGGCAATAAGTTCCAGCTTTTTTGCCTTGAGCATATCAATACTCCTGTTGATCACGATTCTCTTTAACCATGCGCCAAAGGTTACCTCACCATTGTACTGGTGCAGTTTTGCAAAGGCCTTTACAAAACCCTCCTGCATGGCTTCTTCTGCATCTGCTGCATTTCTCAAGAACCTGAAGGCCACATAATACATTCCATCGCTATACTTGCGATAGAGCTGCAGTTGAGCCCGCCGGTCATTCTGTTTGCATCTTTCTAGGATATCAGAAATCGACAAAATTTTGATTTTGGTTAGCTGTTAATCACCCTAAATACGATTTATGGCAAGTGATGTTGCAAAAAGGAATAATTTTTTTTGCCTATTTGTAAATTACCATATTATAAGGGGCAATACAAGGTTTTCTATGGCTTTCGCCAAAAGAAAAAAGCAGGTTCCTCCCCAGGCAAATACCCAGGTTACATAATCAAAAGACATTAAAATATGGAGATTTACTGCATACCGTAGAAGTAGATTTGGCAACAGCCAAAAAAAATAATCAGCTAAAGGTGGGCAGTTTTAATTTATACCGCACCGCCAGCAACCGCACCGTGACAATTACACCTATTGAGATAATATAGGAAACCTCATCAGTAAACACCTGCATTGACGCAAAGTAGATGCACCCGCCCAAAATACAGGCCGTGGCGTATATTTCCTTCCTGAAAATCACGGGGATCTCGTTGCAAAGGATATCCCTGATTACCCCGCCAAAACAGGCACTCATGGTACCCAGGGCAATACAGATCATGGGATGCAGGCCAGTATGGATGCCTATACCCACACCGGTCATCGTAAAAACAGATAACCCCATGGTGTCAAAAAGCAGGAATGAAGTGCGCAGGGTGTCAAGTTTTTTTCTAAAGATTACGCCTATCAATACCGCCAGGAAAATGACATAGATATACTTAAGGTCATACATCCACCCCACGGGTGTCCTGCCTATGATCACATCCCGCAGCGTGCCACCGCCTATTGCGGTCACAAATGCAATAATCAGGATACCAAAGGGGTCAAGGCGCTTGTTCAAGGCGACCAGCACACCAGAAATGGCAAAGAAAAAAGTACCAACCAGATCGATTATTGAAAGAATCAAGGCAAAAAAGGATTTTTATGGTGAAGCCTTCCCGTTTCATTGTCAAGCAATGAAAAGAATTTGATATATTGCAATACTAATCATTTCACAATTATTCGCAACAATGAAAAAATACTTTTTACCACAGCTGCTATTGCTTGCTTTCTTGAGCTTTACAGCCTGCAAGAACAATGCTTCGTCAAAAGAAGGTACCACTGATGCTGAAAACGAAACCGTTGTAGATTCTACCGCGCATTATGGAGGAGCCACCCTGTACACCCTAAGGGATGATATGGCTAAAAACCCCAAGGAGACCATCAAGGCCGTGGCTGATATGGGTTATGCCTATATAGAGTCAGTAAACTATGAAGATGGCAAGTTCTATGGCATGGAACCACAGGAATACAAAGCATTTTTAGACTCTGTTAACCTAAAGCCCATAAGCACCCACATGGGCATGGTAACCTTAGAAAATGCTGATACTCTCATCGCAGATGTCAAGGCCGTGGGCTTCAAGTATTTTGTTATCCCCGTGCCGCCCATGGGCATGTTCAAATATGACCCAGAAACCAAGACCATAGGTATGGAAGGAACCCGGGAACACCTGGTGGAAGTACTCAACACACTGGGCGAAAAATGTAATGCTGCCGGCCTTAAACTACTTTATCACAACCACAATTTTGAATTTGAGCCCGGTGAGGATGGGGTGACACTTTATGACTATATGATTCAAAATGTAAATCCAGATTATGTAGATTTTCAGATGGATCTATACTGGGTGACAAAGGCAGGTGCAGACCCCGTGGAGTATTTTAATAAATACCCGGGCCGCTTTAAGATATGGCATGTCAAGGACATGGCCGAGAATGGCAACTTTGCACCAGTGGGTGAAGGCACCATTGACTTCAAGCGCATCTATGATGCCCGCGAAAAAAGTGGAATGAAATATTATATCGTGGAGCAGGACCAGACCTTCAACCACACCCCGCTTGAGGCCGTTGAGATAAGCCACGAGAATTTGAAGAAATTTGGATTTCATTAAATCCAGCATAAAAATTATGAGAAACCAGTCAAATCTTGACTGGTTTTTTTATGCCTTCTGGCAAAAGCCACGTCCCTACCACATCTTATAAATCTCTGTTAATCCAAAACAATATGGACAGGGGCTTTTGTAAATTTAGGGTAAAACCGAAAAAACCAAAGCCATGCCACAACGTATGCCAAGAGTAAAGAACGAGGAGCAGTATGAAGCCCTCAGGGACAAGGGCTACAGCAAGGAAAAATCTGTCCGTATAGCCAATACACCAGACGCCGGTAAAAAAGGCGGCAAGGCAAAGCCATATGAAGAGTGGTCAAGGGATGACCTCTATGACCAGGCAAAAAACGTGGGGATTGAAGGACGCAGCAAGATGACCAAAAAAGAACTTATACACGCACTGCGCAACAATTGATCAACAGTGATAATTTGGCGTAAGCCTATTTCCCTTACTTTTACATAAAAACGACCCTCCCTATGCCCGCACCCTTCCACCTTGCCATTCCCGTTTATGATGTTGCCCTGGCCCGTACCTTCTACCGGGATGTACTTGAGCTACCTGAAGGCCGCAGCAGTGAGGAGTGGGTTGATTTTGACTTTTTTGGCCATCAACTGGTCATCCATTTTAAACCCCGGGAAGAAACCGCATCCACCCACCATAACGAGGTAGATGGCAAGCATGTACCCGTACCCCATTTTGGCGTCGTGCTGGGGTGGGATGATTTTCACGCTTTCGCGGAAGCGTTACGGGCAAAAAACATGGCATTTGCCATAGAACCTTACATACGCTTCAAGGGGTTACCTGGCGAGCAGGCCACGATGTTCTTTTACGACCCCTGCGGCAATGCACTGGAATTTAAAAGCTTTAAGGACATCAACCAACTCTTTGCCAAATGAAACAGATACGACCTCAACTGGTAAGGCAAGTATTTCATATCTTACTGATAATATTGCTGTTATACCTTATTTTTAAGGAGATGGTGCCCTATCTTTCTGGTATACTGGGAGCCATTACCCTGCATGTCATCTTCAGGGGCTGGATGCGCAAGTTGACCCATCGCGGCTGGAATCCCAGCCTTGCAGCAGCGGTGCTCATGGTATTTTCATTTATCGTTATCCTTGTGCCGGTAGGCGGGCTTGTGATGATGCTTACGTCAAAAATAAGCGACGCCGTGCAAAACTCAGAAAAGGTGATCAGTGCCGTAAAAGACCAGATATCACAGTGGGAAACTGACATCAACTACGACATAAGCAGCAACATTGATACCAATAGTATTACCAGTTGGCTTTCGGACAACCTCCAGTCTCTTGCCGGGGGCACGTTCAACACCGTGATCGCGATAAGCATCATGTACTTTTTGCTCTATTATATGTTGACCAACCGTAAAAAGTTACGTGAATCCATGTATGATTATATCCCCCTGGGAGATAATGACCTGGAGACCATAGGTGCCGAAAGTGCCAAGATGGTTCGGGCCAATGCACTGGGCATCCCCATGGTGGCACTTGCCCAGGGAATCGTGGCCTTGATAGGTTTTTTCATTTTTGGCGTACCAGACCCATTTTTTTGGTTCGTGATCACCACGGTAGGCTCCATGATTCCATTTGTGGGCACGCTACTGGGTATCGTTCCCGTTATCATCCTCCTCTACTCATCTGGAGATACGGGTCAGGCGATAGGCATCGCGCTTTATGGCCTCATCGTGGTAGGCTCAACGGATAATATCATACGTATGTTTGTGCTTGAAAAGCTGGACAACGTACATCCACTCGTGACGCTGATAGGGGTTATCGTGGGGGTCCCGCTATTTGGGTTTATAGGGTTGATCTTTGGGCCCTTGCTCATAAGCCTGTTTTTACTTATCGTGAAAATCTACCGCGAAGAATACGGCACGCGCGAGCTGCCCGGTGAAGAAGAACGGCTCTGATGTTTACCAAATATGACCACACCGCGCATCCCCCAAAGAACAAACCTGTAATGGTGTGGGACGGGCAGTGCGGTTTTTGTAAATACTGGATTACCCGCTGGAAACGCATGACCGGAGACCAGGTGGACTACAAAACCTTTCAAGAGGTCGCTGGGGATTTTGCAGATATACCCTTAAAGGAATTTAAAAAAGCAAGCCGACTTATTGAACCCGACGGCAAGGTGTATAGTGGTCCAGACTCAGCTTACCGCAGTTATGACTTTTCGCAAAAGCGTAATTATCCCTTTCATAACTGGTACCTTAAAAATGGATGGTTTCAAAAAGCAAGTGACCGGGTGTACAACCATATTGCCAAGAACAGGCCATTTTATCATGAGCTGACCACAACGCTTTTTGGCAAGGACCCATTACGTCTCAAACCCTATTGGGTAATCTACCTCTTGGCGTTGATTTCATTATTTCTCATAATATCGCTACTATTTTAATGCCCGTTGCATAAAAAGTAATGCGATTTCTTTCAAGGTATATAAATATTCTTTTCTTTTGACGATAGTCGAATTAAAACAACTTTCTATGGAGATTTTGGGCATTGATGTGGGCGGAACTGGCATTAAAGGCGTACCGGTTAACCTTGAAACCGAGGATTACCTGGGAGAACGCTTTAGACTCCCCACCCCCATACCGCGCAAGCCCAAGTCCATGATAAACACCATTGCCGAAGTTGTTAAAGAATGGGACTGGAAGGGTGCCGTGGGCGTAGGTTTTCCCACGGTCATGAAAAATGGTATGGCCATGCAACACGGTAACCTTGATCCTTCATGGGTAGGCATGCAGGTAGATAAAGTGATTGAGGATAAGATAGGGCTTCCTGTCGCGGTCATCAATGATGCTGATGCTGCCGGTCTAGCCGAAATGACCTTTGGCGCGGGCCGTGGACAAAATGGCCTTGTCATGGTTATCACCATAGGTACGGGCATAGGAAGTGGTGTTTTCTTTAATGGTGAACTCATCCCTAACTTTGAACTGGGACAAATGCGCTATAAAAAGAAAATGATCATTGAGAAATATGCCTCACGCTCCGTGCGCCTTAAAAATGACATGAGCTTCAAGAAATGGGGAAAGCGTTTTGATAAGTTCCTGCACCTGGTTACCCTGATGAGCAATCCAGACCTGATCATCATAGGTGGTGGTGCGAGCAAGAACCTTCATCTTTTTGAAAAATACCTTACGATTGACACCCCCATCGTGGCGGCAGAAACACAAAACAAAGCAGGCATAATAGGTGCTGCACTGGCAGCACGCCACCTAGTGGTAGAATTACCTGAAGAAAGCCTCAAGAAATAGCGTTAAGCTTCCCTATTTCTTTTTCTTGCGAGTAGGGTGTTTTTGAGCAACATGGCTATGGTCATGGGGCCTACACCGCCTGGTACAGGTGTGATAAAACCTGCCTTTGCACTTACCTCATCATAATCTACGTCACCTGCAATGCGGTATCCCCTAGGTCTTGAGCTATCTGCAACACGGGTTATACCCACATCAATTATGGTAACACCATCCTTGACCATGTCTGCCTTTAAAAATTCGGGGACACCCAGTGCCGTGATTATGATATCTGCCTCACGGGTGAATTTCTCAAGATCTTTGGTACGGCTATGTGCCAGGGTCACGGTACTGTTGCCAGGATTGCCCTTTTGAGACATCAAGATGCTCATGGGCCTACCTACGATATGACTGCGGCCTATGACCACACAGTTTTTACCCTCGGTGGGCACGTTATATCGTTTTAAAAGTTCCATGATACCAAAGGGTGTCGCTGGAATAAAAACGGGCATATCCTGTGCCATCTTACCAAAATTCACTGGATGAAACCCATCAACATCCTTATCAGGATCTACGGCCAACAAGACTTTTTGCTCATCAATATGTTTGGGCAATGGCAACTGAACGATATAGCCATCGATATTATCATTCATGTTGAGGTCAGTAATCTTGGCGAGCAATTGCCCTTCAGTGGTATCTTCAGAGAGGTGCAGCAGTGTAGATTCAAAACCAATGCGCTCACAGGCTTTGACCTTGCTGCCCACGTAGGTAAGGCTTGCTCCGTCATTGCCCACAAGTACGGCCGCCAGGTGGGGTACTTTTTCTCCCCTCTCCTTCATTGCAGCGACCTCTGCCGCTATTTCATCTTTTATATCGTTACTGGTTTTCTTACCGTCTAGGATTGTCATATATATTGCTTTATGCCCAAGGCTATAGGCTTTATGTTGTTATCGCATCTGCTGCATCATCTGCATCATCTTGCGGCCACCGCCACCCTGCATCATCTTCATCATCTTGCTCATCTGGCCAAATTGCTTCAGCAACTGGTTTACTTCTTGGACAGATGTGCCGCTACCCTTGCTGATGCGTTTTTTGCGGCTTGCGTTGATTATTTTAGGTTCAGAGCGTTCAGCCGGGGTCATGCTGTGGATGATGGCCTCAATACCCTTGAAGGCGTCATCATCTATATCAAGGCCTTTTAGGGCCTTGCCGGCCCCGGGGATCATGCCCATCAAGTCTTTCATGCTACCCATTTTCTTGACCTGCTGTATCTGTTTTAAAAAGTCATCAAAGCCAAACTGGTTCTTGGCAATCTTCTTTTGCAGTTTGCGGGCTTCTTCTTCATCAAACTGTTCCTGGGCGCGCTCTACAAGGGAGACCACATCACCCATCCCCAGTATCCTGTCTGCCATACGTGATGGATAGAATACATCGATGGCATCCATCTTTTCACCCGTACCTATGAACTTGATGGGCTTGTTGACGACCGTCTTGATGGAAAGTGCCGCTCCACCACGGGTATCACCGTCAAGTTTAGTAAGCACAACCCCGTCAAAATTCAAGGTGTCGTTAAATGCCTTTGCCGTGTTCACCGCATCCTGACCGGTCATGGAGTCAACCACAAAAAGGGTTTCCTGCGGCTGTATGGCCTTATGAATGTTTGATATTTCGGTCATCATGGCCTCA
Source organism: Cytophagaceae bacterium (assembly GCA_002710685.1). Lineage (GTDB taxonomy): Bacteria > Bacteroidota > Bacteroidia > Flavobacteriales > Flavobacteriaceae > Leeuwenhoekiella. Next base: position 103,981 of record PALD01000033.1, on the reverse strand, counting down.
TCAACGGCGAGACGGCCGGCGGTATCTATAATCACCACATTGTGCCCATTTGCCTTGGCATGGGCAATGGCATCTTGTGAAATCTTTACGGGATCATTGGTCTCCCGGTCAGAATACACATCAACCTTGATTTGATCACCCACCACGTGCAACTGGTCAATCGCAGCAGGGCGATACACGTCACACGCCACAAGAAGTGGTTTTTTTGTTTTTTTGGTCTTGAGATAGTTTGCCAGTTTACCTGAAAAGGTCGTTTTACCAGAACCTTGCAGACCAGACATCAATATCACGGTGGGGTTGCCTGAAAGGTTGACACCTTCAGCATCCCCGCCCATCAATGTGGTTAGCTCATCCTTGACAAGTTTTACCATAAGCTGGCCAGGTTTTAGGCTGCTCAATACATCCTGGCCCATGGCCCTTTCCTTTACGGTACTGGTAAAGTCTTTTGCAATCTTATAGTTAACATCAGCATCCACCAGTGCACGGCGCACTTCCTTGAGGGTTTCCGCAACGTTGATTTCTGTAATCTGCCCATGTCCTTTGAGGACGTGCAGGGCCTTGTCTAACTTATCACTTAAACTATCAAACATATTCTTGTCGTTAAGACGGCAAATTTAGGGATTTTTAAGCTGTAAATAAAGGGGTTCTTCCTGTGTAAATTTGGCTTTAAGCCAAATTCTAAAAACAGGAAAGGCCGCAATTTCTTAACGAAAGTTGCGACCTTACACCCCACTCAAATATCTTGAGGACTATTACTCAGCAGAGAAAACGAGCGTGAATGCGCTGTTCGTGGTGCTGGTAAGTTCAAGCATACCGTTTGAAAAGTCAGTTACGGTAAAGGTGTCCACCAGGATTTCAAAATCATTTGCACCTGTAAAGCTTAGTTCTATCATGAGTTCTCCCTCTGCATTGGTCACGATATCAAAGGTAGCATCGATGTTAGACATCAACGTATTGGTAAGGGTGTTGTACACCTCAATACTGGTATCATTGGCAAAGGTGAAGGTAAAGTCAGCAAAATCGCTTGTAAAATCAACGCCTGCATCCACACCAGATTCTACGGTAAAGGTGGTATTAGCAAGAAATTCTTCAAGGTCTTCAACACGGTCCTCCAGTTCATCTTCAAGTTCTTGTTGTGCATCGCTTGCCGCTTCACATTCATTAAGTTCAGCCATCAGTTCAGCATCAGAGGTGATCGTGGTTGTAGAGCTACCCTCGCCCATAAGCGAGATGGGATATTGAATGCTAAAGAAATCTTCACCATCTTCAAGATCACCAATAAAGGCATAAAGCTCCTGGTCACTGCTCAGGCTCAGGCTACCCGTTTGCTCAATATTGGCATCATAGGTTAGCACGGTCATGGGATATGCAATATCAAGACAGTTGATAAGGTCTTCTTCGGCCTGATCTGCCTGTGCACAGGCTTGCTGTAATTGCTCAAGCTCAGCCTGGGATGATACCACGACTTCAGTATAGTTGCTAAGTTCAACAGTTACCGGGAATTGAAGGGTAACCTCATCATCATCTCCTATAAACTGTGCCATGATGTCTGCCACAAGAGAGAACTGGCTTTCATTGACAATGGTGATTTCCTGCCCATTGACCTCAGCGACCACGGGAAGAACGATAGATGAACATGAGTTGCCATCCAGTATATCATCGCTTGACCCATCCCTGGCAGATGTTCTCAACAACAGGTCAGAAGTCTCTGAACTCGCGCTGTTTGTGTTAGGGTCTGTCCCTATCATTTCAGATTCTTCATCCTGGCATGAGGTGAAAGCCATCGCCGCTACGGCAAGCATTAAAAATAGTGTCTTAAAACGTTTCATAATTTTGGTATTTATATTTAAAGTATGTTATCAAAAAGCCTTTTAGGGGCGGTTTCACACATAAGACAACACTTTTGCGATTTACCCTACCCCATGTCGTTATTTTTTTTTGCTTTCGCCGAAAGGCCTTCCCAAACATTGCTTTAAAAACCTTAATTTTGCTAGAAATGCCCAGCTTTGAGCAAGACCCCTATCACAAATCTTTGCGAAGAAAAAACCTTTGATTCATTTTACAGGAAGCATATCAATGATGCATTCCGTTTTGCTTTTTACAAGAGCGGCAGCGAGGCGCAATCGCATGACCTGGCGCAGGAAGCCTTCGCAAAAATCTGGGAAAACTGCTCCAAGATTGATTTCGCGAAAGCGAAGACCTACCTTATTACCACGGTAAACAACCTTTTTCTCAATGTGGTCAAGCATGAAAAGGTGGTCCTTAATTATAAGAATGAATATACCGGTGAAGAATCTTTTGCCCAGGACCCACACTATGAATTGAGGCAAAAGGAGTTTAAACAAAAACTGGAGGCCGCCATCGCATCATTGACCCAGGCACAACGGGAAGTTTTTTTACTCAACAGGATAGACGGTAAAAAATACAGGGAAATCGCGACCATGCTCAATGTCTCGCAAAAGGCGGTCGAGAAACGCATGAGCGGCGCCCTTAAGGCTCTGCGGGAAAAAATCCCAAATATTTAAAATAAAGTTAATTTTTAAGGTAGGGTAAAACAAAATTAGATTGTCTAATAGGCAAGAACAGGTAAAAAATGAACAACGAAAAGCAAATACACAAGTGGCTAAACGGCGAGATGACCGCTGATGAACTTGCGGCTTTCAAGCAGTCCCAGGACTATAGGGACTATGCTGACATTGCTCATTTTACCGCAGATATGAAGGCCCCCACCCTGGATGTGGAAGAATCGCTCAAAGAGTTTAAATACAGGTACGCGATACAAAAGGAGCCCAAGGTCATCAAGCACAATTTTGCATGGATAAGTGGCGTGGCCGCTGCCGTACTCGTGCTATTGGTATCCGTATGGTTCTTTATAAACTCTGCCGATACAAATATCACCACCAGCATTGCCGAGAGTACACAGGCCATCTTGCCAGACAACAGTACCGTGGTGCTCAATGCAGATACCGAGCTTTCATATAATACTGAAAGCTGGCAAAAGAACCGCAAGGTCATCTTAAAAGGTGAAGCCTTTTTTAAAGTAGCCAAAGGAAGCAAGTTTACCGTAAACACAGCGCCTGGTGAAGTTACCGTGCTGGGCACGCAGTTCAATGTAAAGAGCCGCGGCAACTACTTTGAGGTACAATGCTTTGAAGGCCGCGTTGCCGTTGCCTTTAATGACAAAGAGTATATACTTACCCCGGGCAAGCGTTTTCGCTACATCAATGACCAGGTGACGGTTGATGAAGACCTCAAGGGCAAGTTCCCACTGTGGACGATTGACGAAAGCAACTTTGATAATATTCCGTTAAAGGAGGTCGTGCAAGAGCTGGAACGGCAATATGATATTAAATTTGAGGCTGACGGCGTGGACATGAATCAAGAGTTTACCGGTAGTTTTACCCACAAGAACCTTGACCTTGCCCTTAAATCTGTAATGAGGCCGTTAGCGATAGATTTTACCATAGACGGTAAGACCGTAATACTTACGTCAAGAGATGAGGCACCTTAGCCTAGTAATCCTGCTTATCTGTTTTTCGGCAATTGCCCAAAACACAACTTCCATCTCCCTCAAAAATAAAATCGACCAGCTCGAAGAACAATTTGAGGTCAAGTTTTCTTATGCTGTTGATGAAGTGGCCGGCGCAATGATCGCCATGCCCCCACCCTTTCAAGACATTGACCAGGCTTTACAGTACCTCAACACACATACCGACTTTGCATTTGAGGCCATCTCAGACCGTTACATCACCGTTACAAAAACAAATAAAAAGCTTACCGCTTGCGGTGTTGTTCTCAACGCGACAGGCGAGCCGCTCATGGGCGCATCAGTCGTGTTCAAGGATTTTAAAAAAGGGACGATTACAGATGCCGGGGGACGTTTTGAACTGCAGGATATACCCCAAGAGGCCACGGTGGTCATTTCATTTTTAGGCTTTCGCCAAAGGGAATTTCCCGCGTCCCAGTTTATTTCGCCGCAAGGCAAGTGCAAGACCATACGCCTGGAGGCAGATAACCTTGAGCTCGCTGAAATCACGGTCACGAATTTCCTGACCACCGGCCTACAAAAAACCGAGGATGACCGTACGCTCATCAACACGAGGGATTTTGGGATTTTACCCGGCCTCACGAGCCCAGATGTGCTGCAGACCATACAAGTGCTTCCCGGGGTGGAAAGCGTGGATGAAAGCATTAGCAACCTCAACGTGCGAGGCGGGAACAATGATGAGAATATGATTCTATATGACGGGATTCACATGTACAACAGCGGGCATTTTTTTGGGTTGATATCGGCGTATAATCCATACTTGACCAAGAATATTGCCGTGGTAAAAAACGGCACCAGCAGTGAGTACGGCAATGCTGCCAGCAGTACCATCATCATGGAAACTGAAAACGAAACCTCGGCCAAGTTTAGCGGGAGTGCCGGGGCATCCATGATAAGTGTAGATGCGTTTGCCCAAATCCCCATCCGGGAAAATCTTAACGTGCTGGTCTCGGCAAGGCGCAGCATAACCGATGAACTGAGCACGCCTGCTTATACCTCCTATTTTGACCGGAGCTTTCAGGATAGTGAGATAAACACGAATGATGCTACGGAAGACCTGAGCAGTGAATCGCAATTTTATTTTGAAGACTACTCTGCAAAATTGCTGTATGACCTGGATGACAGGCATCATTTTGGCGCAAGCCTTATCTACATAGGCAACCAGCTTGACTACACCCAGCAACAGACGGTAAATGGCACGGCGTCTAACCGGCAGAGCATACTAGAACAGGACAACCTGGGCGCCAGCGGTTACTGGATGGCAGACTGGTCACCAGGTTTTAAGACCACGGTTGAGGGCTATTACTCGCGTTACATTATAGATGCCAGCGACCGCAATGTGGAAACAGACCAGCGTATTACCCAGGAAAACGATGTACTGGAAACTGGTTTTAAGGCAAAATCAACTTATAGTATCATGCCCGGCCTCAAGTGGCTTGCGGGCTATGAATTTATTGAAACGGGCATACGCAACGGTACGGCGGTCAACAATCCCGTGTTTACCGAGCGGGAAAAGAAGGTGTTGCGCACGCACGCGCTCTTTAGCGACCTTACCTATAAACAGGGCAGGACCTTTATAAGGGGTGGTATGCGCGTTGCTTATTTTGACAAGTTTGACAAACTACGTGTTGAACCGCGGGTCAATATACGTCAAGGGCTGGATAATCATTTTGCGGTTAAAGCTCAAGGCGAATTAAAATACCAAACGTCCACGCAGATCATTGATTTTGAAGACGATTTCCTGGGGGTTGAAAACCGCCGATGGATTCTTGCTGATGAAGAAAACTATCCCCTTGTCCTGAGCAGGCAAGCTTCGGGCGGGGTTGAGTTTAAGAGCAAGGACTGGCTGGTGGACGTTAGCGGATTTTATAAAATGGTAGATGGCATCACGGCTTCAAACCAAGGTTTTCAAAATCAGTTTCAGTTTTTTCAGACTTCAGGCAGTTATACCTCGCAGGGGCTTGAGTTTATCATAAACAGGACTTTTAAAGGATTTAGCGCCTGGGCCACCTATACACTGGCAAACACAGATTATGAGTTTGAAGACCTTGACCCGTCCACTTTTCCCGCACTTACGGATATACGGCACAGTTTTACCCTGGCAACGAGTTATGAGCCCGTGGACGACCTTAAATTTTCAATAGGCGGCACCTACCGTTCTGGCAGGCCCTATACCCGCCCCATCCCCGGTGCCGAAACCGTACGGGAGGGTAACGACACTTTTGTAAACTATGACGCGCCCAATGCCGTAAACCTTCCTGCATTTTACAGGATTGACGTTTCAGGAGAATACCGGTTTTATTTTGGCAAAAGCCTAATAGGGCAGATCAATGCCGGTGTGCTCAACGTACTTAACCGTGAAAATGTGCTGCAACAATACTATACCGTTGACACTGCCGATGATGCCAACGCGGTAGAGGTAAAAAATGTTTCCCTGGGTCTCACGCCCAACGTATCGCTGCGGGTTTTCTTCTAAGAACAGCTCACGTTAAATATTCGCTAAAAGCCCATAAACACGGGGTTAAGCCTTTTTTATGGCTTATTTTAAAGCAAAACAAATTACATGAGTAAAATAGAAGTAAAAGCGTATGGGGCACAGGCAAAAGATGCCGCCCTTGAACCTCTGGATATCAAGAGAAGAGAGGTACTTGATGATGATGTAAAAATTGATATTCTGTACTGTGGGGTCTGCCACAGTGATATTCACCAAGTGAGAAACGACTGGGGAAATTCAAAATATCCCGTTGTTCCCGGCCATGAGATCGTGGGCCGTGTACTGGAGGTAGGCAAGAACGTAACCCATTTTAAAGAAGGCGACCTTGTGGGCGTGGGGTGCATGGTAGATTCCTGCCAGCATTGTGATGCCTGTAATGAAGGGCTTGAACAATATTGTGAGAATGGTGCGACGATGACGTATAATGGTAAGGATAAACATCTGGGCGGACACACCTTTGGCGGATATTCTGAAACGGTAATCGTCAAGGAGGATTTTGTGCTCAGCGTACCCGAAAATCTGGATACCAAAGCCACAGCTCCACTACTCTGCGCGGGCATCACCACCTATTCTCCATTGCGCCACTGGGAAGTGGAAGAAGGCGATAAGGTAGGCGTTATAGGCCTGGGCGGTCTAGGGCACATGGGGGTCAAGTTTGCCCACGCCATGGGCGCTCACGTAGTGATGATAACCACATCACCAGATAAAAGCGAAGATGCCAAAAAACTGGGAGCAGATGAAGTACTGATTTCAAAAGACGAAGAAGCCATGAAAAAGCATGCAGGTTCTTTTGACTTTTTACTGAATACCGTGCCGGTAAAACACGACCTCAACCCGTATATCCAGTTATTGAAAAGAGATGCGACCATGGTCATCGTGGGAGCCATCGAGCCGCTTGAAGAAATGCACGGTGGTAGTCTTATCATGGGCCGCAAGAGTGTTGCCGGGTCTGTGATAGGCGGTATTGAGGAAACACAGGAAATGCTCGACTTTTGTGGGGAACATGACATTACCTGCGATGTAGAGATGATAGATATTCAAAACATAAACGAGGCCTATGACCGCGTCACGAGTTCTGATGTGAAGTATCGTTTTGTCATTGATATGCAATCGCTCAAGAACTAGGTACAATTGCTTATACAACAGAAAGCCTGGGATGTATGATCCCAGGCTTTTTTATTTTTTCGCTGTAGCAAAATAAAATCTTGTACAATCTACATGCGCTCTGGAACCTGAATGCCCAATAGGACAAAGCCACTCTCGATGACCTCTGCGACTTTCCTGGAGAGTACCACACGGAAGGACTTATCCTCTGCATCATCAGCACCTAAAATGGAAACCTGCTGATAGAAGCTGTTAAATTCCTTCACGAGGTCATAGATATAGTTTGCTATCAAGGCAGGACTGTGATTTTCAGCAGCCAGCTGAACCGTCTCGGGGTATGCCTCAACAATCTTGAGCAGCTCCTTCTCCTTGAGGTGCAATGCTTTATGTGGTACGGTCAACGATACGCCTAGTTCATCTGCTTTGCGCAGGATAGATTGAATCCTGGCATAGGTATATTGAATGAAAGGACCCGTGTTTCCCTGAAAATCAACAGATTCTTCAGGATTAAAAAGAATGCGCTTTTTAGGGTCAACCTTGAGGATATAATATTTCAATGCCCCCAGGCCAATCATGCGGTAGAGTTCATTTTTTTCTTCATTGCTATATCCCTCAAGCTTGCCCAGCTCTTCAGAAATCTTAGCTGCGGTATCAGTCATCTCAACCACAAGGTCATCAGCATCGACCACCGTGCCTTCGCGTGATTTCATCTTGCCACTGGGCAAATCAACCATGCCATAGCTAAGGTGATACAGGTTATCTGCCCAGTCAAAGCCCAATTTTTTAAGAATGTGAAAAAGCACCTTAAAATGATAATCCTGCTCGTTGCCCACGGTATAGATCATCCCGCCTATATCAGGAAAATCCTTGACCCGTTGAATTGCGGTACCTATATCCTGTGTCATGTACACTGCCGTACCATCGCTGCGCAGCACGAGCTTTTCATCCAGGCCTTCATCGGTAAGGTCACACCATACCGAGCCATCTTCTTTTTTAAAGAAAACACCTTTTTTAAGTCCTTCTTCTATATTGTCTTTACCCAATAAATAGGTATTGCTCTCGTAATAATAACTATCAAAATCAACGCCCAATGCTTTGTAGGTCTCTTCAAAACCATCATATACCCAGCCATTCATCTTTTCCCAAAGGGCAACGGTTTCAGGGTCGCCAGCTTCCCATTTCCTCAACATTTCCTGAGCTTCAAGCATCAAGGGTGCCCGTTTTTCTGCCTCTTCTTTACTCTTGCCCTGGGCAACGAGATAAGACTGTTCTTCTTTATAGGCCTTGTCAAACTTTACATAATAATTCCCTACAAGTTTATCGCCCTTGAGACCAGAGGTTTCGGGAGTTTCGCTTTCACCAAATTTTTCATAGGCCACCATACTCTTGCAAATATGGATTCCGCGGTCATTGATAATCTGTGTCTTGTACACTTTATGGCCCGCTGCTTTTAGAATTTCAGCAACCGAATATCCTAACAGGTTATTGCGAATGTGCCCTAGGTGTAGTGGTTTGTTAGTATTTGGCGAGCTATACTCCACCAGGATGGCCTTGCCGCTGGGTGGTACTTTCCCGTAGTTTTTGTCGCCGGTTATATTTCGCAACAGCGAAATATAATACCCATCTGCAACAACAAGGTTAAGAAATCCCTTTACCACGTTAAATGCCGTGATTTCCTCCACATTTGCCACGAGGTATTCACCCACGGCAGTACCTATGGCCACGGGATTGCCCTTGACCACGCGCAACATGGGGAAGACAACCACGGTGAGGTCTCCCTCAAAATCCTTGCGGGTAGGTTGGATTTCCACGCTATCCAGTGTAGCTTCATAATGCTCGCCAATTGCTTTTTTTACGGCTTCTGTAATGGTATGCTGAAGGTTCATTCTTCTCGTTTATAAGGTCGCAAAGATAAGGATTGTTACAGGTGCAATCCCAATGTAAAAATGGCTATATTTAAGGTATGCTCCTCAACGTTTCATACAACAATCCCGATGTCAGGAAAAAGATAGATGAGGCCGTGGGCCGGCCATTTACCCTCATGGAGAGGATCAAGATGGGTGGTATAGGTTCTCCAAAGCTTTTTATCAATACGTGCAGCGTGGAGATCAACAACCTCCTTATCCTGGACAACAACCTCAACATCTGTAATATCGAGATGCGCCCACTGGGGATCATTGTGGGCTTTAGGTCTTTGCTGGAGAGTTATGCACTCATAATACCCTATTATAAATTATCCCTTTATAAAGGGAAAGCGGATGAATACAGTATTTACCGTGACAAATACTATTTTAAGATTCGCGCCAGGAAACAGGATATGGCGGCACATGGGTTTTTCAAGAAGGTGCTAGAGCATAAGGCTGATGCCATCTCCCCCGGCCCTGGGGGAATGTGATTATTTCTTTCTATAAAAACTGGCAAACAGCGCAAGCAGCCCCAGGGCAATGATGATGATTGTCTCAGTGGTTATTCCTTCTTTTGCGGTGACCTCAAGCCCCCCAAAACTCAAAACTTCTTGTGGCACGAAGGCTTGATAAACCCCCAGGCCTATCAACACGACCCCTATTACGGCAGTGATTTTACGCATGGTATTATTCATAGACTTGATTTAAGAAAGGTAATTTAGCTAAAATTAGCATTACCTTATCAGTTTGTAGCGGTACCTATTCATAAATTTATGGAGATATGAAAATCCTGCTCACCGGTGCCAATGGCTATATAGGCCTAAGATTACTTCCCATATTGATTGAAAAAGGGCATGAAGTCGTTTGTACCGTGCGCGATGCCGACAGGCTCTCAATAGATAAGGAAACCCGTGCAAAGATCGAGGTTGTGGAGATTGACTTTCTTCAAGCACCCCAACCTGGCAAGCTGCCGCAAGATATTGATGCGGCATATTACCTCATTCACAGCATGACCTCCTCAACTAAGGACTTTGACGAAAAGGAGGAAATCTCTGCCCGCAACTTCAACACCTATCTTAAGGAGACAGCATGCAAACAGGTCATTTACCTGAGCGGCATAATCAATGAAAAAAACCTCAGCAAGCATTTGCGTTCGCGAAAGCGTGTTGAAGAAATTCTCTATGAAGGCAAGTATAGTGTTACGGTTTTAAGGGCAGCCATCATTGTGGGTTCTGGCAGTTCATCTTTTGAAATTATAAGGGACCTATGCGAGAAACTCCCCGTCATGATTACGCCAAAATGGGTCAAGACCTGCTGCCAGCCCATCGCGATACGCAATGTGCTGGACTATCTTACCGGTGTACTGGGCAATGAAAAATGCCATGATGAAAGTTTTGACATTGGCGGCCCAGATGTTGTCACCTATAAACAGATGATGCAGTTATATGCACGTTACCGCAAATTGACCCTGCGTATCGTGGATGTTCCATTCATGTCACCACGACTGTCATCATACTGGCTCTATTTTGTAACATCAACCTCATACAAGCTTGCGTTAAACCTTGTTGATAGTATGCGCGTGGAGGTTATTACAAAAGATACCCGCCTGCAGGAAATGCTCAACATTACACCCATACCCTATACAGAGGCCATTGAACTTGCCTTTGAAAAAATAGAACAAAACCAGGTCATAAGCAGCTGGAAGGACAGTATGGTAAGTGGCCGCTTCAGGCAGGATTTAAAAAAATACATCAAGGTGCCAGAGCATGGGTGCCTTAAGGACCATCAACAATTCAAGGTAAAAGACACCCAACAGGTCCTTGACAACATCTGGTCAATAGGCGGTCGCCGCGGCTGGTATTATGGCAATAGGTTGTGGAAGTTAAGGGGGTATCTTGACAAGCTGGTGGGTGGTGTGGGCCTGCGGCGTGGCAGGACACATCCCAACCGACTTTATGAGGGGGATTCACTCGATTTTTGGCGGGTCATACTTGCTGACCGTGAGAACAAACGACTCTTGCTTTTTGCCGAAATGCGCGTGCCCGGCGAAGCCTGGCTGGAGTGGGAAATTGATGATAAGGACATACTGCATCAAACGGCCACCTTTAGACCTAAAGGACTACTGGGGCGTGCCTACTGGTATGCCATGCTTCCATTTCATTATTTTATCTTTGAGGGTATGGTGCGCAATATTGCCACCTACAATACACAAGAGGCAAGAGCATCAAGAGCTTAAAATCACTTTACGACAATAAGGTACTGTGCATCACGGTCATCCTGTTGTTCCTTGTAGCCGCATATTTTTTTGCATTTACCAGTAATGCCTATGATATCATCGAGGTTTCATCCCTGTGGGTAAGAAAGTACTTTGGTACCTTTTACCTCTACCTAGGGCTGGGCTGTGTATTGTTTCTTCTCGTGATTGCCATTTCGCCATGGGGCAAGATAAAATTGGGTAGGCCCAAAGAAAAACCAGCATACTCCCGTCTCGCCTGGATAAGCATGTTGTACAGCGCGGGCATGGGCGCGGGCATCCTTTTGCGGGCCGTACAAGAGCCGGTCTTCATGTACAATAATCCACCATTAAATACTGGTTCAGCACCTGCCACGATAGCCCTGGAATTCACATTTTATCAATGGGGGTTTACAGCCTGGGCATTTTATGGCCTCTTTGCCCTGTTGATAGGCCATGCAATATTCAAGAACAAGCTGCCGGTATCCATCAGCAGTATCTTTAAGCACAAAAAGAGCAAAAAAAGCAAGCCCTATCACAAAGCGATTGATGTACTAACGTTATTGACCACTGTATTTGGGCTGGTTTCTGCCGTGGGCCTGGGCGCTGCACAAATCAACGGCGGTCTCAATCACCTCATGGGCACTACCCTGGACTATGGCACGATAATATGGCTCGTGATAGGCATAGGGATACTCGCCCTGGTTTCTGCATTGAGTGGTGTGGACAAGGGCATCAAGCGTATCTCTACACTTAATATCTACCTTACGGTTGCACTGCTTGTATTTGTTTTCGCTCAAAGCGAAATAATACCAGTGTTACAATCCTTTTTCAACTCCATCTACAGGTATATCATTGATTTTATCCCCATGAGCCTGGCGATGGGCAAGTATGATCCCGGGGTGGATTTCTTGACCGAATGGACGTATTATTACTGGGCTTTTTGGCTGGCCTGGGCACCTTTTACCGGTATTTTTATCGCGAGGATTTCCCAGGGAAGGACCTTTAGGGAAATCATCATCGGGACACTCTTGATTCCATCACTGGGCACGTTTTTCTGGTTTAGCGTTTTTGGGCAATCTGCCTTTAACATGATTGAAGGTTGGGGAGAATACAATGGGGAATTCAGCGATGTATTCAGTTCTATTTTTGTCTTTTTATCCCACTATCCGCTCAACGCGTTGATAAATATTGTGGTGATTGTCCTGTTGGTCAGTTTTCTTGTCACCAGTGTGGATTCAGCAATCTATGTGATGGGGATGCTTAGCGATAAAGGACACAAACATCCTTCTAGAAAAATGCGCCTGTTGTGGGGAGTGCTGCTCACTTTATGCTGTGTGGGCATTGTGCTGCTGGGCCATGCACGGCCAGAAAGTGATGTGCTGACGGCGGTACAAAAACTGCTTATCGTAACATCACTTCCATTTGCTTTATTGATGGTGGTCATGGTAATCGCCTGGATAAGAAACCTGATCAAAGACTAGGCCCGTGGCAAGAAAACCTCTGCCATCATGCACCGTGCGCTACCACCACCACAGGTCTCGATTGTGGAGATGTCACTGCTTATGATCTCACAATACTTCCTTATTGCCGCAACCTGTGAATCTTCAAGGCTTTTATGAGCCGCCGCGCTCATTACAAGATATTTTTTTCCTTCCTTGTTCTTTACCTGAAGCATATTGCCCGCAAAATGCTCCATCTGTTTTTCAGAAATCGAGATAATTTCCTTACCGCTTTCACGTAAGTGGTCCATGACATTGCCACGCTCTTTCTTGTTATCAATAGATTGTAGGCAGATGATACAGAACTTGTCTGCAATGCACATCATGACATTGGTATGGTAGATGGGCAAACGCTTGCCCTCGTGACTTTGATAAGCCGTAAAAATCACTGGAAAATAACCGAAATCCTCACAGAACTCGACAAACAATTCTTCATCCGCTCTGGGCGAAAGCGCACAATATGCCTTTTCATTTGCCCGGTCAAGCACGATGCTACCCGTACCTTCAAGAAAAACCCCTTCATCTTCAGCATCAGTATAATCCACGATGTTGCTGATTACAAAACCGGCATCCTCAATAAGCTGAAAGAACTCTTCCCTACGCTCGTTACGGCGGTTTTTAGCATACATGGGATAGATGGCTAGGTCTCCATTATCATGGGTACTCACCCAGTTGTTAGGAAAAATACTATCTGGGGTATCATTTTCTTTAGTATCCTGAAGTACGAGAACATTGATTCCCGCTGCTTTTAACTTTGATACAAAGGTATCAAACTCATGTTGTGCCTTGAGGTTGATCTGCTCGTTCTTGATATCTATATCTTCCTGAAAATAATTGTTTACTGCCGTTTGTTCATTCATCCTAAAGGCTGCGGGCCGTACCATGACAACAGTATCTGTTATGTGTTTCATCAAGCGATATGGGGTTTACTTATTAAGTGTGATAATCTATTCTCGCACAAGCGGGAGTGTGCTGCACCGCAAGAGGCCCTCCTGTTTTGCAATCTGGGCATAAGGTACTTCTTCAACGGTGATACCCTGTTTTCTCAGCCATGTGTTGAGGCGGGTAAAATTCTTTTCAGAAATGACGACATCTGGAGCGATGCTAAAGACATTACTGTTCATATTGAACATCTCCTCTGCTGTAATCTCAAATATATTTTGCTTTCCAAAAAAATCGACCAGCCATTGATATTCCTCTTCTTGCAAAAATCCGTTTTTGTGCAGGATTGCCTTACCCTCGCCCACTGGTTGAAAACAACAATCCAGGTGCAATGCATTGGCATAAGCATCAGTATTTGATTTTCTCAGGTTAAAGGAAACTATCTCTTTTTCGGGGAAGGCTTTCGCCAGATGATCTACAGCAAGCATGTTTGTCCTGGCAATTATATAATCAGGATAGTCCTCCTCCCGGTAGGTCCCCACAAATATATATTCGCCGTAAGGCATGACATCACCACCCTCAATATGTGCTTCTTCAGGAAACCGTATGATTTTTTCAGGGTCTATCTGCTGGAGGACGTGCTTAATGGCATCGAGCTCGCGCTCCCGGTCAGGGAGTATGTTTGCCTTGATAAAGGTATCCTCGATGACAAAACCTATGTCACGGGTAAAAATCTGGTTGTAATCCTGTATGAGTTTTGGCCTAAAGACCTGTACCCCGTACTTGTTAAATACCTGGGCCACGGCATCCATCTCGCGCACCATATCTTCTTCCACGGGATATGTCCCTGCCTTGATGTGCATCAATGACTTGGGGTCATAGGCCTCCTCCAGGGTGGGAATGGGGCCTATGCTTTTTGCGGTACCCAGTATAACTGACCTCAACCGCGATGTTTCGTCCTTGACATTAAGCTTGATCATGTGGCAAATATATACAAGAAAAATCGGGTTTTCATACATAATGAAAACCCGATTATTATTTGTTTTTTATATGCTTTACAGCGAAAATAACTAGCGTTGCTTGATATCCTTAAAGGCTCGTAGGGTCTCACCCACATAAACCTGACGTGGACGGCCTATGGGTTCCTTCTTGAGTCGCATCTCCCTCCATTGTGCAATCCATCCAGGTACACGCCCCATGGCAAACATAACGGTGAACATCTCAACCGGTATGCCCAGTGCACGGTAAATGATTCCCGAATAAAAATCTACGTTGGGATATAATTTTCTCTTTACAAAGTAGTCATCTTCAAGGGCTTCTTTTTCAAGGCCTTTTGCAATATCAAGGACCTGGTCTTGTACCCCAAGTTTTTCAAGCACCTCATCCGCTGACTTCTTGATGATCTTTGCACGGGGGTCAAAGTTTTTATATACACGGTGACCAAAGCCCATTAGACGGAAGGGGTCTTCCTTGTCCTTTGCCTTTGCCATATATTTTTTAGTATCGCCACCGTCTTGCTTGATGCCCTCGAGCATCTCGATCACGGCCTGGTTGGCACCTCCATGAAGTGGGCCCCATAATGCAGAAATACCTGCTGAAATGGATGCAAATAGGCCTGCCTGGGATGAACCTACAATCCTTACCGTTGATGTAGAACAGTTTTGCTCATGATCGGCATGCAGTATGAGTAGTTTATCCAGTGCGTCAATGATTACCGGGTCAACCTCATAATCCTTACTAGCACGGGCAAACATCATCTTGTGAAGGTTTTCTACATAGCCCAGGTTGTCACTGCCATAATCCAGTGGCTGGCTTTTTTTCTTGCGCATGGTCCAGGCGACAAGCACCGGGAACTTTGCAAGAAGCTTTACCATTGCATTGTACATTTCTTCTTCACTATCAACATTGACCGCCCCGGGGTTGAACGCGGTAAGCGCTGATGTTAATGAAGCCAGTACACCCATGGGATGTGCAGATTTAGGAAATCCATCAAGGATTTTCTTGATATCTTCATCAACATGGCTTTCTTCTTTGATGTCCTGATGAAATTTATCAAGTTGCTGCTGCGTGGGGAGCTCCCCAAAAATCAACAGATACGTTACTTCCAGAAAACTTGCTTTTTCGGCAAGGTCTTCAATGGCATATCCGCGGTACCTCAATATTCCCTCCTCACCATTAAGAAACGTGATGGCACTCTCACAACTACCGGTATTTTTATATCCCGGGTCTAGTGTCGTGATGCCTCCCGTAACACCTCTTAAGGTTGCAATATCGATTGCGGTTTCATTTTCAGTTCCTGTAACTAGTGGGAATTCGTATGATTTTCCGTCTATGGATAATATAGCATGATCTGCCATTGTAGTCAAAAAATTTTAGCTGATTATAATACTCTTAGAATAGCTGCTAAATTACGAAATTAACTAGGATTTATAAAGGAAAGAAAGGCCTGTAAGACCTAAAAAAATGGTAAAAAAAGAAAAAGGGGCAAATATCATAAAGATATTGTACCCCTTACCCAACTTCAAACCTAATCGTCGATGTCTTAGCTGGTGTAAAAAAGAACGGACGCTACTTGAGAACTTTCACATCCGTTCTCTTACCCAACTTAAAGCTGATGGTATTATTAAAATTGGATTGACAAGTTGACAACTAAATTTGTTCTGTAAAACTAGAAAAAATTAAGAAAGACTTACAAAATTTAACATTTAATTTTATAGGAATAATCTTACTTTTATATTTTTATCAATATATTTTTTAAAAAAACATAATTAATTAAATTTTTGTTATAAAAATTATTATAAATAGTTTAATTGTATAATTTTTTAACAAATATAAAAATTTACAATTTGGTTTTTTTACCAGTATTAAATCAAATTGTATCGATAAAATACACATTAATCGAACTTATCACGTAGTTCATCTTTTAAATTTTGGTTTTATAAAATAAAAAAACACCTGTAAAGGTGTTTTTTAATCGATGTGTGAAAAAACTACTTGATTTTAAAAGCTTTTTCTTGGGGAAAGTATGCCACCTCTCCCAGTTCTTCTTCAATCCTAAGCAGTTGGTTATATTTTGCCATCCTATCACTTCTTGAAGCAGAGCCGGTTTTGATTTGTCCTGTATTGAGGGCAACGGCAAGGTCGGCAATCGTATTATCTTCAGTCTCGCCACTTCTGTGTGACATTACAGAGGTATACCCTGCGTTGTGCGCCATGTTGACAGCGGCAATGGTTTCGGTAAGTGTGCCTATCTGGTTCACCTTGATAAGGATTGAATTTGCTATTCCATTTTCAATTCCCCTTGATAACCTTTCTACATTGGTAACAAAAAGGTCATCACCTACAAGTTGAACTTTATCTCCCACTTTATCGGTAAGTGCTTTCCAGCCTTCCCAGTCATTTTCATCCATACCATCTTCTATAGAGATGATGGGGTATTTTTCGGCAAGTTCTGCGAGATAGGATGCTTGCTCCTCGCTGGTCCTTACCACTCCTTTGTCTCCTTCAAATTTTGTATAATCATATTTGCCATCCACATAAAATTCCGCAGCAGCGCAATCAAGGGCAATCATGACTTCATCACCAAATTTATATCCTGCTTTTTCAACTGCTTTCTGGATGCTTTCAATGGCATCTTCTGTCCCGTCAAGTGCTGGAGCAAAACCTCCTTCATCTCCTACGGCGGTACTTAAGTCACGGTCGTGGAGTACTTTTTTAAGATTATGGAAAATCTCAGTTCCCATCTTCATTGCCTGTGTAAAGTTTTCGGCCTTTACCGGCATGATCATAAACTCTTGAAAAGCAATAGGTGCATCACTGTGAGAACCACCATTGATGATGTTCATCATGGGGACCGGCAATGTATTTGCACTTACACCGCCCACATACCTGTACAGGGGCAGGTTAAGCTCGTTAGCGGCAGCTTTGGCGCAAGCCAATGAAACCCCCAGGATTGCATTTGCCCCAAGGTTTGATTTATTAGGCGTACCATCAAGGTCAATCATGATCTTATCGATGGTGTTCTGTTCAAAAACCGAAACGCCCAGTAATTCTTGTGCTATGATAGAATTTACATTATCAACGGCCTTCAATACCCCTTTACCCATGTAATCGCTCCCTGCGTCACGCAGTTCAACCGCTTCATGTTCTCCGGTTGAAGCTCCTGATGGAACAGCAGCCCTGCCCAGGATACCATTTTCAGTGATTACATCTACCTCTACCGTGGGATTGCCTCGCGAGTCAAAGATTTGACGTGCGTGTATATTGATAATAATGCTCATTGTATTCTTGTATTGGATTAGTTATATGTTACGCAAGATACGCATTAAGAGAAAAAAGGTTAAGTAAAATAGCGTATTTCAAGATTAATTAACCGTTAACTTAAGCGTCTTTAAAAATATAATCATGCTGGTTGACCACTCTTCATCATGGTGATGAACTCATCAAAGAGATACGTGGCATCATTAGGCCCAGGACCAGCTTCTGGGTGGTATTGCACAGAGAAGCAATTCTTGCCTTTTACCTTGAGGCCCATTACCGTATTATCATTTAAGTGCGAATGGGTAACCTCTACATTGGGATTATTTGAAGCTTCATCATAATCTACTGCAAAACCATGGTTTTGAGAGGTGATTTCGCCCTTACCGGTCCCATAATTTTTCACGGGGTGGTTGATACCCCTATGTCCATGGTGCATTTTAAAGGTGTTGATACCATTTGCCAGTGCGATTACCTGATGGCCTAGACATATACCGAACAGGGGTACATTAGCCTCCATGGCTTTTTTTGCAACTTCAATCGCTCCTTTTAAGGGTTGTGGATCACCAGGACCATTTGATAGGAAATATCCATCAGGTCCCCATGCCTGCATTTCTTCAAAAGATGTATTGTACGGGAAGACCTTTATGTAAACACCCCTTTTAGCCAGGTTGCGGAGGATGTTTTTCTTGACCCCAAGATCTAGGGCCGCGACCTTTAAGGTAGCATTTTCATCACCAAAGTAATAGGGCTCTTTAGTAGAAACCTTTGAAGCCAGCTCCAACCCGTTCATATCAGGAACTTCGGCAAGTTTTTGCTTTAACCCTTCAAGATTATCAACATCTGTTGAGATAACGGCATTCTGAGCACCATGATCTCTTATATAGGCAACAAGTGCCCTAGTATCAACATCAGAGATTGCAAAAAGATTATTGCCATCCAGGAAATCCTTAAGGGATTCATCAACCCTGATACGTGAATAGTTATAACTGAAATTTCTACATACAAGTCCTGAAATCTTTACCGTATCACTTTCTGTCTCATCGTTATTGCCCCCGTAGTTTCCTATGTGTGCATTAGTAGTGACCATGATTTGACCGAAGTAAGAAGGATCTGTGAATATCTCCTGATACCCGGTCATCCCAGTATTAAAACATACTTCGCCAAAAGCGGTCCCTTCCTTATTACCTACTGATTTACCGTAAAAAATTGTTCCGTCAGCAAGAAGTACGACGGCTTTTCTATTAGTTTGATATTTCATTCTTGTTGCTTTTGCCTTACCGGCCAGAATAAATTTTGACAAAATTAATCATAAAAAAAAGGATAAGCTAAAAAGCCTATCCTTAATTTGTTATCGTGAAAAAAGAAATATTCTACTATTCTTCTTCATCGTTTGCTTTAGTTTCCTTTGCTGGAGCTTCATTTTTCACCTCTGGAGCAGCAGTGGTCGTAGCTTTCTTGCGACCTGCCCTACGAGTTGATTTTTTCTTTTTATCACCTGCATTGTAAACTTCGTTATAATCCACGAGTTCTATAAGTGCCATATCAGCGTTGTCACCTGCACGGTTACCCAGCTTAATGATACGTGTATATCCTCCTGGACGGTCACCTACCTTGGCGGCCACATCCCTGAAAAGTTCAGATACTGCCTCCTTTTGACGTAGCTTACTGAAAACGATACGACGGTTGTGTGTTGTATCTTCTTTAGATTTTGTCACAAGGGGTTCTACAAATTGCTTGAGCGCCTTGGCTTTTGCAACCGTAGTGTTGATCCTTTTATGTTCTATAAGGGAGCAGGCCATGTTTGCCAACATAGAATTGCGGTGTGCCGACTTCCTTCCTAAGTGATTTATTTTCTTTCCGTGTCTCATGATTCTTTGTTTTTTTCGCTATAGCGAAAAAGACTCTTCCCTAGTCTTTGTCAAGTTTATATTTTGATAGGTCCATCCCGAAGTTCAAGCCCTTCACGCTAACCAATTCCTCAAGTTCTGTCAATGATTTTTTACCGAAGTTCCTAAACTTCATCAAATCGTTCTTGTTGTATGATACAAGGTCTCCCAGTGTTTCAACCTCTGCTGCCTTAAGGCAGTTAAGGGCACGTACCGACAGGTCCATGTCCACAAGCTTGGTCTTCAACAACTGGCGCATGTGCAAAGATTCTTCATCATAGGTCTCAGTCTGTGCAATCTCATCAGCCTCAAGGGTGATACGCTCATCTGAAAACAACATGAAGTGATGAATCAAGGTCTTGGCAGCTTCCGTCAGGGCATCCTTAGGATGGATACTACCGTCTGATATAATCTCAAAAACCAGCTTTTCATAGTCGGTCTTTTGCTCTACACGATAGTTCTCGATAGAATACTTAACGTTCTTGATAGGTGTGTAGATAGAGTCTGTAAAGATGGTCCCTATTGGTGCGTTGGGTTTTTTGTTTTCCTCGGCAGGAACGTATCCACGACCTTTCTCTATGGTGATTTCCATATTGAAGTTAACCTTGCTCTCCATGTTTGCGATAACAAGGTCAGGGTTCAATACCTGAAATCCAGAAATGAATTTCTGGAAATCGCCAGCTGTCAATTGTTCTTTATCAGAAACTGAAATGGTAACAGTTTCATTATCAATCTCATCTATCTGTCTTTTAAAACGTACCTGCTTCAAGTTAAGGATGATTTCGGTAACGTCTTCCACAACTCCTGGAATGGTTGAAAACTCGTGGTCAACACCCTCGATGCGCACAGATGTGATTGCAAAACCTTCCAGGGAGGAAAGTAGTACGCGGCGAAGTGCATTTCCTACGGTCAAACCGTATCCCGGCTCTAACGGCCTGAATTCAAACTTACCCTCAAAGTCAGTTGAATCTATCATTATGACTTTATCGGGCTTTTGGAAATTAAGTAATGCCATATTTTGTTTTCTAAGAGTTGGTAAAAATTATTTAGAGTACAATTCAACGATGAACTGCTCATTGATGTTTTCAGGAATCTGTACACGTTCTGGAACGTTTACAAAAGTTCCCTCTTTACTGGCGTTGTTCCAGCTCAACCACTCATACACCTGG
Organism: Cytophagaceae bacterium; assembly: GCA_002710685.1. Classification (GTDB taxonomy): domain Bacteria; phylum Bacteroidota; class Bacteroidia; order Flavobacteriales; family Flavobacteriaceae; genus Leeuwenhoekiella. The sequence continues at coordinate 83,000 of PALD01000033.1, read as the reverse complement.
CTGGCGTTGCTGAGTGAATCTGCGATTACCTCTAGTGATTTTGACTTTTCACGTACACCTATAGTATCACCTGGTTTTACCTGGTAAGAAGGTATGTTCACAACGTTGCCGTTCACAATGATGTGCCTGTGCGATACAAGCTGGCGGGCACCTCTTCTTGAAGGTGATACACCCATCCTGTAGACTACGTTGTCCAGGCGTGATTCACATAGTTGAAGGAGGACTTCACCGGTAATGCCTTCTGCACGGGTTGCCCTTTCAAACATATTACGGAACTGACGCTCTAGGATACCATAAGTATACTTGGCTTTTTGCTTCTCTTGAAGCTGAATTGCATATTCTGATTTTTTCCCGCGACGACGGTTGTTACCGTGTTGCCCGGGAGGGTAATTTCTTTTTTCAAATGATTTGTCATCACCAAAGATCGCTTCACCAAATTTTCGTGCGATTTTTGTCTTGGGACCTCTATATCTTGCCATTGCTATAAATATTTTGGGGAGATCAGGGAATTAAGGTCTTTATCTATCCTTCGCGAGATCGGGTTTCCCCAGTTGATATAATAATTAATTAACTATTCTTTATTGATGAATTAGACACGTCTTCTTTTAGGAGGACGGCATCCGTTATGTGGGATGGGTGTAACATCAACGATTTCTGTAACCTCTATACCACTGTTGTGGATAGAGCGTATTGCAGACTCGCGGCCGTTACCTGGCCCTTTAACAAATACCTTGACCTTGCGAAGACCAGCCTCGTGAGCCACTTTACTTGCATCTTCTGCAGCTAATTGAGCAGCGTATGGAGTGTTCTTTTTAGAACCCCTAAAGCCCATTTTACCAGCAGATGACCATGAAATAACGTCTCCTTTTTTGTTTGTCAATGAAACAAGGATGTTATTGAATGATGCAGAAACGTGCGCTTCACCTACAGCCTCAACATTCACCTTTCTCTTCTTGGTACCTTTTGCTTTAGCACCTTTAGTGTTTTGCTTTGCCATTGCTACTTATTATTTAGTTGCCTTTTTCTTGTTAGCAACCGTTTTACGCTTACCTTTTCTTGTTCTAGAGTTGTTCTTGGTACGTTGACCACGTAGTGGCAATCCAGCCCTATGGCGGATTCCCCTATAGCAACCTATGTCCATAAGGCGCTTGATGTTCAATGACACCTCGCTCCTCAACTCTCCTTCGATTTTGAAAGCACCCACAGCTTCACGGATACGACCTATTTGATCATCGTCCCACTCAGAAACCTTGATATCTTCATCTACGTTAGCTTGCGCCAAAATATCCTTGGCACGGCTGTTTCCTATTCCAAAGATGTAAGTCAATGCAATTACACCTCTCTTGTTTTTTGGGATGTCTACCCCTGCAATTCTAGCCATAATTATTAACCTTGTCTTTGTTTGAACTTAGGGTTCTTTTTGTTAATTACATACAACCTGCCCTTACGACGCACGATCTTGCAGTCTGCACTTCTTTTCTTAATTGATGCTCTTACCTTCATCTTAATTAGTATCTATAGGTTATACGAGCCTTTGTTAAATCGTATGGGCTCATTTCTAATTTTACTTTATCCCCGGGCAATAGTTTGATGTAGTGCATGCGCATCTTTCCTGAGATGTGCGCGGTCACCACATGACCATTTTCCAGCTCCACTCTAAACATTGCATTGGACAATGCCTCGATTATCGTTCCATCTTGCTCTATTGCTGGTTGCTTTGCCATTATGCTACTGCTTTACGGTTTTTACCTGTTTTCATAAGGCCATCATAATGCCTGTTGAGCAAGTATGAATTGACCTGTTGCATGGTATCAATGGCCACACCCACCATGATAAGGAGTGATGTACCGCCATAGAACCTTGCCCATCCCTGTGTCATATCAAGAACACTTACGGCTACTGCCGGAAAAACGGCAATGGCTGCAAGGAAGATTGAACCAGGAAGCGTGATCTGTGACATGACCCTGTCAAGGTATTCACCGGTTTCAGAGCCTGGCCTTATGCCAGCAATGAAACCACCACTTCGCTTAAGGTCATCTGCCATCTTGTTAGTAGGCACGGTTATCGCGGTGTAGAAATACGTGAATATTATAATCAACAACGCAAAAACAAGATTGTACCAAAAACCAAATATGTTATTGAACTCTGATGCTATGGATTGTGCCATTTCAGATTCTGAAAAGCCTACAACCGCAATGGGAATGAACATGATTGCCTGGGCAAATATAATGGGCATAACTCCTGAAGCATTAAGCTTTAGTGGAATGTATTGACGGCTCCCAAAAACATTGCGCTCATATCCCCCACTTGCTGTTCTCCTTGCATATTGCACTGGGATTTGGCGTACAGCCATAACAAGTAGGATGGATAAAAGAATGATGACAAACCAGATGACAAGTTCCAGAAGGATCATGATAAGACCTCCATTAGACTCTGTCACGCGGGCAACCCATTCTTGAACAAATGATTGAGGAAGAACTGCAATAATACCCACCATGATCAACAGTGATATACCATTACCTATCCCCTTATCAGTAATCTTCTCGCCCAGCCACATTGCAAAAATACAGCCCGTGGTCAAGATAATTACAGATGACACTATAAAGGTCACATCATTACCCATTACAAATGCTTCACGCGGAAGTATGTTATACAGGTTCGTGATGTAGCCAGGTCCTTGTAAAAGCGTGATGCCTATGGTCAACCATCTTGTAATCTGGTTGATCTTACGGCGGCCACTTTCACCTTCTTTTTGTAGTTTTTGCAGATAAGGTATTGCAATACCCATAAGTTGCACCACGATGGATGCAGATATATAAGGCATGATACCCAATGCAAAAACGGAAGCATTACTAAATGCTCCTCCTGTAAACAAATTAAGGAGCCCAATCAGACCATCATCAGCCTGGGCAGATAGATTGGTCAATTGAGAAGCGTCAATACCCGGAAGCACCACCTGTGCACCAAAACGGTAAACAAGCAGGAGGCTTAGGGTAAGTAAAATCCTATTCCTAAGCTCTTCTATCTTCCAGATATTCTTAACTGTATCTATTGCATTGCTCATAAGGTCGTAATTATAAAGTTACAGCTTCACCTCCAGCAGCTTCGATAGCTTCCTTGGCAGAGGCAGTAAATTTATTTACCGTGATCTTAAGTTTTGCCTTAAGCTCACCACGACCCAATATCTTCACTAAATCATTCTTTCCGGCCAATCTATTTTCACGGAGCACCTCCAGGTTAACTTCGTCTTTGATACGACCTGCATCAACGTATTCTTGAAGGGTATCCAGATTGATCCCCTTGTACTCAACACGGTTTCTGTTCTTGAAACCAAATTTGGGGACACGGCGTTGAAGTGGCATTTGACCACCTTCAAAACCAACCTTTTTAGAATACCCTGAACGTGACTTCGCACCTTTGTGCCCACGGCCAGCGGTTCCACCATTTCCTGTAGCTTCACCACGACCTCGCCTTCCGTCATGTTTTTTTACCGAACCAGCTGCCGGTTTAAGATTACTTAGATTCATTATCTATTGTTTTAAGCTTCTTCTACAGAAACCAAGTGACTTACTTTACTGATCATCCCCATGATGTTAGGGGTATTTTCATGCTCTATTACCTGTCCTATTTTTCTAAGACCAAGTGCTTCTAGAGTCCTCTTTTGATTCTGAGTACGGTTTATCGCACTTTTCACCTTTGTTACTTTTATCTTTGCCATCTCTAGAATGATTAACTGTTAAACATTTTATCTAGCGAAATTCCACGCTGTTTTGCCACAGTCTCTGCACTACGCAGTTGCAACAAGGCATCAAAGGTAGCTTTTACCACATTGTGTGGGTTAGATGACCCTTGACTCTTTGAAAGTACATCATGCACGCCCACAGATTCAAGTACAGAACGGATGGCACCACCGGCGATAACACCGGTACCGGGAGCAGCTGGCAATAGCAATACACGTGCACCGCCATATTTACCTTTTTGCTCATGAGGAATGGTACGCTTGTTAAGGGGTATCCTCACAAGGTTTTTCTTAGCGTCTTCTACTGCTTTAGCAATAGCGCTGGAAACTTCTTTGGATTTACCCAGTCCTTGCCCTACAACACCGTTTTCATCACCTACTACAACAATTGCAGAAAAACCGAAGGCTCTACCACCCTTTGTTACCTTAGTAACACGTTGAACTCCTACCAAGCGGTCTTTAAGATCAAGTCCGCTAGGTTTTACTATCTCTACGTTTTTATAATCCTGATACATATATCTTAGAATTTAAGGCCACCTTCACGTGCACCTTCTGCTAATTGTTTTACTCTACCGTGGTATAGGTAACCGCCCCTATCAAAAGAAACTGTTTCCACACCAGCTTTCACTGCCTTCTCTGCTATTGTTTGACCTACAAGTTTTGCAACATCACTTTTATTGCCTTCTACAGAAACACCTTTGTCCCTTGAAGAAGCCGCAGCGATGGTCACTCCCGTAACATCATCAATAATCTGGGCATAGATCTCTTTGTTACTTCTATATACAGAAAGCCTTGGTCTCTCTGAAGTCCCTGTAAGGGATTTACGAATCCTTTTACGGATTTTAGTTCTCCTATGTACTTTTGAAAATGCCATAACTCTATGTATTATGCTGATTTACCAGCTTTTCTTCTAATTTGTTCACCTACAAACTTGATACCTTTTCCTTTATAAGGTTCAGGCTTACGGAAGCCCCTGATCTTAGCAGCTACCTGGCCCACAAGTTGTTTATCAAAAGAAGTAAGCTTGACCACAGGGTTTTTACCTTTTTCAGAAATGGTTTCAACTGTTACTTCTGGAGCAATATCCAGGACTATGTTATGGCTAAATCCTATAGCCAGATCAAGTTTTTGACCCTGATTGCTCGCTCTATAACCTACACCCACAAGTTCTAACTGTTTTGTAAAACCGTTGGACACACCTTCAATCATATTGTTGATGAGTGCGCGGTACAGACCATGTTTTGCCCTGTCAGCCTTCAAATCAGTAGGTCGTTCAAAAGTGATGATGTTATCTTCAATGCTAACGTCTATACCCTTGACCTCTTGGTGTAGTTCTCCTAATTTTCCTTTAACCGATACAACTCCATCAGCTACATTTACGGTAACTCCATCTGGTATTGCTATCGGGCTTTTACCTATTCTTGACATTGTTAAGTCTTTTTAATGGATTAATAAACGTAGCAAAGCACTTCGCCACCCACGTTTTCACGTTTTGCCTGCTTACCTGTCATAACACCTTTAGATGTTGAGACAATAGCAATACCTAGTCCGTTAAGGATTCTTGGAAGCTCAGTTGAAGATGAATATTTACGAAGACCAGGCTTACTGATCCTTTGAATACTTCTTATTACCGACTCCTTGGTTTCCTTATCGTACTTAAGTGCGATCTTGATTGTACCTTGTGGGGTATTGCTCTCAAACTTATAGCTCAAGATATACCCTTGATCAAAAAGGATCTTAGTGATTTCCTTTTTCAAATTTGATGCGGGGATTTCCACAACTCTGTGGTTTGCCGCGGCTGCATTTCTAACCCTGGTTAGAAAATCTGCAATTGGATCTGTATACATTTATATATAATTGCGGTTTTGGTATTCGGCCAGTACACCGAACCTGAAACCAGTTAATTAAATTGTTACCAGCTGGCTTTTTTAACTCCAGGTATCAAGCCTTGGTTTGCCATCTCACGGAACATTACCCTTGAGATACCAAAGGTTCTCATGTAACCTTTGGGACGCCCGGTTAATTTACAGCGGTTGTGCTGGCGAACAGGTGACGCATTTTTTGGCAACTTCTGCAATGCTTCATAATCGCCGGCCTCTTTAAGGGCCTTACGTTTAGCAGCATATTTTGCAGCAAGTTTTTCGCGTTTCCTCTCGCGAGCTTTCATTGATTCTTTAGCCATAATTAATTCTTTTTAAAGGGTAACCCTAGGGAGGTTAACAATGATTTTGCTTCTTTATCTGTCTCAGCGCTAGTCTCAAAGGTAATGTTCATACCCTCAATCTTGCGTACTTTGTCTATATCAACTTCTGGGAAAATGATTTGCTCTGTAATCCCCAAGCTGTAATTGCCCCTTCCATCAAAACCGGTGGCCTTGATACCGTTAAAGTCACGTACACGTGGAAGTGCGGTGGTAATCAACCTGTCTAGGAATTCATACATACGCTCTCCACGTAGGGTAACTTTTGCCCCTATGGGCATACCCTTGCGCAGTTTAAATGAGGCAACGTCTTTCTTAGAAAGCGTGGGAACAGCTTTTTGACCGGTAATCATTGATAGTTCTTCAACAGAATAATCAATGAGTTTCTTGTCTGCCACTGCGGCACCTACTCCCCTAGAAACAACTATTTTCTTTAGTTTAGGCACTTGCATCACGTTGTTGTACCCAAATTCTTCTGTAAGGACGGGTATTACGCGCTCCTTATATTCCTTCTTTAGTCTTGAAACGTAAGCCATAACTATAGTACTTCATTGGTTTTTTTAGAAAAACGCACTTTCTTGCCATCTTCCATACGGTAACCTACGCGTGTAGTATCACCGTTCTTGTCCAGTAGGGACAAGTTAGAAACCTGGATCATTGCTTCTTTCTTTGTAATTCCACCTTGAGGGTTTGCTGCACTGGGTTTCTCATGTTTAGAAACCATGTTCACACCCTCTACGATGGCTTTGTTCTTTTCGCTGTAAACGCGCAATACTTTACCTTCTTGACCTTTGTGATCACCGGCAATTACACGAACAGTATCTCCTACTTTTATCTTAAGTTTTGTCATCTTGATATAGGATTAAAGCACCTCTGGTGCAAGTGATACTATCTTCATAAACTGCTTGTCACGAAGTTCTCTTGCTACGGGACCAAAAACACGTGTTCCACGCATTTCGCCCTGAGCGTTGAGAAGAACGCAAGCATTGTCATCAAAACGGATATAAGATCCGTCTGGTCGACGAACTTCCTTCTTGGTACGTACTACCACTGCGGTGGATACGGCTCCTTTTTTTACCTGGCCGTTAGGTGTAGCATCTTTGACAGAGACTACGATCTTATCACCTACAGAGGCATACCTCCTTTTTGTACCGCCCAATACACGGATGGTCAAAACTTCTTTTGCCCCTGTATTGTCTGCTACCTTAAGTCTAGATTCTTGTTGTACCATGGTTACTTAGCTCTTTCTAATATTTCAACTAATCTCCAACACTTGTTCTTACTGATAGGACGAGTTTCCATAATCCTTACAGTATCACCTTCGTTGCAGTCATTTTGTTCATCGTGAGCCACGTATTTTTTCGTTTTCAAAACGAATTTTCCATACATGGGGTGTTTTACTTTCTTCACCTCAGAAACCACAATTGACTTCTGCATTTTACTGCTGGTGACCACACCTATACGCTCTTTTCTTAAATTTCTTTTTTCCATCTTTAGCAGAGTTATTGTAATTCTCTTTGTGTAAGCTCTGTTGCCATACGCGCTATAGACCTCCTGATACTTCTAAGTTGAATAGGGTTCTCAAGAGGAGAAATGGCATGGGCCATCTTCAGGTCAGTATAGGCCTTCTTTGCTTTAGCAAGTTCCTCTTGCAATTCTGCCACAGATAGTTCTTTTACTTCTGATTGTTTCATTTTTACCTAGAATTTAGTCTGGTTGATAATCTCTAGCGATTACATATTTTGTCCTTACGGGAAGTTTTTGAGCGGCAAGCCTGAGGGCTTCGCGTGCTACAGGTTCTGCAACACCTCCTATTTCAAAAAGCATCCTTCCGGGCTTCACAACGGCTGCCCAATATTCTACAGCACCTTTACCTTTACCCATACGTACCTCTAGAGGCTTCTTTGTAATGGGCTTGTCTGGAAAGATCCTGATCCATAATGAACCTTCACGTTTCATATAACGGGTTGCTGCGATACGCGCAGCTTCTATCTGCCTTGCATTGATAAAGTTAGAATCAAGGGATTTTATACCAAAGGTACCATTAGCTAACTGATGGCCCCTACCGGCGTTACCTTTCATCCTACCTTTCTGCTGCTTGCGGAATTTTGTCTTCTTAGGCTGTAACATTTTTTCTTTTCTTTAAAAAATTACTTTCTACGACGAGATTTGTTACCACCTCGACCTCCGGCAGACTTTCCTTGCTTTTTAGCTAAGCCTACTAGCGGGGAAAGTTCCCTTTTTCCATAGACCTCACCTTTCATGATCCATACTTTAACCCCAAGCCTACCATATGTGGTATGCGCTTCTACTAAAGCATAGTCAATGTCGGCCCTAAATGTGGACAATGGAATACGCCCATCTTTATAAGACTCTGAACGTGCCATTTCAGCACCGTTCAAACGTCCTGAAATCTGAATCTTGATACCTTCAGCATTCATACGCATTGCAGCCGCAATTGCCATTTTAATGGCCCTTCTGTATGAAATACGGTTCTCGATTTGACGGGCTACGCTAGATGCTACCAAAAACGCATCAAGCTCTGGCCTCTTGATTTCAAAGATATTGATCTGGACTTCCTTGTCCGTAAGTTTCTTGAGCTCTTCTTTAAGTTTGTCCACCTCTTGACCGCCTTTACCGATAATGATACCGGGACGTGCGGTTGTGATGGTAACGGTTACAAGCTTAAGGGTACGCTCTATGATTACCCTGGATACACTAGCCTTAGATAGACGGGCGTGGATGTATTTCCTTATCTTATCGTCTTCGGCAAGTTTGTCACCGTAATCGTTGCCTCCGTACCAGTTGGACTCCCATCCTCTGATGATACCTAGGCGATTCCCGATTGGATTTGTCTTCTGTCCCATTTATCTACTAACTTTGTGTGTTATCTTTTGCACCTAGCACGAGTGTTACGTGGTTGCTGCGTTTTCTTATTCTGTGAGCACGACCCTGTGGCGCTGGACGAAGCCTCTTTAACATGCTTCCGCCATCAACACGAATCTCCTTTACAAACAAATCAGCCTCTTCAATGCTTGCCTCCTCGTTTTTATCCTGCCAGTTTGCTATCGCGCTAAGCACAAGCTTCTCAACCCTGCGAGATGCTTCCTTATTACTGAACTTAAGGATTTGAAGTGCCTTTTCTACTTTTTCACCACGTACAAGGTCTGCAACGAGACGCATCTTCCTGGGTGATGTAGGGCAATTGTTCAATTTGGCGAAAGCCAAGCTCTTCTTGGCCTCTTTAATCTGCTCTGCTCTTTCTCTTTTACGAACTCCCATAGCCTAGATTATTTTTTACCTTTATTTTTTGCCCCCGCATGACCCCTAAAAGATCTTGTGGGTGAAAATTCTCCTAACTTGTGACCTACCATGTTCTCAGTTACATATACTGGAACAAATTGACGGCCATTGTGTACTGCTATCGTTTGCCCTACAAAATCTGGAGTGATCATTGAAGCACGAGACCAGGTCTTGATAACGGTCTTCTTGTTTGCCTCCACATTTGCGGCTACCTTCTTCTCTAGTTTATAGTGAACGTAAGGTCCTTTTTTTAATGAACGTGCCATTTCTTATTATTTCTTTCTACGTTCTACAATATACTTGTTGCTATCCTTTGTCTTGCTACGGGTTCTGTAACCTTTTGCAGGGATACCATTTCTTGATCGTGGGTGACCACCTGATGCACGGCCTTCTCCACCACCCATGGGGTGATCTACTGGGTTCATCACCACAGGACGCGTACGGGGCCTTCTGCCCAACCATCTCTTTCTACCCGCCTTACCAGACACTATCAACTGGTGGTCACTGTTTGAAACAGCACCTATGGTTGCCAGGCAAGTGGCCAGAATCATCCTGGTCTCTCCAGAGGGCAACTTAACGGTAGCAAATTTTCCGTCCCTTGCCATAAGCTGTGCAAAAGCACCGGCACTACGGGCCATAACGGCACCTTGACCAGGACGAAGTTCTATACAAGAAATAATGGTACCCAGTGGAATGTCTGACAGCGGCATTGCGTTTCCTATCTCTGGAGCTACCCCAGCACCGGAAACAATATTTTGCCCTACCTGTAGGCCGTTTTGGGCTATGACATACCTCTTTTCACCATCTTGATAGTTAACAAGAGCTATAAAAGCGGTCCTGTTGGGATCATATTCAATTGTCGCAACAGTTGCGGGAACACCCACCTTGTTACGTTTAAAGTCAACTATACGGTATCTTTTTTTGTGACCACCACCCATATAGCGCATGGTCATCCTACCTTGACTGTTCCTACCTCCAGATCTTTTTTTCGGAGCCAAAAGGCTTTTTTCCGGCTTATCAGTAGTAATGGCGTCAAACCCATTGACTACTCTAAAACGCTGACCAGGAGTGATTGGTTTTAATTTTCTTACTGACATTTTTGCCTGTCTTAGATATTACTATAAAAATCAATCGCTTCTCCATCCGCCACCTGTACGATAGCTTTCTTGAAAGCTTTCGTTTTACCAGAGATCATACCAGACTTCGTGTAACGGGTCTTGCGATCTGGACGGACGTTCATGGTTCTAACTTTAACAACTGAAACGCCATAAGCTGCCTCAACGGCATTCTTGATCTCAATCTTGTTAGAATCAGGGTTCACCTCAAAAGTATAACGGCCATTAAGCTCGCTATCCATCGTGGCTTTTTCTGTTATAACTGGTTTTATCAAAATACTCATAACGCTTATTTGCTTAAGTTTTGCTCAATTCCTTCTAGAGAACCTTCAAAAAATACAACATTATTTGCGTTCATAATTTTGTAAGTACTTAATTCTGAACCGGTTATAACTTCTGAAGTCTTCAAATTGCGCGACGACAAATATACATTATTATTTGAATCGCCCAACACGAATAAAGACTTTTTATTATCAAGGCCCAGAGCCTTAAGAACTTCAATGAAATTCTTGGTCTTGGGGGCTTCAAAATTGAAGTCTTCTATCACCACGATTGCATTATCGTTTGCCTTTACTGAAAGTGCAGAACGACGCGCAAGACGCTTAAGGTTTTTGTTAAGTTTAAAGGAGTAATCCCTTACCCTAGGCCCAAAAGCCCTACCACCACCTTTGAACAATGGCGATTTGATGCTACCCGCACGTGCAGTACCGGTACCTTTTTGCTTCTTAATCTTACGGGTACTCCCTGTAATCTCAGCACGTTCTTTAGCCTTATGCGTACCTTGCCTTCTATTTGCAAGGTGCTGCTTAACGTCTAGATAAAGCGCATGTTCATTAGGCTCTATGCCAAAAACCGCATCAGAAAGCTCTACTTTCCTGCCGGTTTCTTTTCCTTTAATGTCAACAACTGCTACTTTCATTACTTCTCAATGATTACATAAGAATTCTTGTGACCTGGAACACACCCCTTGACAACAAGTAGGTTTTTATCCTTTACCACTTTAAGAACCCTTAAATTTTCAACTTTCACTCGATCTCCGCCCATACGACCTGCCATGCGCATACCTTTAAATACACGCGCAGGATATGATGCCGCACCTATTGAACCAGGTGCACGCAAACGGTTGTGCTGACCGTGAGTGGCCTGTCCTACACCGGCAAAGCCGTGTCTCTTTACCACACCTTGAAATCCCTTACCTTTTGAAGTGCCGACAATGTCAACAAACTCTCCCTCGATAAAATGATCTACGGTTACCGCATCTCCTAATTTAAAATCTCCTTCAAATCCCTGGAACTCGACAACTTTGCGCTTAGCAACTGTTCCTGCTTTCTTGGCATGGCCTTCTGCAGCTTTGTTTGCTGTCTTTGCGTCATCGAAACCCAGTTGAAGGGCTTCATACCCGTCAACCTCTTCGGTTCTGACTTGGGTAACAACGCAGGGACCCGCTTCTATAACGGTACATGGAATATTCTTTCCATTCTCGTCAAAGATGCTGGTCATACCTACTTTTTTTCCAATTAACCCAGACATATTTATTAATTAAAATTGATTACTATTTATTCTTGTTTTGCTTCCGCGAAAAAAAAACAGGGTCAAAATACCTTCAACCCTGCTGAAAATATTCTTTCCGTTTTTCCCTTGCACGCAGCTTGGGACATTTTTCTTTCGCCGCAGCGAAACCTTCAAGACACAACCGCTTGCGCGGAATGCACCTAGACCTTGATCTCTACTTCTACACCACTGGGCAGTTCAAGCTTCATCAACGCATCGATGGTCTTTGAAGATGAACTGTAGATATCAAGCAACCTCTTGTAAGAGCTCAATTGAAACTGCTCACGGGATTTCTTGTTAACGTGTGGAGAACGTAGTACGGTAAAGATTTTTTTGTGGGTAGGAAGTGGGATTGGCCCAGTTACTACGGCACCAGTACTCTTTACTGTTTTCACGATTTTTTCTGCAGACTTGTCTACTAGATTGTGATCGTATGACTTTAATTTTATCCTGATTTTCTGACTCATTACCCTAATATTATTGGTTTACCGAACCTTTTGCTTTTGCAATAACATCGTCTGCAATATTGCTGGGAGTCTCTGCATAATGAGAAAACTCCATAGTAGAAGTTGCACGCCCGGATGAAAGTGTACGCAACGTTGTCACGTAACCAAACATCTCTGAAAGTGGAACCTCAGCCTTAATGACCTTGGCACCTGCACGATCGCTCATGTTGTTGACCTGGCCACGACGGCGGTTAAGGTCACCTACGATATCACCCATGTTTTCTTCTGGGGTCAATACCTCAAGCTTCATGATAGGTTCAAGTATCTTAGCTCCTGCAGCTTTAGCAGCATTCTTGAAACCAAGTTTTGCAGCAAGTTCAAATGATAGTTGATCAGAATCCACAGGGTGGAACGATCCATCCTTAAGGACGACTTTCATACTATCAACCTCAAACCCTGCAAGGGGACCATTTTTCATTGCCTCCTTGAATCCTTTCTCAACAGAGGGCACAAATTCTTTAGGAATGTTACCACCCTTGATGGAGTTTATAAATTCAAGACCTTCTTTTCCATCTTCAGCAGGCTCTAGGGTAAATACGATATCAGCAAATTTACCACGACCACCGGTTTGTTTCTTATAAACCTCCCTGTGATCAGCAGCTCTTGTGATAGCTTCTTTATACTCTACCTGAGGCTCACCTTGATTTACCTCTACCTTAAACTCACGTTTAAGACGGTCAACGATGATATCCAGGTGAAGCTCACCCATACCAGAAATAATGGTTTGGCCAGAAGCCTCATCAGTACGTGCCTGGAACGTGGGATCTTCTTCAGAAAGTTTGGCAAGTGCCATACCCAGTTTATCTACGTCAGCCTTTGTTTTTGGCTCGACCGCTATACCTATTACCGGGTCTGGGAAATCCATTGACTCAAGGACGATAGGGTGTTTCTCATCAGAAAGGGTATCCCCTGTCTTAATGTCTTTAAACCCTACTGCCGCGCCAATGTCTCCAGCTTCAATAAAATCAATAGCATTTTGCTTGTTTGAGTGCATCTGGTAAATACGTGAGATACGCTCTTTTTTACCTGAACGGTTGTTGAGGACATAAGAACCGGCCTCAAGCCTACCTGAGTATGCACGGAAGAATGCAAGACGACCTACAAATGGGTCAGTTGCAATCTTAAAGGCAAGTGCTGCAAAAGGTGCGGTTACATCCGGCTTACGCTTTTCTTCAGCACCTGTATCTGGGTTAGTCCCCACAATACCTTCTTTATCAACCGGAGAAGGCAAATAGCGGCAAACTGCATCAAGAAGGAACTGAACCCCTTTGTTCTTAAATGCAGAACCACAAATCATAGGGATAATGCTCATATCCATAACTGCAGCTCGAAGCGCAGCATGCACCTCATCCTCTGTGATACTGTTTTCATCTTCAAAGAACTTCTCCATAAGGTTCTCGTCATACTCTGCGACAGCCTCAATAAGCTGTGCACGGTACATCGCAGTCTCCTCTTTTAGGTCTTCAGGAATATCAACAACATCAAAAGTTGCCCCCTGTGTATCATCATGCCATACCACGGCACGGTTCTTCACGAGGTCAACAATACCCCTAAAGTCTGCTTCATCACCTATGGGAAGTACAATAGGCACTGCATTAGAGCCCAGCATATCCTTCACCTGCTGACAAACAGCCAGGAAGTTTGAACCTTGACGGTCCATCTTGTTCACAAAGCCCATACGTGGCACTTTGTAGTTATCTGCAAGCCTCCAGTTAGTTTCAGACTGTGGCTCAACACCATCTACGGCAGAAAAAAGGAACACAAGACCATCAAGTACCCTAAGTGAACGGTTTACCTCAACGGTAAAGTCAACGTGTCCCGGGGTGTCTATAATGTTAAAGTGATAATCCTTTGTATCTGGCAGTGGCTGTGCGTTTTCCATAGGAAACTTCCAAGTACAGGTTGTAGCTGCAGAAGTAATGGTAATACCCCTCTCCTGCTCTTGCTCCATCCAGTCCATGGTAGCAGCACCGTCATGCACCTCACCTATCTTGTGACTAACTCCCGTGTAAAAAAGAATACGTTCAGTAGTAGTAGTCTTACCAGCATCAATGTGGGCGGCGATACCTATATTACGTGTAAATTTTAAATCTCTTTGTGCCATTTTATCTTTTAGAATCTAAAGTGAGAGAATGCTTTGTTTGCTTCTGCCATCTTATGCGTATCCACACGCTTCTTAACAGCAGCACCTTCTTCTTTTGCAGCAGCTAAAACCTCAGATGCCAGCTTAAGAGCCATTGACTTCTCATTACGCTTGCGCGAATAGCTTATCAACCACTTCATCGCAGTAGATATCTTACGGTCTGGCCTGATCTGCATAGGGATCTGGAAAGTAGCACCACCCACCCTACGGCTACGCACCTCAACATGAGGCATCACGTTAGAAAGGGCGTCCTTCCATAGCTCAAGGCCCGTTTTCTCGTCATCTTGTTTCTTCTCTTCCACGATTGCGATAGCATCGTAGAAAATCTTAAAGGCAACCGATTTCTTACCATCCCACATCATCATGTTGACAAAACGCGTCACCAACTGATCGTTGAACTTTGGATCTGGTAAAAGCGGCCTTTTCTTTGCCTGTCTTTTTCTCATTACTTCTCTTTAAAAGTGTTTTTGATTACTTTTTAGGGCGTTTTGCTCCGTATTTAGACCTACGCTGTAGACGTCCTTGTACACCTGCTGTGTCAAGCGCGCCACGAACGATATGGTACCGCACACCTGGCAAATCCTTTACCCTTCCGCCTCTAACCAATACTATCGAGTGCTCCTGGAGATTGTGTCCCTCACCACCTATGTATGCGTTCACTTCCTTACCGTTTGTCAACCTTACACGAGCTACTTTACGCATAGCTGAGTTAGGTTTCTTAGGTGTGGTCGTGTACACACGGGTACAAACCCCGCGGCGTTGTGGGCACGAATCCAAAGCAGCCGATTTACTCTTCTTGGTTATCTTGGCCCTTCCTTTTCGTACTAATTGTGAAATTGTTGGCATAATTTCGTTTACCTAATTTTGTTAAATATCAACCCCCTATTTCTAAGGGCTTGCAAAGGTATAAATTAATTTCACTTATTCAAACGTTAATTGATTAATTTTCAAAGGTATTTTTCAAAAGATTATCCACGCAATTTTAAATTCCAAAAAACCGTTATTCAACAGCCACATAATCTTACTTTGAGACGCAAACAACTACTTTTTCTATTCCTTATTATATATATAACCTCATCCCCTGCTTCAATGGCGCAGGAACTTATAATACATACCCCTTCAAATGAAGCACCTTTAGATAGTGTATACCAGCTTTTAACGTTTAAAAAAATAAGGGGCCTTGAAGAAGCCTCACGGGCTGCCCATACCTTAAATGATTCGCTGCAAAAAATGGGGTTTATCACGTCTACCGTTGATAGCCTGAAACGGATGGGCAATAACTATGTGGCCTTTCTCAATCCAGGAAAGAAAACCCAATATATACTTGCCCGCTATACTGATATGATTCTTGAAACATATTCAGATGAACTGAACTTGCGACATGAAAATAAAAAAATATGGATACCGTTTAACCAAACAACCTTTATATTAAAGAGATTTAACCTGCTTGAAGCTAAAAATGGCCGCCCTTTGTCAATGGTCAGCCTTGAGAACATCAAAAACAAGGATACCCTTCTCGTGGCAGATGTAGTACTTAACCGAAGTAAAACCAGAAAACTGGACAGTATTGCCATAGTGGGTTATGAAAAATTCCCCAGAAGCTTTATCACCCTAGGAACAGGGTTGAAAACAGGTAAAATATTTGATCAGGTCAATATTGCAAGTAAACTGGACCTGCTCAATGACCTCAATTTTGCAGATGTGGTCAAACCTGCGGAAATCCTTTTTCGCGAAAGCGAGACCATCGCATACACCTACCTGGAAAAAAAATCAGCAAACAGGTTGGATGGTTTTCTTGGCTTTGGGACAAATGAGGAAACGGGTAAACTAAGAATCAACGGCAATCTTGAGATACGCTTACTGAACAACCTGAATTATGGGGAATCACTGGAAATAAATTACAGGGGCGATGGTAACGACCAAAGGGCTCTTGATGCCCATGTACAACTACCTTATATATTAAGGACACCGGTAGGACTTACTGCCGGCATCAACCTCTTTAGAAAAGACAGCACCTTCTCAACGACCAGCCAAAACCTGGAGCTGTTGTACAAAATCAATAACAGGCTCCATCTCAATGCAGGCTTAAAGCATGAAACTTCCTCACGATTGAACAGCATCAACCTGATAAATATCAAAAACTATTCTAAAAACTTTATCACCACGGGCATTGTATTCTTAAATCCTTCAAACAACCCCTTGACAGGTAACCTTGACCTTATACGTCTCAGTGCCGGGGTGGGATCTCGCAAAACAGAAGGAGCAAGAACACCACAAGGTTTTGTGGATGGAACATTTGAAAGAACATTCCGCATCAATTCAAAATACCATTTTTTTTTAAGGAACAATACCCAGGCACTCTTCTCAAAAAACTATTTTGACAATGAGCTTTATCGTTTTGGGGGTATGCAAACCATACGTGGCTTTGCCGAAAATTCTCTTGTTGCAGGGTCACATACAAGTTTTATGAGTGAATTTCGCTACATTCCTGTTAATGGATTAGTGTTAAATTCCATTTTTGATGCCAGTTACTATGAAAACGATTTAGTTAACGACTTCATTTACAGTGCCGGAGCCGGCATTTCTCTTCTTACCGCTTCTAGTGTCCTCAAAATCAACGTTGCAAATCCCATCAGCAATAGTGGTTTTAAATTTTCAGACACAATTTTTCACATTTCGGTAATTGCATTATTCTGAATAAAAAACGGGTTATTGCGAAGAATAATTCATAGAAACCCGAACTTTTATTAATATCGAGTTGTGTAATTAACTTTTTATTATGATTTTTGGAACGGCTAATTCAAATAAATTCAAAACATGAAAACAAAGTTTAGTGGACTTTTGACGCTATTCGTGGCGTTAGTTGTGCAAATTTCCTTTGCACAGACAAAAACAGTTTCCGGAACGATTACAGATGATAGCGGAGTACCGCTGCCTGGTGTTAATATCGTTGTCAAGGGAACTTCAACAGGTACTCAGTCAGATTTTGATGGTCTTTATTCCATCGAAG
Source organism: Cytophagaceae bacterium (assembly GCA_002710685.1). GTDB lineage: Bacteria > Bacteroidota > Bacteroidia > Flavobacteriales > Flavobacteriaceae > Leeuwenhoekiella. The sequence goes on along the minus strand of PALD01000033.1, from coordinate 65,433 downwards.
CCGGAGAAGGTGCCACATTAGTATTTTCATATGTAGGTTTTTCCACAAAGGAGGTTGCTTTAGGTGCCTCTACTACAGTTGATGTTCAATTATCTCAAGGGGAGGCCCTAGATGAAGTTGTCGTGACTGCCCAAGGGATAAGAAAAGAAAAGAAGGCTCTGGGTTATGCGGTATCAACAATATCTTCAGAGGACATCGGTTCAAAACCACAAACGGATGTAGTTAGGGCATTGACAGGTAAGGCTCCTGGGGTGAACATCCAGCAAACATCAGGTCTTTCAGGGTCTGGTACCAATATCATTATTAGAGGGTACTCTTCCATCAATGGAAGTAACCAGCCACTTTTTGTTGTGGATGGGGTCCCATTTAATTCAGATACCAATCAAGATAGAAACTTTGTTCAAGGAGGAGCAACTGCATCTAGTAGGTTCTTAGACCTAGACCCTAACAATATTGCTGAAATTTCAGTACTTAAAGGATTGAGTGCAACGACTCTTTATGGTCAGGCCGGTAGAAACGGTGTGGTTTTAATCACCACTAAAACAGGTTCTAGCTCAAATGCCCAGAAGAAACTTGAGATTGCTGTTAATCAATCTTACTTTAGTAATGAAATTTCAAATTTACCAGATTATCAAAATACTTATGGTAATGGTTTTTACCAAAGCTACTCCGCGGCATTCTCAAACTGGGGACCAAGTTTTGATACCCGTGGAGAAAGAGGTGTCAATGCTGATGGAACAGTGCCCCATCCATACAGTACGACAAATTTTGCTGATGCATTTCCTGAATTTGCTAATGCTCGTTATGATTACAAACCTTATAATAGCGTAGAGCAATTTTTTAAGACCGGTTCTGTAATAACTACTTCAGTAAATGCCTCTAAGGCCACTGAAAATGCATCATTCAACATAAACTTTGGTAGAACGGAAGATGAAGGTTTTGTTCCCGGAAACCTGTACAGGAGACTTAACTTCAGTGTAGGTGGAACTGCTAAATTAGCAAACAAGTTCAACATAAGTTCTTCTTTCAATTATGTAAGGACTGATAGGGATACCCCACCTGCTGCAATTGGTTTTGGGTCTAACCCAGCGGGAGCATCTTTATTTGCAAACATTTTATATACTCCACGCAGTATAGACCTTTTTGGTTTACCATTTGAAAATCCTCTTGATAATTCATCAGTTTATTATCGCGGCGGTAATGATATCCAAAACCCTAGGTGGACAATAAAAAACATCAATGACAATGAGAAAGTAAGGAGGTTTTATGGAAATATCACAACAACATATGATATTACCGATTGGCTCAACGCTTCTTATAGTGTGAGACTCGATTCATACAATCAGCTTAATACTCGATCTGCAAACAAAGGAGGTCAGCAAGTTGTAGGCGGTATCTTTACCACCACTTCATTTGAAAGCACGGTTTTTGACCACTTGTTAAGTTTAAATTTTGATAAAGACCTTAACGATGATTTCAATTTAAGTGGAACTATAGGTTTCAACCCTCGTGGGGAGTATTCTAATTTTGTAAGCACTACGAGTACACAGCAGTTTGTGTATGGTATTTTCAGCCACCAAAACTTTGAAGAGACCACAGCCTCTTCTGGATTAAATGAGTTTAATATCATTGGTGCGTATGCTAGTGCTACGCTGGATTACAAAAACTTTTTATACTTAAATGCACAGGGACGTAATGATTGGTTTTCATCTTTACCAAAAGAAAACAGATCTATATTTTATCCATCTGCAAGTCTCTCATTTGTTCCCACATCTGCAATTGAAGGCCTTAAGGCCAGTAAGGCCATAAACTACCTAAAACTTAGATTAGGTTATGGTTCATCAGCAGGTTTCCCTAGTCCTTATGCAACTGTAGTAGGTTTAGGAAGCGGGGCAAACGTGTTTGTCAATCCTTCAAGTGGGAATGTTGTAAATGTCCTTTCAGTAAGTGATCGCCTCGCAAATCCCAATCTTAAACCTGAATTGATTTACGAGCTCGAAGCAGGTGTGGAGGCTCAATTATTCAATAATAGGCTTGGTCTTGATATTTCTGTATATGATAAAAAGTCTAAGGATCTTATTATTTTGAGCAAGCAGCTCGATCCTTCAACTGGATATACTGTTACCTCCGATAACCTTGGTGAAGTTACAAATAAGGGTATTGAAGTTGGCTTCAACATCAATCCCATACGTTCAAAGGAAGCTGATGGTTTTAGGTGGGATATTTCAGGGCAATACACCATAAATGAAAATATAGTTGTTGACAATGGTAATGAAGTAGAAGGTAGTATTGTGCCTTTTGCAGGTTACTCAAACTTGGGTAATGCCGCAATTTCTGGAGAAGCCTTTGGTGTAATCATCGGTTCTTCAATTGCCAGAAATGATAATGGTGATTATCTTGTTGATTCTGATGGAAATTATGTAGTAGATCCTGACCCTTCAATTATTGGAGACCCCAACGCTGACTGGAGGTCTACATTGATTAATGAGTTCTCTTTTAAAGGTTTTACCCTTGGTGCACAATTAGAATATACCCATGGAGGGGACATCTATTCAATTACGGCAGCTTCATTACTTGCTAGGGGTCTAACCACTGACACAGATTTTGATAGGACTCAATCCTTTGTACTCCCTGGTGTAAGTGCTGAAACTGGAGCTCCTAATGATGTTCAAATTGCTGCAACAGACCTTTATTTTAACAACAAAGGTTTTGGGGCTGATGAAGTATCAGTTTATGATGCCACAAACATTAGGCTTAGGGAAGTTTCTCTAGGGTATAAATTCCCTAAACGACTTTTAGAAAACACACCTTTAGGTAATCTTACGATACGTATTATAGGTCAGAACCTTTGGTATAAGGCGGTTAATTTTCCTGATGGTCTCAACTTTGACCCTGAGGTTTCCAGTCTTGGAGTTGGTAATGGTCAAGGATTTGATTACTTAACAGGACCTACTGCTAAGCGATATGGCTTTAGTATAAACATGACCTTTTAAAAAAATATAGATATGAAAAATATAATTATTAAATTTCTATTACTGTTTATGTTCATAGGGGTTGTTACTTCTTCCTGTGAAACAACGGAATTAGATTTGTTGGCAAACCCTCTAGATGTTTCAACTGATCTTGCAGACGCACAGTTCTTATTCAATAATGTACAATTAAACTTCAATGGCTTTGTACAAAATGTTGGAGGTGGTAGTTCATTTACTTCGGCAGTTACCCGCATGTATGCAATGACCGGTTCTCCCATATATCAAAGTGCATATTCCCCAGTATCATTTGCGGGAACATGGAGTACGGCATACTCTAATGTACTTAACGATATTCAAACACTTGAACCTATTGCAGAAGAGCAGGGATTTACCTATCACTTAGGAGTTTCAAAAATCATGAAGGCATACATTTATATCACTCTTGTTGATTTGTTTGGTGATGTACCCTTCTCTGAAGCATTGATGGGAAATGGCAACCTTAATCCTAAAGCTGATGATCAAACTGAAATATACAAAGCAGCACTAGCGGAGATTGATGAAGCTATAAATATACTTAAGACTCCTACAACTGTACTCCCTCAAAATGATTTTTACTTTGAGTACAACAATGGGGGCATGAGTGAAGATTTACAGAACAACTGGATTACGGCTGCCAAAACTTTAAAGTTAAGGATATACAACAATATTCGCCTTAATGGTGATGCCGTAGGAATCAATGTTACTTCTGCGATTAACGCCCTACTTGCTGAAAATGATCTAATTGACACACCTTCTGAGGATTGGCAATTCAATTATGGAGATCAAAGAACAAACCCCGGTACGAGACATCCAGGTTACAACCAATTTTATGAAACTGACAATGGTGGGTCATATATGTCAAATTACTTTATGTGGACCATGACTGAAGAAAAGGACCTTGATGACCCAAGACTTCCTTTCTATTTTTATAGACAAGATCTTGATGCAACTAACGAAAATATCTTTACGCTAGGTTGCGCAGCCCAATCGGCTCCCGGTCATTATTCCTCAGTAAAATCAGACTATCTTGATAATGTTACCGTTCCTTTCTGTACAGCAGTTCCTGGAAGAGGATATTGGGGTAGAGATCATGGTGACAATAGTGGTATTCCACCCGATAATAATAAGAGAACTGCCTTTGGAGTATATCCCGTAGGAGGAAAATATGATGCTGGAGAAGGTGGTGACGTCCAAAATGAGGGTACCGATGGTTTATTGGGAGCTGGCATTACACCTATATTACTTTCATCATTTACAGAATTTATTAAGGCTGAAGCCGCTTTGACCTTGGGTACCACAGGAGATCCCCGTACTTATCTAGAGAATGGTATAAGAGCAAGTATTTCAAAAGTTGTGAATTTCAGGGATAATGGTGGTGATCAGGTTACTTCCACAGATACTTATCTAGATATTGTATTTGAAAAGTATGATGCTGCTGATTCAGATGAGAAACTAGAAGTCATAGCTAAAGAATATTACATCGCATTATTTGGTAATGGTCTTGAATCTTACAACCTCTATAGGAGGACAGGAAAACCATCCAATATGCAACCTTCAAGATCTCCTAACCCTGGAGGCTTTTATAGGAGTGCATATTACCCTTCAAATTATGCTAACATAAATGTTAATGCCAGCCAAAAAGAAATAACCGAGCAAGTCTTTTGGGATACCAATCCAGCTGGGTTTATTAACTAAAAAAAATATAGATATGAAAAATTCATTGATTAAGTTATTCTGTCTTTTTGCCATCATGATATTCGTGGTTGCTTGTGAAGACAACGATAAGGCACCTTTTCCTCCTACTGAGAATGGAGCATTTGTCTATGTCGATATTGAATCGACCGTTATTGATGTTACTGATATTGCCAACAGTACCTATGGAGGTGTTCTTTATGCACCCAGCGAAAACGTGGCTTCACATTCATTCTCTGTAAGAAGAGTTTCAGAGGGTGTAGCGAGTCCATATGCTGAAGTTTATAGTACCACTTCATTTCCATCAGAATTTAGGGTAGGTGCCACAGAGATAAGTGCAGCATTAGGTATTGATGTCTCAGATATTTTACCTGGTGATAGATTTGATTTTGTAGGTACAACTGTAGGTATGGATGGTCGAGTAGTGACCTTTGATAAACTGGGTACTGATCTTGCTGGTGAGACTGGACAAAGACAAGCTTATGATTTGGTAACCTTTGTTTCATGTCCATTCGTTCAATCTGATGCGATTGGCACTTACACCATTACTGGAGACCCCGATGGATTTGTCCTTAATGGACAAACTCAATTTGAAGTTATTGCGGGAGAAAATGCCAATCAAATTATCATGGTTAATCCTTTTGGAGGTAATGAAGCCTATGATATAGCCATCAATGTTTCTGATGCAGGTATTGCAACAATTCCTGAACAAACTGCCTTTAGTACGCTAGAAATATGTTGCCCAGGATTTGAGGCTACCCGAATAGATGGTGAGGGCTTTGTATTTTCTTGTTCGGGAACAATAACTTTTTCCTTTGGAACATCAATTACTCAAATTGGAACAGGTGCTCAATTTACATTTGGTTCTGGATCATTTGCTGCACAAAAAAATTAAAAAAAGAAGATTATGAAAATATTTAAATACTTTTTTATTTGTCTCTCCATTTTTGCAGTTGTATCCTGTGAAGATGATAGTGAGGTTTTTGATGAAGGAAACCCACTTAATAGAAATATTATAAATTTAGAGGGTACGGTATCCACACAGACTACCATTGCTGGAGAAGGTGATAAGATATCTTTTGAGGCCACAATACCGCAAACATTTGAAAGTGCTGTTACTGTAACAGCAAGGGTGCGTTATGATAATGGGCGTACAACTCTAGGTTCTGCCACAATACCCGCAGGCTCTACCAGTGGAACAGGTTCAATTACACTTCCAGGGGATGATGGAGCTTCTTCAGGTATGTTGTATGGTGTTCCTGATTTCGCAAAATTAGAACTTGTTGGTATTCAATTGGCTGATCTTGAAAAAGGCAATACATATACCCTTACATCAAATAAAACAAGTTTTGCCATAATAGATTCCACATTAGGTGCAGCTGGTGGACTTAATGTATTGTTCGATTGGGAAGGAGCTCCCAGTTCTGACCTTGACATGTATATATACTCAGCTGATACTTTTGAACTTTATGAATCAGCAGAAACTGGTAGTCGTTATGAAGTTGATCTCTTTCAAAACCTAAACCGTCCTGATGGGGATTATTTTATTGCCGTAGGGGTTTACTCAATTGGTACTGATGAACCTACTAGAGATCTTGATTATCTATTTGCGTTAACACTACCAGATGGAACAGTGGACATCTACACAGGTACTTTTGAAGCAGCTGCTGATGGAGACTTTTATTTTCCTGTAATTAATTTTACTAAAACAACAGATGAAGAGACAGGTACTGTTTCATATACCACATCTCAACCATAAAACAAATATTCATTTTGTATTTGAGAGGTGCCATTTGGCACCTCTCTTTTTTTATAAAAAAGTATTTATATAAACATAATCCGTCTTCGAATATAGATGCTTGCCCCAAGAAACCTTACTTTTGCACCATGAAGAAAACCCAGATTTATGGCACAAGGGCCATTATAGAGGCCATAAGTGCAGAAGAGGATATCGACAAGATATTCATCCAGAAGGATCAGCAAAATCCATTGACAAAACAACTGGAAGGCATGGCCAATGCCCAGGGTATCCAAATTTCTTATGTCCCCATACAAAAGTTGAACAAGCTAACCCGGGAAAATCATCAAGGAGCCGTAGCCCAGATTTCCCCAATCAAATTGCAAGATTTTGAGACAGTCGTCAACGCGGCTCTTGAAAAAGATAAACCCGCACTCTTTCTTATCCTTGACCAATTATCAGATGTGCGCAACTTTGGCGCCATTGTAAGGACCGCAGAGTGTACCGGTGTCCAAGCCATCATCGTGCCAAAAACCGGCTCGGCACCCATCACAGATGACGCCATCAAGACCTCGGCAGGAGCTATCTTCAGTATGCCCGTATGCAAGGTTGACCATGTCAAGGATGCCATTTTTTACCTCCAGGGTTCAGGCGTTCAAATCGTTGCCGCTACAGAAAAAACAGATGACAACCTTTACAACATGGATTTTAAAAAACCCACGGCCCTAGTTATGGGTAGTGAAGATAAAGGAGTAAGCCCCGGCGTACTCAAACTTGTAGATCAAAAAGCAAAACTACCCATGTACGGCAACATTAGTTCGCTCAATGTTTCCGTGGCCTGCGGTGCATTTTTATATGAAATCGTGAGACAGCGTTTTTAACTACCGCTCCCCCTCCAGCTCATCGTCACCTTCATCCTCTTCTGGAAGGTCAATAAAATTACCATTTTCATCAAAATGCTTGAGGAAAGGGTCATTCCCTTCATCATAATCCTCGCGCTGCCATACATATTGCTCTGGTTTTACTATTTTTTGCCTTTCGGCGAAAGCCAAGACCAGCCCAACAATAAATCCAGCAAGGTGACCTTCCCAACTCATACTGGGGTCAATGGGCATGGTCCCCCATACAAGGCTACCATAAATAAATACCACGATGAGCGAAAGTGCAATCAACCTGTAATAACGCGACCAAATACCTTTAAAGAATAAAAAAGAAGCCAGGCCATACACAACACCACTGGCACCTATATGGTAGGCCTGCCGGGCAAAAACCCAGGTAAGGAACCCACCTGCCAAAACTATGACCGCCAGCACACGCCAGGCCACATCTTTATAAAAATAGAACAGGGCAGACGAAAGGATTAAAATGGGTACGCTATTATTGAACAGGTGTTTTAAACTACCGTGGATAAAGGGCGCAAAAAAAATTCCCTGAAGTCCAGAGGCCCGCCGGGGAAAAATACCCTGGGGCGTAAAATTGAGATTAAAACGTATCTCGACCCAGAACACGATCCACATGACCATAACAAAGAGCAAGGGATAGATGATTACCCCTTGATAAAATTGAAATACATGGTTTTCCCTGTTCTTCATAATGCTTGTCCAGCAATTTTATTTCCAAAAAAAAGATTTCTGCCCCATTGTCAGCAGGCCAAATAAAATATAATAATTTTAACCCATGAACGCACCACTTGCAGAAAGACTAAGGCCAAAAAAACTAGAAGACTACCTAAGCCAGGAACACCTCATAGGCAAAGAAGGTGCTTTGGCGCAAGCCATAAAAAGTGGCGTTGTGCCCTCCATGATTTTCTGGGGTCCCCCAGGGGTGGGCAAAACAACCCTGGCAAACATCATTGCAGAAGAATCAAAAAGGCCATTTTATACCCTGAGTGCCATAAACAGCGGTGTTAAGGACGTGCGCGAGGTCATTGACAAGGCTAAATCTGCCGGCGGACTTTTTACACAAAAAAATCCGTTATTGTTCATAGACGAAATTCATAGGTTCAGCAAATCTCAACAGGACTCCTTGCTGGGCGCTGTTGAAAAAGGGTGGGTAACCCTCATAGGCGCCACAACTGAAAATCCCAGTTTTGAGGTCATCCCGGCATTATTGTCACGGTGTCAGGTATATGTGCTCAAACCATTTTCGGCACAAGATTTAAAGAACCTGCTTCAAAGGGCCATCAAAGAAGATGCTGTTTTAGCTAAGCGAAATATAGTGCTGAAGGAAACCGAGGCCCTGCTACGTTTGAGTGGTGGTGATGCCCGCAAGTTGCTCAACATCTTTGAGCTCATAGTCACGACAGAAAATACCGAAAGCGTTACCGTGACCAATGATATGGTTTTGAGCAAGGTGCAGCAGAACACGGTACTTTACGACAAGACGGGCGAACAGCATTATGATATAATTTCGGCATTCATAAAAAGCATCCGTGGAAGCGACCCCAATGCTGCCGTGTACTGGCTGGCCCGGATGATAGAGGGTGGTGAAGACCTGAAGTTCATTGCCCGCAGGTTGATTATACTTGCCTCTGAAGATGTGGGCAATGCAAACCCCACGGCACTGGTAATCGCAAACAATACCTTCACGGCAGTGAACACCATAGGTTATCCAGAAGCCCGCATTATCCTTAGCCAGTGTGTGGTCTATCTTGCCACCTCTGCTAAAAGCAATGCGTCCTACATGGCGATAAACCAGGCACAACAAATGGTTAAGCAAACTGGGGATCTACCCGTGCCGCTACACCTGCGCAATGCACCCACAAAGCTCATGAAGGAACTGGGGTATGGCAAGGAATATAAATATGCCCATGAAGGAAAGGGCAATTTCATGGAGCAGGAATACCTGCCTGAAGCAATTGCCAACCATAAATTTTATGATCCGGGAAACAATGCACGCGAAGAAAACCTGCGTAAGTTCCTCAAATCAAAATGGAAAGATAAATATGGGTATTAATCCTGTGGCTTAAAGGTCATCTTGACCAGGCCTTCAACACCCTTCACCTCACGCTCCACGATAAAGGTATTGCCTTCAAACCTCCCTACACCATTAAACTCTGTTGTGGATATCAGGTACGAGCCACCAGAGGTTTTGAGCGCGGTCCCTATTTTCTTGTCATTTGCCATGACATCAAAACCTGCCGAAGTTGATTTAAGTGCATAACTGCCGTCAGCACTGGCATACATACTTGTCGTTGTGCTTTCAGGAGCGGGAGCCGGTTTTTTAACAGGCACAACGGGTTTCTCAATGGTTGTGACGATTACCTCTCTGGGCTTCTCTTGTTTTTTATCAACCTTGGTCTCAACAACCTCAATGATTTCTTCCATGTCATCATCTGCGCTGGTGGAGTCTGTTTGAGGTTTTATTTCGCTCATAGCAATTATCTCATCATTCTTGGCAAAGCCTATCTCCATTTCCTCAAGTTCCCTGAACACATCCCTGAACGAATCTTGATATCCTGCCTTGAACTCCTTTACCCTGCTCTTTCCCTCAGGAAATTGAAACACGGTCCTGCCCCTGCAATCCTTGAGATTAATCTGTGTCTTAAAAGCAAGGAAACCGCTGGTTTCTGCTTCTGCATACAGGGTATTGCAGCCATTTATGTTCATGTCTTTTGGTGTCTCGGCGGTATTGAGATACGCATCAAAGTCATACTTTCTCAACAAGAATACGAGCAGTGCATTAAGGTCATATTCCCCCGCTTCTTTTTGAAAGCCAAACTGATTTGGCACGATGACATAATCATACTCCTCAAGTTCTGGGACCTGCGCACTGGCTGTGGTCAGTGCAAAAAGGAATAGGGTGGTAAAAAGAAATTTATACTTGAACATAGAACATTTTTTATTTAACTATTTGAAATCCCAGCTGAACGCCTGCTGTTTTGGCTTTCGCCAAATTTTGAGCGGCAAGGATATTATCTACTGCAATATAAAAATTAAATCCCTTAATATTTGCACTGGCAAGCAATCCAAAATTTGTTAAACTATATTGGTCTGCAGTATAGGTGACCTTGCCCCTTAAAAAACCGGCCAGCTTAGCCTCATAATATAACGTTGCGCCCACATAGGGATATAAGGGCCGCTTGATTGCTGATACCATCACCCCGGCATGATTTCTATAGGTCTTTTCTTCAGGGTTGAGGCAATGGCAATCTACCGGTTCCCCCCAGGCATAATCCAGCGAACCATAAAGCTTTAGAGGCCTGAGGGTAAGGTATGAACCGCCCGGCCTGTTGCCATATTTAACCTGGTCCTCAAACTCTTGTTCAAAATCTACCCAGTAGGGCCTGTTGTCATCTTCAGTAAAAACAGCAGGAAAAATCAGTTCTATCCCGCTAGTGGTATAGTCTCCCTGCAGGTAGTGTTCTTTTAGGTCTGAGGTGTGCATGATAAAACCTATGTCGAGCAAGCTTCCGGTTACCTTCCATTGACGGTCTAAATTATATGTAAACCCCAGGTCAAGGCCTAGCCCCACATTACCACTCAACAACATTGATACAGGGCTAAAACCATCAACCCCAGAGGTGTGCAGGACAAAGTCTGCATCAATAAGGTCGTGCCGGTAAAAATTTTCCCCATCAGGGGTTTCCGTGGTCACAAATTGACCTGTATTGTCCAGGCTATAAAAGTTTGCCATACTGTTGTAGAGCTTTGCCCTTGCCCCTATCCTTAATTCATCAGATACCTTCTTGTTCAACCCTATGTGAAAAACCGATAAAACCTCACCTCGCAACCTCCCTTGGTCCATACTAAAACGACGCCCCATATAATCCTTGTTACCTTCATAGGTAAGTATTGCCCCATCCTCTGGCCAGTACACAATGGCATCAGCCTCTTGATACCACCCGGCAGAAATATAATCACCATTATCGCGGGCCCACCCAAAACTCAACAATTCCATCTTTTCATTTACGGTAAAGTTATCGCGGTAGTCCAGTTTAAAGACCAGCTCCCTGATGCGCTGGTTGATATTTGTGGCGGCATCATCCTTAAAGATGTCATGGACCGTCACCCCGGTACTTCCGGCGAAAGCCGAAATACCAGAGAGCAAGGGAATCCCAAAATGCTTTTTCTTGTTGAAATCGACCCCGGGATTGAGCAAAAGGGACTGTGGCAAACTGCCCACGTCATAAAGTTGTTTTTGCTGTGCCTGGCTGTAGCCAAAGAAAACAAAAAAGAGTATCGTTGCGGCTATCCTCATTGTTCAAACAGGAATCTATAATAGGCCTTTGACCTAAAATCCAAATTGCCCTCTATGGGGTCTCCATCCTGCTCAATTGCCGCTGACACTTTTAACTTTATGGAACGCTTGAAACGTTCTAGCTCTGCCCCACGCAGGGTATCTTTAAACTGGGTCGTGACCACGCTGCCGTCAGGACTGCCACTGACCGTAAATGTTATATTGTAGAGTTCTTGATTGTTCCTGCTCAAAAAAACAGCTTCATTCTCAAAAGATTGCAGGAATGTGTTGTCATACCGCAGTTCAAGAGCTATCTCCACCAGGTTTTCCTGGATAAAATCATCATCAAGAAATTCAAGGTTTGTAGTTTGGGTCACGAGGGTATCCACCACAGCATTGCTATCAGCATCCACAAAATTTGATGTGTTGAGCGTAAAATAGACAAGGTCTGTTTCAAATTCATTCTCAAGATAGATTTCATCAGCTTGATCAAAGTCTACATCCTTTACACAAGAAATGGACACAAGGCAGAAAAACAGGATAAAGGGAATGATCCTAAGCTTCATGATATAGGGGATTTATGAAGTTCTTAAGAAAAAAACGGGGAGGCTGGGGGTTTATTGCAGGTTAAGAAGTTAAATACTAGATGTATCGCTGAAGCTCGATCAATTTATCGATGACCAATATTTCATCGGCCAATTTATCCTTGTGGTAGTTAAAGCATATGGCCCTCATGCCCACCGCTAGTGCGCCCACGATGTCTGCCTCATAGGTATCCCCTATCATCAAGCTTTCGCTATAAAGCGCACCGGCACTACGCATGGCGGCCTTGAATATTTTTGGGTTTGGTTTTTTTACACCCACGCTTTCACTGGTGGTCACGGTCGCAAAATACTTCTCAATCCCAGAGTTCTTGAGCTTGAGCGTTTGTACCTCTTCAAATCCGTTAGTAATGATGTGCAGCACATAATTTTTGCTAAGGCCTTCCAGAACCTCAACGGTATTATCAAAAAGATGGTTATGGTGCGGGAGGTGGTCAATGTAATCATCAGAGAGGCGGTTGATCAAATGGTCATCAATCTCCCGCTGCAAAGACTTGAATGCCTTGCTCAACCGGCCATACCTCAACTGTTCTTTGGTGACGCGGGACTCCCGGTACATTTTCCAGTATTGAGTATTGATGGGTATATAGACCTCAAGAAACTCATCAACTGATATGTCGATCTTGTTTTTTACAAAAATGCTCTCAAAGGCAAGCGCACTGTTCTTGTCAAAATCCCATAAGGTATGATCAAGGTCAAAGAAAATATGCTTTATACCACTAAGTTTATTCATGGACGAGTTGTCTAAAAAATTGTTTCCACTGCCCCTCATCATCTCCCTTGCCCGTAAAAGACTTGTTCTTGAAACTAAAGATAAAATGCCCGTTGAGACCTTTTACCGTTTCTAGCATTTCCAGAAAAATATCGAGCCCCTTGTTAAGCTCTGCCTCTTTGATAACATGACTTTCAAAAACTCCAGATTGCGCACAGACGGGGTGTACCATCAACGGCATGGGGCTTTCATAATCCAGGTCATAAAATAAAAAGGGCGTGCAGGTGCTGGCCCTGAACCCCAGGGTATCAGGATACCCCATACTATAATCATTATAGGCCTCCTGGGCAACCATCTCACGGTAATGCAAAGGCAATGAGGTCATGTGGCTAGTACAGCGCACTGACTCCAGCGGCTTGTTTGTGATCCCGGTGATGCGCTGTTTTTCAATCTTGAGCTGCCGTGCATCATTTAACGCTTCGCGCGAAAGCAACAGCCCAATGTCAGAGTAGTCTCCCACGGTCTTGATCAATTCCCTGAATGATTTCTTGTTGAACCGTATATTGGTGGTATACGTAGAATAATCACCCAGTTGAAAGAAATAGATAAACTTTCTCTTGGCATGCTTCTGTACATTGATCAACCAGCTGAAGGTATCATAAGGATCTTTCCTCAGCCCAAAATCAACCCTTAGCCTCAAGAACAACCTAGAAAACCTGAGCCCGGCAATATCCTTGACGATACCGCCCAACTTCCGCATTATTCCCGTGGCATAAAAATCATACGCCTGCTCCACATCAATAAGGGCACGCATGTCAAATTCTTTTTTGGGCCATATAAAGTCAGGATATGCCGTTTGTAGAACCTCCTTAAACCTCAATGCCCACATATCGATCACCGGTCTAGTGAGAAATTTTTCTTGATGGGCAAGGCTTTCAGTTGCCGGAAAACGGCCGTTTTCATCCTTTACATGCGGGAGGTATTCTTCATACCTGCTCAACAATACAAAAGCTGCCGCAAAAATATCATAGGGTATCGCACTTTTAGTCCCTGCCGGAAAAAAGCACTGTACACCGTCCCAGTCCTGTACATTGACTTCAAAATCTGTTATCCCCTGTTCAAAAAGCACCTCCTGGCTTTTAATGTGCAGCTCCTTGCCCAGTGGCTTTGTGGTATAGGATACCTTGAGGCCATCATGCACGATGAACTCATCCACGGCAGTGGTGTATTTAACCGGTATGCCCAGGATTGCCGTACATACCTGTTTAAAGGTGTATCTAAGCCGCGAAGTTATTTTGTGGGTGTAGACTAGGAGCATAAAAGATTTTGCTTTTGCAAAGCTACTGGATAAGTGCTTCATCTGCGAAGCTAAAATAGCTCTTTTCGGTCACAATAAGATGGTCAAGCACACGTATGTCCAGGCTGTTTGCCGCTTTCTTGACCTTTGTCGTTATCTTGATGTCATCCTGACTGGGCTTCAATGTACCTGATGGGTGGTTGTGCGCCAGCACGATGGCCGTGGCACCCTCCTCAAGTGCGCGGCGCATGATAAGTCTTACGTCCACGATCGTAGAAGTCATCCCACCCCTGCTTACCTGCCCCAGGTTGAGGACCTTGTTGGCATGGTTCAAATAGATGATCCAGAATTCCTCATGGGGCAAATCACCTATGATGGGCTGTAGTATATCATAAGCCGTCCTGCTGCTGGAAATCTTCTTTCTCTCCATGGCCTCCTCTGCACGGCGGCGGCGGCCCAGCTCCAGCGCGGCAGCAATGGTAATCGCCTTGGCCTCGCCTATACCCTTGAACTTCATCAATTTATTGATTTCCTGCTTGCCCAGTTCATTGAGGTTGTTGTTGACCGAAGCAAGTATTCTCTGCCCCAGGGCCACGGCACTCTCATCCCTGCTACCAGAACCCAGTAAAATGGCGAGCAGCTCTGAGTTGCTCAGGGCAGTCCTTCCCTTTTGCAGTAACTTTTCACGGGGGCGGTCGTCAAGCGACCAGTTCTTGATTGATAATTTATCGATGGCTTCAGACATGGCTAGGCTTTCAATAAAAATAAAAAATGTATTTTTAAAATCATCACCACACACCGCTTTCTCATGAAAAACCTGCATGAACAACCCACTTATAATGAGACCGTTGAACGCATTGCACAACTCACCCCACAATCTACCGCGACATGGGGGAAAATGAATGTAGGCCAGATGCTCTGCCATTGTAAAAAACCCTTTGAAGTGATACTGGGTAAAAAAGATTTTGGCTTTAAGCCAAATATCCTCCTGCAATGGCTTTTTAAAAAATCAATCTACAATGATAAGCCATGGCGCAAGGGAATGCCCACCGCAAAAGGTTTTAAAGTGGTCGAGGACAAGGATTTTGACCATGAGAAAAATGAATTGCTAATGCTAATCGATGCTTTTAGGGCACAAAAGGCGGCAGAATATAACCATCCTGCTTTTGGAAATTTTACCCAGGAACAATGTGGCCAAATGCAATACAAGCACCTAGACCATCATTTAAAGCAGTTTGGGGCATGAGTTATACACCATAACCCCAGTCAAAAATGGTAAACCTTCCAGAATCCATTTATAACAATCACAAGAATAGGGATTAGAGAATGTGTTTTACCTCATCAAAGTCAAGCCCGCCATAATTACCACTGCTCATCAAGAGGATTGCCGTGTTTTTTGGCTTTAGGCCAAAAAGGTATTCCTTAAAATCCTCTGGCCGGGTGTATATGATCAAATCCTCCCGGTCAAAGGCACTTGCTATCTGCTCTTTTGAGACAGGGGCAAGCTTCTTGATCTCAAGCGCCTCTGGTGAGTAGAAAACCACCGCCTCTTCGGCGGCATCAAGCGTACCTTTGTACTGCTTTAAAAACCCTGCATTTAAACTGCTGTAGGTATGCAGTTCCAGGCAGGCTATCAATTTGCGCCCGGGATACTGGTCTTTGACTGCATCGGTAGTGGCCTTTACCTTTGATGGTGAATGGGCAAAATCCTTAAAGGCGATGTTACTTGCTGTTTCCCCTATTTTCTCCAGCCTTTTTGATGCACCTTCAAAACTGGCGATGGCTTCATAAAAATCATCCTCATCAATGCCCATATGCTGGCAAATCCATTTGGCTCCAGCCAGGTTATTGAGGTTATGCCTTCCAAAAACCGAAATAGGCATAGGGCCTTCTGGGGTTTCCAGCAGGGTTTCTCCATTGTCAACGGTAAACTTTGGCGTGACGTAACCATGTTTTCTCGTGGGGCCCACCGCTGCTTCGGCGATACGCTTTACCTCAGCATCTTCTTCATTGTAAACAAGTATGCCTCCCGGCGAAATGCTGTTTGCAAATATCTCAAACTGCTCTACATAGTCCTCATAGGTGGTAAAGACATTGATATGGTCCCAGGCGATGCCGCTTATCAAGGCAATCTGTGGATGATAGAGATGAAATTTTGGACGGCGGTCAATGGGCGATGACAGATACTCGTCACCTTCAAGCAGGATAAAATCATTTTCTTCGGTGAGATGCACCATGTTATCAAATCCCGCCAACTGTGCCCCCACCATATAATCCACCTCGCGGTCATGATAGTGCAGCACGTGCAATATCATGGAAGTAATCGTGGTCTTACCATGAGAACCACCTATCACCACACGGGTCTTGTCTTTAGACTGCTCATATAAAAATTCTGGATAGGAATAGATGGTCACCCCCAGCTCCTGCGCCTTTAACAACTCTGGATTATCTGGTTTTGCATGCATGCCCAGGATAATGGCATCCAGGTCATGGGTCACCTTCTCAGGAAACCATCCATATTCAACAGGCAGCAGGCCATGGTGCTTTAACCTGGATTTTGAGGGTTCAAAGATGATGTCATCACTTCCTGATACCCTATACCCCTTCTCTTTCAATGCAATGGCCAGATTGTGCATGGCACTACCACCTATGGCGATAAAATGGATCTTCATATGCTAGTTGTTGTGGCTACGAATTTAGGCATTGCCCCTGAATGAAAGATGATTTTAAGATAGCTTTCGCGAAAGCAATTACAGTAGCATCCTGCACGGTACAAACCCGTGTGCAAAAAGCAGGCAGCAGGACAAGTTGCTTGCTGCGGGGCACAAACGCAAAAACACTAGAGCTTCTTGATCTGTTCTTTTTCATCAAGGGCCTCTTCAAAATCAGGCCGTTGCAACAAGGCCATGTCTATGTAGTGGGTCGCGCTGGCCTTGTTGCCCATGTTCTTGTAAATCTGGGCAAGGCGCAAATACGCCCAGTCAAGGGGCACGCGGTCCTTTACCGTATGGTTTTTAATGAAGCGCTTGAGGCTTGTGATGCCCAACTCTGATTTTAAATTATACTCTGCCGTGATGCGGCCTATTTGATAATTTGTGAGGTTGTACTCATTGAGTGCATGCGACTCCTGGGCGGTGGCAAGGGCCTTTTCTGGATTTCCCTTTTTCTCATAATGTTCAGTAAGTTTTTCATAGGTGTGGGGTGAACGGCCTATCTCAACGGCTTTTTTATAAAAACGCTCGGTTTCATTATCCCGGTCATAATGCTCTGCGATATAACCGTTGGCCAGGTATCCATCCACAGGGGAGAGCTTCATGAGCTCATCAGCATATTTTTGTGCCTTTTTCTCACTGCCGCCCACGATGGCCGGGAGTTGCAAATAGAATTCAACCAGTGCCCAGCGGGCCTCAATATGAGTAGGGTCAAGTTCTGCCGCTTTGCCAAAATGCTCCTTGATATCATCAATCATGGTCAATGCCCTAAACTTGTTGACAGACAGGGCTAGCATGCCCAGTGAACCGCCATATTTAAAGTGATAGTTGGCATTTTCAGGATGTTTTTTTACCAGGACTTCATAATATTCTGAGGCGCCTTCCCAGTCCTTGGCCTGTGCCACGATATCCCCCATGTATTCTCGGGCCTTGTCGTCATCTGGGTTGTCTTTGAGCAATGCCGCAAAAAGAGGTTTTGCCTGACCGTACTTTTCTTGATCAAAGAGCGCTACGGCCTGTTTATATTTTGCCGATTGAGCAAAAAGACAAGCGGGCAGCAACAAGAGAATCAAAAGTTTATTCATATAATATTTCCTTAGGGGCTAAATCTAAACAAAAAACAGGCCATTAAAATTATTTCTAATTATTAACTTAATGCATTGCTTGTATTGCAACTTATCCAAAACTTTTTTTAATGAAAAGAATATTATTTGCCTTTGTTATGTGCATAAGCTTTTTTGGCTACAGCCAAAATAACCAATTTAAAAAAGCCTGGGCCAAAATTGATACACTTGAAGTCAATAAAAAAATAGAGAGCGCCCTTGCACAAACAGATGCACTCATACGCAAGGCCGGTTCAAAGAAGGATTACAACACATTGCTACGCGGTAAAATCTATCGCTGGAAGTTCATACAGCTCATTGAAGAAAACAGCAACAACAGGATTCTGGCAGAGGTCAATGAAACGATAGGTGAACTCCCCTATCCCCACAACAGCATCCTGGAGACCTATAAGGCCAAATGGCTCTATGACTATTATGAACAGAACCGGTGGAAAATAAGCAACCGTGCGCAAGATGATATAAAGGACAAAGATGATATCAACACCTGGGACATCACCTATTTACTGGAGCAGATAAGAAAATCATACCGTGCGGCCCTGCAAGATAGCGAGAGGCTGCTGCAATATCCCCTTGAAGACTTTGAACCCATACTCACAACGGCTGTAATAAACCGCAAGTACAGGCCCACACTGTATGACCTCATTGCCCATGAATCGCTTGCATTTTATGACAACAATTTTAATTATGTCACCAAACCCAAAGAACTTTATAGGCTCAACAACCCTAGGTTATTTGCAGAAACCCCACAGTTCCTTGACCTTGACCTTACCAGCAATGACAGTATATATTCTAAAATAAATGCGCTAAAGGCCTATCAAAGCCTGGAGAAAACCAACCTAAATGGTGATGAACCAGTATATGTTCACAATGTACTTGAACGCTTAAAGTTTGTGTACGCCAATTACCAGGGTAAAAATACCTGGCCACTGTATGAAGCTGCATTAAAAAACCTGGCCAAAAAATATGAAAACAAGGGTACTGCCGCCATGGTCTTACTGGAGCTTGCAACGCAATATAACAGGAAGGGCGGGGTAAAGATGGATGATAAAAACATGGACGAAGCCCCTTACACCAGGGAAGAAATCAACCGTTTAAAAAAAATAAAGAATGGTAAATACCTGCTTAAATATCCAGATTACCACCGCAGGGCATTGACACTCGTGGAGCAGGTGATCAAAGAGTATCCCAGCACCGCGTTTACTCAACAAGCCGCTGCGCTAAAAAAAGAACTTACCAATCCCACATTGAGCATACGATCGTCCAAGGCTGTTGCCAGCAATCAGGCAATCCGTTTTTTTACCGAATACAAAGCCATGGACTCCCTGTATCTTTCGGTCTATAAAATAGAGGAAGACCAACCTGCTAACATACATTTTAAATCTATACAGGATTCAAGCCTACAGGCCATCTTAAAGAGAAAACCGGTGTATGCAGGCAATTTCTTTTTGCCAAAAGGCGATGACCTCAACAACCACAGTACGGAGTTGATGATACCCGGCCTGGACCTGGGCAGCTATTTTATCTATGCCACCAGCCCTAAAATGTGGCCACAGGACAAGTTTAATTATTTTACCCTGAAGGTTACGGATATTGATGGGGTCATCATGACCTTCAATGATACCGAGCGCATCATAGTTGCAGATAGAAAATCTGGCAAACCCATTGAAAATTTAGAGGTAGCCACCTTTCGTAATTTCCCCATGCAATCCTCAAACCTCTTGTTTAAAGGGTATACTGACGCTCAAGGCGAAATCCCAGTGCCCAAATATCATAACATCAAGCGCGTTCCCACGATTACATTGCAAAAAGAAGGTGACACCACAGAAATCATTGAGTATGCCTCACCACAATATCACCGGGATGATGATGGTAGATCCCTGGACTCTATCTCAAAAAGCCTTGTCTATATTGACCGCGCAATCTACAGGCCTGGGCAAAAGGTCTATTTTAAGGGAGTGCTATTATTGC
This sequence comes from Cytophagaceae bacterium, assembly GCA_002710685.1. Taxonomy (GTDB): domain Bacteria; phylum Bacteroidota; class Bacteroidia; order Flavobacteriales; family Flavobacteriaceae; genus Leeuwenhoekiella. The sequence goes on along the minus strand of PALD01000033.1, from coordinate 45,400 downwards.
ATTACAATGATACAACCTCAGTAGTGCCCAATGAATATGTAACAGTATATGTTGACGATGCTAATGGTAATGAAATTCAAGAAATACGTTTAAAAACCAATGAATACGGCTCTGTTTCAGGTGAGTTCACATTGCCCAAAACGACCATGACCGGGGATTTTGACATCTATGTTGATGAAGATTATGAGGAGGATAGCGTGTTTTGGGACACGGCGTGGGATTTTGATTATCAAACGACATCCTTTAAGGTCGAGGAGTACAAACGTCCCACTTTTGAAGTGGCTTTTGATGAAATCAAAGAAACGTACACGCCCGGGGACAGTGTTACAATACACGGTGGCGCAACTTCATTTATGGGGGCAAAACTGGTTGAGTTACCTGTAGCATATACCATCAACCGAAAACAATTTGATGGTCGATGGTACTACAGCGCAACAGAAGAGGTGCAAATCGCCAATGATACTATTTTTACTGATGTTAATGGTGATTTTGAAATTGCATTTAAAATCCAGGATACCCTCAGTCAAGAAAAAAACACGTTTTACCAGTATACCATTGATGCCACCATCACTGATGTAAGCGGTGAGACCCGCAGTTCAAATACCGGTTTTAAAATAAGCAAGAACAATTTGAGGGCAAATCTAATGGTTGACGCCTTGGCAAAAATAGGCCAGGAACTCCATATAAAAGTAGAGACCATAAACCTCAATGGCTTTTCCACACCGGCAAAGGGCACGATCAAGATCTATAAAAAGATAGCACCGTCACGTGTGGTGAACAAACGCCTATGGCAGGCACCCGAGATTCAAACCATTTCAGAAAGTGACTTTGCCCAGGCTTTTCCCAGTGAACCCTACTTTGATGAAGGTGACAGCAGCAACTGGCAGTATGGTGAACTTGTACATGAATCGACCTTTGAGACGCAGGGTGCTTTCTCAAAGGAGCTGCACGTGTCGCGCGGCTGGGCATCCGGTGAGTATAGCCTTGAGCTCAACGTGGATACTGAGGGTGGCGCTTCCGCGGAAGCGATAAAAACATTTTCCATTATCGACCCCAAAGAAACCAAACTGCCGGACAACAAGGTCTTTGCTTACAACATCCTGAACGATGAACTATCCCGTGATGAACCCTTACAGCTGGAGCTACTCACCGGGTATGCATCCCTACCGCTCAAGGTAAGAATGTATGACGGGCAGAAAACCATCTTTAAAAAAGACCTGGACCTACATGGTAAAAGGGTGCTTACCATACCGTTTCCAGAAAGCAGCACAAACCGTTTCATGCTTCAGGTCATAGGCTTTAAGGATGGTCAATGGATAACTGAAAATCCAGTGATCAACCTGCCCGAAACAAAAGGAAATAAACTGGTATTGGGCACAAAAACCTTTAGGAACAAAATTCGGCCCGGGCTCGATGAGCAATGGAGCTTTATGGTAAAAAATGAAGATGGTTCTACCCCAGATGCAGAAATACTCGCCTCCATGTATGATGCATCGCTAGACCAGTTCACACAAAAGGACTGGGAGACATATACTGGTTTCAACAGGGGTTACAGAGGTTATGATTTTCCGCATGTAAGAGTTCAAGGCAATGACATCTTAAATTTCAATAAAAACGGTAATTACTGGTTCAACCCAAATACAAACAGTATCTGGACAAGATTTGACCGCTTGTATGATTATGGTTTTGATTTTGGAGACCCTAATTCTTCAGAATATCGCACATACCTGGCGGCCACCGTTACAAAACGAAACATAAAAATAGAAGGAAACACCAAGGGTATTGTCACTGATGAAAACGGGGTGCCGCTTCCTGGAGTGTCCGTGCTCATCAAGGGCACAGATGTAGGTACACAATCCAATTTTGATGGAGAATTTGGTTTGAACACCTCTTCGGGCGATGTGCTAGTATTTTCTTATATAGGTTATACTGACCAGGAAGTTATGTCTAATCGCGATAACAATATCCATCTCATGCTACAGGCCTCAAATGAAAGTCTTGATGAGGTCGTGGTTGTGGGATATGGCGTTCAGGAGAAAAAAAACCTGACTGGTGCGGTAAGTTCAGTAACTATTGAAAACAATGCCTTAAATGATATCCTGGCGGGCCGTGTTGCCGGGGTTCAGGCTTCAAAAACGGAGGTTATCGCTAGTGCTCCTTCTTCCATACGCATCCGGGGGATGTCATCACTTACAGGAGATAAAAATCTACTCGTTATCGTTGATGGGATGCCCATGGAACTGGATGACCTAGATATGAATTCTTCAAACATCAGTACGATCAATGTGCTTAAAGATGCCGCTGCAACATCCCTGTATGGTGCACGGGGTGCTAACGGTGTTTTGATCATCACCACAAAAAATGCCCTTGAAGAAGTAGCCCAAGTAGAAACGCGCAAGAACCTAGATGAAACTGCCTTCTTTTTTCCTCACCTTACGGCGAATAAAAACGGTGAGTTCAGCATTGATTTTACCTCACCCGAAGCATTGACGCAATGGAAGCTGCGCCTACTTGCCCATAACAAAAAATGGGAAACAGGCTATCTGGAAAACACCGTGGTTACTCAAAAAGACCTGAGCATTTCTCCCAATGCCCCCCGGTTTTTAAGAGAAGGTGACAAAATAACCCTGAAGGCAAAAGTGACAAACCTTACCGCTGAACCCATGAACGGCATTGCGCAATTACAGCTATTTGATGCGTTGACCATGGAGACCATTGATGATAAACTGGGCAATAAAAAATCCAGTACTACCTTTACCATTGCCGCTAAAAACAGTACCTCTGTGAGCTGGGAATTAAATATCCCAGACGGCGTTGAAGCCGTGACGTACAAGGTTTTGGCGAAAGCCGGAAATTTTACAGACGGAGAAGAAAACAGTTTGCCAGTACTTACCAATAGCCTCTTGATAACCGAAAGCAAATCGCTGTTTGTGCGGGGCGGCAAAAGCCAAACCGTGACCCTGGAGCAACTACGGGATAACACCAGCCCCACGCTCAAGAACCATAAATTCACCTTAGAATATACCTCAAACCCCGTATGGTTCGCGATACAGTCCCTACCGTACTTAATGGAGTTTCCCCATGAATGTGCAGAGCAAACGTTTGCCCGGCTTTATGCCAATAGCCTGGGTGCACACATCTTGAACTCAAATCCCAAGATTGCCGGGGTCTTCAAAGCCTGGGAAGAAAATGGAGACAAGCTTACCAACCTGGAAAAAAATGCTGAGCTTAAATCAATCATCCTGGCAGAAACCCCGTGGTTGAGGGATGCACAATCTGATGCAGAAAAGAAACAAAGAATCGCACAGCTTTTTGACCTGAAAAAATTGGCTACCGAACAGCAGGAAATATTAAAAAAACTCGAGAATCAGCAACTGGACAATGGCGCCTTCCCATGGTTTTCAGGGGGCAGCCCCAACCTGTTTATAACGCAACATATTCTTGCAGGACTGGGCCACCTGCACAAACTGGGCGTCGAGATTGATGCAGAAACCCTGGAATATTCCGCCATTCAATACCTAGACAGCGACCTGCTCTCCCGGTTTGCGCAGCATGAAAAATCATCTAGGGACGAGGCAGGTTTTTATAAAAACCCGGCATTGCTGCATTACCTCTACGCCAGGAGCTTTTATCTCAAGGAGCATCCCTTTAATGAGCAGCTCAGCAGGATTGCGGGCAAGACGATGGAATTTCATAAAACAGCCTGGAGCCAAAACAGCAATTACAAAAACGCACTCCTCGCCCTGATTGCTTCAAGGATGGGTGATAAGGCTTTCGCCAAAAAAATACTTACGGGACTCAAGGAAAGCGCCGTACAATCAAGTGAAAACGGGATGTACTGGAAAACCACCACGAGCAACTGGTGGTGGTATGATGCGCCCATCGAGACACAAGCGCTTTTCATAGAGGCATTTTCAGAAATAACCGAAGACACAAAAACCATCGAAGAGTTAAAGATATGGCTATTGCAAAACAAAAGGACCAATAGCTGGCAAACCACAAAATCAACCACCGAAGCTATCTATGCATTGTTGCTTCAGGGAGAAGACTGGCTGCCCATTGCGAACAGGACCAAATTTACTGTGGGCACTGAAAAAATGGACATGGAAGATTTGGCTACAGCCAAAAAAGAAACCGCAACGGGATACCTGAAAAAAGACTGGGACAAAACAGAAATCACACCCGCATTTGCCAAGGTAACGGTTAAAAACAATAACGAGCAGCCGGGCTATGGTGGCGTGTACTGGCAATATTTTGAAAACCTGGACAAGGTGCAACCCGATGCTAACGGAAAGCTCAGCGTGGACAAAGAAGTTTTTGTGACCACCACTACCGGCAGCGGGAAGAAGCTCAAGCAAATTTCAACCGAAACACCTATTAAAATTGGAGATCTGGTCACGGTGCGATTGACCCTTCGCACGGATGTGGATATGGATTATGTGCATGTAAAAGATATGCGCGCCAGTGGACTTGAACCCACGGAAGTGCTCTCTGAATATAAATATCAAGATGGAACCTCCTACTATCAAAGTACGCGGGATGCGGCCACAAATTTCTTTTTTGACCAGTTGAAAAAAGGAACATATGTGGTAGAATATACCTTAAGAGCCAACAATGCCGGGACCTTTAGCAACGGTATAACGACCATAGAAAACATGTATGCCCCAGAATTTGGAGGACATACACAAGGCCTTACCGTTAAGATTGATGAATGATTATCTTCCTGGGGGAAAACCTTCAAGAATTTTTGTGGCAACCTTGGTAAAAAATGCAATGCGCTGCTCTGGGGTGGTACTTGTGGGCAATGTCCCCACGGCATCTGCTTGCCAAATCAATACATCCTTATCAGCATCCACGACATCCATGGTGATTTGCTGGCGCATTTTGGTCCCGCCTATGGGGATCCCACCACCTATGCCCACACCTACTCCGCCGCTACCACCACCTATGCCTATGCCTACATTATTATTTGCGCGCTCCTCATAGCGGTCACTCATCACATTGATGAGAAAATCCGGGTTGTCGCTCAGTGCATAGCCCTGTTCTTGCAGGATTGCATCAGTGGCATTCATCAAGCGGTTAAGGTCTAGCTGACTTAGGCCACTTTGCATATCAGGGATATAATTATAGGTTTTTAACGTGCTGAAATCAGCCTGCTCATCATAGTCGTAGGCCACCTTCACCCCACCACAAGAAACAAGGATAAGGCTTAGCGCCAAAAGGGAAACAATTTTTTTCATAGCATTTGCTTTTAACTAAAAATAGCTAAAAAACCGATAATCACTCACCAAGAAAAACCTAAATCTCCTTTTCGGTGGGTTTATTGAGCATTTCCCATAGTTTGTCCTTAAGCTCGGTAAGCCCCTGTTGCGCCACCGAAGAAATAAAAATATAGGGCAGCGGCAGGCTCTTGTCAAGCTCCTCCGTTAATTCTGCCTTGAGCTCTGCATCCAGCATATCACTTTTAGTAATGGCGATAAGCCTGTCTTTATCCAGCATTTCAGGATTATATTTTTCAAGCTCGTGCAGCAGGATCCTGTATTGCTCCCCTATATCATCAGCATCTGCCGGGATCATGAAAAGCAATGTGGAGTTGCGCTCAATGTGACGCAAAAAACGGTATCCCAGGCCTTTTCCTTCGGCCGCACCCTCGATTATCCCGGGGATATCTGCAATGACAAAGGTCTTAAAATCCCGATATTGCACGATTCCCAAATTAGGCTTCAGGGTCGTGAACTCATAATCTGCTATCTTGGGCTTTGCCGCCGTTATCACAGAAAGCAAGGTGGATTTTCCGGCATTGGGGAAACCCACAAGACCTACATCTGCAAGTACCTTGAGTTCCATGGTAATGTTGCGCTCTACACCGGGTAGCCCGGGCTGTGCGTAACGTGGTGTCTGGTTTGTGGCTGACTTAAAATGGTCGTTGCCCAGACCGCCCTTACCGCCCTCGGCGATTATGATTTCCTTTTCGGTATCTGTGATCTCACCAATCACCTCATCTGTATCGGTATCTTTGATGACCGTGCCCAGGGGTACTTCCAGGTAAATATCTTCTCCATCAGCACCGGTACTGGTCTGTTTCCCTCCATTTGCACCGTGCCCAGCCTTGATGTGCCGCTTGAACTTAAGGTGCAGCAAGGTCCACAACTGCGGATTTGCCCTTGCGATGATATGCCCACCACGGCCACCATCTCCACCATCAGGACCCCCTTTAGCCACAAATTTTTCCCTGCGCAAGTGGGCACTACCAGCCCCTCCCTTTCCAGAATTCACGTGCATTTTCACATAATCTACAAAATTCCCTTCCGTCATGTTTCTGTTGTCAGTTTACTGTTTACCATTAAGTATATATCACATATCATTAACAGCTATTTAAATTTTGGCCCTTAATTGGGGATTTCAGTTCGTGACAGGATTCTTTGGCGTAAGCCATAAACATTCTTAACCTCTTATTTCCTGAACGTTCAAGCAAATATTTCTTGCCATTTTTGTCAGCCCCCTAATTCTTCCCATTTTCAGATTTTAGCCATTCGGCAGAATATAACCGTGAACGTTTAAGAGCGAACCTTTATAGTTTATCGATTACCTGTCGCAACCGTGCAGTAATCTGGTCAATGTCGCCTATGCCGTCAACACCGTGATACTTGTCCTGCTCCTGGTAATACCCTTTAAGGATCGAGGTCTCGTTGTAATATACCTTGATGCGGTCGCGTATCACTTGTTCATTGGCGTCGTCCTTTCTTCCTGAAGTTTTGCCCCGTTCAAGCAGGCGCTGTACCAGGACCTCATCATCTACCTCAAGGGCAACCATGGCAGATACCTGTGTGCCCTTTTCTTCAAGCAGGACATCAAGTGCCTCTGCTTGTGCCGTGGTACGTGGAAAACCATCAAAGATAAATCCCTTTGCATCTGCGTTTTTATCTACTTCTGCACTGAGCATCTTTATGGTGACTTCATCAGGGACCAGCTGACCTTTATCCATATATGATTTTGCCAGGGTGCCCAGCTCGGTTGCATTCTTGATGTTATATCTAAAAACGTCTCCCGTTGAAATGTGCACAAGATTATATTCTTCTTTAAGTATCGAGGCTTGGGTTCCCTTTCCTGCTCCTGGGGGGCCAAACAAAACCAGATTGGTCATTATATTGCTTTTTAATTTATATACTTCGTTGAGGTTACGGCCCAGACCGTTGTAATCCAGCCCATAACCTACTATAAAATCATTTTCTATCTCCATGCCCACATAGTGGATCTTGTATTCCTTGGTATAGGATTTTGGCTTAAAAAACAGGCTGGCGATATGGCACCTGGCAACACCGCTGTGCACAAGGCTTGTCAACAACATCTCGATGGTATTGCCACTATCTACCACGTCCTCTATGATCACCACATGACGGTCTTCAAGGTCAACCTCAAGCGGTAACTGTACCACCACATTGCCCGTGGTCTCTGTACCGTCGTATGAGCTCAGCTTCATGAACTCCACCTCACAATCGCCCTTAAAACGGCTTATTACATCGCTGGCAAACTTAAAGGCCCCATTGAGGATCACAAGAAAAATGGGATTCTTATCGCCAAATTCAGCATTGATCTGTCCCGCGACCCTATCTATTGCCTCTTCAATTACTGGCGCGTGGATATATTTCTCAAAATAAAGCTCGTGCAGTTTAATCATGGTGCGCTATGGCGAAAAAATGAACGCCAAAGATACGAAAACCAACCACATGGCAGGCCATAGATTTTTCATGGTGTATTGGCGCATTAGAAGCCAAAAAAGTACCTTTGTATGCTTTATGGAAAAAATGTATTAACCTCCTAAAGAGCAACACGATCCATGGCAGATTATTTTTCTTCTGATTTTAAACTGGGCATCCTGGGAGGTGGTCAGCTGGGCAAGATGATGCTATACGACACCCGTAAGCTTGATATTCAAACCTATGTACTTGACCCCAGTGCTGATGCGCCCTGCCGCATGTCATGCAATCACTTTGAAAAAGGTGCGCTCACTGACTTTGACACGGTCTATGAATTTGGCAAAAAGGTTGACCTGCTCACCTTTGAGATTGAGACCATCAATGTGGATGCGCTTGAAAAACTTGAAGCCGAAGGCACAAAGGTATATCCCAGCCCAAAAACCCTGAGGGTCATTCAGGACAAGGGCAGGCAGAAGAAATTTTACAAGGACCAGGGCATCCCCACGGCTCCCTTTGAACACTACAAGAATGTGGAAACCCTGCGCAATGCCATAGCGGCAAACCACCACACCTTCCCCTTTGTATGGAAGAGCACCACGGGCGGTTATGATGGCAAAGGCGTCTCCATAATCCGTTCCGCCGCAGATTTAGAAAACCTGCCAGACGTGCCCTGTATTGCCGAGGATATGATCCCGTTCAAAAATGAACTTGCCGTTATCGTGACACGCAATCCCCGCGGGCAGGTCAAGACCTACCCCGTGGTGGAGATGGAATTTCACCCAGAGGCAAACCAGGTGGAATACGTGATATGCCCGGCACGTATTGATGACGCTGTCGCGGAAAAAGCGCGCGCAGTTGCCCAGCAGGTTTCACAGGCTTTTGAACATGTGGGCCTGCTTGCCGTCGAGATGTTTCAAACCGAAGACGACAACATCCTTGTCAACGAAGTCGCCCCCAGGCCGCACAACAGTGGGCATTATAGCATTGAAGGAAGTTTTACCAATCAGTTTGAGCAGCACCTGCGTGCCATTCTTGACCTTCCCCTGGGTGACACAGAAAGCAAAGTGGGCGCCGTGATGGTAAACCTGGTAGGTGATGAAAACCACCAAGGCGATGTACAGTATGAAAACATCGAGAAGATCATGGCGATGAAAGGGGTAACACCCCACATCTATGGCAAAAGGGAGACTAGGCCCTTCCGTAAGATGGGGCATGTGACCATCGTAAATAGTGATTTGGCGGAAGCCAGAAAAATCGCCGAGCAAGTCAAAAAAGAAATAAAAGTGATTAGTAAACCGCCGCGGTAGGTAGATTACCGGATAGATAAATTTTAAACACATTAGTTATGGTTGGGATTATAATGGGCAGTACCAGCGACCTGCCAGTGATGCAGGCTGCAGTAGATATTTTAAAGGAGTTTGGCATAGGGACAGAAGTGGATATCGTCTCTGCGCACCGCACGCCAGACAAGCTTTTTGACTATGGCAAGCATGCGCACGAACGCGGCATCCAGGTCATCATTGCCGGTGCCGGCGGGGCCGCGCACCTCCCCGGGATGATTGCCAGCCTTTCGCCATTGCCGGTAATAGGTGTACCCGTAAAATCACGCAACAGTATTGACGGTTGGGATTCTGTACTTTCTATTTTACAGATGCCAGGCGGGGTTCCCGTGGCGACCGTGGCACTAGATGGTGCTCAAAATGCCGGAATTCTTGCTGCACAGATTATTGGCGCTTCAGATACTGATGTCCGTGACCGCATCTTGGCCTACAAGCAAGGCTTGAAAGAAAAGGTTATAAGGGGTGCAGAAGAGGTGAGGTCAAAAAAATAGAGCCGTGCTAGGCACGGCTCCGTATTGATAGACTCAGTTTTGATCATAATCATTTATTAACCATTCTAAATATTATTAATCAATCCCTTCAACATCCATCAATCCTATAAAATCTTTATACAAAGATAATTTTAAAAAAATGGTTTTCCCGTGTTATGCACGATAAATCATTGAACGCAAAAAAAGCCATAAAATTGAAAAATCAAGATAATATATTGCTCACCACCTTTGATAATGAGCCCTTTGAACAGATAAAAACCAAAGATTATCAACCTGCCATAGAAGCTGCTATCGAGAGCGCCCGGGGCGAAATTAACGCCATCACCAGCAATCCGGAAGCAGCAACTTTTGCAAATACCATTGAAAAACTGGATTACTCCGGTCAACAGCTGGAGCGCGTGACCAGCATATTTTTCAACATCAACAGTGCCGAGACCAACGAGGAAATCCAGAAAATAGCACAGGAAGTTTCCCCAAAACTTTCAGCATTTTCCAATGACATCGCGCTTAATGAAGCCTTGTTTGCCAGAGTGAAATCTGTTTATGACAAGCGAGAAACACTTGATCTAACCACTGAACAAGCAACACTTCTTGACAAAAAATACAAAGGATTTGCCCGCAACGGTGCCAATCTCCCAGAAGATAAAAAAGCACGCTTACGCGAAATCGACGCAGCACTTGCCAAACTTAAATTGAAATTTGGTGAGAACGTGCTCGCCGAAACCAACAAATATGAAATGCATCTCACGGACGAGGCTGACCTTGATGGTCTGCCCGAAGGAGAGAAAGAAGCTGCCGCCAGTACCGCTGCAGACCGCAATAAAGAAGGTTGGGTAATCACGCTTGAGTATCCCAGCTACATTCCTTTTATGAAATATGCCAAGAATCGCAAACTGCGTAAAGAGCTTTCGATTGCTTTTGGCGCAAAGGGATTTCATGGCGATGAACTGGACAACCAGGAAAACATTTTAAAAATTGTAAACCTGCGTTATGAGCGCGCTCAGCTTCTGGGCTACGAGTCTCATGCGCATTTTGTACTTGAGGAGCGCATGGCAAAAACGCCAGATAACGTAGAGCGGTTTCTTGAAGATTTGCTAGAAAAAGCAAAACCCGCTGCCGACCGTGAATTTGCGCAACTAGAGAATTTTGCAAAAGAATTAGACAACATCGACAGACTGGAAAAATGGGATGCTGCCTACTATTCTGAAAAGTTGAAACAAAAGCTTTTTCAACTGGATGACGAGCAGTTGAAACCTTATTTTAAACTGGAGAATGTCATCGATGGGGTTTTCGCAATAGCGAAAAAACTATACAACCTCAACTTCAAACAAGTGGACAACCTGGAAAAATACCATCCAGACGTGCGCATGTATGAAGTGACCAATGACACTGGCGAATTGGTATCACTATTCTATGCCGATTTTCACCCACGCCCTGGTAAACGTGGTGGCGCGTGGATGACCGTTTATAAAGGTCAGAAGATTGAGAATGGCAAAAACGAGCGCCCGCATATTTCTAACGTGTGCAACTTCACTAAGCCGACAAAAACCAAGCCGTCGCTGCTTACTTTTAATGAGGTGACGACACTGTTTCATGAATTTGGTCACGCTTTGCACGGGATGCTGGCAAACACGACGTATCCAAGTCTATCTGGCACTTCTGTTTACTGGGATTTTGTGGAGCTTCCTAGTCAGGTTTTAGAAAACTGGTGTTATGAGCCTGAGGCGTTAGCGCTTTTCGCGAAACATTATGAGACTGGAGAGATCATCCCGCAGGAATTGATTGAAAAAATCAAAAAGGCAGCCAACTTCCAGGAAGGAATGCAAACCGTGCGTCAGTTGAGTTTCGGCTTATTAGATATGTCTTGGCACGCCACAAACCCAGCTGGAATTGATAATGTAAAAGCGCACGAAACAGCAGCTTTTGAAAGCACGAAGTTGTATCCTGATGTTGCCGAAAACTGTATGAGCACGGCGTTTTCTCACATTTTTCAAGGGGGATATTCTTCAGGGTATTACTCGTATAAATGGGCCGAAGTTCTGGATGCAGATGCCTTCGCTCACTTTAAAGACCACGGCATCTTCAACAAAACCATAGCACAGAGTTTTATGGAAAACGTGCTATCGCAAGGCGGCACAGAAGACCCAATGGTTTTATACAAACGCTTCCGCGGAAAAGAACCTAATCCAGAAGCGTTGCTAAGACGCGCTGGGTTGATTGAGTAGGTTATAGTCACTTCAAGTAAAATTGCGAAACGATAGTGGAGCGATTTTGTATCGAGTTGTCACTTCGAGTGAAATCATGAAGCAATAGCGCAATGATTTTGTATCAAGAAGCGACAAGCTCTTTTTACAAATTGAAAATTCTAACTAAATTTAGTTCTCGATACGATTCTCCCTGCGTCGAATCACTCGAACTGACATTATCTATTCTTCTCCTCAATCCACTTCCCCATAAACTTTGCAGCTTGTAAGGATTGATGCTGTAGCATTGCGCCTGTGAAGTTTTGTTGTCTGTGGGAATTAAGATTTGATTTGTATTCTTGTATCGCTGCTATAAATTGCGGTTGCCATTTTGATTTTAAAAAACGCTGATTGATTATTTCACTAGCGTTTTGCTGTTTCTCTTGCCACAGGTTTTTGTCATTATACAATTGCGCTGCCGCGGAAATAAAATCGGCAATATCATCTTTTATAAAACCACTGAATGGAAAATCACCATGCATTCCTTCTGCGCCGATGGAAGTGGTGACGCTGGGAGTTCCTGTTTGCATGGCTTCGAGAAGCTTGCCTTTGAGACCCGCGCCAGTGAAAACGGGACATAAAAGCACACGGGAATCCCCCATAGTTTCTAGCGCATCTTCTGCTCTACCTGCTATATAAAAACGGCCTTTAGGGTTGTGTAACTGATTCACTTTCGCGGAAGCGTAAGCACCATAAATCTTCAGGTTAGCGTTAGGAACTTGCATTGACAACAGTGGCCAAATGTGCTCTTTTAAAAAACGAACCGCAAGCCAATTAGGCTCGTGCATAAAATTCCCGATGAAGACAAAATCCTTTCTATCATCAAAAGATTTCCAATTTTCTACTTCTGGCGCTTCGACCATAAAAGGCAGGTAGAGTAAAAGATTTTTAGGCACTTTAAAGAAACTCTCTAGCAACTCCATCTCAAATTCTGAAATGATAAGCGTGAGGTCACAGCGATAAATACTGGCGATTTCGCGCTTTGCATAATCGTTGTGCAAAAAAGCTTCGGTAAATGCAGTTTCTGCTTTATGCGCCGCTTCCCTACCCTTTCGCAGTCCGTGCAAATCCTCGGTATCCAGGATGCGCAATGCACCGGGACAATGCTCTGCCACGCGCCAGCCAAATTGCTCCTCAACCATGAATCTGTCGAAAACTACAACATCGGGATTCAAGGTTTTAATGAATTCATCAAAGCCAGAATCGTTCATTTTGATGCCGTGCTCGGTGATTTCAAATTCTGAGAGGGATTGCGAATACGCACTTTTCGCGGAAGCGCTACAAAAGTGAACCTCCCAATTTACTTTATGAAAAGCATCCAGCAGTTGCATCATGCGGCTACCCGCTGCAGAAGATTTTGGCTCGGGCCAGACGTGACCGATGACAAGGATTTTCATGCTGCAAAAATATGGCTTTGGGATATTAGAAATGGTTATTGAGATTTTAATCTTAACTGAGCAAAATTAGTTTCAGTACTTTTTGAAAGTTTAATATTTATTTATATATTTGGGGCATGAAATACAAGGAAGCAAAAGGCAAATTTTTACAAACATGGGGCGCACTGGGTTCGCAGTGGGGCGTGAACAAGACCATGGCGCAAATCCATGCCCTGCTGATGATTTCGGGAGAGGCCTTATCGATGGAAGATATCATGGAAGAGCTTCAAATCTCACGTGGAAATGCGAGCATGAACCTCCGCGGATTGATTGATTGGGGCATTATCCATAAAGAATATAAACCTGGGGAGCGTCGTGAGTATTTTAGAGCAGAGCAGGACATTGATGCCATGGCCCGCAAGATCGCAATTGAGCGCAGCCGACGTGAAATTAAGCCTGCAATACAAGTTCTGAAAGAAGTTCAGGAAGTAGAAGGAACCAATGAGGAAGAACTAAAATTTAAAGAAAAGACCAGCGAACTTTATGAGTTTGTTGCTAAAGCAGACACCATGCTTGAAAAAGTGGTGAACCAAAAAGAGAACTGGATTACCAAAACCATCCTTAAACTCATGAGCTAAAAAAATTTAGCTTTATATTTCAATATTTTCTGAAAGTTTGATATGAACTATAATTTAATTACATATTTGTTTTATTTCGCCATCATGGTGGGAATAATTTATAGGGTTGGATGGGTATGTTTCAAAAATGGGGAGTCATTTATTCTTGACACCATTCATGATAAAGAACTTACCCAAACAACAAACAAGCTCTTACTCGCGGGATATTATCTTGTGAATATAGGTTTTGTCATCTATACGATTGCCGCTTGGCCACAATTACATTCTTCTTTAGAAATAGTTGTACAACTCAGTAAACGTGTAGGTTTTTTGCTCGTTTTGCTGGCAAGTTTACACTACTTCAACATCTATTTCATCACACACTTGCTCAAAAAAATCATTAAATCTTAAAATCAAATATCATGGAAACTTCAAAGATTCTTGTGGGTTATTTTATCTATTTACCCATCACTATTGCACTCACCCTTTTTGTTTCAAATATCCTGTTTAAAAACGGCAGACTATTTATGATTGACATTTTTAAAGGAAAACAAGATATTGCACTAGCTACCAACAAGCTTTTTAAAGTTGGGTTTTACTTGCTAAACATAGGTTTTGCACTGTTGATCATGGAAATACAGGAGTATGGTTTTAATGATACGTATCAAAACCTGGCAGAAGTACTAAGCTCAAAAATTGGCGGATTTACTATCTACTTAGGCCTAATGCTCTTTTTTAATATGTTCCTGTTTTTTAGAGGTAGGAAAAAATCAAGACTGCATTTAAACACACAAAATCATGAAGCTCAAGAATAAAGCTGTAAAAGGAGGTGTCCTATTGGCCACGTTTGGCTTGATGGCTTTCTTTGGCATATTGCATTTCCTATTTAAATTTGTTGACGCCCCATTTCAAAAAGAGATATTCCCCTTCTTTATCTTGGCATGCATCATTAATTATACGGTTAGCATTATAGTTAGCCATTGGGCACTCAAAGCAATTGGTAAAGGGAGAAATCCTAAAGTTACCGGATTAATTTATACAATGATATCTCTGGTAATAGTTTCTCTATTGTTCAATATGCCCTATTCCATCTATGCCACCGTAATCAAATTAGATGACCTTCTTGACAATCTATATATTGTTTTATTTTCGGGAGCATACTGCTTTGTTATGGGATTTATACCCGCACTATTTATCTGTGTTCCTTACGGGTTGTACTCAAATGATGACCTCTTTTAAAAAAACCTCACAGGTTTTAAAAACCTGTGAGGTTTATAGCTTACACCTATAAGCAAACGTATTCTGCTTCTAACCTGTGGTAAGTTCTTTTTCAGGATTATTTATTTGGCTTAAAGCCAAAAAACTATCGCATCAAGCGTCTGCATATTCCTCGATGGGCGCACAGGTACAAAACAGGTTCCTGTCACCATACGCATCATCTACACGGCGCACGGAGGGCCAGAATTTATTTTCGGCAACATACTCCAGCGGATACGCCGCCTGCTGTCTTGTATATGGCAAGGTCCACTCGTCTGCGGTAAGCATGTGCATGGTATGCGGGGCATTTTTCAACACATTGTTATCATCATCAGCGCTTGCCGCATCAATTTCTTTTCTAATGCTCAACATCGCATCACAAAAACGGTCCAGTTCTGCTTTGCTCTCGCTCTCAGTAGGCTCGATCATCATGGTGCCGTTTACCGGAAAAGAAACCGTGGGCGCATGGAAACCATAATCGATAAGGCGCTTTGCGATATCCACAACTTCGATTCCGTTTGCTTTAAATGGGCGACAGTCCACGATCATCTCGTGTGCTGCACGACCTTTTTCGCCCGTGTACAGGACATCAAAGGCACCGTTTAGACGTTCCTTGATGTAGTTTGCATTCAAGATTGCAGCTTCTGTAGATTGCTTCAACCCTTCCGCGCCAAGCATTTTAATGTACGCATACGAAATCAAGCACACCAGAGAAGAACCCCAAGGTGCCGCAGAAATCGCAGTAATGGCTTGCTCTCCGCCAGTTTTAATAACCGGATTTCCTGGAAGGAAAGGCACAAGCTGCTCTGCCACACAAATAGGGCCAACACCCGGGCCACCACCTCCGTGAGGTATTGCAAAGGTTTTATGCAAGTTCAAGTGACACACATCTGCACCTATTTTACCGGGATTGGTCAAACCTACCTGAGCGTTCATGTTTGCGCCATCCATATATACCTGCCCCCCATTATCGTGTATGATTCCAGTAATTTCCTGAATTGCACTCTCGTAAACTCCGTGGGTGGATGGATAGGTAATCATCACCGCGGCCAGGTTATCCTTGTGTTTTTCTGCCTTTTCACGCAGGTCGTCCACATCGATGTTCCCTTTTTCGGTGCTCTTTGTCACCACCACTTGCATCCCCGCCATTACGGCACTTGCAGGGTTTGTACCGTGCGCAGATGATGGGATCAAGCAAATATTTCTGTGCCCTTCCCCACGGCTCTCGTGATATGCCTTGATTACCATTAAACCTGCATATTCTCCCTGAGCTCCGGAGTTGGGCTGTAATGAAGTGCCGGCAAAACCCGTGATTTCGGTAAGTTGGGCTTCCAGTTTTTTCAATATTTGCTGATAGCCACCTGCTTGCTCCAGCGGTGCAAATGGATGAATATTTCCCCAGCGCGCATCACTTAATGGAAGCATCTCAGCAGCAGCGTTCAGTTTCATCGTACACGAACCTAGCGAAATCATACTGTGGTTCAATGAAAGGTCCTTGCGCTCCAAGCGCTTGATGTAGCGCATCAATTCTGTTTCAGAATGATACTTACCGAACACCTCATTTGTCAAATATTCGGTTTGACGTTGCAGACTTTCAGGGATTGTGGTTTCTTCTACAAGTGATTCAATTTTACCGGCTTCTTTACCCGTAACCTCGGCAAAAATAGAAAGTATCTTTTTTAAATCTTCGATGCTCGTGGTTTCGTTCAATGCGATGGATACCGTGTCTGCATCAGGATAATGGAAGTTTATTTTTTTCGCTTTCGCGGAAGCGGAAACCTGCCCAGCATCAGCCTTTACCCTGATGGTGTCAAAGTATCCAGTGTTGAGCTGTTCTAAGCCCATTTTTTCTAGGGCTTGCGCCAAAGTTACCGCACTGCGGTGCACTTTTTCAGCGATGTATTTCATGCCCTTTGGCCCGTGGTAAACGGCATACATCCCCGCCATCACGGCCAGTAGAACCTGGGCCGTACAGATGTTAGAAGTAGCCTTATCACGCTTGATGTGTTGTTCACGTGTCTGCAGTGCCATACGCAAGGCGCGGTTACCGTCTTTATCTTTTGTCACCCCGATGATCCTTCCCGGGATGTTGCGTTTATATTCTTCTCGTGTTGCAAAATACGCCGCATGTGGCCCGCCATATCCCAGCGGAATCCCAAAACGTTGTGTGGTCCCCACCACCACATCTGCACCCAGTTTTCCTGGAGCTTCAAGAAGGACAAGGCTTAAAATATCTGCTGCAACGGCCACTTTAATATTTGCGTCATGTGCTTTTGTGATAAAACCAGAAAAATCAGTCACTTCACCGGTTACGGCAGGATATTGTACCAATGCCCCAAAGAACCCTGTTGAGAAATCAAAGTTAGCTGGGTTTCCCACGACAAGTTCAATCCCTACGGGATTGCTCCTTGTTTTAAGCAGTGAGCGTGTTTGCGGCAAGACGTTCTCATCCACAAAAAATTTTGATACATCATCCTTCTTTTGCTGACGGTCACGCACGGCAGCGAGCAGTGCCATTGCTTCTGCGGCAGCGGTGGCTTCATCAAGCAGGGAGGCGTTAGCCAGTGCCATCCCGGTAAGGTCACTTACCATGGTCTGAAAATTCAACAGTGCCTCGAGACGCCCTTGTGCAATCTCGGCCTGGTAGGGCGTATAGGCGGTGTACCAACCCGGGTTCTCAAGGATATTGCGCTGTATCACGGCAGGCAATTTACCTTCGTGATATCCCAGCCCGATAAAAGACCTAAAAACGGAGTTCTTATCAGCTAGAGCGTTGATATGGCTCGAGTATTGATATTCACTCAAGGCCGGCTCGAGGTCCAGGGGTTTTTGCAACCTGATTCCATCAGGGAGGGTTTCATAGATCAATTGATCTATATTCTCAACGCCCACGGTCTTGAGCATTTCTTTTTTATCATCTTCAGAAAGGCCTATATGGCGCAAGGAAAACACATCTGTCCTCATAGCTAAAAAGCGGTTTTTAAGAATGCGGCAAAAGTATGAAATGGCTGCTGATTTATAAACGGTGCTACCTATCAACTTTTTAAACATTCCATGGGGTTATCAACAATTAGAATACATTTGCCACATGAAGGTTTTGCGCCGGCTTTTTGACTTTTATATCAACAGCAGCATCCATGTGGCTCTTGCAGTGACGTCACTGGTAATGGTAACACTTTATGAATTTGAACTGCCCCTTGATTTTGCACTGGTGGGCTTTTTGTTTTTTGGGACGATCACGGGCTACAATTTTGTAAAATATGCCGGTGTTGCTGGCCTGCACCACCGCAGCCTTGCCAAGTCACTACAGGCCATCCAGGTGTTTTCCTTTTTGTGCTTTGGGGCCTGGGTCTTTTTGCTTTTTAGCATGGGCACTTCTTTTTGGATTGCTTGTATCCCCCTGGGGCTTTTGACTTTATTGTATGCGGTTCCCTTTTTGCCCAGGCACAAAAACCTGCGCATGGTGCCCAGTATCAAGATTTTTATCATTGCCGCGGTGTGGAGCGGCGCCACGGTATATCTACCTCTTGCCTATCATGATTATGGCTGGGATGCTTCGGTGGTGGTCGAGCTGCTCCAACGTTTCTTGTTGACGCTCATCTTGATCTTGCCCTTTGAGATAAGGGATTTAAAATATGATGCTGAAAGCCTGGGGACGCTCCCGCAGTTATATGGCATAAAAAAAACCCAGATGGTGGGCTATGTGTTTGTGGGGCTGTATTTATTTTTTCAACTTTTTCAGCAAACCCGTGTTCACTGGCCGTCAACATTGTTGTTGATAGCCCTGTGTGTGGTGGCGATATACTTTTCGCGCAAGCGGCAAAAAAAATATTATTCTTCGTTCTGGGTAGAGGGGATCCCCATTGTGTGGTGGGCGTGCACTATGCTTCTTGATTGAGCTCGCGGGCGATTTCCTGTTTCAAGCGCTCCTTGCAGCCGCAGGTGTTCCTGCTGCACAGGTTGCTCTCGTCAATAAGCTTGGTGAGCTTCTGGTTTTTACGTGACTTATCCTTGCAACTGCGGCACCTATAGAAATGCCAGCGCAAACGCATCTTCTCAAACCAATTAGCCTCTTCGTATTGTGCCTTGTCACAACACTCACATGCATCCTTACAATTAAAAAATAGTTTCATTCTGACAGCCAGTTTTGCTCTAGGCACTCCGCCAGGGCCGTTCGTGCCCGGTGGATGATCACCCAGAGGTTAGACGGTGTAATATCAAGTTCTTTACAAATAAGTTCTGTTTCCTGTCCTTCTATCGTTTTACGTATGAAGACCTCGGCCTGTTTTTCGGGCAGTTTCTCTATACATTTCAAGATGGCCGCGCCCAGCTCTTCGTTCTCGATATCATCTTCTGCATTACGCCCGCGCAGGTCAGCCACGCGCTCCTCGAGCCAGTCACCGGCAGACTCGTCATCGCTGTAATCCATGTGCACCTCTGCCCTGCCCTTCTTGCTGTTCTGGCGGCGGTAATGGTCAATGATCTTGCGCTTCAAGATAGATATCAACCACGTGCGCTCGCTTGCCTGCCCCTTAAAATTCTTCATGGATTTTAGGGCCGCAAGAAAGGTTTCGGAGATCAAATCCTCGGCGACTTCCTTATCGTTTACCTTGACGATGGTATAGTTAAAGAGGTAATCTGAGTATCTATCCACCCATTTTGTAGGGTCGAGTGTTTCTGCCATTGCGCGGTTGGTATAGGGCGGTAAAAATACAAGATTAAACGCAATATCGATTATAAACCGGCAACCATAAGTAAATCCTTATTTTTGTGGTTCAACTTTTCGCTTGCGCGAAATAAACCATGGTACGTGTACGAAGAAATCTATCCCGATAAACGGTTTAAGCTCACGCTGGAATTTTTACAAAAACACATCTCAAAAGACGAGAAGATCCTGGACCTGGGGGTAGAAAACCCATTGAGCAAGCTCATGAAACAAGCCGGGTACAAAGTAGAAAACACCACTGGAGAAGACCTGGACCTTGATACCGCTTCTGCGAAAAATACTACCGCAAGCGTGCTGACGGCCTTTGAGATTTTTGAGCATTTATTGTCCCCACTCAACGTTCTCAAGGATTCTTCGGCCACAAAACTTGTTGCGAGCATCCCGCTAAAATTATGGTTTTCTCCCGCTTACCGAAGCAAAACCGACAAATGGGATAGACATTACCATGAGTTTGAAGATTGGCAATTTGACTGGTTGCTGGAAAAATCAGGCTGGACAATCATGGACCGTGTCAAGTTTACACATCCTGCAAAAAAACTGGGTATCAGGCCGCTGCTGCGCAAGTTTACACCGCGTTATTATCTAGTCTACGCCGAAAGAAAATCGTGAGGATCACCATTATCATACCGGCTTTTAACGAGGAAGAATTCATAGGCCTCACGCTGCAATCCCTGCTGGAGCAGAGCTTGCAAGCTAATGAGGTCATCGTGGTGGACGACAATAGCACAGATGCGACGGCCGCCATCGTGAGCCGTTTTGGCGAAAGCCATAAAAACATAAAACTGCGCACCAAGCAATCTTCACCAGAGCATTTACCTGGTGGTAAAGTTGTACAGGCTTTTAATTATGGACTGCAGCATGCGCAGGAATTTGATATTGTCTGCAAGTTTGATGCTGACTTGATCTTTCCTGAGAATTACCTGGAGCTTGTTGCTCAAACTTTTAGCAAAAACGAAAAGACAGGCATGGCCGGTGGTTTTTGCACCATAGAAAAGGATGGTGAATGGGTGGTTGAAAATTTAACGAACAAGGACCATATACGCGGTGCATTAAAAGCATACCGCAGGGAATGCTTTGAGCAAATAGGCGGCCTGCGGGAAGCCATGGGCTGGGACACTGTAGATGAATTGCTGGCGCAGTACCATGGATGGGAAGTGCAAACCTTACCAGAACTGGAGGTGAAGCACCTAAAACCCACCGGAAAAACCTATACTAAGGCTGCGAAATACAAACAAGGGCAAGCTTTTTACAGTTTGCGCTATGGATTCTTGCTTACAGCCATCGCCTCGGCAAAACTGGCATCAAAAAAAGGTAACCCATCATTTTTCATGGATTATCTTTCTGGATATTTTAAAGCCCGTAAAAACCACGCGGATTTTTTGGTCAACAAAAAAGAAGGAAAATTTATCCGTTCTCTACGCTGGCAGAAAATGCGTGAGAAACTGTTTTAATCTGCCAGGGCTTCCAGGATAGGTTCGCCGGCCTCACCACTGGGAAATTCAATATTCAACAGTGCAGCAACGGTTGCCGCGATATCAGGAATGGTTGTTGTTCTATCTGTATGTTTCCCATTATTGATGCCCTTTCCATAAAAAAGAAGCGGTACGTGGGTGTCATAACTCTCTGGACTACCATGTGTTGATCCTGTTTTACCTATACCTGCATAACCAGGGTCAATGACGATGAAGACATCACCGCTGCGTTTCTGGTTAAAGCCTTTTTGCACCAGCGAGATCTCGCCATAATTAAATTCGCCGCTTGTCAATTCTTCACGGGTATAGGCTTTGTCCACATTGGGCTGTTGCAACAAGAAATGTGCGATGTCCTTTTGCAGTTCCTGTCTGTTGATATTGTTTTCTGCAAGGACATCATAATCAAAGAAAACCTGATAATTTGATATGTTCTCGATGAGCTTGAGGTCGCCATATTTACCTGTAAGGTAAGAATTGAGGGTATCATTTACCTTGCCCATATGAAAGCTTCCTGCCGGGATCCTTTTACTTTTTAAATATCCAGGGTTATTTATCGCCGCATGGTCTGCCGTAAGGAAAACCGTATAATTTCCCTTTCCTACCTTATCATCAAGTGCCTTGAGAAGGCGGGCAATATCCATGTCTAGTCTTATATAGGTATCCTCAATCTCTTTTGAGTTTACACCAAAATTGTGCCCTACATAATCTGTGCTGCTGAAACTCACCGCAAGGATATCAGTAATATCATCCTTGCCCAGTTCTTCGGCATCTATGGCCTCAATGGCAAAATCTGCCGTGAGGCTGTTGCCGTATGGGGTGCTTGAGAGGATGCCATATCCCCCGTTTTCCTTGCCCAGTTTTTTAAGGTCATAGGGAAAAGTTGCCTTGTCCTTACCCCTAAAACCTCCTTCAAAGTCATTTTCATCAGGACCGCTTTCCACGTAAGTGTCAATCTTGTAATAGGTGTCCCATTCTTTCATGTACTTTTTGGCCGGGTCTTTTTTATTAAAATCCTGAACCCACTGGGGCAGCTCATCCATATAAAAGGTCGATGTGATCCAGTGGCCCTCATCACCTCCCTGAAACCAGTACGCCCCATTTGCGGTATGGCCCGCAGGAAGAATGGAAGCCCTATCTTTTATGGCAATGCCAATGGTCTTGCCCCGCATCTGGGTGTGCAGCCTGTTTTGATCAGTAAATGTGGTCGTTTTTAAACGAAAAGGGCTTTTTTGCCCCGCACTGCTCTTAGTGCCCACTGATGTATAGGTGGAATCATCAACACAGTACACCGTACTTTTTGAGAATTTATCATACCAACTGTTTGAAATAATGCCATGCGCACGCGGGGTTGTACCCGTATAGATGGATGCATGACCCGGGGCGGTGTACGTGGGCATATAATTATAGTGGTTATTATCTGCCGAAAAGCCTTCATCCATCAACCTGCGAAGACCATCCTTGCCATACCTGTCATAAAAACGGGTGAGGTAATCATAGCGCATCTGGTCAACGACGATGCCCACGACGAGCTTGGGGGTGTCAGAATAGTCCTTTTGGGCTTGACCCAAAAAGCATGTAAGTGCAAAAAATGCAAATAATCTAGTTTTCATGGATTGAGATTTTCTTCTTAAACAGGTCAACAAATGTAAGGCATGCAAAAGAAAAAAGATTAAGCTAAAGTTAAATAGTAGCCATGCCTATTTTTGCTATTTTTAAAGCTGAATAAATCTGCTATGAATTACCTAAGGGCCGTTGGTGAATATTTCCTCATGTTAAAGGGGGTTTTTGTGAAATTCACCAAATCTTCAGTGATGCGGGAATTGATCTTGAAAGAAATCAATGACCTTATTATCGACTCGCTGGGCATTGTTGCATTTATCTCATTTTTTGTGGGTGGCGTTGTGAGTATTCAAACGGCACTGAACATGGACAATCCCCTTATTCCAGAATCCCTCATAGGTTTTGCGGCAAGGCAGAGTATCATACTTGAGTTTGCCCCTACCTTCATGAGTATAATCATGGCAGGAAAGGTAGGTTCATACATCACCTCCAGTATAGGCACCATGCGCGTTACAGAACAGATTGATGCCCTGGAGGTCATGGGTATAAATTCATTGAACTATTTGATTTTTCCCAAAATAATCGCCATGCTCTTTTACCCTTTTGTCATAACCATCTCCATGTTTCTGGGAATTCTGGGAGGCTACGCTGCCGGGGTATATGGGGGTTTTACATCAGGTGATGCATTTATAAGCGGCCTACAGGATTCATTTATACCCTTTCAACTGGTGTATGCATATATCAAGACATTTGTGTTTGCCCTACTACTTGCCACCATACCCTCATATCAAGGATATTACATGAAGGGCGGGGCACTTGAAGTGGGCAAGGCGAGCACAACATCATTTGTATGGACGAGCGTGGTGATCATCATCGCAAACTATATCCTAACCCAATTACTACTGAGCTAATGATAGAGGTACAGAATTTAAAGAAGAGTTTTGGGGAAGAAATGATCTTAAAGGGAATCACCACAACCTTTGAAAAAGGGAAGACCAATCTCATCATAGGTCAAAGTGGTTCTGGTAAGACCGTATTCTTAAAATGCCTCCTGGGCTTATTCAAGCCCACAGAGGGCAAGATAGTATATGATGGTTCACCATACTCAGAACTTGAAGATGAAGACCAGCGCCACCTGCGCGAGCAAATGGGCATGGTCTTTCAAGGAAGTGCCCTGTTTGACAGCATGACGGTTGAAGAAAACGTCATGTTTCCCCTGAGGATGTTTACCAAAATGCGCAGGGCTGAACGGCGCGAGAGGGCCAACGAGGTCATAGAACGTGTCAACCTGGTCAATGCAAACAATAAACTGCCCTCTGAAATTTCGGGAGGGATGCAAAAACGGGTGGCCATCGCAAGATCCATCGTCAATAAACCAAAATACCTTTTTTGTGATGAGCCCAACTCTGGTCTTGACCCACGCACGGCCACGGTAATCGATAACCTGGTGCAGGAAATCACAAAAGAATATGACATCACCACGATTATTAACACCCACGATATGAACTCCGTGATGGAGATAGGTGAAAAAATAGTCTATCTACAAAAGGGCTACCTGGAGTGGGAAGGTACAAAAGAAGAGATATTCAAGACAGATAATGAAGATGTCACGAACTTTGTCTACTCTTCAGACCTTTTCAAACGCGTGCGCAAGGCACTCAATGAAGATAAAAATCAATAACGGGATATCACCAGGGTATCCAGTTGATATTTGACCTTGAGCCATTTTGCAAGCCTTTGCTCTTGTTCTTTTCTCGCTTTCGCGGAAGCGCTTGCACTCCATTTTACAAGAAAGGTGGGAATCGTGTCTGCCTTTGAAAAGTCAGTATTCACCGTACTGGCATACCCAAAGCGCTCCAGGTCCTCATAATTGGCCTGAACTTCCCTGCTCAGGCTCTCGAAGGGTATGGCAGATGTGCGCATCCTGTTTATCTGCTCCTCCAGCAATTCAATCTGGCTATTCTTGTCCTCCAGGGCCTGTTGATTGTTTGCGTATAGATCCTCCAGGATACCAGATTTTAAATCAGAGGTAAGCTGCTCAGAAATTGCCGAAGATTGGTCAGTGCCCTGATGGATGCGCAGGTTTGTTTCTTTAAGACGGTCGTTTTCCATCAGTATTTCTTTCCAGTCCTGGATAACGTTTTGAGGGACCAGGTTCCCTATGAGGTAGACATCAATCCTGTTGGTGTCATAATCCTGGTCAGCCTTGACCACGGCGGCACCTTCATATTGCACCACCTGGGCAACATACTCTGTTGCATTTTTCATAAAGACCTCCTTCTTGAGCAATTTCCAGAAAAGGATAACACTGGGCACCATGACCACAATGGCTATTATGGAAGCAAGCTGGGCTATAAATTTCCTTTTCTTTGAATTGGCATATTTAACCAGGGGAAAATTCAACAGTTTTGAGACCACGAACGTGGAAAGTGCAATAAATACTGCATTGATGCAAAACAGGTAAAATGCACCACTTGCATTGGACCACTCGCCCACTGCCAGGCCATAACCCACGGTACATAGCGGCGGCATCAGGGCAGTGGCAATCGCCACACCAAAAATCACGCTGGCAATGGTCCCCTTTTTAGTCTTGGCCACAATAAGCGCAAGCCCACCAAAAATTGCCACGAGTACATCAAGTATAGTGGGATACGTACGTGCCTCAAGCTCAGGGGTCAACTTGGTAAGCGGGGATAGCGAGAAATAGATAAATGCGGTAAGCACGCTGAGAACCACCATGATGCCCAGGTTGATCAACGACCGCTTGAGCGTGTCAAGGTCATTGATGGCCACTGAGAGCCCCATGCCCACGATAGGCCCCATCAATGGAGAGATAAGCATCGCCCCTATCACCACGGCCGTACTACTCACGTTGAGCCCTATGGATGCAACAAAAATCGAGAATATAAGAATCCAGGCATTATGCCCCTTGAACGGGATATCCTTCTTTACAGCCTCAATGGTACTGTCCCTGTCAGTGTCGCTCCTTATATCGAGGAGCTCACTTAAAAAAGACTTTATGTTTTCCCAGAGGCTATGCGCCTCCTTTTTTAACTCCTTATCTCCTTCTTGCGCGGTGCCAGATGGGGCATTGGCCTTTGGTCCTTCTTCTGTCATACAAGTTTATCTCCATATTTTTCCTTTACCAGGCCCCGCATTTCCTTAACGCGCTGTTCCTGGCTCTTGGGCATGATAAGCAGGATGTCTCCCCTATCAACCACGATATAGTCATTGAGACCTTCAACAACGATTATCTTTCCCTTTTCAGTACGGAAGAGATTACCACCGCTATGCTTTGAGATTACCTCTGCATTTACAATGGCATTGCCCTCTATGTTCCTTTCAAGATTATCATACAGCGCACCCCAGGCCCCCAGGTCATTCCAGTCAAATTCTGCCGGGATGACACCCACGTTTCTGCTTTTTTCAAGAATACCATAATCTATGCTTATATCTTCAACAGTAGGATAATGCTCATTTACAAAAGCCTGTTCCTTACTGGTATTGAGCGCATCGATATCTTTGGATAATATGGCATACATTCCCGGTAGGTATTTTTTAAAGGCCTCTGTTATGGCCTCGACACTCCAAATGAAGATACCCGCGTTCCAGAGATAATTTCCTTGATCAAGGAATTCTTTAGCGGTCTCAAAGTCCGGTTTTTCGGTAAAGGCAGAAACGGGTTTTAGTTCCGCTTCCGCGGAAGCGTATTGAATATAGCCGTATCCCGTATGCGGAAAAGTGGGCTGGATGCCCAGGGTAACAAGCAAGCCATCACCGCTCTTCTGTTCTTTTTGATCCAGGCAAAAGGTAAATGCTTCCCTAAGGTTCTTGGCAAAAGCCTCCTCATCATGAATCCAGTGGTCGCTGGGGGCAACAATCATCGCAGCATCCGGGTTCTGCTTTTTAATCTTAAGGGCGGCAAGGAGGATGCAGGGCGCAGTATTGCGCATAGCAGGCTCCAGAACGATGTTCTCGTCTTTTACAACCGGCAATTGCTCATTTACCAAACCTTTGTAGCGCTCGTTTGTCAAGATCAAGATATTCTCCTGGGGGACGATTTTTGAAATCCTGCTAAAGGTCTTCTGTATCAAGGTCTGTCCAGCCCCTAGGATATCGTGGAACTGCTTGGGGAATTCCTGTGTACTTAATGGCCAAAATCGTGAACCTACGCCACCGGCCATGATTACTGCATAAAAATCCTTGCTGTTACTCATATTGTCTGGTTTCTATTTTAATAATTCAACTTCTGCGTTGGGCTGAAATAAATATATCCTTCCGGTACCGGTCTCCAGGCATTCATAACGTTTTACCCGCTTGTTTCCCTTTTTGAACACCTTGCCGTTGTAGATCCTAAAAAGGCTACCCACGGGAATCTCAAATATATAGTTTTTATCATTGGCAGGATCATACTGCTTAAGGGCAATTGACAACCTGGCATCTGTATCGCTGCTTGCCTTGGGATTCTTAAAATGCTGGGCAATGACCGGCAACAATCGTGACGGAAAAATCTCTGGCCGTATAAAGGGCAACATCAGCTGTTGAAAGGTATGCTTCCACTCTTTACCATGCGGTTTTATACTACGCCCATATTTTTTAAAAGCAACCAGATGTGCAATCTCGTGAATCAAGGTAATAAGAAAACGGTACTTGTTCAGGTTTGTATTTACCGTGATCTGGTGTCTCCCATCTGGCATCCTGCGATAGTCACCATGACGGGTGACGCGCTCGTCAACAATCTTTAAATGTACACCCAGGGCCTTGATGAGCTCAAAGACCGGTATAACGGCCTGTTGTGGTATATACTTAACTAAAACTTCTTGCATATCAAGGTGTTGACGCTGATACCTGTAGCGTTTTACCGTTGTAGAATTTATTTCCCGTAAGGGCAAAACCATAAATATATGCTGCCATCTCACTAGCTGTAAGCGGAGCTTCATACCCTGGAAATGCTTCCTCGAGCATTTCGGTACGTACTGCTCCCAGCGCTAAGGTATTGAATGAAATCTGCGATTCTTTATATTCTTCGGCGAGAAGCTCAAAGAGTATGGTAAGCGCACCTTTACTGCTGCTGTATGCCGCCAGGCCTGGAAATTTTACCGTGCCCTGAACGCCACCCATGCTATTGATGCCCACTACGTGACCGCCGGTATGCATATGGGGCAGTACGAGCTGGGTCAACCTGGCCACGCCATAAACATTGACCTCATATACTTTTTTAAAATCTTCTTTGGTCAACTTTTCAAAAGGCTTGTTGACCAATGCCCCGGCATTATGGATTAAGATATCCACACTCCCCATTTGCTCTATTTTATTTTTGGCTTGCGCCAAATCATCTTCTGAAGAAATGTCGCAGGACAATGCCGTGACACCGTCTAGACCCAATGCCTTTATGGGCCTTTCATTTCGCGAAAGCGCTAAGACTTTATGCCCGCCCTGGGCAAAGACCTGGACAAGTTCATAGCCTATGCCCCGGCTAGTACCGGTGATGATGATGTTCTTGCTACTCATTGAGCTTTACGGTTTCTTGCGGTGAGGTTGCCAGCCCCTCGATACCCGGGAGCAGGTTGTTGACCACATTTGCCATGTGAGCAGGGTCCATTTTATCAACCTCATCATTGACCCCGTGGTAATTGTCAAAATTTGTGAAATCAAAGGTGGAAACCGTGTGCGCCGGTAAGTTAAACTCCTCGTAAAAAGCGGCGTTGTCACTCCTGTTGAACAGGTTGTATTCTTTGGCCTGGGGCAAGAACCCTATGACTTTTTTATCGCAAAATGCATTGAAGGTTTCCGCTAGGTTGCTCATCTCATAGCCGGTCAAATACACCAGGTAATCTTTATCTACCATGGGCACGCCCACCATCTCGATGTTGAACATGAGGTAGAGGTTCAGGTCTTCGTCCTTTAGTTTTTCGGCAAGGTGCCTAGAACCCAGCAATCCCATTTCTTCGGCAGAGAAAAGCGCAAAGATCAATGACCTTTTATTTGTTTTCGCTTCAGCGAAATACCTGGCAATCTCTATAACGCTGCTGGTGCCAGATGCATTATCGTTTGCACCATTGGCAATGGTATCTCCATCTATCTCCTTTGCAGTGCCTATATGGTCATAGTGGGCCCCGATGAGTATGAACTCCTTTTTAAGTTCGGGGTCATTGCCCTCAAGAACACCCACTACATTGAATGCTGGCTTACCCTTTGCATCAAAGTTATCTTTATAAGTATCAAAATAGGGCTTTACACCCATGGTCTTAAACTGTGCAGAGATATACCCTGCAGCTTTCTCAATGTCAGCTGTGCCCGTATTACGACCATGCAAGTCATCTGAAGCTAAAAAGTCAAGATGTTTTTTTATGGCTTCTGGTTTTACAAAATCATTAGAAGCAATCTTGGTTGATGAGCCACATGCTACCAGCACGAGGGTCATGAGGATGAATAGATATTTTTTCATGGATTTAAAGATAAAAAAATCCCACCTGTTTAAGATGGGATTTTAAGTATGGTTTATGTGTATAACGCTAAGCTAACATTAGCACGGGATTCTCAACATATTTCTTGAGTGTCTGCAAGAACTCAGCACCCGTAGCACCATCTACCGTCCTGTGGTCGCAGGCCAATGACAATGTCATGGTGTGCCCCACCACAATCTGGCCATTCTTTACAACGGGCTTCTCAATGATTGAACCTACTGAGAGAATTGCAGAATTAGGCTGGTTTATGATAGAGGTAAACTGCGTAATACCAAACATACCCAGGTTAGAAATGGTAAAGGTACTCCCTTGCATCTCGTCTGGCTTTAACTTCTTGTTACGTGCTTTACCGGCAAGTTCCTTGACCTCAGCATTGATTTGCTGTAATGATTTTTCATTAGCAAACTGAACGACGGGCACCACAAGACCATCTGGCACAGCAACGGCCACACCCATGTGTACATGGTGGTTTAACCTCATCTTGTCATCAAACCACTGCGAGTTTACCTGTGGGTGCTGCTTAAGTGCAATTGCCACGGCCTTGATCATCATATCGTTAAAGGATATCTTGGTCTCGGGCAGCTGGTTGTACTGTACACGGAAAGCCATGAAGTTTTCCATATCAAGCTCAACGTTCAAGTAATAATGAGGAGCGGTAAACTTGCTCTTGCCCAGGGATTTTGCAATCGCCTTGCGCATCTGGCTGTTTGTTACCTCATCATAGCTTTCTTCTCCCGTTGCCACGAAAGGCTGAACGCCACCACCAGCACTAGGAACAAAGTTCTCAACATCAGATTTCACGATACGTCCCTGGTCACCAGAACCTTTGACCTGGGCAAGGTTGATACCCTTTTCCTCGGCAAGTTTCTTGGCTAACGGCGATGCAAACACACGTCCATCAGAAGATGAAGTGGCTTTTGACTCCGCGGGTTTTTCCTGCTTGGCCGGTTTTGACCCTTCTTTCTTTTCTTCTTTTTTAGGCGCAGCTTCTTTCTTCTCTTCCTTCTTGGGAGCTGCTTTTTTATCAGCACTGCCTGATTTGAAGTTTGCCACTACACCAGAAACATCTGTGCCTTCTGGGCCCAGTATGGCAAGAAGCGCATCTACCTTAGCGCTTTCACCCTCCTGGATACCTATATGCAACAAGGTGCCTGAGTAAAAAGACTCAAATTCCATTGTGGCTTTATCCGTCTCGATTTCTGCAAGGATGTCCCCTTCTGAAACCTTATCTCCTTCTTTCTTTAACCAGGAAGCAACCGTACCTTCTTCCATGGTGTCACTAAGACGTGGCATTTTTACCACCTCAACACCTTCTGGAATTTCTGCTTCACCAGAAGCAGCATCATCTTCAGATTCTTCCTCAGAAGACTCCTCTTCCTCGGTTTCTGTTTCTTCGGCTTGTTCTTCTTTGGCAGGAGCCTTATCTTCTTTTTTTGCACTGCTATCTGCACTGCCGTCGAGCAGGCCGGAGATATCCTCACCTTCTTCACCTATTATGGCCAGCAGGGCGTCAACTTTTGCAGTTTCTCCTTCCTGAATGCCTATGTGCAGCAGGGTTCCTTCATAGAAGGATTCAAATTCCATGGTTGCCTTGTCGGTCTCGATTTCTGCAAGGATGTCTCCTTCTGAAACGCTGTCGCCCACTTTTTTTAACCAGGAGGCAACGGTTCCTTCTTCCATCGTATCGCTAAGGCGGGGCATATTGATTACTTCTGCCATGTTTATTCAGGTTTATGGGGTAAAAATGGATAGTCTTCTTGCTCGTAAACCACGTCATACAATTGTTGCTTGTCTGGAAATTCGCTTTCTTCGGCAAATTTCTCACATTCTGCAACACGTTCTTTTACGCGCTTATCTATTTTCTTTATTTCATCTTCGGTAGCAAAACCCTTATCCAAAAGAATGTCCTTGACCTGGGTAATGGGGTCTATCTTTTGATATTCCTTTACCTCATCTTTAGTACGGTAATGCTGTGCATCACTCATGGAGTGACCGCGGTAACGGTATGTTTTTAACTCAAGGAATGTAGGGCCATCGCCACGGCGTGCACGGGCAATTGCCTCATCAAATGCCTCGGCTACTGACTCAGGATTCATTGCATCCACGGGGCCGCAGGGCATTTCATAACCCAGACCAAGCTTCCAGATATCTTCATGGTTGGCTGACCGTTTTACTGAAGTCCCCATGGCATAACCGTTGTTCTCAACACAAAACACCACGGGCAATTTCCATAACATGGCCAGGTTGAACGCCTCGTGCATTGATCCTTGACGGGCAGCACCATCGCCAAAAAAGGTAAGCGTCACGCCATCCCTCTTGAAGTATTTATCTGCAAAGGCAATACCGGCACCCAGAGGGATCTGTCCCCCCACGATACCGTGACCTCCATAAAAACCTTTTTCTTTTGAGAAGATGTGCATGGAACCGCCCATACCCATAGATGTGCCGGTCTTTTTACCATAAAGTTCTGCCATCACGCGCTTGGGGTCTACCCCCATGCCTATGGGCTGTACGTGGTTACGGTAAGCCGTTATCATCTTGTCCTTGCTCAGGTCCATCACGTGAAGAGCTCCTGCAAGTATGGCCTCTTGACCATTATAAAGGTGAAGGAAGCCCCTTACCTTTTGTTGTATATAAACCTGCGCCAATTTATCTTCAAACTTGCGCCAAAACAACATTTCTTCATACCAATTCAGGTACGTTTCCTTGGTTATTTCTTTCATCAAAAATTAATGTTTGTGACAGGGATTTCCCCCAAAAAACACGAAGAACAAAAGTAGTATATCACACAGGAATAATAAAAACCTTTCTCAAAATTATTACCCTACCAGAAGTTGCTATAGATAATCGTGTGTAAACAGCAATGGGAGTAGGTTTTCGAGCGATGCACTTTTGAGGATTTTACCCCTGCCTCCCATAAAATAGAGCGGGATGGGGGCCTTTTGCTTTACTTCATACTCTGCGATGGCCTGGCGACATGCACCACAGGGTGGTATGGGGTCCGGGGTTTCCTTGTTCTTGGCTTTCGCCGAAATTGCCATGGCCATGATCTGCACGTCCGGAAAGTTGGCCCCGGCATAGTAAATCGCGGTCCTCTCTGCACAAAGACCTGAGGGGTAAGAAGCATTCTCTTGGTTATTGCCTTTAATAATTTCGCCTTGAGCGAGAAGAATTGCCGCTCCCACATGAAACTCAGAGTAGGGAGCATATGCTGCTTCCCGGGCCTCGATGGCTTTAAGCATCAAATCCCGTGCATCTTGAGGAAGCTCATGCATATCATCATAAACCTCAAGATGGGATTGAATGGTAATTTTTTTCATGTATTAATATTCCTGGTATTCATTGCCAAAGGCAAAGGTAATCCCAAAACGAAGGGTATTTTCAAGCGGGTTCCTCACGTTAGAGGTAGAAAAAAGATAGGAAACATCAATACCTATGGATGAATACTCAAAGCCTAGTCCCAATGTGGCAAACTTGCGGCTCCCCTTATCGTTGCTCTCATTAAAGTACCCGGTGCGCAAAAAGAAAGCGTTGTCATAAGAGTATTCTGCCCCAAGTGACCAGGTAATCTCCTTGATTTCTTCACCAAAACCATCAGGGGCATCACCAAAGGACTTGAACATCCCCTCCAGGAAACCTATGTCATTATAAATTTGTGCATCTTCAGCATCAATGTCTCCATCACCATCAAAATCCTTAGGTGTGGGCACCAGCAGCTTGTTAAACTCAAGTCCTACCCCAACGCGGTTATAGGCATCCAGGATAAAATCAAAACCTCCAGCAAGACCCAATTTTGTGGGCAGAAAGTTTTCTTGCCCTGAGTCATCATACTTAAACTTAGGCCCTATGTTTGAGATATTGAAACCCGCCTTCCAGCGGCCATCAAAGCCATTATAAGGTATCTCTTCAGACTGAAAATATCCCGCGATATCAATACCTATGGTATTTGCGGCACTGGCATCATCATCACTTACTTGCAATTTCAGGTCACTCCTCAAGTATCTTCCAGCGACAGCCAGGGCAAACTCTGGACTCAACCTTATAGAATATGAAAGGTCTAGCGTAAACTCGTTAGGGCGTAGCAACAATGGATTTTCAAGCTCAGCCTGCGATGGGTTTTGATTGAGGATTGCCTCAATATCCCCCAGGTTGAAGTACCGCAAGCTCGCGGCAAATGCACTACGGTCATCAATACGGTTGTGGTAGACTACCTGCCCCAGGAAAATATCGTTAACCAGTTTACTCAAATAGGGGGTGTAGGTTACCCCTATGCCCTGGGCACGTTCTATAAATGCATATTTTGCGGGGTTCCACTGTTGTGAAAAAGCATCTGGCGCGGTCGCGACACCTTGATCACCCATCCCTGCCGCGCGGGCGTCTGCCGCGATGAGCAAAAAGGGAACACCCGTGGTGATCACCCTGTTTTGATCATTTTGTGCATGCATGTTTTGATTTAAGAACGGAGCAATAAATACTAAAGAAAGTATTAGTTTTCTCATGATTGTAAGATGGTTATTTGACAAATATATATTTTAAAGCTTACAGGATTACGAGTTTCTCAAATTTTTCTACCTGCTTATTCGTTAACGTAGATTTCACGGTTATCTTGTAAACATAGACCCCTTTTCCTATTTTTTGTCCAAAATCATCCCTGCCGTCCCAGGTGATATCCCGCGATAAAAATCCAGAACTTGTAATGGTCTGATTTATGGTCTTC
Source organism: Cytophagaceae bacterium (assembly GCA_002710685.1). Taxonomy (GTDB): domain Bacteria; phylum Bacteroidota; class Bacteroidia; order Flavobacteriales; family Flavobacteriaceae; genus Leeuwenhoekiella. Next base: position 11,437 of record PALD01000033.1, on the reverse strand, counting down.
ACTACTTTACCACTTACGGTAAAAATCTGTACCTGGACTTCAAGTGGCTCAAAAGGCCTGTTGTGGTTGAACCAAAACTCAGTGTAGTTCACAAATGGATTAGGGTAGTTCAACACATGCTCAAGCTTGATATCTTCATCGCCCACGACCACAAACTGTATATCTGCCGTTGAGCTATTGTTATAGGTATCCCAGGCCCTCACGGTGATTGTGTGCAGGCCTGGCTCCAGGTCGCGCAGTTTGCGCAAGATCTGCCCCAGTGTAAAATTATCTTCATCGCTTTCATAAAAATCATTGAGTATGATGGGGTTTTCTTCATCTCCATCTAAAATCGCAATGAGGTCATGGCCTATCCCCCCGGCCGTGTTTATTCCGTTTTCATCTTCCAGCTTGACCAAGAGGAACGGGGAAGCGTTTGTAATGCCGCCGTTTACAAAACCTTCATCATTCATGTATAATTGGATGAGGGGGCCTTCATTATCTTCGGGGGCATCCTCATTGAGCCCACCCACAAGTATTTCTTGATTATACCCTGCTTGATCTTCCAGGATATTTTCGCGCTCAGCGTAAAAACTTACCCGGCCATTGCCCACGGGTATCTGTGCATCGCGGGGCACGATAAACTCAAAATCAAAGAGCCCATCCGCGATTGAGGCTTGCCCACGATATAGTATATTTCCCAGTTCTTTAAAATCAAGAATCAGCAAATTGCCATTGGCATCGCGTGTACCATCATTGCCCAGGGTCTGCCTGTCCAGGTATTTATCAAAAACCGTCGCAGAGAGCGTCCCGTTATAGCCCGTGATCAACTGCCCTCCAGGGGTCACGACCTCACCGCTCATCTTGACCCGGCCCAGTGCCTGCAGGGTATCTACAGATTGTGTCAAGGGCACATCATTGATTGCAGTCAATCGTATGTTGGGTTCGGCGAAAGCCAGCTCCATGGCGGGGTCCCCTATGTAGAAGATCACCCTTCGCAACTCATCGTTGATACCATTTTTAGTCTCCCGGAGGTTTTCGGCAACGCTCTTGATCTCATTGGTGCCATAAGAAAACAGGTTTGCCGAAAGGTCCTGGTTAAAGGTCACGCCCAGCCTTACAAAGATTTCGCGCGTGGTTGCCACGAGACCCACCGCACCACCATCAGCATTCCAGAAAAGCTCTTCTCCCGCGGCAGAATGTGTGGGGTTATCAAAACGGGTAAACTCGCAGGTCACGGTTATGATGACCGGCAGGCGCTCACCATTCTTGAGGTTTTGCGCATTTTCCCGTGTAAAGATTACTTCGCTCGCCAGGTTGTCCTCACCGCCATGGCCCAGGTAATTCATGACCAGGGCACCTGCCTCAAGAGCATCTGCAATGGCATCATTGACCTCTGGATAACGCTCGCCCCCGGCAGAGGTTTGCTGTTGATAGCTGTCGCTATGGATCTTGATTACATTTATAAACGGCTTTTGTACCTGTATCTCATCACCCAGCGCATCCAGGGTCGACTCCAGCTCCCTGAATTCCCAGTCTGCATCCACATCGTCAGAAACCAGGACAAAATTGTTGTGCCAGCGCCCGTAAGATGCCTTGGCATCATAATTTATGATCTTATCAACAACAATGCTGGCAAGTTGTGGGGTGTCTGCCAGGATTCTCCCCACGGCAATATCGAGCTTGTCGCTACCACCACTTCCAGCCGGGCTATTGTTCTCGATCACGCCCTCACCGGGATCCATCGACCCAAAAAAATCATCGCTCATATATGAGGTGGTCTGGGCAAAACTGTCATAGGTATTGAAGGTGGGCACGATATTGTTATTGCCGCCCAACCTGTCCTTATAATCTATAGATGTATCCCCAAAAAGGCACAGATACTTCAACCGTGAACCTCCCGATCCATTAGAATACACATAGTTTACAAAATTGCGTATCGCGCCTATATCTTTCCTTCCCGTTGAAAATTCTGCATAGATATCTTCCAAGCTCACCACCTTGACGTTCAGCTTACGGTATTCACGATTGTGCTGGGCAAGCCTTTCGGCCTGGGACATCAGGAAATCAGGTGATACGATGATATAATCCACGGCCTGGGTACCATCAACACTTTCAAAGATTTCGCCTTTTAGGTTTTGATTGGCGATTTTTGCATTTCCATTGATTCGCTGTGGCGAAAGAAATCCCGATGCGCCCAATGCCACGAACCTACGGTCTGTACCCAGGTTTGACCTAAATGAAAACAGTGCTGCGGCGTCAGTGTTTTCCACGTAAGTGATATTTTGAAAATCTGTCACTTCCCAAACCTCTTGCACCGCAGTTGCATTGCTTATGGTATATGAGGCAACTCCAGATTGCTGGTCAATGTCATCTTTATGAAAGGGAAGCTGACCATCAACATATTCCAGGTTTCTTTCCGCGCTAAGCGCAATAAAATCAAGATATCCCTGCGCTGAAGGATTACCCATATTATCAAAATTGACCGTGGCCGTGATATCATCTCCCGCGACCACTGCCCCTGGATTAGAAAACCGGAAGGAGTCATAGGTGTTTTCGCGGGCCAGGAGGCTTTCGGTTATTTCCTGGACGGGAAGGGTTGCAGCATTGACCCCGTTCAAGGTCAATGAAAAACTAGAATCACTCTCAGAAATCGCGGCCACATAAAAGCGTATTTTAACGGGTGAGGATGCTACCCTATTGGGAAATGAAAAATCAAATACCTGTTCATTCTCAAACCCAAAAGTCTCCCCAAACCATCGCCGGCCAAGGCGCAGGAGGTTTTCATTATCCACCTCGTGAAACTGGTAATCATCAAATGTATTTATGGTCACAGATGCATTTGAAACGGGCTGGTTCATGGATTGTATGCGCTTGCCAGCACCACCGCTTGCTGTTATATAATAATAGGTATTGTCATCATATGCATTGACGTGGGTAAGGCTCTCTTCATGAAACCGTGCACTCCCCCGTGCGTGGAAAAGGATGTAATCACCGCTGTCAAAGGACCCGTCTTCTCCACCCACGACCTTGATACTGTTTTCGGGGGGGTCATAAAATTTATTATCCTGGTTGCGCAATGGCAGCATACGCCCACCATCTCCATAAATCTTGATATTGGCGGGGTTGATTGTATTTACGTTCATGCCCAGGCTAGAAAGAAATGACCTGTCCAGTTTATAGACCCCGGTCTCCCCTATCTGGAATTTATAAAAATCTCCACTTGCCAATACAGAATTTGTGATGGCCAGGCTCCTGGTGTTAAATGAAGTGGAATGCCCTGAAGAATATTCAACAGTAAACGAGGTGACTTTTTGCAACTGCCCATTTCTCTTAATAAGAGGTGAAAATGAAATATTCACAAAATGCCTGCCCCGGGCCACTGCCTCCTTCATGACCAGTCCATGGTCACTGGGGATGTAAAGGTCTCCTGAGTTAAAATTGGTAGGATTCATGGTGGTGTATTGCACATTCACCAGCCTTGCAGAGGCGGCCACAATGCCTGATTCTTCCCACTGCGCCTGGAACAAGATACCGTCCCTTATGGAAAAGGAAAAATTAGCAGCTTGAAAACCCGGCACATAACGGGGCTCGCCTCCCGTGGAAATATTTACCTTATCCTCCCATTTAATGGTGAACTTCCTGGATTGTGAATAGGCATGGCTACCTATTAACCATAAGGAAATGAATAAAGTAATCTTGTTCATCATAGCATTTAACGCAAATGTAATTTTAAAATTATAAATGTAGTATTTAACTAAATTTTTAGAGTTTAATACTAAAGAAAGTTTTGCCCCGTTAATAAATCGCAAGCCATGGCTCGCGGCAGCAATAAATATTGTGTTGAATATTAGACGTTAATTATTATATTGCAGGCCCAAATCTGCTTAAAGACTTTAGATGAAAATGAAAAGAAAGCTCGTGTTTAATGCTTTGATTTTAGGGATCATCGCAGTGACCCTAAGCTCTTGTGGCAAGAAAAATGACTACAAGAATTCATCCCGTGCAACGGGCTGGAGCGTCAATGACCCTGACGGAGGCTTTCAAGCAAACACTAATTACAAGGAGCAACAGACCGCTCCCGGACTTGTGTTTATTGAAGGTGGTACCTTTACCATGGGCCGTGTACAGGATGATGTGATGCATGACTGGAACAACTCTCCCACGCAACAACATGTACAGTCCTTTTACATGGATGAAACCGAGGTGACCAATTTTATGTACCTTGAATACCTGGACTGGTTAAAGAAAGTATTTCCGCCCAGTGATGACAATTACCGCAACATCTACTCTTCTGCCCTGCCCGACACACTTGTGTGGAGAAACCGTTTAGGGTTCAACGAGACAATGACCGAGAACTACCTGCGTCACCCTGCATATGCACGCTACCCCGTGGTAGGCGTAAGCTGGGTACAGGCCGTAGAGTTCAGCACCTGGAGGACAGACAGGTATAACGAACTTCTTCTGGAAGATGCCGGTTATACTTCTCAGGATGCAAAATACACGGTGGATGCTTCATCCACTTTTAGTACAGATACCTACATACAAGCACCCAGCCTTACCTATGGAGGTCAGGATGATGTGATACGTGGTGGTAGGGAATCTGCAAGGATTGAAAAACAGAACACACCTAGGCCCAACAAGAACAACCCGGGTGCAAGTCAAGACCCATCTCACCTTTATGCACGTACTGAAGATGGTGTGATCTCGACCACAAAATACAGGCTTCCCACTGAAGCTGAGTGGGAGTATGCTGCACTGGGCCTCGTGGGCCTAAGGGAATACAATGTGTACAGGGGCCGCAAGAAATACCCTTGGGATGGCGCTTATACCCGTAGCGGCAACCGCCGTACCCGTGGTGACCAATTGGCCAACTTTAAACAAGGTGATGGTGATTATGGTGGTATCGCGGGATGGTCTGATGACAACGCAGATATAACTGCCGAAGTAAAATCATATTCTCCCAACGATTATGGCCTCTATGATATGGCCGGCAACGTTTCAGAATGGGTGGCCGATGTTTATCGACCCATCGTGGATGATGAATTCAACGACTTTAACTACTACCGCGGTAACGTATATACCAAGAACGCCATTAGCGATGATGGTACCGTAGTTGTACTGGGCCCAGATGAAACGGTATATGATACCCTTGAAAATGGCAAGGTCATCGCAAGATACCTTCCCGGTGAAATTAAAAAAGTACCGGTGGATTCTAACGATACCTACCTAAGAACCCAGTTCTCAGAAAGTGACAACCGTAATTTCCGTGATGGGGATAAGGAATCATCAAGATATTATCAAGCATTTGCCCAGGCAAAAACCGATGATGACCGTATGTATGACAGCCCCATCAACAAAAACTATGTAGATGACAAAGGTGATTTTGTCAAAGAATATGATAAGTCCAACGACCGCACCACGTTGATAGATGATGAAGTGCGCGTCTACAAAGGTGGATCCTGGAGAGATAGGGAATACTGGTTAGACCCCGCCCAGAGAAGATATTTACCACAGACCATGGCTACTGACGACATAGGCTTTAGAAATGCCATGTCCAGGGTGGGCTCAAAATCAAAAAGCAAAAAATCTCCCAGGGGATAATGCTTTTTTAAAGTTCTAAAACATCATAATGCCCAGGCTCAATCCTGGGCATTTTTTTATATAATATGACCATTCCTGAAATCCATACACTATTCCTTAAAAGCACGGGCATTTCAACCGACACCCGTAAAATCAAGCAAGGAAACATTTTTTTTGCGCTCAAGGGCGAAAATTTTAATGGCAACCTCTTTGTCAAGCAGGCCCTCGATGCCGGCGCCACCCATGCCATCCTAGATGAACCTGAATATGTCATGGATTCAAGAACGATACCCGTAAAAGATGTATTGACCGCAATGCAGGACCTGGCACGCTACCATCGCAATTACCTGGGGCTCCCCATCATCGCGCTTACCGGGAGCAATGGCAAGACAACTACCAAGGAGTTAATCAATGCCGTACTCTCACAATCTTTTAAGACCATTGCCACACAGGGCAACCTCAACAATCATATAGGTGTCCCGCTTACCCTACTCTCCATGAATGAAAAAACCCAAATGGGTATTGTTGAAATGGGCGCAAACCACCTGGAAGAAATAAAAATGCTCTCTGAAATCGCCCAACCCAATTATGGGTATATCACAAATTACGGAAAGGCACACCTGGAAGGTTTTGGCGGTGTAGCTGGTGTCATCAAGGGCAAAAGCGAACTCTACGATTACCTGCGCAGGACGGATGGCCTCATCTTTCTCAATGGTGATGATGCCATACAGCGAGAAAAGGCACAGAAGACCGCAATATATAGCTTTGGCGAAAGCCAGCAAGACAACGTCACGGTAGCTTATCCCGGGGCAGACCCGTATGCTGCCGTAAGCGTGGATGGTGCGCTCATCACCAGTAACCTCATAGGGCAATACAATGCCACAAACATTGCCGCCGCCATTTGCATAGGCCTCTATTTTAACGTTACTATTGATGCCATTAAAAATGCGGTTGAAGCGTACCTGCCACAAAACAACCGCTCACAGATTATCAAAAATGGCGGGCAGATGATTATCCTGGATGCGTACAATGCAAACCCCACGAGCATGGAAGCCGCCCTCAAAAACCTAGCACAATTAAAGGGTGACAACAAAGTGCTTTTTCTGGGAGACATGTTTGAACTGGGCAAGGATGCCGCCGCAGAACATGAAAAAATCGCGCAAATCGCACACCACCTACCCTTTGACACCATTGTATTCTTAGGAAATAATTTTGCCCAGAGCAAGACCGTAAAAAAACACTTGCACTTTAAGGATTTTAATGCCTTGAAAGAAGAAGGCCTGCCGCAATCCATACGCGAGCAACTGCCCACGGCACAAGTTTTGATCAAGGGATCGCGCGGTATGGCGCTAGAAAGGATACTGGATCTACTATAAAAAAAGAGACCCGCTTTGTCACCCTATTAGACAAGCAGGTCCCTAATCTTTCAATCCCGGGCTGGTTACCGGAAATTGACCTTTGACGGCCCCCTATTTCCATCAAAAGCTAACGCAAAATAGGAAAACCAAACATGCGATTAAATACCCATTAGTGGGTATATTTTAAAGCTTACGCCAAAAAAATAAAAGCATAAAAAACCCCAATGGCAAAAAAGCCATTGGGGTTTTTAGTGGGTCATACGGAGCACCTTATCTCCCAATGGTTTTGGCTATGAGAAGTTGCGTGTCCTAATAGCTAATGGGATAGTACTTAACCTTGCAAGTACACACCAAACTGACAATCCGTGATTATTTTCGCAAATAAGCACTTAGCTTAGTGATTAATTATAAACGTGTTAGCAGTTTGCTTTACAATTCATCAATAATTTTTTCAATTAATTCAGTAGTAGAGGAGTATTTAATATCATTCACTTTTGCAATATCAACGGCTTCTTTAGCTTTTTTTAAAGCTTTAGAATAGTTACCTGTTTTGTATAACAAGGCTGCATAAGTGTCAACATTATAGTAGGTTTTTTCCAATTCAATTGAACGCTCTATTATTTTAATTGCTTTAAGTAGAATTTTTATATCATTATAATTTTTATATGCATTCCAAGCCAATGAGTTTAGCATATAAGATGAATTCCAATTCCTATCAATATTCGTTTGACTAAAAATATCTAAATCAATATCCTCTGAAGAACTATTAGAAGAAACATCAAGTTCTAAATCTCCGCTCATATGTTTTTCTATCAACTCTTCCATTGACTCTTTACTCATCGTACCACTAATTTGTTCTAAGTTTGAATGATTTTTGATAAATAAATAGGTTGGTATTGAAGAAATCTCTAAAGCATCATCTAACTGACTTTTATCCACATCTATTTTATAAAAATCTACTTGACTTTTATATTTCTTTTCTAATTCCATAATGATGGGTCCCATTAGTTTACATGGTTCGCACCACGAAGCATAAAAGTCTAATACAATTAACCTATCATTATTGACAAGAAGTTTAGGTTCTACATTTTCATCTGTTAGTTCAGTTTGCCCAAATGACATCAGAACTCCAAACATCATAATAAGAAGAGTTGTTATATTTTTCATGTTTATTTTTTGTTAAATTAATATCTTTATATAACTACTCCCATACCCATTAGTGGGTATATTTTCAAGCTTACACCAAAAAAATCAAAGCATAAAAAACCCCAATGGCAAAAAAGCCATTGGGGTTTTTAGTGGGTCATACTGGATTCGAACCAGTGACTTCTACCCTGTCAAGGTAACACTCTGAACCAACTGAGTTAATGACCCAAAAAAGGAACGCAAATGTACTATTATTTTAATGCAATTGTGAACCTTGATCAATAATTTATTAATGCCCCGTGGCTTCTCCAGCCCCACTGGGGATGCGGATATCCTCCACGATTTCCTGGACATCATCCGGGGGATGAGGTGCAAAAGCATTTACAGCAATTGAGACGATAAAGTTCACCAGCATGGCGACCGATCCAAAACCTTCAGGAGAAATACCAAACCACCAACTGTCCTTTAAAGAAGGTACGGCTTCCTTACCGCCATCAAAGATACCAAACTTGAACTTGAGCATATAAAACAGCATCAGCAATATCCCCACGACCATGCCGGCAACGGCACCTTCCTTGCTCATTTTCTTGTAGAACACCCCCAAGATTATCGCCGGGAAAAATGAAGCAGCCGCCAGCCCAAAAGCAAGGGCCACAACGGCAGCGACAAAACCAGGGGGATTGATACCAAAATAACCTGCGACAATCACGGCAAATGTAGCTGAAATACGCGCGGCCCACAGCTCACCTTTTTCTGAGATGGTGGGCTTAAATACCTTTTTTATCAAATCGTGCGAAACCGCTGATGAAATCACGAGCAGCAATCCTGCAGCCGTAGAAAGAGCTGCTGCAAGGCCACCGGCAGCGACCAGGGCAATTACCCATCCGGGGAGTTGCGCGATTTCAGGATTAGCCAGGACCATGATGTCTTGATCTACCATGAGTTCGTTTTCTTTGGCATCAGCCAGATATTGAATCTTCCCATCACCGTTCTTATCAGTAAACTCGAGCAGTCCCGTTTTTTCCCAGTTCTTGAACCATTGGGGCATATCAGCATAGTCTTGATTGCTTACGGTCTCGATAAGGTTAGTCTTTGCAAAGACCGAAACCGCTGGTGCCGTAGTGTATAAAATGGCAATCAACAGCAGTGCATACCCTGCTGATTTACGGGCGGCCTTGACGTTCTTTACCGTAAAAAACCTTACGATTACGTGTGGCAATCCCGCCGTACCGGTCATCAGGGCAAGGGTGATCGCAAAAACATCAAGGGTACTTTTTGACCCATCAGTATATTCTGCAAAACCCAGCTCTGTAGACAATCCATTGAGCTTATCGAGAAGATAGGTGCCCGAGCCATCATTAACGGTGGAGCCCATGCCCAACTGGGGGATGGGGTTGCCCGTCATTTGTATCGAAATAAAAATCGCGGGTACCATGAAGGCAAAAATGAGCACGCAATACTGGGCCACCTGGGTATAGGTTATCCCCTTCATACCGCCCAGTACGGCATAAAAGAGCACAATCACCATCCCGATGACCACACCGGTATTGATATCTACTTCAAGAAACTTGGAGAATACAACCCCCACGCCACGCATCTGCCCGGCCACGTAGGTAAAAGAGACCAGCAGTGCACAGAACACCGCTACGATACGGGCACTTTTAGAATAATAGCGCTCTCCTATAAAATCTGGCACGGTAAACTTGCCAAATTTCCTAAGGTAAGGGGCGAGAAGTAGCGCAAGAAGAACATACCCCCCTGTCCACCCCATGAGATAGACCGAACCGTCATATCCTGCAAAGGCAATGATACCGGCCATGGAGATAAATGAAGCCGCTGACATCCAGTCTGCAGCCGTGGCCATGCCGTTTGCAAGTGGTGAGACACCGCCGCCAGCAACATAAAAATCTTTAGTTGAAGCAGCCCTTGACCATATTGCAATGCCTATATACAGGGCAAAGGTGACACCCACCAGGATGTAGGTCCATAATTGTACGCTCATATCGATTAGGTTTATTTAAATATTATTTATCGTATCCATATTTTTTGTCCAGCTTGTTCATGAGCCGTACATAGACAAAGATGAGGATGACAAAAACATAGATGGAACCTTGTTGTGCAAACCAAAAACCCAGCTCAAACCCACCCAGTTTTATGGCGTTCAATTCATCCTTGAAGAGTATACCACAGCCGTAGCTCACGATGAACCATATTGACAGGAGGATGAAGAGGTATTTTATATTTTCTTTCCAGTAGGCGGTTGCCCTTTGTTGCTTGTCCATAAACCTTGGTTTTATCTTTTTGGCTGTAGCCAAAAAAATCTATCTTGAAATCGATTTCGTAGATGAAGATAGTTATTTTTTTTTAACAGTCTAGCTACTGTTATTTAATTCTTCGGGGGTTATGGGCTAGATATGTAGAATATTTGGCAAAAAAAAACAGCTTTTAAAGCATTGTTTAAAAGCTATTTTCAGGAAAAATGGTTTTTTTTAAAATCTCTTTTCTTTAATTGATTATATGCTTTAAAAAGTGACCTCCTCCCATTAAATCGGACTGATAAGAACTAGAGGATTTCGGGCAAATAAATGTTTAACTTTAAATAGATTATTAGCTTATGAAACGATCAAAATATACCGAGTCGCAGATCGTGTTTGCGATCAAACAGGTTGAGATGGGAACGCGTCTTTCTGAGGTCTGTCGCAAGATGGGAATCAGCGAGGCCACGTTCTACAACTGAAAGAAGAAGTATGGAGGCCTGGGTGTCTCTGAGCTTAGAAGGCTCAAGAACCTGGAAGAGGAGAATGCTCAGCTTAAAAAGCTAGTAGCCGATTTAAGTCTTGACAAACAGATCCTTCAGGACGTATTGAAAAAAAAGTTCTGAGGCCGTCTCGAAAACGGGAGATGGTCAGCAATATCCGTATGGAATATAATATTTCCATCAACCGTTGTGTACGCCTAATATTGCTACACAAAAGCGTTTTTATTATACCCCTAAAGAACGTGGAGATGAATTGCTGCGTATGAGAATGAAAGTAATAGCAGCTGCACGGGTACGCTATGGTTTTTGGAGAATCTATATCCTGCTTCGTCGAGAAGGCTTTATGGATAATCATAATTGCGTTTATAGAGTATATTGCGAAGAAGGTTTAAACCTCAGGTCTAAGAGGCCTAAAAGAAGTCGATGTGCAGCCCATAGACAACCTGTTCTTGGTAATGCCTCTAGTTTACATGAATGTTGGAGTATGGATTTTGTAACAGATCAACTCTACGAGTGTAATACTACCTATTATTTAGACCAATATCACTTGGTTGTTAGTTAATATTTGTTGTTGTTTTCGTATTGATCCTTTATAGGTTTCATTGGGTATCCC
>PALD01000032.1 GCA_002710685.1 Cytophagaceae bacterium | reverse complement strand
GCGCACAGTGGGTGCATGGCAGTCATACCGGCTGAGGCTTCAGCGCAAGCGATGGCGGCTGCGTGCCCTGCGCAAATCGCGCGAGCTTCGGCCCGTCAGCGACCGCACCGACCGCATCCGCCCCTCGGACCTGCTGGTCTTCTGCACCCAGCGCAACGAGGGGGTGCGGCTGCCGTATTTCCTGCGCTACTACCGCGAGATGGGGGTGAACCACTTCATCTTCGTCGACAATGACAGCACCGACACCTCGCTCGACCACCTCGCCCGGCAAGAGGACGTCTCGGTCTGGACCACCCGCGGCAGCTACAAGCGCTCGCGCTTCGGGATGGACTGGATCAACTTTCTCCTGCGCAGGTACGGCCATGGCCACTGGACCCTGACCGTCGATCCCGACGAGTTCTTCCTCTACCCGTTCTGTGATACCCGGCCGCTCAGGGCGCTGACCGACTGGCTCGACGCCTCGTCGATCAAAAGCTTCTCGGCAATGCTGCTCGACATGTACCCCAAGGGCCGGATCGACGCGCAACCCTACGAGGCCGGGCAGAACCCGCTCGAGATTGCGCATTGGTTCGACGCGGGCAACTACTCGATCCGGCGCAACCATCGCTACGGCAACCTCTGGATCCAGGGCGGGCCGCGCGCCCGGGCGTTCTTCGCCGACCGGCCCGAGCAGGCGCCGGCGCTCAACAAGGTGCCGCTGGTCCGGTGGGACCGGCGCTACGCCTACGTGAGCTCGACCCACATGCTGCTGCCGCGGGGGCTCAACGCGGTGTTCGACGAGTGGGGCGGCGAAAAGGCCAGCGGGCTGCTGCTGCACACCAAGTTTCTCGACACCTTCACCGGCAAGGCCGAGGAAGAGCTGACCCGCAAGCAGCATTACGCGGGCTCGACCGAGTATCTCGTCTATGCCGCGCGCATCCGCGACAACCCGGACCTGTGGTGCAAGTGGTCCGAGAAATACATCAACTGGCGCCAGCTCGAGATCCTCGGCCTCATGTCCAAGGGGAACTGGGCGTGAGCGTCGGCATCCTGATGCTGGTCCACACCGCCTTCGGGCGGGCGGAGCAGGTCGCGCGGCACTGGAACAAGGCCGGCTGCCCGGTGGTGATCCACGTCGACAGCATGGTGCCCGCCGTGGACCACGACCGCTTCGTCGAGGCGCTGGGCGATCTGCCCGACGTCACCTTCTCGCGCCGGCACCGCTGCGAATGGGGCACCTGGGGGCTGGTCGCCGCCAGCCAGGACGCCGCCGCACTGATGCTCGAGCGCTTCCCCGACGTGCGCCACGTCTACCTGACCTCGGGCTCCTGCCTGCCGCTGCGCCCGGTCGAGGAGCTGATCGCGTATCTCGACGAGCGCCCGCGCACCGATTTCATCGAAAGCGCCACCACCGCCGACGTGCCCTGGACGGTGGGCGGGCTCGACGAAGAGCGCTTCACGCTGCTCTTCCCGTTCTCGTGGCGCCGCAGCCGGTTCTTCTTCGACCGCTTCGTCGAGCTGCAGCGCCGCACGGGGTTTCGCCGCCGGGTGCCGCGGGGGATCGTCCCGCATATGGGCAGCCAGTGGTGGTGCCTGACCCGGCAGACCCTGACGGCGATCCTGCAGAACCCCGAGCGCCGCGTCTTCGACCGCTATTTCCGCCGGGTCTGGATCCCGGACGAGAGCTATTTCCAGACGCTGGCGCGGCTCTGCTCGACCAGCGTGGAAAGCCGGTCTCTGACCCTCTCGAAGTTCGATTTCCAGGGCAAGCCCCACATTTTCTACGACGATCACCTGCAGGTCCTGCGCCGATCGGACTGCTTCGTCGCGCGCAAGATCTGGCCCCATGCCGAGCGTCTCTACAGCGCCTTCCTCTCCGACGCCGAGGGCACCCAGACCCGGCAGGAGCCGAACCCGGGCAAGATCGACCGGATCTTCGCGCGGGCAGTGGACCGGCGGACGCGGGGGCGGGCCGGGCTCTACATGCAGTCGCGCTTTCCCAACCATGGCTGGGAGAAGGGCGTCACCGCGGGCAGGTACTCGGTCTTCCAGGGCTTTTCCGAACTCTTCAAGGGGTTCGAGGGCTGGCTGGCACGCGCCACCGGGGCGCAGGTGCACGGCCATCTCTACGGACCCGAACGGGCTGAGTTCGCCGATGGTCAGACGGTGATCAACGGCGCGTTGCCCGACACCGCGAAACTGCGCGATGCCAACCCAAAGGCCTTCCTGACCAACCTGCTGTGGAACACCCGCGGCCTGCGGCAGTGCTTCCAGTACGGGCCGCACGACACGCCCGAGATCATGTGGGACCTTGCCCGCGACCCCAACGCCCAGATCAGCGTGATCTCGGGGGCCTGGGCGGTGCCGCTCTTCAAGTCCAACGCCAATTTCGCGGATCTCCGGGCCGACGCCGCTAGGCTGCAGAAGATCGAGAGCGCGATGCTCGACGAGCTGCGCTCGCTTGACGCCAAGGCGCGGATCCGGATCTGGACCATGGCCGAGTTCATCGAGGCCCCGATGGAGCCCCTGCAGGCGGTGATCGACGAGATCGGGCAGACGGCGCCGCGGCGCCTCGCCGAGGCGCCGGTGCTCGAGGAGCTCGCGGGCTTCGGCCAGTTCCTGCAGAACCTCAAGAACCAGGGGATGCACCCCTATCTCATGGGCGACTTCCCGGTCGAGCCCGCGACGCGCAACCGCCGCCGCCCGGCGCGCAGACCCTACCTTGTGAAGAAGTAAGGCCCCGCATGTCCGACCGCTTCGACTGTTTCGTCGTCTTCGCCGAGATGCGCACCGGCTCGAACTTCCTCGAGGCCAATCTCAACGCCTTCGACGGCATCACCTGTCATGGCGAGGTCTTCAACCCGCATTTCATCGGCTACCCGAACGCCGACGACGTGCTCGGGATCTCGCAGGCCGAGCGCGACCGCGACCCCGGGCGGCTGCTGGCTGAGATCCGCGGCGCGACCCCGGGCGGGCTCGGCGGCTTCCGCTTCTTCCACGACCACGATCCCCGGATCCTGCCGGTGATCCTTCAGGACCCGCGTTGCGCCAAGATCGTGCTGACCCGCAACCCGGTCGACAGCTACGTGAGCTGGAAGATCGCGCAGGCCACGGGGCAGTGGAAGCTCACCAACGTGAAGACGCGCAAGGACGCACGGGTACGCTTCGACGCCGTCGAGTTCGAAGAGCATCTGGGCGCGCTGCAGGCCTTCCAGGTGCAGCTGATGACCGCGCTGCAGGTGGCCGGGCAGACGGCCTTTTACGTCGCCTACGAGGATCTGCAGGACGTGGCGGTGATGAACGGGCTCGCGGCCTGGCTGGGGGTGTCCGCGCGGCTCGAGAGCCTGAACACCGCGCTCAAGCGCCAGAACCCCGAGCCGCTCTCCGAGAAGGTGGCGAATTTCGATGAGATGGAGCAGGCGCTGGCGCGGCACGACCGGTTCAACCTCACCCGCACGCCGAACTTCGAGCCGCGGCGCGGGCCCAACGTGCCTTCCTACGTGGGCGGCGCGCGCACGCCGCTCCTCTACATGCCGATCCGCTCCGGCCCCGAGGACGGGGTCGAGCGCTGGCTCTCCGCGCTCGACGGCGTCGGGCGCGAGGGGCTTACCCGCGGCTTCAGCCAGAAGACCCTGCGGCAGTGGAAACGCGAGCGGCCGGGCCACCGCAGCTTCACCGTGATCCGCCACCCGCTGGCGCGGGCGCACGATGCCTTCTGCAGCAAGATCCTCGGCACCGGCCCGGGCAGCTTCCTCGGCATCCGCAAGACGCTGATCCGCGCCCACAACCTCGCGCTGCCCGAAGACGGCGGGCTGGACGCCTATACGCCGGAGGCGCACCGCGAGGCCTTCACCGCCTTCCTCGCCTTCCTGAAGGCGAACCTCGCCGGGCAGACAGCGGTGCGCATCGACGGCCACTGGGCGAGCCAGGCGCAGGTGATCCAGGGCATGTCTGAACTGACCCTGCCGGACATGATCGTGCGCGAGGACGAGATGGCGAGCTACCTGCCGGCGCTGGCCATGCAGGTGGGCCACGAGGCGCCGCCCGAGCCCCTGCCGCAGACCACCCGCGCGCCTTACGGTCTGGCGCGGATCTACGACGACCGGCTCGAGAGCCTCGCCCGCGACGCCTATGCGCGCGACTACCTGATGTTCGGATTCGGCGACTGGAGCTGAGCCGGGACGGCCAGGGCTGCGCGCGGCCGGAGCAAGCATCAAAAAAGGGGGCACTGCCCCCTCGACGCAAGACGCGCCCCACGCGGAATACCGTACCTCTTCCCCGGGGCCGCCTGACCGCGCCAGCCGACAGCGCGCCACGCCCGCCCTTCATCTTGCCGGATAAACTCCCGCCGGAGGCATCCGGCGTCACGGCCTGGCGCTACCGATGAGAAAGGATCACGCCGCCTGCGACGAGCGGTCCTCGGTGAGGATCGCGTGCAGCGTTGCCGGGTCGGGGTTGGCGCGGAGCTTGTTGCAGAGCGTCGCGTCACGGAGCGTGCGGGACACCAGCGCAAGCGCCTTGAGATGTTCGACCCCGGCCTCCTCGGGCGCAAAGAGCGCGAGGATGACATCGAC
The DNA here is from genome assembly GCA_002710685.1 of Cytophagaceae bacterium. Taxonomy (GTDB): domain Bacteria; phylum Bacteroidota; class Bacteroidia; order Flavobacteriales; family Flavobacteriaceae; genus Leeuwenhoekiella. The sequence continues at coordinate 9,584 of PALD01000032.1, read as the reverse complement.
CGGCTGGCGGTCGACGGATTCGAACTCGACGGGTTTCTCGAGCAGGATGAACACGCCGCGCACCTCGTCGATGCCCGAGACCCGGGCATGGGGCAGGGCGACGCCATGGCCGACGCCGGTCGGGCCGAGGCTCTCGCGTTCCATCAGGGCTTCCACCGCCGCGGGGGCCGAGAGCCCGTAGGCGCTCCCGGCCAGTTCGGCGATGTCGTGCATCAGCCGCTTCTTGCTACTTGCGGCCGCGACGACTTTGACCGCCTGCGGCTTCAGAAGTTCCAGAAAGGTCATAGACCGCCTTTCACTTGCTGCTCTGGGGCGCTCAAGGCCGCGGCCGCGTCGATCGTTTATGGATCGATCCAGCCGATGTTGCCGTCTTCACGCCGGTACACGACGTTCACGCCATCCTTTTTCTCGTTGCGGAAGACCAGCACGGGGGCCCCGGCCAGTTCCATCTGCATCACGGCTTCGCCCACGGTCAGAGACGGGATCTTGGTTTCCATCTCAGCCACGATGATGGGCTGCAGCGAGTCCGGTTCCTCTGCACCCGAGTCGGCTTCGCCGGCGAGGATATACGAGGAGGCCCCGAAGAGTTCAACGGGCTCTGCGCGCTCCTTGTGGTGGTCTTTCAGGCGGCGCTTGTAACGGCGAAGCTGCTTGTCGACTTTCTCGGCACAGCCGTCGAAGGAAGCGTAGATCTCGGTCGCCTTGTCCTTGGCCGAAGAGGTCAGGCCGGTCGAGAGATGCACCGTGACCTCGCAGATATACTCATGTGCGCTCTTGGAAAAGGTGACCTGAGCGTCGGTCGGCCTGAAGGCGTATTTCTCGAGCACCACATCCAGTTCGGTCTGGACATGAGTCTGGAGCGCCTCGCCGATATCGATCTGCTTTCCCGTGATCTGGTAGCGCATGTTCATTCCTTCTCTTCGTTGGACCCGACTTCACTCCTGCCTTGATGGCAGGTTAGATGTGGTGCCGGATCGGGGGAGACGCAAGGCTGCTGCACTCAACGCCCAATCCTCCCTCTCCTTTGGGGGCGTTCGAGAACGGGCATGCAGGGATGCGCTGCGTCATGGCCTTATTTGACTTGAGACTCGGCGGTTCTGTCAATGATCTGTCGCAAACCTGTCGTGGAAACATCCGACCGGATAGGAAGAATTCGCCCTAACCGATGCGGAAGTTCTCGCCCAGATAAACCCTGCGCACATTTTCGTTCTGGACGACCTCGGCGGGGGTGCCGGACATCAGCACCTTGCCGTCGTGCAGGATGTAGGCGCGGTCGACGATCTCGAGCGTCTCGCGGACGTTGTGGTCGGTGATCAGCACCCCGATGCCGCGCTTCTTGAGGTCGGCGACGAGGTGGCGGATGTCGTTCACGCTGATCGGGTCGACGCCGGCGAAGGGTTCGTCGAGCAGCAGGTACTTGGGATCGGCGGCAAGGCAGCGGGCGATCTCGACGCGGCGCCGTTCACCGCCCGAGAGCGCCAGCGCGGGGGCGCGGCGCAGGTGCTCGATCGAGAACTCGCCCAGGAGCTCCTCGAGCCGCTCGCGGCGGCGGTGCCGGTCGTTGAGCGCGATGTCGAGCACCGAGGCGATGTTGTCCTCGACGGTGAGCCCGCGGAAGATCGACATCTCCTGCGGCAGGTAGCCGATGCCGAGCCGGGCGCGCCGGTACATCGGCAGCCAGGTGGCGTCGCGCCCGTCGATGGTAACCTGCCCGCCCTCGGGGTTCACCAGCCCCGCCACCGCGTAGAAGGTGGTGGTCTTGCCCGAGCCGTTGGGGCCCAGCAGCGCCACGACCTCGCCGCGGTCGAGCTCAAGCGTCACGTCACGGATCACGACGCGCTTGCGGTAGCTCTTGCGCAGGTGGCGGACGCGAAGGCCGCTGTCGCCTTCGGTCACGGTCAGTTCGGGGCGGGCCATGGGTCTACCGGTCACTCTTGTACTTGTTGCGGGGCGTCCGTGCCCTGTTGGATCACCGTGCGGACCCGCCCGGTCATCTGCGCCGTCCCGTCCTCGAGATTGACGGTCATGCGTTCCGAGGTCAGCGCGTTCGGCCCCTGCGTGAGCAGCACGTTGCCGGTCATCACCACCACGCCGGTGGCGATGGTGTAATCGGCGTTCTCGGCCTCGGCCGCCTCGTCGCCGCTGACCAGCGTGACACCGCCCGAAGCTTCCATGCGCTCGATCCGGCCCTGTCCCTCGCCCTCGGCGTAGACGATCAGCACCCGCGGCGCGGCGAGGCGCATCTCGCCCTGGCCGATCACCACGTTGCCCTCGTAGAGCGCGGTGCCGTCGGTCTGGTTCACCTGCAGCGAATCCGCGCTGACCTCGACCGGGGCGGAGGTGTCCTGCGACATGCCGCCAAATGCGACCTGCGCACCCTGCGCCAGCGCCGGTCCGGACAGGAGGAACAACGTGGCGGCGGCGGTCAGAAAGCGGAACATGCTGGAAAACCTCATTGGTCTTTCGGATCGTATATCAGGTTTACGCCTTCGGTGAAAAGCAGTTGCACGTTCTCGCCGTTCTCGTCGGCGGCAATCGTCAGCTTGCCGGCGGTGAAGCGCCCGGCGGGGCCGCTGCCGCTCACCGGGGTGAGGGTCTCGGCGCCGATCCGGTCGAGCGAGGTGAGCATCCGTTCGGTGTCGATGACGTAGCCGGTGGAGCTGGTGATGTGGACCCCGCCCTCAAGATCGGCGGTCTTGTCGGTGTCGTCCACCACCGCCTGATCGGCGCGCAGGGTGATGCGGCTGCCGTCCACCAGGTCGAGCGCGGCGTCGAGCTGATGCGCCCGCAGCCGCGCCATGTCGGCGGCCAGCGGCTCGGCGCGGTCGGCGGGCATGGTGATGCGGTCGCCCTTGTCGGTGGTGCCGGCGAAGTTCGGCGCCACGATCTGCTGACGGGTGGCATCGCCGGGGTCCTCGCCCTCGACGAAGGGCAGCTTGTTCACCGGCTCCGACACGCGCGGCAGCAGGAACATCGTCGACAGCAGCGTGAGCGCGGCCAGCGGCAGCAGCAGCTTCAGCCAGCCGATGAACTTGGAATATGTGTCCCCGCGCGGTGCCATTGGTCACGCATGGGCAAAGATGTCGGTCTCGGGCCAGCCCTCGAGATCGAGCAATGCGCGCGTCGGCAGGAAGTCGAAACAGGCCTGCGCCAGCGCCGTCCGGCCCTCGCGCGCGAGCATTCCGTTCAGCTTGTCGCGCAGCTGGTGGAGATAGAGCACGTCGGAGGCCGCATAGTCGAGCTGGGCCGCGGTCAGATCCGCGGCGCCCCAGTCGCTGGACTGCTGCTGCTTGGAGATGTCGACCGACAGCAGCTCCTGCGTCAGCGCCTTGAGCCCGTGCCGGTCGGTGTAGGTGCGCACCATGCGGCTGGCGATCTTGGTGCAATAGACCGGGGCAGCGAGCGCGCCGAATGCATGGTACATCGCGGCGATGTCGAAGCGGCCGAAGTGGAAGAGCTTCAGCACGGTTTCGTCGCGAAGCAGCCGGCAGAGGTTCGGCGCCTCGGTCTGGCCGCGGGCAACCTGCACGAGATGGGCATTCCCGTCGCCGCCCGAGAGCTGCACGACGCAGAGCCGATCGCGGTGCGGATCGAGCCCCATGGTCTCGCAGTCGATGGCCACGACCGGTCCAAGGTCGAGCCCATCGGGAAGATCGCCCTTGTAGAGGTGGTTCGCCATGATCCCGGACCCTTTCAACTCGTGCTTCCGATCTGCGAGGGGAATAGGCAAGCGGCGCGGGTTCTGCAACTGAGCCCGACCACGCCGCGGCCACATTTGCGCGATGCCCCGGGCGGAATGTGGCCTGATTCGGGGCGAATGTGGCGATTCATTGTCGTGCCTCGGGCGCGAATTCGACCCTCTCCCTCTCGGTCTCCGAACCAGTGTAACATTTCGTGAGGAAAGTCACTCGCTTCTCGCGTGTCGTTCGCCGGGGGCTGTGCGTGGCACCGTAAGCGGGCATCGCGCCGGGGCTCGAGGGCGTTTTCGGGGGCGGATCCGGGCCCCCGCCGGGGTGGGCGGCCGGATCGCGGCGGCGGGATTGTTTCCGATTGCAGGTCCTCTCGGGCACCGTGCCGTGGCGGATGCGCCGCCGGGCCGGAGAGTGTTCACGAGCCGTCAACGATCCGCCGTTTTCGAGGGTAGAGAATCTGGAGTGGAAACAATCAAGGGTTGGTTTCTTCGGGCATTGTTTCTGGCCGGCCTGAGCCTCTCCGGTCGCCGTTCCGGCCCCCCGGGACCGGCACCCAAGCACGGGGGGATGAGAGCTTGCGCCCGGGTGAAATACCCGCGGCGACGGTTGAGGAACGGCGCGACGCGGGCGCGTGATTCAATCAAAAAGTGTAGCATAAACCAGATGTTGACGGCTTTCATGGCGCTATGATTAAAGATCAAGGTCGATCAATAGAACATATTTCTGTCACACGACGGCACTCGGGGGTTGGTGCTTCCACTTGGGAGTTTTTGGTTAGGTTGCTGCGGTCCGCTCGGTCCTGAAGTTTTGAAAATCCGACCTGTTCGCGGGTGTTTTGAATCTGTTTCTCCGCTCGGAGAGACACGGATAAGTTGTGCCTTTCGGTCGGGAACAGGGACGCTCCGCCGCCTTGCCATTGCTTTCGTCGATCAATGCCTCCGGGAGGTCGAATTGACACTGCACATACGCCAGCCGCTGCCGGCGGCCGACATCGAGAAGCTCATCGACGACGCGCTCTTCGCCGCGCCCAGGGGTGCCTTCTACCGTCATTTCGCCAAGCGCGTTCTCGACGTGGCGCTGGTGCTGATAGGGGCGCTGCCGGCGCTGCTGGTCACGCTGGTGCTGGCCGCGATCATCGCCTCAGACGGCCACCGGCCGGTCTATCTCCAGCGCCGGGTCGGACGGAACGGACGGGTGTTCCACATGTGGAAACTGCGTTCGATGGTGAAGGACGCAGACGCCCGGCTCGAGAGCTATCTCGCCGGCAACGCCATCGCCCGCGCGGAGTGGCACCGGACCCAGAAGCTGCGTCGCGATCCGCGCATCACGCCGGTGGGTCGGATCATCCGCAAATGCTCGCTCGACGAGCTGCCGCAGCTCTGGAACGTGCTGCGCGGGGACATGTCGCTGGTCGGGCCGCGTCCGATGATGGTCGAACAGCAGTCCATCTATCCGGGCACCGCGTATTACGCGATGCGTCCGGGCATCACCGGCTTCTGGCAGACCTCGGTACGCAACGAGTCGAGCTTCGCCGAGCGCGCCGGCTTCGACACCGCCTACCTGCGCGACCTCTCCTTCCGCACCGACCTGAAGGTCCTTGCCCGCACCGTGCGGGTGGTGATCCACGGCACCGGCTGCTGAGCCCGTCTCTCTCTGCTTCTCTCCGAGGGTTCACGACAGACCCCCGCCCCGGCGGGGGTCTTCGCGCTTCAGAGGGACGTCAGAACGAGAGTTCGGCGCTCATGCATTGCCGCCCGTCGGCGCCCCGGATCCAGGCGTCGGTGCCCTTGCGGCAAAGCGTCACCGTCTCGCCCAGCGTGACCGGCGCCGTGGCGCGGAAGGCGAAGCGGCGCAGCGGCGCGCGGTCCTCGGCCATCAGCATCAGCAGCTGCGCCAGCAGGGGCCCGTGCACCACCGGCGCGGCGTAGCCCTCGACCTCGCGGCAATAATCGGCGTCGTAGTGGATGCGGTGGCCGTTGAAGGTCAGCGCCGAGTAGCGGAACAGCAGCGTGCTGTCGAACTCCGCCGGCAGCGCCTCGTCCTCGTCGTCGCGGGCGACCGGCGGCACCGGCTGCGGTGCGCCGGGGGCGGGGTCCTCGCGGTAGACGACGTCCTGACGTTCGTCGACGCAGAGCACGCCCTCCTGCATCACCTGGTGGCGCAGGGTGACGAAGGCCAGCGGCCCGCTGCGGCCGGTCTTTCGGGCCACCGACTCGCAGCTGGTGCGTTTCTCGGCGGGGATGCCTGCGCAGAGCGGCGCGAGGAAGTCGAGCGTGCCGCCCGCCCACATCCGCCGCGGCAGGCCGAGGTCGGGGATCAGCCCGCCGACGCGCGGATGGCCGTCGCGCCCAAGCGCCACCGGCGGCCGCGCGTCCCAGAAATGCAGCTGGTGGAAGAAGGGGGGCAGCGGGTCTCCGGTCTCGATCCCGGCGGGTCTCCCAAGCGCCGCCAGCAGGGCATTGGCGCGGGCCGGGTCCATGAGATCGGTTTGACGTGTCGTCTGCGGGGCGGCATCGTGCATGAAACATCTCCCTTTGCAGCGGAGCTAGCCCGGTATGCCGCCGTCCGTCCAGTCGTTCGACCACCTCGTCCTCACCGTTGGCGATACCGGCGTGACCTGTGCCTTCTACGAAAGCGTGCTGGGCATGACAGTGCTGCGCTTCGAGGCGGCGGACGGAACCCTGCGCGTGGCACTGCGCTTCGGCGCCCAGAAGATCAACCTGCACGAGGCCGGGGCCGAGTTCGAGCCCAAGGCAAGGGCGGCAGCGCCGGGCAGCGCCGACCTCTGTTTCCTGAGCGATGTGCCGCTCGATACGTGGCTGGCGCATCTCGACCGGGCGGGGATTCCGGTGATCGAGGGGCCGGTGGCGCGCAGCGGAGCCGAGGGGCCGCTCATGTCGGTCTACATCCGCGACCCCGACGGCAACCTGCTCGAGATCTCGAACCGCGCCTGAGGGCCGCAAACGAAAACGCGCCGCGGGGGTGCCGCGGCGCGTTCGTTGTCCGTCGGGAACGGCGGATCAGGAGTTCGGCAGGATGACGATCTCGACCCGGCGGTTCTGCTGCTTGCCCTCGGCGGTCAGGTTCGACGCGATGGGCTGGTCCTCGCCACGGCCGATCGACTGGATGCGCGAGGACGGCACGCCCTCGGCGATGAGCACGCTCGACACCGCCTGCGCGCGACGCAGCGACAGTTTCTGGTTGTAGGCGGCGTCGCCGTCGCTGTCGGTGTGGCCCAGCACCTGCACGGTGGTGTTCGGGTATTGCAGCAGCGAGCGGCCCACGGTGCGGATGTCGGCCTGCAGGTCCGACCGCAGCGCGGCGCTGTCGAACGGGAACAGGATGTCCTGCGGCATGGTCACCACCAGACGGTCGCCGGTGTTGTTGATCGACACGTTGTTGCCGAGCTGCTGGCGCAGTTCCGCTTCCTGCTTGTCGAGCTGGTTGCCGATCAGGCCGCCGGCGATGGCGCCCACGGCGGCACCGGCGAGGGCGTTCTTGGTGGAATCGTCGTTGTTGCCGCCGATGATGCGACCCGCGGCCGCGCCGCCGAGCGCGCCGAGCAGCACGCCGCTGTTGGTGTTCCGGTTCGGGTTGCCTTCGCCGAAGGTCTGACCCTCGCCGCAGGCGGTCAGGGCCATCGCTGCTGCGAGCGAAACGAAGATGGAAGTTCTGGCGCGGATCATCTGATGCCTCATGTTCTGTCGACCCTCAGCGGGGTTCCTACTGCTTTATAGCGTCAGCATGGACTGCGGGAACACCGCTGTCACCGGGGAATCGGCGGGTCTCCGCGCATCGTGAAGCACGGGCTCAAGGGCTTGTGAAACGGCCCCGCCGTACAGGTCCGGGGCGCGCCACGCTCAGGCCTCGAGCCGCGCCGATTCCCAGGCGAGGATGGCGCGCTTGACCGGCAGGCCCCAGTGATAGCCGCCGAGCCCGCCTGACTTGCGCAGCGCCCGGTGGCAGGGGATGAGAAGCGACACCGGGTTGCGCCCCACCGCGGTGCCGACCGCGCGGACCGCCTTGGGGTGGCCGACCGCGTGGGCGATCTCGGAATAGGTGGTGACGTGGCCCGAGGGGATGTGCATCAGCGCCTCCCACACCTTGATCTGGAACGGTGCGCCGATCAGGAACAGCGGCACCTCGCCCTCGGTCCGGCCGAAGGCGCGGGCCACCCACTCCTCAAGCGCGTGCGGGTCCTCGATGTACTCCGCACCGGGCCAGCGGCTGCAGAGATCCTCCATCGCCGCCGCCTCGCCGGTTTCCGAGGTGAAGGCCACGCCGCAGATGCCGCGGTCGGTCGCCATCACCAGCGCCGGGCCGAAGGGGCTGTCGAAGCGGCCCCAGCGGATCATCAGCCCCTCGCCGCCGCGGGCGTAGTCGCCGGGGCTCATCGCCTCCCAGCGCAGGAACAGGTCGTGCAGCCGCCCGCCGCCCGAGAGCCCGGTGGCAAGCGCCGTGTCGAGCGTGGTGAAGCGCTCGCCCAGCAGCGCCTTGGCGTGGCCCAGCGTCAGGTACTGCTGCAGCCGCTTGGGCGAGACCCCGGCCCACCTCGAGAACACGCGCTGGAAATGCGCCGGGCTCATATCCATCCCGGCGGCCAGATCCTCGAGCGTCGCGGCCGGACCCTTGGCGTCCACCAGCTCGATGGCGCGTCGCATGACCTCGTAGTGATATCCGCCTTCGTCCATGGCCTTGCCCTCCGACTTGCTCCATGCGCGCGCCGCCACTGCGGCCATCCACCTCTTTTTCTAGACAATTCGTCCCGTGGAGCGACCCGAATATTGCGCATCCCGGTGCGCTCGGGCATCAATCGCGGGATGGCCAAGCAGCTCGATTATCATACCATGCGGGAAATCTTCACCCGCTTCCGCGAATCGGAGCCCGAGCCCAAGGGCGAGCTCGAGCATGTGAACGCCTATACGCTGGTCGTCGCCGTCGCCCTGTCGGCGCAGGCCACCGACGCGGGCGTCAACAAGGCCACCCGCAAGCTGTTCCAGATCGCCGACACGCCGCAGAAGATGCTCGATCTCGGCGAAGAGGGCGTGATCGAACACATCAAGACCATCGGGCTCTACCGCAACAAGGCCAAGAACGTCATCAAGCTGTCGAAGATCCTCGTCGAGGAGTACAACGGCACGGTTCCCTGTTCCCGCGCGGCGCTCGAGAGCCTGCCCGGGGTCGGGCGCAAGACGGCGAACGTGGTCCTGAACATGTGGTGGCACTACCCGGCGCAGGCGGTGGACACCCACATCTTCCGCGTCGGCAACCGAACGGGCATCTGCCCGGGCAAGGACGTGGTGGCGGTCGAGCGCGCCATCGAAGACAATATTCCAGTTGATTTTCAACAGCACGCCCACCACTGGCTGATCCTGCACGGGCGCTATACCTGCGTCGCGCGCAAGCCGAAGTGCAACGCGTGCCTCATTCGTGACCTTTGTGATTTCGAGGACAAGACACCATGACGCTTACTCCCCAGCATCCGACCAAGAAGTACCAGGTCGTCGGCATCGGTAACGCCATCGTCGACGTGCTGACCCGCGCCGACGACAGCTTTCTAGAGCACATGGGCATCGAGAAGGGCATCATGCAGCTGGTCGAGCGCGAGCGCGCCGAGCAGCTCTACGGCGCCATGGAGAGCCGCGTTCAAGCCCCCGGCGGGTCGGTCGCCAACACCCTCGCGGGGCTCGGCAACCTCGGGCTGCGCACCGGCTTCATCGGCCGCGTGCACGATGACGCGCTGGGCCGCTTCTACGCCGACGCGATGGAAAAGGACGGCTCGGATTTCGTCAACGCGCCGGTGCCGGGGGGCGAGTTGCCGACCTCGCGCTCGATGATCTTCGTCTCACCCGACGGCGAGCGCTCGATGAACACCTATCTCGGCATCTCGGC
>PALD01000031.1 GCA_002710685.1 Cytophagaceae bacterium | reverse complement strand
TGACGGATACCTCTGACGATGACAGTAACCTGGAAGATGACGAGACCGAAACGGAACTTCCATTTGATGGAGCTATAGGCCTTATCAAGACGGGAACATTCAACGATGAGAACGGTGATGGACTAGCTCAGGTAGGTGAGACAATCACTTACAATTTCGCAGTGACCAACACGGGTAATGTTACAATAAGTGGAACGGTTATCGATGACGATAGGATAGGAATTACAGGATTGGCTATCAGCCCAGACCCATTAGCTCCTGGTGCTGTAGGTACCGCTTCCGCGGAATATGTAATCACGCAAGAAGACCTTGATGCTGGAGGTGTGACCAACCAGGCACTGGCCACCGGTCAGGACCCCAACGGGGATGACGTGACGGATACGTCTGATGATGACAGTAACCTTGAAGATGATGAAACGGAGACTGAACTTCCTGTTGATGGAATAATAAGTCTTATCAAAACATCCATTTTCAATGATGAAAGTGGGGATGGATATGCCCAAGTAGGTGAAACCATAGACTATACCTTCACCGTCACAAATACTGGTAACGTTACCATTACAGGTCTGGTAATTGATGATAATGTACTTGGTATTACAGGTCTTCCTGTTGAACCAGACACATTGTTGCCTGGTGAGTCAGGTATAGCAACAGCTAGTTATACTATAACACAAGGAGATATAGATGCTGGTTTTGTTATAAACTCTGCACTTGCAACTGGTCAGGACCCAGATGGAGATGATGTAACGGATATTTCTGATAACGGTGATGAAACCACAGATGATGATGGTGATGGAGATCCTACCAACGATCCAACGGTGACAGAGGTAGGTGGATATACAGAGCTTACCTTAGAGAAAGTAGGTGTGTGGAATGATGAAGACGGGGATAACCTTCCAGAAGTTGGAGAGTCCATAACATATACTTTTACTGTAAATAACATAGGCGAAGTAACCATCTATGATATCGTGATTGAAGATCCGCTTGTTGATGTAGAAGGTGGACCTATTGATCTAGCTCCAGGTGAGTCAGACAGTACGACCTTTACGGCAACTTACTATATCACTGAGGACGACCTTGCAAATGCACAGGTATCAAACCAGGCATTGGTAAGTGGTGTAAATCAAGCAGGGGATATCTTTGATGACCTTTCTGATGATCCTACTAATCCTACTGATGTTGATGTGGAAGGAGATGGAGAGCCAGATGATGTTACTGTAGTGCCACTTGAAGGCGTACTGGATATTGAGGATATTATCATCCATAACATCATGACACCTAACGGTGATGGACTCAATGACATTTTCATGATTGAGAATATTGATAGATTCCCTAACAATACGGTACAAATCTTCAATAGATGGGGTGTAGAAGTCTTTAATACAAAGGCTTATGACCCTACTGGAGACAATGTGTTTAGAGGATTCTCTGATGGTAGGGCAACGGTAAGACGTGGTGAAAAACTACCTACAGGTACTTACTATTATCTAGTGACCTATGAAAGGGACTCTGGAGAGATAAGGAAGTTATCAGGATTCTTGTACATTAATTAAAAGATAAAGTGATGAATAAGCATATAAATGGCCGTCATACTATGAAAAGAAACTTAGCAACCTTATTCCTGACCTTGATTCTTGCCCTGCTAGCCTGGGAAGGCAACGCACAGCAAGACCCTCAATACACTCAGTATATGTATAATCCCCTTGTGATAAACCCAGCTTATGCTGGTAACAGGGGGGTTACCTCAATACTGGGTTTGCACAGGAGTCAATGGGTAGGGCTTGATGGAGCTCCCAGAACACAGAATATAACCGTGCACAGCCCCATAGGCCTGAGCAAGGTGGGTCTGGGTTTTAGTATTGTCAACGATGCTTTGGGACCTGCAAGGGAAACCTACTTCAATGCTGACTTTAGTTATACCCTTGAGACAAGTCTTGAAGGAAGGCTCAGCTTCGGTATAAAGGGATCTCTTAACCTTCTTGATGTAGATTTTAGTAGGACAAATCCATTTAACCCAGGTGACCCCTATATTCAGAATATTGATAATAAGCTTTCGCCAAATGTGGGTGTGGGTATATTCTATCACGGATCTCATTTCTATGGAGGTATCTCAGCACCACAATTATTGACCACAGACCATTTTGATAAAAGTGGTACGCAAAGTGCCGAAACCTTTGTCTCTGAAGAAAGAATACATTATTACGGTCTAGCCGGATATGTTTTTGACCTTAACAGAAACTTGAAGTTCAAGCCTTCAACCTTGGTAAAAATGGTATCAGGTGCGCCTTTATCAGTTGATGTTAATGCAAACTTCATGTTCTATAACAGGTTAACACTGGGAGCATCATACAGATGGAGTGCAGCCCTTAGTGGCCTTGCAGCTTTTCAGGTATCTGATGGGTTGTTGATAGGTTTTGCCTACGATAGGGAAACCACGGAACTGGGTAATGCCATTTACAATGATGGAACCTATGAGGTATTCCTCAGGTTTGAACTATTTAAAGAATATGACAGGATGTTGACACCTCGTTTCTTCTAGATATTTACCCCTAATAATTTAATTTATGAAGAAAATTTTATCCCTTACCCTACTATTGTTCATAGTATTTCCTTCCGCGCAAGCGCAAGAAAAAGAAATGCAGAGAGCAAACAAAAAGTTTCAGCAATATGCCTTTGTTGATTCTCAAAAACTGTATTTGAGTGTCGCAAATGAAGGCTATGAATCTGCCGACCTTTTTGGAAAACTGGGAGACGCGTTTTATTTTAATGCAGATTATGACGAAGCCTCTCAATGGTATGGTAAGCTTCTTGAGAAATTTCCTGAAGAGGCAACGCCAGACCAGATCTTTAGATACGCTCAAGCCCTTAGGGCCGAGGAAAAGTATGATGAGTCAAAACAGCTCATTGCTAGATATAATGAACGTGTGACCAATGACAGTAGCGGTAGTGTCTATGATAGTACAGTAGTTGCTGAGGCACGTAGAGGATATATCAGAGGTACATATTCTATAGAGAAACTAGGTATAAACAAGGTAGGATATTCTGATTTTTCACCTGCTTATTATGGCGAAAAATTACTTTTTGCATCTACCCGTGATACAGGTACCTTCACAACAAGGGTTCATAAGTGGAATGAACAACCATTTCTTGATTTTTACACTGCAGATTTATCTGACGGAAAGGCTTCTCACGTTGAAAAGCTAAAGGGAAAAATCAATACCCCTTATCATGAAAGCTCTGCCGCGTTATCCCCTGATGGCAACACGATTTACTTTACCAGGAACAACTATACCAAAGAGCAGTATGGCCAGGCATCCACTGGGACTAATAAACTGAAGATTTACCGCAGCACAAAGGATAAGGATGGTAAATGGAAGGAAGCTGAAGAACTTCCCTTTGACAGTGATGAATACACCGTTGCCCATCCCGCTTTGACACCAGACGGCAAGACCATGTATTTTGCTTCTGATATGGGAGGTAGTCTGGGACAATCTGATTTGTGGAAGGTTGCCGTAAATGATGATGGTTCTTTTGGTGTGCCAGAAAACCTGGGACCCAAGGTAAATACTCCTGGAAGAGAAAGTTTTCCATTTGTATCAAACAAAGGTAACCTCTATTTTTCTACTGATGGTCGTCCTGGACTGGGAGGCCTTGATGTATATGTTATTGAGAAAGAAACAGGTACAATGTACAACGTGGGAGAACCCATAAACAGTGAGAAAGATGATTTTAGTTTCATTATCAACGAAGACTCAAATACTGGTTTCTTTGCATCAAACAGGGCAAATGACCCCCTTGATGATGATATTTATGGCTTTGTAAAAACCGGCTGTGAATCTATCGTGACGGTAAACGTGATAGATAAAACCACTCAAGAACCGCTTGTAGGCGCCATGGTGGGCATAAGGAATATTGATAACGAACTTCTTGAGTCTGGTGAAGCAGTTGCACCAGATGCTACCTATGTATTTGATGAACCAGACTGTGGTTCAGACTATTTTGCAAGAGCAGAAATGGAAGGTTACAATACAGCCGAAAAACATTTTATGGTACCTGAAACCTCAAGCAACCTAACGGTGACCATTGAATTAGAACCAACAATTACCGAAATCCCACCAGGGTTTGACATCGGTAAATTATTGAACCCTATCCTATTTGACTTTGATAAGTCTAACATACGCCCAGATGCCGCAGTGGAACTGGCCAAGGTGATAGAGGTGATGAAAGAATACCCCAGTCTAAAAATAGACGTAAGGTCACATACAGATAGTCGTGGTAGCGACAGTTACAACATGGCACTGTCACAAAGACGTAATGATTCTACCATTAAGTATATCATTGAGAAAGGTGGCATATCTCCTGACAGGTTAACGGGACGGGGATATGGCGAGACCCAGCTCGTGAATGAATGTAGCAACGGTGTAGACTGTTCAGCGGCCCAACATCAGTTGAACAGGAGAAGCGAGTTTATAGTTATGGAAGATTAATTTTAAGAAATAGAATAAATTTGCTTCGCTATAAAGCCTTCACATCCGTGAAGGCTTTTCTTTTTTTAGGCTATGATGCAATTTTGTACTTTTAGGCAAAAATAATTGCATGCCAGAAGAATTGGTAATCCTTGTAAACGAAAATGATGAACAGGTAGGGCTCATGCCCAAGATGGAGGCCCATGAAAAAGGCTTGCTGCACCGTGCTTTTTCGGTTTTCGTTTTTAACGAAAAAAAAGAACTCCTCATACAGCAACGTGCCTGGGACAAGTATCATTCGCCCGGTTTATGGACCAATACCTGTTGTAGCCATCAACGCGAGGGAGAGAGCAATATTGAGGCTGGAGAGCGCAGGCTCATGGAAGAAATGGGCTTTACCACACCCCTCAGGGATACGATTTCCTTTATTTACAAGGCACCCTTTGACAATGGTCTTACAGAGCATGAGTATGACCATATCCTCATAGGTGATTTTAATGAAGAACCCCAGGTCAACCCCAGCGAAGTGGCCTCTTGCAAATGGGTTGCACTTGATGATCTTGAAAAAGATATAAGGACAAATCCCCAGGTTTATACCGCCTGGTTCAAGATCATCTTTGAAAAATTCTATAAACATATACTGGTATGAGGGCCACGGTAAAGCGCAAGGCGCATTTTAATGCTGCTCACCGGCTTTTTAACAGGGCATGGGGCAATGACAAGAATCTGGAGGTTTTCGGCAAATGCAGCCTTCCCAATTATCATGGACATAACTATGAGCTCATAGTTGCCGTTACCGGAGAGATTGACCCCGTTACCGGCTTTGTTTTTGATATCAACAAGCTTAAAAAAATCATCCATGACGAGGTAGAGGAGGCCTTTGACCACAAGAACCTTAACCTGGATGTGCCAGAATTCAAAGAGCTGAACCCCACTGCAGAAAACATTAGCGTTATAATCTATAACAAGCTTAGGGGCAAGATCAGTCCATCATTTGATATAGAAATAACCCTGTATGAAACACCGCGAAACTTTGTTACCTACCGCGGCGAATAACCATTTAATTAATCAAATAATGAAATTATATCCATTAACATTTCAGCCCGTTCTCAAAGAGAAGATATGGGGCGGGACAAAACTCAAGGCCCTTTTTGATAAAGGGGAAGACCCAGAAGCTCCCGTGGGCGAAAGCTGGGAAATAGCAGACCTTGATGAAGGGCAGAGCATCGTTAAAGATGGTGAGCTGGCCGGCAAGACCCTGCAAGAAGTAATACATCTTGATCCCAAGGGCATTTTGGGAGCTTCCGTGCATGAGCGTTTTGGTAATAGGTTCCCACTGCTCATCAAGTTTATAGATGCAGCAAAGGACCTCTCCATACAGGTTCATCCCTCTGATGAAACCTCTCCCACGGGTACCGGCAAGACGGAGATGTGGTACATCATGCAGGCTGACCCCGGGGCTGAACTTACCGTGGGCTTTAAGGAGAAGATCACAAAAGAAGCTTTTGCAAAAAATATCGAGGAACTACAGGTTGAAGAAGCCATGGACACCCATGTCGTCAAGCCCGGGGATTCCTTTTTTATCAATGCAGGGCGCATCCATGCCATAGGGGGAGGGGTACTCCTTGCTGAAATCCAGCAAACCTCTGACGTTACCTACCGGGTATATGATTACAACCGCCCTGATGCTGATGGAAACCTCAGGGACCTACATATACAGGAATCTCTTGATGTTCTTGATTTTGAACCCACACAAGACTTTAAGTTGGATTATGATGATGTTGAGAATGCGACGCAGATTTTAAAACATCATACCTATTTTAAAACTGACTGGTTACACCTAATCAATGATGATTACCGGGTAAACAGGTCGATTAGCTTTACGATTTTGATAGCTGTTGACGGTGAGATGCAATACACGTTCAATAATGAGGTCAAAACCCTAAAAGTAGGGCAGACCCTCTTGATACCGGCGGGTTGTGAAGAAGTCACGATTGATGCAAAAGATTGCACCCTCCTGGAGGTACACCTTTAATACGTATATTTTATAAATCAAAAAGGGCTGCCACTGGCAGCCCTTTTTCAATGAGGTAAACAAGTTATCTTGAGATGGTATCCACGGTTTTTTCCACCACTTGCGGCGCCTGGCTACTTTTGGCCTGGTCAATAAGGTCTTTTAGGTTTGTTCCATACCTGGATTTTTTTGCTTTTCGCGAAAGCGAATTATATATGGTATCAAGGTATTTAACATTGGCATCATAAATCTCTGAAACAGCGAGGTATGGTGCGATTTCCAGCTCTTTGTTCTGCAGGGCAAAATTTACTGTATAGAGGTATTTGCGCACGGTAAGTTTTTCCAGCTGGTCATCGTAAAACATGATGCTATCCTCAACCTCATTCTTCCTGGCAAGAAAACTTTTCTGGATGAGCTCTAGGTTACGGTTGTTGAACTTGTTGAGCATTGTTTTATATTCTTCAAGCTTGTTCTGGTTTTGAGAACCCGTGATTGCAGCCTGGCTCTCAAAGTTTTTGAGAGAGGTGCTCAGGGTCATAACGCCAGGTTCTGCAAAAAAGAGTATGCGGTCATCATAGTTAGAAGCATCAACCTTATCGAGATAGAGGTAGAGAACCTGTGGTTCTTTGAGCAGGGTATGAAATTCAAATTCTGGGTTGCCCTCTACAACAAGGCTATCTAGGTCAATGAGCAGGGTGTCTTCAACCTTTTGAAGGTAAATTGTTCCTTTTTTGAGGCCATTGATCTTACCATTAAGGGTAAAATCATATTCTTCGCCACCCCCACAAGAGGTTAGGATGGCCATAAAAAAAAGACTGTAAATAGTTTTCTTGAACATTATGATCAACGGGTTATACGGCTGCAAATATGTGCATTTTTTCACTCAAATACTAGCCGCCGAAGCCAAATCCATTAAAACGGTATAAAGGTGTGCATGCCAGGCGCCTGTGGGCCGGACCAAGAGTGTAGGTAGATTGCCCAGGGTTATAAGTCAGTGCATATAAGTCATCATCACGGGCAGGATATGGCAGGGATTCATCCCGCCAGTGGCCTGCCATAAGAATTAGATGAGCTATTCTTTTAAGAATGTGGCGATAGCATTGATAAGTTCAGGGATTACGGGCCGGTATCCTTCAGCATAGGATTTTGAATTTTCAAGGTCATCTCCCTTGATTTCCTTGAGTACGTGGTTCATGTTCTCGATGTGCAGGCGCTGCGCAAGGGTATTTTTTGCCGCAAGGCTATCCCCCTCCGTCTTGGTTACCTGTAAATCTTTAGAACCGGTGACGACAAGGGTGGGGATGTTGATTTTTTCCATCAACTCACTGGGATCATATTGCATCCAGCTTTTCATAAATGGCTGCACTGATGCCCTAAAGATGGAGGCAAGATAGGGATTGTAATTTTCTGACTTGCCCAGGGTCTTTATATCCTCAAAGGCCTGTTTTGCATTTTCGGTAAGGCCAGGGGCGGTGTTGTTTATTTGATCTACTACTACTTGGTCAATGGGCCTGCCGGCACCTTCAAGAAGCACCATTTTATTTACAATGGTATCCTGCAAAGAAGCAAGCTGTGCTACCAGGGCACCCTGGCTGTGTCCCACATAGGAGATGTTTGTGTATCCCGCTTTTGCCATATAAACGGCGATATCATGGGCGTCATCAATAAATTGATCAAAGTTTATTTTTGACTCATCAAAGCCGCTTTTTCTTAAGAGCACTAGGATTCTCTTATCGTACCTAAAGGTGGAAACCCCCTGCTTGCAAAGGCCTTGAGCAAGTAACTTAAGTGAGTTGTTGTTCATCGCTGGTTGATTACCGTCCCTATCTGTGGGGCCAGAGCCAGGTATGATGATGGCGAGCGGGTCAGTAAAGGTATTGCCCTGGGGCAGGGTAAGTGTGCCCTCTATAAGTTGATTGACCTTGATAACGGTTTCCTCGCATTCTTGAGCAAGGGTGAGTGTGGTTATTGATATGAATATAAGAAAAAGTTTTCCCTTCATGTATTCTATGCGGTTTTAAATTCATTAATGGCCTGCTCTGCAAGTTGCGGGCGCTGTGTACCCAGCAACAGTGTGTTGCCATCTTTAAATGCAATTTGAATGCCAATTTTACCCTTGACGCTCAGCGCCCTTTTTTTGCGCAGTGTCAATCTATATCCCCAGCCCCCATAATCGCGAATGGGATTATAGGTGATTACCTTGATATCACGTACTCTCTGCCAGGGGATCTTGCGGTACTTTATGTGAAATGGAAAAAACTTATATTGGATTCCACCAGGTCCTATGATGGTGTCAAGCTTGAACAAGAAATAGATGGCAAGAAAGATAGAGGTGATGATCACCACACTTATCAATACCGAGACGAGTTCTATATTGCTCCCCGGCCCTATTTTTTGAGCAAAAAGTGGGCTTAACGCCACGATAAGTATTGCCAAAAATAAAATCCTCAACCACCACTGGTTAAAGCGCTGGGTTTCCTTGAATTGCTGCATTGCCTATAAATTATTACATCAAAGATAACCGAAAAGTAATCAGTAGATGTACCATATTAACGCTAGCTTTGCATAAAATTGCTTCATGAAATATCCATTTATTATAGTCCTGGCCCTTGTGTCACTGCATGTACATGCTTTTGACTGGGGCAAAAAAGGCCATAGTGCCGTGGCATACATTGCAGGAGAGAACCTTTCGCTTAAAGCGAAAAAAGCAATATCCCAAATACTAGGGGGAGAACCCCTGGCAGACGTTGCAAACTATGCTGATGAGATAAAGGGCGACCCCAGATATAGATATCTCAACCCATGGCATTATGTGAACATGGAGCCCGGTGAGGATTATACCGTTTCAGAAAAAAACAAGGGCGGCGACCTGGTGACCGCTATTGCAAAATGTGAGGCAGTCTTGAAGGATGAAGCGTCCAGCAATGAGGATAAGCAATTCTATCTTAAACTGCTAATACACTTTATAGGTGACCTACACCAGCCCCTGCATTGTGGCAGGGCGGGAGATAAGGGGGGCAATACCATACAGGTACAGTACAAGGGCCGGGGTACAAACCTGCACTCGTTATGGGATACTAAAATGCTCGAGGATATGGATGGTGGTTATAAGGATGTTGCACAAGGTAACCGCAGGCGCTATAAAAAATATGCAAGGGGCAATGTGCTCGATTGGGTACGAGAATCCCAGGATATAGCAAATACAGTTGTATATCCTTCAGTAAAGAAGGGTCAAAAGTTAACTGATGCATACCGTGAGCGATATGAAAAGGTTGTTGAACAGCAGGTAAAAAAAGGAGGATATAGGCTAGCCTATATCCTCAATATGATTTTTGCATGATGTAAAAACCTATTCGGCCACTTCTTGTAGGTGTTCTTTATATTGGCGAGGGGTTACCTCTTCATATTTCTTAAATATCCTGGTCAAGTGGCTTTCATCAGTAAAGCCCAGCTGTGCAGAAATTTGAGATACGGTAAAGTCAGTGGTCCTCAGCCTGTGCTTGATGATATCCAGTTTATATAGCAGGATAAAATGGTGCAGTGACTTGCCGGTATGCCTTTTAAAATAATTGCTCATGGTACTGCTGGTCATGTTGAACCTATCAGCCAGAGCGGCAATTTTCATTCTATGGGGCTCATAGACGTGTTTATGGATGTAATCAACAATTTCCTCGATAAGTTCTTTCTTTTCATTGACCTTGGGAACTTCTCTTATTACGTACAGATTCCTGGAGATGATACTCAATATGGTGCTTATCATGTTTGAAACCACCTGCATGTAAAATTCACGTTTGGCCTCACGTTCCCTCATGATCAGTGCATAGAGCTTCCAGATGAGTTCAGCATCACGGTTATTCTCTATAAAATGACCTGGTTTGATATCCATTTTTTGCAAGATAAACTCTATGTGGCGCAGCCAGTATTCCCTGTCGGGGAAATTAAGCCGTGTAGAAAAAAGCTTATCCCTAAAAGAAACAATGGTAATGGTCGATGCCTCACTGATCGTGAACTCAAAAGGAGTATTGGGAGGAACCAAAAAAACATTTTGTGGACGGTAGGTGATAGAATCACCCTGAGTCCTGTATGTGCCGTGCCCGTTTTCAATAAAGATGACCTGTAAATACACATCAGATCTTTCTTCCCGGGGAACCCATGTCTTGTACTCTTCTCTTGAGATGCTAAGTACGTCTGCGATGTTGAAATTATCCATTTAATTTAGTTGTTGGTCGGTGAAAGTGTTCCTTTCAACTCATAGTTAAAAAAATTTGTCTTGCTAGAAAATACTAGTATGTAACAAATTAAAGAAAAAAACTTAATAAAGTGCAAGTAATTTTGTAAGAAATAAAGTGTTAAAATTTAAAAACAGGTGTTTATACTTGAACTTAATCGATTAATGGGGTGTTTACGCTATAAAATATTGATGAGCATCATTTATTTTTATTATAAAAACAGCTGATTTTCAATAATATGATTACCTTATTTACTTGAAATTTAGGTTAAACGTTTTAATTAAGCCCAGATATTTTGAATTTTTGAAAATTATTATTTTATGACTTAAAAAAATATCTTTAAATTATATTTTTCAAAAAAAAAGTTAAGACATACTAACTAATTTTCAGTGGGTTGATTTTTATAAACGTATTATTTACAGTAATAACAGCAAAATTAAAATCTTTTTTACTTGGTATTTTAAAATGAAAGATATGTATTACGAAATCAACCATAATCACCAAATCTCACAAAGAAGTTAGTCCGTTTATCTCCTAAAAGTGTTTTTAATCGATAATTTGCTGAATAAAATTAAAAATAGGTCAATTGTACTTACTGCGTTTAAGGTAAGCATCAACTTAGCAAAAAGTGTTAAATAAATATTAAAGGGTAAGTGAGCTGATTTTTAAGAAACCATATATTTAAGCTCATTACGATAGGTAGAGGGTGTCTTACCGGTAAATTTCTTGAATTGTTTGTTGAAGTGTGAGAAATTATTAAAACCGCTCTCAAAGCATACTTCCGTTATACTTATCTGTTTTTCATGAAGTAGTTTGGCCGCATGTACCAGTCGGTATTCATTGACAAACTGTGTAAAGGTCTTGTTCGTGATTTTCTTGAAATAACGACAAAATGCGGGTACGGTCATGCTTACCCTGGCGGCAATCTCTTCAAGGGTAATCTGTCTCTTGAATTCTTCTTTTACAAAGTTGAAGATGATGTTTATCCTATTGTTATCCTGTAGTTCTGTTTCAAGTATAAAACCCTGGGCGTTGAGTACGGTATAGTTTTCGGTACCTTCAAGATGTTTGAGCACGTTGATAAGCCCCATTAAGCGTTCAAAAGCTGATTTGCCCTTTAAGCTTTCTATCATGTGCCCTACGTCTCTTTTTGTATCCCCATGAAAGACAATCCCCATTTTTGCTCTTTCAAAGAGGCTTTTTATACTGCGCATCTCCGGGACATCAAAAAAATGGTCCCCTAAAAAATCTGGATGCATCTGGATCACGGTTTCACTCTCATAATTAGAGAGTGTATCTGTAAAACCACAATGCGGGAGGTTGGCACCTATTAATATAAGGTCTCCGTTGCGGTAATACGATAAATGACTGCCTATTTGCCTCTTGCCCGTGCCCCCCTTTACATAGACCAGTTCAAGTTCTGGATGATAATGCCAAAAGTTCTGACTGTTGTTCTCATGGTCTTGATCATAGGTCCTGTACAAGAATGAACTGCCAAAGCCGGGTTCTATTTTTTCTAGGGCGGGTTTTAAGAGTTTGGACATCAAAGGGGGAGTTTATTAAGTAAAAGTAGACTTAATCGTTTTATAGAACCAATGCAATATTAACCTTGATATGTATTTTTTTCGCAATTAAAAGATTTTTCGGGGGTTTGTAGTTAAAATAACACATATTCCTGCATAGCCCCCACTGTTTTTGTCTGTATTATCACCATACTTTTGAATCAGATTTTTAAGCTAAACCATTTATAAATCTAAATCCCATGACTATGAAGACAATTAAAAACCTACTTGCTGTAACCGCGCTACTTATAGGCCTTACAGCTAATGCAGCTGAGAACTTTGATTTAAGTATCTCAGAAAACAGGACGGTAACAGTTTCTTATGAAAATGTTGCAAGTGCATCAAAGTTAAGACTTATGGATGCTAATGGCGTGACACTTTTTAATGAAAATGTGGAACCTGCCAGAAGTTACAAGAGAACATTTAACCTTGAGCAGTTACCACAGGGAGAATACATTGTGGCCCTAGAGAATGACAACTTCATCTCGTATGCAACTTTTGTAAAAACCCCTAAAGAAATCAAGTTGATCTCAGGTGGTAACAACACGGTGGTTTTTAAACCTAGCTACAAGCAAAATGAAAATACGGTAATGCTATCGGTTACTAACCCTACGACAACAAATGCCAGTATCAAGGTATATGATAAAAACGGGTTGCTAGTGGCCTCAAAAAATTCAAAAGACCTTATTGTTAAAGAAGCTTTTGACTTTGCTAACGCACCTAGGGGTACTTACACTATCACCATCGCGGTAAATAACGAAATCTTTACCCACAAAGTTGAGATATAATCCCATACTTGACCTATTTAATAAAAGCTCCCCTTGTGGGAGCTTTTTGCTTTTAGAACTTGATGTAAAAATAAGCCCAGTACATCAAGAAAAACTGGAGCAGTATACGCACCCACAAGACCCACTTGGGCAGGTTGAGCCCTGCCTTTTTTGAGCTTAGCATATAAAAATGCACCAGCAAGAATGTCGCGAGCATCAATATGATAAGGTAGATTGAAAGATTTTTGGTGGGCGGCAGGCAAACGCCCACCCCCAGTAAAACTTCTGCAAAGCCACTTAAATAAACCAGTTCCCGGTGAGCCGGCAAATATCTGGGCATGATGCGCATGTAGGCTTTGGGTTTTATAAAGTGTATAATGCCAGCAATACTATAAATGCCACCCATTAAATATAAATGCCAGGGGTATTCCATAAGGATTGTTTTCTTTAAAAATAGGCAAAAAAAACTCCTACCATCACGGTAGGAGCCTTAAACTAACTTGATTTACCAACCCTTTACTTGATTAGTTTCTTTGTAAGAAAAAATCCTACCACCAGTGATAGGCCCGCCATAAAGAATATTGAAGAAATGATGATGGGCTCATTGCCATAACCAGGAAAGAAACCACGTGAAAGGCTAAAACCCATGATGATCCCCAGCCCTATGCCCATGAGCAACAAGCCCAGGTTGAGTAGTATGACCTTCCATACCGGGGGCGCTTCGCGGTTAGGGCTACGCCCAAAAATACTGGCGTCAGCACCCTTCTCGATAAGCGCCAGCCTTTCTTTGTTGCGGGTGCTAAAATGCAAATAGCAAATCCCAAAGACAACCAAGAATAAACAGATAAATACAATCATTGCTTCCATAATGTTCTAATTTTTCAATTGATTTGTCCTTATGACGGTGGGCATCACGATGTGGTTACAACATTTCACCTTTTTTTTGATTTATACTTACTTTTAAAAAAACCTGCTTGATTTTGTAACCTAATTTTCATTACCCTGTCTTAAACGTATATGAACCATCAAGACGATAATGATATTATTGCGCAGGTGCTCACCGGCAATACCCAGGTTTATGGGGTGCTGGTGCATAAATATGAGCGCTATGTCTTTACGCTATGCCTCAGGATGGTCAAGAATAATGAAGAAGCTGAGGAGGTTGCCCAGGATGTCTTTGTCAAGGCCTATCAAAAATTAAGGACCTTTAGGCAAGAGTCAAGGTTTTCAACATGGATCTACAGGATAGCCTATAACCGTTGCCTGGATTATTTGGCTGCAGCCAAAAGAAAAATCAACGTTGACAATATAGAGCGTATCAAAGACCATCAATTATCGCATACTGAACATGCATTGGACCTTTTGCACAAAAAAGAAAGGTCAATGCATTTAAAAAAATGTTTGGATAAACTGCCCGAAGATGAGGCATTTTTAATAACGGTTTATTATTTTGAGGAGAAGAGCGTGAGCGAGGTTGCTGCAATCACCGGTCTTGGTGAAAGTAATGTAAAGGTCAAGCTATATAGGGGGAGAAAACGTTTGTTTAATTTGCTTAACGCAGAATTGTTTCATGAAAAAAAAGAAGTATCATGAATAAAAATGATAAGGAAATAGAAAGGTTGAGCCATAAGTATCTTGCTCAATTGGAGCCTGAAGATCCATCCCTGGACTTCAGTGTCAAGATACTGGCCAAGATAGAAAGCATGGAGCAGCGCAAGGTAGATGCTACCTTTTTTCAATACAAGCCCTTGATCACCACAAGGGGATGGGTAGCGGTTTTTGGCATATTTATAGCCGCCTTGGGCGTGATTTTATACTACAATGCTGGTTTTGACGACATACATGTAAATTCTGACTGGATGAGCGCTATCTCTCATAAACTTGATGGGTTTCAACTGCCACAAATACCCAAAGTGCCCTATGGGGCTGCAATGGTGATGATTTTTCTTACCGTACTTGCCAGTGTTGAAATGTACTTTATCAAAAGGTTTTTTGACAAGAAATTTAATCTGTGACCTTAGCTTTTTCGGGCCTTGAGAAAAAACCGTCGTCAGGAGATAGGAATTTTAGGTTGTTTATGGATGCCATGCCTATGGGGGCTCCGGTAATTCCCTGCTCTTTGTTCCAGTTATAGAACTCCCAGTGATGGGCGATGGGGATGCCGTCTATCTCTTTATATCCTGAATACATAATGGCATGTGGTGAGGCTTCTGCCTTGTCCAGGCTCTTGTTGAAGGTGACGATGTATGCGGCAGCACGTACCTGGTTGTTCTTGTTGAGGTATCCCACATACCAATCCTTGGGAGAATCACCCGTGTCCTGGTCAAACTCTAGTTTGAATGTCGTATAGCTTTTTCCCATGAGGCTGTCATTTTGCATGGGGGTGACCAGGGTACCCGGGTCGCTCAATTTATATGGAAAAGAAAAGAAATATGCCCAGGTAAATGTATCAAAGCGGGCACCACTGGCATCAGCATCTTCTGGGGTGATATATGTACTGGAACCGTCAAAGATCAAACTTTCTCCGTTTGATTTTTCAATTCTAACCTTGCCGCTATTGGTCAACATGGTAAGGTTTCCCGCGATTCTTTCTTTACCGCCAAATTTTACTTCCAGGTCAAATGAAACTGCTTTGTGTTCCATGAATTCTTTTTTATGATGTGCTTTTTCAATGGCTTGTACCAGGGCATGACCTATGGATGGGGCTCCATCTCCCATACCACCGTTAGGTTCAACAGGCATGGTTTTTTCTTGTTTTGCAGCATCATTGCATGAAATCAACAAAAGGGATAGAACAATGGTAAAAAGGTATTTCATAAAAAAGATATTTTTAAGTTTTGTCGTGATAATCTACCAGGCTTTCAAATATTGATCAAAATTCATCCAGGATACTTTTTAAACGGTGACAACAATTTTACCCTTTTGCTGGTTGCTTTCCATATATTCATGGGCCTGGACGATTTCATCAAGGGTAAAGGTCCTGTCTACCGTGGGCTTGAGTTTTCCATTGGCCAGGGCACTGTAGATCCAGTCTCTGGCTTCTTTTAATTTGTGGGGGTCTGAGGTAAACTCAAATAGTGTATACCCCCTGAATGTGAGCCCATTTTTCAATAAATTAAACAATGGAAAAGGTGTTGTTTCAGGAGCAAGTTTACCATAGATGATGAGTGTTCCACCTTTTGCCAGCGAGCCAGCTAAATCCTTGATTATTGACCCGGCAACAGGGTCAAAGGCCAGGGTTGCCCCTTTACCATCTGTGATATCCTTTACACGATCCTGTAGGTTTTCATCATCAGTAACAATAACGTGGTCTGCCCCCGCATCAAGCAAATGCTGTTTTTTTTCTTGCGTTCTTGTGGTTGCAATTGATGTTGCCCCCATGGCTCTGATAATCTCAATGGCGGCATGCCCCACGCTGCTGCTTGCTGCCGTGATGATCACCGTTGATGTCTTGTCTATCTTGCCATGGCCCACCAGCGCACCATAAGCAGTCAAATATTGCATCCATATACTTGTGGCCTCTTCATAAGATAGGCTTTCAGGATAATGGCTTACCGCATGCACCGGCACGATGGCGGTCTCGCCATAAACACCATAATTTGTCATGCTAAAGGCCGGGATGGTACTTACCCTGTCGCCCAGTTTAAAACCCTCTACATCTTCGCCCAGGGCATCTATGGTCCCGCTGCATTCATAACCTATGGTTGAGGGAAGCTGGGCCCGCTCAAGATAGTTGCCATTTCTAAAGGAAACTTCAGAACGGTTGAGGCCTATGGCCTTTACCTGTATGCGCACTTCGCCCCGCTGGGGCACGGGCATGTCAATTTCTTCAAGTTGTAGCACATCGGCTGGGCCGGTTTCATGAAATCTAACGATTCTTGTTTTGTGTGGGGACATGGTTCATTTTTAGGTGTTGCTTAAAAGTACCCAATCATGCATCCATGACCTAGGCTGCTAACAAACTTTTGACGTTTATGGCAATAAAAAAAGGACCGCGGTGAGACGGTCCTTTTGTTTTTTGGCTTTAAGCCAAAAAATTATTTGATCATTTCATATGAGCGTTTGACAAAGTTTGTCAATGCCTCTCCACGCAGGAGGCCTTGTGACAATTTTGCAAGGTCCAGGGATTGATTGATCAACCTTTCTTGCTTTTTCTTTGTCTTTGTATTGAGGATTTCATTGACGAGCTCATGATTCACATTGACCACGATGTTGTACATATCTGGCATATTGCCCATGCCAAACATGCCGCCACCGCCGGTTTGCTGCATCTCCTTCATGCGGCGCATGAACTCGGGCTGGGTGATCATGAACGGTGCGGCGCTACTGTCCATGGCTTCAAGCTTCACGGTATAGTTGCTGTCGCTTATGGTTTCTTCAAGGGTTTTCTTGAGCGTTTCTTTTTCCTCGTCTGAGAGTTTTGAGATCTGCTCTTCATCTTTCTTGATGAGACTGTCCACGTTATCTGCATCAACACGCACAAAGCTGATGTTGTCTTTGCTGGTTTCCAGCTTTTGGAGCAGGTGGGACACGATGGGCGAATCCAGCAGCAATACTTCGTAGCCTTTTGATTTGGCTGCTTCTATATATTGATGTTGGGCTTCGGGATTAGAGGCATATAAAATGATAAGCTTGTTATCCTTATCGGTCTGGTTTTCCTTTATCTTTTCCACGAGTTCTTCATAGGTGAAGAATTTTCCATCAGTCGTGGGGTAAAGTGCAAATTTATCAGCCTTTTCAAAGAATTTATCTTCTGTCAACATGCCATACTCGATCACCATCTTGATGTCGTTCCATTTTTTCTCAAAATCGGCACGGTCTTCATTAAAAAGTGACTTAAGCTTATCAGCAACCTTGCGGGTGATGTAGCTGCTTATCTTTTTAACGGCACCATCAGCTTGCAGGTAGCTCCTGCTTACGTTGAGCGGGATATCTGGGGAGTCGATCACACCGCGCAGCATGGTAAGAAATTCTGGTACGATGCCCTCAACGTTATCTGTTACAAAAACCTGGTTTTGATACAGTTGTATCTTATCTTTTTGAATAGAAAGGTCGTTGGTCAACTTGGGGAAATATAAAATCCCGGTCAGGTTGAAGGGGTAATCGACGTTGAGGTGAATGTGGAACAACGGTTCTTCAAACTGCATGGGGTACAGCTCACGGTAAAATGTGTTGTAATCCTCATCTTCAAGGTCAGCAGGCTGCTTTGTCCAGGCGGGATTAGGATTGTTGATTATGTTGTCAACGGTCCTGGTCTCTGGTTTTGCATCTTCTGCGGCATCCTCTGGCAATGGGATTTCCTCTTCTTTAGTGCCAAATTTGATGGGCACCGGCATAAACTTGTTGTACTTGACAAGCAGTTCGCGTATGCGGCCCTCCTCAAGAAATTCTTGTTCATCGTCACTGATGTGGAGTATGATCTCGGTACCTCTTTCGGTCTTGTCTGCTTCACTAAGTTCAAACTCTGGCGATCCATCGCATATCCAGTGTGCCGCTGGGGCATCCTTATATGATTTTGTGATGATCTCGACCTTGCTGGCCACCATAAAAGCTGAGTAAAAGCCCAGACCAAAATGGCCTATGATCCCGCTATCCTTGGCAGAATCCTTGTACTTGTCAAGAAACTCCTCAGCACCTGAAAAGGCCACCTCGTTGATATATTTCTCAACCTCTTCAGCGGTCATACCTATACCCTGGTCAATGACATGTAGCGTCTTGTCGTCCTTGTTTATCTTGACCTCGATCACGGGATTGCCGTATTCTACGGCCGCCTCACCTATATTGGTCAGGTGCTTGAGCTTAAGGGTGGCATCAGTTGCATTTGAGATGAGCTCCCTCAAGAAGATTTCATGATCGCTGTAAAGAAACTTCTTTATCAGCGGAAAAATATTTTCAACCGAAACATTGATCTTTCCTGTAGACATGGTTTATATGTTCAATTTATTTGGCCACGATGGGCCAGGTTATACATTTATATTTCTTTGGCTTTAAGCCAAACAAAAAAAATACCACGTAAATGCTTGTGACAAACTGGCATGATTTTTCAATAAATCTGAAAGAACTTTAACTCAAAATTTTGTCTAATAATTTCTTGATATCGTTAAACGAAAGTAACTTTACTCAAAGCGCAAACGATTATGGCAAAGACAAGAACAGCTTCTACGGCAAAGGTAAAAGTTACACAAGACCTTATCATCAACAAGTACATGGACCACGTGCTTGAACATGGGGAACGCCCCGCCACGGTATATGCCTTTTGCAAGAAAAATGAGATTGAGGAGGGTGAATTCTATCAGTATTTTGGCTCTTTTGAAGGCATACGTGAGCAGATATGGGTCAACCTTTTTGAACATACACTTAAGGTCTTGTCAAAGGACAAGCAATATCCCGATTATGCTAACCGGGAAAAAATGCTTTCTTTTTTCTATACTTTTTTTGAGATGTTGACGGCAAACCGCAGTTATGTGCTGTTTACCCTAAAAGAAGACAGGAGCAGTTTAAAAAACCTCGCACAGCTACGCCCACTGCGCTTAAAGGTGCGTGAGTACGCTTCAAGCTTGATTGAAGAGTCAAATGAGAAAAAGTCTTATGCGATCTCAAAAAACCCCGTGTCCATTTTTAGTGAGGGTGCATGGATGCAATTGTTGTTCCTGCTCAAGTACTGGATGGATGACAACAGCCCAAAATTTGAAAGAACAGATGTGGCCATAGAGAAATCAGTCAACGTGATCTTTGATGTTTTTGACAGCACGCCACTGGAGAGCCTGCTTGATTTTGGCAAATTTTTATTTAAAGAAAGATTCTAGGTGAAGACCATAGACCACATACCCACAAACAAGATTCAACGTGCCAGTGAACTGGTAAAGACAGGCGTTAAGATAGGGGGCAACTATGCCAAGTACTATGGCAAGAAGGTTCTTGACAGCGGGCACACACGCGACGAGCTCAATGAAGATAACGCCGGGGACATCTACGACAGCCTCAAGAGCTTAAAGGGCAGCGCGCTCAAGGTAGCCCAGATGTTGAGTATGGAGAAGCATATCATGCCCAGGCAGTATGTTGAAAAATTTAGCCTGGCACAATTTTCTGTGCCACCACTATCAGGACCATTGGTGCGCAAGACCTTCAAGAAATATCTGGGCAAGGACCCAGAAGACCTTTACGATTCTTTTGAGCCCGAAAGCATAAATGCAGCCAGCATAGGTCAAGTTCACCGGGCAACAAAAGATGGCAAGAAGCTAGCGGTAAAGATTCAATACCCCGGCGTGGCAGATAGCATAAGCAGCGATCTTGCCCTTGTAAAGCCCATTGCCACCCGCATGTTCAACCTGCGCGGCAAGGACAAGGAAAAATATTTTAAGGAGGTAGAAGCAAAACTTCTTGAAGAAACTGACTACATCCTTGAAGTGGGCCAGAGCATGAAGATTACTAGGGCGTGCAGCATGATACCTAACCTTAGGTTTCCACAATATTATCCTGAACTCTCCAGCGAGCGCATCATTACCATGGACTGGATGGATGGCCTGCACCTCAGCGAGTTTGTCAAAGAAAACACCCGTAAGGATGTGGCAGACAAGGTAGGGCAGACACTCTGGGACTTTTATATGTATCAAATGCACGTACTCAAGCAGGTACATGCAGATCCCCACCCGGGCAATTTCCTGGTGGATGAAGATGGTAACCTTATTGCAATAGATTTTGGCTGTATCAAGAAAGTTCCTCAAGAATTTTACGACCCATACTTTGAGCTGGCAAAACCAGGAAACATCAATAATCCTGATGTTTTCATGCAAAAGATGTTTGAACTTGAAATCTTGAAAAAAGACGACTCACCTGAAGAGGTCAAATTTTTCTCTGAGCTGTTCCAGGAGATGTTGAGCGTGTTCACGCGTCCCTTTCACCAGGAAGAATTCAACTTTGGCGACAAGGCTTTTTTTGATGAAATCGCAATGCTGAGCGATAAGTACAGCAAGGATACCCAATTGCGCAAGATGAACGGCAACCGCGGTAGCAAGCATTTTCTGTACATCAACAGGACGTTTTTTGGACTGTACAACCTTATGCACGATATAGGTGCAAGGGTAATGATTAACAATTTTAAAAGATATTTGGGCCCAGCCTAAGACGAGTATTGGTTAGGTTGTTTTTTGAAAGGCGTACTTACTTGTTAAGTGCGCCTTTCATTTTTTCGCTTAAAGCGAAAAAATCTCTTCTCAAAGTTTTACATAACGAGTTTCATCTTTAAACCACCGTATTTGATAAACGTGTATTTAACGTTTGTAATGAGGGGCTTTTTTTTACCTGTAAACTGATTTTTTTATACGTTAATCCATTGATTTACAGAATTGACCACATCGATATGTGGTTGAGTTATATATGTCCTGCACCTATATTTACTATATTAAAATTTTGTTAAATCAAATGAAATGAATTTTACACCACTACGCACTTTTCTAATGATGCTGGGCATGACATTCTTGTTATGCAATTTTAAAACCTATGGACAAGGTCCTGACATCACGGGAAAATATTCCATAAGGTACACCAGCGATAAAACCACACAGTTCAACATTACCAAGACAGGTAATGGTGTACACCTTGAGCCGGCCATGGTTGATGATACCCTGCCACTTGCTATCAAGAACCTTGTGGGAGATTATGTATGGGATAGTCAAACGGGTGCATTTGCAAAGTGGCATTCTATCCCTGGCAGTACGTTGCGTGTCTACCTGTTTAAGGTAAATGATAAGTCACTGGCAATGCGCCGGGGAGACAATCCATATTTAAACCTTACCAAAGAAGAGGGCAGCCTTATGGACGTGCTGACCAATAAAAAAGCTGATGTAAGCCATCTTCTCGGTATCTGGAAAATAGAAGGTACCACGAGCAGCGTGAGTTTTACCTCGGCGGTAGATACGGACCTCAATATACGTTTTGGCGGCCAGGCATATGGTTTTCAAAAAGATGCTGGTGGTGTTTTTGAGACATATTCCGGCACGGGCGGGAACGGCGAGGGAATTACCCTCAAGGTCATGGGGCCCAACAGTGCCACGCTCTCAATCTCAGGAGTAGATACACAACTGGTACGCAACGGGGGTACTTCGGCTTCAGCCAAAAGCAGCTCGGCATCAACCGGAGCCACAGGAGCCAGCACGGTAATGGATGATAAGATGTTCAAGGCCATACAACAAAAGGATTTTATGGCCCTTGAAGAAGTGATTAACATGGGTGCAAATGTGAATGCCGCAAACACCACCGGAAAGACCGCACTGCACGAGGCCATAACAAAAAGGGACGTGGCCATGGTAGAAACCTTGCTTGATAACAATGCAGATGTAAACAAAACAGACCTACAGGGCAAGACACCCCTGGACCTGGCCCTTATAAACGATTCAAGCGACCCGGCAATGGCATTCAGTATCTTGAACAGAAGGCCATCCATTAGCCAGAGCAGCATGCAGCAGGCCATGCAGTTGAACAATAATGACCTTATCGATGCGATGATAGACGCCGGGGCTGACAAGAAATATTTTGCCCAGCAGGCCATTGAAAGAAGAAATACGGATTTGTTCTATAAACTCCTGGATGAAAAAAACCTGGTCATCACCACGCAAATGTTTGATGCGGCATTGCGCACGCGCAACTTTCCACTGGCTGACCGTATGATAGCAAGCCGTTTTAACCCTAACTATGCCATTGACTCAAGTATAAAGGCAGATCAAGTTGACCTGGTTTATGCAGCACTTGAGCAAGGTGGCAATGCAGATGCGGCCCTCAACTATGCCATAAAGAAAAAGGATGCAGAACTTGCTGGCCTCGCGCTCAATGACCATGGTGCCAATGCCCCTAGTGCATTAAAAGCGGCAATTGCGGCTAATAGCGTGGCTATTTCGCAATTAGCGATACAAGCAGGGGCAAACCCCAGTGCAGAGCTGCCCGCCGCCAGTTTACTGGGCAATGTGCAAACCATGGACCTCCTCATCAAGGCTGGGGCAGATCCTAACCCATCACTGCTTGTTGCGGCAAAGGCAAACAAACCACAGGCGGTTGCCCTGCTGCTTACCAGTGGTGCAAATCCTGATGCATTGCTGAAATATGGTATTGAAATGAATGCTACAGATTATGTGAGGCAAGCAGTTGAGGCTGGGGCAAATATCGCAGATGCACAATTCCTTGCAGTTTCTGCGGGCAATGGCAATCTCGAGATTGTAAAAATGCTTGTTGCAGCTGGCGCCCTGCCAGATGATGGCCTTGAGGCGGCTACTAAGGCCAATAAGCCAGATATTGCAGCATACCTGGTAGAAATGGGGGCAGATGCCAGTAGCAATGAC
The DNA here is from genome assembly GCA_002710685.1 of Cytophagaceae bacterium. Taxonomy (GTDB): domain Bacteria; phylum Bacteroidota; class Bacteroidia; order Flavobacteriales; family Flavobacteriaceae; genus Leeuwenhoekiella. The sequence continues at coordinate 98,798 of PALD01000031.1, read as the reverse complement.
CTGCTGGGCATTGCTGCACGCACTAACAATACATCTTTTACTTCCATTTACTTAAACGCGGGGGCTGAAGCACAATCTGCTGTTTCTGCCGCGGTACAGGCGGGCGCAGATAAGGTATTGAAACAATTGATAACTGCCGGTGCTGACGCTTCAAGTGCAGGGCTGTTGCTCACCGCGGTGATGGTGAACAGCGCCCCGGTTACCGCTATTTTAATTGACCAGGGGGTCAACACAAATATTCAAAATCAAGCTAACGGATATTTCCTGATGCACTATGCCGCACAAAATGACAATGCGGCCCTGATACGGCTGCTTGCTGCAAATGGGGCACCCATTGACCCCACGGTCAATGGAAACACCCCACTTCACCTGGCAGTTGACAACCGCAATGCCGTCAATGCCGTCGATGCGCTCATCAAGGCCGGTGCTGACGTCAACGCAACAAATGGAGAAGGAAAATCAGTTTTGCGCATTGCAAAGGGAAACAAGACTAAAAAGCTTTTAAAAGAAGCTGGAGCTGAAAAATAAATCAACAATTAAAAATTGGAAGGACATGAAAAAACAAAAAAAAATCTACAGCGTGATCTGCTTTCTTTTTATCACCTGTATCGCAATGGCTCAAGATCCAGATGCAACAGATAAATTACCGCCACCCAACCCACAACTTGCCAACCTTGTTGAAAAACAAGAAAATGCAAAGCAAAAACTATTGAACGCTCAAAGAGAAGAGCATTTTGCCAATGAAAACAGGCAACTAAATGCCCAGGGGGAACTTGCCAAGAACCTTACCAACGTCACAAAAGCCATGCGGGAGCAACAGCAAAAGGAAATTGCCGCTGCACAGGGAGATCCTTTAAAATTAAAGGCATTAGAGCAAAAGCACAAAGCTCAAAATGAAAAGCTTAAACAAGAGACCAACAAGCTCATCAATGCAAGGGATGCCGCGGCAAAGGATGCAAATACGATGACGAGCATCAAACAAGGGATACAGACCAAAAAACTAAATGATAATCAAGCACTGCAGCTAAAGTCACTAGCAAACAAGGTTATCGACCAAGATAATAGGGCTGCTGCCCTTGAAACACAAAATAACAAGGTTGTCAATAGCGTGAAAAAGCAGGGCGAGGGTATAAAACCATCACGCATTGTAAATGATCAAAACAATAAGAGCGCTTCCGCGAAAGCGCAGAACGATAAGGCAATCAAGACCATAAAGAAAATAGGAGAAGCAAACAAATCTGGTAGCAACCTCAAGCCCTCCAAAGTAAAAAAAGCAGATAAGGGTAAGACAAAAAAAGGCAAAAAATCAAAAAAAGGATAACCGGAACATAAACTTAAACAACACATCATGAAAAATAATATACACTTCAACATGTACCTGGTACTCATGTTATTGTTAACTGCGGGAGCCATGGCACAGCAAACTGACATGGACAAGGTCGTGAAAATGCAGAACCAGCAGAAAAATGAACTTTTGGCAAGGCAGACCCAGGAGAGTGCCGACCTCACTACCCAGATCAATAAAATGAAAGAAGAGGATAAACAGGCATATGATAAAAAACTCAATGGGCTTGACAAGAACAGCCCTACATATAATCAAGACCGGGCCAAGATAATAGGAGAACAAGCAGTCATTAGCGGCAGGACTGATCAACTTGCAAAGACCTCACTGGCAAGGCTTAAAAATGAACACGAAGGTCAACAGGTCAGTATGCTCAAGCAGCATGTGGCAAATACCAATGCCATTAAGAACAATATGAATGACCCCAAGTATCAAATACAACAAAAAGCAAACAATAAACTGGGGATTCTCGCAAACCAGCGTAACAACGTCATCAATAACGCTGAGGCGAGAAAACAAGGCGCACAAGATTTTGCACAGAACAAACTAAAAGCTCAACAGCAAAAGGAGCTGAATCAAACAGTGAATTTTGAAAAAAACCAGATAGCTATTGATAATGCGCTGCAAAAGAAACAGTCTGATAAACTAAAGGGGCAAATGAATAACCTCAAGGCACCTGTAATGGTTTCAGATTTATCTAGGGGCGATAAGCTTAAAGAAAAAAACTTTAAAGAAACCCAAAAACTACTTGCCAAACAGGAAAAGAAGACCAATGCCCTGAGCAAGAGCCTGGACAAGGCCCAAGCCTCTGACCGCGCTGCCGTAAACAAGGAGATCAAGAAAAACAATGCCGCGGTGGCAAAGAACAATAAGGAGATTGTGAAGATCGTGGCAAAAGACCAAAAAAGCAAAACCACGAGTGTAGTTTCAAAAGCTAAAAAGACAATGAAGAAGATAAAGCCAAAAAAGAAAGGCTGACCCCGTAGGCCATCTATTAAAACATCATAAAATAATATCCCGATGAAAAACCCAATAAGTATTGCCATATTCTTATGTATCACGTTCCAGGCCGTTGCACAAACAAGGTGGGAAGTCGCCCCCTCAGTGTCAGCCTCCATGGATGCAGCAGTATACGTACCCGCCCTGGACATGGCAGCTTTTTTTTCAGGTGGGACAATAAATTATGTGTCTGCCGCGGGCGAATCATCTGGGGCTGATGTGGCTGATTATGGAGGTCTCCCCGCGGGGTGGGCTGGTATAACGGCGGCGGTGCGCTGGGATGCTTCATCCATAATGCTCTTCAAGAATAATCTGTATGCCCTTTTTGACACCCAGACCGCCACCATCTCGCTGCGGGGGCTTTTTCCCGGTATACCAGCGGTAATCGATGCTGCAACAGAGTTTGGGGAGGATGACCTCCTGTTCTTTTCGGGAGGGGAGTATGTGATTTATACTAAGAGTACACAGGCACTCAGTGAGAGCTCAAGCGTTTCTGGGCTAGAAGGTTTCGCTTTAAGCGAAAAAATCGACGCCGTGATGACCGCGCCTGATGGATACATTTATTTCTTTGCGGGAGGTTCTTACCAGATGCTGAATACTGAAACACTTGCCTTTGAAGGGGGCGTGGTATCCCTGGGAGGTGCCGCAGCTGGGCTGCCACCTGTTGTTGCCACAAGTGCGGCGAGTGGGCCACCGGTGGTGAACATCCCTGCTCAGGCAGCACCGACGGGGCAGGTACCCGTGGTGAGGCAGGCCCGGGCGGTGAGCAGCAAGCCCGCGCTGGATACAGATGGCTGGTGCCTTACCGGTACACCTTCTTCTGGAAGTGGTGGTCTTGCTGAACATGTTACCGAGTTTGGTGGCGGAGATGAAGGGTCTGCCCAGGAAGATGTATTGCCTCAAGGGGTAAGGGTCAAAGAAATACGGGTGTGGGGAAGTTATGTGATAACGGGTATCCAAACCGTGATTCAGGACACTGATGGCAAGGTTACGGAACTTCCCATACTGGGTGAGCAAAAGGGACGTACACAGGTGTTTGAAGTGCCAGAAGGTGAGTGCATCACAGGGGTGAAGGGAACATACCTGGGAGATTATGGCCCTTTTTTAAACGGGATTACCTTTATGACCACTGGCGGGCAATCAAAATTGTTCGGTAACCGTGGTCGCAAGATGTATGAGGTCAAGTTGCCCACTAACCTTTCATTTTATGGGTTTTCGGTCAAGTTTAATAATTATATTTCTGCAATAGCCTTAAAATATGTGGGCTACGAGGATGTCGTGAATGCCGCGATTGCCCAGGAAGATAATCAGGATTCAGCGGCTGCAACTGGTAGTTTTGCTGACAAGTACAAGGGCGAGTACAGCGATGATCATGAAGACTACATGATTGAGCTCCAGGGTATGCAGTTTGGCGCCGCTGATGGTCAGCGTCTTGACCTCCCAGCAGTTGAATGGCTAGGCCTAGGAGTTGATTATCTGACCCTTGACCCCCTGGATATAGGAGGTTCTCCCACTAAGGAAAAACCATTGGTGCTGATTTTATCAAGAAAAACGGGTGGTCAAGAAGGTAAAAAGCAGATTCCACATGGTACGGACTATAAGACCATAGGAGGAGGTAGCTCACACGACTATAAAAACTGGATTGAGAGCTATGGTGATTTTACATCAAACTTTGGTGTGGGTGTGGGCATAAGTGTGGGTACCCCCGTGGGGGGAGGCAGCATGAGCGGCAGTTATAAGCAGATGAACAATACCAAGACCGGTAGCAGTGAGATATTCTATTCTCAAACGGTAGAACGCAAACTGTTCAACCTCAATATGGACCTGTTGTGGAGAGATCGTAATACAGGAGAAAAAAAGAGGCAAAAGTTGGATTTTGACTTTCGTGAAAAGATAGATAACCTTCCCGTACCGCGGGTGCTGGTAAGCATGCAGGCTTCTCAAATGAGAAAGGGCAGGCCCCTGCATTCAGAAATTGAGCGCATCAAGAATGACTACCAGGCCATTATTGATGAGTATGGAACGCATTTTATAGGCAATGCGGATTTTGGCGGTAAATATGTTGCCTCTACCAAAATCACAAAACAGACCTTTGAATCAACCCGAATGACCGAAATGGAATTTAAAGCCGCAATCAATGCAAAGATTAAAGTGGTTGATATAGGGGCAGATGTAGAGTTCAACCTGGGAAATAAAAGTATTGTGGGCAATAAGACTGAAACGCTCAATACCAATAAGTATGTTCAGGGTGGGTCAGGAGAGACCGAGTTTGAAACCTGGAACACAAGCCTTAAGGAACGCCCTGTACCCATTGAGGTCCAGTTGATACCCACCTATAAACTACTTACCCCAGAATTTTGGCCAAATGACAAGGACATTGAGAAAAAACAGGATGTACTGCGCATGGTTACCGAAAAATACCAGATTGATAACGGTATTGAACCGCAAAGAATAAACAGCCAGTTTTTTACAAAACCAAAAGACATAAACTATACCTATACCATGACCGTGACAGGAATCAAATGTATTGCGGTACATGATGCAAAGCTAGATGGTAGTGCAAATGTATATGGGACAATCACTGCTGGATATGCGGGTCCTCAAAACAGTAATCGTACCATCTGGTCAATGGCAAAATCATCATCAGTCGATATTAGAAAAAGCGCTCTTGAGATGTTGAATGAAAAGTTTGAGGTCACCTTGCCAGGAGAAAATCCCAGTGGATATTTTACTGTTACAGGTACATTATATGATTCAATGACTAACGGTATGGCTGGTTTTGGCAAACTGATAGGAGCTGCAGCTGAGGGAATCGCTGGTAAAACAGCAGCTTATGGCACCCATTCAAAGCGCATCAATTTTTCTGAGATCACAGATGTGTCAAAAGACTTCAAGGTCGAGGGTTTTAATTTTGAATCAACAAAGCTTGAAATAACAATGACCGTGATACGCACCCCTGACTACGCTAAGAAGGCAGAAGATACCACAGAAGGTAAATAAGGGGGATGAGGTCTAGGCATTAGAATCATAAGATTTTTTAATAAGCTCTGCCTTGCTGTTGATATTGAGGATGCGGTATATTTTCTTGATGTGGTCCCGTACCGTATCAATGGAGATAAGGAGTTTTTCTGCAATCATTTTATAGCTGAGGCCATCCACGATACCCTGCACTATTTGCTGTTGCCGTGGGGTAAGGGATGTCATTTCATCCTGTTTTTTAGGGCCAAAGTAATTCACGACCTTGCGGGCTATGGAAGGGGACATGTATGAACCACCAAAAAATATCGTTGTGATTGCCTCTTCAATCTTTGTAAGGGGTGTTCTTTTTGAAATATATGAAACCGCACCCGCACATAGTGCCTGAAAGATCTTATCATCTTCCTCATACGTACTAAGTATAATGATGTTGATGTCCTTAAAGAGCTTTTGAATGGGTTGTATACCTTCAAGGCCAGACATGCCCGGCAAGCCTATGTCCAGTAAAAGAACATCTACCTGTGCGTTGCGCGAAACCTTTATTGCATTTAAAAAATCTTCCACACTCTTGGCGATAAAGCATATTTTCATGGTCCTGTTCAAACCCAGGTACGTTTCTAGGGATTCCCTTATCAAAGGGTCATCTTCAATGATTGCTATATGTATGGGAGGATTGCTCAAATAATCATTATTTTAATATCTCTATCTAAATTAGGTACATCATATTGACAAATAAACCACATATCCATGTAGTCATGTATTACGGTACTATGGTTTTGGGTAATGTCATGAAAATCTCAAAACCTTCTGTTGTATGAAATTCAATTTTGCCCTTGAGCAAATCTGCCCTGCGCTTCATGTTATCTAGTCCCAGTCCCGCAAAAGAGCTCCTGGTCTTGAGTTCTTTATTGCCATTATCACTAAAAGTAAGGTGTATGGTGTCCTGTAGCTGCTCAAGGTTTAGCGATACCTTGGTTGCTCCTGAATGTTTTAAGGTATTTGCAATGGCCTCCTTGACCACAAGGTACAGGGTTTGACGCAGTGGGGTGGCGATTGCCATGTCAGATTCTATGCCAGAGGTCTTCATGTCATAGGCTATTTCCCTTGTGACCAGGTTGTCACTGGCAAATTCCCTGATGCGGTCCAGCAATGCGCCCCAGTTATCCTTTCTGGCATCCATGACCCACACCGCATCGCGCATCTGCACCATGGCAGCCCGGCTCAGGGAGGCAATCCTGTGCAGTTGAGGTCCATACTCATCAGGTGCTTTTGCTTCAAGTATCTCGCTCTGCATGGCCAGCCCCGTGAGGACGGGGCCTATGTCATCATGCAGGTCTGCCGAAATCTGGGTGCGCAGCTCATCGAGGTATTTTTGTTTCTCTGACCGTTGCCGTTGCCTAAGTTTGAGATAGGTGAACAATGCAGCGGTCAGGATGAGTATGATGCCAATGATTATCCATTGTTTCCTTACTTTTTCTCGTTCTTGCAACAGTGCTATATTGGCTTGCTGGTCCCTTATTTTTGTATCTCTTTTTTCGGTTTCGTACAGGGTTTGATAATAGGCTAGCGCATTGACTTTTTGAGCATTCTGCACAGAGTCCTTTATCCTGTAATATGCATTTTGATGGGTCAAAAAAGCAGTGTTGTTGCCCATTTCTTTATTTACCCTGGCTAAAAATTTTTCTGCATTATAAAGCTCAACAAAGCTCTCTTTCTTTTTTACCTCGGCAAGATGTGCTTTTCCGTAAGAGAGTGCTTGTGGCAGGTCTGCTTTCGCGAAAGCAATATTTTTAAGGGCATCGAGATAATCAGCATGGGCGGTCCCTTCTGCAAATTTTTGTGGTGATGCTTCAATGGTATCCAGGTAGGCTTGTGCTTTTGCAAGGTCGCCCATCTGGGCATTGACGGTCACAAGACTGGGGTAGATGTAGGCTTGTATGTAGTCTTTGTAAACCCACTTTTTACTTTGTGCGAGCGCCTTGTGCAGCTGGTGTGCCCATTCTTCAAGATTGCCCTCCTCCCGGGCATCGTTTGCTGCATTGTAGTAGATGGTAGAGAGGTTTCCGGCATCTTTGTCTGAAAGTTCGATGGCTTCATCACGTTCTTTTTTTGCCTCTTTGTAAAATGCATTTTGACTGTAGAGAATGGATAGGGAATTCTTTGCATTTACAAGGTTTGTGGTATCCCGCTCTTGTGAGAACAGTTTGATTGCTTCCTGTAGGTTCTGGGACGAGTTGCTAAATTCTCCCTGGGCACCATAAACGTAGCCCAGGCGCATGAGGGCATGGGCACTGCGGCTTGTGTTGCCAGCCTCCCGCGCCAACATGCGTGATTTTTTGAGCACCCGGATTGCTTCGGTAAATTGCCCCAGGCCATAGTATGAATCCCCTGCATAGAGGTAAAAATTGGCAAGCGTTGATTTATTGTTCAGTTTTTTGGCCATGGGCTCAAATTCCTTGAACAATTTCAGGCCATCTGCTGGCGTGTTGAGAATGCTGTTTTGATAGTAGATCAAGTCATTTGTGAGCCGGGTGGCCAGGTCAAGGCTGTCCAGGCTGAGCCCCAGTTTTATTGCCTGGTTCATGCGGTCAGTATATGCATGATCCTCATTGAACTCAATCAACTTTGTGAGGGTGTCAAGGTATTGTAGCCGGTTCACACCAGTTGTTTCTTCCACCTTGATGTTGAGGTCCTTGATACGAGCAGAATCGAGTACCTGCGCCGTAAGGGTAAGATGTGCGGTAAACAGGGCTGCCGCAACGTTGAGTAGTATGCCTTTCATTTAAAATTTATCCCAGTGTACACATATAGCGCAATCTAATATTGAACTGATGGGGCATTAAACTTAGGGGCGTTTAATAGATTGACATGTATTCATATATCAGTAAATATAGGGAAATAGGCGATATAACTGATTGTCAAAGATGTAGTTTGTTAAAAAAAGATGCTCAATGTCTATTTTGATGCCTTCCAGCTCTTGTTGCCGGCTTGAAGTATGAAGATGCTCCAACAGTATTTTGATTTTCCTTGCGTATGTCATAGCCCAGGTTGCGCAGGCTATTTTCCCAGTCCAGTTGAAGCTGGGGGTCACGGTTGCTGCAACGTTTAAGATAGCGCAGGCGCTGCAACATCACCTGTATGAATTGGCAATCTGCGGCACTTATCTCGGCAAAGGGCTTGAGCAGGAGTTTAAGTAGTTTCTTGCTTTGCTCCAGGCTGGGGGAATCCTTGTAATTTGCCACGGCCAGTGGGGCGATATCAGTACGCAGCCAGGCGCCCAGCTCACTGGGAGACATATTTATGGCCTGGTTGAGCTCACGATAGATTCTGTCTTTGGCAAACAAGGTGCAGTTTTTTTTGTAAAACTAAATGAGAAACCCATATCCACGATCTGCTTTATATTAAGTTTAGGTAAAGATTGGCAAGATTGTAAATATGGTCGCGAGCTGTTTTTTACCGCTTTCGCGGAAGCGCCTCAAGAACAGGCCCTCCACTTTTCTTAAAACCAGCATAAAGTTGTCCATAACTTGCGGGGCTACACTTATTTTTACGGCAAAACAACCAATCATGAAAAAAATACTTTTGATTCTCGCCACTGGGCTTTGCCTCATGGCCTGTAAAAAGGAAGCTGTTGAAAAAGAGCATGTTGACATGATACTTACAAACGGCAAGATATATACCGTTGACAGTACTTTTTCAAACGCCACCGCTTTTGCCGTTCAGGACGGTAAGTTTGTTGCCGTGGGCACTAATGATGATGTGCGCGATAAGTACACGGCAGATACCATAATAGATGCCAGCGGCAAGACCATCCTGCCCGGGCTCATTGATGCTCATTGCCATTTTTATGAGATGGGCACACAACAGCAAACCGTAAACCTCGTGGGCACACGCAGCTATGAAGAAGTACAGGAACGTGTGATGCAGTTTCAGGCAAGAAGGCCCAGCAACTTTATCATGGGCGGTGGCTGGGATCAAAACGACTGGGAGAACAAGGAGTTCCCCACTAAAGATAGGCTTGATGAGCTTTTCAAGAACGTACCCGTTGTGCTTCAGCGCATTGATGGGCATGCCCTGCTTGCCAATCAACAGGCACTTGACCTCGCAGGGATAAACACCAGCACAAAGATTGAAGGTGGGGAGGTTATTAAAAAAGATGGAAAGCTTACGGGTGTCCTTATAGATAATGCCATGCAACCGGTTTTTAAAATACTACCCAAAATGGGACAAAAAGAATCGATAAAGGCACTTATGGATGCTCAAAAGGCATGTTTCAACTTCGGTTTGACAACGGTAAATGAAGCCGGGATTAGCCGTAAAATCATCGAACTTATAGATAGCTTGCAAAAAGAGAACACTCTGGATATGCGTATCTACGCGATGGTCTCCAATACCCCGGCTGACGTTGACTATTACCTGGAAAAAGGAATTTACAAAACACCAAGACTCAACGTAAGGTCTGTAAAAGTGTACGGCGATGGTGCACTGGGAAGCAGGGGAGCCGCCCTGAGGGCACCTTATGCTGACCGGGCCAATCACTTTGGTGCGATGGTAACACCCATAGACAGTATTGAGTCCGTTGCAAAAAAGCTGGCCGCATCAGAGTTTCAAATGAACACCCACGCCATAGGCGATAGTGCAAACCATGTGGTCCTCACCACATATGACGAGGTACTTCAAGGACAAGATGACCGCCGATGGAAGGTAGAGCACGCACAGGTAATATCACCAGAAGATTTTAAATATTTCAGCAAGAATATTTTGCCATCAGTACAGCCCACACATGCCACCAGCGATATGCCCTGGGCCCAGGACCGGCTGGGGGCAGAACGTATGAAAGGAGCGTATGCCTATAAGCAATTGCTCCAAGAAAGCGGTGTTATTGCCCTGGGCACAGATTTTCCTGTTGAGGCAATCAACCCATTCCTTACATTTTATGCCGCTGTCGCGCGAAAGGATGTCGAGGGCAATCCTGAAGAAGGTTTTCAAATGAGTGGTGCACTGTCCCGGGAAGAAGCCCTGCGCGGCATGACCATCTGGGCAGCATACACTAACTTTGAAGAAGATGAAAAGGGAAGCATTGAAGCTGGTAAGTATGCTGACTTTATCATGATGGACAAGGATATCATGACCATAAACCTAGATCAAATCCCCAGGCTTGAGGTCAATGAGGTTTACCTGGACGGCAAAAAGGTAAAAGGCTAGAAGCCCACGGCAAACTTAAAAGAGAGCCGGCCTCCTTCATCACTGGTAAAATATTGAATGCCAGAGTTGAATATCCCGCTCATCCCCAGGTTGAGCCCACCACCATAACCGGTATGCCATGTATTTGATGATTCATCCTCCATCCATACACGGCCCATATCATACCCCACAAAGCCCGAAATCCTCAATGGGAATATTCGGGTTTTTAAGGGTTTGAACTTATAGTTGAGGTCTATGTTGCCCACCAGCGAATTTTGTCCCGTAAAGCGGTACAGGCGGTATCCCCTCAAACCGCTGTCAGCACCCAGCCTGGCCGCTTGAAAAAACGGAATCCCATCACCAAATCTCAATTGTGCTTCTGCTGAGGTCTTGATCACCAGGTTACGGGGGTTGTCTATGGCGTTCCAGAAGGTGAGCTGCTGGTCAGCTCCCAGCACGCTCTGGCTTGAAGCCAGCTCATCTGCATAAAAGCCCTTGGCATTAAAATACATGCCCCGCGTGGGGTACAATTCATCATCTACGCTGTGGTACCGGTACTGGGCATGTACCTTGCCATATCTATTGACCCTTCCTTCTCCTTCATAATCCAGTGCAGCCGAGGCATCAGGTTCCAGGCCCTCATACAAGATCCCGGCCTCAAAACTACTACCATATTCACCAGCATAGTACAGGCTTGCCCCGGCATTGTAGCGCTGCATGAAGATACGGTTTGCATCAAAGTCCTGCAGTTCCCCGGTCTCGTTGCCAAAACCAAAGAAGTTCTCAGCATAGTTGTTGCTGGTAAGCCTGCCGTTTACCTTTAGGTTCCAATCTGGAAAAATATGGGCAAAGTGCAGCTCCCCATTAAGGTCAAGTGCCTGCGTGAGCGAATGATATTTAGCTTCAATGGTATAAAGACTTGTAAAAGGGTTTCTTTCAAAACCTAGTTTTTGCTTACCTATCAGTATACGTGGTATAAAACCCAGGTCAGGATTGTATGAAAGGTCAATCTCAAACTCCTTTGTCACATCTGGTTCTCGCTCAGTGTCATAAATATGGTTTTCATAGGTATCGTTGATCCTAAAGCGTGCACCACCGCGGTTCATGATGGTATTGTCTCCTGACCTTTGATCATAGACCGTGATGTTGTTTCCATTTTCAAGGTCATACGTGTCATCTCCCAACCCGCCACTAATCACGATCTTGATTTTTGAACCGGCATCGCCCCGGGCAATAAAAACATCATCATCATCAAGGCCGTAAATCCATATTTCATGGGTTTCACCTTCATGAAAGACCCTGTCAAATAGTACACCGCTGCTATCTTTTTTTATCCTTCTCGCCACGATCCTGGTATCGCCATTATCCAGCCGGTCTATGGTAAATTCATCACCCATGTCAGTCCCGGTAAGGGTTTGAAACTTGATAAAATGATCATAATAGCGCTCCACGATATCGTGTAGGTTTTGCTTTCGCGAAAGCAAATCTTCCTGAATCCCTTTCCAGGTGTCATCCTGGGCTTCCATGGGCATTTCGGCAAAAGCCTTCTGGACCACCTCCCGTGTAATGTTTTCTTGAATGGAGTCTACCTGGGAGAGCCATGCTTTTCTATCTGATTTTTGAACAAGGGCACGGTCAAGTTTTATGGCACTCTGGCTGAACTCTTTGATGTATTGAATGTCAGGGCCATATTTACCAAACTGCCTGGGGCCGGCCATGACCTTCTGGAGCGTCTCCAGGAAACCACCGTCAAAATTTGCGAAGACCTGGTCCCTGTCACGTGGTATTGCCACAAAGATGCTATTGTCACCTTCTTCTTTTTCATTTTCAAGTTGTGCCCAGCGCCACTGGTCCTCATGGCGGTCCCAGTCTCCCACGAGCATGTCAAAAATACGGGCACGGATGTAACTGGCCTCATCGACATAATTTTCTTCATCCCCGCGTATTTTTTCAAAAAGGTCTGCCGTGCTCTCCACATCTTCATTGAAACCAAACATGTGCGTATCGTTAAAATCTGAATCTGGTTTTTCAACAATCATGTACAGCCTATCGCCATGGATGTCGTTAAAATCGCCCAGTGCTTTTTGCCTGGGTATGTAGAACAGCTTGGGGTGCGTGTGGTTGAGGTTTGCGGCCCCGGCAAGCCTGGGTATCACAAATGCACCATAAGGATGCGCCGCCGTGTAAAAATCTTCAATAAGGTCAACGGGCAGGGTGGCACTAAAATATTTTTTTGCATCCAGGTCATCATACCCGGCCGAATGTAAAAAGGAGTAGGGGTCCTTGGCAATGGCCCGCATGTTGTACTCCCTGTCATCCTTGCCTATGAGCCTTAGTGATTGCGTCTGGTGGCCGCCCCCTGCACGTTCTATCTCCAGCCCCCCATAGAGGGTATCAATAAGTCCCACCGGGGCTTCAACCTCTATGCCATACAGGTATCTATAGTGCTTGCCCCACAGTTTTTCATAAGATGGCTTCACTTTTACATCTTCAGGAGGATATACTGATGCTGTGTAGGTCTTCTCAAATGTGGTGGGCAAACTGTCAACATTATATGATTTTGGCCTTTCAAAGGCCACGTGCCTATAGGCGGGTTTGAGTTCATTGTTTTTCAGTAGGTGGTAGATAACCTCAGAAGATTGGTCATCATAGATCCTGAGTTCAACAAAGCCCGGTTTGCCCGAAAGAAAATAACCATCCTTACCCAGCCGTGCCGCTTCCTGGTCACCGGCCGTGCCAGATATGATTTGGCGTAAGCCATCATGTTCAATATACTGTAGTGATTGCTCGTGGGCAGAAAGTACAAAGACCTGGGGGGCTTGATCTGTAATGGTCTTAATCTCGTTCATCAACTGGGTCATCAGTGGGTTGAACTGGTCTTGCTTAGAGATGCCGCCCTGTGAACGTATGAAGGAATAGAGAAAACCCGCCCCGGGTATAAACAGGTTTTGGGCTGATGGGCGGTAGGCCGCCTCCCCAGAAATCTCACCTCCATAAATACCGTTAGTATACAGTGGATGGTGCATGAGCAGCAGGATGTTTTTATGGCGTGCCTTGCGCACGGCATCTCCCAGACGGAATAAGAACTGCTCCCGTGTCTTGATTTGACACTTGTCATTAAACTTTTTCTTCTTGCTCCAGTCTTCAATATACCATTGTGAATCCACAACGATGATATGGGTATTGTCATCTACATCAACCTCCTCGAGCGGGCAGGCATTTTCAGGCAAAAACTGATTGTCTTGGCCAAATATTTCCTCGATTTTATCTTCAAGGTCCTCGATATCCCCGGGGGACTTGTCGTGCCACTCCCGGTCGCCGGGAATCATGATAAACTGCCCGGGAAAACCTTGGGCCAGTTTAACCTGGGGGTCCAGATAAGCATTATGGGCTGACTTTTCAAGTTTGAGATTATCCCCTAAAAAGAAAAGGTAATCCTGCTCGCTTGCGTTTTTTGAAGTGTATTGCCCCAGTGCTTTTAACAACTCAACATTAGGTTCTTTATCTCCCGTACCTGCATTGCCCAGCATAAAATAACTGGTGTATCCATCATGGTCCTGTGTAAGTTTGATTGCCTCGTTTTTTTCGTCGGGGAGGCGGTATCGTGTATGCTTTGTGGCACAAGAAAAAAAGATGAACAGTAATAGGTATATGAGAAAGCGTTGATTATGGGGCATAACATTATTTGGCTTAAAGCCAAAATACCTTTTTACCTCTTAATTGCTTCTCAACAAATTCTTAAAACCGATGAACAGCCTAGTCAAACAGGATGCAGACCGGTGATGGAGCCTCTATTTCATCAATAAATTGTAGCAATCCCGTTGCAGAATCCCTTTTAAAGGAAACAAGGTTGTTAGTGTTCTTGTTTGCCACCAGCAGGAAATCTTCATCAGGGGATAGTGCAAAATTGCGCGGGTGTTCTCCCTTGACCGGTTCAAAACCAATGGATTCTAGGTTTCCATCATCTTGTACCTTAAAGATAGCAATGCTTTGATGACCACGGTTTGAGGCATAGACAAATTTACCATCACTTGATATATGGATGTCAGCGCAAAAGCTCTCGCCCTCAAAATCCTCAGGAAGTGTTGACACGGTGTTGACCACGCTATAGGTGTCGCCCTCCTTTTTTACTAGGGTTACTGAAGATTTCAACTCATTGACCACATAAAACCAGTCTTTGCCGGGGTAAAAGGCAAGGTGGCGCGGGCCCACGCCCTCTGGCATTTGCAACTTGCTTTTTTGAACAAGTGAATCCCCCTCTATTGTTGAAAACCAGAGTTCATTGGTCCCCAGGTCAATGGACACCACCTGGTTTTGGGTTCCCGGCAAAAACCAGGCAGAATGTGCATGGGGACCTGCCTGGCGGTCTGTTTTTCCCTTGCCTTCATGCTGCTCAGAAAAGAGCAAGGGCGAGAGCCTGTTGCCATCCAGTTTAAAAAAGCTCACGTTGCCGCTGCTGTAGTTTGCAACGAGCACATCGCCCTTATCATCCACGGTCACAAAGCAGGGGTGTGCACCTTCAGTACTGCTGGTGCTTATCCTGGTGAGGGAATCCCCCTTTACGGCATAGGATTCTATGCTTCCTTTCTCATTTTCATTGACGGCAAGCAGGGTGTTGCCATCTGTGGTCAATGCCAGGAATGATGGGTTCTCTGATTTCGCCGAAAGGCCTATTTTGCTGAGCATCCCATCCTGGGAGAGGGCGTATCTATATATACCCTCGCTATCCCCGTCAGTATATGTGCCCAGGTAGAATTCCTGTTGAGGTATGGCTTCTTCCATGGTCTGTTCTTCTTGTTTTATTTCGGTTTTGCACGCTGCGAGCAGTGTGGTGACAATGATGGCGGTTATCTTTGATTTCATAAACTATCTGGGTTATTTAGTCATACTGTTTAAACATGCACTTGCGTTAAAATAGAGGCCTTCCAGTTGCTCTTCATTTTCAGCGAGGGTGAGGTAATCACAATCTCCTATCAATTGCTGGCTTCCGCCAAAGTCAAACCCAAAAATATTGATAAGGTAATATTCTTGCTCCACATAGGTTATATACATGGCATCTTTTTCATTTATGCCATTACCCGTGCTCAGCACCGTGTTGATGCACATGTTGAGTTGTGCGGTTTTCTTTTGCGCTTCTTCCATTTGCCCCAGTTCTTCCAGGGCAAAAACCTGCATGGACAGGGTCCTGAAGCTAAAGGGGACATCCTTTAAAATGGAATCTGTGACCCGTAAAAATTCCACGATTTCATCCCGTTCAAAGGTTTCTTTGTTAAAGTCAAGGGTAATGCTGTCATTGTACGTTGACCTTGCATAAGGGCTGTAGGCCGCCTGCTGTGTGTAGCCATAAAGCAGGTGCCTTCTTTCTTGGGTGGTCATTGTGGTATCAGCCTGTTGAAACCGTTCAAAGAGTTTAGGATAGTAGAGGTTAGACTCCTTGACCTTGATGTTTTTTGCAATTTCATCATAGTCTATAGGCTCAAAATACCAGTCTTGGGCTTTCGCCGAAAGGCAAACAAGCAATAACATGGTAATGAGCATTGGAAAGGTTTTTTTCATAAAGACTGATTTCTAATCCTGTATTTTCAGGTAATCAATGATAGGTTATTAAAGCAAACAAAATAGTACTATTTTTTAAGATTTTGACCTCGAGCCATAAAAAAGCCCCATCTTGACGGGGCTTGGGAGCGGGTAGATGGCTACTGCTTATTTTTTGGCATTGGGGTACCAGTTGAGCATGACAACCTCAATATCAGGATTGCCTGCATTGACCAGTTTTTTAAACTTATCAACATCACTCATGCCGTCCTGCCCCCTAAAGTGGTATGGATACACCTGGTCTGGGGCAAAATCAAGCACAGCTTCTGCAGCTTTATCAACAGTCATGGTGTATGGCAGGTTCATGCACACAAAGGCCTTGTTGATGTCCTTGAGCTCGCGCATTTCTGGGATGTCTTCTGTATCGCCTGAGAAATATACTTTGTAAGAATCTTTTGAAATGACATAGCCATTGCCGCGACCTTTGGTATGAAATTGCTTTGCTTCTTCACGCAGGTTGTACATGGGGATGGCCTCAATCATAAAACCCTCCCAATTGATGGTTTCACCATTTGCAATGACTTTAGTCAAGCTTTTTGCCTTGCCCTCCATTTTATCAAGTACTGCCTGTGGTGCGAGTATGCTGGTGCTGTCAGTTATCACGGCATTGAGTGTCTCGTTGTTAAGGTGGTCCCCGTGTATATCAGTAACTAGTACCACGTCAGGTTGCGGTTGTCCTTTATACATCTCAGCGCCACCTACCGGGTCGATATAAAAAACTTTACCGTCCCAGGTAAAAACCGCACTGGCGTGCTCAATGGGCGTAACCTCAAAATCTGCCGGATGCTTGACCTCGCCGCTGTTTTCTTCCATGATGACGGCTTCGGCCTGCTCTGCGTTTTCTTCAACTTCTTTCTTTTGTTCATTCTTGCAAGACCACAGACTGGCAATGCTCATTAAGATAAGTAGTGATTTTTTCATTGTGTTCTCGTGTGTTGGTTAAGGTTGTAAGTTCAGTAAAATTGTCACAAACCATTGTTAAAGCTAGGCTAAAACCTACATGGTAGTTTTATAATTTTTTTTCCATCTTGATGTTTGCCCGTTCATAGGGCAGGCCTTCTTCAAGGGGGATTTCCTCAAAGCCAAACTTCCGGTAGATATGGATTGCGTTCTCCAGTTTTCGGTTTGAGTAGAGGATGAGTTTTTGTATGTTCATTTCTTTGGCAAAAGCCAAACAATGCTCCATCAAGCGCTGGCCTATCTTGAGCCCGCGAGCGTTTTTATCTACCGCCATCTTGGTGAGTTCATAAACATCCTTCTCGATGGGCATGAGGGCCACTACGCCAGCAACCCCGCCGTCCACAAGCGCCACAAGGATGTGGCCGCCCGGCTCAAGGATGTACTTTTCTGGATGGCTCAACACTTCTTCATCATGCTGCTCCACATAAAAATAGGTATTGAGCCACTCTATGTTAAGCTCTTTAAATACCGTTTTATACTGGGGCCTGTATGTGTCAAAGTGTATTTTCATAATCCAAATTTACTATCATTTCCACAATTTAATATTCAAAATCGCGCGACATTTAAGTGATGTCATTTTTGTAATTTGCCTTATTCTAAAATCAACCAAAATGAAAAGCAAGAACCTTGGTCTAAATACTATATGCACCCATGTGGGCGAGGTAGAAGACAAGCAGTTTAAGGGCGCGGTTTCACCTATTTATATGGCAACATCTTATGCCTATGACAATGTGGACGTCAAGCGATACCCCCGTTATTTTAATACGCCAAACCAAGAGATGCTCAGCAAGAAAATCGCGGCCCTTGAGGGTACTGAGGCGGCAATGATTTTTGGGAGCGGTATGGCCGCCGTGAGCACCACGCTTCTCGCATTTTTGCGCAAGGGAGACCACGTCGTGCTGCAAAAGGCACTTTATGGGGGCACTTTTAACCTTGTTGAAGAAGAGTTTGACCGTTTTGGCATAGAATATACATTTACCAGTGGTCTTGATAAGGACGCTTTCGCGAAAGCGATAAAGCCGCAAACTAAAGTAATCTATATCGAGACTCCCAGTAACCCATTGATGACCATCACAGACCTGGAAATGGTTGCCGCGATGGGCAGGGAGATGGGTATCATCACCATGATAGACAATACGTTTGCCACGCCCATTAATCAGCGCCCGGCAGATTTTGGTATAGATATCATGATTCACAGCGCCACAAAATATATGGGCGGGCACAGTGATATATGTGCGGGAGCGGTTGCTGCCAGCGCTGCGCACATGGAGGTGATATGGCACAAGAGCAAGAACCTGGGCGGGAGCCTGAGCGACTTTAGCGTATGGATGCTGGAGCGCAGTATGAAAACGCTCGTACTACGTGTAAAACAGCAAAACCGCAATGCAAAAAAGATAGCCAAGTGGCTTTTAAAGAACGAGCATGTAAGGGCTGTGTATTATCCCGGACTAAAAAGCCATCCTGATTATGAACTTGCCAAAAAGCAGATGAGCGGCTATGGGGGGATGTTGTCTTTTGAGCTTGAAGAGGGGCTGGATGTTGATGCTTTTCAGGCAGCGCTTAACCTTATCAAGGCCAGTATGAGCCTTGCAGGGGTAGAGAGTACATTGACCATCCCCAAGAAGACCTCTCACGGCCTGCTTACCCCAGAAGAGCGCAAGAATCAAGGCATCGCAGATGGCTTGATACGCTTATCAGTGGGCATAGAGGATAAAAAGGATATCATTGAAGATATACGGCAGGCACTTCATAAAGTGGCTGTCAAGGCATAAAAAACACGATTTTGAAATTAGACATACTTGCCATAGGCGCACATCCCGATGATGTGGAACTGAGTTGCGCCGGCGTTATTGCAAAAGAAGTAAGCAACGGAAAAAAAGTGGGCGTCCTAGACCTTACCCAGGGAGAACTGGGTACGCGCGGAACCGCTGAAATACGTGCACAAGAAGCTGCGGATGCAGCCAAAATACTAAGATTGAGCATCAGGGAAAACCTGGGGCTGGCCGATGGATTTTTTGAAAACAACAGGGAATCCCAGCTCAGGATTATTGAAATCTTGAGAAAATACCGCCCAGAAATCGTGCTCTGCAATGCCATTGAAGACAGGCATATCGACCATGGCCGCGGGAGCAAACTTACCAGCGATGCCTGTTTTCTTAGTGGGTTGAAACAAATCAAGACTACAATAGATGGAGTAGCGCAAGAGCACTGGCGACCTAGACACGTTTATCATTACATCCAGTGGAAAAATCTAAAACCAGATTTTGTCGTGGATATTTCTGATTTTATCGAGACCAAGATGGATGCGGTCCTGGCCTATAGATCGCAGTTTTATGACCCTAAGAACATAGAGGGCGACACGCCCATATCTAGCTCAAACTTTAAGGAAAGCATTAAATACAGGGCCCGTGACCTGGGCCGGCTCATAGGTACGGAGTATGCTGAGGGCTTCACGGCAGAGCGATACCCGGCAGTGGATTCTATTTTTGATTTGATCTAGGGAAAATTTTTGCAAAGTGTTGTTCAAATTACGGAATTGCATTACATTTGCACCCGCATAATTCGCAAGCGTATTGTGTGTTTAACATGGTGGTTGTAGCTCAGTTGGTTAGAGCGCCTGATTGTGGTTCAGGAGGTCGTCGGTTCGAGACCGATCTTCCACCCGGAAATAAAAATCCTCACAGCAATGTGGGGATTTTTTCGTTTGTATGGGTTGCCATTTCGACGTAAGGCAATAAAAAAGCCCCGTATGTCGAGGCTTTTTTTAAAGTTTTTTGGCTTAAAGCCAAAGGATTACTGGTTTAGTGCTGGCCTGTTTTCCCTATTGGCAAGTTCCCATGCGGTAAGGAATATCAGCTTGGCCCTTTTTGCCATAAGTGGATATTCTATCTTATCTGGGGTGTCAGTAGGCTTGTGGTAATCGTCATGTACACCGTTGAAATAAAAGATCACCGGTACGTTGTTCTTTGCAAAGTTATAGTGGTCTGAACGGTAATAGAAACGGTTGGGGTCATCTGGAGCGTCATATTTATAGTCCAGGTTCATGTTGAGGTACTTGTTGTTCATCTCCTCTGAAACGTCATGAAGTTCTGTGCTCAACATGGAAGACCCTATGAGATAGATATAGTTGTCATCATTAGGGTGGTCATAATCCTTGCGCCCCACCATGTCAATGTTAAGGTCTGCGATGGTATTTGCAAGGGGAAAAACAGGGTTCTCGGTATAGTAACGTGAACCATATAATCCTTTTTCTTCACCTGTAACGTGCAAGAAAAGTATAGAACGCTTAGGCCTGTAACCATCTTTTACGGCTTTTTGAAATGCTTGCGCGATTTCTAGAACTGACACGGTACCAGACCCATCATCATCTGCCCCATTGTTTACCACACCATCATCTGTGATGCCTATGTGGTCCAGGTGTGATGAGATTACGAGTATTTCATCAGGTTTTGTGGAGCCTTTTATAAAAGCAAGGACATTTTCTGAAGCCTTGATGCCACTTCCTGGTCTAAAGAAACTCTCTGGTACGGTCTGGAAGTAGTTACCCTCTATGGCGGGCTGGATTTTATGGTCTTCATAAAAGGCCTTTAAGAATTCCACAGCCTTTTTTTGTCCGGGTTCTCCCGTCTCCCGTCCTTCAAATTCATCTGAAGCATAGACATAAAGTAGGTCCTTGAGGTCGCTTGCGGTAATGGTCTCGGCATACTTCATGGGGTCAACTTTGCTGATGTCCTTCATTACTTCGTCATCAGAATTTTTTTGAGGCCCGCATTTCACTAGGACAAACGTAGCGAGGACCAGCGTAGGTAACAATATTTTTTTCATGGTAAAAGATTAAATAAACTATTTATAGAATACCCTGTATATTAGATGTTGAAGGGCGCATTCTTTTTTTTCTAAAACAAGGTTTAAAAATACGTATCAAAAGCCTATTATAAACCAATTGTCTTCACCTTTTTTTATGGTACAGGTGCTATAATCCTGTATAAAGCCCCTTACAGCGGGGATAGTGGAGAATTCGGCAGGTTTGTGCGTGGTGGTGAGTACAATGACCGGGCAGTTGCCATTATGTGCCGTGCGTGCCCCGGTGGGGCTATCCTCAAAGACAAGGCATTCATGAAGCGGTACATTGAGGCCATCAGCC
The DNA here is from genome assembly GCA_002710685.1 of Cytophagaceae bacterium. Classification (GTDB taxonomy): domain Bacteria; phylum Bacteroidota; class Bacteroidia; order Flavobacteriales; family Flavobacteriaceae; genus Leeuwenhoekiella. The sequence goes on along the minus strand of PALD01000031.1, from coordinate 77,598 downwards.
ACTTTTTTAAAAACCTCTGGGTCTGGCTTGCCCTTGCTTACCATCTTTGAGTGGACGGTGGTGGTAATGTAGGGCTGTAAGTTGAGCCTCTCGATACCAAACTCAACATTCTCTGGTGGTGCTGCCGTGCCTATGCCCATGGGCACCCCCGCCTTTTTACATGCATCCAGAAAATGCTGCAGGCCATCGAGCAGCCGTATCCTGTCCGCGATGATATCGCGGTATTGCTTTTCTTTTTCCCAGGCAATCCTATCAGCTTCCTCTTTTGTGAACCTATCGCCAAAAAGCCTTTGCATGATTTCTTCATTGATGCCATGCACCTCTGCGATCACCTCGTCAATGGTGAGTTCCAGGCCCAGCGAGGCCAGTTTGAGCTGCCAGGCCCTATGGTGCACCATCATGTTATCTATCATGGTGCCATCCATATCAAAGATGATGGCACGGGTTTTTACTGTTGTCATTTTTTGGCTTTCGCCAAAAATAAACCTTCACGGGCATATTTATACATTAAACCCCGTACACAAAAGGGGATTTTTCCCCTCTTTTCATTGAAAGATAGGTAGCACTGAAAAAAATGTATAGCTTTAAGCAACTAATTTTCAGACAACTATTAAACTATCACCATGGGTAAAGCAATTGTATATGGCTCTGAGCACAAAAGTGGCCTAGAAACCATATCTGGAGAGTTCACTCAATTTAACCACGTGACCACGGTTACCTTAGAAAAATCACGGTCAGAAAGCAAGAAGATTGAAATAGACCTTGAAGAATCTGATATTATACAGCTCACCTTTGATGATCAATCACAATGGATAGGCAGTGCAGAAGATGTCACCGAGATTTATGGCATCACACAATCCAACCGTTCTGGTGAGCAGGGCGATGTCCTGTTCTTTGATTCTCGCATTAGCGGGGCAAATGTGAGCCGTGGAGGTATAGGGACCGTGGTGGTCAAGGCGCTCACCCTTTTTAGGCCATCAAGCATCGAGACGGTAGATAAAAAACTGGATGCGCTCAGTTATGACCTAGTATCAAAGTTTGACCATAAATTCATGACGCGCCCGGGGCTTTTTGAGGTATTGGAGGATTTTCAGCTCATTCTCAAGGAGAAGATACAGCCAGCAAAAGACCCCTATCTATTGCTCATACATGGCACCATGTCAAATACGGTGGCGGCTTTTGGTGACCTGCACACCGGTGAAAATGCCGCCTGGCAGCAACTTGCCAGCCACTATGGTTCAGGAATCCTGGCATTAGAGCATTTTACACTTTCGCAGAGCCCACTGCAAAATGCCCTTGATTTTCTTATGGCATGCTCGCCGGGCATTACCATTGACATTATGAGCCATTCACGCGGGGGCCTTGTCGCAGATGTACTGGCAAAATGCGATAAGCGCAACAATACCATAGGTTTTAGTGAATTTGAAATGGGCTTGATGGCCAAGGAGGATGAAGAATCCCTCAGGCTCATGAAAGAGATAAACCTGCTTTCGCGAAAGCTAAAAATCACCGTGCGCAAGGTGATACGTGTTGCGGCCCCTGCCAGTGGGACCTCAATCCTGGGGCGGCGTATAGATCATTTTTTTAATGTGGTGCTTAATGCGCTGGGCCTTGCCACCGGAGGATTTGCATCAATACCCATAAACCTTGTAAAGACCTTTCTACTCGAGGTGATCGCAAAAAAAGGAGATCCTCAGGCCATGCCTGGCCTGGCAAGCATGGTCCCAGATTCTGTTTTTCAAAAAATGCTGAACAACTCTGGTGAGACCATTGCCAATGAACTCTATGTGATAAGTGGTGATGCCGAGGCTGGCGGAAAGCTGGGAGACTCAGTAAAAGTAATCCTGGCCAACTTGTTTTACTGGAAGGCCAATGACCTGGTCGTTGATACACACCGCATGGACCATGGCGCACCACGGGCAAAAGGCTTTTATAAATACCTATCTCAAGACGCAAAGACTAATCATTTCAATTATTTTATAAACCAGAATACATGTGATGCCCTCCTGCAGGCCGTGACCACAAATGTGGGTGAAAATCCAGCCATGTTTACCTATATACATAAAGAAAGTGCCGGCACTCGTGGTGTCGTACTTGATATTTTCTCTATGGAAGGTGTGCACTATGATGAGGTGACCGGCAACAAGCCCATATTGATATTACTGCCCGGGATCATGGGGTCTAGCCTGGATTACAAGGGCAAGAACCAGTGGATTGACCTCAAGGAAATAAGCAGGGGAGCTGTACGGGAACACCTTGATGTTAGTGTGGAGGGTGTATCAGCTTCGGGCGTTATCAAGAAATTTTATGACAAGTTTATAAGGTACATGCAGGCAACGCATGATGTGGTAACCTTTCCTTTTGACTGGCGTAACTCGGTTGTTCCTGCGGCAGCAGAACTGGCCAAGAAGATACAGTCCTATATAGATAACTACAACCAGCCCATACATATTGTCGCCCATAGTATGGGCGGCCTGGTCGTAAGACAGGTAATGTATGAACACCAGCAGCTATGGGAAAATTTCATCAACCGCAGTAACAATAAGTTTGTGATGCTGGGCACCCCATGGTTGGGTTCATACCTTGTTATGGAGGTTCTTACCGGGCATAGTAGCAGGGTTAAACAGCTCGCTATGCTCGATTTTAAGAACAACAAGAAAGAACTCATGGAGGTATTTACAAAATACATGGGGATCTATCATTTGCTTCCGCTGGAAAATGGAGACAAGCGTAAATTCTGGACCAAGACATTTTGGGGAGAGATGAAGAAGATATCTGGGGACCATATGGTAATACCTGAAAAAGAAGTGCTTGATGAATACCACATTTTTCAAAAATCACTTTTAAGGTTTGTTCAGACCTTGAAGCCCAAGGATTTTAAAAACGTGTATTATGTCGCGGGCCTGGCCGATCAAACGGTTTACAGCTATACCGAGAAGAAAAAATTCCTTTCAAAAGATAAGAAACTGGTGTATCTCGCCACTACCCATGGAGACGGCAGCGTGACGTGGACAACGGGCATACCCAGCGATTTACCCGAAGAAAACCTGTACTTTACAAGAACATCCCATGGTGACCTTGCCAATGATGAAGATAACTTTGAAGGCTTAAAAGAATTGATACTTGAAGGGAAGACGTCAAAACTTTTGGTTGATAAACCAGCCTTGCGCTCTGCTGAGGTTATCAGTGAAATCCATGGTATTGCCGAACCCCTGCACGATAGTGATGAAGTTGCCAATGTGATTTTTGGCGTTAAGCCAAGACTGGAATCTGATGAGCAGCTCACGACCCCCATAAGTGTAAGCGTGGTAAACGGGGACCTCAAGATAAGCAAGAATCCCGTGATGCTGGGGCATTTTTTCAACGATGGGGTGTACAGCGCCGAAAGGGCACTTGATAGGTATCTTGACGGCCGCCTTAGCCAGCGGCATGAAATGGGGTATTACCCTGGCAAGATAGGGGAGAGCGAGGTTTTCTTTAACCTCAATACAAATCCTAAAGGTGCGATTATCTGTGGACTGGGCACGGCGCAAGAATTAACACATTTCCTGCTGGCCAAGACCATTGAGATGGCAACCTTAAAATATTCCATGTTCATCAGGGACAACTATACCCTGGCCAAGGTCAAGAAATATGCGGGTGGCATTTCGTTTATACTCATAGGTACGGGTTATGGAGGGTTAAAGGTTGAAGATTCTGTCAAGGGGATCATGCTGGGAGTAAGCAAGGCAAATGAATATATAAACGAAAAGGGCCTTGGCCTGCGCGAAATCACACAGGTCGAGATCGTCAACTACTACGAGTCACTTGCCAGCCAGGCCTACTGGGCACTGAGCAGGTTGATTGATAGTGATAAACGCTTCAATTTTGAACTGGTTAAGGGCGTCAAGAAAAAGGAGGGTGCTAAAAAAATGCAGACGTATGAGGGGGACAATAATGAATGGTGGCACCACTTTTTTGTGCAGACCATGTATGAAAAGAATAACGGAAACGAGTACATATCAGGATTTAAATATAATTCTTCTGCAGGACTGGCCCGGGTAGAAGAAGAACAGGTCAACATCAGGATGGATCAACTGGAAGTCCTCCTGGAGATCATGTCCCAATCCTCAAGCTGGGATATGAGGCTGTCAAAAACACTTTTTGAGCTGTTGATACCCAATAGGTTCAAGGATGTCATCCGCAATCAAAACAATATAATATTCAAGGTTGATATTGAGGCGGCACAATTTCCATGGGAAATGTTCTATGACTCACAGGTTGATGAAATACCAGCAGCGGTGAGCAGCGGGATGATACGTCAACTGCGCACCACGAATTATGAAGAATCACAAATAGGAAGCATCAAGGATACCGCCCTGGTGATAGGAGACCCCATTTATGGAGAAGATACCCTGCCACAGCTACCTGCCGCTGAGGCCGAGGCGAGGTTGGCAGCACAAAAGCTGATGCAGTTTGGCTACGACACAAAACGATTGATAGGGGCACAGTCTGCAGAAATCATGATGCAGATGTTTTCTGATCAATATAAGATCCTGCACTTCTCAGGCCACGGCCTTTATGAACCCGAAAATGGAAAGGTGGGTATTGCCATAGGTAACGGTATCTGTATCAACCCCGCGATGATAAAGCAAATGAGCTATGTGCCAGAGTTTGTGTTCATCAACTGCTGTTATAGCGGCAAGGTGGTCGCCAGTGATGATGCCCACATTAGATCAAGGTATAAACTGGCCGCAAATGTGGGTACCCAACTTATACAGATGGGCGTAAAAGCGATTATAGTTACGGGCTGGGCCGTGGATGATGCCGCGGCAGGTACCTTTGCAGAGGTATTCTATAGTAAGATGGTTGAGGGGTACGAGTTTGGTGACGCAGTACAGCTTGCGCGAAAAAAATGCTTCCAGGAGCACGGCCACACAAATACCTGGGGGGCCTATCAATGTTATGGCTATACCCATTATCGCTTGAACAATAGGTTGAAGAAAGAAGAAGAAAAGATAGAATATGTACTTCCCTCACAAGTTTATGTGGATATCGACAACCTGTACAACTCCATAAAGCATAGCAACTACAATTCAAAACACGCCCTTGTTCAACTGGAGGCCATACTTGATAACGCCCAGCGCAATGGGTTGATGGATGGTAAGATACGCGAGAAGGAAGCCCTTATCTATGATGAACTCAATATGACCGATAAGGCACTGGAGACCTTCAGGAGCGTACTGACCCTGGAGGATGCTAACTTTAGTGTAAAGGTACTTGAACATTTTTGCCTGTTGCGCTCCATGAACCTTTCTAAAGTTCAGGGTATGCGGGAAGCAGAGATTGATATGATTGTAAAGCTGGCCCTGGTGGGCAAGACAACCTTGCGGTTGGGTATTGTGGGCAATGCTTATAAATTTGCGGCCCTGGATGCACGGGGAGAAGAACGTATACAACTGCTGGAGACCTCTCTTTCCTATTACAAGGAAGCTTACATCCTTAAAAAAGACCCTTATGATGGGGCCTATCTGGATGCACTCTCAAATATTATCTTCATAGGGTATCTGCTGGAGCTTGAAGGTAAGCTGGACCTTAAAGATCTGTTCAAAGAATTTACACAGCTAAAGCCAAAGGAATTTTTGGAAGAACAAGTAAAGAAACTCGATGACATAGACCCAGATGATACTGACATCTCCGCATTGCTGGGTATGGCCGAAGCCGGTTTTGGACTATTACTGGTCACTGATGAAGACCCTGATAAACTGTTAAAGCATATCATTGCAGACTTTCACAAGGTGTTCCAGCTTATGCACAGCTTGCGTCAAATACGTATTGAGAAAAGACAACTGGAATTCTTGATTGGTCAAGAAAAAATCCCGGCTAACAAGAGGGATGCCCTTGAACGGGTACTTGAGGCATTAGAATTATATCATTGATCATCCCTTCTTTTTTTTCGCTTGCGCCAAATTATATAGAGCACGATTGCGACAATGGGAAGGATGATATAGATTACAAGGTCAGCTGGGTTTGATAAATCTATGGGAGAATTGTTGCTGTTGTTGGGGACGTCCTGTGATACCTGCATGTATTATCTAGTTGTGGCAAGGGTTTCTATGCCAAAGCTTGATGGGTTGAAATTTTGCAGAATGCTGTTTTCCACCAGTCTTACCTTATCCTGGCCAGCACCCGTTTGTATCATGCCATTGGCAAGGGCAAGGTAAGGATTCATTTCCCTATTCAGGTTATCATAGAAGTTTTTAATAAAACCAAACATCATCTGGTCACTCCCCAGGGTTTTTTCAATGGCAATAAGTTGGTATGGGTTGAGTACCAGTTCCTCAGTATCCGTGTCGGGATTGACAAGGTTGAATCTGGGCATATAATACGGGTCTGTAATGCTAAAACTTTCTGGGTATGCGTTACTAAGGTATTTTAGGGTAATATATGTTGCCAGGGCATTATCAAGTCTGTCATGGGTTGAAGGTTTGTCATCAAGCAAACTGCTCACAATCTGTTTTGCCAGTTCATTACTTACAAACCTGGGGAGGTCCTTTTGTGTAAAATCCCCAGAGGTCTTTACCAGCGTCCTGCCATTTGCAACATTGGAGTTTACATCTGTGGGCAGGTACGCATAAAGTAGGTTTGAGGTGGGGGTAATCCCTGTCAATACCTTGTAATATTCATTGACATCCTGAACAATCTTCTCCACCTTGGTGATTTGGTCTGGGTTCATATTGAGGTAAGATATGCCGCTGTTTTGTACAATGTCATATTTTCCTGCAATGATTTCAAGGTTTTTAGTAGGCTGGTTAGCTGCAAAGGTGCCGTTTACGGTACTCCCTATGGTGATGTTGTTGCAATCTTCACAGGTGCTGTTGAGGTTATAGGTAAAGGCTACCTGCTCATTGTTGTCGTCTAACATTATGGGATACCATTTACTATCGCTAAAGGCCCGCAGGATACTGTCTTTTATAATTATTTGAGAATTGCGCAATTCCCTTTTCTTGCCTTGCTTGAATTTTTTGATATTACCATCCACGACCAGTGTAAGTGTATCGGTAGGTTTAAATGTCTCTGCAAGAATCAATTGATAATTATAAAAATCATTAAAGGGAGACTTTACTTTGGCTTTAGCTATCCTGGTTGAGTTTTTATAAGCTTCCTTGAGCTTGAGCTGTCTATTGAGTAAAAAATGCAGTGTACGCGTGCTATCAATTATCTGGGTCAAGGCATAAGAACCCGTAAATGATTTCCCTTCAATAGATAGGTTGATATCTCCTTCTAGGTGGACAGCGTCTTGAGCAAAACTTTGCTGGCTGCCGCAAAAAAGAGACAAAAAAATGATGGAATTATACAGTAGTTTACGCATACATTAGAACATTTTTATTCTAATGTAATTGAAAAAAGGGAATTCGATTTATTATTTTTTAAATCCAGTAAATGAACGTAAAAAATACGCTTTTTGTCTAAGGCAAGCCATAATTGTACAGGTTAACGCCTTATAAGGCTAAAGTGTCCCTTTACGATCATGGCGTTCCCTTCAAAATCGTTTACATAAGCCTTGTACCAATACTCTGAAGAAGGGAGGGTGCGTCCAGAAACCGTACCATCCCAATGGTCATCACCCGGCAACAATACCTTGAGCAGTTTACCAAAACGGTCATAGATTTCCATCCTGAGCGTTTCATAGTATTCAGGTCTCAATCCCAGTACGCCCCAGGTGTCATTGATGCCATCGCCATTAGGGGTCAGGTACAAAGGAAACCCTAAAACGGGAACCGTGATAAAGGCCTGGGCACAACTTGCATTATCCACGACATACAATTGATGGATGCCGGGCTGCACATCCACAAAGACATTTGAGTCCTGGTAAGGCCCCAGGTCATCGTCCAGTGAATATGAATAGTCACCAATTCCCAGGTTTGCCTCGTTAACGGTCAAGGTACTCGTGTCTCCATTATTCACGACTTCAATATCTGCAAGGCTTATAGATAGCGGTTGGGCAAGTTCAACGGTAAAAGAGGTGTCTGTAGAACAGCCTGAGGCCGTGCCCACGGTAAGTAAATAATTTCCCGGCACCGATGTTTGAAAATTTGTGTCATTGCTCAGCACGTTTCCATTCTCGTTTGTCCATTGATAGGTGTAATTGCCCTGGCTGTTGATGGCCGTGATATACACTGCCCCATCTTCTATACAATAGGGGCCTTGCGGCGAAAGGTCGAATTGCGGGGGCACGCTTACCGTTAACCTAAGGTTTGGGGCAATGCCATAACAACCCGTACCATCCGTGTTTTCTGCCCTGGCAAAAAGTATTTCCTGATACTGGATTTCATTGATATAAGCGCTAGTGCCTGAAACTTCACCTTGCTGATACAGCGCATCTTCATAGCTTTTATAGAGCTCGATGTTTATATCCTGTGGATTGCCAAACTGGTTTTTCATATCCTCGATGGCAGCAGTAAGGTCAAACGTATAGTACCCATCAGGGCTGTCAGCATCATCACATACTTCAATGGCATATGCATATCCATCAGGAAAAGAGGTGTTGCTGGCCATGAGGTTTACCGTGACGACCTGTGAGCATCCATCAGCCTGTAATACCCTGGCATATACGGTAGATGAGGTGTCATTTCTATAAAGTTGTGAGGTATCTATCCTGTTGCTGCCATTTTCGGCGTCAGCCTGAGAGGTATAATAACTGTATGAAAGATTAGGGTTCATGCCCGGGTCTATCAATAACTCGGCATCATTGAGGTTAAAACCGGTGACACCATCGTCAGTGCCGTCTTCATCACAGTTCTCTAAAGTTACATTTTGATTTACCGCGGCAATGGGCCTGACGGTGGCAACTACTTCATAGCGCTGGCCAAAGCAGGTAGAAGTGGAGACCTCTGCATAAAAGGACCTTGTTGTGGTGATGACAGGGGTGTTAAAATCATTTCCAGAACTTAAAATGGTGGTTGAGGTAGCCGTATCATACCAGTTTATGGTTTGGTTAAAATCTGCCTGGCCGCTCAATACCAGGGTTCCCGCACCACATCTTTCATCTCCCGTAAATGTGGGTTCTTGTTCTATCGTAATCCTCGTATTGTCAGATATCTGCAAAAAAGGGTCACCGGGCATTCCGCCATATTCCACGATATATCCACGGGCAGAGTCATTGTTGTTGTTTCCTCCCTGGATGGGTAAATCATTCCAGGTACCATTGAGGTTGGGGTCTGAGGAGTTTGCATAGATATGGGCATAATCCTCGTTGTTGAGGTTGTTGGGCTCGCCGTTGTTCCAGTGGGCATAGTTGGGTGATGAGCCATTGGCCCCACCATTCCAGAAAATTGTTCCTGCCTCTGGGCCCGTTGCCCATCGCCATACACCTTCTTGCGCCTCATCTGTTCCACCTATCCAGCCCACGCCACCGGCCTGTTCTCCAGAAAAATCTGCTTCGGCTTGCGAGGTGAGTGTGGCCAGGTAGCCTTGTAGCCCAAAATAGGTCTTAATCTCGGCAGCCGTTTTGGCATCATCCCAGCGTATGCTATTTGCAGAAATATATTCATAATAATGCCCCGTACTGGGCAGGTAATTTGCGTCTCCCACAGAGATTGAAAATTGTCTTTCGCCGGAAGGCTGCGCACTTGTATTTTGATACACCACATCCTGTACGGCCTCTATCAACCTTGCATATGTAATTGTACCACCGCCAGTGGCAGAAAGGGTGAGTTTACCCTGGCCCGCGTCCCAGCTGGCCTGAATATCTGGATAAGACCCACTTAGTGACAACCGGTCAACACTACTGATGTAACCTGCGGAAATCTGGATGTAGATTGCCTCAATGCCCGCATCATCTGGGTCTGTGATGTTAAATGCGGTCACGACGGGAATCGTGGTCTGGGGGCAATAAACCTGGTCACCGGTTGCTTCTACTACCGGGGCCACATTCGCTTGCGCGAAAATCAATCTGCCGGAAATAAGGAATACGACAAGAAAAAACGATTTAGTTGTCAGGATGTTTTTTATGGCTGGAAGTTGCTGCAATTGAAATATGGATTTGTCTTAGTCTTCAAAAAGGATGCTTTGATACGCTCCAGAATCTGGGGCACCCGTGCGGTCAACTCCAAGGAGGTCAAACGGAACGAGTTGGGCAATTTCAGCATTTCCTAAAGAATTTGCACCACTTTCTTCACCAATTATCAAATCATTTTCAGCAGTATTCTTAAAATCTGGCGAAATATTGAACAAGTTGTCCACATAATGTGAAGTATCATTAAAATCGTAAAGTGCGTTGTCTTGAAATAGGTCAAAGGTGTCCTGAAACCGAATCAAGGTATTGCTGAACATAAAATTGAATAGGGTTCCTTCAACCTGGTCAATACCTATTTCAGTATTCTCGTTGCCATAGATGATACAGTTTGCAAATGAAGCTTTTTCTAGGTTGGCAATAAGCACCTGGTCCACATCTTCCAGGTAATTGTCAATGGTGAGCGCAGGAAAGTTGCGCACTCCTTGATTGTAGTAGTTTGCAATGGTACAGTGCTTAAAGTCATAGTTGCCGCCCAGCCGCAACCATACTGAGCTCAACCCGGCATTGTTTACCACAAGGTTCTTGGCAGTAAGGCTACTGTTTACACAATACAGGCCTATGTTGCTGCTGTTATAAATCTGGGTATTGTCAACGGTTACATCAATGGTATCTGAGTCATTCTCGGTATCTGCAATAATGCCTATGGTGGCATTTTTAATGGTGGCATGTGAGATTGAGGAGGTACTCTTTGGCGTAAGCCAAATGGTTCCCCATTGGCCTGGGATGTCATTATAAAGCGGTTCAAGGCGGTCACCTTCCAGGATTACTTCATTTTCTTGTAAACTTTGGTCCATGCTGGGCGCACCGTTGATTTCAAGCCTACCCTGGGAACCCACGATAATACCGCTGTTTTCATGAAAGTGAAGCCGTGCACCGGCCTGAATCTGCAAGGTCTTATTTTCGGCGACAGCCATATACCCATAAATCACATAGGGTTTTTCATCAGTAAAGATCAGTTCATCATCTTCAAGTATGAACCCCTCGATACGTATTTCCTGCCCGGTGTCGTCAACCCCTAGGTTGAGGGTTTCCACAACTCCCTGCGCATTTTTTGAAGGATATAGAAAAACGGCATCCTGTATCAGGGTGACCAGTTGCACCTGCTGCGTCATGCCCAGGCTCTCAAATTGAATGGCATCCGTATAGAGGAAGTTGTTTTCGCTTGAAGCGAAATCATTATGGTCAACAGTAGTCTCTATAAATACAAAGATACTGTCCTTGGCCAGTATTTCAACATTTTCAAACTCCTTGCCGGCAACCCCGTCCACATTGAGGCGGTACAAAGAACTGTTTGCCCTGCCCAGCGCCACGCGTGGTATACTGATGTCCTTATCGCTGCGGTTATAGACCTTGAGGCGGTAGGTGCTGCTGCCCAGGTTAGTAAAAACAGTATCGAGATAAACGGTATCCTTGCTAAATTCAAGGTTGCCGGTGCTGGCCGAGGTTTCAAAATCATCCCGGCATGAACTGGCAAGGAGCACGATTGCCAGTACAGCCAGCACGTGAAAAATCCTTTTAAAAATGGCCAGATAATAAATCATTCTTTGATAACCTTGATTTCAAAAAGCTTGTTCCAGTGCTTGCCGGTAACAAAAAGACGGTCTTCATCTGCCTTGTAGGCAATACCATTGAGGACCTCGTTATCCTCGTCCAGGCCGCCCTGTACTTTCTTTTTTAATGAGCGCAGGTCAATTACGGCCTCTATCGCGCCACTGCTTGGGTCAATGATCGCGATACTGTCATATTGATAGGTGTTTGCATAGATCTTGCCGTTGATCCACTCCAGTTCATTAAATTCCTTGCGCACCTTTTTATTGTCAGTGATCTCTATATAATCCTTTTCGGCCAGGGTTTTTGGGTCAAGTAGCCATATCCTGGAGCTACCATCACTTTTGTAGATAACCTTGCCGTCATTGCACAGGCCCCAACCTTCTTTACTTTCATTATAGGTAAAACTTCCGGTTTTTTCAAGGGTCTCTGGGTCATAGGTAAAACCTACATTTTCACGCCAGGTGAGTTGTACTATCTTGTTGTCAATAAGGGTCAAGCCTTCGGCGAAAAACTTATCGTCAAGATCGATGCGCTTTGTGATTTCCCCGGTTTCATAATTGGTCTTCATCAACCCAGATTTTCCATATTGTCCCGCGCTTTCATACAGGATGCCGTCGTGAAACTCAAGCCCCTGTGTGTACGAGGCCACATCATGTGGATATGTGTTCACGATTTCATAGGAGTAGACCTTGGGGGCAACATCATTTAAAATTGAGAGTTCCTGGGTGATGTTTGCGGTTTCCCCGCCGGCATAGACCTTTGCCACCAGGTCTTTCTTGCCCAGTTTTTGTACTTCTATCTTTTTTGTGAGAGGTGAGAAGCCGGTATCGCCCCCCAGCCGGGCACCATCCAGGTAATAGGCAACAGAGTCAATGGTGGTGCCGTTTTTTGGCGAAAGCGTAACCGTTAGGTCCGTGCCGTTTACGATGGTTTTTTTATCAGCATTTGTGCTTAGGTCAAACTTTTTTGCGAGGTCTTTTCCATTGCCGCAAGAAAGAAGGGTCAAGAGTATTGACAAGAGTGCCAGTCTGTTATACATAGCCATTTTAATCAAGGAAATTTTTGCCAAGGTATTATAATAAATTCGGTTTAAAAAACATTGTGACAACCATATTCATACCGTATATTTGCGCCGGCAAGTCCTACACAACCAGCTCCTGTTGAATCCCCCAGGGCGGGAACGCAGCAAGGGTAGATGGTCGTAGCGGTGTGATGTAGGTAGCTTGCCTTTTTTTATGCCTTATTTTTAACTACTTTGCCTACCTTTTTAGTACATTAAAACTTCACTTTTTTATGTCAAAAGTAGTCCTCATCACCGGAGCATCTTCAGGAATAGGAAAAAGCATTGCAGAGTATCTCGTTAACAAGCAGTACACAGTCTATGGCACGAGCCGTAACCCTAAGGAGGATATGGTCAATGGCGTACATTTTTTAGCGCTTGACGTGACCAAAAAAGAAACCATAACCCATGCTGTTGAGCAACTCCTGGATAGAGAAGGGCGCGTGGACTACTTGATCAACAATGCGGGAAGGGGTATTACCGGCCCACTTGAGGAAATCCCAGAAAGCGAACTCAAGGCTATTTTTGACACCAATTATTTTGGCCCCATAAACGTGATGAAGGCCGTGCTGCCAGCCATGCGCGGGCAAAAAAGCGGGATGATCATCAATGTGACCTCAATTGCAGGTTACATGGGGTTGCCCTATCGCGGGCCGTACTCAGCCACAAAAGGTGCGCTTGCCCTAACCACTGAGGCCATGCGCATGGAGCTCAAGGAGTTTAACATACAACTTACCAATGTCGCTCCAGGAGACTTTGCCACAAATATTGCTTCGGGGAGGTTTCATGCCCCTGCCTGTGAAGACTCTCCATATTATAAAAACTACTCCATGTCATTGAGCTTGATGGATGAACATGTGGATGAAGGCGGCAACCCCATACAGATGGCACATGCCGTTCATAAAATCATGAATACCGGGAAGCCCGCGGTGCATTATAAGGTGGGTGCATTCCTGCAAAAGTTTTCCGTGAGGCTCAAAGGGCTGTTGCCCAATAAAATCTTTGAGAAAATGCTGCTTAACCATTATAAGCTTTAGTTATTTTGGCGTAAGCCAAAAGTATCATAACAAGCTTTAAAATCCTGTAAAGTAGGTCTCCTGTTTACTGGGGTTTGCCTAACTTTGAAGAAGAAATAACTCAAAACCAAAAAGATGAAATTTTTTATTGATACAGCTAATCTTGACCAAATTAAGGAGGCTCAGGCATTGGGCGTGCTTGATGGTGTTACCACAAACCCATCCCTCATGGCAAAAGAAGGAATCACAGGGAGGGACAACATCCTTAAGCACTATGTTGATATTTGCAATATTGTTGATGGAGATGTAAGTGCAGAGGTAATCGCGACAGATTTTGACGCCATTGTAAAAGAAGGTGAAGAGCTGGCAGAACTGCATGAGCAGATCGTGGTCAAGGTGCCCATGATCAAGGATGGTGTAAAGGCACTTAAATATTTTAGTGATAACGGTATCCGCACAAACTGTACACTGGTATTTTCACCAGGGCAGGCGCTACTTGCGGCTAAGGCCGGCGCTACCTACGTTTCTCCATTTATAGGTAGGCTTGACGACATTTCTACTGATGGCCTTAACCTCATTGCCGAGATTCGTCAGATTTATGACAACTATGCATATGAGACAGAGATCCTCGCGGCTTCCATACGCCACACCATGCACGTTATTGAGTGTGCAAAGCTGGGTGCTGATGTCATGACGGGACCACTTTCTTCAATTGAAGGCCTGTTAAAACATCCATTGACTGATATAGGTCTAGAGAAGTTCCTTGCTGATTATAAAAAGGGCAATAATTAATTGAGGTTGCCTTTCGGCGAAAGCCATATAGATACTGGACCGTCTCGCTTAGGGGCGGTCTTTTTATTTAGCGCTTCAAGTACTTTTGAAGTTCTTTCTCAAAGTTTGAGCTGAACATGTTTGCATGGCCGTTGAAGATGGTGCCGTCACCGTCCACGATAAAGGTGCGTATAACATTGGTAATGGCAAGGTCCTGTTTTAATTGTTCAAGTTCATCCTTGAACCTAAACTCCTTCTTGGGGTCTAGTTTGTACAGTTCTACAAGTTTAAGCCACTCATCCTCATCCTTGTCAATATTGATGGCGAGATAATCATACTGTGGGTACTTGCGCCTTATCTCCCGTATTTTTTCATGGGCGGTCATGATATGGCTCTTTCTGTTCTCTGTCCAGAAGAAGATGATGGTGGGCTTTTTAATGAGCGATTTGAGCTTTACCTCATTACCCTTGATATCATATAAGGTTTCTTCTGGTAAAAAACGGCCCGCTTCAACGTTTTTGTTTGCTGCATACAGGTCTTGTATTTCCTTCTTGTCATAAGGAGATGAAATACGCTCCATATAAATCTCATATAGTAGCTTGCCACCGGTCTTGTCATTACTGTCAGAGAGGTAATCCCTTATGGTCCTTGTGAGTAGGTAGCTCTGTACGCTATCGTTTTCTATTTTTTCCTTGATAAGGCGCAGCTTGTGCGCGTTATGGGTAAATGACTTGGGGTCATATACCATATCATCGGCATATTCTTCATAAGCCAGGTGGTTGAAATAGTTATAGAGAAACCTTTGGTAGGAGTACAGGCTAAGGTATTGCGACATATCAAGGTCTATATCCTTCCTATAGTTATGAAAATCAGCCGGGGTGTTCTTGATATCCTTGACGCTACTCTGCCCAAACGATGATAGGCAATATGCTTCTTTCATGGCATAGTCTTCATACCGTATGTCCACATCCATCAGGTCTTCAAATGCTGTTGAAAATTCATTGGTAAGTTGTGCGTGGGTCCATATTTCCTCATGTTGCTGTTGTAAGGAATCCACATATTTTTCAAAACCGTCATAATCCCGTTGATATACCTGGTGGTCAAGCATGGCCTTGCCCTCGCTCTCGTACATCAGGAAAAATTTGATCAACAGATTGTTCTTGATGGCACCAAGCCCAGAAAAGGTAAGCGTCTCATCAAATTGAAAGGTGTTGAGGCGCAACAATATACTGTCATTTTTTTCAATGAATACCAGTTGCCTCTCCTTGTGGAAAAACGTGTAGAGCCCAGGTTCAAAATCCTTGAACTTAAACATGAACTGGTTGTTCTGGTTCAAGGGTATCTCGGTAATCGGGGTATTGCCCTTACGTAGTACAACGGCATTTGATAAAGGGTTGACAATCTCTCCCCCTAGGTACGTCCCATCTGCTTTTTGCTGGTTGCAAGACACGGTCATGGTAAGCAGTATGAGTGGTGCTGCTAACCATAACTTTTGTTTAATTGAGGTAGAAGTATACAGGATAGACGTTTTAGGTAACAATCGCCAAATTTAAATGGGCTGCTACCAGTGCTATGTTAACTATTTATTAAAAGGATTATAATAAAAGTTAATGTTTCCGCCTTTGCTGCTTAAATAGTACTTTTGCGCAATTCAAAATGAGTTAAAAAATACAGTCTATGCTATCAGTTTCTAATCTTTCTGTTCAATTTGGTAAACGTGTCCTTTTTGACGAGGTGAACGTCACGTTTACAGAGGGGAATTGTTATGGTATTATAGGTGCAAACGGTGCCGGTAAATCTACTTTTTTAAAAATCATAAGTGGTCAGGAAGATCCCACTTCTGGCCATGTGCACCTGGAGCCAGGCAAGCGCATGTCAGTCCTTACGCAAGATCACTATGCCTATGATGAGTATACCGTGCTTGAGACGGTATTGATGGGCAATAAGGAGCTGTATGACATCAAGAAGGAGATAGATGAACTTTATGCTAACTACTCTGATGAAAATGCTGATAGGATAGGGGAGCTCCAGGTACAGTTTGAGGAGATGAACGGCTGGAATGCTGATAGTGATGCGGCGGCACTACTATCAAACCTGGGCATTACTGAAGACCTCCACTATTCGCTGGTCAAGGACCTTGACGGTAAACAAAAGGTACGCGTGCTTTTGGCGCAGGCCCTATTTGGCAATCCAGATGTATTGATTATGGATGAGCCTACTAACGACCTGGATTATGAAACCATAAACTGGTTGGAGAATTTCTTGGCAAACTATGAGAACTGTGTTATCGTGGTGTCTCACGACCGTCACTTCCTGGATGCGGTGTGTACCCATATTTCAGATATTGATTTTGGAAAAATAAACCACTATAGCGGTAACTATACCTTCTGGTATGAGTCTTCTCAACTGGCCGCACGTCAAAGGGCGCAGCAGAATAAAAAAGCCGAAGAAAAGAAAAAGGAGCTTGAAGAATTCATACGTCGTTTTAGTGCAAACGTGGCAAAGAGCAAGCAGGCCACTTCCCGTAAAAAGATGATTGAAAAGCTCAACATCTCTGATATCAAGCCATCCAGCAGGAGGTATCCCGCGATAATCTTTGAGCGCGAGCGCGAGGCAGGTGACCAGATCCTGAATATAGAAAAACTGGCTTCATCAGTAGATGGCGAAATCCTTTTTCAAAACGCAAACATCAACCTTGCAAAAGGAGATAAGGTGGTGCTTTTCTCAAAAGATAGCCGGGCAACCACGGCATTTTATGAAATCATAAACGGAAAACAAAAGGCCCTTGAGGGCAAATATGAATGGGGTGTGACCACCACACAGGCCTATCTTCCCGTGGACAACCAGGAGTTTTTTGAAAACGACCTGACCTTGGTTGACTGGCTGCGTCAATACGCCAAGACCGAGGAAGAGCGTGAAGAAGTTTTTTTACGTGGCTTTTTGGGCAAGATGATCTTCTCTGGTGAGGAAGCCCTAAAAACGTCAAATGTATTGTCAGGAGGAGAAAAAGTAAGGTGTATGTTGAGCCGCATGATGATGCAGCGTGCCAATGTACTCATGCTTGATGAGCCTACTAACCACCTTGACCTGGAGAGTATCACGGCCTTCAACAACAGCTTAAAAAACTTTAAGGGCACCGTGATCTTGACCACAAGTGACCATGAGTTTGCACAGACCGTGGGCAACAGGGTCATTGAGCTTACGCCAAAGGGAATCATCGATAGGTACCTTACCTTTGACGATTACATGAGCGACCCAAAAATAAAGGAACAGCGTCAGGGCATGTATGCTGTAGAAGTATAAGTCAATAAAAGCATGCATATAAAGAGCAGATGGAAACATCTGCTTTTTTTATGCCTTACGGCGAAAGTGATTGATCAGTGCCACGGCACAGAACACCAGGATAAAACCACTTATGGCAATACGCCAGGCTGGCAACTCCTCACCACGCAATAAGGGCAGCAACCTCCATGCAGAATAGAGTATCAACCCTATATTGAGCGCAAGGTTAAGAACAGAGCGCCTTGGGGCATCTGCATTTTTTTTTATCAAGGGCCTTTCTCCCGTTTTGTGCACGGCCTCTTCTTCGGCGAGTCTACTTTGTTCGGCCTGTTGTGCAAGGACTTCCTCGGGGATGCCTTTTGCAAAAGCAGTATCCACCACCCGTTTTGCCGTGACCATATCTTCCTTCTTTACAAAAAGCTGTACATGATTGGGGATTCCACCGCCAAAACCACCCCGCAGCCCACTTTCAAAATCGTTGCGTATCACGGCATGGATGTTTTTTTCTTCGAGGAGGTTTTTTACATGGTTTACCTCGATTTGAGAACCCGTATAAACGCGGTCATAGGAAGAGTCTTTGAGCATGTGTTCTATTGTGCTTTATCGTATCTACTTTGCCAGATTGCGGTATTGAAGTTCTTGCCCAGTGCAAAACCATAAAAAAGTACTATGGCCGCGATAGATTTGAACATAAAGAAAAACACCATGATATCCTGGCTAAAGTCTTGGTGCTTTGTAAAGAGGCCATCAGGCACGAGCATGGTGGCGACCACGCTTGATAACAGAATGGCAAAAATAAGGTTTTCCAGGCTTTTAAAGGGCCACATCATCCACTTGCGCAGGGGGTGGAGGTCATTGCCCCATTTGTGAACCATATAATAATACCTGTTTCCCATGGGTACAAAAAGCACGGGGTCATCTGCCTTCTCCAGCCTAAAAAGCTTTGACGGGGCTATGATTTTAAAACCCGATAATTGGGTATTGTGTGCTTGCTCCAGTTGTTTTATCTCACTAAGTACTTCTTGCGGAAATTTTCCTTTAAAATAGCGGGTTTCCAGAAACCGCAAGCGGTAGGTGATACACACGTTCTTGATATCATTTTCATGAAAGATACGCTCACTGGATAGCTTGTCAAAATCCAGGATGTTGTTTGAGTTGCTTTCGCCGTCAAGGCAATCTATGATGCGGTTGTCCTTAAGGGTGTCTTGCTCAAGAAAATCCTTGACCTGTTGTAAAAGCTGCTCTCCATCTACCTTTTTTCCCCGTTGCTGTAGAAGCTTGTGGTGAATGTTTGTCCTTTTCATAAGCTGTGGTGCGTTTTACCGTAAAGTTATACAATTGATGTTTACGGGTCAACAGGTTTACAGACTTTGAGGTTAGCGCAGCTCTGCGCCCAGTTCTTTCTCAAAAGCAGCCTGTAGCTTTGCCATGATCTTATCGATTTGCTTGTCTGTCAAGGTCTTGTTTTCATCCAGCAGAGTAAAGCTCACGGCATAGCTCTTTTTGCCCTTAGGTATATTCTTACCTTGATAGACATCAAAAAGATTGACTGATTGTAGGGCTTTTTTCTCCACGTTATGGGCAATCTTGTAAAGCGCATCAAAGGTCACTTCTTCATCCACCAGCAAGGCAAAATCCCGTCTTACTGAAGGATATTTTGGGATGGCCTGAAAGAGTATCTGTTGCTTGCCCACATTTTCAAGAATGGCGTCCCAGTCAAAATCTGCATAGAGCACCTCGTGGTCAATATCAAAGTGTTTAAGGATTTTCTTAGATATCAACCCTAACTTAACAAGGGGTTTCTTGCGTAGTGAAAGACTAATACCTTCAGCAAATAGGGAATCTCCAACCGGTTTTAAGGTGAGGTTTTTTAAGCCCAACTGCCCAAGCACGGCATCTACAATACCTCTCAAATAGAAGAAGCTTACCGGTTGCGTGGGGCTTGTCCAGCTCTCGTCATTTTGATTTCCTGTAAGCAATATGGAGAGATGCTTGAACTCCTCCCGGTTTTCGCCAAACTGGTGATATGTTTTGCCAAATTCAAACAACTTTAGGCTTTCCTGCCTACGGTTGAGGTTGTAGACCACGGCCTCGAGCCCAGAAAACAGCATGGATTGACGCATCACGCTAAGGTCCTGGCTCAGCGGGTTAAGCATGGTCACGTTATGTTCTGCTTTGAGAGTATCAGTGAGTGCTGCATACGCGGGAGATGTAAGCGAGTTGTTGAGAATCTCGTTAAGGCCCAGTGCCGCGAGCTGGTCGCCCACGATATTTTGTAGTTTATGGTCTTCATAACGCCCACTACCAGAAATGGAAGCATTCAATTTATCCTTAAACGCGATGTTGTTGTAACCATATACGCGCAGCACCTCTTCAATCACATCAACCTCGCGGGTCACATCATTGCGGTACGCGGGGATGGTCATGCCTATGCCAGATTCTGTGACATTGTTAATCTTGATGTCTAGGGAGGTCAAGATACTTTTTATGGTTTCCCGGGGAATCTCTTCACCTATAAGTTTATACGCTTCCGCGAAATGTAAAAACACCTGGTGATCCTCGACCTTCTTGGGATAGATATCCACAATATCGCTGGAGACAACACCCCCGGCAATCTCCTGAATCAATAAAACCGCACGTTTCAGGGCATATTTTGTGATATTGGGGTCTATGCCACGCTCAAATCTAAAGGAAGCATCTGTGTTAAGTCCGTGGCGTTTTGCGGTCTTGCGTATGCTTACCGGGTCAAAATAGGCACTTTCAAGAAATATGGAAGATGTGCCCGCTGAAACACCGCTATAGTTCCCGCCAAAAACACCTGCGATGCACATGGGTTTTTCCCCATCACATATCATGAGGTCATCTTCATGAAGCTCCCTCTCCACATCATCAAGCGTGGTGAATTTTGTGCCGGCAGCACAGGTCTTTACATTGATCTCACCACCCGAAACCCTTGCCAGGTCAAAGGCATGTAACGGTTGGCCAAGCTCATGCATTACATAGTTTGTGGCATCGACCACGTTGTTCTTTGGCGTAAGCCCTATGGCCTTTAAACGGTTTTGTAGCCAGCGGGGAGACTCTTTTATGGTTAATCCTGTAATGGTGACACCACAATAGCGGGGTGCCTTGGCTGTATCAAGTATCTCTACTGATACTGCGCCCGTGCGGTTGTCCACATGAAAAGAACTCACGGATGGGGTAATGAACTCAAGGTTTGTATCTTCTTGAATAAGGCCTGCGCGCAGGTCACGGGCAACGCCCATGTGGCTCATGGCATCTGCCCTGTTGGGCGTAAGGCCTATCTCAAAAACCTTGTCATTTTCTACTTCAAATACTTCTGCAAGGGGTTTTCCGGGTACGAGGTCATCTGCTAGAATCATGATACCGTCATGGCTTTCCCCCAGTCCCAGCTCATCTTCGGCACATATCATGCCGTTGCTTACCTCGCCGCGTATCTTTCCTTTTTTGATGGTCCAGGGTTGTCCCTTATCGTCATATAACGTGGTACCCACGGTTGCCACGGGTACCTTTTGACCGGCGGCCACATTAGGTGCGCCACATACTATCTGCAATGGGTTGCCATCGCCCAGGTCTACTTTTGTGATGTTCAGGCGGTCTGCATTGGGGTGTTTTTCACAGGTGAGCACGTGCCCCACCACGACACCTACAAGGCCTCCCGGCACACTTTGATAAGGTTCTATACCCTCGATCTCAAGACCTAGGTCAGTTAATAGATTGCCTGTTTTAACGGCATCCCAATCAATTTTTATGAACTGCTTTAACCAGTTATAAGAAATCTTCATCCTGCATTTTTAAGAGTGGCAAATATACTATTTACCCTTTTTTTAGTTGTGGCTTTTTACGTGTTTTGTTTTGGCTTAAAGCCAAAATACCTTAAAAACGATAGTTCCAGGAAATCAGGAATTGCTTATCCCTTGAATTGAAGGATACCTGTGGTATTTCTCTAGCTCGTGGTGATGTGAAAATATAGGTAAATCCCACGGCGATGGCCGCGGCACCCAGCACATCTACATAGTCATGGTGCTGTACCTTGCCCTCCACACGGCTGATGCCCACGTAAGTTGCCAGGGCATAAGCGGGCAGGCCATATTGCCAACCGTACCGTCGCTGCAAGAAGGATGCACTGCTAAAGGCAGATGCGGTATGCCCTGATGGAAAGGAGTCAAAACGGGGTTTATTGGACTGTGGTCTTTCTTTTTCAATGACGTTTTTAAGTGCATAGGTCAACACGATGGTTGAGCCATACGCCAGCGCAAATTGTTTTGCGCCCTTGATGTCTTTTTCTAGCAGGATGATGAGTCCCGTGCCTGCTGGCATGGCATATTCTAATACGTCACCGCTTTTTTCAAAGAAAGATGTCTCATAATCTGGCGGGTCATAGAACTCCTGGGCATTCGCTTTCGCGGAAGCAAATAAAACAAGCAACAATGGCAACCACAACTTAAACTTCATCTTCATGTCTAGCTGATGTAATTCCATATGTTTTTATATTTCATCAAGTCTTGATATGTGCTGCGTATCACCTCGTTTTCTGGCTTTGCAAGTGAGGGGTCATCACTAAGGATGCTTGAGGCATAGCCGCGGGCAATTTTCATCACATCGTTATCCCGCACGATATCTGCAATCTTGAGATGTAGGGCTCCGCTTTGTTGCGTGCCCATCATGTCGCCCGGGCCACGAAGTTTAAGGTCAACTTCGGCAATCTCAAAGCCGTCATTGGTCCTGGTCATGGTCTGTAACCGGGTCTTGCTGTCTTCGCTAAGTTTATGACCCGTCATGAGGATACAGTAGCTCTGCTCTGCACCACGCCCCACACGACCACGCAACTGGTGCAACTGGCTGAGGCCAAAACGCTCTGCGCTCTCAATGACCATTACAGAGGCGTTGGGCACGTTTACGCCCACCTCGATTACCGTGGTGGCGACCATGATCTGGGTTTCACCCTTTACAAAGCGTTCCATCTCATAATCTTTGTCTGCGGGTTTCATCTTGCCGTGCACTATTGAGATTTGATATTCTGGCTGTGGGAACTCTCGGGCGATGCTCTCATAACCATCCATCAAATCTTTATAATCCAGGGCTTCACTTTCTTGAATGAGTGGGTAAACTATATAAACCTGCCTACCTTTTTTTATTTCATCACGCAGAAAACGGAAGACCTTTAAACGGTTTGCATCAAAGCGGTGAACGGTCTTGATATCCTTTCTCCCGGGTGGCAGCTCATCAATCACTGAAACATCAAGGTCACCATACACGCTCATTGCCAGCGTACGCGGTATGGGTGTTGCGCTCATGATGAGTACATGTGGCGGTAGCTCGTTTTTATGCCATAGCTTGCTGCGCTGCTCCACACCAAAACGGTGCTGCTCGTCAATAACCGCAAGTCCCAGGTTATTAAATTGCACCTTATCTTCAAGCAGGGCGTGCGTGCCGATGAGTATATCCAGGTTTCCGTTGAGCAGGTCTGCGTGAATTGCATTGCGCTTAGCGGTTTTGGTGGAGCCTGTAAGCAGGTCGATGCGTATCCCGGTTTCCTGGCAAAGTTCTACCAGCCCATGATAATGCTGAATGCTGAGTATTTCGGTGGGGGCCATGAGACAGGCCTGGAAGCCATTGTCTATCGCCAGCAGCATGCTCATCAACGCCACGATGGTCTTGCCGCTCCCCACATCGCCCTGTAAGAGCCGGTTCATCTGGGCGGGCTTGCCCAGGTCGTTGCGTATTTCCCTAATGACGCGTTTTTGAGCATTGGTTAGCTCAAAAGGGAGGTGGTTTTCATAAAAATCAGAAAAGTGTTGTCCTACTTCCGCGAAAGCGTAGCCTTTTATCTTTTGCTTGTGCAACCTGTTTTTAATGAGTAGCTGTAGCTGGATATAAAAAAGTTCTTCAAATTTGAGCCGGTATTGTGCCCGTGCAAGGTCATTTTGTGACTGTGGAAAATGAATGTTGAAATAGGCATGCGCCTTGGGCATGAGCTTGAGGTTTTCAAGCAGGTGAGTGCTGAGCGATTCGGTAATCTGCTTGCCACATTCATGAAAAAGCTGTTGCATCATCGTATTGATGACCTTGTTCGTGATACCTTTTGCCGCGAGTTTTTCGGTAGATGGGTACACTGGTTGCATGGCCCCGCGCAGGCTGCGCTCATGTTCGCTGAGCAGTTCCATATCTGGGTGGGCGATAGAGTAGGTGCCACCAAAGCGCTGCACCTTGCCAAAAACCACATAGGGGACATTTATCTTGAGGCTGTCTTTTATCCACTTGTGGCCCCTAAACCACACAAGGTCCATGCTACCGGTATCATCTTGAAAGGTGGCAACAAGCCGCTTACCCCGTTTTTCTCCCATCATTTTAAGGTGAACGACTTTCCCTATAATCTGCACATCTGCGGCGGTGGGCTGCAATTGCCCTATTTTATGATAGGTGGTACGGTCCAGATACCTGTTGGGAAAAAGGTTGAGCAGGTCTTGATAGGTGTGTACGTCCATCTCCTTGCGTAAAAGTAATGCGCGGTTAGGGCCTACCCCTTTGAGGTAATCTATGGGTGTCTGTAATTTTGCCAGGCTCATAACAGACGAAGATAAAAAATTACAACTTGCCAATTCACTTCTTCCATTTATGAGTTCAATTTACTATTTTGCTATATGTTACATTTAAGCCTGTGTATGCGTATCTTCCTTATTGCGGTTTTCTTTATTTCTTCTCACTTTATAGCAGCACAACAAACTGATATTATAGATATTAAGAGGGTAGAGGCAAACCTGGACCTGGACTTTTACTACAAGACGGTAGATGGCGACCTGGACTTGGAATTTTCTATCCTTAAGGATACAGATAGCATATACCTGGATGCCAAGAACCTTGTTGAATACTATGCCAGTATAAAGGGTAAAGGAATTAAGGTGGGATTTAATGAGGGTCAACTTATATTGAAGCACGACTTTAAGGCCGGTAAGGATTATAAAATTCACCTAGAATATATAGCATCACCAGATAAGGCGCTGTATTTTGTGGATAATGAAGGTAGCGTGCAGGTCTGGACCCAAGGGCAGGGAAAATATACATCAAACTGGTTGCCATCACTTGATGACATGAACGATAAGATAGAGTTTGACCTTAACATCTCTGCACCCAGCGATAAAGTGGTCATTGCAAATGGCACACTGGTTAAAAAAGAACAGGCCAATGGCCTCACGACCTGGAAGTATGATATGGTGAACCCCATCTCCAGCTACCTGGTGGCCCTCGCTGCCGGTACGTATAAAAAGGATATCATGACAACGGCATCTGGAGTGCCCATTGAACTGTACTATTACCCCAGGGATTCGGCCAAGGTAAGTGCGACATACCGGTACACTCAACAGATATTTGATTTTCTGGAGGCAGAAATCATGGTGCCCTATCCCTGGCAAAATTACAAAGAAGTCCCGGTCAAGGATTTTTTATATGCCGGTATGGAGAATGCCTCTGCCACAATATTTAGCGACAACCTCATGGTTGACGATACGGCATTTATAGACCGTAACTTTGTTAACGTAAATGCACATGAGCTCGCCCACCAGTGGTTTGGCGATATGGTGACTGAGACCAGCGGCACGCACCACTGGCTACAGGAAGGTTTTGCCACATATTATGCCCTGCTTGCCGAAAAATCCATATTTGGCGAAGACTACTATTACTGGCAGCTTTATCAAAGTGCAGAGCAGCTCAAGGAACTCAGTGATCAAGGCAAGGGGGAAAAACTGCTCAACCCCAAAGCATCATCACTCACCTTTTATCAAAAAGGGGCATGGGCGCTGCATATACTCCGGGAGCAGATAGGGGATGAACCCTTCAGGATGGCGGTACAACGGTACTTAAATGACCACAGGTACAAGAACGTGAGCACTGAGGATTTTATCGCTTCCGCGGAAGCGGTATCTGGACAAGACCTCACAGAGTTTGTGAAAGACTGGCTCAACCAGTCGGCTTTCCAGGCGACCGAAGCCCTGGAATCACTCAAGAAATCACCATTCATGCAAGAATACCTGCGCATCAATGCCCTGCGCAAAGTACCCCTTGAACAAAAACAGGAACAGCTCATGGATGCCGTGACCCTGCCCAATGATTACATAGGCCAGGAAGTTGTGTACCAGCTTGTGGGCGAGCCCATATCACAGACCATGGAAATCTATGAAAGGGCACTTGCGAGCAACAAGGTCATGGTGAGGCAGGCAATCGCGCTTTCGCTGGAAGAAATACCCGTGGCATTAAAAACGGGTTTTGAATCCCTACTGGAGGATGAATCCTACCTGACCAAGGAGCAAGCCCTTATGAAGTTGTGGTTCAATTTTCCTGAAAACAGGCCCCAATATCTTGAGAAGACCCGTGGCATTGCGGGGTTTACTGATAAGAATATCGAGACATTATGGCTCGCCCTGGCCCTGGCCACAAAAGATTTTGACAAGTCTTCCTGGCAACATTATTATGATAGGTTGACCAATTATACAAACCCGTCCTACTCCTTCTACATCCGTGAAAACGCATTTCAATACCTGTATCAACTGCAACTTTTTGATGCGCAGTCGCTGGGCAACCTCGTGCTGGGGTGCATGCACCACAACTGGCGTTTTGCACAATCCTGTAGGGAACTGCTGGATGTACTGGTCAAAGATGAAAACTGGAAGGCCATGCTGCAGGGCCTAGGGGGACTTAATAAAAAGCAGCAGGAATTCCTGGACAAAAAATTACAGTAAATGCGTGCACTTGTTATTTCGGGTGGGGGGAGCAAGGGAGCTTATGCCGGTGGCGTGGCCCAGTACCTTATCGAGGAGGCTAAGAATGATTATGACCTTTTTTTGGGCACCTCTACGGGAAGCCTGCTCATTTCACAGCTTGCCGGCGGAAAAATATCGCGGGCCTATGAACTGTACACCCAGGTCAATCAACAGACTATTTTTAACATCAACCCCTTCCGTATCAAGAAAAAGGGGGGCAGGGAGTACGTCTCCATCAACTACCTGAACACGGTAAGGCAGTTCATCAAGAAGAAGAGGACCTTTGGCGAAAGCAAAAACCTCTTAAAGAACATCAAGAAAAACCTGAGCAGGGAAGAATTTGAGCGTATAAAGCAAAGCCCCAAGGATGTTGTCGTGACTGTCTCAAACCTTACCAAGAATACCGTGGAGTACAAAAGTATGGATGACTGCTCGTACGAGGATTTTTGCGAATGGATATGGATTTCATGCAATTACGTGCCCTTCATGAGCCTGGTGAACAAAAATGAATGTGAGTATGCTGATGGCGGTTTTGGTTGTATCGTCCCCATCCGGGAGGCTATACGCCGTGGTGCGACAGAGGTGGATGCCATTATCCTGGAGTCAGAAAACATGCAGTACAACAAGGTACTGGGCAAGAATCCCTTTGCGTTGATGGTAAACCTCTTTGGCTTTTTGATGGACCAGGTGGAGTACCACGATGTCGTGGTGGGCAAGCTTGCCGCCATCAATAAAGAAGTACCGCTCAACCTGTATTATACCCCATCAAAACTTACAGAGAACAGCTTGATATTTAACAAGAAACTAATGACTGACTGGTGGCAGCAAGGATGGGAGTACGCTTCCGCGAAAACTAAACAGGCCCAGGAAAACAAACTTAAGGACGTGGGGGAGGTGAGTTAAAGGCCTACCCAAAAAGCTCCTTGACCTCTTTTTTCAAATATTCTAGGGCGACATTGGACGGCGAGGGATGGTCTATCATTTCCCTAAGCACCGCTTCCCTTAATTTATCGGCAGAACCAGAAGCTTCCTTCATACCCACGGAGCGTATAAGTTTAATCGTGCCATTTTTAGCTGATTTTATGACGTTCCAGCATTCATTGCTCATGTAGATCTGTTGGGAGAGGTTGTGCTCAAACTCCTGCTCAATATGGTTGATCAGTACATTTTCATACCCCTGTTTGTCCTGTGACTGTGGTTTGACCCTGAGCAACAGTTGTGACGGGTTGATTCTTTCCAAGAAAAGGGCCAACCGCTCATAAGCCTGTAACCGCACGGGCAAGGCTTCTTTTTGCGCGTCTTTGTGCAATAAAAAGCGCCTTCTTCCTGCCTCATTCTCCATAAACCTTTTAAAAAAAAAGTATGCAATTGCACCCACAAGGGCGGCAGGTATCAAGGCTATTAAAACTTGTATGAATGTTTCTTCCATTGCTTTAGGTTTAAAAACGTACTTTGTTTTTCTTTTCTAGCTTCTTAACGGTCTTTTCTTCTTTTTTCTTTTGATAATTGCCCCCCAGGTGTGGGCAATCTTGCAGTGCCTGCATACCTTCAAAGCTCACGGGCACCTTGTTGTACCCAAAACTGCCCGCCAGGGCCTTGGTCATATTCTGGCCGCCCAGGGTAATATCAGCATCCTCCATGGTCATCTGGCAGGGGTGCTCATAACCACAGGCATGTGTTATCTCCAGTAATTCTTTCCTGAAGTTCTTAAAATAGAACAAGGTCCTTATTGCCTTATCCTCAACATTGATGCCGGCCTGCAACCACTTGCTCTGCGTGGCAATACCCGTGGGGCATGTATTGGTATGGCAGCTCTGCGCCTGTATGCACCCTATGGACATCATGGCCTCACGGGCCACATTGATACAATCTACCCCCATGGCAAAGGCCATCGCCCCCATGGCGGGAAAACCCAGTTTACCAGCGCCTATAAAGACAATCCTGTCCGTAAGGTGCTGGGCCTTGAAGATCTTGTACACTTCGCTAAAACCATACACCCACGGCATGGCAACATGGTCAGCAAAACTGGGCGGGGCGGCACCTGTGCCACCTTCGCCACCATCTATGGTAATAAAATCCGGGCCATGGTTCTTTTCGGCCATTATTTTTGCTAGTTCCTTCCACTGGTCGAGCTTGCCTATCGCTGCCTTGATGCCCACGGGCAATCCCGTTTCACGCCCTACTTTTTCAAGAAAGGCTATCATCTGGGGAACATCACTGAATACTGAATGGCTGGGGGGGGATACCACGTCCTTGCCCAGTGGCACGTGTCTTATTTCAGAGATTTCTTGTGTGATCTTTGAGGCAGGCAGCACGCCACCCTTTCCCGGTTTTGCACCTTGTGATAGCTTAAATTCTATTGCGCGCACCTGGGGGTTATCCGCAACGAGTTTCTTCAATTTTTCCATGGAGAAATTTCCGTGCTCATCGCGTACCCCAAAATATCCCGTTCCCACCTGAAAAATCACATCAGCACCTTGCTTGTGATAGGGAGATAGGCCGCCTTCTCCCGTGTTGTGATAGGCATGGGCCTTGTCGCACCCTTTGTTTAGTGACATTATGGCTTTCGCCGAAAGGCTGCCAAAGCTCATTGCAGATACATTGATTATGGATGCTGGTCTATAGGGGCGTTTTCTCTTGTTATAGGCTCCCATGACCTTTGCACAGGGCAAAAAGTAAGGGTCTTTGACATTGGGGTGGTCCTCCGGGAGCCGGAAGGCCATCATGGCATTGTTTATAAAAATATAATTGGGCTCATAGATGTCACGGTCTGTACCAAAACCCTCGTAATTGTTCTCATTTTTGGCAGAAGCATAAATCCAGCCACGTTCAATGCGGTTAAAGGGCAGTTCCTCTCTGTTGTTTGCCACGATGTACTGCCGCAGTTCAGGCCCTATGCTTTCCAGCAAATAGCGTATATGGCCCACGATGGGGAAGTTGTGCTGTATAATATGCTTCTTGTTGAAGAATACATCCCTGATGGCGATGACTGCAAGCACGAGGAGTACCCACACCCACCAGGGGATACTTCCCAGGAATTCTAAGATTGAGGACAAAATAATCTGGTTTTAATTTAAAAGTAATATAAAGCAAATGTCCACCAAAATGGTGGACATGCATAAAAGAATTATTAAAATATTATTGTGCGTTGAGGTAATCTACGGCGAGCTGGCTCATTGTTTTTATGCCCAGCAGCATCCCATCTTCATCTATCATGAAGTCTGGCGTGTGGTGCGGAAAAGGTTCTTTGTTGCCCGGGGTCATGCCGCCCAAAAAGTAAAAGAAACCCGGCACCTCTTCTTGAAAATAGCTAAAATCTTCACCGCCCGTGGTGGGTTTTGTGAGGTTTACGTTTTCTTCTCCTGCAATGCCTTGTAGGGTAGGGAGCATCTGTGCGGTCAACTCTTCATCATTAAAGGTTACCACAGTATTGTTTTGCCATTCTATGCTTGCCCGGCCGCCATAAGCATCTGCCACTTTTTCTGCCACTTCGTTCATCCGTTTAATGATAAGGTCGCGCATTTGCGGGTCAAGCGTGCGTACCGTTCCTATCATTTCGGCAGATTCCGGTATGATGTTGAACCGCACCCCAGAAGTGATCTTGCCCACGGTAATTACCGCTGCACCTTCTGTAAGCGGTGCATTGCGGCTTATGATGGTCTGGAAACCATCGATGATTTTAGCGCTGATGAGTATAGGGTCAATACCTCCCCAAGGTTGTGAACCGTGGGTTTGTTTACCTTCTACATTTACCACAAACCGTTCAACAGAAGCCATAATGCCCCCAGCTTTGTACCTTATGGTATTTACCGGTGTACCAGAATTGATATGCAGGCCAAAAATGGCATCAACATCTGGTTTTTTAAGCACACCTTCTTTTATCATGAGTTTTGCGCCACCTTCTTCTCCAGGTGGTGGGCCTTCTTCAGCGGGTTGAAACACAAATTTTACCGTGCCGTGAATTTTATCCTTATGCTTTGCAAGCAACTCTGCAACACCCATCATGATGGCAGTGTGGGTGTCGTGCCCGCAGGCGTGCATCACTCCTGTTTCTTGTCCCAGGAATTGCTCTTTTACCTCACTTTTAAAGGGGAGGTCGTTCCTTTCGGTCACGGGTAGGGCATCAATGTCTGCGCGCAGGGCAACTACCTTACCGGGATTATCTCCCTTGAGGATGCCCACAACCCCGGTATGCGCAACACCGGTTTGCACTTCTATGCCCAGGGATTTAAGGTGGGCAGCTATTTTTTTTGCGGTTTCAAATTCGCGGTTGCTCAGTTCTGGATGCTCGTGGATGTCGCGGCGCCATTCAATGACCTTGCTTTCAATGGCCTCGGCATCTGCCATGAGTCCTGCATCTGGAGAATTTTGGGCGAAAGCCGAAAAGCCCAAAAGGGCGCCTAGCGCTACAAGTGTAGTTTTATTCATAGGATTTAATTTAAAATGAAATTGATCTATACCCCTCGTCCTCCAACTGGATTAGGGCTGTCATTGCCGAGAGTACAAGCTTAGTGTGCTCCCAGCGTTTATTTTTGTCTATTGCTCTTGAGGCGGCCGTTTGCCCGCAGAGGATTACCTGTACTCCAGCTTTATCCAACTGGTCCAGCAAGGGCAGGTTAGGGTTTGTGGTGCCAAACTTCTCCTGGTAGGCTTCAGCTGTTAAAAGGCCATAGGCCGCGCTGCCATGAACGACCATGACAGGCTTGAGGTTTTTTAATGGTACGCCGGCGTTGACGTGCATGTTGAGAAAACGGGCAACGGTGTTGAAATACACATTAACATCTTCTGGGTTTTCAGGACCCTGGGCAATGTCAAAGACGGGTTTGAAGACCATCCCTTTATTTGTGGTAAAATCTGTTTTTGCTACGGCAAAAGTATCTCCATATCCTGTAATGACGGGGCCGCTTATTTTTTTTTGTGCAGGTGTTACTTGCGCGTTCATGACCTGGAACAAGAGGATACTAAGAAGGGCAAGAGGATATTTCATGCAAATGATATTAAAGCCTAAAGATATCTAAAAAACGCTTTATACTTAAGCAATGGGCATTTGTTTATAAAAACCGTGGTTTTACCTTGAAGATTAGGGATGCCCTTTTTAAATTGACGCCCTAATGAAAATGTAAGGTTTGGAGTCTTTTCTAGAAGGGTTAAATGATGCTCAGCGGGCACCGGTGCTGCAAAAGGATGGTGCGTTAATGGTAATTGCAGGTGCGGGGTCTGGCAAGACACGGGTATTGACCATGCGTATTGCATACCTTATGCAGCAGGATGTTGATGCGTTTAACATTCTTGCGCTCACGTTTACCAACAAAGCGGCCCGTGAGATGAAGCACCGTATCTCGACCATCGTGGGTGCGAGCGAAGCAAAAAACCTATGGATGGGGACGTTTCACTCCATTTTTGCAAAGATTCTCAGGATTGAGGGGCATCATCTGGGATTTCCACCCAATTTTACGATTTACGATACCCAGGACAGTCAGCGACTGATTTCGGCAATCATAAAAGAAATGGGCCTGGACAAGGATATCTATAAATACAAACAGGTATATTCCCGTATTTCATCTTACAAGAACAACTTGATCACGGTCAAGGCTTATTTTCAAAATCCAGAATTGATAGAGGCAGATGCCATGTCAAAAAAGCCCCGCCTGGGGGATATCTACAAAGAGTATGTGGACCGCTGCTTCAAGGCCGGTGCGATGGACTTTGACGACCTGTTGCTGCGCACCAACGAGCTCCTTAACCGCTTCCCACAGGTGCTGGCAAAGTATCAGGAACGTTTTAAATATATACTGGTTGATGAGTACCAAGATACAAACCACTCCCAGTACCTTATTGTCAAGGCACTGGCAGACCGTTACCAAAATATTTGTGTGGTAGGGGACGATTCACAAAGTATCTATGCCTTTCGCGGGGCAAATATCAATAACATCCTCAACTTTCAGCGGGACTATGATGATGCCAAGGTGTACCGCCTGGAGCAAAACTATAGGTCCACAAAAAATATTGTGGAAGCCGCAAACTCGGTCATCGAGAAGAACAAGACCAGGCTGGACAAGGTCGTATGGACGGCAAATGATGAAGGACCAAAAATCGTGGTGCACCGGTCAACCACAGATGCTGAAGAGGGTAGGTATGTTGCGAGTTCAGTGTTTGAAAACAAGATGAACCTACAGCTTCCCCATAGTGATTTTGCCGTGCTGTACAGGACAAACGCACAGTCCCGCTCCATAGAAGATGCTCTGCGCAAGCGGGATATACCTTACAGGATTTATGGTGGGTTGTCCTTTTACCAGCGCAAGGAAATCAAGGACATCCTGGCCTACCTGCGGCTTATAATCAACCCCAAGGACGAGGAGGCCCTCAAGCGCGTGATCAACTACCCCGCACGGGGTATAGGCACCACCACGATGGATAAGCTCATCGTGGCCGCAAAGCAATATGATGTTTCCATCTATGAAATCATGGAGCGCATCAACCAGGTCAACGTAGGGATCAACGCTGGGACGCGAAATAAACTCAGCAACTTTGTGACCATGGTGCAGAGTTTTCAGATCATCAATGAGCAGGCCGATGCCTTTAACGTGGCAGAACAGGTTGCACGGAAGACCGGATTGATACAGGAACTCAAAAAAGATGGTACTCCCGAAGGAATTGCCCGTATAGAAAACATTGAAGAACTGCTCAACGGTATCAAGGATTTTGTTGAAGGACAGCAGGAAATCGTAGATGCTACGGGTTCCCTGACCGAGTTCTTGGAAGACGTGGCCCTGGCCACAGACCTGGACAAGGAAATTGATGATGTAGACCGGGTATCGCTGATGACCATACACCTGGCCAAGGGACTCGAGTTTCCATACGTATATATCGTGGGGATGGAAGAAGACCTTTTTCCGAGTGCGATGAGCATGAACACCCGTAGCGAACTAGAAGAAGAGCGCAGGCTGTTTTATGTGGCGCTTACCCGGGCAGAAAAGCAGGCATATCTCACCTATACAGAAAACCGTTACCGATGGGGCAAGCTCATCGATGCAGAGCCCAGCCGTTTTATCGAGGAGATTGACGAGAAGTTCCTGGATGTGCAAACACCCATGACATCATACCGTTACAAGCCTTTGCTGGATACTGATATCTTTGGCGAAGTAGATAAAAGCAAACTACGCCAGACCAAGCCCGTAAGCGGTACGCCACCCCGGGCCGGTGCACCCACCCCAGATAAACTTCAAAAACTCAGGAAGCTCAAGCCCGAAACCACTACACCCAGACCGCCACAGGATTTTGAGGGCAAGTTGAAAGAAGGCAGCAGGGTTGAGCATACGCGTTTTGGTAGGGGTGTGGTCGTTAAGCTTGAGGGCGTGGGACAGGACAAGAAGGCCGAAATCAATTTTGAAAACGGAGGTATCAAGAAGTTGTTGTTGAGGTTTGCTAAACTTGAGGTGCTGGATTGATATCTAGTGAGGTATCAAACAGTTTTTTTATTTCAGGACTAGAAGGCGATGGAGCTTCTGCAGAAATAATATTGCCATCAGGGTCCAGAAATATAAACCGTGGGATATAATTTACCTCATATTGCCATCTAAAGCTCTCATTAGAATTATCATTGGCGTAAAGCTGTATTCCCTGAAGTTCTTTTTCATCCACCATTTTTTTCCATTTTTCATAATCTTCTTCTTTGTCTATTGATATACTTAGAAAGGTAATGTCTTTATCAATATACTTTTCTTGGAGTCTTTTAAGTGCTGGAAACTCTGCAATACATGGCCCGCACCAGGTTGCCCATAAATCTATGTACACATATTTTCCCTTAAGGTCATCAAGTGATGTGGTGCCACCATCATGGTTTTCATAATCCTTAAACTGAGGAGAAGGTGAACCTGGAGCAAGTTTTGTTATTTTATTATAGTCTGCCGTGATTTTTCTTTTATGCTCATTATTTGTGGAAATTTTCATAAAAGCGTTGTAAAACGCTTCTTTGTCCTTTACCCCAAGCAGTGCAACATCTGCATAATTAAAAAGCAGGGTGTTTTTTATGGTCTCATTAGAGATGCCTGAAAACACTTCAAAATGAACATTTTCTGGGCTTATTTTTTTATTGGGAGGTAAACTCTTGTTTTTTTCATCATATTCTTCCAGTAGATCTTTGACCTTGTATCTATAATGCTCTTTTATAATAGACATATAATAAATGGAGTAGGTAAAATCTTCGGTATTGTCCAGGTCAATTGTATCATTATCGGCCAAGGCTCTTAATAGGTTTTCTGGGGGCATTTTCTCATCCAGTTCATATTGCATGATATCATATTGAAACAACATTACGGTTTTAAAATAGGTGAGGCTCCTTAATTCCTTTTGCTTTAGTTTTTCAGGGATGCCGGGATATTTTTTTAATAATATCTTGAGACTATCGTCCATTTTCTTGAGTGTGGCCTTAAAATCTTTTGGCGAAAGCCCATAAAATGCTTCAAAACCACCCTGCATCTCCCTTAAGGTTTGTTGTTTTTTTACCATGTAATTGTTCATGTCGCTACCAGTACCCGTAAATTTTATCTGGGGGTATTTTTTTATGTCCAGGCTTGCTTTTAGGTCATAACCAGGTTCTAGGTAAAGGGAGTAATTATGGCTTCCATTTGCAAGGGAATAAAGGCCAGGTTTATTAAGGAAAACCGTGTCTATAAAGACATCTTTTTTGATTTGTAGTATCGTGTCCAAGGTACGGTCATATCTTAACAACCTCATTTCTGTTGAGGTGTTGTTATTTATTTGACCCTGTAATATAGCTATCTTTCCTGCCGGTATTTTGTTTGTGCAATTTATAAAGAGCATGAGTGGCAAGAGCAATAAACTTTGTTTCATGGGATGGTAATGACTATGTTTTGACATTTATAAAATTATGCAATCCTCACTTATTTTATTTGGCTTTAAGCCAAATACACCTTGCTACATTATGAAATTTTTAATTGATTACCACTTTACGCAACCTTTTGGGCATCTTGTCATCATAGTAGTAAACCAATCACTGTTATGAAAAGATTATTTACCGTTTTACTCTGTACGTTGTTCTTATTTTCCTGTTCTGATGACGACGGGCAGATAGAATTGCAAAATGCAGACCTTATAGGTACCTGGGAAACAGCCCCTGCAAACTCTGATGCAGATACTGAGAATATCCTAGTGTATTCCTTTAGGTTGAGTGGCCAGTTTGAGACCTATAGGATTGTTCGTGATAAGGATGATGCAACTGTTCTGGGCTATACCTATTATGCAAAAGGAGATTATACCATCGTGGATAATGATTTATCGTTTGCTTATACTGAAGCTTATGATTTAGAAAATGGTTCTGAGGCGACTTACGTTGCCAAGGAAGATTTGATTACAGTAGAAAATCCAGCTTCGTTCACCGTAGATTATTCTGTGATTATAGAGAATGAAATCACTTCACTGGTGTATGACTTTGGCCCTTGTGAAGATGCTTCAAACTGCGTGGATGAGCTGACCTTTATCAAGGTGGATTAATCCCTGAGGTTTGAGGTAATGATATTGATGAAATCTGGGTTTTTGCCTACTTCAATATAATTGAAGGTCCGGTAGGGCTCAGGGACGGCTTCATAATTAAAGGCAAGCATGTTAATGTTGATCCTTTTTTCCACATAACGGTTTACGGCAAGGTCCAGCTCATTGCGGCAATGGTTCTTGCCATAATATTCATCAGTGACCACCGGGATAAAGCATTTTGTATCAACAATGGCCCACATGTACCTAGAAGTAAAGGCTTCGCCTATCCCTATGCTTTTCTTGTCAAAAAAGATATTGAGCCTGTCACCACTGGGCTTGCGGTAAGCGGCCAGGGGTTCATAAACATTTTTTTCTACCCACTCTGCTTGTGGGCCATGGGAGTAGCTTATAAAAACATCATATTTTCCAGCACCTTCTACAATGCCCGTCACCAAGAATTTATAAGCAAAGCGCCAGCACAACAGTGCTGCGACAATCATGGTTACAATGGTTTGCCCCACGGGTATAACGGCTTTAAAGGTAAGGATGAGTCTATAGTATATAAAAAGCAATAGCAATGAAACCAAAAAAGATAACAATGCTATAATGGCAGGTTTGGTTTGCAGGATCTTTATGTACTTAAAAAACAGGGCAAACGCCAGGGCAACAAAAAAAGAGAAGAACAACATCTGCCCTATGATAACGGGTGTACTTTCCAGCGGAAGCTTCAGCCTGTTATTCATATCGAGAAGGTCACTGATGGCCCAGGTCAAAACATAGGGGCCCGGTATGGCCCATTTTCCCATGCCTATGATATCGTTGAGTGGGTCGCCCACCACCATGATTTTCTTGTCCATATCAATGGTATGCCTTGATTCCGGCACTTGGTCATAGGGTATAAAACTCTCGAGTGACAACTGGGCATCAGCCGCAAAAAAGTAGCTGTGGGACTGCATTTCTTCCGCGGAAGCGTACGGGGTTATCGACCCCCTGCGTTTTACTTCATTAAGCAGCGTGCGCGAATCTCCCAGGTCATGGGCAATTTTATAGACAAGTGATTCAATCTGGGTAGAGTCACCAAAGGCGTTTGAGACAAAATAATAGTCATTCTCATAAGAGGCCATATCCCGCTCATTGTAAAAATTGGTGTGGTACCGGCCTGAACCGGGATGTTTGGCCTCGCCGCCATTGGCAAGAATATTGTACACCTCGGTGAGATGGGCAGCTTCCAGGGTTTCTATATCCACGCTATCAATATCAACACCTTCGCGTGCAGCATTGATATTATAGGCCGCATAGACAGGTGTGCCCTTTTCCTGAAGGTTGTTGATGGCCGCGATGAGGTTTTCCTGTTCTGTGTTGTCCCTGCCAAACCAGATATCGAGCACCACACCCTTGGGGCCATTGTTTTGCTCTGCTTGTATGGCAACCGCATTCAGCAAGTCTATGGTGTTCCGTCTTTTTAAATAGAAGGTCTCACAGGCACTTTCTCCGGGAGGATTTTGATCAAGATGGACAAATACTATTTCCTTGTTTACAATAGAGTCAGCCTTAGAAACCTGATTGCTATATGCCACTATATAGTTATCAACCTTGCGCCAGTTACCTATGCTGAGGGCAAGTACGGCACAAATGATAAAGGTAATGAGATAAACAGCAAGCCTTTTTAAGGTGAGCATGGATCCATGGTTTAATAGCAGCCTTGTTGCATGTTTTTGTAATACTGATCACTCGTTACGGTATCACCATAAATATCATACACCCATCCCAGTAGGCCAAAAACATCCATGAGCTCCCCACAGATGATATCGTAGGCCTCATGGTCTTCATCTTCAAGATATTCCAGTTCTGAGATATATTGCAGGTCCTCAATATCACTTTCTTCCAGGGCCTTGAGGTATTCCAGGACACTGTTTAAAAGGTCATCAGCCTCTTTTTCAATACCTGCGTGCCCTATCGCTTGCGCGAAAGAAATAACGGCATCAACGGTATAGAGGTCTTCAAAACCATAATACGCTTCAAGGATTTCCATGGCATCTTGATAGGGTTTTATGGCCTTTTCATATTCTTCAAGTTCCATATAGAGGTCTCCTAAAAACAACAGGTTGTCCGCTCTTTCTTCTGGATCCTCAATGGAGTAAACTTCGCCCACAATCTGTGCCACGGCATCCTCAAGGTTGTCATATTCAATGTATGCGTCACTGGATGTATATGTGCCGCTGTTGGCATATTGCATTTGCGATACTGCCTTTGTCAAGGGTTCGCCACGCTCATTTGTATTGGTATGTCCAGCGATGTTCACCGGCATTTTATCAATGATGTTGATAGCTCCTTCCTCAGTGGTGATGATGGCTTCTTCATGATTTGCCTGTGACATATCAGTAAACGTAAACTCTGTGCCCCGGGCGGCAGAGGTGGTACCCCGGCCGTTGTTTACACGATAATTATAACTCACCGATTTGGTCACCGTGCTCTTAATTTGTGCCCCCAGTCCCCGCACGGTATGGTTTTCTCCTTTATCAGTCATTTTTACCGTGTATTCCATTGATTTTCCAGAGGTTGATGAAATCAATTGATTGCCCGCGGGAGATTGCAGGCTTATCATGGTATGAGGCGGTACGATGATGCGCGTGCCCGAGGCTAGTTTATCATTGACGTTGATTTGCGGCATGGTGCTGCCATCTTGTGGTGGGATTACCGTGGCATTAGCCGTCATGACGTTTTGCCCATTGTAGCGCAACCCCTTTACCATGCTCTGGGCATGGCTTATATGTGTTGCCCCAAAGATCAAAAAGCATAGAGCACAAGCTTTGCCTAATAGGATAGGGTGGGTCGATGTAAGGTTTTTCATGTTCAAAGTGGCCTGAAATAGGCTCTAATGTAGTGAAAGAGTTTATCTCAACCTATTCATTTTTAGTTTTTTACACGTCTTGGTCTTCAGGATGTCCTTTTTATCGTGCTTTAGGGCTGGTTTTTTAATGATGAAAGATAGGATGGTAATTGCTTGAATTTTGCTGTTTTTTTTTGGCGAAAGCCTAAAGCTCATAAAACTCTATGGGGAGGGCATCAGGATCTTGAAAAAACGTGAACTTCTTACCGGTGATGGCGTCGAGTCTAATGGGCTCAACTTCAATATCATGTTCTTGTAGCCGGCGTAAGCTACTTTCAATATCCTGCACGGCAAATGCAATATGGCGCAGTCCCACGGCCTCTGGCCGGGAGGGGCGCGCCGGAGGGTTTGGGAATGAAAAGAGTTCTATGACATACGCGCCGTTCAGGCCCAGGTCAAGCTTGTGAGATTGCCGTTCTTCCCGGTAGGTTTCGGCAAGGATTTCAAGTCCCAGGACATTTGTGTAAAAGTTTTTTGACTTTTTATAGTCACTACATATGATGGCGATATGGTGGAGTTTATCAATAATCAATTTTCTCTGGCTTTAAATATGAAAATCTTACTAAAAACGTTCTAACTAAAAATAACCTCTTTATATTTACCCACTGCATTATTCAGGAATTAATATTTTATGATCCCCCCAAAAAAGCCATTTAACGAAGAAGAACGCCTCAAAGCGTTATATTCATATTCTATCCTGGATACGCTTACTGAACCAGATTATGACAACATCGTGACCATTGCGTCACTGGTGTGCGATACGCCCATATCATCCATAACCCTTATTGACAGGGACAGGCAATGGTTTAAATCACGCAAGGGACTAAAAAACCAGGAAACCCCTAGAATAGAGGCTTTTTGCGCACACGCGGTGGCGGAGTCATCTGAGATTTTCATGGTTGAGAATGCGGCAGAAGATCCGCGCTTCCATGATTATCCCAATGTTCTGGGTGACCCCAAAATTGCCTTTTATGCAGGGGTGCCGTTAATTGATGAAGATGGGTATGCCCTGGGGACACTCTGCGTGATCGACAATCAACCCAGAAAGCTGGATGCACGGCAAACCCAGGCCCTCAAGGCCCTGTCAAAACAGGTCATGAACCTCCTGGAACTTAGGCGAAAAAGGTTACAGCTTGAGGAAGCCCTGCTCCAGTTGCATGAAAAAAACAAACAGTTAGAAGAGTTTGCCCTTATCGCGGCACATGACATCCGCTCACCCATAACCGCCATTGCAGGATTGACCGATTTTTTAACTGAGGGTTTCAATGCTGAGATGAACCCAGAGATGCGCGAGATCGTGGGTATTCTCAACAAATCTTCAAACAAGGTGGTAAACCTCGTGGATGGTATTTTGGCTTACAGCCGAAACAGAACAGCAAACATGCCAAAACAGGAATTGAAAGTCAAAGATCTTTTTGAGGATCTAAGAGGTCTTTTTCCCACATTGAACCATGAGGGTCTTGTCTTAAAGACAGAGGTAAAGACCATACTGGTAAATACCATAAGTCTTAAACAGGTGCTGCTCAACCTGATCACAAATGGAATAAAATACAACGATAAGCCCGGTATAAAGATTGAACTGAAACTGAGCGAGGACAGTTCAAAATATACTTTTGTCGTCAAGGATAACGGGATGGGGATAGATAATGAGCACTTTGATAATATTTTTCATCCATTTAAAAAGGTACACAAGGAAGACCGTTTTGGTCAAACCGGAAATGGTATAGGCCTTTCGACCGCTAAGGCACTTGTTGAAGAAATGGGTGGTAAGATAGCTGTTGAGTCAACCGTGGGCGAGGGTTCTACATTCACGTTTACGGTGAGTAAGGACTAATGTATCTCTATAAACTGTTCATGGGTTTCATCTCTTTTCCATCCTTGTAAAATATGGGTTGGTATTTTGCCCTTTGCTTAATCACCTTTGCCCTTGCTCATCCATAATTAGCATTTCACACACATTCAAATACGTGATTGCTGCGTATTTTATAGATGATATTAAGCCAGTTCCTTGATTTGCTCTTGATACCTTTTTATCTGGTCGCGTAGTTTTGCGGCTTCCATGAAGTCCAGCTCCTTTGCGGCGGTCTCCATCTGTTTACGGGTGTCCCGCACCAGTTTCTCCAGCTGGGGCTTGGTCATATAATCTGTCTCTGGCTCTGCGGCCATGCTCGTGAGCTGCTCGGCTTCAATTTTATAACGGTCTTTTCGCGCAAGCGTATTAGAGAGGGATTTCTTGATGGCCTTGGGGGTGATGTTGTTTTCCTGGTTGTATTGTATCTGTTTCTGCCTGCGGTACTCAGAGGCGTCAATGGCTTCCTGCATGCTTCGGGTAACCTTATCAGCATACATGATGGCCATACCATTGATGTTTCGGGCCGCCCGGCCTATGGTCTGTGTGAGTGAACGGTTGCTGCGCAAGAAGCCTTCTTTGTCAGCATCCAGGATGGCCACTAGGGAGACTTCGGGCAGGTCAAGGCCTTCCCGTAAGAGGTTGACGCCCACCAGTACATCAAAGCGGCCTTCGCGCAGGTCCTGCATGATCTCCACACGCTCCAGGGTATCTACATCACTGTGTATATACCGGGTACGTATGTCCACCCGGGCGAGGTATTTGGTAAGTTCTTCGGCCATGCGTTTTGTAAGTGTTGTCACCAGGGTTCGCTCATCCTTGTCAATGCGCTGTTGTATTTCTTCTATGAGGTCATCAATCTGGTTAAGGCTGGGGCGCACCTCCACAATGGGGTCGAGCAGGCCGGTGGGCCTGATGATTTGTTCTACATAGGTGCCCTCGCTTTTTTGAAGTTCATAGTCTGCCGGTGTGGCGCTCACATATACCACTTGGTTTTGCAATGCCTCCCATTCTTCAAATTTTAGCGGGCGGTTATCCATCGCGGCAGGAAGCCTAAAACCATATTCCACCAGGTTTTCCTTACGGCTACGGTCGCCACCGTACATAGCGCTGACCTGCGATACGGTAACGTGGCTCTCATCCACGACCATGAGATAATCATCAGGAAAATAATCTAGTAGGCAAAAGGGCCGTGTGCCGGGTTGGCGGCCGTCAAGATAGCGTGAGTAGTTCTCGATGCCAGAGCAATAGCCCAGCTCACGTATCATCTCCAGGTCAAAATTGGTACGTTCCTCCAGTCGTTTTGCTTCAAGGTGCTTGCCTATTTCCTTAAAATATTCCACTTGTTTGCCCAGGTCGATTGAGATGGAATCAATGGCATTTTGCAATACAGAGGGGCTTGTCACAAACATGTTTGCCGGGTAGATGTTGAGGCGGTCATATTTTTCTATAACATTGTTGGACTGTACATCAAACGCCTCGATTTCTTCAATTTCATCCCCAAAAAAATGGATCCTAAACGCATCATCAGCATAGCCGGGATACACATCAACTGTGTCGCCCTTGATACGAAAACTCCCCCGTTTGAACTCGGCTTCGGTACGGCTGTAAAGACTTTGTACCAGACGTTTTAAGAGCTGGGTGCGCGAGATTACCTGTTCTCGCTGTAGCGAAATGACATTTTTTTGAAACTCCACGGGATTGCCTATACCGTACAGGCAGGAAACCGAGGCCACCACCAGCACATCGCGCCGTCCAGAAAGTAGGGAAGACGTGGTGCTCAACCGCAATTTTTCAATCTCCTCATTGATGGAGAGGTCTTTTTCTATATAGGTCCCAGACGTGGGGATATAGGCCTCCGGTTGATAATAATCATAGTAAGAAACAAAATATTCAACCGC
This sequence comes from Cytophagaceae bacterium, assembly GCA_002710685.1. Classification (GTDB taxonomy): domain Bacteria; phylum Bacteroidota; class Bacteroidia; order Flavobacteriales; family Flavobacteriaceae; genus Leeuwenhoekiella. The sequence continues at coordinate 34,955 of PALD01000031.1, read as the reverse complement.
ATTATGAGGAAAAAAAGCCTTGAACTCGCTATACAACTGCGCGGCCAGTGTCTTGTTGTGCGCCAGCACCAGGGTGGGTTTTTGTACTTCCTGCACCACATTGGCAACCGTAAAGGTCTTCCCGCTTCCCGTCACCCCCAGCAGGGTCTGGTAGCGTTCACTGGCATTGAGCCCATCCACAAGCTGTTTTATTGCACTGGGCTGGTCGCCCGTAGGGGCAAAGTCTGATTCTATCTTAAATTTCAAAGGAGTAGCGTTTTACTTCAAATTTACGCTATTTCGCTTTCGCGAAAAAACAACCGCCCCTAATTATCGGCGCAGGGTAAAATGGCCCTTTGCCAGCCTTTCATCCTGCAGCTCCACCCTGAACCAGTAATCGTCAGAGGGCATGAGGACACCCCTTGCCGTGCCGTCCCAACCTTCTGAGAGCGGGTCGAGCTGCTTGATGAGCTTGCCGTAGCGGTCAAAGATGTACACCTTGGTCCTGGGCTGGATATATTCATTGATGCCCAGCACTTGCCAGTAGTCGTTGTATCCATCCCCATTGGGCGTAAAGTACTTCATGAACCCTATGATGCTAAACTCCTCGCTCACAATACCACAGTCTGTTTTGGAACGCACATAGACCGTGTGGAAACCCGCGGCCACATTCTCAAAGTGATTGCTATCTTGATAAAAGCCCAGCTCATCATCTAGTGCAAATTCAAACTCACCGTCACCGGTAATCTCAACGGTCACCGTGTTGTTCTCGCTCAGGTCAGTGGTCTCAATAGCTGTGATTTCGGCAAGTCCCTTTGGGAGGATGTTTATACTTTCGGTACGGCTGCAGCCCGTGCTCAGGTCAGTAACGGTCAAGGTATGCTCGCCGGTCATGGTGGTTTCCAGGTAGGGCGTTGTTTGCCCGGTGGGCAACCATGTATAACTATAATTTTTTGAGGCATCCAGAAGTGTGAGGTCTGCTTCTATGATTGTGGGTTCAGGAGAAAAATTTGTACAATAATAGCCTTCTTCCGGCAAGGTAAACCGTGGCCTTATATTGACCACGAGATTTACTTCGCTGATGTCAAAGCAAGCATCATTGTTTTCTAACCTGGCATAGACCACATCATTGTATGCTGTTTGATTACTGTAAATATCTGGGAGTTCTGCGTTGGGGTTCTTGAGCAGTGCATCCATCTGGGTCCTATAGTAGGTGACCTCAATGTTAGGGTCAAGGCCATCCTTGAGGGCCGCATCTGCATCCCGTAGATTGAAGTCTCCATACCCCGTATCCATCTCATCACATAAGTCCAGGGTTGTTGAGATGGACTTTGCCGTGCTTACCCGTAGTGTAAATGGTACGGTAAGGTTACAGTTTGCCGGGTTTTTTACCCGGGCATAAAGTACTTGATTTTGTGAACGGTTTTCATATTCGGTGGGATTGAATGTCGTGGGTGCATCAGCATCAGCCCTTGATTGATCAACATAAAATGCCACCATCAGGTTTGGGTCATTGTTAGTGAGTTGGGGTATGGCATCTTCAAGGTTAAAAATGCTCAGCCCATCTGAGTTTTCCGCATCTTCGCACTGTACCAGTTCAACCGGGTTAGATGGCATTTGTGGATATGCATAATAGCTTACGTTTGCAATGCCCGTGCGTTCACAGGTACCATCGTTGAGGTCCATCTTGAGCTCATATTTTACATCGTATGGCAATGTACTGCCTGCAGGCCTGCTGATGTTGAGCTCATTAGAGGTCTCTGAGGGCATGATGACCTCGTTGCGGTACCACTGGTAGGTTGCCCCGGGGATGAGGTCATACTTAAGGGTGTATGTGTCATCTGCACAAAGGCTCAACCTGGAGGTGCTCAAATCATTTTGAATCACATCCACCGTGTTGAAAAGCGACTGATTAAAGGGTGGTAGGCCTTGAAAGCTTACCGTACCCGGAGCCAGTGGGATGGCCCTGTCGATATAATTTGCGGCGAGGCCCTTTTCATTGGGGTCTTCAATAACGCCCAGATAAGAAAGCCCTTGGTCATAATTAGCACTAAGCGCCCGGTAAATCTTGCCATCAGGACCCAGTTGAAGGCTCCCCCGGTAATAATTCTGTTCATCCAGGATTACCTGGCTAGCTTCGATATCAGCACTGTCCAGGTCATATTGAAAAAGGGATGAAAAGTGTGCAGAGGGGGGCATGTTTGTACGGGCATCGTTACTGCTATGTACATAGAGAAACCTGTTGTTAGGTGAAAACTCAACCCCATAGGCGGCATAGTTAGTTGACCGCATATCTATGTACAGCGGATTTGCCACCCGCCCGGTCTGGGAGTCAAAATCCATAAGGTAAAGCCCACTCGAGGCGTTTGCACAGGCTAGCTTTTTGCCGTCAGGCGAAAATTTTAAATTGCCACGGTCATCGTTTACCGCCATGGATACCGTAGAGGTTACGGCGTTTGTGTTGACCCCCGCATCCGTTATTTCAAAAGCATAAAACGTGTTGAGGTTAGCATCTGCACTTTGATTTGCAGATGAGAGTGTTACCATCCATACAGTTTCGGTATCACACCCTTTAACCACTGCGCTAAGCTTCTCTGAAGAATAATTGAGCAGTGGGATATTCTTAGAGGTTACCTCACCCAGCGGGGTCGAGCGAAAGTCAACTATTGAATAATTGACGCCATGGTTGACATCGTCCAGGAAATTATCTACCGTAAAAACGTAATAAACATTTTCATCCAAAGGTTTGGGGATAATCAACGCAGACTGTGTGCTTGATGCGTCACCCAGTAAACCCGTGCCATTGAGCATCACTTGATGGTTGCTGTTGTAGACCGTGGTGCCATCAGTATAAAAAAGCAGGTCACCATTGACATCAGATATGGTTGCACAGCCCTCAAAAGTGTTGATCTTACCGCCAGATATCGCCGTGGGTGGTGATGTGTTGAAGGTAATCCCGGCATTACGACCAAAATACCATGTGTTTGCTGATCCTTGACCGAAGGACACGCAAGTGGTTAAAAGCAAGAACAAAAAGGCCGCAACGCGCATGTTTGAATATGGGTTAAGCCTCAAATGTACTATAAATCACGCTTCTTTAAAAGAGAATAACTGCCATATATGAACAAGAAAATCCATACGCATACAATCGCGATTTCATACCCATGTACGGCATAGTCAAAGGCTATATCTGCTTGGAGTTGACTTGCGGCACTCTTTATGAGATCCAGTCTAGTAATGGGTTGATTTATAAGATTAGACATGCTTTCCAGTGGAAAGAACTGCATGATATTATCTGATGTCGTTTCGCTCAAGCGAAAATAACCGCGCATTATGGGCCAGTGTATAATGTTCTCTATGATCCACCATATCAATAAAAAGCCCAGGGCAAACGCAGATCGCTTGACCAGTACCGCCAGGAAAATACAAAAGCTAAAAAAGGCAACAAGCTTAAGGAAATACGCAAACAAGAATTCCATATCTTTAGTTACGATGCTAAACTCCGTAAAATCTGAAAAGCTGTAACCTAATATCAGGGTGAGTATAAATATGAAAAGGGTTGAAAAAAGTGAAAATACAATGACGGTATAAACTTTTGAAAGCAAAAATTCTTTCTTGCTCAAACCATCAATCAGGTTTTGTTTTAATGTCCTGTTGCTATACTCGCTGCTTATCATGGATACAATGACAATGGCCAAAAAGAACTTCATCATGCCCGCAACATAGGTGTTAAAATGCCAGATGTAAGGAAAATTAAAAATCCCTAAATCAGCAATAAGAATTTTATTGCCACCAAGGTTAAATTCAATCGAGGCAATAAGAGCAATAAAAGAAAGGATAACAAAGTAAGTAATCGCAAGAATCTTAGAAGACCTGCTGTATTTAAGTTTATGAAATTCAATATCCAGAAGTTGTAGCATGGCTTCGGTTTAGTTTTGATTGTTAGTAAGTTGCAAGAACATTTCCTCAAGGCTTTCCTTGCGTTTCACAAGGTGGGAGAGGATAAGGCTTTCGCCAAAAAGCTGCCTGTTGAGTTCAACGGCGGGGAGTTCATTTTCCAGGAATGCCGTGACAAGGCCGTTCTCCACCTTGATTTTACCAAAATCGCTGTGTTTTTCAAGAAATCGTAAAAGCGCAGCTTCATCATCTGCCCTGAGCTCAAAAAAGCCAAAGTTTGCATTCATCTCATCCACCCGCCCAGAATAGAGCATCACACCCTTACGGATGATGACCACATGGCTGCATACCTTTTCTACTTCATCAAGCAGGTGGGAGGCCAGTAAAATGGTCGTGCCACCGGCGGCAATATGTTTTATGATTTCGCGTATTTGATGGATTCCCTGAGGGTCGAGACCGTTTGTGGGTTCATCAAGAATGAGAATTTCCGGGTCGTTCAAGAGGGCAGAGGCAATGGCAAGGCGCTGTTTCATCCCCAGTGAAAAGGTGCTGAACTTACTGTTCTTGCGCTCCAGCAAACCTACAATCTCAAGCTTCTTGTCAATGTTCTCGGCATTTACCCCCTTGATCTTGCACACCAGGTCAAGGTTTTGTGCTGCGGTCATGTACGGGTAAAAATTGGGCCGCTCAATGATGGCGCCCACTTTCTTGAGGGCATTATGAGTGTCGTGGGTGCCATCAAACCAGTGAAAACCGCCCGAGGTGGGGTTCACTACATTGAGCACCATGCCCAGGGTTGTGGACTTTCCACTTCCATTAGGTCCCAGGATGCCATAAACATTACCTTTTTGAATGGTAAATGAAAGGTCACTCACGGCCCTGACAGACCCAAAGTTCTTTGTGAGGTTATTGATTGTTAAGATTGTGTCCAAAGGAGTTTGATTTTTTGGTGGTATGTATTGAGTAGACGAGAAGCACGTATATTTGTTACATACCTTTTGTAACTTTACGGCCATGGACTTCCCTCTTGAAGAAAAACTGATGTCAAAAAAGAAACCCACATACCCTGTGGGCGAAAAACTAAAGGATTATCTCGTAAAGTACAACCGGGATACAAAAATCCCAGTGTTCTATGAAGACCTCAAGCGATTTTCGGGGGGTATCAATGTCTATGACAAGAATGATGAAGATACCTTATGGATACGGGTGTATTATCCTGAGCATGAGCGGGCCGAGATTGAAGAAAGCCTTAAAAAGGTATATACCATACTACATTCTGACGGTAATGACAATATCCTGCAGTTTCTGTACGTCGCTGCAATTGATTACTGCACATTTGGCAACTCAAAGCCCTTTAGGGTAAAAATAAAGAATATCTATAACGACAATTACATCTACTTCTATGTTAAAAAAGCAGATGCCAGCCGGGTATATGGGTTAGAACTTGAGCATACCCTTTCGCCTAACAGGATCAACTTTCTTGTCTATAAAGATACCTTGATTGAAGAACATATAGCCGGTATTCCCGGCGATGAGTTCATCAAGGAATACCTGGATGATTGTGATGAGGTAGGTAAGGCCCAGATTGCCAAGGAATTTGTGAAGTTCAATGAGCGATGCAACATCCTTTTGCTGGGCGACATGCGCTCCTACAATTATGTGGTGATCCCCACACATGATTTTGACCACATACGGTATAAGATAAGGGCCATAGATTTTGACCAGCAATGCTATGAGGGAAACTTCAAGGTGTACAAGCCGCACCTCTTTAAAGAAAACTTCAAAGTGGTAGAACTGGTATCTAAAAAACTAAGGTCCAATTCAATAGAGCAATATCGTGAAGAAGAGCGTGCCGTCATGGCAAAAAGGATAATCACCTCAAAAACCCGGGTACGCCGCTTGTTGAAATGTATGGCTAGCGATACCATATCTTCTCAAGAAAACCTGCAGCAACTGCGTATGGAACTTTATGCCTATACCAAGGACATGAAGTTCAAACGGGCAAAATCCATGGGGCAGATCATAAAGACCGCACTTGATTTTGTGAAGCGCAACTATGAAGATGTAAGCATGAAACGCTTGATGAAGGCCGGGTATTGATAGTTAAGAATCACCGATTTACGAACGACGAATTTTTAAATTCAAAATCAAATCATTAGCTAATCAGCCCATTGATTTAACTACTCCTTCGCCTTCTGCTCCTTGTTAAAATACACGAGATAGTAGTACATCTGGCGCTCCTCGTCCCATCCTTTTTCGACAAACTTTTCTGCGCTTTCGGGATTGATAAAGTTCATCTTGATCTGGATGTTCGTGTCCAGGTCAATTACGTTCTTTATCTTCTTTCTCGCGGCTGAAACTGCCGTGTTGGCAATAGGGAAGGAGGTAAGGTCCTCAATTTTGTACTTGGGGGCCTTCTCGGTCTTGTAATGTTGAAATTCCGGGATCAATGCAGGGTTTTCAAGCACGTCGTTGACAAATGAACTTTCCTCAAAATTGTCGTTTTTTGCAAAGTGGTTCACCGCACGGTTCATGAACATCACTTCTTCTTTTTTATCCTCGGCCGGCAACACCACGTCCTTGGCAAAATCCTGGCAGAATTTCAAATATTTCTTTGTGTAGAAATTCTCGTCAGCAAGCGCATCACCCCCTAAAAAGTTCTCCAGCCAGTATTTGGTATCATACCGGTTGGAATCCACCGAAAGGATTTTGTAACCTTCCTCTGCATTTTTATTGAAGATAAGGCAACCCTTGTCCAGCTTGTTGAGGTTCACCCCCTGTTTCAAGATCATGTCCAGGTTTGTTTCGCTTTCGCGAAATTGTAAAAACTCCTGTTTTACCTCAGATTTGAAGATGCCCATCACATCTACCTTTTCATTATCAATCATGACATTGGTAATGTGGGCCACGTACACCTCGCCCGGCTTGATGTGTGGATGCGCACTTTGATCATAAAGCAGTTTTGAAACTTCGGTAGAGATTTCATGGCTTTTCTCGGGCTTGTCAAAAAACTCCTGCGCAAGATTGTACAGGGAGTGAAACTCAAGGTCGGCCTCGTGGGTGAACTGAAAATAGTTTTCTTCCTTTTCGCGAAAGCTCTTGAAAAAGAATTCCTTCAATAAGGGTGTGATCTCATCATTGAGCTGGTATGGTTCTTTTGAGAAAAAAGCGCCCTCGTTGCGGCTCTTGTTGCCCACGCGGTGTATGGAGAGCGTCTCTATCTGTGCTGAATATAAATTGATCATCGTGTAGTGCTAGGTTAAGGTAATAAAGGTTTTTTGGCTTTAAGCCAAAAGAAATTTAAAGCAAAGGAAAAGTCTTGATACTGAATACTAAAATCTCATATCTAATTCCAGTTCTCGTCAAAGTCCAGGTTGTCATAATCATCAACATCATAATCATCGTCAAAGTCTTCCTGGTCATAGATATCCTCAGATTCTTGATCCTCATCACCTGAAAAATCAGCAGGGGGCGCCTCGGCCGGTATCTGCCCGTGCGTGTACATCAGGTTGGGATAGCTCATGCCATCTTCAGGTTCAACAATGTCGCCCAGCTCCACAAAAAACGTCCACAGGCTGAGAAAATCATAGACGTATATCAAGCGGGTCTGCTCCTGGTGGACCACTTCTTCTAGGACGGTCTCGCTCATCACGCGTATGGGGTCCTCGCTGGTCTCCATGTCAAAAAGGGCAATCTCCTCGCCCTGGTGCCATTGATCATCACTTATAAAAAAGGAGGCCATCTCCGTACCATCAAACCCAAAGGACTGCGTGATACAGTTATGGAAGTCCTCAAGGCTCGCATTTTGCTCTATTTCGATGTCTCGAAAAATATCCTCCTCGGTGTCAAGAATAACACGAAATCGGTAGATCATAATGTCTTGGATTTTTAAGGTTTCAAAGATACAACTTAGGCATCAGCCGCCAATTGCCCGTGGCGCTTTTGTTTAAAACTTCCCAGGGCAATATAAAACTGTACCCCAAACAAGATTGATGCCAGGATAAGGTGCAGTGGCTGCGATAAGAACGGAAAATCAAGGTAATACATTGCCATGCCCGTAACAATCTCGACACCCAGGATCAACATGATCCAGGCCATAAGCCCGTGGTGGAGCCCCTGGTTCCTGTTGCGCATAAAGAGCAGCACGTTCAAGAACAGTACAATGATTGAGAAGGTGCGGTGAAAGTAGAATTCAAGGCCCGGGTCATTGAGCCATGAACCCTGGGCATCATAGCCCAGGAGCTTTACCTGCTCGTCCACAAACTGCCGCACCTGTGTTCCCATGGCGATTTGAAAAAGCGTCAGCAAGAGGGCGATTACCATACCCGTCTTGAATTTCTTGTCGTATTTCCATTTCTTTTTTATTTCGCTTGAAGCGAAAAGGAGGTACATCAAAACCCCCACGATAATCAGTGCCACGATCATGTGCAGTGTTATACGTACCGGTGCCAGGACAGAATAGACCACTGTTGCGCCCAGCCACCCCTGAAACCCCATCAGGAAAACAGAGAGCCAGGAGAGCAGCACGCGGCGTCTTGACTTTTTCCACTGCCAGAAGCTGAGGATGGCCATCACAAATACCGCGACACCGGCCAGCGCCCCCACAAGCCTGTTTATATACTCCACCCACGTGTGCAACGGATTGAATACCGCATAATCATGTTTTTCATACAGGTTCCAGTTTGTGTCATTATAAGTATCGCCCGTGATAAAATCAGATGCGGCAACCTGTAATGTCTCATCCACGATGATTACCTGTCCCGTCCTGTACGCTTTGTTGGGCTGCCATAACAACTCACCCTCTTCAGTGGGGGGTATCACATAACCAAAGCATTTGGGCCAGTCTGGACATCCCATCCCACTGCCGGTCATCCTTACCACGGCCCCCGCGATAATCACGAGGTACACGAAGATGAGTGCTATTAAAACAGATTTTCTGAACACTTGTATTTAATGTTAGTTGTTAGAAAAAAGATATTTACTTACTGTCTACTGGCAGTCAATCCTATATCCCTTCCTTTTTTGAGCATGAATTTTCGGGCTTCTTCATATTCATTGGGGATTTCACCTTCCAGGATGGCTTCTTTGATGGCATCCTTGATAATGCCTATTTCCTTACTGGGCTTTAAGTTAAAGGTCTCCATGATTTCCTCGCCCGTGACCGGGGGTTGAAAGTTGCGTATATGGTCTCTTTCTTCAACCTCTTCTATTTTTTTTCTAACGGTCTTAAAGTTATTATGATACCGTTTGTAGCGTTTAGGGTTCTTGGTGGTAATATCTGCCTCACATAGCGTCATCAGGTCCTCCAGGTTATCTCCAGCGTCAAAAATCAACCGTCTCACGGCGCTATCTGTCACAAAATCTTCAGCAATGACAATGGGACGCGAGCTCATCAATACCATTTTTTGTACAAACTTCATCTTTTCATTAAGTGGCATCTTGAGCCTTTTAAAAAGCTTGAATACCATCTTTGAACCCACAAATTCATGGCCATGAAACGTCCATCCTATTTTTTTGTCAAAACGTTTTGTGGGCGCCTTACCTATATCATGCAGCAACGCGGCCCAGCGCAGCCAGGGATCGTCAGTGTTTTTTGAGATATTATCCACAACCTCGAGGGTGTGGTAAAAATTATCCTTGTGCTTTTGACCCTCAATCTCCTCAATGCCCTTGAGCGATGTAAGTTCTGGCAAGATGAGTTTTAACAGCCCTGTTTTTTCTAACAGGATAAAACCTTTACTGGGCGTGGGGCTCAGCAGGATTTTATTGAGCTCGTCAACGATACGCTCACGGGTAATTATCTTGATGCGGTCTTTGTTTTTCGTGATGGCTTGCATGGACCGTCGCTCTATCATAAAATCCAGCTGGGTGGCAAACCGTATCGCGCGCAACATCCTCAAGGGGTCGTCACTATAGGTGATGTCTGGGTCAAGGGGCGTGCGTATGATGCCGCGCTCCAGGTCGCCCAGGCCGTCAAATGGGTCCAGCAGCAGGCCGTTTTCCTTGGGCGAAAGCCCTATTGCGAGCGCATTTATTGTAAAATCCCTGCGGTTCTGGTCGTCTTGCAGGGTTCCATTTTCTACAATGGGGTTGCGGCTGTCCCGGTTGTAGCTTTCCTTGCGGGCGCCCACAAATTCAACTTCAAGGTCACCATCGCGCAACATGGCGGTACCATAGGTCTTAAAGACCTGTACCTTGGGTCTGTGAGGCAATAAGCTAGCCGTTTTTTTGGCCAGTTCTATACCGCTTCCCACGGTGACCACGTCAATGTCCTTGGCATCGCCGCGTTTTAATAAAAAATCCCGTACATAACCGCCTATTACATAGGTTTCAAGGTCAAGCTGTGTGGTGGCCTGCTCGATGACCTTAAAGATTTTTTGCGATACCGCCTCGGGAAAATGGGTCTGGGACATTGAATTTTACTTACGCAAAACCTGGACCTGGCCATCGTTCTTTAACTTGATTATGGCTGATGGTGGCCCCGATTTTTTATTGCGGTGCAAATTTACGATATAGTCCACGCCATCCAAAATGGCGCTGTCTATTTCTTTATAGCTTTCAGGTGTGGGCATGCCACTTATATTTGCCGAGGTTGAAACCAGCGGTTTGCCCAGTTTGCGTATCAGGTTTTGACAAAAAGGGTCTTTTGTGACACGTATGGCGAGTGAATTGTCATCTGCGATAAGGTTCTCTGCAATGCGTATGGGGTTGTCATACACCACCGTGGTGGGCTTGCTGGCATATTTAAGTATATCGTATGCAACTTCAGGCACGTCTTCCACAAACTGGTTGAGCATCTTAAAATCGCTCACAAGACAGATTAACGACTTGCTGTCATCACGTTGCTTGAGGTCATATATTTTTTGAATGGCATCAGGCCGGGTGCTGTCGCAGCCCAGGCCCCAAACAGTGTCCGTAGGGTAGAGGATAATGCCGCCCCTTTTCATGGTCTCAAGACATTTCTTTATTTCATCCCTAAAATTTTCCCTGTTCATCGGTTTTATTTTTATATTTTTCGCTTAAAGCGAAATTAAATTGAAAATAACGATAATAGGACCTCATTCTTTTGGCTACATTGATTTTCTCGTCGAGAAAATGCGTGAAATAGATGGCGTGGAGGCCACTTTTATCAATTTTGATAATTACCGGCTAAAGTACAAATCCACAAGACAAAAAGTGGAGAATTTCTTTTCTAAAAACCTTGCGGGAAAGAATATCAAGAAAGAACATTGTACCAAGCAGGTCAAGAAGGATATCGAGGCCCTGGGGCACCAAGACAGCATACTGGTGATACGCCCTGACAAGTTGCAGGGCAAGCTCCTGGAGCACCTCAAGAAGAAGAGCGATAGGTTGATGGGGTTTTACTTTGACTCCATCACAAACTTCCCCAAGAAAGCCGAAATAATCCCACTGTTTGACAAGGTGTTCAGCTATGAGCCCACGGATGCCCGGGATTTTAACCTGGAGTTTGTGACGAATTTTATTCCTTTTGACATTCCTGCTATGCCAGAGGGACGCGGAGTTTTTAATGTGTCGTCTTATGACGAAAGATTCCCCATCCTGGAGGACATTGCAAAATATCTCAAGAAGCGCAAATACCCCTATAGAATTATGGTGCGTAGTGATAAGGGAACAGCCTCAAAGCATGTGGAAATCATAGAAGAAAACATTCCGCTGCCAGAAGTCAAGGAGATGGTCAAGGCATGTAAAATCTTACTTGATGTGCAAAAAGAAAATCAGGAAGGATTAACTTTTAGGGTATTTGAGTCGCTGGGACTGGGTAAAAAACTCATCACCACAAATGCGCTCGTCAAGAATTATGATTTTTACAATCCTAACAATATATTAATCCTGGATAAGGAAAAAATCAAGATTCCCACAGAATTTTTAGAGTGCCCTTACCAGCCCGTCCCCGAAGAAATACTGTCAAGGTATAGACGTCGCCACTGGATCAAGACCGTCTTTGACATCTAGCCGGCCAGGCTGTTATAAAAATTCTTGTAATTCTCTTTCATCACGTCAAGCGTGAATTTTTCATGTACCAGCTGTGCAGATTTTTGGGAGAATTGCGCAGCTAGCACTTCATCCTGTAAAACCTTAAGGGTTTTTTCTGCAAGTTGCTGGGCGTCATCTACAGGTACGATAAACCCGTTTACACCATTTTTCACGGCCTCTCGCGTACCGCCAGCGTCTGTGGACACCACTGGGGTTCCCGCTGCAAAAGACTCCATCACGACAAGCGGTAAACCTTCGGTTTTTGATGATAGCATAAATACGTCAAACCCTTTGAGAAGTTCTGGTACGTCTTTTCTAAACCCTAAGAATTCAATTTCGTTTTCCACATTTAACGCTTTCGCGAAAGCGACCAGCTCATCACGCATGGGGCCATCACCGGCAATTACAAATTTTACAGGCATGTCACTAAGACCCTTGAATTCTTTTACCGCCTTGATGAAGGTGTGAATATCCTTTTGCGGGACGAGACCCGCAAGGTTGCCCACGATTTTTACTTCGCTGGGAAGGTTGAGTATTTTGCGCACATGGTCAACATCTGTAGCGGTGTTGTACTTATCGACATCGATACCGTCATAGATTACCTGGATTTTTGAGTGGTCACGCACCACGGGAAGTAGCACGGCCTTAACAGCGTTAGACAGGCAGAGGATGTGGTCAATGTGTCTTGAATTGTACTTGATTTTCTTGAGAAACCCCGTGCCTATCCTATTATTTCTCTTGCGGGTGTAAACGAGTTGCACGTTCTTGAGCGAGCGCATCACCCACAACGCCATGGTAAGGGCATTGCTGTCATGAACATGAATGGCAGTAACCTTCAGTCTTTTGGCTGTGTTGATAATGTTTTTGATATATGAAATTGAGAATTTTCTTCCCCTTTTTACACTGGTATATGCGATGTTCCTGTCGATACATTTTTGCTCCACCGCTGAATTCTTAGGACAAAAAACATGATGGTATTGATTGTCCTGGTCCCGCAATAAATCTACTACTGAGAGCATACCCGCGTCTCCGCCACGCCAGGCAAGCCCGGTGCAAATATGTAAAATCTTGACTTTCATTATTTTTTCTTTAGGCCTAGGCGCAAGCTTCTTTTTAAGGATTTGCTGAAGGATTTTTCATGCGATTTGATGCTGTTGCTCATGCTTTTTATTTTCCATTGCGTTTCTGGTATGAGCGCATCTTGTATCTGCTTGCAGTCGGTGGGGTCTGTTATAAAATCGTGTAACACGGCAGGGTCAACACGGCCAAAACCTGCAAAATCGTTCACCTTATTTTCCGCATGTATTATTGACATCCACTGTCTAGAATTCTTGATGGTTTCCAGGTTGGGGTCCCGCTTCCAGGCACCGTGTATGCGTTGCCATACAGATTGCGGATTATCATTAACCTCAATCAAGCTTATAAATGGATTAAAGCGCTGCAAGCGCTTTCCTAGTTTGTAATCTGGCGATACCTGGAGTGTATAACCGTCTATAAAATCAAGTGCCCAGTGGTCTTTTTGTACAAAGCGTTGCTGCACCTCGTTAACATAGGTTTTTGCCAGACAATCATCATTATCCAGGCGACTTGTGATTACGTACTGTGCCGTTGATTTTTTAAGTTCTTCTTGAATGCTGGGCACAAATTGCTCCATTCCGTCAGCGTAGCATGGTTGGAAATTGGGGAATTCTTCTGCCAGTTCCTCTATCCTTTTCTTAAAGATTTCAGGAGTTGAAACATCAAAGTAAACCAGCCATTTGAAATTTTGATTTTCCTGTGCTTTCACAGATGAAAAACAAAACCGCTCAAACAGGACAAACCTGTTTGTGAGCCATGTTTCGGTGAGTACCGGAATATTGTGCTTTGAGGTGTCCCAGCCTTCTTTTTTAAGGTTGAACCTCGTGATGATATAGTGGTCAAACATACGGCTGTAAAATTGCAAAAATTACTGATAACCTTTCGCCGAAAGGCAAAGAATAAAATAACATGAGTCTTTTATGATGGGTATATTTGTACAACAAAAAACTATTTTTTTATGGCTGTTGCCAAAAATATTGTGGTGTACACGGCGCTATTCGGTAAGCATAGTGGTCTTGTGGAGCAGAAGAATTTTAAGGGAATTGACTTTATATGCTATACTGACCGGGATGATATACAATCTAAAACCTGGCAGATAAAAAAAGTGGAATTGCCTGTGCGCGGAGATGCTACGCGCAGCGCACGATATTATAAGTTAAATCCGCATGAACACCTGGATGCAAAATATGATGTGAGCATCTGGATTGATGCCAACGTGCTTATCCTGCAAAATGTACATGACCTTGCTTATCAATGGACGAAAGAGCATATCGTGGCGTGTTTTGACCATAATGTTACTGTACTCGACCCACGGGATTGCGTGTATGAAGAATGTGACGCGATTATCAAGCTGGGGGAGGAAACAGGAGGTTTTAAAGATGACCCGCAGGTAATGCTTGAGCAGATGCAAGGCTATCGGGATGCTGGTTTCCCTGAGCATTATGGACTCATTTTTTCGGCAGTGGTGGTTCGCAAACACAAAGATAAGGATGCAATTGCCTTGATGCAGGGATGGTGGCATGACCTTAAAAATGGCAGTAAACGCGACCAGCTGAGCTTTAACTTTAATGTGTGGAAGCTGGGGTTAAAAGACAAGGTCAAGGTGCTCCCTGGCGATTTGCGGGCTGGCAATCCATGGTTTTTTATGATACGTCACCGCAATGACTTTCGCTGGAAGGTCTTTAGGACCAGACTTAAAAAAAGACTGGGCTTACTTAAATTAAAAAACCTGGAGCCTCACAAAATCAATACGGGCAAGTAATCGTAATATTGCCGTATGAAAGTGGTCATCTCTCCATATTTTAAGGACAATGAATCCCGCTTGCGCAAAATCATCTCAGATTTTCAGAAGGCCGGCAAAACCATTTACGGTGGGTCACGCAATACCATTAAGATTTTTCCGCTTGAGGGCATAACCCTAAACGTGAAGGCCTTTAAAGTACCCCACTTTATCAATAAAATTGCCTATCGCCACATTAGAAAATCAAAGGCTGAGCGTTCTTATCTATATGCAAACAAACTACTGGAAAAGGGGATAGGCACCCCAAGACCCGTGGCCTATTTTGAGAATAAAACTCCGCTTACTTTTCTAGATAGCTATTACATCTGTGAGCATCTTCAGTGTGATTTTACCTTCCGCGACCTGGTGGACAATCAAGACCGTGTCCCGCAGTGGGAATCACTTTTACGTCAATTTACACAGTTTACCTACGCCATGCACGAGGCGGGCGTTGAGTTTCTGGACCATTCCCCGGGCAATACCTTGATACAGGTAGATGACGCTTCCGCGAAATTTTACCTGGTGGACCTTAACAGGATGAAGTTTCATGACTCCATGGATATCGATACCCGTGTGAAGAACTTTGCAAAACTCACGCCCAGAAAAGACATGGTGGCCATCATGGGTGATGAATATGCGCGACTCTCCGGGTTAAATTCCACGGAAGTGATAGCTAAAATGTGGGCCGCCACCCAGGAATTTCAGCATAGATTTCACCGAAAGAAAGCTATAAAAAAGAAAATCAAGTTCTGGAAAAAATAGGTTTACGAAATACGAAATTGCTAATTTAAGTATCCCACATCCAGCATTCTACTTCTGCCCGCGGCGATACAGCCATAATTTAATATAGCGCAAGGCGGTGGCATACCCGGCGAGAAAACTGATGGTAAAGCCCACGACACCGTCCCTAAACCCTTGTTGAATCACAAAGTGTTTAAAAAAACGCCAGGGAGGTTTTACAAAGAAGTGAAAGGCATTTAAACGGTTTGTATGCTTGTCATAATCCCTGGCTTGCCAGTAGGCATAGCGGTTAAGCTTGGCAATATAGTCGTCCAGGTTTTTATACGTATTGTGCAATAAGCGGTTTTTGAGAAACCCCACCTTGCCCTGTGTCTCTATTTCCTCATGCACCATCTTATCTTCATAGCGACAGTGACTTTTTTTAAAAAGCCTGATGACCTTATCGTTTTGCATCCCGCTGTATTTTACACGCTTGCCCATAAAGTGGTTCATGCGGTAAATCCAGAATGCCACAGTATTTTCAGGTGGGTTTTTAAGGGTCTCGATGATTTCTTCCTGTAGGGCAGGGGTGACGCGTTCATCAGCATCCAGCAGCAATATCCACTCGTGTGAGGCTTGTGGTATGACCCAGTTTTTTTGTGATGCGGGATAATTGAAGGCACGTTGCAGGATTTTAACGGGATATTTTTTGGCTACAGCCAAAGTATCGTCTGAGCTAAAAGAATCAACAACGATAATCTCATCAGCAAAGGTTACTGTTTGCAGGGCCTGCTCAATATTGTGCGCCTCATTGTAAACCGGAATAATGACCGAAAGTTTCTCCATAGATGGTAACCTGTCCAAAACTAAGAACTTTTAATAAGAAAGGATTAATTTTGCAAAAAATAACCGCATGGATAAATTGCCAAAAATTTCGCTCATCATGGCCACCTATAATAAAGTAGACTGGCTGGAGAAAGTGCTTTATGGATACAGTGTACAGACCTATAAAGACTTTGAGGTAATCGTGGCAGATGATGGTTCTGGTCCCGAAACCAGGGAACTTATAGCGCGTTTTCAAAAGGATTATCCTGTGCCGTTACGCCACATCTGGCATGAAGATGAAGGTTATAGAAGGCAGACCATCCTCAATGTCGCCATCATGGAAGCCAAAAATGAATACATCGTTTTTACAGATGGTGATTGCATCCCAAAAAATGATTTTCTTGAGCGCCATGCGATTTATGCAGAGCAGGGCAGGTTTCTCTCTGGAGGGTATTGCAAGCTTGATATGGAACTGAGCACACTTATCAAACCGGAAGATATCACCTCTGGAAACTGCTTTGACGTGCCCTGGTTAAAAGAACACGGCAAGCTGGGGTCTTCCCAACATAGAAAACTGGCCAGCGGTGAGACCGTGGCAAAAATCCTGGATACCATTACACCCAGCAACGCATCCTTTAATAACTGTAACTCTTCTGCTTGGCGCGAAGATTTAATCGCGATAAATGGTTATGATGAGCGCATGCAGTATGGCGGTCCTGATAGGGAACTGGGCGAGCGCCTTGAAAATAGGGGCATAAAAGGAAAACAGATACGTCACCGCGCGCTGTGCCTGCACCTGGATCATTCCCGGGGTTATAAAACCAAGGAATCACTTGAACGTAACCTGGCGATACGCAAGGATACCAAGAAAAAAGGGTATGCGTACACCTATCACGGTATCAAGAAGGGAGAAGAAAATCAATAAATATTCTTGAAAAATTCGGTGAGCTCGGGCATGATCAAGTCTGGTGTAAAATGACTGTAGAGTTCGTCATTTTCAGCCCGAATTTCTTTTTTATTCTTGTCTTCAAAAAGCGCTGGGGCATAATCATTAAGGTGCACCGCAACTTGTTTGGGCCCCGGGTAGGAATCCCATGATTTTCTACGTGTCGTGGGTGCATAGATGGCAAACGTGGGTATGTCCAATGCCTTGGCCATATTGATGGCGCCACCTTCATTGCCCACGATGGCCCTGCATTGCGACAAGATTCCCAGAAAAGCCCTTAAACTTTTTGCATAAATATCCCCCCTTATTTTTTTTTGGGTTTCTTCATCACACATGCTTAAAAATTCATCCACCTGTGCTTTTTGTTTTGGGATATAGTTGAGGAGTAGTGGAGCATCAATAGCTTGCGCTGCTGTTTCTACAATTTCCTTCATGTATTTTAAAGGATAGGTCTTGCTACTGGAACTGCCCAAAAGGGAAATCATTATGGGTTTTTGATTACCGGTGACGCCCTTTTCGGTTAGAAAAGACCTTGCGGCTTCTATTTCATCAGGGCGCAGGTATATTTTTGGCTTTAAAGCCAAAGGAAAATTACTGCTCAGCGGTTCAAGTACCTTGAGGCGGTTTTCTATGGCAAGGCCAGCTCTCGTGGTGGCCTCCTCGCCGTAACTAAAGGTGTGGCTGTATGCCAGTTTTGTGTACCACTTTTTATAGCCGATGCGGTATTTTGCCCCACTGCGGGAGGTGACGATTGCCGTACCGATTTTTGAGTAGATATCAATGATGGCATCATAGTTCTCTGCTTGTATTCTTTTGGCAAAAGCCAAAAGGGAAATAGCGTTTCCAGAAGCATCCTGTCTATCAAGAATCACATGGTCAATGTAAGGGTTATGCTCCACCACCGGCAAGGTATGCGGCTGGATGAGATAATCCAGCTGGGCCGTGGGGTATTCCTTGCGCAGGGCTTCAAAAAGAATAGACGACGTCAAGACGTCGCCTATCATTTTTTGCTGTATGACCAGGATTTTTTTCAAATCACAGTTTTAGACCGCAACATTGTGTTCTCTCAGCGCGTCGTTGAGGGAGGTTTTCTTGTCAGTGCTTTCTTTACGTTTACCTATGATGATGGCACAGGGAACATTGTATTCTCCCGCCGGGAATTTCTTAGGGTAACTTCCTGGGATCACAACGCTGCGCGGGGGTACAAAACCTTTCATCTCTACGGGCTCGTCACCGGTGACGTCAATAATTTTAGTAGAGCCGGTAAGCACAACATTGGCACCTAGAACGGCTTCCTTGCCCACGCGCACACCTTCTACCACGATACAACGGGAGCCTATAAATGCATTATCTTCTATGATTACAGGAGCAGCTTGCAATGGCTCTAGTACACCGCCTATGCCCACGCCACCACTCAAGTGAACGTTTTTACCTATCTGCGCGCAGCTTCCCACCGTTGCCCAGGTGTCAACCATGGTACCTTCATCAACATACGCACCTATGTTTATATAACTGGGCATCATGATCACGCCTTTTGAGATGTACGCTCCATGACGTGCCACGGCATGTGGTACTACACGGATTCCTTTGTCCTGGTAACCCGTTTTAAGGGGCATCTTGTCATGAAATTCAAAAATACCCACCTCAATTTTTTCCATTTTTTGAATGGGAAAATACAGCACCACGGCTTTTTTTACCCACTCGTTTATCTTCCATCCATCACCATCAGGTTCTGCCACGCGCAGGGTCCCTGCATCGATGAGCTCGATAACGTCGCGTATCGCGATCTGGGTCACTTGGTTACTAAGATGGGACCTGTCCTCCCACGCTTCTTCTATAAGGTTCTGTACTTGTTTCATTGATATGCAATAGGCCGCAGGCATAGTCTCTGGGCACAAAAATTAATATATATTTTTTGGTTTTTGGCTTTCGCCAAATATACCCCATGCGGATTTAAAATGCCAAGCCGGCGGGAATAAGTTTTAAAGCCTTATTTTTGCCAAAATTTTCTATGGCACGCATCCTTGCGCTAGATTATGGTACTAAAAGAACGGGCATTGCAGTGACTGATGAACTGCAACTCATCGCCTCTGGGCTTACCACCGTGGCTACTGGGGAGTTGCTTGTTTTCTTAAAGGAATACCTAGAAAGGGAAAATGTCGAGAAAATTATTGTGGGAGAGCCCAAGCGCATGAACAACGAGGCCAGCGATGTAGAAGTGAAGATTTCAGGATTTATCACAAAACTGAAGGAAACCACACCCTTGCCCATCATCAGGGTGGATGAGCGGTTTACATCAAAACTAGCTTCGCGTAGCCTTGTGCAGGGCGGCATGAAGAAAAAAAAGCGACAGGATAAGGCGCTCCTTGATGAAATAAGTGCAACCATCATGTTACAGGACTACCTGCAATATGGACGATAAAAGAAAAAATACCTAGATGAAATTACCAGTTGTAGCCTATGGGGACCCGGTGTTGAGAAAGAAGGCAAAACCCATCACAAAGGATTACCCAGAAGTTGAAGAGCTTATTGGCAACATGTACGATACCATGTATGGCGCCTCGGGCATAGGTCTTGCCGCGCCACAGATAGGATTGCCCGTTCGCATGTTTGTTGTTGATGCAACGCCCTTTGGCGATGATGAGGAACTGAGCGAGGAAGAAAGAAATTTTCTGGGTACTTTTAAAAAGACCTTCATCAATGCAGAAATCCTGGATGAAACCGGTGATGAATGGTGCTTTAGCGAGGGGTGCCTGAGTATTCCCGGCATCACTGAGGATGTTTTTAGAAACCCGGACATCACCATCAAATACCAGGATGAGAACTTTGAAGAGCATACCGACCATTTTACCGGGATTGCCGCACGCATCATACAGCATGAATACGACCACATTGAAGGAGTACTGTTTACTGATAAACTAAGCCCCTTAAAAAGACGTTTAATAAAAAGTAAGCTCAACAATATCACCAAGGGAAAAGTGGATGTTGAGTACAGGATGAGATTTCCTGGCAAAAAAGGACGTTAAACCGTTTTGAAAATACAATAAAGGCTAGGATATTTGCCGGCCTAAAAAAGATAAAAGAATACTTATGAGTCTGGACAAGATTTTGGCCATATCAGGAAAACCTGGATTATATCACTTAAAAGCCCAAACAAGGACCGGGCTTATCGCAGAGTCCCTTGCCGATGGTAAAAAAATGCCCGTGAGCATGCGCAACAACGTGAGCGTGCTTAGCGAGATTGCGATTTACACACTGGATGGTGAAATTGCCTTGAGGGAGATTTTTTCAAGGATAAAGGAAAAGGAAAACGGGGGACCGGCCCTGGACCACAAGTCAGATAAGGATGAGCTGGAAGCCTATTTCTTTGAAATAGTGCCCAACTTTGACGAAGACCGCGTGTATGCCAGTGATATCAAGAAGGTAATTCAATGGTACAACTTGCTTCAGGCGAAGGATATCATGGACTTTGGAGCAGATGATAAAGAAGCTTCTGACGAAGAAGAATAGATCTTAACGACATCACCATAAATCCCGGCAAGTTGCCGGGATTTTTTTATTTGTTTGGCTTTCGCCGAAAGGCATGAATACCTAATTTAGAAACATGAACGAAAGACAAGAACAACTCAAGGCCCTGGACCGCCTCCTCACCATCATGAACGAGCTGCGCGAGCAATGCCCGTGGGATAAGAAGCAAACCATGCAGACCCTGCGCCACCTCACCATTGAGGAAACCTATGAACTGGGTGATGCCATCCTGGACAACGACCTTGAGGAAGTAAGGAAAGAGCTGGGCGACCTGCTCTTGCATATCGTGTTTTATGCCAGGATAGGTAGCGAGCAAAAGGCATTTGACATGGCAGATGTGGCAAATGGTATCTGTGAAAAGTTGATATCGCGTCACCCCCATATTTATGGCGATGTCGATGTGAAGGATGAAGAAGATGTAAAGCGCAACTGGGAGAACCTTAAATTAAAGGAAGGTAAAAAGTCAGTGCTGGAGGGAGTTCCCCGTTCTTTGCCGGCGCTCGTCAAGGCCAGCAGGATACAGGATAAAGTTGCGGGTGTGGGCTTTGACTGGGAAGAACCACAACAGGTTTTTGAGAAGCTCCAGGAAGAGTTGGGCGAGCTGCAACATGAGGTAAAAGAAGCCAACCAGGAAAAGATAGAAGCCGAGTTTGGTGATGTGCTTTTTTCCATGATCAATTATGCCCGTTTTTTAAAGGTGGACCCAGAAAGTGCCCTTGAGCGAACCAATAAAAAGTTTATCAAGCGTTTTCAATATCTTGAGGCCAAGGCCAAAGAAAATAAGAAATCCCTCAAGGATATGACCCTGGCGGAGATGGATGTCTTTTGGGAAGAGGCGAAGAAGTTATAATTTTTAATACAACAATCATGCAGCCCACAATAATCACGATTCCATCAAAAAAACTTGTAGGATTATCCATTAAGGGCAAGATTTCCTTTGATGATACAAAGGCCATGTGGCAAAGGTTTCAAAAAGGGAAAAAGGAGATTGAAAATAGGGTGGAGGGTGAATTGCACTCCATGCAAATCTATCCCAAGGGATTTAAAATGGAGGAGTTTACCGAAGATACACAGTTTGAGCGCAGGGCAGCAGTTGAAGTGAGTACCTTTGGCGCAAAGCCAGAAGGTTTTGAGGATTTTGAACTTGCTGGTGGATTGTATGCAAAGTTTATTCACAAAGGTCCCGTACGTGCATTTATAGAAACCTCAAACTATATTTTTAAAGAATGGCTGCCACAGTCTGATTATCGCGTTGATGACCGTGCACATTTTGAAATTCTAGGTGCAAAATACCTGGGCCCTGAGCATCCGGATAGTGAGGAGGAGATATTTATACCCTTAAAAATAAAAGCCTCTTAATTTTCATACACATCAATTTTTTTTAGTCTTCTCACGTGTCTTTCTTCATGTGTAAACTGTGTTTTAAGCCAGAGCCCAACAACATTTTTTGC
This sequence comes from Cytophagaceae bacterium, assembly GCA_002710685.1. Taxonomy (GTDB): domain Bacteria; phylum Bacteroidota; class Bacteroidia; order Flavobacteriales; family Flavobacteriaceae; genus Leeuwenhoekiella. The sequence goes on along the minus strand of PALD01000031.1, from coordinate 12,757 downwards.
TTCATCGATACTTACAAAACGAGCTCCAAGCGAGAGGATATTAGCATTGTTATGTTCTTTTGAAAGTGTGATGATTTCTGTGGGGCCACCGTAGTACAATGCAGCTCTTGCCCCTTTAACCTTGTTTGCAGCAAGTGCTTCACCCTGTCCAGAACCTCCTATGACGATTCCTAAACTACCTGGATTTTTTACGGTCTTAACGGCAGCGGGAATAATAAAATCAGGATAGTCATCTAATTTATCATATGTATGTGCGCCACAGTCTTCAACTTCCTGACCTTGATCTTTCAAAAAATGAACCAGTTCCTTTTTAAGTTCATAACCTGCGTGGTCTGATGCGATATAAATCATAACATGGGCTTTATGTGAATGAAAATAGGTTTTTATATATAAAGGTAGGGCAATCAATCCATAATATTATTAAACAAGAAAGGGGAAATCAATGAGATTTCCCCTTTTAGTGATCAAGATTAATTTAATCCTATTGGTAACCAGGATTCTGCTTAAGTGTGGGTTCTCCAGAGGCATCGACACTTAGGTCAATCTGTGCCTGGGGGATGGGATAATATTCGTTTTTGCCACTAACGAAAGATCCTCCTCTTACATCAGTTGTAATCTGGCCTTGATATGAAAAATATGCATTGAGCGTTTCTTCGGCTATGCCCCATCTTACAAGGTCAAAGAACCTGTGGCCTTCCATGGCAAGTTCTAGCTTGCGTTCAAAATAAATGGCTTCAAGGGCACTGTCCAGGCTGGCAAACTGAGATTCTGGATAAGGCGAAATATTATAGTTTGCAGCATCAGTATTAGGATCAAACCCTGCAAGGGGATCAGATGGATCAACATAATCTTTTAAGAAACCATCTGGGTTTGCGGCACGGTTTCTCACCCTGTTGACATATGTCCTTGCCTGGGGAAGGTTTCCTGTATGGGCCTCTGCTTCAGCACCCATCAGCAATACATCAGCAAACCTGATGATGTGTACATTGATTGCTGTACCTGGTGCCCATGAACTTTGATCTGCATATTGATCTTGGGTTGCCTGGTAATAGATGTTCTTTTTAGGGGCATAAGGCCCACCGTATGATTGTTCTCTTACCCAAGAAGCTCCTGGATGATAGCCCCAATCATGAAATGGCACCCCGCGTCTTCCGATGGTCCAGTCTGCACGTGGATCCAGCGAGCCTGTATAAGGGGTAAATGCAGTACTTGATGTAATGCCCATATCATTTTTAACGGGATTGTCATTGTATGTTTCCAGATAGGGTAAACCAGTACTTTCGTCAGTTCTATAAGAGTTCATCAAATCCTGTGATGGCTGAAAGAACCCACAGCACCTGAAGGGGCTGTTGTATGGAAAATTTAATTTACCACCCTGATTTGAGTTTGAGATTGTACCTGTTCCATCCTGTGCCACCATTTGTATGTCAAAAACAGTCTCGGCATTGTTTTCAGTTGCTGCATCAAAGTTATCCTTAAAATCAGGTACGAGATCATACGGTGTTCCAGCGGAATTCACACCTTGTGTAATTACTGTGTTGAACACGGTTTGTGCCTGGTCAAACTTATCTTGAAATAAATATGTTTTGCCCAGGTAGGCACCTGCTGCCCATTTATTTGCCCTTCCAAATTCACCTTGAGTAGGGGGAAGGTTGTCATAAGCAAATTGAAAATCTGCTTCTATCATAGGCCAGATGTCTTGGTCATTAGGCTGCTTTGGGCCTTCAGTGTTCTCGTCTATCCAGGGTACCATGTTGAACATTTTCTTGAGTTCAAAGTAGTAATGACCCCTCAAGAATCTTGCCTGACCTTCAATATTTGCCCTGTCAGCGTCAGAGATGTTTTCGGCTTTAGCCAAAAGCTTTAAGGTATTGTTACATCTTGTCACACCTTCATATACGGCTTTCCATTTTGTATTGTAGAAACCGTTTGATGGGTTAGAAATGAATTTTACAATTTGATCAATAGCTGGCTGATCACCACCAAAACTTCCTTTACTGGCTTCTCCGCCTGCAACGGTACCATACACCCAATCTTCGGGTGCTGCTTCCCAAGGGCCACCACCGCCCAGTGCATTATCTGCATCCTGTTGTCCATCAAGGGCTGCGTAGGCACCTATTAGTAATTTTTCTACCCCGTCTTGATTTGCAACTACGTCTTCACTGAGGGCTCCCAATGCTGGTTGATCCAGATAGTCGTCAGAACATGACGTGATTAAAATTGCTGTGAGCATTGACAATATGCCAAGTGCTATTTTAATTTTTTTCATAATTTTTTTTTTAGAAAATAAGATTAAGACCTAATAATAGTTGTGCTTGATTAGGATATGCTCCTTCATCAATACCAAAGTTTGTTGTACCACCAGAAATTTCTGGATCGATACCAGAATATGATGTAATGGTAAAGGCATTTACCATTTGTACATAAAGTCTAAGCTTTGTTATATTCATCGTATCTAATAATGAAGATGGCAATGAATAGCCCAGTTGTATCTGTTTTGCCCTAAGATAAGAACCATCTTCCACAAAATAAGAGTTAGGTACATCTGCAAGACTAAATGATCCAGTAGTCTGTTGGATAGGGGCAGAGGCGTTCATATTTGTAGGGGTCCAGGAATCATAAAGGGCAGTTTTGCTCTTTGCTCCAGTAAATCCACTATAAAAATCTGTCCACCATTTTACGTTGTTCCATATATCGTTACCCTGTGAACCATATAAGAACATGCTAAAATCCCAATTTTTGTATAACAGTTCAATATTGATACCGTATGTAAAATCTGGATTCGGGTTTCCTAAGAAGGTTCTATCTTCTGATGTGATACGGTTGTCACCATTTGTATCTGCATACCGGAAGCGTCCTACAGCCACATCAGATTGGTATACAGCATTGGCATCTCCCGTAGCAGCTTGTGCAGCAGCGTTAGCATCATCAATCTCGGCCTGTGAATTCCAGAACCCAGCAGTTTGATAGCCAAAGAACTGGCTCAATGAATGCCCTGGCGCATTTCTAATAATATTACTGCCATTAAAACGGCGACCTTCTTGATCAAAGTACGGTACACCATCAGCAATTTTCACAATCTCGTTATTGTATGTGGTAAGGGTCAAACTCGTATTTAATCTAAGGTCATCGGTAAGGTTGAAATAAGTTGATATATCAATATCAAAACCGCTGTTGGTCATTTTTGCTGCATTTACAAAAGGTACTGTTGCCGTACCAACTGTTGCAGGAAGGTTAGGGTTGAACAAGAGATCATTGATATCTTTTCTATAATAATCAGCTGTAACTTGTACCGCACTATTAAATAGACTTGCATCAAGACCAATGTTAAAGTTAACGTTCTTTTCCCATTCTGCATCCGGGTTCCCTATCCTAGTTTGGCGAAAGCCTTCTGTGATTGTTGAGTTGTTTCCACCTATAGCATAAAATGAATTTAACTGGTCTCCACCAAATGTCGTAAATGCATTTGAAGGATCTACATTGAGCTGATTACCCATCACGCCATATCCACCTCTTACCTTTAAGTCATTTAGCCAGTCAGTTTCTGGTGCAAAACTTTCGTTCCAGATATTCCATCCCACACTTACCGCAGGAAACCAGCCATATTGTTCATTTAAAAAACGTGAAGAACCATCCCTTCTTATGGTGGCGCTTAGAAGATATCTATCGTCATAGTTATAGTCTAAACGGCCTATTAACGATGATAGTGCATCCGCACCTTTATAACTATAATTGGTTTGAGTTCCAGAACCTGTATCAAGCGTTACATAATCAGGATCAAATGAGAAATAGCTCTGCGTTGTACCTCCTACACCGCGAGTCCTGTTTTGATACGCTTCCGTACCCACCAGTACGGTCAAATTATGTACATCTGCAATGGTATTTTTATACTGTAGTGTGTTAGTCCATGTCCAGTTATAATTTGTTTCAGAACCTTCGGTATATTGATTAACGGTAAGGTTTTCTGCATTTTCATATTCTGGATACTGAAATGAATTAAAACTATTGTTATAGTACTCGCCGCCATAGCTCGTTCTAATCGTAAAATGTTTTGCAAAATCAACTTCTGCAAAAATATTACCAAAAATCCTATTTGAAACTCCCCTGTTATTACGGGTCCTATACATGATGGCTAATGGGTTTTTTGCATTTCCTAAATCTGACCCAAAAGATCCAGCATAATTTCCCATGATATCATAAACAGGAATTATGGGCTGTTGTCTAAAGGCCATACCTATCGCACTGCCTTCGGTCAATGCATCAATTTGAGGGTTATCCCTTATGGAATAACTTAAATTTTCTCCTACCCTGATATTGTCAGTTACGTTATAAACCGAGTTTGAACGTATGGTATAACGTTTGAGATAGGTATAGTCAACAGTTCCCTGCTGGTTGAAATAGTTCAAGGAAAACAGGTAACTACCTTTCTCACTACCATTACTCACTGAAAAGTTGTGGCTCATGATGGGAGCAGGGTTAAAAAGTTCCTGAAACCAGTTAGTTCCTTGCTTATTTGCTTTTACTATCCTATAAAAATTATTTACAGCGGCAGGATCTGTATAGTTGGGATTTACATTGTATAATGCTTCATCCACGGTATCAGCTCCTACTGGCGCAATATAATTGGGTAATACTGGGTTTGCACCATTTCCATATTGACTATGATCAATAACCGCATTTGGGTCTGTATTACGTATGGCCATAAAGGTTAAATCTGCCATTTCTTGAGCATTAAGTATGTCCCATGGATTTCCTTTTTTTACAAGCTGGGTGCCATAATAGGTGTCATAGGTAACCTTCATTCTACCTTTACCTTTTTTTGTTGTAATGATAATCACCCCATTGGCGGCACGTGATCCATAGATAGAAGCAGATGCAGCATCTTTTAAGACCTGCATGGTCTCAACATCGTTAGGGTTGAGGTCATTGATATTGCTAATGGGTATACCATCGACCACATATAAGGGAGTGTTATTGCCAAAGGTATTTGCACCCCGTATCTTGATTTGGGGAGCTTCTCCTGGCTGGCCGCCACCGGTAATGGTTACCCCAGAAACCCTACCCTGTAATTGATTTGTGATTTGGGCAGTAGGCTGCTGTACCAATTCATCCGTTTTTACTACAGAGACAGCACCGGTAAGATCCTGCTTACGCTGGGTACCATATCCCACGACAACGACCTCGTTGAGAGATTGAACGTCAGCGCTCAGGATGACATCCATGGTAGTCTGGTTATTTACAACGTTTTCGGTAGTGGTGAAGCCTACATAGGAAAAAACCAATGTAGCCCCATCGGCCACGTCAATACTGTAATTACCGTCAAAGTCTGTGGTGACACCATTATTAGTGCCTTTTTCTGTGACATTTACTCCGGGAATGGGCATTCCATTGTCAGCATCAGTAACCGTACCGGTAACGGTACTTTGATCCTCGATGGATGCTGAGGCATGATTTCTTTCTGTCTTTAGGGGATTTGCCGAAACGGTTCCTATAATGGATAGAAACAGCAAAGACCCAAATAAAACCCTCAATCTAGCTAAAGGAATTTTTTTGATCATAGTTGTTGAATTAATTGATTGTTTGATAATGACAAAACAGGATGAAATTGGTTGAAAAGGTGAGTCTTCACGCTGCTTTGCCGTGTTGATAGTGATTTAAATAATGTTAACTTAACTTTAAAAGTATTAATAATTAGATAGATATTTCCCCCAATAATTTTTTTTATGAATAAAGAATATTTTAAGAAATAAATTCTGTTTTTATAAAATTTTTAAAAAAGTATTGTGATTAATTCTGTGATATTGCTAAATGGTTAATTTTTGTAAAATGCTAAGTGAATCCTCTTAGTTAAAACTAAATCCATTTAGCTTTGTTTAAAAAGGAAGAAACTAAAAATTCACTACCTCGTTTGCGTGTGTTTTTTATGAAAAGGTTAAATAAATGTCCAGTGGAATATCAGGGGGTAAATTGGTCATGTTCCCTACCTTCAATAATCTTCCATCCATGTTTTTTTAACCTCGTGACGGTTAGCTTTTCGTGGCCAAATTCCGTGAGGTGAATATTGCCATACCTACATATGAACAGCATGAGCGATTCATGCACATCACATATGAATATATACTCTGCAACCGTAGGGTCGCACCTGCATATCCAGAAAAGGGTTTCCATAAACCCTGGTAAATCTTTTAGGCTTACTTTAAATCCTTCTTTATATGTGTGACCTTTTACCATGTTGGCAAGCATTTGATGAGCTTCCTCAAGTGGGGGGTAGTTGTTTTGGCTAGAGCCAAAAAAATCCAACTTTAAATGAGAAAGAATGTAGAAGGTATCAAGTCCCAGTTCTTCAAAAAGGATGATTGATTTTCGCGAAAGCGTTGTGGGGTAGGTATTTAAATCCTGATGTTCAAAACCTATTATCTTGCGTATGGCCATAGGGTGCAACTCATCTTTGGTCACACAATCATAAATTTCCCAGTAGCTCTGCTCATCGTTTTCTTCCTTAAATTCCTCGAGGGTGTACTCGTCATGAAACGATTTTTGAAAACCGGCGATTTCGCTCTCGATGATGGGATGTTGCATAAAGATTTCACGTCGGGTTATCAACATTGTGATGGTGGCTTGGTCATTATATGCTAAAAATACACAATTCTTTACATGGACCATGAATGGCCCCTCTGGCATTTATCAATAAAAAGGCTATTTTTAAGGTCAGCAAAAGGTATTTTGTGAAAAACAGTAAAATTTTAGAGCTTACATAACCAATTAATTTTTATGAAAAACATAAGAGTAGGAGTTGCGGGAATGGGATTCATAGGCCCGGTACACATTGAGGCCTTACGGCGAAACCCGGGAATTGAAGTCGTTTCCATACTGCATCCTGATCCCGCTGAGGCAAAGGCAAAGGCAGAGAGTCTTTCCATTGAAAAATACTATACAGATTTTGATGAACTCATCGCAAATGATAACCTGGATAGCGTGCATATCTGCACGCCCAACTTCCTACATTATGAAATGGCAAAAAAGGCCCTGGAGGCCGGCCTTCATGTAGTGTGCGAGAAACCCCTTTCTACCACGATAGAAGAGGCACAAGCACTCGTTGCACTTGCTAAAGAAAAAGGCCTGGCAAACTGCGTGCATTTTAACCTGAGGTACTACCCGGCCGTGCGTCAAATGAAGCGCATGCGCGAAACCGGTGAACTGGGCAACATCTATTCTATCATAGGATCTTACCTACAAGACTGGCTGTTTTATGAAACCGATTATAACTGGAGGCTTGAACCTTCACAATCTGGTGAGTCACGCGCCGTGGCAGACATAGGTAGCCACTTGATAGACCTTCTTGAATATGTGACGGGATTGAAGATCACCGCGGTTTTTGCTGATTTCAACACCGTGCACGAAACCCGGAAAAAACCCTTAAAGCCCATTGAGACCTACTCTGGCAAGATGTTGAAGCCCGAGGATTATGCTGATATGGAGATCACCACAGAGGATTATGCATCCATACTGTTGCGGTTTGACAACGGCAACAAAGGCGTGGTCACGGTAAGCCAAGTGGCCGCCGGTAGAAAAAACCAGCTCAAGATAGAGATTGCAGGTTCTAATGAAACGGTAATGTTCAACTCTGAAAGTCCCAACGCGTTGTGGGTGGGGCACCGTGACAGACCCAATCAAGAACTGATGCGCGACCCTGCATTATTTGATGCTGAAGCAGCAAAGATCATCAATTATCCCGGGGGTCACAACGAGGGTTTCCCAGATACTTCAAAGCAACTGTTCAAAGAGTTCTATGCGGCCGTGCGCGAGGGCAAGCAGCCAGAAAAGCCTTCATTTCCCACCTTTGCTGATGGGTTGAGGGAGTTGATTCTCTGTGAGCGTATCATCGAGAGCCAGCGTGAAGAAAAATGGGTCAAGGCCTAGATAAGTGTTTATTTGGCTTAAAGCCAAAAAATCTAAGACCCAGATCATAACATCTGGGTCTTTTTTTTATATAAGGATAGCTCCTGGCCTCAGAAAGGTTCAACAAGATAATTTCATTTGAATACAGGGATGAAAATATGTCTTTGAGTGCCTGTAATGCGTGTTGCTGCAGCAAGTATATAACAGTCTGGATTTTTATAATTTTAAAGCTATGAAGATAACTTTATTGCAATGCGTTATTCACAAATTCAGGATTACTGTTTTCAAAAACTTCCAATAATTTTGGGATATACTCTTGCCATTCAGGATATTTTTGCCTGTTGTTTTCAAATTCAAGAATCGATTTCTCCAGTTGTGGCAAAAAGATGAAATATTCAGTTTCGGTGTGGTATTTCCGTAATTGTTTTTCTCTTTCCTTATCTTTTTGGATGGCCGCAATCCTTATTTCGCCCAATCTTACGAAACTCTCGATCACATAAATATTCCAATTGGTAATGCCCTTAGATGCCATTTTTTCCTTCAGGGTATCCGTAAATAAATTTGAGGATGATTCAATACGCGCTCTGTAACCTTCTAATGCAGGATTGACAAAGGAATGACTGAATTCATGGATGGTAAGAAACCTGGCCGTACCTTCATAATCAAAACCATAAGAATTATATGAATGGGATGCATTGATGGGCACCTGGACAAAAGGGCTCATGACCTCATACACTGTTTTGCCGTTTTCTTTTTCAACGGTAGCACTGATTCCCCGGCCTACATTTTCTTCAATTGGCCATATTTCCATGGGGCTTACCAATGCTACATACCTATGCCGTTTTTCTCCATAATAATGTTCCATGGCTTGGGTAAAATCAGCTGGGACAGCGGCTTTTATCTCATTTATGGCCCCGGTATAAAAACCGAGGTTTTCCTTGATGAAATGGCCTACGTTTTTTTGTGTATAAAACTGGTAGAGTTTATCCAGGTATTGGGAGATAAGAGCTGTGAGTTCTTTCTTTTTTTGAGGTGCCATCTGCAAATCTGGAAGCTTGAATTTTCCAGGTTTTTTATGTTTGCTAAAATCTGGTAGCTGCAAGAGGATAGGCATGATGATATCATTGCCATAGCCATAACTTACCAGGGTATCACAAAATATGGCCGTGCTTTTGGCAAAATCGGCATTATCTGCTGTGTCAAACCTATTTAGCGCAAGCTTGACGATGGGTTGATATTCTTGACATGTACTAAGTTTATGATTTTCCCATTGACTGTTTGTTTTTCTGTACTTGACCGCAAGCAATTCTGCCAAGAAATACGTTTCAACATTTACATTATAAGCCACCTCAAAATTTGAAGTTTGTTCCTGAGGTTTTTGGCAGGATATAAAAAATAGTATCCCTAGTACAATGACCAATTTTTGTTTCACGCTGCAAATTATAATTCTTTTAGAAAGATGGATTTATACTCGCGATGTTACAGTAGTGTCTGTAGATAGCATAAAATAATCTTGATAGCAATCAGCATAATTTGGTACTCGTCAATATAAAAATCAGTCATTCTCTACCCATTTCATGAGAAAGCGTGCCGCACTAGTTGGTATTGCTGTCGTTGACGGTAGATAATATTTTTATTTCGTCATGTTTTTTGATAGTTCCCAGTTTGGTGGGTATAAGGTTTATTCCAAAATGAACCCGATTATCATGTTTTCTATATTTTGATAGTGTTTTCAGCGGTTCTGAATCAATATCCCTTTCCCCAGTCATGGGGTTAATATTAATGAAAACACATCTTTTGGTTTTTGTTACAACCTTAAATACACATTCCCCTATACAAATTGAATCCCAATTGTCTTCTTCATAAGGGATTTCTCCCGAAATAAATAGGTTGGGTCTAAAAAAATTAACGTCAACTTTATTTTTCAATCTACTGTTCAAGTCATCCAATGACTTTTTTGAAATCAGGTGGATTGGCGATGTATCGGGAAAAAGGATGGGATTTTTTTCACTTACACCATATCTTGGATGTTCTGAGTCAAGAATTATCAATTGACATTCTTGATTTAAAATCTCAGAAATCCATTGGTCAATTTTTGGGTCGATTGTTAACCCTTTGATAGTTGTGCCAAATAGTATGGCATCGACCTTTTCTTTTGATAAATTTTTTAGGTCAAAATGAATTGGTTCTTTTTCTATAGATTCAATCCTTATTAAAGAATCATCAAAAAAAACCTTGATTTTAAGTGTTTTAGGGTTTTCTCTAGCTGTTATAATCTTGCCTTTTGAATCCATTATGGCAAACGACCTGTCATTTTTTAATCCGGTTTTTTGAACTATGGATTCATTTAATTCCTGACCCTTTGTGGATTTAATAGGATAAATGAATAAATCAAGAATGTTCATATTTTATAGTATGGGCAATGCTTTATAAGCGTAGCTTAAAGTTAATTGAATAAATTGGATTTCCGGTGGAGAAATATAGAAGCAATGAATTATAGCCCCTGTTACATATGGTGGCGACACACCTGGATGGTCCGTTCCGTTTTGGCCACAGGGTTTTGGTTTCTTTTCGCACAATTTGGTTAAATCCCACAGGATTTTCATTTTTCCGGCCTGGTTAGCAGAGATGATTTTTCCATGTCGAAATTCAACTCCTGATTTTCCATTCAGCGGTGTAGTTGATTTCGCGGTCCTGAGAGTGATTGGTCTGCTTCATTGATTTCGCAACCACGAGGTGAGCCTGTTGATCCCATTGGCACTCCTGATCATAACCCACTTTGAGTATGCCGTGGTTATTCTGGAGCCATGATATGTAACGTATTAGGCTATGGGTAGTTGCGTTTTAGGAATGCGATTTTAGTTCCGTCGCGACAAAGTTTTATTAAAGGTAAGAAATGTTCCTCGTTTTAACCGACTTAAGCAATTACTTATAGCCATTGTTACCACACGTTTTTACTTTGAATAAATTAAATTTTAATGACTTTTGAAGTTAAGACTTTTTTCGCTTTAGTATGGATTTTTATGATGTATAACCCTGTTCTAAATTCCTTTATGTCTATAGAACTTATGTTATATACTCTCAATTTTTTACCTGAAATATCATAGAGAATAATTTTTTCAATATTCTGATTCTGGATATTAATATTTAAAACGTCTGATGTTGGATTTGGATAAATAGTAAAATCGTTTTCAAAATTATCAACAGTAATATCGTCAACACTCAGAATATTATTTAAGGTTCCATAATTGTGAATAAAACCTCTAAACCATCCATATTCATTGAAAGTATATATTCTATCTCCGAATTGACCAACCATTATTAAATTTCCTTGACTATCAAATTGTGAATACCAATTATGCAATGAACCCTCTATGTTAAAATAATTAATGACTTGTCCATTTTCATTCAGTACTCTAACACTATTTTCAAAAGCCGTTCCAAAAAGTAAATAGTTTCCCCAAGTCATTAAATAGGGATTGAATCAGTCAATGTTATCACCATTGGTGATGAGGTTTAGGTTTTCATCTAATATTAGAGTGCTGTTATCATCGAGATAAAGGAAAATATTTCCATTGTTGAATGTTTTAAACCTTGTAATATCATCAGACGTATTATAAAAACTATAAGAATTGTTAATGTCTATTTTATTTAATCTTCTATCTCCCGCATAATCTGTAGCAAAAAACAGAGTTCCCTCATTATCAATTTCATATTGATAAATCCCAAAGTTATTTGGTAGACTTCTTGTGTAAATTTTCACTCCATTTTTGTATAGATATAAGAAATCAGGGGTATTATTTGAAATTTCTTCATACGTATAAAAATAGTAGTCATCTCCAATTGAAAAAATATCTAAAAATTCTTCGTGCCCCACATTAACCTCTTCTGTAAGATTTCCACTATTTTTATCTAAAACATAAAATATACTAGAATCTTCATAAAGAAAATAGTTTTCAGCCATGAAAATTGAATTCTCGTTTGCATAAAATTTATCAGCGACATAAGTTGCATTTATAAATTCAAAATTACCATTTGGATTAACTTTGTATAAGTCATAGCCTAGACCATAATTATCTCCTGCTCTAGGTAAATTTAGATAAAGGTTATTTGAAGCATCAATGAAAAAATCTATATCTCTACCTCCATGATTTACTAGGTTAAATATATGTTCTGGAACTTCCGACTCCCAAATTTTATTTAAACTGGAATCATATTTAATGATTCTTTTATTAAGAGGTGGGTTAGCACCTCCTATTCCTAAATATTCTGGCCCCATTTTTTCCGTCACTAATACAAGATAATTATTGTCATTATCAATAATCACTCTTTGTTGAAATGCTCTAGAAGTCCCAATGCCTGAAAATGAATAATTATTTAATATTTGTGTATCATTTAGTTTTTCTGAATGAATATCTAGTTGAGTGAAATAATCGGACTCAGGGAACATCTTCTCATAACTAGTTCCAATAGTAACTATTGATTGGTTGTCAACTTTCACAAAATCTACCAACTCATATGAGTTTGATGTATTAAATGATTTCAATTCAACAATTTCGTTAGAAAATAATCGAATGTTTGAATTACTAGTTGTAATAAAGAATGTGTTATCTTGATTCTTCTTAAAACCAGTTGCTAAAAAATTATTAAGATTGGATGTTACTTGTAAAAGATTATTTTCATCTACACCTATAAAGTCAGTTGTGTTATTACTCAGATTGTTTGCAACAACATTAATTTCCCCTTGCATGTTAATGAATGTAATGCTCCCTAAAAACTAGACCATTTGCTTGGTTAAAAAACGAAAGTTTAAATTTAACCAAGATTATGAAAGGAAAACGAAGAAAGTTCAGTGCCC
>PALD01000030.1 GCA_002710685.1 Cytophagaceae bacterium | reverse complement strand
CGATCGCCACTGCTTAAAACACCATTACCAGATTGTAAGGTAAGTTCGCGAATGCGGTTTACATCGTCATTGATGCTGCCTAAACCACCCTCTGCCACCTGCGCCACCGAAATTCCGTCGTAAACGTTATTAATAGCCTGGCGGTTGCCTTCTACTTCTGAAGTTAATCGGTCGATGATTTGCTGAGCTGCTGCGCCGTCAGTTGCATCGTTAATTTTCTTACCAGAAGCAAGCTTTTCAAACAGATTGTTCTGCTTTTCTTGAACCTGGCCAAGTGGCAAACTACCAGAATCAGAACCAACTTTGATCATTACCAACATCCTCTCAAATTACTCTTTCTATAGTATAGTAAATAGGCAATCAAAAGGCGAGTAAGCGTTTTTATCGGACGTATCGTTTAATATACTCATTGAAAAACATCAAACATTAAGCGCTAATATAGGTCAGCGTTAACAACAGAGACTCTTTAAAAACTAATGGTTTATGGCAATACTGCGGACACATGGTATATTTAATTTACAACCATAAAAAAGCGAGCGGAGCATGTTCGACGGCAAATCTATTTTGATAACGGGTGGTACTGGGTCATTTGGTCATAAGTACACTAAAACATTGTTATCACGCTATAAACCAAAGCGCTTGATCATTTATTCTCGCGATGAATTGAAGCAATTTGAAATGCAGCAAAAATTCAATGCACCTTGCATGCGCTACTTTATCGGAGACGTTCGGGACAAAGACAGGCTGACGCGCGCAATGCAGGGTGTAGACTTCGTTATTCACGCCGCAGCCATGAAACAAGTTCCCGCAGCAGAATATAATCCGACCGAGTGCATACGTACCAATATTGATGGTGCCGAAAATGTAATTAACGCAGCAATCGACAACGGCGTAGAAAAAGTCATAGCACTTTCAACAGACAAAGCGGCAAACCCGGTGAATTTATATGGTGCAACAAAGCTTGCTTCAGACAAATTATTTGTCGCGGCAAATAACATGGTTGGGGCCCATAAGCCTCGCTTTTCCGTGGTGCGATATGGAAATGTTGTGGGTTCTCGAGGCTCTGTTGTCCCCTTCTTCGAGAAGCTTATTGAAGAAGGTACAGATCATATCCCTGTTACACATCAGGATATGACGCGTTTTTGGATTACCCTCCAACAGGGTGTTGACTTCGTGCTCAAAAACTTTGAAAGAATGCTCGGCGGAGAAATATTTGTTCCAAAAATTCCTTCCATCAGAATAACCGACCTAGCGAAAGCCATGGCGCCACACATTCCAATCAAGATTGTAGGTATTCGTCCTGGTGAAAAGCTTCATGAAATGATGTGTCCAGGAGACATGGCCTTTCACACGTTCGAATATGATGACCACTACGTTATTGCGCCCGCGATTAAGTTTTTCCACCGAAGCAACGATTTCACGAAAAATGCGCTTAATGAAAGCGGAACTCAGGTAGCAACAAGTTTTGAATACGTCTCAGACACCAATAGCCACTTTTTAAATATAGAAGAGATAGCATCATTCAACAACGAAGGCATGAAATGATTCCCTACGGTAAACAGCACATCGATGAAAGTGACATAGAAGCGGTCGTCTCCACATTGAAGTCGGATTGGTTGACTCAAGGGCCTGCGGTTCCGCGATTTGAAAAAGCTCTGACTGACTACACGCATGCTGATAATGCGGTTGCAGTCAACAGCGCCACATCGGCCCTCCATTTAGCATGTTTAGCCTTGGATATTAAAAAATACGATACCGTATGGACATCTCCTAATTCGTTCGTTGCGTCTGCTAATTGCGCGATTTACTGCGGTGCGAGCGTAGATTTTGTGGATATCGATCCGAGCACTGGGAACATGTGCCTACAAAAACTAGAAGAAAAACTATTTGCCGCTAAGAAACAAAACTGTTTACCGAAGGCGCTTATTCCTGTTCACTTTGCAGGTCAGTCTTGCGATATGGAAACCATATCAAGGTTAGCTAAGCAATATAATTTTTATGTCATTGAAGATGCGTCTCACGCTGTGGGGGCTTACTATAGAGATAAACCCGTTGGTTGCTGTGCCTATTCGGACATCTGTGTATTCAGTTTTCACCCCGTTAAAATAGTAACGACCATCGAAGGAGGGGCGGCGCTTACTAACAGTGACGCATTCGCTGAGAAAATGCGTTTAGCGCGCAGTCACGGCATGACATCGGATCCGGGGAAAATGACTGAGTCACCACATGGTCCTTGGTATTACCAACAAGTAACGCTGGGTTACAACTACCGCATGAATGATGTCGAGGCTGCACTTGGGCTCAGCCAGCTAAAGAAATTAGACGACTATGTTGTCCGTCGAAATATGTTAGCAAAGCAATACGCTGCGGGATTTGCCAACGAAGATTTCATTCAACCACTTGTGGTCAGTGAACATTGCTATAGCAGCTATCACTTGTTTTGCATATTAGCAACACGCCTAACTGAAAGTACACATCGACAGGTTATAGAGAATTTACGAGCGCGTGGTGTTTTTGCACACGTTCATTACATTCCAATCCATCTTCAACCCTTTTATACCGACTTAGGCTTCAAAAAAGGCGACTTCCCACAGGCAGAAAACTATTATCGCCAAGTGATTACGTTGCCGCTATTTCCATCGCTCACCGATAACGAAGTAAAATTCATCATTCACACCGTTAAAGAGGTGCTTAGCGGCGTGTAAGCGTATATATTTTTGTACATTTCTTTATGCTTTCAGCTCTACTCTCCTGTAAAGTTTTGTAAGAACATACCGATACAAATCATAACGGCGAAAGTTGGCGATTTATGCGAACTAACCCAGATGCTTTACACAAAAACTGTAGATGAAAAGTTTTGAAACCAAGTTTGAGGTGACCTTATTAACATTTGTATCATACCAGCGCGTGGTGGGAGCAAACGTATACCACGAAAGAATATAAAAAATTTTTGTGGAACTCCTATAATTGGGTATTCGATAAAAGCGGCGTTGGAAAGTAATTTATTTGATCACGTTCTGGTGTCCACCGATGATGACCAAATTGCAGAAGTAGCGGTGGCCATGGGCGCACAAACGCCTTTTATGCGGCCAGCTTCTTTGTCAGATGATCACTGCGCCACCTTACCAGTTATTCAACACGCCATCACTTGGGCACAAACAAATTGGGGTAGTCTGGACTATGTTTGTACGCTTTACGCCACCTCGCCCTTTGTGACTTCACATGTCCTTGTATCTGCATATCAACAACTTATCGACCAACCTCAGAAAAAGTATGCGTTTGGTGTTTGCCCTTTCCCGTCGCCAATTCAACGCGCGTTTAAGAAAACAGTAAACCAAGGCGTAGAAATGTTTAATCCGGAGTATTTCGATACTCGCTCTCAAGATTTGGAAGAGGCATTTTTCGACGCAGGGCAGTTTTATTGGGGTAAAACTGATGCCTTCTTAACAGGCCTAAATATGTTTGAAGATCACAGTTTGCCTATCGTTTTACCACAACATTTGGTACAAGACATTGATACGTTAGACGACTGGCTCAGAGCCGAAGCGATGTTTAAAGCCAATAACAGCATAAAAGGAACGGTTTGATATGCGGTGCCTTTTTGTCGTTTCAACGTTTCCTGAAAAAGGACTTGGTCATCTTGTGCGATGCAGAGATCTAGCCCGTTTTCTGGCCGATAAAAACATTGACTGTTTATTCGCGGTTGACTGGTACTCACAAGACATCGCTACTTTCTTAGACGATTTTCAGTGTATCGTTACAACGAGAGCGGCTAATGAAGTCATTCGTCTTATTCAATCGAAAAACATTGCAACACTTATCGTTGATCACTACGGCATAGATGAAGCGTGGGAGCAGCAAGTAGCACCGCATTTGACCAAGCTTGTGGTTATCGATGATGTGAGACGCAGACATTACTGCGATGTTTTAATTGATTTTAAATGGCGCGGTAGCAATACCGATTCGGCTTACGAAAGACTCACGAATCCAGATGCCGTCCATTTGCTAGGGCCGTCTTATGCGTTAACGCCTGCTCTACCAGGGCAAGCTCCTGCGCAAACAGAACTCACACCTTCCTCGCAGCAGCCTAGTCGTATCATGGTTGGTCATAATTTTCTAAGCACCGCTCAGGTCATTACTTTAGCTGCGATGTTACCGAGCAACGTAATACTCATGCTGGTAGTAGGGCCTCACGACAATATATCTGTTTCAAAACTGCAGTCGTGTAATAACGTAGAAATCCTTGAAGGGAAAACCGAACTTTTCTCACAGCTAAAAGACGTCAGCTTGTACGTTGGTGCGGCTGGCGGAATCATTTACCAGCTCCGCGCACTCAATATTCCCATGTTATCCTTCGCTGTATCGGACAACCAAACGACAAAGTTATCCGACCTTGAGGATATAGGCCATTACTTTCACGTGCCATCGTTGAATGAAGCAATGATGCCCAAATTAGCGGCTTGCGTACGCGTGTTTCTGCAACAGCATAAAAGAGTTAAAGCGCTTGGCGACACTGCTGCGGTAAACGTCGATACGTTAGGCTGTGAAAGAATTTACAATGCTATATATAACAATAAGATTGACAAAACTACTAGCAACGTCGTAGATAAAACCTTTATTCCATTGTGCAATGAGTATGAACTCGAAACAGTTGACGACACTCACATCAACCGCTATTTGACGGCGAGAAACCACCCCAAAAACCAAATGCGCATGATTGACCACAGCGAAATATCGAAGCTTGACCACTATACATGGTGGTTTAACACGAAGCGCCAGTCGTACTTATTATACGAAAGCAACGTGCCACAGCTTTACATCTGGCACGAAAGCGTAGTGGTTGACGACAAAACATTTCTTATTGGGGGGTGGTTTGTCGTAGAAAAAGAAACCAACTTCCAAAGTGCGTTGGTCGCACTGCAATGGCAGTTAAAACACTGTGAAGAACATCTTGCCGACACCCCGTGGATTGCAGTTATTCACAAAGACAATCAATTTGTACAATTGCTCAACAAATACCTTGGGTTTGAAGAAATCCCCGCGACACATGCTTACGATAGCGTTTGTCAAAGTTTATTCCCCCACGCGGAAAGTGATGAATTTCAGCGCGTAATGAAAGTGCCTTGCACGAAAAAGGTTCAATCGTCATGACAACGAAAAGTATGAATTACACAACATTGAAACTAGGTTTTATTGGCGGCGCACATAGCTCAGCGGTGGGCTACACACACTGGTGCGCCAGCCAACTCGACAATCGCTGGCAAGTTACATCGGGTTGTTTTAGCCGGGATCTCGACCGTTCCGTAGAAACAGGAAGCGTTTGGGGATTAGAACAAAGCGCATGTTACAGTGACTGGCAACGCTACATCGATGAAAAAAAACGCGAAGTCGATGCCATGTGCGTACTGACGCCTACACCAGACCATGTGGATATCGTTTGCCGCTTGCTTGAAAATAATATCCCGGTAATTTGCGAAAAAGCCATGGCTGCTAGCCTGTCTCAGTCACTAAAAATAAAACAAGCTTTAGAGAAACACGGTGGCTTCTTAGGGGTCACGTTTAATTACAGTGGTTATCCCATGGTCCGAGTGCTAAAGAAAATGATTGACGATGGTGGTCTTGGAAAGCTATTAAAAATGCGCATCGAAATGCCGTCGGATGGCTTTATTCAATCACCTGAAAGAATGCATCCCCAGCCTTGGCGTCTGCAAGATGGTGAGATCCCAACGCTCTTACTCGATCTCGGTGTCCACGTCCATCACCTTTGCGGCTTTCTTACCGGGCAAACCCCCGCTTCTGTTTTAGGCGATTTTAATAACTTCTCTATCTTTGACAGCATCGTCGATGACGCACATTTTTGGGTGGAGTATAAAGAAGGACTTAAAGCAGACTATTGGGTAAGTAAGACGGCGCTAGGGCATCGCAATGGTTTAAAGTTTACCTTGTACGGTGACAAAGCAAGTGCAACTTGGGTACAGGAAGATCCCGAACACCTTCATATTGCGCACTCTGATAGCCATCGCGTTATTGTCGACAGAGGAAACTGCGAGCACAAAGAAGAAATTAGAGAGCGATTTAAACCGGGTCACCCTTCTGGCTTTATCGAAGCGTTTGCCAACCTATACAATGACCTCGCCGATTGTTTAACTCAATTCAAAGAAACTAACGTCTTTTCATCACCCTATGTTTTTGGCTGGGCGCATGCCCATGAAGGGTTGGCAGTATTAGATGCAGCAAGTAAGGCTAATGAAAGCAAGCAGTGGGTATCACTAGAGGCAGAACAGTAAAATGCAACACATAGCTATTGGAGACCGACACATTGGTGAAGGGCAGCAGGCCTATATCATCGCTGAACTTTCAGGAAATCATGGTGGCGATATTAACAACGCCATCAAGCTTTTAAAAGCGGCGCACAGCGCAGGCGCCGACGCGATAAAAATTCAAGTTTATCGGCCGGATACGATAACGCTTAAGTCTTCAAAAGAAGACTTTCTTATTCCTAGTGCCAATGCGTGGGAAAAGTACAATTCGTTATACGAACTTTACGAGTACGCCCATACGCCGTGGGAATGGCTTCCCACGCTGTTTGAAGAAGCGCAAAAATTGGGTGTGGAATTATTCGGTTCAGTTTTCGATGAAAGTTCAGTCGATGAACTTGAGCAGTATCCCTGTAAGGTCTATAAAATTGCATCACCTGAAATCGTCGACCTTGCTCTTCTTGAAAAGGTTGCGAAAACTGGTAAGCCCGTCATTGTCTCGACTGGGCTTGCCAATTTAGGTGAGGTCGCTAACGCGGTAAGCCATTTAAGACTGCACGGTTGCGGCGATATCGTTTTGCTCAAGTGCACTACCGCTTACCCTACCCCTCCAGAGGAAGTGAATTTAAAAACTATACCTAATTTGAAGGACACCTTTAGCTGCCTTGCTGGACTTTCTGACCATACGGTAGGCATTGGGGTAAGCATTGCTGGCGTTGCGTTAGGGGCGTGTGTTATCGAAAAACACATCAAGCTCGACAATTCAGAAGAAACCGTTGACAGCTTCTTCTCGTTGACCATTTCTGAGTTTCAACAAATGGTCAATGAAATAAGAGCCGCAGAAAAAGCTATCGGAGCTGTTAACTACGATTTGACACCTGAAGCACTCAAAAACAAAAACGGTAAACGCTCTCTCTACGTCTCCGGCGACATGGAAAAAGGTGAGGTGTTTACAGAAAAAAACATCAAATCAGTGCGCCCCGGCTTTGGCCTTGATCCTAAGTTCAAAAATCAAGTTTTAGGAAGGAGAGCAAAGACAAAGCTCACAGTAGGCGACCGCCTTAACTGGGATGTCATTGATTAAGGAAAGGTTATGTCACTAAGTCACATTACTCAATTCATTGTTGAATACATAGAAGAGAACACGAGCGAGGCTGCGCCATCAATTGACGCTAACACTGAGTTCGCAGCGAGCGGCATTTTAGATTCTTTCGCTATATTAAACCTCATTATCACGTTAGAAAGTGAGTTTGAAATCAAGTTTTCTATCGATGAGCTTTCAGATAAGTCAATTCGCACTCTCGGGCCGTTAGCTAAGTTAGTCCATGCGAAACGGGGTGATAGCTAATGAGGGCGTTATATTCACATATACAGTCAATAAAAAACCTCCAACCAAATAAGATAGCGCTTTATTTTAATGGACGAAGCTACACTTATCACGAGCTTTTTGAACTGACCTTAAAATGTGAATCATTACTCCTACAAGCCAACATTTCACACCCCGCCCGTATGGTGGTGATGTCAGAAAGTGCCCCCTGCCTTATAGCGTGGGCACTCTGTCTAGCCAAGACCAACAGTACACTAATACCGGTCAACTGCCAGTTAACGCGCGAACAGTTGAAAACCGTCGTAAACGCAGCCGACGCGAATGCTGTTTTTTGCGATGAAAAGTTCGTCAAAACTTGCCGTACGATAGATGCAAAAGTGCTGTTGACGAGTGACGAACTTGACGCCGAGCGCTCTACCACCACAGAAGCCTATGTCGGCATGAGCGGCGCTGATATCGATGATTTTTTAATCACGTTTTCATCTGGGTCTACTGGTGATCCAAAACCCATTATGGTGGATCAAGCCACAAAACTCGCACGCGCACAGCAGACGATACAACTTTACGGTTTAACGGCTGACGATGTTGTTTTGTGTGCGTCGCCTTTTTTCCACTCATTAGGACAACGGCACGTTTTTGTTGCATTGGCGGCGGGTGCAACGCTCGTTTATATACAACGTTTTACTCCTGCAGACTGGCTCGCGGCCGTGCACAAATACCAGGTTAGTTTCGTGATTGCCGTGTCGTCTCACCTTCAAGCGCTTAAGGATGATTTGGTGTCTAATTTTGATAAACTTCAGTCTCTTAACACCATTGTTACGTCTTCAGCGCCCATTTCCAATGAGTTGAAAAGTGATTTGTTCAGATATCTTGGCTGCAACTTCCATGAGATTTACGGTACAACGGAAGTGGCTATAGTATCGAACCTCTACCCTTCAGATGCTGATAAGAAAACTGCAACCGTGGGCACTATTTGTGAAGGTGTCGAGGTCAAAATTCTTCGCGATGATTTAAGCGAATGCGCTCAAGGAGAGATTGGCGAAATCGTGGTCAAAACACCACTTTCATTCAATGGATACTATGGCAAAGACGATGTTTATTCACAAAGTCTTGTAGACGGTTTCTTTCGAACTGGCGACGTTGGAAAAGTGGATGACCAAGGCTTTTTAAGTTACATATCTAGGAAGAAAGATATTATCATTTCTGGCGGTATTAATATTTATCCAAAGGACATTGAAGACATATTGGACACCTGTGATGCGATTGACGAAGTCAGCGTTATTGGCGTTCCAGATGACTTTTTAGGTGAAGTCGTCGTAGCTGTTTGTGTGGCAAGTAATGCCGCTGAACGTGCATTAAGAAAAATAGCCAATAGTCAGCTTGCACCATTTCAGAGGCCGTTGAAGTACTTCTTTGTTTCCTCTCTGCCGCTTGGGCCCACCGGGAAAATACAGAAAAACGTACTTCGAGAAGAATACACGCCGCTGAATACAGATTGGACCCTCCCTCTAAGAGCGTTAATGTACGTAGAGAGCAAGAAATGAAACGATATATATTTGGTGCAGGGATCCAAGGAAAGGCCTTTTTAAGTGCTTTATCAAAAAGTGATGTCAACGTTGACGGGTTTGTAGATAGTTTTTCAAGCGCTAACACTTGCCTCGGACTTCCCATCGTAAAGCCTGAAGAACTCAACGATAAGCACTGCGAGCTCCTTATTTCAGTGGGCCTTATTAGCCATGCGATTAAAAGTAGGATGGTAAGCGAAGGGTTTACGCGATGCCTAGACTTCACGCAAAGTGTATTGACCTATCCAGGCATTATCCATGAACTTAAAACAAAAAGTATGTGGTGGCATGATAACGTTGAAGAACGTTTAAATCTGAAACGTATAAGTGAATTTAAATCACTATTGTCTGATACGAAAAGCATTAATTTGTTAGAACAGATAGTTCGCTTTCGCACCGCATTCAAACCCGAAGATTATGTGATTCCTCAACTTGAAGAAACTCAGTATTTCCCATCTGATGTGGATGTTTTTGGTACGCTAGACGACATCCGTTTTATAGATGCCGGGGCCTTCACCGGTGATACACTCAAAGCCCTTTGGAACAAAAAAAAGAACAGGTGTGTTAGCGGCATTGCGTGTTTCGAACCGGATAACCAAAATATAAAAAAACTGCAGGAGACGGCTAAAAGACTCAACATCTCACGCAATCTTTACATCTATCCAGCTGGCGTGTGGTCATCGATGGCGTTGTTATCATTCGATAGCTGCGTAGGCTCGTCTAGCGCAATTACAGAGTCGGGTGGAAATACAACCATACCGGTAGTTAGTCTTGATGATAGTGTTTACCACATGGCACCTAATTTCATTAAAATGGACATAGAGGGCGCCGAGTGTAATGCGCTCAAGGGGGCAAAAAGGATAATCAAGGACTTCACACCGGTACTCGCAATTAGTCTTTACCATAAACCCCAAGACCTTTGGGAAATTCCATTACTCATTAGGGAGTACTGTGATAACTATGACATGTACATCAGAGTTTATGGTGATATGTTGCTTGAAACCGTGTTGTATTGTATTCCGAAAAAATGAGGATATGAGCGTTCAAGGAGGTTTGAAGACAGCGATGAACAGTCATTTACAAACTAAACGCTTCACTAACAAAATTTAAAGAAGAAAATTATGAGTCCGGATATTTTCAAACAAGCATGTGAACAAGCTTTCGACGACATGAAAGCACAGTCAGCATTATATCAACCCACAGAGTTTTGGGCCGAAGCGTCAGAAAAAATATTTAAAAATTTAGACAGCGAGGGTATTGCTAACTTTCGCCGCGCTTCACTGCCGCTTTCTTTTTTCGTTCCTACCTATGGCCAACCTGGCAATGGTTTGGGTCAAACCAGCGAAGCGTTAATACAGTCACTGGCAAAACACATCAATCTATCTGAAAAACAAAAGCAAACGCTGAACGCTATATTCATTGGTAGACAGCAAGCAGAGGCTGATTATCGCGTTTTATTGGCCAGTGTTTCGTCAAAAGTCGACACAAGCCTGCTTAACTTTTCCGAAAGTGAAGTGGGAAATCCCCTAGAGCATTTTGAATTTGATGGAAAAAAATTCAGTCGCTCAGCGCTTAATTACCTGCTTGGACTCGCTTTTTTAAATCAGTTTACTCCGCTTAAAAACCTTCGTACCGTTGTAGAGATTGGTGGTGGGTTTGGCACGCTCGGAGAAATCTTGGCGAAAACGAATAACAACGTGAAGTACATGAACTTCGATATCGCGCCAACGCTCAACGTCGCAGACTACTATTTATCGAACGTGTTTGGCCGAGACAAGGTCGGTGGCTACTTTCAACAGGAAACGCCTGTGGATGTCGGTGAAAGTCCACGCCCACTGAATGTCTTTGGCGCTTGGCAGATAGAGGCGCTCGACGAACCCGTCGACTTATTCGTCAACTTCATTTCATTTCAAGAAATGGAGCCAGAGGTTGTAAAAAACTATCTAGTTCAGGTAGATAGAGTTAAAACAAAATGGGTGCTGCTGCGCAATATACGCGAAGGTAAACAAACTATTAAAGAGCATGGGTTTGGCGTCAACGAACCAATTTACACCGAAGACTACATAAAAATGCTGCCCAATTATGAACCCATTTCCAGCAATGTCAGGCCCTTTGGATTAAAAACTTTAGATGGGTTTCATTCTGAATTGCTATTATTTAAGAGAAAGCGTTAGGTCAATGGGCCGTTTCACCCCTTTCTCAAACTACGAATTCTTAAGGTCTGCCGATATTAGTAACTTTCAAATTGGCAGTATTATGAGAAAGCTTTTTGCGTGTTAAGGCCGGTATTCTGTAAAAAAATCTGCGTTATTCTCTTTCACTGCGAGACAAACAGTATCTCGAATAAACTACATAAAGGAAAGGTATGAATTATTTTCAAATGGTAGGATTTAATGGGAAAAAAAACTTAAAGCTACTAATGGGAGATACTAGTTTTGATAACTTAAGAATGATAGATAAAAAAGTGTTATTCAAGAGACATGTCGAGGTTATAAACCTTGAGTTATCTTACGAGTGTAACCGAAAGTGTGATTACTGCCCTGTCAGCTTCTCTGATAGACAAAATTCTCAGTCTTATATGGATAGCGACCTTATTGAGAAAATTTGTACAGAATTATCTGAGATTCGTTATGATAACAGAATATCACTAAACCTCTATAATGAGCCGCTATTAGATAAAAATTTGGCTGATAAAATTAGTACTATTCGCAGTTATCTACCAACAGCTCATATCGGATTTAACTCAAATGGTGATTTTTTACGATTACATTTACTTAAAAAACTTTCTCACAGCGGATTAAATCATATTTGCGTTACACTGCATCCATTACCGAATGTTCATCAAGATAGTACAATGATTCAGCGTCGCTTATTTAAGCTTCTGGATAGACTTAGCTTTGATAATTATACTGATGAATTGAATATTGCTTTTATTGAATCTAACAGATCGTTTTCACTCTACGTGGAAGGTGTCAGAATAATAATTCAATGGCCAGACTGGAGAAGAGAAGGCACGAATAGAGGAGGAACACTTGATAAGAATAGTAATCAGAAAAGTAAGAGAACTTCACCTTGTGCTAGACCATTTCGTGAATTTACAATTTTTTATGATGGTAATGTCCAACCATGCTGCGAATCATTTCACGATAATAAACTAAACCTTGAAAGTGTGGGTAATATTTTAAGACAGAATATTTTTGACCTTTATACTTCAAAAAAATTAAGCCTAATGAGACGCTCACTTTATGATTTCAGCGAGAAAACAGGTATCTGCGCTAATTGCACTGCTGAGGACTTTAGTTCATATTCCGAGGATGAGTCTAGGAAAAAGTTAATAAGTGAAATTAACACTTCATCCTTTTCTCCTGAAATAAATTGCCAGACTAAATTTGATTAATTTCATTCGGTAACCGTAGCAAATTGTTTTTTTCAAATAGAAATTATCAAAGGAGTAGCTGTTAAGGTACTAAATGGCGTTAGTGGTGAAAGTTACTCTGTGAATTTTTCTCGGTAATTTCAGGAGGTGTTGATATTGCTAAAATGTCCGCCACAACTTAGCGATTTGTGGATACCGGTTGCCGCATGTTTCAGAAAACCGTTCTAGTTCAAGCAGAGTTTCGTTTTTGCTGAGCGGTATACACGCTCTTGACCGGCCCCATTTTTAATACTACTTGTTCGGTGAAATGAGCAGGTATTTTTTCAATGGGTGCCGCAAACTGTGTAGGCGACAGATTGTTTAAATCCTAGTGAGATCGACTCTGGTCGTACTCATTTCTCCAAGCTTCAATTTTCAATTTAACATCTGTTAGCGATTCAAACCAATGGCAATTAAAACATTCCCCTCTGAAGCTGCCTTTTAACGATTCAATAAACGCATTGTCAGTTTGTTGGCTTGCCTGGGTAAGAAACTGCAAGCGCCATCTTGTTTGTATATGCCCATAAATCTGTCGTAAACGTCCGCTAATCCCACCTAGCGCTTAGCAAAGTGCCATGGTAGTAGTTGCTCGATGTTCGGCGCTGGCTTGCTGAACTCATCAAGGCAAGACAT
>PALD01000029.1 GCA_002710685.1 Cytophagaceae bacterium | reverse complement strand
TGTTGACACCGTAATTGTCGGGGTGGCAGGATTCGAACCTGCGACCTCCTGCTCCCAAAGCAGGCGCGATGACCGGGCTACGCTACACCCCGATTAAAAGGTCATCTAAATAAAAGTTAGCGGAGAGACAGGGACTCGAACCCTGGCGACGGTTGCCCGTCGACAGATTAGCAATCTGCTCCGTTACCACTCCGGCACCTCTCCTAAAGAACTTGCGTCTCTTTCTCAAAACGCGGATGCAAATGTAAGTTTTACTACCCAACTACACAAACCAAAATGGGCATTTAGGGTATTTTTTTTTGAAGACCTTTCAATGCCCTGAAAATCAAATAAAATCCTTTTCTCATGGGCATTTACGCTGGCTGAGGCCAAAAGGTTTTTACACTACATATCCTTGGGGCTTACCACGGTCCTAAAGCCCACATGGTCTGTTGCAGAATCCATCGTGGTCCCCATCCTGGCCGAAATACGGTAACTGGCACAATAGGAGGCATTGCACAAAAAGGACCCCCCCTTGATGACCTTCTCTTGTTGATAGGGCATTTCTGGGTTGTAAGGCTCCGTGGAACCGGTAGGGTTGACTAAAGTGCCCTGCTGCGCGGCAGCCTCATAATAATTTACATCAAACCAGTCCTGGGTATATTCCCATACGTTACCGCTCATGTCAAAAATTCCCAGTGAATTGGGAGAAAATGACTTTACCGGGGCAACATGGGCATAGCCATCCTCGGGGTTGTTCTCCACCGGGAAGGTACCTTGCCAGGTATTTGCTTTTTCAACAAGTTCAC
This sequence comes from Cytophagaceae bacterium, assembly GCA_002710685.1. Taxonomy (GTDB): domain Bacteria; phylum Bacteroidota; class Bacteroidia; order Flavobacteriales; family Flavobacteriaceae; genus Leeuwenhoekiella. The sequence goes on along the minus strand of PALD01000029.1, from coordinate 218,968 downwards.
TCTCATCATCACCCCAGGTATAGATACCGCCGTGCATCATGCCATGCGCGGCAGCTTCCCATTCTGCCTCTGTGGGTAACCTCCTGCCTGCCCATTTGCAATAGGCCAGGGCATCTTCATAGGCAACGTGCACCACAGGATAGTTGTCTTTTCCCTTTATATCACTATCTGGGCCTTCGGGATGGCGCCAGTTTGCCCCCCGCTGCCATTTCCACCATTGAGAGTAATCATCAAGCCCATGCACGTTCTCGAGCTCTGTCCTAAAGACCAATGAACCTGGCTGCAGCACGCTATCTGCGGGTTTTGGGGTATTGGGCGGTAACTGTTTTTTCATTTCTTCCCATTCAATGGGGCGCTCTGCAATGGTTACATACCCGGTTTCATCCACAAACTTCTTGAACTCCCCGTTTGTGACCTCGGTCTTGTCGATAAAAAAACCGTCAACGGCCACGGCATGTGCCGGCTTTTCACGGGGCAGGGCATACGGGTCACCATCCATTGCCCCCTGTGTAAAGCGCACGCCAGATACCCATACCATACCATCTGGCACATCTACATCGGCCGGTTTTTCGACCAGCAGGTCCACGCTTTCCTGTTGTGTGGGGGTTTCCTCTGTGGGGGCCGTGCTTTTCTCCTTTTTGCCATCAGCGCAGCTCAGTGCAAGGGTAAGTGGTAAAATAAAAAGGGTTGTTCTTTTAATAAGCTTCATAAGGGTAAATTATATGTATTTATATGGCTTTCGCCGAAAGGCAACCTTCAACAATTATGCAAAACTACAATCGCCGTCGCCAAAATTCATTTTTACGTCACTAAAATCTTCTTTGTCAAAGGCCTTTGAAATAATGGACTCCTTCACCTTCTTGCTCTTGTATAGCGCGGTATGTTTTCTTAAACCGGCCACGATGGCATCGTCATAGCTTATGATTTGAGAAACGCCCAGTTTGAGCGCGTGCAACAATACAATATCAGCCAGGGTCCTTGATGGGTTAAAATAATAGGCAAAAAGTACTTTTAAGGTATGGTCACGCCGCTGGAGCATCAAAAATCCGATTAATATCCCAGCTTCCATAACCTTGACAAGATATATGTTGAATGTGGTGTCAAAGCTTGAAAATTCATATGCATCCTTAGGTGTAAAGGTTACAAGTGGGGCTTCCTGCACCCAGTTAAACTGTTTGGCCCAGGCAAAAAAATCAGCCGATTTTGGCGCTAGGTGGTCCTGGCTGTTCTGTTTAATAAATATTTCACTTTCTGGGTCAAGTGCCGTGAGATATTCCAGTTGTATGTTGTTGAGCTTTCGCGTAAGCGATTGTGCCTGTAACCATGACCAGGGTTGTATAAGGAAGTTCATGACACCGTCAACCCCTTTTAAAAACCCCTGCCAAGTACTGTATCTGGGCCGTATAAGGGGCAGGACGACCGCGATGTTACTGCGCAGGACATACTTGATCCCCTCACTGTTCTTGAGGTCATGAAAATATCCTGATTTTTCATATACCCTTTTTGCGCTGGGCGTAAACTGTGAAATCCCTATTTTACCTTCTTGCTGGGCATACATTTCCTGCAGGATGCTGCGGCCTATGCCGGTACCCTTGGTCTTGGGGTGTACCCACCAGGTGGAGAGCCAGGCGATATTGTCAATTTTGCCGTCAATCCTGATGTTGTCAATAAACGCGCCCATGTACCCCACAATCTCGTCACCCAGGTAGGCCAGGATCAATACCACATCATCATCCCCGGCCGTGGGGTTGTGCTGGTGCGCCAGCAAGCGGTGCTTTGTGATGGATAAGAACGTATGGTTCCACAATTGCTCTTCCTTGAGCAATTGCCCCATTTCCTTTTTCTTGACGACCCTTAGTCTCTTATCCATGGCGTTTAATGTGGTATTTGCCGGTCAACTTTAAATATGTACTGTACAGGTTTTCCATGGCGATATGCCTGGCGGTATCACGCTCTGGTTTTTCTAGCGAGATGCGCTGCACAATCCTGGGATGCATATCTTCCCGGATGCCGCTGTTGCCAAAAATAACCAACTTATCATCGTAAGAAAACAACTTGTTGATCAATGTGGTTGTCATCCCCTTGTCTGTAAATGGAAATGCAAAGGCTGAATAGTCTAAACCTAGGTTTTGCCTTACCCAATCAATGCTATCCATACTTTCCCGCGCTTGCTCCTCCAGGCTTAGTTGGAGCATGCGTGGATGACTCATGGTATGCCCCCCAAAGTAAAAGCCGGTGTCTTTCATTTCTGTTAGTTCTTGTAAAGACATATAGGGTTTTTCTTCATGAAGATATTGCTCAAGGTTAAAGCCCAAAATGTCCATGATGTGCTTGGTCATAGCGCCACGCTTATCATAAGCACAGCTGTTGATACTTTGTTGAACTGCATCGGGAGTTGCTCTAGTCTCCAGGAAATCTGCAATTTGACTTATTTTACCCTGAGTGCTTTGATGGACATGTTCAATCAGGACACTGCATAAATATTCTTGTGGCAGGTCTTTATTATCCACATAATGCGGATTGAGGAAGTTAAGGGCAGTCAATCCATTTTCGGCCAGGATGGGGTATGCGTGCTGGTAAATTTGGCGCAAGCCATCATCAAATGTTATGAGAAATGAATTTTCTGGGATTTTAAACCCTTCTTGAAAAAGCAATTTGGGGTCAAGTGGAGTGTAATATTTTTTGAGCAGCTTGATATCTGCCACAAAGGTATCAATGTCCTTAAAGCTATATCGATGCTTTATATGCCCTGGCGTTTTATTATCTATAAGGTGATAATATCCCACAATGGGCCGTGTATTGAGCTTGCCCAGCATTGTGGGGGTGGTCACGGAGTAAAGCAAATCCTTAATGAGGCCCATAGCGATGTAAAACCGCTAATTTATGATTTCATCAGGTATTATTGTGGCTAATCTTGAGAACTATGCAGGGCAAGGATGGGCACGCGTGCATAACGGCTCAATTTTTTGACCATGGGTCGTTCAAAAAGGTTTTCAAAGAAACTATGTTCCCGGTTGAGAAAAGCAATCATGCCGCTGTTACGGCTTTCGGCAAAATTGACCACGGCCTTTGTAACCTCGCTGTCATGGAGCACATGGTATTGTAGCTCATGTTCTGCAAAAATATTTTCTAGGCGTTGCTTGTTTTCTTCCTGTTCCGGGGTGAGGGTGTCATCTTTTTTTATGACATGGAGTACAGCAATCCTAGCCTTTGTCAAATGTGCAATATCTGACAGATATTGTAATTCATGGTGTTGAAACGGTATTGAAAAATCCGTGGGGAAAACAATTTCCTGCGTGGGCATAAAGACCAGGTTCTCTGGTATGGCCAGCACGGGTCGTGACCGTATATTCTCCATCACAGAGGCCGTGTTAGTGCCAAAAAACTCCTCAACCGCCCCCGAAGCGCCCTGGGTGCCCATGACAATAAGGTCTATTTTATATTTATCAACACATTCATTGATGCCGTCTATCAAGCTGTTGAACTGTGAGACGGTATAAAATGCATGCCTGCGGTTAGAGTTCTTCACCTCAAGTTTTTCAAGTAGTTCTGCCAGGTTGCTCTCTGAGATTTCCTTGAACGTGTCATAAGGAATCATCTCCGGGCTTTCGGGCATCATCATGTCATTTGAGGTATAGGCCTGCGGTTGAAAGACGTTCAACATATAAAAATCACAGGGCTCGTTGAGAAACAACTTGGTCGCATAATCAACCGCTTGCCAAGCATTCTTGGAAAAATCGGTGGGCACTAATATTTTCTTGTTCATGACTTTTTAAGGATAGGTATTACCATAAAATTAAAGATTTGGCTGCAGCCAAATCTTAATTTGCGGTTAATTGTTGATCCAACCCCTAGGTACGTTGCCGAAGCTTATGCTACTGCTCGCCAAATTTTTCGGCCCACCCCATATAGCCACCAGTAAGGTCATAGATTTTTGTAAAACCCTTTACCGCCAGCGTATCTGCCGATTTACCACTGCGGTTGCCAGAGCGGCAATAGAGATATACGGGTTGATTTTTGTCAAGTTGCTGTATCCCATTGGAAAAAGCCTGGGAGTCCAGGTAATTGATGTTCACGGCACCGTCTATATGCCCGGCGGCAAATTCTTCGGGGGTGCGTACATCCACCAGCTGTACTTTTTTCGCTTTAAGCGAATCACTAAAAACCGAAGTTTCCAGCTTATGGATGTTTTTATCTTGAGCAGATGCTATTGTGCCCATTAAAACCGCGATGAGAATGAATAGGTTTTTCATGATGTTAGAGTGTTGATGGGCAAACATAATCTGTCACGGGTATGCCCGCTTCCTTGATGGCTTTAAAACCTCCCTGTATGTCAACCAAGTTATGAATGCCGCGGCTTTTTAAGATACTTGCGGCAATCATGCTGCGGTATCCGCCCGCGCAGTGCACATAAAAGGGCTCATCACTGGGAAACTGGGCCAGGTGTTCATTGATATAATCTAAAGGCGTGAAATGGGCATCCTTAACATGCTCTGAATGGTACTCTCCATCCTTGCGCACATCAAACACGGGAACTGAGGTGTCATCAAGTAGTTTTTTAAGCTTGCCGGCTGTCACCCCGGTGACGGTGTCAATTTCTTTACCTGCTTGCTGCCAGGCTTCAATACCGCCCTCGAGATAACCTAGCGTCTTGTCAAAACCCACACGGGAGAGACGGGTGATGGCTTCTTCCTCCCGGCCTGCGGGAGTTACCAGTAAGATGGGTTGTTCCACATCTGCAATTAAGGCACCTACCCACGGGGCAAAACCACCGTCAAGCCCTATGAAAATAGACCGTGGGATGTGTGCTTTGGCAAAATCATCCTGATGGCGCACATCCAGGACGATTGCCCCGGTTTCATTGGCAGCAGCTTCAAAAGCCTGGGGCGATAGGGCCTGTGTGCCGCGCTCCATGACTTTATCAAAATGCTCATAGCCTTCCTTGTTCATTTTTACATTCAACGGAAAATATTGTGGGGGAGGCAGCAGCCCATCAGTTACTTCTTGTATAAATTCTTCTTTGGTCATGTCCTCGCGCAGGGCATAGTTCATCTTTTTTTGATTGCCCAGGGTATCCACCGTTTCTTTCATCATGTTTTTGCCACAGGCAGACCCTGCTCCATGTGCAGGATAAACGATGACGTCATCGGCAAGCGGCATGATTTTTTCGCGTAAGCTATTATATAAAAGACCTGCTAGGTCTTCCTGGGTCATATGGTCTGCCTTTTGTGCAAGGTCTGGTCGTCCCACATCGCCCAGAAAAAGGGTGTCACCACTAAAGATAGCATGGTTTTTTCCATTTTTATCCTTGAGCAGATAGGTGGTGCTTTCCAGGGTATGTCCTGGGGTGTGCAGTGCTGTGATGGTGATTTCTCCTATCTTGAACTCCTGTCCATCGCGGGCTATGATACAATCAAATGCCGGATTTGCCTGTGGGCCGTAAATGATTACTGCACCGGTTTCTTTGGCCAGCGTAAGGTGCCCACTCACAAAGTCGGCATGAAAATGCGTTTCAAAAATGTATTTTATCGTGGCCTTGTCCTGTACTGCACGGTGCAGGTAAGGTTCTACTTCTCGCAGGGGGTCTATCACGGCGGCCTCGCCATTGCTCTCTATATAATAGGCACCTTGTGCCAGGCATCCCGTGTAAATCTGTTCTATCTTCATTGTTGCTACAATTTCTTTTGCAAAGTTAGTCAAGATAACTTTTTTAGTCTGTAATCTAGGTTACAAATGGCCAACTCATATCTGGGTCATTACAGTTCATCTGCTAAAATCAACAATTCGGTCACTAAATGTTTGCGTGGTACATGTATTGGGAGACTTTTGGGGCAATCAATCAAAAGGTAAAGGTTATGATCAAGGTAATAGTATGGCTCGTGGTCAATATGCTGGGGTTGCTTTTCGCGAAAGCGCCTCTTTAAAAATTTTTAGGGGTAAACAATGGCCTGTGCATGTTAGGGATGCTTGGGTCTATTGTTCTCATAAAAAGGAAAAAATCACTTAATTTGTTATTAAACAGCATGGGGAAGGTGGTGCGGCTTGACTCCCGTGCCTTCTATTTATGAAAGACATTAGGTATTTTAACGAATTTTTAAAGTCACTCGTAGTGGGGGTTGCCATTTATGTGGTCTTTCTCGCCATTGCTTTTATACAGGGTAAGCAGATAGTATTTAATGGTGACTTGGCCTTTGACCTGCTGGATACCATCGTTTTTACCGTTGTGCTCTATATGTTCAACACGGTGGCTTTTTACCATTATTTTAAAAAGTATGAGAAGGACCTGTTTTCACCACAGCATCTTACCCGTGGTTTTCTCTCGGGGATAGGGCTTTCCATTTTGGCCATTTTCTTGATTAGGATAGTCTCGGCAACGGTTTCTGGGATGCCCGTACTAACCTTTTTAAAGTCTGAACGGCCACGGTATTATCTTGTATCGCTCCTGGTTTCCATTGTGGTATTGGGTATTTTTTATGCCGTTTTTTACTACCGTCACAAGAAGGAGACCCAGGTCAAGGAGCAAAAGATCATCGCCGGCACGGCATCAGCACAATTTGATGCGCTCAAGAATCAGCTGGACCCCCATTTTCTATTTAACAGCCTCAATGTACTCACCAGTTTAATAGAAGAGAACCCGGACCAGGCCATGCGTTTCACAACGTCGCTGAGCAAGGTGTATAGATATGTACTGGAGCAAAAGAACAAGGAGCTGGTACCGGTAGAAGAGGAGTTGGCTTTTGCCAAGACCTACATGACCCTCATCAAGATGCGTTATGAGGAAAGTATCATCTTTACCATGCCCCAGGAAGTGCAGCACCCCGATTCTAGAATAGTACCGTTATCGCTACAATTACTGCTGGAGAATGCGGTAAAGCATAACCGCGTGACCCCCACGGATAAACTCAAGATAGAAATTATAGAAGAGGGCAATGCTCTAGTGGTTAAAAACAACCTGCAGCCCAAGGCAGTTATTAAAAAAAGCAGCGGGGTGGGGCTGTACAACATCAAGCAACGTTATGCCCTGCTCACAAAACGCCCGGTTCTTATTGAGAAGGATGCGCGTGATTTTCGCGTAAGCGTACCCTTGTTGACAAAGCAAGCGGCCAGCACGGTCAAGATTTCACAGGTCTATCTTGATGAGAAGCGTTATGCCCGTGCAAAGGAGCATGTGGAGAAGGTCAAGGGGTTTTATGGCAACCTCACCGCTTATTGCATCGTTATCCCGTTTCTTGTGATACTCAACCTGGTCACCACTTCTTTTTTATGGGTGATTTTTCCCATTGCAGGCTGGGGGCTAGGGCTTTTCTTTCATGGTATGGAGGCTTTTGACTGGAGCCCGCTGTGGGGCAAAAAATGGGAAGCGCGAAAGATCAGGGAAATCATGGAGAAGGATAATCTTGAATAGGTACAGTTCATCACACATTTTCCACAACTGGGTAAATGAGGATTGTTAAGGAGGTGTTTTCTGGGGATATTTGAACCAGTTATTAATCAAGACACGTTTTTTATCATGGAAAATTACAGCGACATCAAGTACAACAGGGCAAAGGAAAAGGTTGAAAAAATCAAGGGATTTTATGGTAACCTTACGGCATATTGCATCGTGATACCATTTCTTATGCTGGTCAACTATCTTACCACGTCTTTTCCCTGGGTTATTTTTCCCATGGCGGGCTGGGGGATGGGATTATTGTTTCATGCAATGGATGCCTTTGAACGCAATCCCATTTTAGGCAAAGACTGGGAAAGTAGAAAGATAAAGGAGTATATGGAAAAAGATGATTTTAACCTTTAAATTTAAAAAGTCATGGAAGACCATTCTAAAGATAACAAGTACATGCGCGCCAAGGAAAAGGTAGAGCGGTTAAGAAAATTCTATACCTCGCTCACTGCCTACCTTTTTGTGATGGCGTTGCTGGCTGGCATAAACTATTATTTCAATGGGCTGAGTTACCCTTGGTTTCTTTGGGCCGCCTTTGGCTGGGGTATAGGGCTCCTCTTTCAAGCGGCAAAGGCCTTTGAGTGGAACCCAGTGGCAAGTAAAGACTGGGAAGAGCGTAAGATACGCGAGTTTATGGAACGGGAAGAACGCAACGAGAAGGGCATGGGCAGATGGGAGTAAAATCGAGAAGTATGAAAAATCAAGAATCAAGATATGAAAGGGCCCGTAAAAGGGTAAAAGACATACAAGACTGGTACAGGCACCTTATTGTTTACCTGGTCATCTGCTCAATCTACGTGGCCTTTAACAGCGGAGTTTTTGACAACGGTGCCGTGAGCGGTTACATCCCGTGGTGGTCATCGCTTACCATGCCCATAGGCTGGGGAATAGGACTGTTTTTTCACTGGTTGTACGTCTTTAAGGGCACCTTGTTTTCAAAAAGGTTGAAGCACTGGGAAGAGCGCAAGATTCAAGAATATATAGAGCAGGAAAAGTCAGAGTCAGCTAAGTTTAATAAAGATTAATGTTTTGGCTTTCGCCAAAATAAAACCTAACCATCACATGAAAGTACTCATCATAGAAGATGAAAAACCATCTGCCAGAAGATTGAACAGGATGCTGGAAAAAATGGGGGTCAACGTGGACGAGATGCTGCACTCTGTCGCAGAGGCCGTGGCATGGTTTAAAAACCATCCTGCCCCAGACCTTATTTTTCTGGATATTCAACTGAGTGATGGGTTGAGCTTTGAGATTTTTGACCAGGTTGAGGTAAAAAGTGCTATCATCTTTACCACGGCCTTTGATGAGTATGCCCTACAAGCCTTTAAGCTCAATAGCGTGGACTATCTTTTAAAACCCATTGATGAAGAAGAGCTGGAAACTGCTGTATTAAAGTATCAAGAGCGATTACCAAAGCAGCAGAACGTGCAGCTCAACTTTGATGACATACGTAAATTGCTGGGCACTACACCTGTAGAACGGGAATATAAGAAAAGGTTTACCGTCAAGATAGGGCAGCACCTCAAGATGATTACCGTGGATGAAGTGGAGTGTTTCTATAGTGAAAACAAGGGTACTTACGCCCACACCACAGAGGGTAGAAATTATCTCTTAGAAACCACGCTGGAGAACCTGGAAGATGAACTGGAACCTGAGAAATTCTTTCGCGTAAGCCGAAAATTCTACATCAATATTGACGCCATACGCGATATTGTGAGCTACACAAACTCCCGCTTGCAAATCAAGCTGAACCACTTCAAGGACCAGGAAATCATCGTGAGCCGGGAACGGGTGAAGGATTTTAAGTTATGGCTGGAGTAACCTGTTGCGAAGTGGGATTGTCCTTGGCAATTTTTTGGCGTAAGCCTTCTATGGATGCCCGGTCCAGAGAATTGTCAATAAATTTATCACCATCTTCAAGCAAGGCATTGACCTGCTTGATAAGCTCTTCTTTATAGCTTTTTTCAACGCTTTGCTGCATCATGAGGTAATGCAGCAGGTGCAGCATTTTATGCATCATCAATGCGTCTTTCTTGCAGTACTCCCGCAGGGCTGAAAAAACAAAATACATCAATTCATAAAAATCTATGGTGCGCAGGGCAATGCGCTTTGTCTCATTACCGTCTCTGATAAAGCTGTAGTCATGCTTGCGCATGCGCAGGGCAAATAGCTCATTGAGGTAATCCAGGCAACTGTTAGCGGTACCAGGGTCGTTGATGCCCGGGCTCATGGCCTTGACGGCTATCTCGGTGAGCTGTTTAAAGCCCAGGACATAGTTTTGTGAGACTATCTCGCTACGCGAAAACCCAAAGCAGGATATCAACCGTTTGGTTTCCTTTTCATCAAGTTCTTTATCGCACCTGGCAATGGGGGTGTTGTTGACCGTGAAAGAACCTTTGGCGATAATAATGTCAATCTTGCAATCTTTGTCTTTGCAGAGGTCGAGCAATCCTTCTTCATCAATCGTCTGTAAATAACCCGTCTGTTCACTCTTAAAGACCTTCCAGGATGAAGTGTCAGGAAAATCTGAGTCATCCTTGCTATCAGCCTTCTCAATCAGGGTAAGCAGCCTTGTTTTTGATTTTTGAAATATATCTTCAATGATGTTGTTGATCTGTATGGCTTCAGATATGCTGTGGATAAAGTAGATAAAACAGGCCAGCACGTTGAGCACTAGTATTATTGAAAATAAGATGGCCAGCCCGGGAAGCTCTGCCTGGGAGTCGGTGGGTTTTACCGAGAGCAAGATCAAGATGCAATACGTAAGCACGCCCATATAAAAACCCAGTACATATTGATGTTTCTTACTACGTATCAAACCTGGGAGAATGCGCGGGGAATAATTGGAAGAAGCCTGTGAGAGCAGCACCATCACCATGGAAAAACTGAAGACCATTAGCGAGAAAATCCCAGCGATAAAGGTGCTCAGCAAGCTGCGTGCGGTCTCGGCATCATTGATAAAAAGAGCCTGTGCATTTTCATACAACCATTGCGTGCCGCCCTTGTCTTCAAAGAAGAGCATCACAAATCCCAGTACGAGCCCACACAGGGTCAACAGGGTGGGATAAAAGGCAATCTTGTTGGTCACCCTATTAAAAAGCCATCTCAGCTTGATGTATAACTGCTCCATTTGTTAAAATTCAGTATTTTAAGCAGAAGCAGCCCCGTGTTTTGCAATACCTTAACAGGCTTTGCCCATTTAATCTTCCACGCTGTTTTCACGAAATGCAGATGGCAACAATTCTGGAATGAATTTTATCAGGATGGGCAGCATCAAGCTACCTCCCGGCAAGAGAAAAATAGCCAGTGAGGGTATGCTCTTACATACATCCAGTAGCTGTGTTCTTACTTTTTTACGCTCCTCTTTAGTAAGGTCGCGCAGCGTGCTCTGCCCCAGCAGTTTTACCAGCTCACCGCTTTCCATGATTTCCTGTACAAGGCGGTCTTTGTTGCGCAGCACGAGGACCTTTACGGTACGGTTGGTCTGTTTGTAGAAGTTCTTGAGGGGGTTGCTGTAGTTGAGGTAAGAGATGTCAGCACGGTGGGCAGAGATAAAGGCGTGGGCTGAAAGTATGGCATCGTCACAGGTTTCCCTTTTCAGCTCCAGCAATTGTGATAACTGTACAAGAAAGGTGTTTTCCTGTTTTTCAACCTTGTTGTCCTCCCACACGGCAAGTGATGCCAGGTCCATGATATACCTGCGTTCCCATTGAGATTCAAATCCCTTAAATGACAATTCCTCAAGTCTGGTGAGTTTTCTTATCAGGTTTTTATTATATCTCAGGGACTTTTCAAACAGCTGTATCAACAGCTCGTCATAATATTTTTTATTCCCTTTTTTTGTGAGTGTCATCCAGATGGTGTTCATGATAACGGCCTCCAGCCCCGCGATATAAGCCTGCGTATGCGGTTTTCTTTTAAGGTAGTGGTCATATCCCACAATATCCAGGAAAAGGAGGGCATTTGTAATAAGGTGGCTAAAGTTCTTTTGCAGCAAGGGTTCATTGGTCTGCGTCCTGGAGTGTATGATTTTTTCCAGGTTCTGGGTATCTTTTCCCTTGAGGGTCAGCAGGGTTTCCCTTTCGGGGGAAATCACTCCGTAAAACTCCATGGTGTCCTTCACAAAATCCAGGGGTTTCCTACCGTTATGGGCGTGTATGTAATACAGGCAGTCCACCAGGTTACTTTTGGTAAGCTCCAGTTCTGTCAGGGTAAATTTTGACGTAAGTCTACTTAAAGCTTTAATAGATATGCCATAGATGAAACCGCTGCTCCTTACCTGGGGGTAAAAGTCATCAATGCCCATGGAGAGGGGCTCTTTTTCAAACAGGTACAACTTTTTTTTTATCCATCCCGGGGAAGAAGGGTTCATAGCGTTTTCTTGAGTATCAAAACTAAGGGTGTTTTTTGAGATGAGAAAATTAATGTTAAACAAAAATTTAACGTTTTTCAGGAAACCGAACAAAACCTTACTGCGTAGATATCACACAATTAAGTATGATTAAAGAATAGGATTAGTTGTCCAAAAAAATATAAGAGATTTGATAACACTCGTGAAAAAGAAGGTATCTAAAGATAATGGTTGATTAGTTTTTTTGGATTTTTTGTTAGTTGCGAATCGCCCGTTCAATGAACGGGCGATTCCTATTTATGCAACTTTTATAAAAACTTTATGCCCCCACGGCACCTAATGTGTAGAGTTGTTCCATGGTGGGGGTTTCACTACCTCCTTCAGGCTCAAGGGTGATACCAAATGCTTCTGTATCATTGGGGTTGTCCAGGGCAAAGACCTTAGAGGTACTTTGCTCAAAGCCCGAAAGTAATCCTATACTCGTGGGAGTCAAAGGGTCAAGGGTAAGTGACCATACCTGATACTCCATGCCCTCAGGGGGTTCTGGCAGGCCTGCGGCATCTATATAGGCCACGTTTTTTTCCTTGTCCCATAAAACATTCACGTGAGCCTCAGGAGCAGCTTCTTGTCCTGCAAGCGGTATTCTTAGCAACTGGGTATCGCGGTAAAGGTTGATGATTTCCTTTGAGGTGACGAGCTTGTCGTTTGACTGTTCAATCTCGGTCATCAAGACCCTTTTTTGGGTCTCGACCACTTCGATTTCATGTTGTAGTCTATTGTTCTTGTTGAGAAGGCCCACGATGCCCACAAGCAGCAGCAGGGTAGCAGCGATGCTTATGTACATGATAAGCCTTGTTGATTTTTCCTTTCTGTGCATGGTCACCACCTTGCCACCACCGTTAAGCTTGAGCAAGAGGTTGTCAAGCAGTTTTTGTGGGTCAAAGGGGGCAAGGCCCATGGCAAGTTGCTGCAAGGCATCTTCAATGGCGGCAACTTCTTCCTGTACTTCAGGATGTTTCTTGAGCATGTTGTTTACCTCTACACTTTCTTCAGTAGAAAGCGCACCGTACACGTAGAGTTCTAAAATGCCCGAGTCTATGTAATCTTGTAATTCCATGTAATAACCTTAGGGGTTTAGGATTGTCCTTAATTTATTGATACAAATACGGTTGCGTGTTTTAATGGTGCCCAGTGGCATATCGAGTTCTTCACTGGCTTCTTTTTGGGTAAAGCCTTTAAAGAAAAGAAGGTCTATTACCTTCTTGCAAATGGGCTCAAGTTTTTCAATATATTTCTTGATGCCTATGGCATCAATCTTACTTGAAAAATTATTTTTTGTTTCAAGGATATCTACGAAATATTCTTCGGTAAGGTTCTTCTTTTGGTTTTTAAATGATTTGGACCTTAGTTTGTCAATTGAAGCATTTCTGGCAATATTGAGCATCCAGGTAAAGAACCTTCCCTTTTTTGAATTGTAGGAACCTGCATTATCCCATACCTTGATGAAGACATCCTGTAGGACTTCTTCTGATACACTGGAGTCACGAACGATACTGTTGATAACCCCAAAGATACTCATGGAATACATTGTATAGATTTCCTGGAAAGCCTTCTGGTCTTTTTGCTGAAGGCGTATGATGAGCTCATCAGGTTGCATAGGTTGATGGTTGAGGAATTGTTAGTTAGGTTAATATATAAAAAAAAAGTAACCTTAAAGGTTACTTTTTGATTTTTTGGGATATTGAACTTATTCAATGATACCACCGCACATAACTCGTGCACCGGCGTCTCCACTGGGTTGAGATACAAAGTCATCTGTACCTTGATGTACGATGATACCTTTACCCACGATGTTCTTGGTTGCATCATCGCACCCTATGCACCATTCGTCAGTTGTCATGGTGATGGTTCCATTGCCGCTGGCATCAGCTTCAAAGTTGCCTATATCGCCCTTATGGTATCCTTCGGGATCTCCCCATTTACCATGTTTTTCATGTGTGGGGTTCCAGTGGCCACCGGCTGATTTACCGTCAGGCGAAGAACAATCTGCTGTTTCATGGATGTGGATGGCGTGGGTTCCTTCAGAAAGGCCTTCTAACACAGCCGTCATCTTAACCTTACCATCTTCTTCTGTAAAGGTTACGGTGCCGGTTGCGCCGCTATCACTCTTGGGCTCCAGGTTTATGGTAAGTTCCTTGGCCATGGGCTCATCCATGGCGGTATCGTCTTCCATATCAGTACCTTCTGCCATTGGGTCTTCTTCATCTGTTTTCTTTGTCTCCTTGCAGGCAGTCATGCTGACCATTGCACAAAGCACAAATAATAATGTGAATTTTTTCATAATGATTTATTGTGGTTATTAGTATTTATAGATAAAATTAAAGGTTAAGATATGCATCACCAAAGAATTACGATTAGCTTAACATTAGGCAGGGGTTTATCTGCCACGATATCGTTGTACCCGGTCTGCGGTCTGTGATTATGGGTTTATATATTTTGGCTTTAAGCCAAAAAACCATCAGGAACGGCTATCTGCATGGCCTTGTGTATGATGCTGGCCTCCACATGGGTTTCATTGCCCACAAACTCTCCATCTACCTGAAGCGCGATGGCCTCTTTACTGGTAATCTTTACCGCGTCCGTGACGATTACCTTCACAAATGCCGGGTCCATATCCAGGTCGCCCTGTAAGGTCTTGATGATTTCCCAGATGTCGAGCTTCTTGAAAATAAGCACTTCAAACTTGCCGTCATTGATGACCCCGTTGGGGTTTATGTTGGCCCCGGTGCCAAATTTTGACGCATTTGCAATGGCGACCATGATCCCGGTTTCATCAATCGTCTCACCATTTGCATGAATGGTAAAAGCAAACGGAAAATCTTCTTGTATCAAGGTGGGTATTGAATTTATCAAATATCCAAATTTCCCCCGGATGTTCCCCTCATCATAATTGCGTATAAGGGCAGCATTTATGCCCATATCTGCAATATGCAGCGAGGGGTGGTTGTTTATGGTAAGCATATCCACGTGCAGGAGGCGGTCGCCCAGGGCAATTTCTATCTGCCGGTCAAGGTCTTTGGGGATATCCAGGTTTACGGCAAGCCCGTTAGCTGAACCTGAAGGCAGGATTGCCAGGGGCACTTTTATCTTCCTGGCAATATCTGCGATGCACACGATGGTACCATCCCCGCCCGAAACAAGAATCCTATCTGGCATGTTTTTTTTGCTCAGTGCAGTGATGTTGTCCTCATCATCCTCGCCGGTGGTCTCATATATATCGAGTTTCAGGTCCCTTTTTGCGCAGGCATCCTTGACGGCTTCCCTAATGGGTGATTTATCGTTACCCCCGGCGATGGGGTTAATTACTAAAAGTATGTTATTAAGTGGGGGCATGGTCAGTCTTTTGATCTAAAATAGCTATTTTGACGAGAGCAAACCGTTAATTATTTATCAATAGATGAAGCTTGACCTTAAGTTGTACCGGGGGTATGCAAATGAAAAGGAACTTGTGGTCTATGGCCATGTTTTTAAAGCACGGGGCCGTGGTGATTATGCATATGACAAGAAGAAACTTAAACATGCCCTTACCATAATCCAGATGTTCAGGGTCAAGCCCATGGATAATGTAGAGGTAGAACTACGGTTTGAAGACCTCACGGTAAGGACCAGGACAATGCACGATGGGTACTTTCGCTTTAGCATACCTTTTGTAAAACCCATAAAAAGCGGTTGGCATACGTATACCGTTACGGGCTTTCATGAAGGGGATGCCACAACCGGAGAGGGAGAACTGCTCAAGCCCTATGAGAGCAAGGTGAGCATAATTTCTGATATTGATGATACGTTCCTGGTATCCCACAGCAATAATTTTTTCAAGAAAATCTATGTTATGCTTACGCGAAATGTAAACCGCCGCAAGACATTTGATGACGTGGTTGAACATTACCGCCAGTTGAGTATTGCCGGCCAGGATGCAAAGGAGGCTTCAAACTCATTTTTTTATGTCTCCAGCAGTGAATGGAACCTGTATGGGTTTATTGTCCGTTTTGCACAAGAAAACAAACTTCCCAAAGCCGTTATCAAGCTCAAAAAGCTCAAGACGGGCCTGCGTGATTTTGTGAAGACGGGCAGGGGCGACCACGACCACAAGTTTGACAAAATCCAGGATATCATTGATTTTTACCCATCAATTGATTATGTGCTTTTAGGAGATGATTCTCAGCAGGACCCAGATATCTATGAGCGTATCTGTAAAACATTCCCCATGAATATACGGGCTGTCTACATCAGGCAGACGGGGCATCACAAAAAGGAAAGGGTAGGTGAAATACTTAAAAATATCAATACCCTTGATGTGCATACCTGTTATTTTAAAAAAAGCACAAAAGCATTAAGGCACAGCAAGCAAATAGGTATCATAAACTAAAAAGCCCCGCGCTTTACGGGGCTTTTTTTAAAATTAGTCTATCGTGAAACTTTGTATTTCCTTAAAGGGAGAAAGGTTGAGCGATTGAATCGTGCTCTTGTATGCGGGCCATGCATCCCCATAGAATGTATTGACAGATTCAAGGGCTTCCCTCAGTTCATCCTTGGCCTGTGCAAGAAGCCTATATTCTGTGTCCGTAAGGCCCTCCGGCCTGCTGCTTATGTAGCTACTGGCCGTACCTATGCGCGTCATCACGTTTTGTTCTGGGCTTCTCACAATACCTTGCCTTTCATCATCCTTACCTATAAATAGGGCAATTTGCTCATCTATTTTCTTGATAATATCCTTAGAAGATTGAATCTCGTCCTTATATAGGTCTTCATCAGCTTCCTTCATCTTCTTTTGAAAATCTTCTGCGGTATTCTTGCTCTGTACGAGTTGGTTTACGGCATCAGCGGCAACCTGGGTGATTTTTTGAAGTTCCTTGCCAGTATAATAGATTTCTTCAAGGGTCTCCTTGCTCTGGTTGAGCCTAGGGTCGGCCTTAACGTTGATTTTTTCTGATGATTTTTGAGTGCCATAAATAAGTTCAAGTTCATAGCTGCCCGGCCTTACACTCAGTCCACCACGCTCAGAATTGTTTTTTCTTATGGTTCTTGAGGGCCTATCTGCTGCTTTTTCATCCAGTGACCACCTAAAGTCATACAATCCGGCTTTTTCTGGTGCCTTGGTCTTTAGTGTTCTTATCAAGCGGGCACCATCATAAACATTAAGTTTGATGGAATCCCATTTTTTATCTGTGTCACTTGCCGCGCCGGGGCGCACAAAGTATGAGATTTTTGCTCCAGGTGGCCTGTTCTCGCCACTGTAGATCGCATCTGCGGCAAAGCGGGTCCCGGTGGGTTGTTGATAAGCGTTCTGGTAGGCCTCGGTGGGTGGGAAGAGCTGTACTGTACCCGGTTTGCCGCTCTCAAAGCTGTTGAGCATGGATTTATTTCGCGCAAGCGCACGCAAGGGTTTAATATCATCAAGTACCCAGAAACTACGGCCAAAGGTAGCCAGTACCAGGTCGTTTTCCCTGGGGTGGATGACCATGTCCCTTACGGGAACGGTGGGGAAGCCCTCGGTCCATTTTGCCCAGTTCTGTGCCCCATCAATTGATACATAAAGCCCGTCATCAGTACCCAGGAACATGAGTTCTGGCACTTGTGGGTCTTCTATGATGGAGAGGGTAAAGCTCTCCACGTCTTCTGGCCCCACGATCCTTTCCCAGGATTTTCCATAATTTGAGGTTTTGTATGCATAGGGTGTATAGTCGTACCTACGGTAATTGTTTGCCACGAGCAAGGCTTGCCCAGGATTGTTCTGCGAAGCCCTGATTTGTGAAATCCAGCTCCCGGCGGGCAATCCCTTGAGGTTTGCGGTAACCTCGGTCCAGTGGCCACCCCCATCGCGGGTAACGTGTACGCGGCCATCGTCAGAGCCTGTCCATATCAAGCCCATTTCTGCAGGTGAGGGTTCAATGACGATGATGGTATTGTAATTTTCTGCCCCTGTGGCATCCATGGTAAGGCCGCCGCTTTCGGCTTGTTTTTGCTGGTCTGGATTATTTGTGGTGAGGTCTGGTGAGATCACCTCCCAGGTCAGCCCGCCATCAAAGGAACGGTGGACAAACTGTGAGCCAAAATATAGCGTCTTGTCCTGAAATGGGTTTATGGCTATTGCACTGTTCCAGTTAAAGCGCAATTGCACATCAGGATCGGGATGTGTGGGCCTAACCAAATAGTTGTTTCCGGTCTTTGCATCAAACCTTCCCACATAGCCCTGCTGACTCATTGACCAGCCCTTCTCAAAGTCAGTAGGGTCTGGCACTACATCAAAACCGTCACCAAATGAAATCTCCTGCCAGTAAGAGTTGCGTATTCCCTGCGATTTCAACACATAGGCGGGCCCTCTCCAGCTTCCGTTGTCCTGCATGCCACCATATACATTATAAGGATAGTCATTATCCACGGCGACATGATAGAATTGCCCTACGGGCAGGTTCTCAACAAAACGCCAATCCTTGCCACCATCTCTTGTGATATATAGGCCACCGTCATTACCATCCATCATAAAGTCAGGATTCTTGGGGTGTATGAACCATGCATGATGGTCAGGGTGTACGCCATTGTCTGCACCATAGGCAGGCATAAGTTCCTTAAAGCTCTTTCCTCCGTCTTCTGATACGTTTACGTAGGTAAATATGGTATAGACCCTATTTTCATTATCTGGCGCCACATAGATGTCAGCATAATAAAAAGGACGGTTGCCTATCTCATTCATGTCGTCATTGACTTTTTTCCATGAGGTACCACCATCTTCAGAACGGTAAAGCGCATTTTTCTTTGATTCTACATACGCATACACGATGTTTGAATTGCTGGGGGCTATGGCCAGCCCAATGCGGCCCAGCTCACCTTCGGGAAGGCCATCTTCTGGTTTTATTTTTTTCCAGTTTTCACCCCCATCATAGGTTATGTATAGGCCAGAACCCGGGCCACCACTCTTAAAGAAGTATGGGTCGCGGTGATGCTCCCACATGCCGGCGATAAGTTTGTTGGGGTTGTTGGGATCCATGACAAGGTCAGCCGCTCCCGTCCTGTTGTTCACAAAAAGGACCTTTTCCCAGGTCTTGCCACCATCAGTGGTCTTGAAGACCCCGCGTTCAGGATGTTCACCCCACGGCGAGCCTATTGCACCGGCGTACACAACATCAGGATTTGTGGGGTCAATGATGACCCTATAGATATGTCGCGTGTTCTTCAGCCCCATGTTTTTCCATGTTTTTCCACCATCGAGCGATTTATAGATGCCATAACCACCGTTGACGCTGTTCCTGGGGTTTCCCTCACCGGTACCCACCCATACCACGCTGGGGTTGGACTGTTGTATCGCCACCGCGCCTATGGATGCCGTTTCTTCATGTTCAAAGACCGGCTCCCATTTTACCCCTCCAGAGGTTGATTTCCATAATCCTCCTGATGCGGAACCCGCATAGATGATATCAGGATTAGAAGTAACGGCGTCAATGGCCGTGATGCGACCGCTCATTCCCGCGGGACCTATGCTCCTGGGCTTCATGTTCTTTACGAGCGACATATCTAGTTTTTGTGCACTGGTCACAAATGGAAGGACTAAAAAAAGGAGTATGGAGAGTTTCTTCAACATGTGTAGAGGTTTTATTTTTTCTAGTAATGGTCTAATTTATACTTTTTTTAAAAGTATCAAGGGCTGTTTTGCCGTTTGATTTAACAACGTGCTGAAATTTCAAATATTCTATCATGGCGCCCAGGCAGCAAGGATGCAGCCTGCCGGGCTTTCGGCAGTCGCTATGCGCCCTGGCGCATGAGCTCCCACAGGTGCCTCAATCCCTGCCGCAACATTAACGCAAGCTTACCATCTATTTATAAATTGTTTAACTAGCCACCCCCTACTTTTACCATCGTTAAACCAAACAAATAATTTGAAAATGAAAAAGACAATTTTGACACTTGCAGCAGTAGCCATGATGGCCGTTGCCTGTAATGATAAAGAGAAAAAAGCTGAAGATTATAATGAATCTACTGATGAAGTAGCTATGGAAGCAACCGAGGTCACCACCCCTGTTGAAGAAGACCAGGTAACCATAGCTGACATTGCCATGGATGACGATAACTTCTCTGACCTGGAAGGCGCAGTAGTAGCTGCAGACCTGGGAGAAACGCTTAGCAGTGAAGGGCCATACACCGTTTTTGCCCCTACTAACCAAGCCTTTGAAGCCATACCACAAGCTGACAGGGATGCATGGATGAAACCAGAGAACAAGGAAAAATTGAGCAACGTGCTTAAATATCATGTAGTTCCCGGTAAGTTCACTGCAGCAGATATCAAGGCTGCAATTAAGGAAAATGGAGGTAGCTTTGACATTATTACCGTACAAGGTGATAAGCTTACCGCAACCCTTGATGGTGAAGATGTGGTACTTAAGGACGCTCAGGGTAACTCTGCAAAGGTCGTTCAGGCTGATGTGGAAGCATCTAATGGTGTTATCCATGCCATCGATGCGGTAGTGATGCCCAAGAAGTAATTTTGGCGAAAGCCATATATTGAAAATGAGAAAGAGGGAATCCCTGCCTAACGGCGGGGATTTTTTTTTTTGAGGTTACTTTAACAAGCAAGGGTTTCATCAACATCAATAAATCCTGTACTTTTAAGTGTTATGGAAAAGAAACCGAACGCAAGGGGATTTACCTTTAAAAAATATGAGGCTCCAGACCAGCCGCTTTTTGACAAACTGCTGGACATCTTCAAGGAGTTGATCACGCATACCTCTGGGGATTTTGATGAAGCGATTGACTGGCTCAGGGAGCTGGACAAAGAGTATAATCTTACCAATGAAGATTATACCCTTGATGATTTTATTGAAGAACTTAAGGAGAAGGGATACATCCGGGAAGAAATAAAGCCTGACGGCAATGGTGGCATGAGCATCACGGCAAAGACCGAAAAGGCAATACGCAAGCGGGCACTTGAGCAGATTTTTGGCAAACTGAAAAAAAATGCTGCCGGTAACCACCGTACCAGTCAGTTGGGCCGGGGTGATGAACAGACCGGGGAGTTCCGTGAATATAGGTTTGGCGATGCACTTGAGCGTGTCTCGATTACCGAGAGCTTGCGCAATGCACAGATAAACCATGGACTGGGTGATTTTAACCTCAATGAAAGTGACCTGGTCGTAGAGCAGACCCAGCACAAATCTCAAATGAGTACCGTGCTCATGATAGACATAAGCCACAGCATGATTTTATACGGTGAGGACAGGATTACCCCGGCAAAAAAAGTCGCGATGGCCCTGGCTGAACTCATCACGACACGTTACCCCAAGGATACGCTGGATATATTGGTTTTTGGCAACGATGCCTGGCCCATTAAAATAAAGGATTTACCCTATCTCCAAGTGGGGCCCTATCATACAAATACCGTTGCCGGGCTACAGCTGGCCATGGATATCCTGAGGCGCAAGCGCAATACAAACAAGCAGATTTTTATGATAACAGATGGTAAGCCCAGCTGTGTGCGCGAGCCAGATGGTTATTATTATAAAAACAGCGTGGGGCTGGACGACTATATCGTCAATAAATGTTATAGTATGGCGAGTCAAGCTCGAAAGTTGAAAATACCCATCACCACGTTCATGATTGCCCAAGACCCCTACCTGATGAAGTTTGTGAGGCAATTTGCCCAAGCAAACCAGGGCAAGGCATTTTACACGGGACTTGAAGGCCTGGGTGAAATGATTTTTGAGGATTATGAGACAAACAGGAAAAAGAGAATAAGATAAACTAGGATAAAGAGATAAAAATGTCAAAACCAGCGATTACAACTTTAAAAGAACTTGAAGATTCTGGGTACAATAGCAAGAGTATAAAAGAAGAACTGCGCAACAACCTATTGCACAATATAAAAAACGGCAAGAATTCATTTGAGGGAATCCATGGGTATGAATATACCGTTATTCCTGAACTTGAGCGTGCCATACTCTCTAAGCACAATATAAACCTGCTGGGCCTTAGAGGGCAGGCCAAGACAAGGCTTGCCAGGCTCATGGTGCAGTTGCTCGATGAGTGGATACCCGTGGTTGAAGGTTCTGAAATCAATGATGACCCGTTAAGGCCCATCTCCCGCTATGTACTCAACCTTATCAAAGAAAAAGAGGGCGACACGCCCATAGACTGGGTACATAGGGACGAACGTTTTTTTGAAAAACTCGCCACGCCAGATGTTACCGTGGCAGACCTCATAGGCGATGTTGACCCCATTAAGGCCGCAAACCTCAAGTTGAGCTATGCTGATGAGCGCGTGATTCACTACGGTATGATACCGCGGGCAAACAGGTCAATCTTTGTGATCAATGAATTGCCAGACCTACAGGCTCGTATCCAGGTGGCTCTATTCAATATCCTGCAGGAAGGAGATATACAGATACGTGGATTTAAACTAAGGTTACCGCTTGATATGCAATTTGTATTTACGGCAAACCCTGAAGATTACACAAATCGTGGCAGCATCGTGACGCCACTTAAAGACCGTATAGGTTCACAGATATTAACGCACTACCCTCAAAGTATTGAAATAGCAAGAACCATTACAGAGCAGGAAGCAAGAAAAAACAATGTACAGTCAGATGCCGTTGAGGTTCCACCCTTTGCCATGGACCTGCTGGAGCAAATAAGCTTTGAAGCCAGGGAAAGCGAGCTTATAGATGCCAAGAGCGGCGTGAGTGCCAGGATGAGCATCACGGCTTTTGAAAACCTGCTCAGCACGGCAGAGCGTAGGGCCTTGTTGACCAACCAGGAAAAGACTACCGTGCGCATGGGTGATTTTCTGGGCATTATACCCTCCATTACCGGAAAAGTAGAACTGGTCTATGAAGGGGAGCAAGAAGGTTCAGCGGCGGTTGCACAGATACTTTTGGGCAGTGCCATAAAAACATTGTTCAGGGACAATTTTCCCGAAATAAAAAAACTGGAGAAGGAAACCGAAAGGAACCCGTATGATGATATCGTGAACTGGTTTTTTGACCAGACTGAATTTAAACTCCTCGATGACCTTACCGATGTTGATTATAAAAATGAACTGGATAAGATCAAGCCCCTCGATGACCTGGTAAAAAAATATCAGCCAGATGTTGATGAGAAGTATGCTTATTTTTTGAGGGAATTTGTGCTCTGGGCACTGGTAGAGTTTAAAAAGCTGAGCAAGTACCGCCTTACCGAAGGCATGAGGTTCAAAGATCTCTATGGCAGCTATATCAGTGGGATTTGATCTTTTTTCGCTTAAAGCGAAAAATGGAATACAACAAAGGCCATCGATATGATGGCCTTTTTATGTTAAGTGAAGTTTGTGCCTATCCCTTTTTTAGAAAAAACGTTTTGAATTGCCATTGGTTGACAATGCATTAAAAATCTTCAGGTCAAACAACACCATGATTTCATGGCTTCCGTTGCTGTATTTGCTCAGGTTTGAGGTGGTGTAATCATAGGCATACCCCACACGTAGGCCCGGTGATACCTCAAAGTTTACCAGCCCGGTAAGCGCATCGCCAAAACGGTAACCTATACCCGCTTCAAAACGTTCTTGATAAAGTATGTTGGCATTGATGTCAACTTCGCAGGGAGCACCTTTTACCCCTCTAAGCATAAAGGAGGGCTTGAACCTGAAATCTGTATCTATATCAAGAACATAGCCTGCCGTAAGGAAAAGGTGGGTGGCTTCAGCTCCCAGGGTCTTGACACCATCCTGTCCCTCAAGGTGCTTGTTGGCAAGGAGGTTAGGGGTGCTCAGGCCCACATAATACTTGTCAGTGTAATAAAAAGCCCCAATTCCTATGGTAGGAAAAGTTTCATTGATGATCTGTGCAAAGGCGGGGTCAGTGGATGCATTACCGCTGGCCAATTGCACCTGGGTAAAGTCTGCATTAAAAAAGCTAAGACCGGCCTTAAGACCTAAAGAGAGCGTTGATTTTTCATCAATCATGAGCTTGTAAGCAAAATCTGCATTAAAGTTGGTCTCCTTAACCACATCACCTATTTCATCATGGACGAGGTTGATGCCCGTTTCTATTTTTTCATTAATTGGGGTGTGTGCAAAAAGGGTTATGGTGCGAGGCGCGCCATCAATACCTGCCCATTGTGCGCGGTATAGTGATCCCATTTTTAAAATTCCCATATCGTCAGAGGCATAAGCTGGGTTAACCAGGCTCATGTTGTACATATACTGGGTATATGCAGGATCCTGTTGCGCAAAAGATTTAACTCCATAAAGGACAATCACCGCAAAAAGTATGTTTTTAAATATTGTTTTCATCTTGATTATCCTTTTATCTGTTGAGGTAAACATTTCCTTGAACCGGCTTTGTCGTGCCATCATTAAACTCTAGAATATAGAAGTAGACACCATTGGGCAAGACTTCATTGCCCCAGCTACTATTGTTGGAACGACCCGTCCAGTACCCCGTTCCATTGTTTCCCTTAAAAACGGTCTGTCCTGTCCTGTTGAAGATCTTGATGCTGTATTTAGGATAGATAAGACCTATGTTTTCAATTGCGAATGTGTCATTGATTCCATCGCCATTGGGAGAAAAACCTTCGGGGATGAAGAGGCCTGTACACCCTGTAAGGTCAACGGTAAAAGCTGTGCGTTCCCTGCCCTCACATCCTTGATTGCCCGTTATGGATGCGTAGTACGTGGCTCCGTTATTCAGTAAGGTGTCCAGTGTGAGCGGGCTTCCGCCAGAAGTCGTGGTGTAAAAATTAACCCCGTCAGTCGTTGAGAGCTGCCCCAGTAAATCCCCCAGGGTGGGGTCATCATTGATGCAAAAGGTCAATGTACCTGTCAGGCTGGGTGGGTCAGGATCAAGTACCGTAAATGTTGTTGATATATCCACCACTGAAGTACATTGCGTGGTGATGTTTGTTATCGCGGTTATAGTAACCGTGGTTTCACCGGCATTGACAAGGGTAGTGCCTGGAAGGGCAATACTTGAAGAACCATCAACAAAATTTAGGGACAAGGTCATTTCGCCTTGAGCGTTGGCACCCTCTACAAAATATGTTACCAGGTAATCACCATCCATTAGATTTGAAGCACCGGTCAATAGGACCATGGTGTCATTTTCATAACATATATCTTCAATAGCAAGGGTTAGTCCCGTTGTATCTGGAAGGGGCAGTATTTCAAAATCTGCACTGGCCGAGGCAGTAGCTGCTGAACAGCCTGCTTCACTCTCCATGCCAGTAATCGTGATGGTCTGCATTCCGGCGGAAGCCAAAATACCAGCATCTATCAAGAAAAGTCCCGTACCCCCGTTCATGGCGACGGTCGAGGTATTACCCGTAGCTGTTGAAGCTCCACTTAAATCAAAGGTAACCGTATAGTTTCCATCCATCAACGTGGTTGATGTCAATGTGCCCAGGCCATCTTCTCCAAAACAGATATCCACACTTTCTAAAGCAAGGTCACTGGCATCTGGGATGAGGTTTACCTCAAAATCTACTGCTGC
The DNA here is from genome assembly GCA_002710685.1 of Cytophagaceae bacterium. GTDB lineage: Bacteria > Bacteroidota > Bacteroidia > Flavobacteriales > Flavobacteriaceae > Leeuwenhoekiella. The sequence continues at coordinate 193,668 of PALD01000029.1, read as the reverse complement.
GGTAGAGGTGTTGTCACAGCCCGTGGCGACGCTTGATATGGATGTGATCGTAAAGGTGGTCGTGCCTGTACTGCTTAATGCAGAGGCCATCACATTTGTCTGTGCAACACCATCAGTAACGGTGATTGTGGTCAAGGTTTCGGGCTGTGCATTGGCACCGTTCAAGGTATAGGTTATTTCATATGCTCCATCAACTAGCCCAGCACCGGTAAACGTAACCACCGTATTATCACCCAGGCAGGCGTCCATTGCCGTTAGATTTTCACTGGCCACCTGTGGAACCTCATTTATCCTAAAAGAAGCTGTGATACCCAGGCCGTCAGTGAAACAGGAGGTAAGTTCATTTGTGATGTTGGTTATTGTAATTGAGGTCTCGCCCGTATTTGCGAGATTTTCGTCAGGTATTTGAAAAATGGCCTCACCACTGGTCACGGCAAGGGTTGCTTCAATAAAAGTACCCTCGTTTGCCCCACTTAAGGTATAAGTAATGGTATAGCTGCCATCAACCAGGCTGGGCGCGGTCAAGGTTGCCATATAGTTTTCACCAAAACAAAAATCAGCAACACTCACTTGTGCCGAAGCCATATCTGGATTTGAAGCCACGGTAAAGTCAACAGCTGCTGGCAAAGTGGTGGATGTACATCCGCTAAGGGCATCCACAACAGATTCAAGTGTAACAGTGGTTGTCCCTGTATTGGGTAATAAAGCAGCATCAATACTAATGCTCGAGGAGCCATCTACCACGTTTATCGTTTCTGAAAGGGCGGTAGCCACATTGGCACCAGACAGCGCATAATTGATGATATATTCCCCATCAACAAGGTTGCCATCAGGATCAGTGATGAACACGGTACCATTGTCACCATAGCATACCGTTTCAATAGCGGTAACCTGTGTAGAACTCAAGTCTGGCTCTGGGTTGTTGGTAAATGTGGTCGTTAAGCCCGTGACTGTTGCAGTACAGGCGTTTGCAGAATTTAACTCAACAACTCCCGAAACATCGATTGTCATTTCCCCGGTATTGGGAATACTGGCGGACAAAAGCATGAAACTCGCCGTGCCCCCGGCAAAAACAACATTTTCAGTAGCATTGGTAATTGAATTTGCACCGCTCACACCATAGGTGATCTCATACGTTCCATCCATCAGGCCCGCACCGCTTATTTGAACGGTGGCATCACCACCAGAGCACACATCTGCAACATTGATGCTTGCATCATCAAGAATGGGGGTGGGGATGATTTCATACATTGTGGAGAGCGGCAAGCCCGCCGTGGCGGCACATGCGGGTCCCGTGCGTACAAAACCTGTAATGGTCAACGTTACACTTCCCGGGGTCGATGCGGCTTCCGCCGAAATTTCAAAAGCAAGTGTGCCATTTGTTGCCGTGGTTACAGCCATGACATCTTGAGTTCCTGATCCCAGCGTGTACGTGATTTCATATTCCCCGTCAGGGATATTATCTATTGAATCCACAAGGGTAACCATGGTAGGTTGATCCTGGCAGGTATCTGCCACCGATAAGGTAGAACCTGTCAAATCTGGATTGCCATAAATGGTAAAACTCACCTGGGGGGCAGTTTGGTTGATGGCCGTACAGCCCGTTGAGCTATTGCTGATATTGGTAATGGTGAAGGTTGAAGCACCATTGGTCAATATTGCTTCGGGAAGATTGAAAGTACCTGTTCCCGCAGTGAAAGCAACCGTCTCAGATCCCCCTGCCAGGTTTATTGCTCCCGCGATTTCATACTCAATGGTAAAATCTCCATCACCCAGGCCCATATCTGGGTCATTGATGGTTACAGTAATGGTTTCATCCTCACAGGTGTCATCGATTGATACAGTTATGTTTTGCGCATCAGGCAATGGGTAGACAACAAATTCATCGGTTAAGGAGGTTGCCGTCTCACAGCCATAAATTGATGTGAACGAGGTTATCGTGATGGTGTAATCTCCATCTGTGGCTATTTCGCTTGAAGCGATATCAATAGTAGCCATGCCACCGGTCACGGTCGCAGTCTTAATGTACGTTGCCATACCTCCGGGGCCGTCAAGGGTATATGCAACATCATAATCGCCATCTTCAAGCTCAATGGTTGTCGTGGTACCGGCATCATTTATCACAAAATTTGCACCTTCATTAAGGCAAATGGGTTCATTGACCACTACCTGCGTATCACTGGGGTCTGGCATGTTGTAAATGTCAAATGTATCCACCAATAGTGGGATTTCGACTGGACAGGTATTAGTGGTGTTTGGGTCTATTATTTCAGTGATTTCTACGGTAACCTCGCCAGGACCATTAAAAAATGATGAATCCAGTTCAAAATTTGCTTCACCACCGCTAAGGGTTATTGTTGTTGTCTGTGTGCCCACATTAGGCGATGGGTTAACCGTGTACGTCAGTTCATAATCACCATCTGGTATGTTTGGCGTATTGGTAAGGAGTTGTGCGTAAACCACAATAGGGAGTTCTCCCGCACAAATACCATCTTCAGGCTGTGTAATGGTCAATGTAGCAGCATTAAAATCCAGTACATCCTCAATAATTATGGGGACGTTAGTAGAAGCTGGAGCACATGCAGGGTTGAGTGGATTTACCCTGTAGGTAAAAATATAGGTCCCCGGGCCAAAGGTATCCCTGATGTTCTCCACATTGATCATGGAATCGTTAACGGAAGAAATTTCACCCGTTCCCGAAGTATCCATCCACATACCCCCTCCATCTTCGCCCATCAGGATATTGCGCAAATCGAGGTTTGTAAATGATGAAAGGTCATCTGTCTCACAGAATACCTGCTGTACGGCGGTACCGCTTTCTGGCCTTCTAAAGACCCTGACTTGTACCGAGCTGCTACTTGCCGGGCATGTACCCTGTGCAGGTACGGTATATGTAAAATCATAGGTTCCCGGGCCCGCCATGACGGCATTAAAAATAAAATCATCCAGTGAACCTGCCGGAGCGTTTGATGAGGTCCAGGTACCATCTAAGGTAGGGCTGGGATTACCACCGGTAAATTGAAATAAGTTGACATTGCCGTCATCGCTACACGCCACGGCATCACCATTGCTTGTCCCGGCGTAAGAAGCTAGTGTAATATTAACGTTTGAGGAGTTATCAGTACACCCTGCATTTCCCGTAACCGTATAGGTATAAGAAAACGTACCACCTATATTGATGGCAAAGGTGTTGAGCTGGCCGGTATTTTCATCAAGACCTCCAGAAGAGTCATTGTCAGTCCATGTACCCCCGGGGAGGGCATTGGGTCCCAGCAAGCCATATAAATCAATAAATTGATTTGAGGGCTTGTCACATACGGTCAGGGAAGCATCGTCTCCGGCACATTGGGCTTGCGCCGAAAAAGATAAAAATCCCATAAAAAAAGCCAATAGCAGGTATTGAACTTTATCTCGAGTAAAGTTTTTTATCATATAAACTATGTTTAAATAGGGAAAAAGGTTTGGGGTGAAAGGGTTTAATAGGTCGTTGGGGTTTGAAAGTTATTGTGCTGCAAAATAGTATATGATTTTGAATTTTTAAGAAAAAATTTAAGATATTTTGTTAAAATATCCGATAAAGTGTTCAAAAAATTCTATCTAAAGCATGATCGTGGTCTTAAGAAAACAATTTTGCAGTTTGGATTAAGCTATATGGTAAGTAGACTCCCTGTGTAAATACCTGTTGTTGAGCATGTCATGTTCTACAGGGGTAATAGCCTATTCTGCATTGCTCAATCTTGTGATGGGTATTCCATCCTTCCATCAGGAAATTTTGCAAACCTTCCTGAACCTGCTTCGTGTGTATGCTCGTGTGTGGGCCATGGCCATCCCCCAAATTCATTTTCGCGAAAGCGTAAAAACCCTTCTTCAATATCTGCCCTTGAATTTGCAACAAAAGGGCCATGCTTGACCACGGACTCATTGATGGGATTGCCCTGTAGGAGCAAGAACCTGGCTGGGGAAGCTCCATTTATAAGGGTAAAAGATTCGCCGGCATCCAGTATCAACCTGTGGAGGGGAGGAACTTCAAATCCTTCGGTGGTTATGGTGTCGCCCTCAAAGAAATAGAGCGAACGGTTAGTGTTGCCGGTGAGTGCGTCAAGTGAGAATTGAGCACCGGCCTCAAGGTCTATGAGCCAGATGGCCACTTCGTTTTTGGGGTCTGCGGCCCAGGAGTCAGGTGGGGGGGTGGGGGCTTTGACATCGCCATAATCTCCCGCAATAAGTTTGATCTTCATGGATTTTCCAGCAGCGTCCTGTTTTTTTACCGTAGGTATTTTACCGCTCCAAAACATGCTGAAATGTGGTTCTACCTTTTTGCTTTTTGCCGGAAGGTTCAACCAGATCTGAAACAACAGTAATGGGTTTTCTTCATCGGTCTTCACCAAAGGAAACATCTCACTGTGCTGCACGCCCTTGCCGGCGGTCATCCACTGTACATCACCATTGCCAAAACGTCCTGCGGCCCCCAGTGAATCAGAGTGGTCCACATACCCCGTTTCTGCAAGGGTAACCGTCTCAAAGCCCATGTGGGGATGTGCGGGAAACCCGGGTACTTTCCTTCCATGGTACATGGCCCACCCATCCTGTTGTTGAAAATCCTGGCCTATCAACCGTCCTGCAAGGGGGGCATCTGGGCCTAGGGAGCCATTGCCTTTAGGGTATTTGTCATTGTGGAATGCACAAAATAAGAATGGATCTGCGGTTTCCCATTGTGGACCTAGCTGTGATATTTTTTTAATGGCTCCCATTTGCGTTTTCTAAGTATGATTATTAGAGTAAATTTAAGCACTCTTATTCAGATAAAACCTGTTCTTGCCATGAGTATGTATTTTCAAAAAGAAATAACCCTTACTGCCAGAAGCCGGGGCTTTCATTTGATCACACGTGAAATCATAAGTGCGCTACCGCAGATTCAAGAAGTGGAGATAGGTATGTTGCAGGTGTTCATCAAGCACACGTCTGCCGGGTTGACCATCAATGAGAATGCAGACCCCACGGTGCGCATGGATTTTGAAAGTCATTTTAATATCATGGTGCCAGAAGACCAACCCTATTATAAACACGATTACGAGGGTAGTGATGATATGCCCGCTCATATCAAGGCTTCTTTACTTGGAGCATCTGTGCAAATCCCGGTTACTAATGGTCGTCTAAACCTGGGCACTTGGCAGGGAATTTATTTATGCGAGCATAGGGATTATGGCGGTGCAAGGAGCGTTGTGGTGACCTTACTGGGTAATTGATTTTTTTGCTTTAAGCAATTGCTCAAGTACCGTTTCTACGCCGCGTTCATTGTTGCTGCGGGTTTCAAAATTTGCGACTTCCTTTACTGCGGTGCTGGCATTTGCCATGGCATAGCTATACTTTGCCCTAGATAACATCTCGATATCATTGTCATAATCGCCAAAAACCATGGTTTCCTCTTGTCTTACATTTAAAATTTCTTGTAAATGAGCGATGGCACTACCTTTATCAGTATCCAGGCTGGATATATCGAGCCAGTTCTGCCCAGAAACCTTGACCTTGAAGTTCTCCCCATATTTTTTAAAAGCAGGAAATGTTGTTTCCCGTGAACTACCAAAACTATAAATAGCAACTTTTAAAAATTCATCATCTGTAACCTGGGTAAGGTCGTCAACCCTGCGGTAGTCTTGATAATACTCCTTAAAATGCTCTAGAAAATCTTCATTCTTGTCCTCGACATAGCCATGTTTTTTTCCACAGAGCACGATGTGCGCATCATCAATGGTACGGGCTATTTCTATGAAATTCTTACAAGCCTCCATATTGAGGTGCTTAACCATGATTTCTTCTTCTTGATGTCTCACATAGGCACCATTTTCAGCAACTATATAAATGTCATCCTTTATCAAGGCCAGCTTATCCTGTATGCTATAAAATTGTCTCCCACTTGCCGCGACAAACTGTACGCCCAGGTCACGCAGTTCACGCTCAAGCTTAAAAAAATCATCGCTTACCTTGTCATCCTTATTGAGCAGGGTACCATCCATATCGCTGATGACGAGCTTTACATCTTGTAGTTTCATATACAGGCGAAAATAGTTTATTTGGCTGCAGCCAAAAAAGATTACACATTAAAAAAATGCAACCTTTTAAGGTTGCATTTTATAATAGAGTAGGCCTAGCGATTAAAATTCTTAAAACTTGGCTCCATTTTCAATTCCCTCAATGGCATTTGTAATAAAATCCCTGATGTCATCATTAGCAGATTTTAAGTCTTCTGCCCTTAAATACATCATGTGGCCACTGCGATATCCTTTAAAGCTCATGCGGTCATCCAGTTTGCCATTGGCATTTATCTGCCCCATAATATACTTTGCATTAAAGTATGTACAAGCTCCGTCAAAATATCCACTTTGCACCATCACGTGAAGGTTAGGATTTGTATTCATGGCCTCGCGCAAGTCCGCGCCAGCATGATTGTTGCCACGGTCCCATGGATGTACCGGGCCAAAAAGATTATATTTTAAGTCCGATTTAAAATTTAGTTCATTAGCAAAATAATAATTGACGGGCGGTGTAAAGCTATTGAGCCAGGAGGTAAGTTCACTGTTATAATCTGGCCTGTCGCCAGCAAGGGTTACATCTTGCCCCCTGTACCTAGAATCTAGTCTTCCTATGGTAAATCCCTCATCTCTTAAGAGGTCTTTCCAATAGTAATTAAAGGGTACGGCCAGGTTGTTCTGGTCTATGGTTTCTTTAGAAAGCCCTGAGTAATATGCCATTTTTTCAATGATGGCATCGCGCTCGCTTTTTTCAAGAAAACCTCCCTTTGCAAGTGCTGGGAGAAGTGTATTGAAGGCATATGCTTCAACCTCTGGCAAGAGAACATCTAGGTCCTTAGATTGTAATGCCGCAGGTAGCTTGTTATGATACCATGCCGCTGCCGCGAAATAGGGCAGGCGGTTTGCAATTTCCACAGGGCCTTCAAATTCAAAGCCCAGCTCTGTGGGAGATACCAGGATCACACCATTGAGGTACATCCATTCGCCACCTTGAAGAGCATTTGCAAGTCCAGAAACCCTCGTGGTGCCATAGCTTTCCCCGATGAGGAATTTTGGCGAAAGCCATCTATTATAGCGAGTCACAAAAGTTCTTATCCAGCCGGCGAGGTACTCAATATCTGCATTGACGCCAAAGAACATTTTCTTATCTGGCATGTCACCATCTTTGTTAGGCAACATCCTGCTATACCCCGTGTTTACTGGGTTTACATAAACCACATCAGCCATGTCAAGAATTGAGTTAGGGTTGTCCTTCATGCCATAAGGTTGTACAGGGAAACCCTCATCATCTATCTTGAGCACGCGGGGCCCCGTGTAGGCAATGTGCATCCATACCGAGGCTGAGCCAGGACCACCGTTAAAACTTATGACAAGTGGTCTATTTTCCTTGTTCTTGATATCGCTGCGCTGGTAAAAGGTGTAGTTGAGTGTTGCCACGGGTTTACCTTGCTCGTCCCATACCGGTTGAAACCCTGTGGTCGCTGTATATGGAATGTTCTTTCCCTTGATTGTTGCACTGTGGGTAGTGACGATAGTAGTGTCAACGGGTACTTTTACATCTTGCGCGTTTAGGGTACTAAATGAGATGAAAAGTACAAGGGAACCTAGAGAATACAGTTTCCTCATGAAAAGTAGATTTTAAGTGTTAATGAATAGTCTTTTATGGACCATCAATATAAGAAAGAAATTCCTTCTAGCGCCACACCAATAAAAACAGCAAAGCCAAAGCTGAGCAGCGTGCCCACGAGGACATATTCGGTTTTGAGATGGTCAGAATCCTTGAAACGTAAAATGGATTTTGCACCTATGAGAAACCCCACCGCGGCAAACTGTCCCACGATGATAAAAATAAGGACTAACCATCGTTCTACAATCCCTATAAGCCTTCCGGCATTGGGCAGGTCTTCATCCTTCTTGCCGTCAAAACTTATGTCATAGGTATTGAATATTTCCCTTATGAAGATGTTGGCCGGCTTGGTGCAAAAGAGAAACGCGGTAAAAACCTTTAAGGAGAATAATGATAGTACAACGATGGGTTCATATGGCATAATACTGATAAAGAGGTATGAAAACCCCACAAAAACCACGGCATGTAAAAGCTGGTCTATGAAGAAGGCATACTTGGCAGTATGTTTGCTTTTGAGGAGCTTTGGCTTTAAGCCATCTATTAAAAAATGCAGTATCGCTATTGCGAAAGCAAATGGGACAAAGCCTATGGAGAACCCCAGGATGGCATGGCATAGAAACACGATAAGAACGTGCCATAAAAGCTTCTTGCTCCTGAAACCTTTTTTATCTTTTGAGTTGGCCATCTTCTTGCTTTGAAAGCTATAATCTGCAAGTAAATGTGCAATGAGCTGTAAAAGGATGAGATGTTGTATCCCCATGCTAGTAATTGCTTAATAGGGTTTCATAGTACAATATAGCTTTTTCAATGGCATTCCAGCCAGCTGCGGTAGAATGTTGATTGACCGATGATTGACTTGTGCCCAGTTTACGCGCTATTTCATCTTCAGAAAGCCCCCAGAGCTTGTGGTATATGACCTCGCTTTGTTTTTTGGTGGTTTTTGAGAATAAGTGGTCCAGCAGTGAGAAAATGGTGTTTATGTTATCATCCAGGCTTTTATCATTTGAGATAAACATGAGGGTCCCCTTGATGATGACCCTTTTTTTATAGTGGGTGCTAGCCTCGCTTACCAGCCTGCCGCTAAGATAGATGGCCTCTCCATCTATGATACCTGCCTCTGGGTCATATCTTGATAATTCTTCAAAGCCTATTGCCATGCGCAGGCCATGCTCTTCAAAATAGCGGTGGCGCTTGTTTTGAGCGGTCAATTGTAGTGATTTTATAAATGTCTTGATGATGAGGGCGACCCGCAATGAATTGCTAGAGACGGGGGCAACACACTCTAGATAATCACCTTTTACTAGGCGGCTATAGGTGTTGAACTGCCCTTCTAGCTCATTAAAGACATCTTTTAAACCATTTTCCAGGATGGCCTTTGAGGTGTCTTCTAGGCTTGTATAGGCAATAATATCTCCTGATATGACTGCTTTATATTTCACACTACAAATATAAGCATTTTTACTTATAAAACGCATTTATAAGCTATTTTACTTATAAACTATATTTATAAGTTTAAAAGCTTATATTTTATTTTTGACAAAAAGTTCTTTGACGTGTGGTTTTTGAAGTTCAATTATTGTGAAGATGCCCAGGAGAATGCCCAAAATCCCACTTAGGCAATTGAGTACGGCAATCACGATTATAAATGTATGGTGTTTTCTCTTGCCCAGGTAAACTCCCGCCATCAAAGTGAGGATTCCAGCTATGATACAGATTATAAAACCTACTGCACCAATGGTTTGAATAACAGAAAATAGGTCAATAGGGGCGTCATTCATGCTGGGATCATATTGTGCCGTGCTCTTCATGAGTGGCCCCATAAAGAAATAGAAGACAAATATGATTGAGATAAGAAAATTGAGCACTCCTTTGATAATGTAGAGTATTTTAAAGGTATCCAGGTTGTTTTTTTGAGCTTCCATGATTGGGTGGTTTTATGTTTGATATAGGTATTCAAATATGGGGATTGTTACAAAAGAAAGTTGAAATTGTTTACGCTATCGCGGAATTTAACCGGGCAATCCCTAGTATAAAATACCCTAAACCTTAACTTTGCGGTTCCCTAAAATCAAATAGGTTGATGACCACTGATACGATAGAAACAAACGTAAACCTTTTTAAAATTGACCAAAAGCTGGACAGGCTGGTCAAGGATATTGAGCTGCTCAACTATCTCAACCCCTTGAACATTGAGCAGGAAAAGAAACGTTTTTTTACATCTAAATTTTCTGAAAACCCCCTTTTTAAATACAGGAAACTAAAGTTTGACCCTTACCGCATGCAGCGCCTGTTCTTCAACCAGCGCGTGGAGCAAATAGAAGATGAAGAGATTCGCAACCTATATGAAGATATCATTTATGAATACAGTGGCCTCATACAGTGCATAGAGAGCATAGGCCAGGGAAAACGGTTTTACTACAACAGCTTAAAGGTCTTTGGCACACCTAAGGAAAAAGATGTGCAAAACGCCCGTTTCATATTGCACTTTGCTAATGAAGAAGGCCTGGATGAGATGATTCCGCGGTTTACGGCAGATGAAGCCGAAGCCTATTTCAGGGCCTTTGCCCAGCAATATGATTTTAAGTTCAACATAAGGCAGAGCACAAATATCTCGGCTGCGGCCATGGTGCTCAATGCTTCTGAAACACTGGTGCTCAAAAAAAACCATAAGTTCAGTGAAAACCAGCTCAAGGTGCTGGCAAACCACGAGATAGGGGTACATGTTGTCACCACGTTTAATGGTAAGGCCCAGCCCTTAAAGATTTTTTCTAACGGGTTTGTGAGCAATACGGAAACCCAGGAAGGTCTCGCCGTGCTCAGCGAGTACATGACCGGCTGCCTTACCATGAAGCGCATGAAGGAACTGGCCTACCGCGTCATCGCAGCAGACAGCCTTATCAAGGGGTATGACTTTAGGTCAACCTTTGACCTGCTTTTTAGTCAATATAAACTGGATAGGGAATCTGCCTGGCAAATCACCCTGCGTGCGCACCGCGGGGGTGGATTTACCAAGGATTTTGTCTACCTCACCGGCCTTAAGAAAATCTATGATGCACTTGAAAGGGGAGAAGACTACAAGCTCTTGCTCACCGGCAAGGTGACCTATGAATACCTGCCCATGATCAAAAAACTCATTGATGCGGGTCTGGCTAGCCCACCAGCATACAGCTCCATTTCTTTTAAGGAAAACCTCAACAAGAACAAGAAGCTTGACTTTATACTGCATAACCTCAAGTAATGCCTTTCGGCGAAAGCCATAAAACCATGATTATTGCGCATGTTGCGTTAAAACTTTCTAAAACGGGTACTAAACATTTTTAATTTTTTAGGGCAATAGCCAGTACTTCTCTACCTTGTACCGTTGTTAAATCTAGAATGTATGTTTATGTTGATGAAGCGACTAGAACTATGGATAATTGGGGCAATTTTCCTTATTACTGGCGTGATTACCTATGCTTTTCATGGTCAGGTCTTTAGAAGGGATGAACCGGGAGAAGAGAATTATGAGGTTACCCAGACCTGGGAAATGCCTGATGAACTTGCGGAGATTTCGGGGATAGCCTGGATAGGCAGTAACAAGATTGCTGCCATACAGGATGAAGATGCCATTATATATATCTATGACCTTGATAGTAGGCAGGTCATTAAAAAAATACCCTTTGGCGACCACGGTGACTTTGAAGCCATAGCCGTGCGTGGCGAAGATGCCTATGTCATGGAAAGTGATGGCAAACTTTTTGAGATTTTGAATTATCAGTCTGAAGACCGGCAGATCAACACTTACGATACACCACTTACCGGTAAGAATAATATTGAGAGCCTTGCCCTGGACAGGGGCAAGGAGAACCTGCTTATCATACCAAAGGACAAGGATACCAAGGATGAAGACCATAAGGCCATCTATTATTTTTCCATAGATGAAAAGGAATTTAAGGCAAAGCCGTACGTTAACATCGACCTCAAATCAAAAAAACTGGAGGAATTTGAGAAGAAAAAAAGCTATAAGACCTTACGTCCCTCTGAGATTGCCGTGCATCCCGGTACCGGTGAGGTCTATCTCCTTGAGGGTGTAGACCCCAAGTTGCTCATCCTGGACCTGGAGGGTAAAATAGAAAAGATATACACCTTTGATGACGATGTATTCCCCCAGCCAGAGGGCATGACCTTTACACCCATGGGCGATTTGTTTATCTCTAATGAAGGGCGCGGCAGCAGCCCGGGAAATATACTTATGGTTGATTTGTATTAATTGATTTTAAAACTTAAAAGAAAATGAGGACTGTATCAATGTGTTGGTATTCAGACCGCCATAGTTGTTTTTCAAGTTTCTTTTTACGCCAAGGTCCATTTCAAAATCTCCATATTGTCCTTTTATTCCTGCTTCAATTTCAGATTGCATGAACATGGGGTCATAAATCATGGGGTTAAGGTCACTTGCATTATTAAGTAGGTCATTTGAGAAATACCTGCCCGAAACATAAAGCGACCAATGCTTGCTCAAGAAATATTCTGCAGTAAAATCTGCACCCATCCTAAGACTTGGGGACAAGGGGTCAAAAGTAGAAGCTTGGTTTAATAAACCGGCGCCCACGGTGATTTTTAACTTGCCACTGGTTATTGCAATGTAATTCCTAAAATATCTGTAATACCCTATGTCATTCAGGATTGAGCCTGATAGTTCCTGGTCAAACTTGACCAACATTTGAAATTTTTTTGAAGTGTCTTGTTTTTGAGCTTGAGGGGTTTCCTCGGTCTGTGCTTTCGCCGAAAGGCAAAAGAAAATCAATGGGGCCATGACCAGGGATGCAGGAGTAATTTTTAATCTCATAACAGCTAGGCTTTGTTATAAGATACTGACTCAGGATATTATCGTTGCATATTAAGGGTTAATTTAAAGTTATGAGTCGATGAATTTGGCCTTGAGCTCAGGCGTGGGAATCATGCAGCTTTCTTTCTTGCCATACCATTTATAACGGTTTTTAGCGACAAAATCATACACGCCGTTTCTTATGAACTTGGGTATGAAAATAAGTGGGTAAGCCAGTGGGAATGCCTTGTCAAGATATTTAGAAATCCTTAGCACGGCGCTCGATTTGACAAAAACTTTATCTTCATCAATGAAGACCATGCTGTCGGTCTTGGCGGGGTCTATATTGTATTTTTTTAAAAGCGCTCGCCCCACCTCGCCCTGTAAAGAGGCAAAAACAATACAATCCCTTTTATCATGCTTGATGATAAATTTTACCGCACCATCACATAGGTTGCAGACTCCGTCAAATAGCAGGACTTTCTTATGCATACCACAAAGTTAACCCGTTAATATTTATTGGTTGAGTGTTGATGGTTTAAAATTTGTGTATTGCAGCTTATGGTTCTTCTGTCCTATATCATTTTACTAAATTTTGAATTCATAATTTTGAAACGTGTTTGAAAAAGAAAAACTCATAGAGCTGGCACATTATAAGATGCCCTTTGGTAAATATGAAGGCCGTTACCTGGTCGATATACCAGAGTATTATTATGCATGGTTCAAGCAAAAGGGCTTCCCACCGGGAAAACTGGGTTTTATGATGGAGCAGATGCATGAGATAAAAATAAACGGCATCGAGGAAGTGGTGCGTAAAATAAGGGATAATTACCCGCGGCCGAGCAACTTTCGCAAAAGCGGGAAATAAACATTTCACACTCCTTTAACTTCCCTAAAATAATACATACCTTTGCATCCCGTAAAATCACTATAGATGGCAGAAACCAAATATATCTTCGTTACGGGCGGGGTTTCATCTTCACTGGGGAAGGGGATAATCGCGGCTTCACTTGCAAAGCTCTTGCAGGCAAGGGGTTACCGCGTTACCATTCAAAAACTTGATCCTTATATCAACGTTGACCCCGGGACACTTAATCCTTATGAACATGGCGAGTGCTACGTGACTGATGATGGTGCGGAAACTGACCTTGACCTGGGGCACTATGAGCGTTTTCTTAATGTAAAAACCTCACAGGCAAACAACGTCACCACGGGCAGGATCTATCAAAATGTAATTGAAAAAGAACGCCGCGGGGAGTTTCTGGGTAAGACAGTGCAGGTGATCCCACATATCACAAATGAAATCAAAGAGCGTATACAGGACCTGGGCAACAGTGGTGAATATGATATCATTATTACCGAGATAGGCGGTACCGTGGGGGATATTGAATCTTTACCATATATAGAATCCGTGCGCCAGCTCAAGTGGGAGCTGGGCGATGATAACGCCCTGGTGATCCACTTAACGTTGATACCCTATCTTTCTGCTGCGGGAGAGTTAAAGACTAAGCCCACCCAGCACAGTGTCAAGACATTGATGGAAAGCGGTATCAAGGCAGATATCCTGGTTTGCCGCACAGAGCATGAACTTAGTGATGACCTGCGGTCAAAGTTGGCCCAGTTTTGCAACGTTAAAAAAGAGGCCGTGATTCAATCCATTGACGCATCAACCATTTATGATGTGCCTAACATGATGCTAGAAGAAGGTCTTGACACCATCACCCTGCAGATGCTCAAGATGGCAGATAAGACACAGCCAGAACTGACCCGCTGGAACGAATTTTTGCGCAGGCATAAAAACCCAAAAGCAGAAGTTAAGATAGGCCTCATAGGTAAATATGTCGAGCTTCAGGATAGTTATAAATCCATACTTGAAGCATTTATTCACGCTGGCGCGGAAAATGAAGTCAAGGTAGAAGTCATACCCATTCACAGTGAGTTCATCACACAAAAGGTAATTGACGAAAAAATAAGCAAGCTGGACGGTGTCCTCGTCGCACCGGGTTTTGGAGAACGCGGTATAGAAGGCAAGATCCGGGCCGTGCAATATGCACGTGAGCATAAAATCCCATTTTTGGGCATCTGCCTAGGGATGCAAATGGCCGTCATAGAATATGCACGCAACGTGCTGGGGCTCAAAGCTGCCAATTCTACCGAAATGCACAAGGAAACCCCAGACCCCGTCATAGACATCATGGAAGAGCAAAAAGACATCACCCACATGGGGGGCACCATGCGCCTGGGAGCTTGGGATTGTGACCTCGCTATAGACAGTATTGTGAGCCAGGTTTATGAGGGTAACATCATAAGCGAACGTCACCGCCACCGCTATGAATTTAACGATAAATACCGCAAGGCGCTTGAAGAAGCCGGTCTCAAGGTGACCGGTACAAACCCAAAGACCGGCCTGGTCGAGATCATCGAGATACCGGGACATCCTTGGTTTGTGGGCGTGCAGTACCATCCAGAATACCGCAGCACCGTGGCAAGCCCGCATCCATTATTTGTGGCTTTTGTTAAAGCCGCGGTCACCCATGGTAAAAAGTAAAAACACCGCCAATGTGGCACAAAATCGATTCTTGGGCTTGTAATTGCTTTCTTTGCCGCAAATAATCCCTGAAAACTAAATTGAAATAGGCAGTCTGCCTCATTGAATATGGAAGAAAAAAAGTTTGACGTAAAATCATTGATTGGTTTCCTGCTCATAGGAGGAATCCTCATATGGATGTTGTACAACAATCAACCTACCGAAGAAGAACTTGCTGCAGAACAGGCAAAACAGGAACAGGTTGAAACACAAGAAAACAATACAGATAATGCCACAGTCGCTCAAGGCGAAAGTGAATCAACCGTGGCCGCGGTAAATGATAGCCTGGGCCAGGCACGCTTGCGCGAGACCCTGGGCAGTTTTGCCTATAGCGGTACCTTGCCCTCAGCAAATGGAGGTACCACGACCATTGAGAACAACAAGATGGAACTTGTGGTAAGCAACAAGGGAGGGCAGGTCGTAGAAGCCCGCTTAAAAGAATTCAAGACTTATGACTCCCTGCCGGTATACCTTATCAAGGACGGCAACAGCCAGTTTAACCTTACCTTCAGCACATCAGATAACAGGACGCTCAACACAGGTAACCTTTACTTTGAGCCCAGCATCTCCAAGAATGGAGAAAACAACGTACTGAGCATGCGACTCAAGGTCTCAGATGATGAATACCTGGAATACCGCTATGAGCTTAAACCTGATGATTACATGATTGATTTTGGGCTGAAGACCCAGGGCTTGCAAAATGTGATCAATACCTCTCAGCCCACCAGACTTAAGTGGGATTTTAAGGGATACCGCCATGCAAAAAGTATATCATATGAAAATAGATATACCCGCTTAACGTATGAGTATGATGATGAAAAACATGATAAACTGAGCCAGACGGGAGATGACGATGAGCTCGAGGGCGGCGTGAACTGGTTTAATTTCAGGCAGCACTTTTTTGGTTCAATGTTGTTGAGTAATACGCCGCTTGAAGATGTAAAGTTTACATCAAATAACCTGGTCAAGGATGAAGAGGTGGATACGCTATATACAAAACAATATTCTGCAGATGCATTGCTGGAGCCCACAAATGGTGAGCTTAACTATGCGATGAACATGTATTATGGCCCCATGGATTATAAGGTGCTCAATGATTATGACCGTGGCCTTGATGAAGCCATGCCATTGGGTTGGGGTATTTTTGGTACTATAAACAAATATATCATCATCCCATTATTTGGATGGTTGATCTCCTTCCTGCCGGCAGGATTTGCAATCATCGCATTGACGATAATCGTAAAAATCTGCTTGAGCCCCATACAGTACAAGCAATACCTGTCACAGGCCAAGATGAAGGTGCTTCGCCCTGAGATCAACGAGATCAACGAGAAGTATAAAGATAACAAGATGAAGGCGCAGCAAGAAACCATGTCGCTCTACAACAAGGCAGGTGCAAGCCCCTTGAGCGGTTGTTTGCCCTCCCTCTTGCAAATTCCGGTATTCTACGCCTTGTTCACCTTTTTCCCATCAGCGTTTGATTTAAGGCAAAAGAGCTTCTTGTGGGCAGATGACCTTTCAAGCTATGATAAAATTGCACAGTTACCGTTCAAAATCCCATTTTATGGTGACCACGTGGCACTTTTTCCTATTCTTGCGGCCATAGCCATCTTTATATACATGACGATGACAACGGGTCAGAACATGCAGCAGACCCAGCAACCAGGAATGCCAAATATGAAGTTCCTTATGTACCTGTCGCCCGTGTTCATGTTGATTTTCTTCAACAACTATGCAAGTGGGCTATCCCTGTACTACTTTACCTCAAACCTCATTACCATAGGTATCATGCTTGTGATTAAGAACTTTATTCTGGATGAGGACAAGGTGCACGCTAAGATCCAGGCAAAAAAGGCCAAGCCCCGCAAGCAGAATAAATTTCAGCGTAAATTTTCTGAGATGATGGAGCAGGCAGAACAACAGCAGAAAAAGAAGTAGGTATCTTTTCGCTTTAAGCGAAATGGAAAATCACACATAACCAATAGAATAAACCTCACAGGCCTCTAAAAACCTGTGAGGTTTTGTTTTGATTTGTAATTTTGTGGGATGTTGTTCGACTCAACATGTCAATCTTTCAATATGAAAACAGTAGTTGTAGGGCTTAGTGGAGGTGTTGATAGCAGCGTTTCTGCATACCTGCTCAAGGAAGCGGGGTACAATGTCATAGGTCTTTTTATGAAGAACTGGCATGATGACAGCGTCACCATTTCTGATGAGTGCCCGTGGCTTGATGACAGCAATGATGCCATGCTTGTTGCTGAAAAACTGGGCATCCCCTTTCAAACGGTTGACCTTAGCGAGCAGTACAGGGAGCGTATCGTGGATTATATGTTCAGGGAGTATGAGTTGGGCCGCACGCCCAACCCCGATGTGCTCTGCAACCGCGAGATCAAGTTTGATGTTTTCATGAAGATTGCCATGAGCCTGGGAGCAGATTATGTGGCAACGGGGCATTATTGTCAAAAAGGCGAGATCGAGGCAAATGGCAAACCGGTCTTTCAATTACTTGCCGGTGCAGACCCCAACAAGGACCAATCCTATTTTTTATGTCAACTTTCGCAAGAGCAACTTTCTAAAACACTTTTCCCCATAGGCCACCTGCAAAAAAGCGAAGTGCGCACAATCGCAAAAGAGCAGGACTTGATTACTGCTGACAAGAAGGACAGTCAAGGCCTGTGCTTCATAGGCAAGGTACGCCTGCCAGAGTTCCTGCAACAAAAACTAAAGCCTAAAGAGGGTAACATCATCGAGATACCAGCCGCGCTTTCTCAAGAAAAAATGGATGCCCTTGCGGGCGAAAATGAAACCGGGGAGGTAGCTACGGCAACAGATGTGGCAACCCTGGCCCTTAAGCCCAGGTACAAAACAACTGATGGAAAGGTCGTGGGCAGGCATCAGGGCGCACATTATTTTACCATAGGCCAGCGCAAGGGGCTTGCCGTGGGAGGCACCGCAGAACCCCTCTTTGTCATTGATACTGATGTGGATGAAAATATAATCTACACCGGCCAGGGCAAGGACCACCCTGGGCTGTACCGCAGTGCCCTATTTGTACAGCAAGAAGAAGTACACTGGATTAGGGAAGACCTTGCCTTGCACCTAGGCGATACCCTGGAGGTCATGGCACGCATACGCTACAGGCAACCCTTGCAAAAGGCCACCCTGCACAAGACAGAAGATGGCCTTTATGTAAGTTTTGACCAGCCGCAATCTGCCATTACAACAGGTCAGTTTGTGGCGTGGTACAAAGGTGTTGAATGCCTGGGGTCAGGGGTTATTTCTTAAGAATCCTGAAGGTATTCTTCTTCATGAACCCTTTGTTTTCTACCTCCCACAAGATAGGCCAGGCCACCCATCAATGGAATCATTAATAAAATCACGATCCAGAACATCTTGGTCTCGCCTTTGTATTTAAGCTTTGAGATGTCAAACAGGCATATAATGTTAAGTATATAGCCTATGATTATTACGGTAAAGATGATCCAGTTAAATGTAGGAAAACCTTCTGTGATGTCTAGTGGTATCATTATTCTCTTGTTTTTTCGATTTCTTTAGAAACTTGAAAAGCATCCCAGCGTTTCTGGGCACTTTTTTCAGGGTCTTTATCCTTGAGCTCATGCTCTTCTTTAGTGAGCCTCTCATGCTTGTCCAGCAATTTTTCAAGCTCGGGGGTACGGGCATTATCCGGTTTTACTTTCTTTTCCATGGCTGTTGTTTAGTATAAAGTTACACAGCAGGGGCCTGCGGCGGTTAGCGGTTTGCAATACTTTAAGATGAAAAGCCCATATTTTAGCATAACGTAAATACTTTTTTTGGCTGTAGCCAAAAAATGCTCCCTATATGATATTTTTACATCAAAATGTATTTCATGCTTAAACTGAGGGCCTGGATTTCTGCTGCGCGGTTGCGCACCTTGCCATTATCTATTTCAGGAATCGTGACCGGTGGCGCACTGGCCATTGAAACCGGTAATTTTGCCTGGGATATCTTTATCCTTTCCATACTGGCTACCCTGGGATTTCAGATCCTGTCAAACTTTGCAAATGACTATGGAGATGGGGTCAAGGGCACTGACAACCATGAGCGCATAGGCCCCGCCAGGGCAATGCAGAGTGGCCTGCTCACGGCTGGCGAACTCAAGCGCGGCATGGTGTTCATGGCACTTTTTTCATTGTTGATAAGCTTTGCGCTCATTTATGAAGCCTTTGGGCTGGAGATGATCATGCACTCCATACTCTTTATAGTCCTGGGGTTGCTTGCCATCGCTGCCGCCATCAAGTACACCGTGGGAAAATCAGCATATGGATATAGGGGCCTGGGCGATGTCTTTGTATTCTTGTTCTTTGGCTTGCTGGCCGTTTGCGGTTCTGATTTTCTGTATGAAAAGACGTTTTATGCCATCACGCTCTTACCTGCGGTCACCATAGGCTTTCTTAGTGCTGCCGTATTGAACCTCAACAATATGCGCGACCGGGTGCCAGATGAAAGGGCTGGCAAGATAACCCTTGCGGTAAAACTGGGTTACGCTTCCGCGAAAGCGTACCATGCATTCTTGATCCTGGGTGCAATGGCCTGTGCACTTGTATATCTTGCCATAACGGGCACCTGGTTATATTCGGTGATTGCGATTACGGTTTTTATCCCCTTGTTGATGCACCTTGTACGTGTCTTTAAAAATGATGTGCCCGCACTCCTTGACCCAGAGCTCAAGAAGGTCGCGTTGAGCACGTTCTTCTTTTCTGTACTGTTTGCGCTGGGTTTCCTTTTTTAACGAAAACTTAGTACTGGCTTGAATCGCGGTGTATGGCTTGTTTTGTATTTTTCTAGTTAAAGAAAACCAGCATCATGAAGATTACATATTACGGCCAAAATTGTTTTGGCCTTGAAACTGACGAGATATCCATTTTAACAGATCCATTCATCACCGGCAATCCCCTTGCCAAGGATAAGGTTGACATTAATGACCTCAAACCCCATTATATTTTCCTTACGCACGCCCATCAAGACCACACGCTGGATGTTGAGGCCATTGCCAGGGCAAGCAATGCGGTGGTGGTATGCAATTATGAGATAGGCAACCATTTTGAAGAAAAGGGCCTTACCGTGCAACGGTTGAACCACGGGGGCAATCTGGAGTTTGAATTTGGTACCGCAAAGTATGTCAACGCGATTCACACCAGTTCTTTTGCAGATGGTAGCTACGGCGGTCAGCCGGGAGGTTATGTTTTTGTAATAGATGGCAAGACGGTCTACATGGCGGGTGATACCGCACTGACCATGGATATGAAGCTCATACCCATGCAGTTTGATGTTGACATCTCCATCCTTCCCGTGGGAGGAAGCCTGACCATGGGTGTTGACGATGCCATCATTGCCAGTGATTTTGTAGCATGTGATAAGGTCATAGGGTGTCACTATGATACCTGGCCACAGCTGGAGATAGACCATGAGCAGGCCCGGGGCAAGTTTGAAATCAAGAACAAAGAACTCATCTTGCTTGAAATAGGCTCAGCATTAGAACTATAACAGTACAACACCTTGCAAGCATCTTATAAAAAGCATGTACTTGACTTTAAACGCCCCAGTGGAACCTCACGGGGCGTTCTTACACAAAAGGAGACCTGGTTCATCAAGATTGAGGAGACGGGACAATATGGGTATGGAGAATGTGGCATCTTGCGCGGTCTTAGCGTGGATGACAGGCCAGATTATGAAGAAACCTTAAAATGGGCCTGTGATCATATATACCAGGGGCTGGATGAGCTATATTTTAAGCTCGAGGGGTTTCCCAGCATACAGTTTGGGCTGGAGATGGCGTTTAGGTCATTTCATGCACAACAGCCTTTTGAACTTTTTCCTTCAGGATTTACAGCATGTGAAAAGGGAATTCCCATCAATGGGCTTATCTGGATGGGGGAAGAGCAATTTATGCTTCGGCAAATCGAGGACAAGATCAAGGCAGGTTTTGACTGCATCAAGATGAAGATAGGGGCTATTGATTTTGATACAGAGATAAAGTTGTTGAGCGGTATAAGAAAACGCTTTTCAGCGAGAGAAATAACCTTGCGCGTGGATGCAAATGGTGCTTTCCTTCCGGCGGAAGCCTTACAAAAACTGGCCCGTCTCGCTGAACTTGACATCCATAGCATAGAGCAGCCCATCAAGGCGGGACAGTGGGAAGAAATGGCTGTATTGTGTGCAGAAACGCCTTTGCCCATCGCCCTTGACGAAGAGTTGATAGGGGTTTTTGACGCCCAGGAAAAGCAAAAGCTCCTTAAGATCATAAAGCCCCAGTATATCATACTTAAGCCCAGCCTTGTGGGTGGTTTTCGCGGAAGCGATACCTGGATCAATCTTGCTGATAAACAGGATATAGGCTGGTGGATCACCTCTGCCCTGGAGAGCAACGTGGGCCTCAATGCGATAGCACAATATACGTTTATGAAAAATACTTCGATCCCACAGGGGTTGGGTACTGGAAGTTTGTACACAAATAACGTATCTTCACCATTGATAATAACAAATGGCCATCTGTGGTATGGTAAACCCTCGCAATGGTCCTTTCAAATGTAATGTATGTTCATAGCTCAGGCCTATAGGGCAAAACATGATTTTTGGCTCTATCTCGTGGGTTCGGCGATAATTTTCATTGGTTCGCTCATAGGGCAGTTGCCTTTTACAATAGCCGTCATCATGGATGTGGGGCTGGAAGGTTTGTCCACGTTAAATGAAGAAAACATATTAGGGGTACTTGATTCTAACCTTTCATTTTTTCTCATACTTATATCGTTTGCCTTTGCCTTTGTGGCGTTCATATTTGTCATCAGGTTACTTCATAAACAGACCCTGCTGGAGGTCACCACCAGCCGTAAAAAGTTTGATTGGGGCAGGGCATTTTTTGCATTTGGCCTTGTCTCGGCATTTATCATCATCTCCACGCTTGTGGATTTCTGGCTTTCGCCAAATGATTATGTGCTGAATTTTAAACTGGGCCCATTTCTCGTGCTTGCCTTGATAGGCATCCTGCTGGTGCCCATACAGACCAGTATTGAAGAATATGTTTTTAGGGGTTATTTGATGCAGGGTTTTGGCATGTTGGCAAAAAACCGGTGGTTTCCACTGGTGATGACCTCGGTGATCTTTGGGGGTATGCACATTGCAAACCCAGAAGTGGCCAAAATAGGTTACATGATCATGATCTATTACATAGGTACGGGCTTCCTGCTGGGCATCATGACCCTTATGGATGAGGGTATGGAGCTCTCGCTGGGATTTCATGCCGGTAACAACCTCTTGACCGCCCTGCTTGTAACCGCAGACTGGACCGCTTTTCAAACCGAATCCATACTCAAGGATGTATCAGAACCCGCAATAGGATTTGATGCTGTTTTACCCGTCTTCATTGTTTATCCCATCTTCTTGATTATCTTAGCATATAAGTATAAATGGAAAGGGTGGAAAGAGAAGCTGATAGGTAAGATAGATCCTCCACCTGTTGCTGAAATAGATGAGCAAGTACCAGTTTAAAGACCATTGTCCTCATGGCCAAAAACAGATTACATCCCGCATTTCAACTTAATGGCAAGAGCTATAAAATCTCTGCCCTTAAAGAACTTGCGCAAGATTATATACGTCTGGGAGAACCTTATGAAGAGGCAATAGGTGAATTTTTACTGTCCTGGCTGGATGATAAAAATCACGTGATGGTCAACACCTCTGGCAGTACGGGTGAACCCAAAACCATCAAACTGCGCAAAAAGCACATGATCAACAGTGCCAAGGCTACCGGAAAATATTTTGGTCTTGATGAAGATACCACCGCATTACTGTGCCTGCCTTCTAGGTACATCGCCGGAAAAATGATGCTTGTGAGAGCAATGGTATTAGGGTGGCGTCTTGATGTGGTCCCTCCTAAGGCAAATCCGCTGGACCAGGTTTTTAAGCGCTATGAATTTTCTGCAATGACGCCTTTTCAACTTGATAACTCCGTGGCGAGGTTGCACTTGATAAGCAAGCTTATTGTGGGGGGCGGCCCTTTTTCAGAATCTTTAAAAGAACTTGTTGCTGATGTTGATACCAAGGTCTATGAAACCTATGGCATGACAGAAACCATTTCGCATATAGCGGTAAAAAGAATCAACAGTAAGAAAAACAAGGAGGGCGAAGTACCATTTAGGACCATGAGCAAGGTGACCGTGAGCCAAGATGAGCGGGGTTGCCTAATCATCAAGGCACCCAAGGTCTCCAGCGATCCTGTCATTACCAATGATGTTGTAAGATTATTCAGCTATAAAAAGTTTCTCTGGTTGGGTCGCGTTGATAATGTAATCAACAGTGGCGGTATAAAGCTATATCCAGAACAGATTGAGAAAAAGCTTGCCCCACAGCTCGAAGTCCCGTTTTTTGTGGCCGGTGAAGAAGATGATAGACTGGGAGAGCGGCTCGTGCTCGTCATACAGACTGATAACGTGGACGAGGCCAAGCTTGATTATTCACTACTGGATAAATATGAAGTGCCCAAGGCCGTTTACTGCACCTCAAACTTTATCTATACAGAAACCGGTAAACTCAAACGGGGCGCTACCTTACGAGCTTTAAAACCTAAAGAACAGGTTTAGTATTTACACTTAAAAAGAATTTGTTTTTGGCAACGTGCTGATTCATAGCGCGTATTTCGGTATGGATATTGATGTCTATTCAAAAATCCAAAATCCCTTCCATTATGAAAAACATTATGCTCTCCTTATTTTTTTTGGCGACAGCCATAATTCAAGCTCAAACAATAGAAATTACGGGTAATGTCAAAGCAGATGATGGCACGCCATTGCCGGGAACAAATGTGGTAGTAAAAGAAACCAAGGCCAAAACCGTAACAGATTTTGACGGGAATTTCTCAATCAATGCAGATTTAGGGCAAACCCTCGTTTTTTCATACGTTGGGTTTGAAAGTCAATCGGTAAAGATTAAACATTCAAAGCCACTTCATATTACAATGGTGACAGCTGCTACTTTAGATGAGGTTGTTGTGGTAGGCTATGGAACGCAGAAGATGAGAAGTGTGACGGGAAGTGTTTCTATGCATGGATATAGGCCATATCAGCAGGCTACGGAGAGCTATTCAAAAATCAGTGAGAATACTTTTAAGCATGTTAAAACCGCTCCTTTATCTACTTTTTCAGTAGATGTGGATAGGGCCAGTTATAGCAACATACGCCGGATGATAAACAACGGTCAGCAAGTACCCAAGGATGCCGTGAAGATTGAGGAGATGCTCAATTACTTTAAATACAATTATCCACAGCCCAAGGGCAATGACCCCTTCTCAGTAAATACTGAAATGGTACAAACCCCGTGGAACAAGGATACAAAACTTGTTAAGGTAGGTTTGCAAGGTAAAGAAGTACCCCTGGAAGATATACCTGCATCAAATCTTGTTTTTCTCATAGATGTATCAGGTTCAATGAACAATGCCAATAAATTACCACTGTTAAAATCAGCTTTTAAGTTGCTCGTTAATCAATTGCGGAAAGAAGATAAAGTTTCAATCGTGGTGTATGCCGGTGCGGCCGGTACCGTGCTAGAACCCACAAATGGTTCTAACAAGACCGCGATTTTTGAAGCTCTCGATAAATTGCAGGCAGGTGGGAGTACCGCCGGTGGTGCCGGTATAGAATTGGCTTATAAATTGGCAAAAGATAACTTTATAGATGGTGGCAACAACCGCGTGATCCTGGCCACAGATGGAGATTTTAATGTGGGGGCAAGCAGCGATACCGCCATGGAAGATTTAATCGTTTCAAAACGCGATGACGGTATTTTTCTTACCTGTCTGGGTTTTGGGATGGGCAATTATAAAGACAGTAAGATGGAAACCCTTGCTGATAAAGGCAACGGCAATCATTCCTACATTGATACCATGCAGGAAGCGCAGAAAGTGCTAGGGACAGAGTTTGGCGGTACCTTGTACACCATCGCAAAGGACGTTAAGATACAAGTGGAGTTCAACCCCAAACTGGTGGAGGGCTATCGCTTGATAGGATATGAAAACAGGTTGCTGGATGATGAAGATTTTAATGATGACAAGAAGGATGCCGGTGAGATAGGCAGCGGTCATAGCGTCACCGCCCTGTATGAAATCATCCCCGTGGGGGTTGACAGCCAGTTCTTAAGTCCCGTTGATGACCTTAAATATACGGGTCAGGCTTCCGCCAAAGGTTTCAACAAAGAGTTGATGAACGTCAAGATACGTTATAAAAATCCCGAGGGCGGCAGCAGCAAGCTCATTACCCATGCGGTGATGAACGATGACCGAAACATTGCGGAAGCATCAGCAGACATGAACTTTATGGCTGGCCTGGCACTCTTTGGGATGGAGTTGCGAGAATCAGAATATATCAATGGCGCCACGCGTGATGATGTCATAACTTTGGCGAAAGCCGGAAAGGGAAATGACGAAGATGGGTACCGAAGTGAATTTCTAAGACTGGTAAAAACTGGCATTGTTGACTGATTTTTGTTTTCTTTGCCAAAACTTTAAGCATATGAGAAGACTGATTTTTACGGCTCTATTCCTTTTTACACTGGTAGGTACCGCATCTGCACAGTATTATAACAGGATGAACGGCATGAGCAGGATGAACAGGTCAATGGCAACACAGCAAACCCCCCGTCCAGAACCAGAGCCTAAAACGCCAGAAGATGTTACTGCTGAGCGGTTGCCTATCTATGTAGAGCAGTTTGGGCTTGACCCATTTAAAACCGAAGTTTTAAGGTCTTATCTCACAGATTATTATGACAAGGTCTTTAGATTGCAAAAAAATGAACAACTCAAGGGTGACGCTGCCCGTAAAGAGTATGAGTTTATTGAAAATGATTTTAAGGAAAACCTGCGCACCATACTCACTGAAGATGAGGTGAATAAGTTTCTTGCCATTGACAATTTTGACAAGAAGAACAAGAAGAAAAGAAAATCAAAAAAGAAGGATAAAGACAATTGATAAAAGGTGCTGGCAGGCACCTTTTTTTATTGCTTTAAAGTGCATCATTAAGCTGTAAATCTTTAATTTCACCAGTATAAATGATGATGTATAATGAAAAAGTTATTACCCCTTCTATTATTTTTAGTTTCCATAAATACATTCTCCCAGATATTACAAGAACGCGACCGGGCAGAGCTTGTAGATCAAATACTTAAAGATCGTTTTGCACATATTGTCCCCAACTTGATGGACAGGACGGGCATAGATATGTGGATATTGATATCCAGGGAATATAATGAAGACCCCGTCTTAAAAACGATGTTGCCCAGTACTTGGTTTGGTGCTCGCAGGCGCACAATACTCGTATTTTCATTTGATGCTTCTAGGAACAAACTTGAAAAACTGGCAATTTCAAGATATAACGTGGGCGACGAATTTAAGTCAGCCTGGGACCCAGAAAAAGAACCAGACCAGTGGGATGCCCTCATGAAGGTCATAACAGACCATGCCCCTAATAAGATAGCCCTTGACTACTCTGATGATTTTGGCATAGCTGATGGGATTGTCAAGACTGATCATGATGCCTTTATGGCAAACCTACCAGCCCAATTCAAGGATAAGGTAGTCTCAGCTGAAGAATTGGCCGTGGGCTGGATAGAGACCCGCACGCCCATGGAACTCCAGCTCTATGAAGAGTTGATGAGCATAACCCATGGTATCATCAAGGAAGCCTTTAGCACAAAGGTCATCATCCCCAATAGGACAACAACACAGGACGTGGTGTGGTTCATGAGGCAAAAGGTCACTGACCTCGGGCTTGATACCTGGTTTCAGCCATCCATAGATATACAGCGCAGCACGGCAGATGAAGCCGCACATCCCATTTCGGATGATATCATTAGGCCGGGAGATTTGCTACATTGTGATTTTGGTATTACTTATCTAAAATTAAATACAGATTGCCAGGAACATGCCTATGTCTTGAAGGCAGGTGAGAAAGAGGTGCCAGAGTACCTGGATATGGCTTTCGCCAAAGGAAATCAGGTACAGGATATCTTTACCGGTAATTTTGAAAATGGCAAGACAGGCAATGAAATACTCAAGCTCTTGCTGGATGAAGCCAAGACCCAGGGTCTGCGGCCATCCATCTACACACACCCATTAGGGTATTATGGGCATTCTGCCGGGGCTACCTTTGGCATGTGGGACCAGCAGGATGGAGTGGAAGGAGCAGGGGATTACCCCATGTATCCCAACACGGTTTACTCCATAGAATTGAACACGACCGTGAACCTCCCCGAATGGGGCAAGGACATACGCATCATGCTCGAGGAAGATGCAATATGGCGAACAAATGGGTTAAAATACATCAATGGTAGACAAAAAGAGATTATAGCGATAGGGGGTTGACAACAAAAGTTAATTCAAAGTTATTTGACAGATATTTGTTATTTTAGATAGTTGTACCTACATACTTTTGCTTGATTTTTACAAGTAAGATTATGATTGAAAAAGGCACGAAGGTTAAATGGAAATGGGGCAACGGCGTTGCTTATGGTAAGGTTAAATCCATTTTTGAACATAAGGTAGAGCGCAAGATAAAGGGCAATATTATCACCAGAAACGGTACGGTTGCTGATAAGGCAATCTATATTGAACAAGAAGATGGTGGCCATGTCCTTAAACTGGAAAGTGAAGTAGAAAAAACTTGATGGCAGAATTTATAAAAGTATATAACGATAATCCCAATCCGCGTGAGATAAAGCGCATCGCTGAAATCTTGAATGATGGGGGCTTGATCATTTATCCCACGGACACGGTATATGGCCTGGGTTGTGACATCACAAATACCAGGGCCTTAGAGCGTGTGGCGCAAATCAAGGGGGTAAAGCTTGATAAAGCTAACTTTTCATTTATATGTGAAGACCTCAGCAATCTATCAGACTACGTGAGACAGATAGATTCTCCCACCTTTAAACTGTTGAAGAGGACGCTGCCAGGACCTTATACCTTTATCCTTCCGGGAAACAATAACCTTCCTACTGTATTTAAAAAGAAAAAAACCGTGGGCATCAGGGTCCCCGAGAACAACATCGCACGGGCCATTGTCCATGAACTGGGCAACCCTATCATTTCCACATCTATATACGATGAAGATGAAGTGATAGAATACACTACAGACCCAGAACTTATATTTGAAAAATGGGAAAAACTCGTGGACTGTGTTGTTGATGGCGGGTATGGGGGCAATGTGCCATCTACCGTCATAGACCTTACCCAGGGCGAACCTATCCTTATACGGGAGGGCAAGGGCGACCTTGTTCTTTGATTTCACATAAGATTTTGATAACGAGTTAAACCTACGCTAAACACGGTGTGGGATGATTGTTCCATGTAGATGATTTGTAAATTAAGGTAAAAATTTAACTATGAATTATTTACAGACAACTTCAACGGAAAAAGGTAAAAACATCAATCTCTTTTACCAGGATTATGGTGAGGGTCAACCCATTGTATTGATACATGGATGGCCCTTGAGCCATCAAATGTGGGAATATCAAATAGGCCCGCTGGTTGATGCAGGTTATCGTGTCATAGCGTATGACCGCCGAGGTTTTGGAAAATCAGATAAACCTTGGGAGGGTTATGATTATGATACCCTTGCTAAAGACCTCAACGACCTCATCAATTCACTTGACCTTAAAGATGTCATCCTTGTGGGATTCAGTATGGGTGGTGGAGAAGTTTCAAGATATATAGGAAACTATGGAACCTCAAGAATAGCTAAGGCGGTATTGATGTCATCTGTAGCAGCTTTTATGCTCAAGACTGACGATAACCCAGATGGCGTGCCTAAGGAAACCTTTGATGAATTCAAATCTGCCGTGAGAAAGGACCGCCTGAACTTTTTAAAGGAGTTTGGCAATAATTTTGTCAATTATGATGACAACAAAGATTTGATAAGCAAGGAGCAGGTTCACTTCAACTGGAATATCGCTGCTCACGCTTCCGCGAAAGCGACACTTGATTGTATTGATTCTTTTGGCAAGACTGACTTCAGGCAGGACCTCAAGAAATTTGACGTGCCCACATTGATAATTCATGGTGATGCTGATGAAGTGGTGCCTATAGAGCCTTCGGCCAAGCAGGCGGCTAAAATCGTTCCACACGGTCAGCTTGAGGTAATCAAGGATGCTCCGCATGGCCTTGTTTTTACACATACCGAGAAGGTTAATAAAATACTTTTGGATTTTGTGACCGCTACAGAGTTGGAAACGATTTAGATCTCTAAAATGTTTTTAAATATAAAAACCCGCTGATATCAGCGGGTTTTCTATTTTTTGGCGTAAGCCAGATAATGTTTATTTATTCTTTAGGCATACCATCCTCGATCATCTTATAGAATTGATCAAGTTTAGGTAATACCACGATACGTGTCCTGCGGTTTTTTGCACGGCCATCTGCGGTATCGTTGCTGGCGATGGGTATGTAGTAGCTTCTACCTGCTGCAACCATGCGCTCTGGTGGTACACCAAAATCATTTTGAAGTATCCTTACCACTGAAGTGGCGCGTTTAACACTTAAGTCCCAGTTGTCTTCGATTACTGAGGTGTGGATGGGGTTGGGGTCTGTATGGCCTTCTACCATGAATTCAATGTCTGGCTTGGCTTTTACCACGGTGGCAACTTTGCCAAGTACTTCTTTTGCACGGTTGGTAACATCCCAGCGCCCACTGTTAAATAACAATTTGTCTGAGATAGATACATAGACCACACCTTTTTCCACATTCACCTCGATATCCTGGTCGTTAAGGTTGCCCAGGGCTCCTTTAAGACTAGTTACAAGGGCAAGGGTTACACTGTCCTTCTTGTTCAATGCATCACGGAAAGCCTTGATTTGAAGGTCTTTTTCCTTAATTGATTCTAATGAACGCTCCAGGTTTTCAGCACCTTTGGTAGAAAGTGTTGTCAAGTTGCCCTGTGTGTCTATTAGGTCACGGTTGGTTTGCTTTAAATCGGCAATTTGATCGCGTAGGTTGGTTTCAAGGGTACTTTTTTCTGCCAGGCATGAATTAAGCTTCACCGTGGCAGAGTTAAGCATGTCCTGTGTTTCTTTTTGTTTTGCCTCAAGAGCGGCGTACTTCTTCTGTGAAACACATGAAGTAAGCAATATTGCTGCTGATGCGGTTATAATCAATAGTTTTTTCATCTGTGTTTAAATTGTTGTTCTTTGTTGTTTAACGATCAAAAGTATTAAAAATGGTATGCAATATAATGGCGTTAACAATACTTTAAAAAATTATTTTTTAACATTTTGCCATTATTTGAATTTAATGTGAGGCTTATTGCTGTTATAGGCAATATAAGGAGAACTTAAATCAATGGTCGCTTGTTTTATGGAAGTTTGTTAAATAGTAGTTAAAAAAATAAAAGACTAAAAACATACCTCATAATTCACGAACACCTTTTTGAATTTTTATTGAAGATATTTTTTATAAAGTTCAATAAAATTGTCATATTGATAATATACATCGATTTCGCGATGAATAGTGTTAAAATAAATTGGGTTTTGGTTAACAGATTTGTAAAACCATTTAGGGTATTTTACCGTAAATAATTTAAAGTGAAAATCTTAACCAAACAAAAAATTGATGTATGAAGACAAAAACTACTCTGTGCACGTACCTTACGTGCTTTTTTTTGATTCTATTCACAGCTTCTTCCTTGCGGGCTCAACTGGTCACCGCCGGCAATGATGATGGCAGTGATGGAACGCTACGATCTGAAATCTCCGATACCCCAGAAGGAGGTGTTGTTACCTTTGCACCCGGTGTGACCATGGCAGGCCTGACCAGTCAAATCACCATTACCAAAAATATCACGATTACAGGAAACGGTCTGGGTACCACGACCATTGATGGTAATGATGCTGCGAGGATATTTTTTGTTATTGCCGGTAAAACGTTAACGATTAATGATTTAACGATAACCAATGGTGCTGACCTTGATGGTGGGGCAATTTTTGTGAGCGGCGGTACTTTAAATATGACTTCCGTTGAAATAAACAATAGTAAGGCCTATGGTTCATCAGGCTCTGGTGGTGCCATTTACCTGGATGAAGGCTCTAACTTCATGGCGATGAACGCTTCGTTTATGAGCAACCGGGCAAACCGTGCCGGTGGTGCGATTGAGGATAATTCTGGGGATGAAACCACAATTTCCATAGCAAACTCCATGTTTTCAGATAACAATGCGGGTGTATCACCTGCTGTGGCCGCGCCAGGTAATGGAGGTGCCATTCATATCACAGGAGCTGGTAATATGGATATTTCATTTACTGATTTCATGGGCAACATGGCAGCTCGTGAAGGCGGGGCCTTATGGAACGGCGCTGGCCTTATGACCGTGGATAACTCTGAAATCTCTGGCAACTTCGCTTATGGCGATGCCGCTGATGATGGCGGTGCGGGTATATTTAATAATGGGGGTGATCTAACCGTCTCTTCATCTAATATTTCAACAAATGGTGCAGAGGGAGCCTCGGCATCTGGCGGGGCAATTCTCAGTCTTGATGGTACAGTTGCCATTTCAGGCTCAACAATTAACGCAAACTATGCCAACAGGGCAGGAGGCGGTATAGAGCTTGTTGCTGGTTCTCTCAATACCACCGGTACAGATTTTACAGACAATTACTTTATGACAGGAAACCCCGGTAACGGCGGTGCCCTGCATGTTACTGGCGAAGCTACAATCTCGATTGTGGGTGGTGAGGTAAGCGGTAATATAGCAACTTCAGAAGGTGGTGGCCTGTGGAACCAGGTAGGAAGTACCATGACGGTAGATGGTGTAAATATTACGGGAAACACGGCAATGGGAGCTGCAGCTGACAATGGTGGAGGAGGAATCTTCAACAACGGGGGCACCTTGAGTGTAGTCAATAATACGATGATTTCGGGCAATATGGCTACGGGGGCTTCAGGCTCTGGTGGGGCACTTTTCAGTACAGCAGGAGATGTGACGGTCCTGGGATCAACTTTGTTCAACAATAGGGCAAACCGTGCAGGTGGCGCTATTGAAATTATAGAAGGGTCATTGACCGTAAGTTCTTCTGAGCTCAATCAAAATGGATTTACAACTCCAGCACCGGGTAATGGTGGTGCTTTGCACGTTAGTGGGTCTGCAATGGTTGAATTTAATGGAGGCACCGTGAGTGATAACGTTGCAGCTTCTGAAGGCGGGGGGCTTTGGAATCAAGCGGGGGCAACCATGATTGTTTCTGGTACGCAGATTTTAAGTAACACCGCTTCTGGTAACGATGCAGATAATGGTGGTGGCGGTATCTTCAACAATGGAGGTACTCTTGAGATCGCAAATGCTACTTTGATAAATGGAAACATGGCTACGGGAACTTCTGGTTCTGGTGGGGGCGTTTTCAGCACGGCTGGAGATGTTACCATAACAGGTGCTACCCTTTCACAAAATATGGCCAACCGCGCTGGTGGTGCTATCGAGATTGTAGAAGGTTCGTTGAACATTGGCAATTCCGCTTTAAGCGATAATGGCTTTACGGCCCCAGCACCAGGTAATGGTGGCGCACTGCATGTTACCGGTGTTGCAATGGTCTCTTTTGACGGTGGCAGTGTTACGGGCAACATGGCGGCCTCTGAGGGTGGTGGCCTATGGAATCAAGTGGGTGCTACCATGACCGTTTCAGGTACTGAAATATCAGGCAATACAGCTGAGGGTGATGCTGCAGATAATGGTGGTGGCGGTATCTTTAACAATGGGGGTGACCTTACCGTAAAAGAAAATGCCATGATCACGGGAAACTTTGCCACGGGTAATTCCGGTTCTGGTGGTGGTATTCAAAACGTTGATGGCGGTACCGTTACCGTTATGGCAAGTACAATATCTCAAAACGTGGCCATGCGTGCCGGTGGGGGTATTGAGGATAATTCTTCTAATGCCGCGGGAACAATCACGCTTATGGATGTCGCTTTAAGCGAAAACACAACAGCTTCAGCTCCCGGTAACGGGGGTGGGCTACACGTTACCGGTCCTGGTGCCGTAATGATCACTGGTGGGACAATAAATGATAACATGGCTGCAAATGAAGGCGGTGGCTTATGGAATGGAAGCGGGACGATGACGGTTTCTGGAACTGCAATAATGGGTAATACGGCCAGTGGGGCCACAATTTCTGATCCGCTCGAGATCAAAGGCGGGGGTGGAATTTTTGCAAATGACGGGGGTACGCTCATCATTAATGAAGGAACGGTGATTTCAGGCAACTTTGCTGACGGCGCAGGAGGTTCTGGAGGTGGCGTATTAATGGCAACAACCTCTACGCTCACCATAAATGGTATTGAAGGTAGTCCTGTAATATTTAGTGGCAATGCTGCTAACCGTGCGGGGGGCGCCATTGAAGACTGGTCCCTGGAGGGTACCACGTCAACATTGATGCACGTTGATTTTACTGGCAATAGTGCAGGTGTTGCCATAGAAGACTTTACTCCAACTGCCGCTCCAGGTAATGGGGGGGCAATTCACATAAGTGGTACGGGAAGTATGAACATCACAGGTGGTATGGCAGACGGTAATATGGCTGCCGCCGAAGGGGGCGCTTTCTGGAACAGTGTGGGCACAATGATGGTAGATGGCGTAGATATCACAAATAATGTCGCCAGTGGTGCCGCAGCAGATAATGGAGGAGGAGGCCTGTTTAACAATGGAGGCTCCCTCACGGTAATGAACTCCCTTATTTCAAGGAATACGGCAGATGGAGCTTCAGGTTCTGGTGGCGGTATTCAAAACGTTGCTGGAGGAATGCTCATGGTTGCTGACACTGAGATTTCGTTTAACGAGGCCATGCGCGCCGGTGGAGGTATAGAAGACAACTCTACTGAAAGTGCTGGGTCAATAACATTGACAGATGTGGCCTTGGAGAATAATATGACAGGTGCCGCACCTGGCAATGGGGGTGCACTCCATATTACGGGCCCTGGAATGGCAACAATCACCGGTGGTACGGTCAATGATAATACTGCGGCAAATGAAGGTGGAGGTCTATGGAACGGGAGCGGGACCATGACCATCAATGGAACAATGTTCACGGGCAATGTTGCCAGTGGTGCCACGATTGCCGATCCACTTGAAATAAAAGGTGGAGGGGCAATTTTTGCCAATGATGGAGGAACCTTGATAGTAAATGCAGGTACTTCTTTCATGGGCAATTATGCAGATGGTGCTGGTGGTTCTGGTGGCGGAATCCTCATGGCCACCACTTCTGCACTTCAAATAAATGGTACGATTGAAAATCCTGTGATTTTTGAATTAAATGCAGCAAACCGTGCTGGTGGTGCGATTGAAGACTGGTCACTGGACACTGCAATATCAACGTTGACCAATGTAGACTTTAGCGGAAACAGTGCCGGGGTTAGCATGGATGGCTTCACGGCCACTGCTGC
The DNA here is from genome assembly GCA_002710685.1 of Cytophagaceae bacterium. GTDB lineage: Bacteria > Bacteroidota > Bacteroidia > Flavobacteriales > Flavobacteriaceae > Leeuwenhoekiella. The sequence goes on along the minus strand of PALD01000029.1, from coordinate 159,172 downwards.
ACCGGGTAATGGAGGTGCAATCCATATCAGTGGTGCTGGCTCCATGATGATCACTGGTGGTACGGCAATGAATAATATGGCTGCCGCCGAAGGAGGTGCGTTCTGGAACAGTGTGGGCATGATGACCCTTGATGAAGTTATGGTGATGGATAATGTAGCCAGCGGAGCTGATGCTACTAATGGTGGTGGTGGTCTGTTCAACAATGGTGGGCAACTTGAAGTTCAAGCTTCTACGGTTTCAAATAATATTGCCAATGGGGCTTCTGGTTCTGGAGGAGGTATTCAAAACGTGGATGGCGGTACCTTGACGGTCCTTGATTCAGAGATTTCTAGTAACACGGCGATGAGGGCTGGCGGCGGTATTGAAGATAACTCTTCGACCGCTTCAGGGTTTGTGACCATCACAAACTCAACAGTGGCAGATAATACCACGGGGTCAGCACCAGGTAATGGTGGTGGTTTTCACATTACAGGTCCTGGCAATGCATTGATCAATAGTAGTACTTTTAATGGCAATTATGCCGCAAATGAAGGCGGTGGTATATGGAATGGCGCTGGGTCCATGAACATTATGGTGAGCACCATTTCTGGAAATATGACTGATGGTGATGGCGGGGGTGTTTTTAACCTCAATGGTTCACTATTGGTCAATGCATCGACCATTGCCATGAATACCGCAGCAGGTGTGGGAGGCGGTATTGACAACGCGGCTAATAGTCCCACGACAACATTTACAAATACATTGATTGCCATGAATACGGCTTCATCAGGTATGGACCTGGGCAATGACGGGGTTTATACTTCATCAAATTATAATTTGGTAGGTATTGACGATTTGGGTTCACTTTCGGCGCAAGCCAATGATCAAGTGGGCACAATGGCAATGCCTGTAGATCCATTACTTGATGTGCTGGCTGATAATGGTGGCAGCACCATGACACACGCCCTGCTTGAAAAGTCACCTGCGTATAATGGTGATAATCCTGTCGATGGTTTTACTGATCAAATAGGGCAGGCGGTATTTGATGGGGTGCGCGACATAGGTGCTTTTGAAGCACAGGTTTCACTGGGTATTGAAGATAATCTCATCACTGGAATAAGCGGTAGTAAATTATATCCTAATCCCGTGATGACCGGTGAGGTAAAAATCAATATTCCACAATCCATATCCAATGAAAACGTAGCCGTAAAAATCTACGAAGTGGGAACGGGTAAGTTGGTTTATGATAGACTGGCGACATCTGGTGTAAACACGCTTCAGGTAAATAACCTGGCAGCTGGCACGTACATTGTACAATTGGTACATCATGATAATGTGCAGAACCTTAAAATGGTCGTGGGAAGATAATTTTTTAAACCTAATAGTATTTACATGAAGGCGCCCCTTGAAAGGGGCGCTTTTTTATTTATTTGGCTACAGCCAAATCCTCTAAGGGAATCTGGTGACGCAGTAGGTCGTCAAAGGTTTCCCGCTCGCGTATTAGCTTTGCCTTACCCTCCATAAAAAGAACCTCTGCAGGTCTAAACCTGGAGTTGTAGTTGCTGGCCATGGTAAAGCAATAAGCCCCAGCATTGCTAAAGGCTAGGATATCCCCTTCTGTTATTTCGGCTATTTTACGGTTGTTTGCAAAGGTATCTGTCTCGCAGATATAGCCCACCACGCTGTAAAAACGCTCTTTCCCATTCGGGTTGCTGATGTTCTTTATCTCATGTGAAGAGCCATAGAGCATGGGGCGAATGAGGTGGTTAAAACCGCTATCTACCTGTGCAAATACCGTTGAAGTGGTTTGTTTTACCGAGTTGACCTGTACCAGGAACTTGCCAGATTCACTTACTAAAAACTTACCGGGCTCAAAGGCCAAAGTAAGGGGGCGGCCATATTCTTTTTCAAATGCATTGAAGCGTTTGGTCAATTTTTCTCCAAATTCTTCAATATTGGTCTCGATATCGCCATCTTTATAAGGTACTTTGAAGCCGCTGCCAAAATCCAAAAAGTCGAGTTCCTTAAAATGCTTTGCGGTATCAAAAAGTATTTCTGAGGCATACAGGAAAACGTCAATATCAAGGATGTCGCTTCCCGTGTGCATGTGGATGCCGTTGATGTGCATTTTAGTGTTTTCTACAATACGCAGCAAATGGGGTATCTGGTGAATTGAGATACCAAACTTGCTATCAATGTGACCCACTGAGATATTCGTGTTCCCGCCGGCCATCACATGCGGGTTGATACGCACACATACGGGTATTTTAGGGTGTTTTGTGCCAAAGGCTTCCAGTACGGAAAGATTGTCTATGTTGATCTGTACGCCCATCTTGGCCACTGCTTCAATCTCGCTGAGCGAGACACCATTGGGCGTAAAGATGATATCCCGTGGGTCAAACCCGGCGGTAAGGCCCAGCTTTACTTCTTGTATGCTCACGGTGTCCAGGCAAGAACCCTGGCCCTTGAGCAATTGAAGCACGGCTATATTTGACAAGGCCTTGACGGCATAGTTTACCCTCAGGCTATTGACCTTTTTAAAGGCATTTGTCAATCGTTTATACTGAGCGATAATCTTATCTGCATCATAGATATAAAGAGGACTTTCAAATTCTTCAACCGCCTTTAATAGGTCTATATTTGTCATTATTTGATTTTTAAGCCTACAAAGCTAATATAGAAAAAGGTTTCCCATAGCAAAGACTGTTAAAAAAATCCCAATTTCTTTAAGCTTTTTAACTAGTACTTAGTCGTTTCTTAACTTTACTTACTTAATCCTAGATGAATGACGTCTATTTTCACTAAACCTATGTTTCCCCTTGAGCTGGTTGTTTTTCCTGAAGAAACACTGGCTTTGCATGTTTTTGAGGAACGCTATAAGTTATTGATAGACGACATTCTCAAAGATGGCACGACCCTGGGCATACCCACACTTATCTATAGCAGTCTACAGCATGGTACTGAGGTAAAAATAGAAAAGGTGGTCAAGGAATATGAGAATGGATCAAAGGATATCGTCTTTAAGGCCCTGCGCACATTTAAAATTGAGAAATTCTATCAAAATCTTGATAGTAAGCAGTATTCAGGTGCTGACGTGCGTTTCCTCAACAATATAGAGGATGGTACAAAGGCCCAGATAGGTGGGTTTATAGATCTTTTGAGGGAGCTTTATTTTCTTTTGAATATCCCTATACCCAAGATTGATATGAACACGGTCACCAGTTTTACCTACGCACATAAAATAGGCCTAACGCTCGATCAAGAATACCAGCTGCTCCTTATAGAAAAAGAATCAGAACGCCTGGACTTTCTCAAGTCACACCTCAACACATCCATACCCGTGCTCAAGCAGATGAGCAGGGCAAAGGAAGTGGCAAGGCTCAATGGGCATATCAAGAATTTTGACCCCCTTGATTTTTCAAACCTTCCTTGAGGATAAATACCGCGGTAACATCGACTTTAAAAGTTTCTATTTAAAGCATAAATGCACCACAATTTTACACATTTGTCTTACTTTTGTTTTCCAAAATTTAAAAATCACTAGAATCCGCTAGATTATGAATCTACACGAATATCAAGGTAAAGAGATATTGAGCAGTTTTGGCGTTCGCATACAGCGAGGTAAAGTTGCTACCACACCAGCAGAGGCTGTAGAAGCCGCAAAAAAACTTACTGAAGAGACCGGTACCGGTTGGCATGTTATCAAGGCCCAGGTTCACGCAGGTGGACGTGGTAAGGGTGGCGGTGTAAAACTGGCCAAGAACCTGCAGGATGTAGAGAAGCTTGCAGATGATATCATAGGGATGAACCTGGTGACCCCACAAACTTCTGCCGAAGGTAAAAAAGTACATCAGGTGCTTGTGGCAGAAGATGTGTACTACCCGGGAGATAGTGAGCCAGAAGAGTATTATATGTCTGTACTACTCAACCGTGCAACGGGCAAGAACATGATCATGTATTCTACAGAAGGCGGTATGGACATTGAAGAGGTTGCCGAGAAGACCCCACACCTTATCTTTAAGGAAGAAGTAGACCCATTGCTGGGGCTTATGCCATTTCAAGCAAGAAAGGTAGCTTTTAACCTAGGCCTTTCGGGAACGGCGTTCAAGGAAATGACAAAATTTGTCATGGCCCTTTATCAAGCTTATACAAAGTCAGACTCTTCACTATTTGAGATAAACCCCGTACTTAAAACGAGCGATGACAAGATCCTTGCGGTTGACGCTAAGGTATCGCTTGATGACAATGCACTCTTTCGCCATAAAGACTACGCGGCAATGCGAGACAAGCGCGAGGAAAACCCCGTGGAGGTAGAAGCTAAAGAAGCTGGCCTTAACTATGTGGACCTTGACGGTAACGTGGGCTGTATGGTAAATGGTGCCGGCCTTGCCATGGCAACCATGGACCTTATAAAACAAGCCGGTGGCGAGCCCGCAAACTTTCTGGATGTAGGTGGTACCGCAGATGCTGAACGTGTCGAGACAGCTTTTAAGATCATTCTTAAAGACCCCAATGTCAAGGCAATCCTGGTAAACATTTTTGGTGGTATCGTGCGCTGCGACCGTGTTGCGCAAGGTATCGTTGATGCCTACAAGAACATGGGCAATATAGAAGTTCCCATCATCGTCCGCCTGCAGGGTACAAATGCAGACATAGCAAAAGAATTAATAGACAATAGCGGCCTGGATGTGCAGAGCGCCATTGAGTTTCAAGAAGCAGCAGATAAAGTGCACAAGGTGCTCTCTTAAAACATTATATCGCTTACGCGAAAACCAAACCTCCAGGAACCCTGGGGGTTTTTTTATGTTTTGGCGTAAGCCAAATCAATTCACCGGGACTGTAACTTTTTGATTTTTGAACTGTCTTTAGGGTAATCAATCAAACCAATCATGAAACGAACAGTTGTTGTACTGGTCTTCGTACTGGCTCAATGCACCCTATTTTCTCAGGAAAAAGACAGTATTCCCCGAAAAAAAATAACAATCTCACGCATTGTTGAACCTCCTAAAATTGATGGTATACTTGATGATGCCGCATGGGTGGGTGCGGCAATAGCCTCTGATTTTATTGAAAGGATGCCCAATAACGGGCGTCCCATTCCTGATAGCCTCAAGACCGAGGTCAAGATTGTTTATGATGACAACGGTATTTATTTTGGCGCAAGCCTTAAAGATCCAGACCCCTCACAAATCCTTACCGAACTTACTGAGCGGGATGATATAGGCAACGATGATTTCTTTTTTATCCTCCTCAATGGCTACAATGACCGGCAGCAGAGCCTGCAGTTCATCGTGACCGCGGCCGGGGGGCAATATGATGCAAAGATGACCAGTGAAAATGAGGATGCCTCGTGGAATGCCGTGTGGTATTCTGCAGTGAATATCGTGGATGATGGGTGGGTTGCAGAAGTCTACATACCCTATTCTGAAATAAGGTTTCCTAAAAAGAATGTGCAAGAATGGGGCCTGCAGATTGAGCGTGAGTTTAGGCGGGCCAGGACGCGCTACAGCTGGAGCCACGTGGATAATACCAAGGGATATTACTCGATTTATGATGGGGAGGTCTACGGTATAGAAAACGTTGAGACCCCCACACGGCTGAGCTTTCAGCCATACATATCTACGTATGTAAACAACTATGACGGCGATGGTGAGGTTACCGTAAACGGTGGTATGGATGTCAAGTATGGTATCAATGATGCCTTTACGCTAGATATGGTGTTGATCCCTGATTTTGGCCAGACGCCCTTTGACAATGCCGTACTCAACCTTTCTGCGATAGAGGTGCAGTATGCTGAGCAGCGCCAATTCTTCACTGAAGGAACTGAACTTTTTAACATAGGTGACCTGTTCTATTCCCGCAGGGTGGGCGGCTCCCCTTCTGGTCGCGTGGCATTGAATGAAAATGAAGAAATCGTGGAGTATCCCGGCCGCGTAGACTTAATCAATGCCATGAAGGTTTCTGGACGCACTGACAAGGGCCTGGGGATAGGTTTTTTTAACGCAGTTACTGAAAATACCTATGCTACCGTCAAGAATACTGAAACTGATGAGGCCCGCAAAGTCAAGATAGAACCCGTGACCAATTATAATGTATTGGTCCTTGACCAGCGTTTTGGTGGAAATTCTTCAGTATCGTTTGTAAATACAAGCACGTTGCGGGATGGGAGTTTTAGGGATGCAAATGCCACGGCGCTTGCCGCAAACATCACCAACAAGAAAAACACCATGCGCTACTGGGCAGGCCTTGAGGGCAGCTGGATAAGGGAAGAAGGTACACGTTTTGGCACTGAGGCTAGCGCGGGACTATCTAAAATAAACGGAAAACATAGACTGAGCGCCGAGGTAAAACTGCGTACTAGGGATTATGATATCAATGACCTGGGCTACTCCAATTATGCCAACCAGGTCAATTATTATGGATATTATGGTTACAGGCTTTTACAGCCCAAGGGCTTTCTCAATAACATGTACCTTAATTTTAATCTCATTCACACACGCAGGCTGGCACCAGACCTGTTTAATGAAGCTATATTTAATTTCAATTCTAATTTTACAACAAAAGGGTTTTTTGTCTTTGGGGGCGGTTTTGAAGCAACGCCTTTTGGCAAAAAGGATATCTATGAACCCCGTGTCGAGGGAAGATATTTTAATCTGCCCGGGTACTATGATATCTGGGGCTGGATCAGTACAGATTATAGAAAACCTGTAGCGTTAGAAACAAGCATTGACTGGTATAAATATGCTGAAGCAGGTAGGGGAAGGCTGCAGCTTGATTTTTCACCCAGATACCGTGTTTCAGATAAATTTACCGTTTCACTGGCAAGCAATGCATCGTTTTCACAGAAAGAGCAGGGGTTTACCACAAGAAATGGGGATGACATCGTCATGGGCCAGCGCGACCGCAATACCATTATCAATAGCCTAAAGGGAAAATTCATCTTTAACCCGCAAATATCTTTGAGCTTGGCATTTAGGCATTACTATTCTGAGGTTGAATATGACCGGTTCTATAATCTACAACAGGATGGTGGTCTTGAGCCCGTGAACCTGGAGAATACCTTTGACACCACGTACAACACGTGGAATGTGGATTTAAGGTTCTCCTGGTGGTTTGCTCCAGGTAGCCAGGTCACGGTGTTGTACCGCAATGCCATAGAGTCTTATGTAAATACCAGCAATCAGGATTTTAGCGAGAATTTTAATACACTCTTTGACCAGCCACAACTCAACAGTTTATCCGTACGGGTAAGTTATTACCTTAATTATAACCGGATGAAGAATTGGTTTTCGCTCAAGGCGAAAAAAAATAACACCCCACACATCCCCAAAAACGGGGCAGACAGATTTGGACGCTTAGCCGTTGATTTATAAAGTGTTAAAAAATGTTAAATACAACGTTTTAGTGTAACTGTTTGCATCCTCCGTAGTCTATTAAGTAAATATTCATCAATTTAAAATCAAACAATTATGAGAAATTTAAAAACCTTGTTGCTTGCAGTAGCGATTACTTGCAGCAGCGTAGCAATGGCAAACACAAAGCCAGCAACCTATGACCCATCCTCAATATCCAAAGAGGTAACAAAGTTACTTGATAAGCATAACCTTACACTTCCCGTAGAGGCAGTTGCACAGGTGACCTTCACGGTCAACAAAGAGAACGAGATAGTGGTTCTTGAAGTAGATACACAGTCAGAAACTGTTGAAAACTACATTAAAAGCAGATTGAACTACAAGAAACTATCATCTGAGACAGTGCATGGTAAAGAATATTACCTTCCTGTAAAGATTGAAAAAAGCTAGTAAGCTCAAAGCAAATTCTTTCGACCTACAAATGAAGCCCGGTTCTAATCAAACCGGGCTTTTTATGTCAATATGTCTGTGTTTAAATCAATTTTACTGTCAAAATGTCTTTTAAATTTGATTGGTATCTATTTTGCCATTACCAATCTGAAATTAAAAATAACATTCACACATAAAATCGAATAACATGAGCTTAGTAAAAAGATCTAACGAAAATTGGTTACCAAACATTTTTGACGATATGTTCAGGACGGACTGGTTTGGTGGAACCACAAATGTAAACAGTATAGGTACGAGCATCCCTGCCGTGAACATCAAGGAAACGGATGAGGCTTTTGCAGTCGAAGTTGCCGCACCCGGCAAGACCAAAGAAGACTTTAATATAGAACTGGACAATGATGTGTTGACCATTTCAGCAGGAACTGAACAAGAAAAAGAAACGCAGGAAGAAAATGGGCGTTACACCCGCAGGGAGTTTAGCTACTCCACCTTTAAAAGGGCATTCACTTTACCTGACTCTGTAGATAGCGGTAAGATAGGTGCCTCATATGATAGCGGGGTATTGCACATAAGCATACCTAAAAAGGACGAGGCTAAGGTACAGCCCAAAAGATTGATCGAGATTTCATAATACGTGAAGGTTGATTTGATTAGTTAGTTAAGAAGATTGGTGCCCCGCAGTTGCGGGGCATTGATTTTTATAGGGGTTTATACCCTTTTTTTATTCTAGATACATCCAGCTATTAAAAAAATCCTTAATATGACAGCTTAACCTTAACCAATGCCCATAATGAAACTAAGATTGTTAACGCTCTTACTGGTTATTCCCACATGGATAAACGCACAGAAAATGGTGCTCAAGGCAGCCCATCTTTTTGATGGCATGGAGATGCACAAGGACTTTGCGCTCCTGATTGAAGGAAACACCATCGTTGAAGTGGGAGATTTTCTTTCGCTTAGGCCAAAAGGGGATACCATCCTTGATTTTGGTAATAAAACCCTTATGCCAGGCATGATTGAAGGACACTCGCACGTATTACTGTATCCCTATGATATAACAAGCTGGGATGACCAGGTGCTCAAAGAGTCCCGTAGCTTGAGGGCAATACGTGGCGCACAGATGGCCGGGAGGCAATTGATGGCGGGCTTTACCACGGTCAGGGATCTGGGGTCAGAGGGTGCCCAGTATGCTGATGTGGCCATAAAAAGGAGTATTGAACAAGGTATCGTGCCGGGACCGCGCATGATCGTTGCTGGCCGGGCAATCGTGGCCACCGGCAGTTATGGCCCCAGGGGCTTCAATCCTGATGTGACCGTTCCGCTGGGCGCACAGGAGGGTGATGGGGAGCATCTCAGGACAATTGTGCGCGAGCAGATAAGCAATGGGGCTGATGTGGTCAAGGTATATGCTGATTACCGCACAGGACCTCATGGGGAGCCCATGCCCACGTTTTCTTTAGAAGAATTGAAGCTCATTGTGGAGACGGCCGCCAGTACTGGGCGCCGGGTCGTGGCACATGCATCTACCGTGGAGGGTATGCGCAGGGCCACGCTTGCCGGGGTCTATACCATAGAACATGGCACAAACGCCACTGAAGAAATTTTAGAGCTCATGAAAGAACGCGGTGTGGCAATTTGCCCAACCCTTGAGGCCACCCGTGCAATAGCATCATATAATGAGGACTGGGATGGTATCTCCATGCCTGAACCCTTTATGGTCCAGGAGAAGCGCGAGATGTTCAAAAAAGTCCTCAAGAGTGGCGTGACCATCATTTCTGGTGGAGATGTAGGGGTTTTTCCCCATGGTGAAAATGCACGGGAGCTCGTGCTCATGGCAAGCTATGGCATGGATAATGACAAGGTACTGCAAACGGCAACAAGTACTAATGCCCGGGTGCTTGGCCTAGAGCATCTGGGGAGTTTAAAACCTGGGTTTCTTGCAGATATAATCGTGGTAAACGGCAACCCCATGGAGCATATAGAAGACCTTCATAAAGTGGATTTTGTCATGAAGGATGGGGTTATTTATAAAAGTTAGTTTAATTTGGCTCAAGCCAAAACAAATTACCTTGATTATGAAGATTTTATACGCATTACTCATGTTATTGCTGTCCCTGACCACCAGGGCACAAGAAAAAACCTATCATTATATGGATACTGATGATGGGTTGAAGATTGCCTATACTGATGAAGGCAAAGGAGAAGCCGTCATGTTGATTCATGGTTTTATCAGTTCTGGCAGTAGCTGGGACAAGTCAAGCTTAAAAAAGGAACTGCTCAATTCTGGCTTTAGGGTTATCGTACCTGACCTGCGCGGCAATGGCAAGTCCAGCCAGCCACATGACCCTAAAATGTATGCGGGTAATATTGAAATCTCAGATTTAATCGCACTGGCCACCCATCTTAAACTGGATGAATATGATGCCGTGGGATACTCACGGGGGTCCATTGTGCTGGCCAACCAGCTCACAAAGGATAAACGTATTAAAAAAGCCGTGCTGGGTGGGGTGGGGCTTGATTTTTCAAATCCGCAGTGGGAAAGACGGGTAATGTTTGCTGATGCCTTTAGTGGAAGAAAAGTGCCCAACGATATAACCAGTGGTGCGGTCAACTATGCAAAATCCATAGGGGCAGACCTTGAAATTCTGGGCTACTTACAGGATTATCAGCCCGTGACCACCCCAGAAGAACTAAAGACCATAACTGCAAAAGTCCTTGTGATTGCCGGTGATAAAGATAAGGGCAACGGGGAGCCCGCAGAACTTCAGGCCGCCATCCCCGGCAGCAAGCTTGTGCTTGTTCCTGGAGAGCATAATGGCACACATCATTCTCCCGCTTTCGCGGAAGCAATAATCGATTTTCTCAATCAATAGGCCCCTGGATATCCTGTCCTGGTTTTTTTCGCGTAAGCGCAAAGAAAAGCTGGGATATGGGGATGAACATCAACCCGGCAAAAAGAAACAGGATAAACCCTACCTTGAGGTTAAAGGCATGCGCCAGGTAACCCACCAGCGGCGGCCCCAGGAGCATACCCACGATTGAGTATGTCGAGATGATGGAGACGGCCATCCCCGCCGAATATTTTTTTGACTTGCCTGCCAGGCCAAAGGTCATGGGGAAGATTGCCGCGGTTCCCAGGCCCACCATCCCAAAACCTATTAAAACCGGCCAAAAATAGGGGAGGCAAATGGCAATCAAGATTCCGGAGACTATGGTGATGGAGCTAAAGATATAGGTCTTTTCACGGCCTATAAGGTCAATGATCCTGTCACTCATAAACCGGGAAAGTGCCATAAAGACCATAAAACTAAGATGCCCTAGGGTAAAGACATCCTGACCCACGATTTCTTTAAAATAAACGCCCGTCCAGTCAAACATGCCCCCTTCACAGATTGCCGCAAAGAACACGAGCAGCCCCAGGTACAGCACAAATTTATCTGGTTTGCCCAGTTGCAGCTTGTTGCCAGATGTGGCTTTGTCCTGTTTTATCAACCAACCATAAATGGCGACGGCAATAATCAATACCAATATTGAAATGCCCATGAGGTGGTAGTGCATGGGAACGTCAAACCGCACCATGAGCGTTGAGCATCCCACGCCCAGGACGCCACCGCTGCTCCATATACCATGAAACGAGCCCAGGATGGTACGCCCATATTTTTTTTGTAACGTGATGCTTTGTGTATTGAGCGAAATGTTGAGGATGCGCATACAGAATGCAAATACAAAGATGGCTGCCACCAGTACAACCATATTTTGCGCAAAGCCTATAACGGCGAGGGCAACCGCAAAGAAAATAAAGGAAACCGCCATGGGTACACGGCTGTTGAACCTTGCTACTAGCCAGCCACTTATGGGGAGGCCTATGAGCGAGCTTACGGGCATGGTGAGCAAGAGGTTGCCCAGTTCTGCATCATTAAGGTTAAAATGGTCCTTGATGGAGGGGATGCGTGATGCCCAGGTGGCAAAACAAAATCCGGCAAGAAAAAAATATATGCTCAGGGCTATGCGCTGCTTCCTGGTGGTGCTCATGACTGTGTGTTGAGAAGCTGCAAATATCCTTTAAATATTCTTTTTGGGACAACCCCTTTTTTTAAAATACAAAGTACCTGGATACTGTAAATCAAGATTTCGCTTTAAGCGAAAAAAAAGCCACCTGTTATAGGTGGCCTGGCAATAATGATAAATAATTTATTAAGTCTTGGGCAGAAAACAAACTGCGGTGGGGATTTGAAATGAGAGCGAAGCCTGGTTGTTAGCATTTGTCACGATTCTAAAAAGGCCAAATTGCCTTGAGCCATAATGCGGTGCCCACGCCTGAACAAGGTGGTCGCCCTCGCCCGTAAGTTGCCCACATGGGGAATAACTACTGTATTTTATGGGCAGTTCCAGCTGCTGTGAGGGGAATAGCTGTATGGCGCCGCCAGTTGAAGTTTCCTTCACGTTGTAGTGCACGTTGACGGATAGGGTCTCGCCCGGTTTGATGATTTTTGGTGTTTTAAAGCTGGGGTCATCGATGGTGAGGGTGTAGTTTTCTCCAGTGTGGGTATATTGTGACTGGTTGAGGCTGTTGATGGTCGCGGCCGCCACCTTTGCCGTGAAGCTACCCATTTCTTTGGCAACGTTAAGGTATTTTAGTGCAAGTTCTGTGTTCTGGGTAAGTCCGCCCACCCCAAAAAAATACATCTCGCCGAGTTCTTCATTTGCCTCTTCAAAGGAGAGTGCCTGTTTGTAATGTGCAGCGGCTTTTGTCCAGTCTCTTTTAGTACCTTTTCCATTATCATAGATCTTGGCAATCTCCAAGTGGGCCTCCTCGGCAAGGTCACTGTATCGTGTGGCCTTTTCCAGGTTCATGAGTGCCTTATAGCTATTGCTTGGGGTACCCTTGCCTGCTGCATAGGCTTTTGCTAGATGTAGCAGGGCCTTGTTATCCCCATTTGCTACCATGGCTTTGAAAATCTGGAATTTCTCCTTGTTCTCTAGTTCTGAATCTTCATCCAGGGCACTGATGTACAGTGAATTTTGTTCACTTGTAGGTAGAAACTTCCACCCTGTATAGGCATCCGGTTCCTTAATATCGCAATCTTGCAAAAAGTCCCACACGTCTTGAATGGAAAAATAGGTGTCACCATAGTTATTCTGCATGATGCCCTTGAAGACTTCGCTGCCTTGTTTATACGTTGCAGCATAATCTTCATAGCTCTTAAAGCTATCAATATGTTGTTGATAAATGTTTGCGAGGTCAGTGCTGTAGCCTATGTACCTATCTTCAAAATACACCGCCGCAAAATAACATAGCAATGCCGGGTTGGAAAAATCACTATCCCCAGGATTTGATATTAAATAATCCAGTAATATTTCTTCGCCGAGATTCTTTTCATAATCATAAGTGCTTGATATGGCCAGTTCCACGTTTTTTTGCGCACCATATTTACCATTGATCCTTGCGTCAGCAAGCACCTCATAGTATAAGTGTTTTACTTTTTTAAAAGAAGATTTATCATCGCTGCTTATGGCCTCTGGCCCTGCGGCAACCAAGAATTCATAGACTGCATTGGCTAGTTTTTCATTTTTTCTATCATCAGGCCTGTTATCATAATTGGCCAGGTACAATGTAGGGATGACAAACCCTATCTTCTTGTAGGTATCTATATCATTTTCAATCTCAGATGCTGCGGTACTCAAGGAGGCCTCAGCGATATCAAAGGCTGCCGACTTGTTGTTTGGGCGATTATAAAGGCCATATTGATTTATCATGGCAAGCCTTGCCATACTGCTCATATCGTTATATTTAAAACCCTCAAAGAGGATACTGTACATGGAGTTGAGCAAGTTCTGGTTGAGGCAACCGTTATCTGCAGCCATCTGTGAACCTAAAAAAGATGCATATTCATAATATGTATGGGGGTTGGATTCACTTAGTTGGCCTTCAAGCCGTGCTGCTTCTTGACGAATGGAGTCACAATCCTGTGCAGGAATTTCCTGAAAAAACAGGGCAATGAACAAAATGGAAAAGATAAACCGTTTCATGAGTGGTAAAATTGAAATGAATTAAACATAAAGGGATTTTGCTCATAAATGCAGGAAATGCAATTATAAGAGGGGGTAGACGGTAAGTATTTAATAATCAGTTTAATGGTTTAATATTGGTAGGGGGCTATCAATATAACTACATATTAACTAAAAACTAAGATAGTTTTTTTTATAAGAATATGCTTCATATTATTTTATCGAGGCAATAATATGGCAATGTGTAGAGGGCATAAAGGGTAAATTATTTTTCGCTTAAAGCGAAAATGCCAAATGGAAAATACAGCAAAAAAAATGGTCATGAAGACCTTAGACCGTGCGCTGTTCGTTAAGGTCTTTTAGCACTTCATTAAGGTTTTCACTCAAGATGGGCTTAACAATATAATTGCTCACGTTTTCATAATTCTTAGCCCTGCTCAAATCTGAGGGGTCAATGGAAGATGTAACTATGTATATCAAGATTTTATCATTATCGGGAGGGTTTACAAACTTTTCCAGGAATTCCCAACCGTCCATGATGGGCATGTTGAGGTCCAGGAAAATGATTTCTGGGATGTCCTCACCGGTCTCAAATATTTTTGAAAGCCCATCGAGGGCCTCTTGACCATTGTTGTAAACAATCAGATTATTGCAGACCTTCTCCAGCTCCATTATTTTTCTTGCGCCAAAGATGAATATAGGATCATCATCAATTATACAAACGGTCTTTATTTTGCTCATTCTTGAAAAATATTAGATGTTTTCATGGGTTTAAAAATGTAGGTATTTGATAACATTTTTACCACGTAGTTCCAATTTATGCAAAAAAATACACTTTGACTAGAGAATTTTCTTTCAATAATCTACTTGATCAATTATTTTCTGGGATGATATTCTTCCATGACCCGGGTAAGGTGGGAGCGGTCAACATGCATATAGACCTCGGTCGTGGTGATGCTTTCATGCCCCAGCATTTGCTGTATGGCGCGAAGGTCGGCCCCATTTTGGAGAAGGTGCGTGGCAAATGAGTGCCTAAAGGTATGGGGGCTTATGTTTTTTTTTATTCCGGCTTTCGCCGTAAGGTCTTTGATAATGGTAAATACCATGGCACGCGTCAACCTCCCTCCACGGCGGTTGAGAAAAAGCGTATCCTGAGATTCTGGTTTGGCCTGTATATGTACCCGTACCTGGTCCTTATAGATGTTGATGTACTTTTGGGTAATCTCAGCAATGGGCACAAAGCGTGATTTGTCACCTTTTCCCGTGACCAGGATAAATCCTTCCTTAAAATACAGGTTTGAGAGTTTAAGGTCCAGCAATTCAGATACCCGGAGGCCGCACCCATACAAGGTTTCGAGCATGGCACGGTTGCGCTCCCCCTGTGGATGGCTAAGGTCTATCGCGGCGATGAGCTGGTCTATTTCTTCTTCTGATAGGGTATCTGGAAGTTTCCTGCCCAGTTTAGGGGAGTCAATGAGGTCCATGGGGTTATCCTCTCGGTAATCTTCAAAGACGAGGTAGTTGAAAAATCCCTTTAGGCCGCTTATTGACCTGGCCTGTGACCGCGGGTTCACCTGCTTTGCCAGGTCATAAACAAATTTTTGCAGGGTTTCCTTGTCGATTTTTTTTGGCGAAAGCCTTATCTCATTTTCATCTAGCCATTGCATGAGTTTCTGAATGTCAAGACTATAATTTATGATGGTGTTTTGCGATAGCCCACGCTCTAGTTTGAGATAATATGTGTAATCGTCAAGGGTTTGTTGCCAGTTCATGTGTCAGGGCTAATTTGTACTGTATCCATCGCCCAATTTAACACTTAACAGGACACCATGACGGCTGTTGAATGGATTTGTGCCAAAGGAGTGGTTGTAAAAGTACATAAGCCTAAAATTCTCAAAGAGGTATGCCCCGGCAAGAAGGTTGACTGATGAATTTGAGCGGTATCCCGCCCCCAGTTCAAATTTCTGCTTGATGGTGGCGGCGATATTGGCATCTACTTGAAATGGGGTATTGGGCTCGTATTTGAGCATCAGGTTTGGCTTGATGATGTATTGGTCAAAAAGGCCCGCATAAAAACGGTAGCCAAAAATCCCATAGACCGGTAAGCTCAGTGAAACTGATTTATCTGAAGCCAATACATCCCCCAGGATATTGGGGGTTGAGATACCGGCATAAAACCGTTCTTGATTATAAAGCAGTCCCACGCCCACCATGGGGATGGTAGATTGCACGTTCTGGGCAAACCGTGGGTCGTCTTCCAGCCCCAACTCCAGAAACCTATCTTCATATTGCAAGATACCGGCACTTATGCCAAAGGAGAGTACCGGCGTTTGATAATTGGCATAAAATGGATGGTTGTCCATGAACCCCAACTCAATCTTATAGCTATATGCCGCATAGAATTGTGTCGTGGTGGTCACGCCTATCTCATCATAAAGCAGTGCACCGCCCACACCCATCTTGCCCTCTTGCAATGGACTGTTAAAGGTTCCCGTAAGGGTACGTGGACTACCGTCAAACTGATTGAAAAAACCTGAATTTGTTATGCTTATTTCGGTACTTGCCTGTAGGCCTGCATAGCCGGGATTCAATAAGAAAGGGTTGTAGTTATACTCGGCAAATACAGGTGTTTGCTGGGCTTTCGCCAAAAAACATACGAATAAGGATAATATGAATAACTTTAGTCTCATGGTTTTTAGCGTCGTATTACGATAAACCCTTTAAGGTTGTTGAACTCTGATTCTCCTGCGGTCTCGATGGTAAAGAAATACGTTCCATTGGGAAGTTCACCAGCACCCATGCCCGTTTTTTGATTGGCAGTACCGTTAAATGTAGTAGAGAGGTTGTCATATCCCATACCTTCATAGACCAAATCTCCCCACCGGTTGTAAATGCGCACGGTATTGTCCGGGTAATCTTCTATCCCGGGGATTTCCCAAAAATCATTCTTGCCATCCCCATTGGGGGAGATTCCATATTTTGTTTCCAGCACTTTGGCCGCAGTAGTAAAACTGATGGGTTCACAACCCGTTGCCGTGCCCACGCCATTGTAAGGAATAACGGAAACATATAGCAATTGGCCCTCGGGCAAATCTGCACTGGGGTCAATAAAGGACTCTGAGACTATGGTTCCCTCAAGAATATCCGTTTGCATGGGATCATGGCTTATCGTCACGATGTAACCCTCGGCGTTTTCAATATCATCCCAGGTAATACGTGTATTAATGGTTACATCAACAGCTCCATCCACGGGGCTTGTAATAGATGTGCAGCCAGGCGGTGTGAGGAGCTTTTCGGTCATGAAGCTTTCTTCGGCACAGCCCGTGGCATTCCCGGCAGAATTGTAAGGTATCACCGAAACAAAAATCTCCGTATTTGCCGGGAGGTCGTCCGGTAAATCATGGGTCGTGACATTGCCCAGGTCTACGTTGTCCAGGATGTCCATACCGCCAGGGGTGGTGCCCATGGTGAGGATATACCCTGTCGCTTCCGCGGAAGCGTTCCAGCTCAGATTGGTACCTATCGCGACATCCGTTGCGCCGTCCACGGGTGTGGAAAGGGTTGTGCAGCCAGGCGGTGTGGGCAGCGTCTCTGTCATGAAGCTTTCTTCGGCACAGCCCGTGGCATTCCCGGCAGAATTGTATGGTATCACCGAAACAAAAATCTCGGTGTCTTCCGGGAGGTCGTCCGGTAAATCATGGGTCGTGACGTTGCCCAGGTCCACGTTGTCCAGGATGTCCATACCGCCAGGGGTGGTGCCCACGGTGAGGTTATACCCTGTCGCTTCCGCGGAAGCGTTCCAGCTCAGATTGGTGCCTATCGCGACATCCGTTGCGCCGTCCACGGGTGTGGAAAGTGTTGTGCAGCCAGGCGGAGTGAGGAGCGTTTCGGTCGCAAAGCTTTCTTCGGCACAGCCCGTGGCGTCTCCTATTGAGTTTGTGGGTGTTATTGTGACAAAATATGTAGTACCAGGTTGAAAAGTACCGTCTGGGAAATCATAAAAAAGGGCATTGACGGTTTGATTAAAGATATCATCACTTCCTGAAGTTGTGCCCACCCTTACAATATATGAATCTGCAGCATTTGCGGGACCCCAGGATAAATCTGTATTGACATCAACTCCCGTGGCGTTATTAAAGGGAGTGCTAAGCTGGGTACAATCTGGTATGACGGTGGTGTTGCTTGTGGTAAACATTTCTTCACTACATCCCGTGATTTCCCCATCAGAAAAATAAGGTACAATAGTTACATAAATATCCTGGTTAGCTGGTAAATCGTTTTCAAAATTATAGAGTTCAACATCCCCCATATCCAGTTTATCAACGATGTCCACACCCCCGGCCGAAGTCCCTACGCTCAGGATGTAACCACAGGCTCCGGGGTTATTGACCCATTCAATACCAGAATTTATGGGTACATCAGTTTCCTGATGTGAGGGATTAAAAATGTTAACGCACGTCTTGTTGACATTGACGTTTACCGTAATGTCATTTCTTACCAAGAGCAGGTTTTTACCTCCCGTGCCTGGGGGATTTGTATTTTCAAAAGGCACTAAATCACTTGTGATTTCACTGTGATAGACTCCGCTATCACAATCATTTACATCATATATTATATACTCAGGCGAGTCTGGTGCATCTGGAATTTCAACCCCATCTTTAAACCATTTGTAGTGATTTTGCGCACCGCGGACCGTTGTAATAAGGGTTAAGTTATCCCCGGCGTTTGGCGTGAGGTTTTCAATCTCGTTTACCTTAGCCTGTGGGGCATATAGATATTCTCTAAAAAGGGGAAGACTGGGAATGGTAGCCCAATAGGTGCTTAGGAGATCAACATAATCCAGATGCTCAGCTTCAAAATCACCAAAATGAAAAAAATTATCATTGAACTTTAGCTCAAAATAGTTTGTTCTTCTATCCAGGGCAAGACTTGCAAAATCTGGTATTTTACCCGTTAGCAGATTAAAGCCCACATCAAGTTCATCAGATGCTCCCAGAGCTCCATTTGAATTCCATATGTCATAATATTGATTCATGATGTCAGTACCTGTAAACAGGTTATGGTGCAGAATCAGGGAGCCCAGGCGGGTGTTTTGAGTAATGTTGAGGGATTCTATCTCATTATTTGACGCATTGAGATAATGGAGATCGGGATTTTGGGTAAGGTCCAGACCAGTACCAGTAAACAAGTTATCATTTATTGATAGCAATCCTAATTTTGTATTAAAGGTTACATCAAGTGCTGGCAGCAAATTATTGCCTAGATTGACGTTGTTCAGTAAAATATTTGTCGAGAGGTCAAGGGTGGGAAGTTGATTGTAACTTAAATTAAGTGTTTCAAGAGCAACATTTGTAGTTAGGTCTAGGTTGGTAATTTGATTTCTTGATGCATTGAGATCTTCTAAAAGAATGTTTTGACTTAAGTCAAAAGTAACCAGGTCATTACTAGATACATTAACTTTAAGAAGTTTAGTGTTTTGAGTCATGTCAAGATTGACCATTTTATTATTTGTCAAATCGAGAATCGTCAAATTTTGTAGTGCCCTTATATTTACTTCAAAAGGAGTGGTGAGTAAATTTGAATTAATGGTCAAACTCTCAATATTAGACACCATTGAAAGGTCATAAACACTAGGTAATTTATGTCTAGAGACATTCAATTTTTTTAAAACTGTATTGCTAGGAAGTATAAGTGTTTCAACTTCTGTACCGCTAAGCGAAATTTCTTCTAGAGCGACATAACCATCCAAATCAATAGTGTTTACCACTTGATTCCTGATATCAAGAAATTTGAGATTGGTCTTTACAGCGGGTAAAAGAATACTGGTTGTATTGCGGTTTTGATTAAGGTTTAAAGTTTCTAGATTGCTATATGCAGTAAAATCAAACTCATCTTCATCAATTGCTATAATGGATATTTCATTAAGAGTGGTGGTTTGTGGAAGTGTGAGGTTGACTAGGTCTAGAAACGCGTAGATATATATAAATTCGAGCAAGGTATTATTTGACAGGTCTAGATCTGTGATAGAGGCGATATTTCCTGTACTTCCGGTAGTACCTATATTGAGTATCCTTAAATTCACATTTTGCGATACATCAAGACTTGCTAAAATGTTGTTGTCATCAAATGTTAATTCTTCAAGCTGTGTCAATGTGGTCAATGGTAAGGTGGCAAACTGATTGGTGCCTGCATTGAGGGTCACCAGGTTCACAAATGCCTCCAGACCTGTAAAATCTGTTATGGTATTGACGTTAATGTTTAGGTCAGTCACCGCCTGGGCATCAGCATCAAGGATATTGCCATTGAGCCCATTGGTATCGATACCTTGGTCTATGAGAAACTGCTCAAAATTTGTATCAGGAACGGGGGTTGTCTGGGCTTTCGCCGAAAGGCAAACAAAAATGGTGAGTAGGAGGTAGAGATGCTTCATCTATCTGGTCAAAGGAGGGTTTATGAATCTTAAAGGGTAAGACCCACAGCCCCAAAAATAAATATTATCATAAATATAGCCCTTCTTTTAACAGTTTGAATTTTGTTGAAAACGAGGGGTTTGCACCTGTTTTATTGACAAATTCAAACATTTTACATATAATTTTTAGTAATGCTTTAATAATCATTTAAGTTTTCATTATAAACGTGGCGCTATTTATCAACCTAGTTTTGCTGAAACTTAAAAAATAAACAATCATGAAAAAAATAGTTTTATTAGCGACTTTTCTCGTATTTGGAACAGGTGTGCTGTCTGCACAGGAAATGTTTCATTTTGGTATAAAAGGTGGTGTGAACTTCTCGACCATAGGTGGTGATGATTTTGATGATCCAGATTCCAGGACTTCTTTCAACATAGGTGCACTTGCAGAATTTCCCATAAGCGAGCGTTTTTCTATCCAGCCAGAGGTTTATTATTCTGGACAGGGATATGACATACAGAGCAATGACAATGCTGATGATATTGAATTTCAACTAGATTATATCAATGTACCAGTATTGGCCAAGCTTTATATTGTGGATGGTCTATTTGTAGAGGCGGGCCCACAGATAGGGTTTAATGTAAAAAGCGAGGTTGACGGTGATCCAGATGATTTTGATGAAGGAGATGTTGACATTGACAATGATGTGTTCAATGATGTTGATTTTGGTGTAGGTCTAGGTGCGGGGTACAAATTCAATAATGGATTTTTTGTAAATGCTCGTTATAACTGGGGCTTGTCTGATGTATTCAACAGTGATGAACTGGGTGGTTTTGATATCAATGCCAGGAACAGGGTATTTCAAGCTGGTGTAGGTTTTATGTTCTAAAAAAGACCACATTCAAGAAAATGAACAGCGCCCAAATGGGCGCTGTTTTTATTTATAATTATATTATATTCGGCCCTATTATTATTCAATCAAATCATTTTTAATGAAAAAATTTTTATTTTTTGCAGCATTCCTTGTTGTTGGCCTTTCGGCGAAAGCCCAGGTAAAATTAAGCGCCACGGGTGGTTTTGCCTATGGTCTTTCTAGTATTGAGACAACCTATGATAACAATGAAGCTACGGCATTTGACTCTGGTTTTTATGTGGGGGGTGCAGTACAGTTTAAAATCAATGACGTGGTGCGCATCAAGACGGGGCTTAATTATGTAAATATTGACGAAGCCAACTTTATCCAGCTTCCCGCAGTGGCTCAGTTCTATATCGCCGGGAGTGGTTTTTACTTTCAGGCAGGGCCGCAACTTACCTATACTGCTGAAGAAATCTCGCCAGAGTACACACATATCAACATAGGCCTTGGTGGAGGTGCCGGGTATGAATTTGGTAGATTTTATGTGGAGGCCAGAAGCGCGTTTCAGTTAAATCATTATTACAAGGGTGACGAGCTTACCTCTAAGGTTCACTTTGGGGCAATAGGTCTAGGATACAATTTCTAGAAAAGCACCAAGCAGGGTCCAGGCGTCCATAAAAGGGCGCTTTTTTTATGCTGTAAACTTGGCTATCTTTAAATCTTTAATCTTTAAGTAATGAACAAAGAACTCAAGATATTGATCATCAATGGTCCCAACCTCAACATGCTGGGAAAACGTGAGCCAGAAGTATATGGAAACCAGGGTTTTGAAGACTATTTTACAAAGCTTCAGTTTAAGTATAAAACAACCGAATTATCATATTATCAATCCAATATCGAGGGCGAAATAATCACTAAAATCCAGGAAGGTGATGTTGCTTTTGACGGTATCGTGCTCAATGCGGCTGCGTACACGCACACCTCCGTGGGCATTGGCGATGCGGTCAAGGCAATCTCAACGCCTGTAGTTGAAGTTCATATTTCAAACACCTTTGGTAGGGAAGAATTTAGGCATCAAAGTTTTATTTCAAAAAATGCAGCCGGAGTAATTCTGGGTTTTGGGCTTAAGAGTTATGACCTGGCCATTGAGGGTTTCTTGATTGATTAGAAAAGATTCGCTTTAGCGAAAGCAAAAAAAATAACCCCTTGAAATTTCAAGGGGTTTATTTATGTATTTGTTTTTATGTCATGACCGTGCGCTGTAATTCTTCGGTAAAGGATTTGTAATAATACATCGCCATATCATGCTCTCCCTGATTGATAAAATTGATGCATTTTGTGACCAGTTCGTCATAGATAAAGTCATAGACTTCCTCATTTTTATCAATAGCTAGTTTTTTTACAATGGCCGGAGCAATCCTGTAATACTCCTTAACCATAGCCTTGCCTTCAGGACGCTTAAGCATGTAATCGTCTCTAAAGGTTCTTAGTTTTTGCAGTTCATCACAATCATCTGGCAGGCCTTTATACTTTGTGCATGCTGTGGTCAGGAAGCAATCTTCTTCATCTCCATACATTTGAGAACTTGAGGATTTAGGCGCATCAAATTTAAATTGAGCCAGTATGTTTTTATTCTCATCAAGCAACATGGCATTTTCCATAGGTTCTTCTTTGCAATAAGTGGTGCGAAGTAAACTATTGTAGAAATCGGTACTGTTCTGAGAATAGAGTTTAAGCTCATCACATCCACCATAACTCAAGTCATATTGCACTTTAAAATAGTTAGGGTCATTATTGATATTGCCCACTTTTTTAAGAATAAAGAAGCAGCTCGTTTCAAGATTGAAATAAGTCAGTTTAATGCCTGTAAGCGAAGATTTTTCAGTTGATATCTCAACGGTTACCTGTAAAGCCGTCTTATCCTTTCCTTGAGAAACATTTTTTGTATAGTAAAGAGACTGAAGTACTCCTTTTGATTTTTTAGAGCTAGTGGGGAATTTTAAAAATACGGTAGATGCCATGCCCATGGCGCTGGCCTTGATAAAATGTAATCTGTTCATGATTGTAATAAAGGTTTAGTGAAAGGGGGGGTTAAATATAATAAAAAAAGAGAGCCACTGAACAATCTCTATGTGCAGTGGCTCTTAAACCTTTATTTTATAAAGTTTTTCAGTTTACAAGTGAATCACTTCATCATATGCATCAGCTGTGGCTTCCATCACCGCCTCGCTCATGGTAGGGTGAGGGTGAACGGCCTTTAGGACTTCATGTCCTGTGGTTTCAAGCTTACGGCCCAAAACGGCCTCAGCAATCATATCGGTCACACCGGCCCCTATCATGTGGCAACCTAGCCACTCGCCATATTTAGCATCATAGATAACCTTGATAAAGCCCTCTTTGTTGCCGGCTGCACTGGCCTTGCCCGAGGCAGAGAATGGAAATTTACCCACCTTGAGTTCGTATCCAGCTTCTTTTGCCTGTTTTTCGGTCATGCCCACAGAGGCAATTTCTGGTGTGGCATAGGTACATCCTGGTATATTGCCATAATCCAGTTTTTCTACATGCATACCCGCGATTTTCTCCACACAGATGATACCTTCTGCAGAAGCGACATGCGCAAGCGCGGGACCGGGTACAACATCGCCAATGGCATAATACCCTGGCATATTGGTTTGATAAAAATCATTCACGATGATCTTGTCACGGTCTGTGATGATGCCCACATCTTCAAGGCCTATTCCTTCTATATTGGTTTTTATACCCACTGCAGAGAGTACGATATCAGCCTCAAGCTTTTCTTCTCCTTTTTGGGTCTTTACGGTAGCCACGACGCCATCCCCAGAGGTGTCAACACTTTCTACCGAAGAATTTGTCATCACCTTGATGCCCTGTTTCTTGATACTGCGCTCAAACTGTTTTGAAACTTCTTCATCTTCAAGGGGCACAACATTAGGTAGAAATTCTACAATGGTCACCTCAGTGCCCATACTGTTATAAAAGCTTGCAAACTCAACACCTATAGCGCCACTTCCCACAACAATCATTTTCTTGGGTTGTTCTGGTAATGACATGGCTTCCCTATATCCTATGACTTTCTTGCCATCTTGTTTCAGGCTGGGCAGTTCACGGCTTTTAGCACCTGTGGCTATAATGATATGTTCTGCACTATATTCAGTGCCATCAACATCAATTTTTTTACCTGGCTTAAGTTTACCAAAACCGTCAATAACATCAATCTTGTTCTTTTTCATCAGGAACTGCACGCCCTTGCTCATGCCCTCTGCGACACCACGGCTGCGCTTGATGACGGCATCAAAATCCTTGTCTGCACCTTCTACTTTCAATCCATAATCTTCTGCATGCTTGAGGTACTCAAAAACCTGTGCACTTTTAAGAAGCGCCTTGGTGGGTATACAACCCCAGTTAAGACAAACACCGCCCAGGCTTTCTTTTTCCACTATTGCAGTCTTTAATCCCAGTTGGGAGGCGCGTATCGCCGTAACGTAGCCCCCAGGACCACTTCCTAAAACTATGACATCGTATTTACTCATATCTTTTTGGTCAAAAAATTAGAGCACGAATTTACGACTTAAAATAGGAAACTGAAAGTTAAGGATAGGGACAAGTTGTGCGTGGTTTTCTTTTGGCTTAAAGCCAAAAAAAATACCCGCTAAAATAGCGGGTATCCTATACGTTACTATACCGGAATGTTACATGCGAATCACATCGCTCTCGCTTTGTCCTAAGGCATTCATTACCTCGCTTAAATTATTGATATCCCCCGTAAATTGAGAAGCAAAGTCCGAAGGAACAATTACAATTCTAAAAACTTGATCGTCAGTGAAACCTGTTGATATATTAGAAGTGTCGTAGTTGCCATCAATAAAAATTTCAGCATCTACAAAGGTGTGATTAAATACATATTGTAAGGTACCTTCATTAGTAAAGAAATTTTGTGGCAACATGCTCCATTCATCAACCGAGGATCCATCATTTAAAGTTCCCTCACCATCAAGTCTATAAATTAATACGGCATCGCTTTCTAAAACTTCTACATCTGTAAAATCTGAAAAGGTGATGAAGCCCGTACTCCAGAGATTACTATCATTGTTATATTCAAATGTTGAATTGATTTCAAACGTAGTACCCACTATATTTACACCATCTTGTCCAGGAGGTCCTTGTGGTCCTGGGTCACCTTCACAAGATGTAAGTACTATGGTTAGTATTGCTAAAAGTCCAAATATTCTTTTCATCGTTTCTAGTATTAATGTTCGTTTTTATATTAATCAATAGTCGTTCCAAAAAAAAGCGAATCCGTTATTTTCATTTTTAAAACTAAAATGCAAGTGTTTTATGCTTTGTCAAAATCAATACTGAGGGAGTTTACACAGTACCGCTGTCCTGTCTCGGTGGGTCCATCATCAAAGACGTGCCCTAAGTGAGAACCGCAGTTTGCACAAAGTATCTCTGTGCGTATCATGCCGTGGGTCCTGTCCTGCACATATTCAATAGCGCCTTCTTTTGCGTCATCAAAGCTGGGCCAGCCGCAACCGCTTTCAAATTTTTGAGAAGATTCAAATAGCTCGTTGCCACATGCGGCACAGGTATATGCTCCATGCTCAAAGTGTAGGTTGTACTCGCCCGTGTGTGGGCGTTCGGTTCCTTTTTGTCGCAAGACATGATATTGCTCTGGAGTGAGTTTTTCCTTCCATTCTTCTTCACTCTTTTTTAAGGGGTAATCTTTCATGGTATATACTTTAGGGCGTAGGCAATATGCGCTAGGCTTATGTTTTTAAAACTCTTTTAAAAATGTTTTGTGTTTATTTTGCCGCAGGCTCAAATTTAAGCGCCACACCATTGATACAGTGGCGTTTTCCAGTGGGCTTGGGTCCATCATTGAACACGTGGCCTAGATGGCCGCCGCAAACGGCACAATGTTCTTCGGTGCGGGTGTAGCCCAGTTTGTTGTCTGATGAAAATGCTACATTGCCCTCTATGTAATCATAAAATGAAGGCCAGCCCGTACCACTGTCAAATTTTGTTTCACTTTTAAAAACGGGTGTCCCGCAGGCCGCGCACACATAAGTCCCTTGCTGTTTGTTGTCCAGCAGTTCACTGGTAAAGGCCCTTTCGGTACCCTCGTGCCTGAGAACGTTGTATTGTTCTGGGGTCAGTTCTGCCTTCCACTCCGCGTCAGATTTTGTTATTTTAAAATCTTTTTTATCACTTTTTTGAGCAGTGCTCTGGCAGCCCATGCAAATCACTAAAAGGGCAAGCATACATATATTTTTCATGGTAATTTCTTTTAATGCTAAGTTAAGCAAACCCCTTGCCAAGACTCATTTCTTAATCTTATTTTAACAAAACCCTAACGGATACTCACAAACCTTATAATATTCCTTAAAATTCAGTGGTAAAGCTGTTGTTCATAACTTTTAATGCCTAATTTTATTACTAGTAACTAACAAACCAAGCTAAACCTTTGAAACAGCAGCGTGTAATCATAGAGAACATACTTCCGCAGCTCAACTGCGGCGAATTTTTTATTAAAAGAACGGTTAATGAGATTGTTGACATCACTGCAGATGTTATTGGCGATGGGCACGATGTGATACAGGCAGAGGTCTGTTTTAGGCACGGGCAGGATAAAGAATGGCAGACCGTGCGTTTACAGCCCAGCATCAATGATGGTTATCATGCCTCGTTTTTTGTTGATAAACAGGGGTATTGGCAATACAAAATAAAGGGATGGGTCGACCAGCCCATGAACTGGCAACATGGTATACGGGCAAAAGTTAAAGATGGCCAGCATGTAAAGAGTGAGCTCCTGGATGGCGTGCAATACCTTGAGGGATTGATAGCTCCTGTTGAACGTGACGATGAGGATTACCTCATAAATGCCATAGGGGCCTTCAAGGATGAAGATAGATATGAAGAGGCGGTTGCCATTGCAATAGAAGACAGGCTGCACCAGCTCTTTTATGAGTTTCCCACAAGAAAGCTTTTCAGCGAAAGCAAGACCCTGGAGGTTTATGTTGACCGTGAGAAGGCCCGGTTTAGCACATGGTACGAGTTCTTCCCCCGTAGCGCTTCCGCGGAAGCGGGAAAACATGGCACGTTCAAAGATTGTGAACGCATCTTGCCGCGTGTCGCAGCGATGGGGTTTGACACCTTGTACTTCCCACCCATACACCCCATAGGCGAAAAAAACCGAAAGGGAAAGAACAATGCCACCAATGCCCAAGAAGGCGATAGCGGCGTGCCCTGGGGCATAGGCTCGCAATATGGCGGGCATAAATCCATCCACCCAGAACTGGGCACTGAGGATGACCTTAAAAAATTGATTGCAAAAGCAGAAAGCCTGGGCATTGAAGTGGCCCTGGACCTTGCCTTTCAGGCCGCGCCAGACCATCCCTATCTTACTGAGCACCCAGAGTGGTTCAAGAAAAGGCCAGACGGCACGATGCAGTACGCTGAGAACCCGCCAAAGAAATATCAGGACATCGTCAATTTTAATTGGGATACCGAGGCTTATCAAGAACTGTGGAAGGAACTGCTGAGCGTTGCACAGCACTGGATTGCCCTTGGGGTCAAGGTGTTCCGGGTAGATAACCCACATACAAAACCCTACCTTTTCTGGAACTGGTTTATCAAGGAGATAAAAAAAGACCATGCAGACGTCCTCTTTTTGGCAGAAGCCTTCTCAAGGCCCCGTGTTATGCAGCAGCTGGCAAAACAAGGATACACGCAGTCGTACACCTATTTTACCTGGCGTACCAGCAAGCATGAACTCATGGAGTACATGACAGAGTTGACGCAGGGCGAGATGAAGGAATATTACAGGCCCAACTTTTGGCCCAATACGCCAGATATAAATCCATATCACCTGCAGGGGGCTAACGAGGCTCAGCATTTAATACGGTATGCGCTGGCGGCAACCTTGAGCAGTAACATTGGCCTGTATGGCCCCGTATATGAATTTATGGTGAGCGATGCCATGCCGGGCAAGGAAGAGTACCTGGACTCAGAAAAATACCAGATACGCCACTGGGACTGGGAACATGAAAATAAATTGATACGGCTTATCGCCAAGATAAATTCCATACGCCATCAAGAACCCGCATTGCAGCAGACCAATAATATTCGCTTTTGCGAAATACATAACGATGCAATGCTTGCCTTTTATAAACATAACCAGGACAGGACGCATGAAATCCTGGTGATCATAAGCCTGGACCCATACTACAAGCAAGCGGCAAATGTACAGTTGCCCCTGGGAGAACTGGGCGTGCAGGCAGGAGAGCGGGTAATGGTCAAGGACCTGGTGACAGATAGTACCTATAACTGGTATGACGAGTGGAACTATGTTGAACTTCACCCGGCACTGCCGTTCCATATTTTCAAAATATACAAATAACCAACTTTGAGGTGAATAAGAGTAACCTTGTTTAATACCCACCGTGATGACTGACGAAAAAATTCACAAGAACCTGATTTTTAAATATCCCTGTTCCTGGGATAAATTAATGGACAATGAACGCTTTCACAAAGAACTTTGTGAAGATATCCTTGAGCCATATATCTTAAATCAGCGATGGTACGGGGGCAAGGCCAGTGCATTAAAATATGTGGAGATAATCGACCATTTCCCCATTGAGCGGGGAGAAGAAAAATTTTATGGGCTCATCCTGGAGGTCAACTTTAGGGAAGCCTTTGTACAAAACTATTTTTTGCCCATAGGCTTTGTCACTGACCCAGATTATGCAAAAGGCGGTATTGCATACCTTAGCCTTGCAGGTGTGGAAGGTTACCTCATTGATGCGCTTTACCTTGAGTCCTTTCGCAAGCAGATTTTTGACAAGATATTAGAAGGGGAGAAAAACAAGTATAAAGAAGTCGCATACAGGCGGGGTTTTAGCAACACCTGCAAGGCGTATGAGAGCAGCAGGTTTCTGGGGGCAGAGCAGAGCAATACCTCAATTGTATATAATGAGAAATATATATTGAAGATTTTCAGGAGGGTCTATGTAGATGAAAACCCAGATTATGAAATAAACAAATACCTTACCCAGAAAGGGCATTTTGCAAACACGCCCCGTTATCAGGGTAGTATTACCCTGCGCTTTAGCGATAACAACGTGATGACCCTGGGCCTTTTGCAAGAGCTGGTGCCCAATCAGGGAGATGCATGGGAGTACTACACAAGCAACCTTAAGGCGGCTTTCGCCAAATTATCCCAGCAAAAATTCAATGTTGACGATTTTGTGCCGTTGCGGCATTTTGAGCAAATCACTTTAAAGGACCTCCCCGAGTGGATATTGAGCTGGTGCCCCATGGAGTTCTTTGAAGACATTGAACAGTTGGCACGTCGCAGCGCGCAGATGCATATTGCCCTGGGGCAAGAGCGCATCAACAATGCATTCATTCCACAGGCCTTTGGCAATGATTATACCGTGTGGTTAAAGAACCGCCTTATCTATATGTTTGAGAACAGGATGAACCTTGTGGAAAACAACCTGCACAAGCTTGAAGATATGCGACTTGAGCTGGCACAGGAATTCATGAACAACAAGAAGTTGATACGCAAACGATTGCTCGATTTTGACGAGACCAAGCTAAAGAGCGAGCGATTGAGGATACATGGAGATTATCACCTGGGCCAGGTGCTTGTAAACAACAGGGATTATTACATTATCGACTTTGAGGGCGAGCCAGAAAGCACCATACGCGACAGAAAGGTAAAGCAACCGCCCATCAAGGACATAGCCGGGATGTTCCGGAGTTTTCACTATGCCATTTATGCAACCATATTCAATAATTATGAATCCCTTGATGCAGAGTATAATGATCTGTTTCAAGTGGCTGAGGTTCTCTATGGTTATATGGTGGGTATCTTTCTCAACACCTACATTAAAGAAGTACAGCATGCCAACCTAAACATAGGATATATAAAAGAAATAGAATTTTTATTAAATTATTGCCTCCTGGAAAAGGCCGTGTATGAACTGGGCTATGAACTCAACGCCCGCCCACGATGGGCAATAATTCCCCTTAAGGGAATTTCTAATATTCTAAATGAAACCAATGATGAGTAACGTAAAACCGTATTCACTTTTTACAGAATTTGACATAGAATTATTTAAATCAGGAAAACACTTTAGGCTGTATGAAAAACTAGGATCTCACCCCGTGGAGGTGGATGGTGAAGAAGGAACGTACTTTGCCGTATGGGCACCCACTGCAAAATCAGTGAGTGTCGTGGGCGATTTCAACTATTGGCTAGAAGGAGAGCATAAGCTCAACGTGCGGTGGGACAGTAGCGGCATCTGGGAAGGTTTTATCCCTAAGGTGAAGCCCGGTTCTATTTATAAATACAAGATACAGTCACACAACCACGATATCAAGACAGAAAAGGCTGACCCATTTGCCCTGCGCAACGAGCATCCACCTAAAACCGCTTCCACGGTCTATGACCTCAACTATAAATGGAAGGATAAAAAATGGATGGATACCCGCGAGAAGCACAATGCCATCGATAAGCCCTTTTCGGTTTATGAAATACATTTGGGCTCGTGGCGAAAAAAAGCAGAGGAAAACAGAAGCCTTAGCTATACTGAACTGGCTGATGAACTGGTAGGGTACATAAAGGAAACCGGTTTTACTCACGTGGAGTTCATGCCCATCATGTGCTACCCCTATGAACCTAGCTGGGGGTATCAAATCACGGGATATTTTGCTCCCACCGCGCGTTTTGGGTATCCCGAAGAATTCATGTTGCTGGTCGATAAACTGCACCAGGCAGGCATAGGGGTGATACTGGACTGGGTGCCCTCACACTTTCCCGAAGACGCCCATGGACTGGGCAACTTTGACGGCTCTCATCTATATGAACATCCTGACAGGCGACGCGGTTACCACCCAGACTGGAAATCGCTCATCTTTAATTATGGGCGTAACGAGGTGCGTTCTTTCTTGATAAGCAATGCACTGTTCTGGCTTGATAAATACCATATTGATGGCCTGCGCGTCGATGCCGTCGCCTCCATGTTATACCTAGATTATAGCCGTGAAGATGGAGAGTGGGAGCCCAATCAATTTGGTGGCCGTGAAAACCTAGAGGCCATATCCTTTCTCAAGGAACTCAATGAAACGGTTTATGCCAACTACCCACATGTGCAGACCATCGCCGAAGAATCCACTAGTTTTTCAATGGTGTCAAAACCCACGTTCATTGGCGGGCTTGGCTTTGGCATGAAATGGATGATGGGCTGGATGCACGATACCCTTGAGTATTTTAAAAAAGAACCCATCTACCGCAAGCACCATCAAAATGATGTCACCTTTAGCATGACGTATGCTTTTACTGAAAACTTTATGCTCCCCTTGTCTCATGACGAGGTCGTATATGGTAAGCGTAGCCTGCTGGGCAGGATGCCCGGCGATGAGTGGCAGCGATTTGCAAACCTCAGGTTGCTCTTTAGCTATATGTTTATGCACCCCGGTGCAAAATTGATATTTCAGGGAGGTGAGTTTGGACAATCTGAAGAATGGAATTTTCAGGAAAGCCTGGACTGGCACTTGTTGCAATATGATTACCATAACGGTATAAAAAAGGCCATCACGCAATTAAACACCATTTATAAAACCTATCCTGCATTATACGAGAAACAGTTTAGTGGAGAAGGCTTTGAGTGGATTGAATGGAATGACCATGAGAATTCCGTATTGAGTTTCTTGCGCAAGGGCAACAACCTTGCTGAAAGCCTTGTGGTAGTATGCAATTTCACACCAGTACCACGAGAAGGATATAGGGTGGGCATCCCTGATTATGTAGTGCCCAAGAACAGAAAAATGCACCAGATATTCAATGGAAATGATACCTCTTTTGCTGGTAGCGGCGATTACATCGTGGATACCGTAAAAGTTGAAAAAGAACCCTGGAATGGCAAAGAAAACTCAATGATAATAGACTTGCCACCACTTTCAGCAGTAGTATTTTCCGCAAAAGCGAAAAAGTAATTAACAACTATCGTTATAGTTGCCTTTTTTTTATGCCCCATTATTTTAAAATTAAGCAATCATGCCGTTGCTTTGTATGACTAACCCATAGCCTATGATAACTAACACTGAGCTTGTAAACAAGGGAAATCAATTCCCAAACAAAATATCAGATTTTCAACATGAGGTAGATACCCTCACCTTTACCACAGATAACAAAGTCGTGCTACAACTTACCGTTTTGCGCGATAGCGTGATACGCTTTAGGTATGGCACACGCGGCATACTGGCTGAAGATTTTAGCTATGCCATTGATGAAGATGACAGGTATGTGGGCTACAACCAGCTGGATATAACAGAAGATAACAAGAACTATATCATCACCACAAACAAGCTTGTGGTAAAGGTGGCAAAGACAGACCTCAAGGTCAGGATTTTTGATAAAGAGGGCAACCTCATCAATGAAGATGAGCTGGGCTTTCACTATGAAGAAACCTTTGATTATGGAGGTATCGTGCCCAAGATGAGCAAAAAATCAAGCCACGGAGAAAGCTATTATGGTATGGGCGACAAGCCCATGCACCTCAACCTAAGAGGTAAACGTATGGAGAACTGGGCGACTGACTCTTATGCCTTTGGTAAAGACAGTGACCCCATATATAAAACAGTGCCCTTTTACATAGGCCTCAATCAAAAAAGAGCCTATGGAATCTTTTTTGACAACACCTTCAGGACCTATTTTGACTTCTGCTGCGAGAGGCATGACGTGACAAGTTTTTGGGCGCTCGGGGGCGAAATGAACTACTACTTCATCTATGGCCCACAGATGAGCGATGTGGTAAGGAGCTATACAAACCTTACAGGAAAACCAGACCTGCCACCCATGTGGACACTGGGCTTCCATCAATGTAAATGGAGCTATTATCCAGAAGCCACCGTCAAGGAAGTAACCAGCAAGTTCAGGGAATTGAAAATACCCTGTGATGCCATTTATCTGGATATCGACTACATGGAAGGCTTTAAATGCTTTACCTGGAACAAAGACTATTTTCCTGAGCCCAAGCGTATGGTAAAGGAACTTGCCGAACAAGGTTTTAAGACCGTGGTCATCATCGACCCCGGTATCAAGATAGAAGAAGATTACTGGGTATATGATGAAGCCCAGGAAAAAGATTATTTCTGCAAGCGTGCAGATGGGCCATCCATGATAGGAAAGGTATGGCCGGGAGAGTGCAACTTCCCAGATTTTACAAATCCAGAAGTGCGTGAATGGTGGGCAGGCCTATATAAGGAGTTGATTTCTGAAATAGGTGTGCGGGGCGTGTGGAACGATATGAACGAGCCAGCTGTCATGGAGGTTCCCGGCAAGACGTTTCCAGATGATGTAAGACATGACTATGATGGCCACCCCTGTAGCCATAGAAAGGCCCATAACATCTATGGCACGCAGATGGCGCGAGCTACGTATGAAGGTGTAAAGAAATTTACATACCCTAAACGGCCATTTGTCATCACCCGTTCTGCTTACAGCGGTGCTCAACGGTACACCTCTTCATGGACGGGAGATAACGTGGCCACCTGGGAGCATTTATGGATAGCCACGGTTCAGGTGCAGCGCATGTGTATGAGCGGTATGTCATTTACAGGTACTGATATAGGAGGATTTGCGGAGCAGCCCACGGGCGAACTCTTTACCCGCTGGATACAGCTGGGTGTTTTTCATCCATTTTGCCGTGTGCATTCATCAGGGCACCACGGGGATCAAGAACCCTGGACCTTTGATGAAGAGGTGACCAATATTACCCGTAAGTTCATCGAGTTGAGGTACACCTTGTTGCCCTATCTCTATTCCATGTTTTATGACTATGTAACAAGAGGCATACCCTTGCTTAAGCCACTGGTCTATTATGATCAAGAAGATGCCCAGACACATTACAGGACTGATGAGTTTATTTATGGAGACAAGATATTTGTATGCCCTATCCTTGAACCTAATTCCAAGGGCAGGAGGATGTACCTGGCAAGGGGAAAATGGTATAATTTCTGGAACCACGAGGTAATAGCTGGAGGCCGCGAACTATGGGTTGATGCTGATATAGACAAGATACCCATCTATGTCAAGGAAGGGGCCATAATACCCCGTTATCCCGTACAACAATATGTAGGCGAGAAAAAGATTGAAGAGCTCACCCTGGAAGCTTTTTATTGTGAGGGTACTGAGACCAGTCATGTATTTGAGGATGCCATGGATGGATATGACTATAAAAAAGGGCGTTATAGCTTAAGGGACTTTAGGCTTACCGGTAAAAAGAACGAGGTGATTATACAGCAGCACAAGACAGGAACGTATGAGTGTAATTATGAGAAGTTGAAAATCAAGCTCATCGGGTTGCCATTTGAAATCAAGGAAATTGAAGTGGACAATGTCGTGCTGGATTTTAAGGAACTACAATATGAAAAGAACGAGCGGGTTTTTCTTGCACCTAAGAATTTTACAGAAATCCATATTTTAGGATAATATTAAACGCTTATGCTAAATTTTAGCTAATGCGAAATATTGCCTTTTGCAATATTTGTAACTTTCACTCTATAACCTTAATTATCAATTATGAAAGTCAAGAATATCTTTGCCGGTCTCTTGTTTGTTTTTTTGGTATTTTCATGCAAGACAAGTCCTTTTACCGGTAAGAAAACCTTAAACTTCGTGAGTAACGAAGAATTATTTCCCGTTTCATTTCAACAGTACAATCAGTTTCTTTCAGAAAATAAAGTAGTTTCTGGTACGGCAGACGCAAATATGGTAAAACGCGTGGGCGCAAAAATCGCCAATGCCGCAGAACGTTATATGACGGCCCTGGGGTATCCAGGATATCTCAATGACTATAAATGGGAATATAACCTTGTACAGGATGATGCAGTGAATGCATTCTGCATGCCCGGGGGCAAAATCGTGGTCTATACGGGGATATTGCCCATTACACAAGATGAAACAGGATTGGCCATGGTGATGGGGCATGAACTTGCCCACGCGTTGGCCAACCATGGTGCACAGCGCATGAGTGCTGCCCAGTTGCAACAGGTAGCTGGAGTGGCAGGAGGTCTTGCACTGGGAGATTCTCAGGCAGGGCAAATTTTTAACCAGTATTATGGCGTTGCTTCTAATGTGGGTGTAATGCTGCCCTTTAACAGGAGCCAGGAAAGCCAGGCTGATGAGATTGGGACCATCATAGCTGCTATTGCAGGATATGACCCCTATGCCGCACCAAAACTCTGGGAAAGGATGGCTCAAAACGGCGGTGCCTCGCCACCAGAAATATTGAGCACGCACCCTTCACCACAGACAAGGATTGCAAACCTACAGCAGATTGCCCCCAGGGCTGTTGAAGAAGCAAAAAAATTTGGCGTGACCCAGTTTAAATAAAATATAGATAAAATAATAGTACAAAAGCCGTTCAATTGAACGGCTTTCTTAATTTAGGACCATCATTAAAATGCAACCGCATGGCCACTTTACCTAAAGGAAGCAAGAAACTGCTCAATGCCTGGGCCTTTTATGACTGGGCAAACTCTGTCTATTCACTTGTGATCTCCTCAGCCATATTCCCTATTTTTTATGGGGCACTCACCGTCCTCAAGGATGATGATGGGGCCATTATAAATGACAGGGTGTCCTTCATGGGCATGCAGCTCAACAATGATACGCTTATCAGTTTTGTAACGGCTGCCGCTTTTCTGGCAGTTTCCTTTTTAAGTCCATTTTTGAGCGGTATTGCAGACTATGTGGGCAACAAGAAAATGTTCATGAAATTCTTTTGTTACCTGGGAGCACTGAGTTGTATCGGCCTTTTTTGGTTTGATATGGAGTATCTCTTCTTTGGCCTGCTCTGTTATTTCTTGGCATTGATAGGCTTCTGGGCCAGCCTGGTCTTTTACAACTCCTACTTGCCAGATATCGCCTTTCCTGAACAGCAAGACAAGATTAGTGCTAAGGGATATTCCCTGGGCTACATAGGCAGTGTGATCTTGCTGGTCGTTTGCCTGGTCATGATCTTAAAATATGACATGTTCGGGTTTGAGGATGAGGGTCTGCCCACACGTTTATCCTTTGTGTTGACAGGTTTATGGTGGATAGGCTTCAGCCAGTACACGTATTTCTATTTGCCGCAGGGCAATAAAAAGCAAAAGCTTACGCGAAATGTGCTCTTCAACGGTTTTAAGGAACTCCGTAAAATTTGGCATAAGCTAAAACAAAACAAGGCCCTGCGGCGCTACCTTGCTGCTTTTTTCATGTACAGCATGGCCGTGCAGACCATTATGTTGATCGCGACTTATTTTGGGATTGAAGAACTTGACTGGGGCACTACTGATAGTACCGTGGGCTTGATCGTGAGCATACTCTTGATTCAGTTGGTCGCGGTACTGGGGGCATTCTTGACTTCGCGGGCATCGGCACGTTTTGGAAACATCCAGACACTTATTGTCATCAATTTTATATGGATTGCGATTTGTGTGTATGCTTATACGATAAACACACCTGTTCAATTTTATGCTACAGCTGGATTTGTGGGCCTTGTAATGGGTGGTATACAGTCGCTGTCCAGGTCAACATATTCTAAATTGATACCAGAAGGTGAGCTGGATACGGCCTCTTTTTTCAGTTTTTATGACGTTTCAGAAAAGATAGGAATCGTCATAGGTCTTG
Source organism: Cytophagaceae bacterium (assembly GCA_002710685.1). Classification (GTDB taxonomy): domain Bacteria; phylum Bacteroidota; class Bacteroidia; order Flavobacteriales; family Flavobacteriaceae; genus Leeuwenhoekiella. The sequence goes on along the minus strand of PALD01000029.1, from coordinate 122,412 downwards.
TGAGTTATGGCTATGTTGCAGAGGTCACGGGGAGCATTCGCAATGCAATACTCTTTTTTATCGTGTTCTTTGCCCTGGGCGTGGTCCTGCTTTTCAGGGTTCCGCGCAAGCGAAATTGAACATATGGCCAAAAAGAAAGGGAAAGCCATAATGACTTCCCCCATACTTCAACTTAACTAGCGATTTTAATGCTTTCTTATCTTGCCAGAGCCAGATACCTTGACATCTTCTCTTGTGGTATTGCCCGTATACCCTATATCGCCACTACCGCTCACGCGTGCGGTAAGGTCGCAGTCATCACAGTCAAAATCTATATCACCGCTACCGGCCACGTTAGCCTCAACTATTTTTGCGGTAAGGTCATTGGCACGCACGTTACCGCTTCCGGCAACGTGCATTTCTATTTTATCAGCACGGCCAGAAAGTCTTAAATTGCCACTTCCCGCCACTGATGCCTGGATATCATCAGCCTTGAGGTCCAGGATAAGGTTGCCACTTCCCGCCACGGCACAGTCAAAACTTGATGCGGTTATGGGTGATTCATTGACCATGGTACCTGAGCCGGCAAGGCTGGCACCCTCCAGGTCCTTGAACGGCACGGTTGCCTTAATCTTGCCAGAAGGCCTGATATTCACCCCGTTCTTGACATAGATCTTCAATTTGTCACCTTTAACTTCGGTGATAATGTACTGCAAGAGGTTGTCATCAGCTTCAATGTTGATTTTTCCTTCGGTTCCCGCAATGAGCGTTACGTCAAAGGGCCCACCCACGGCTACGTGGTCATAGTCTCCTGTGGAGCGGGTCTCGGTGGTGATGTTGCCACTTCCCCTTACTTTTCCCCATTGGGCTTGCGCCGAAAAGGCTGCCGATACAAGAAATAGGCATGCGATAAAATGTTTCATAACTGTTTGATTTTTGGTTGATGTTAATTTTCATAGAAGTTTACGCTTCCATATTCTGTATTGATGTTTACCATGTTCTTGGCCGAAGGGCTGCCATGGTGGCCGGCATAATATTTTTTAGAGGATTCCGTGCGCTGTTTTGTGATTTCAAGGTTGTCTTCACCGCTAAACCCACCATACTCCAGGCGTATGTCAAACATAAAGTTGTAGCCACTGGCATACCCCAGTTTTATGCCCGTGTAATCAGATTGTATGGTGACGTTTCCAGCTTCTGGCGTAAGCCTATCTATCTTGATGCTGCCATAGTTTGAGTTGAGGTTGACATCACCCATGATATCCCCCATTTTTAAAGTGAGGTAATCTCCCTTGCCCAGTACCTTGCCGGCTTTCTCCACGTTGAGGCTGCCATAATCACAGTTGTAGTTGATGTCCTTCACATTTTCAAAAACCGATTTTGAGTAGTCTGCATTAAGCTCTACGTAATCTGCAGATTCCACCACAAAACCCGAATAGTCTGCATTGATCCTACCGCTCTTCATATAGCCTATGGTGCTATTGTTTGTATAATCAAAGTTGAGCGAGTTGTTCTTTGCATTGAGCTCACCTATCTCCAGCTTGCCATAGTCACAGTTGATTTTTGCATTGCCGTCAATGCGGTTGAGCACGATGGCCCCATAATCATTATCAAGGTCAACGGAGTTTGTGACGGGTACTTTTACCGTATAGTTGATTTCCATATTGATGTTGTTGTCTCCGCTCAGCCATCCCTTCCACCAGGAACTGTTAGAATCTTCAATGACCGTGCGTGCAGATACCAGGCCACCCGAAGCATCAAAGACAACGTCTATATCCTCCAGTTTTTTCATCACTTTTTCCTCATCGTTGCCATTGGTCTTTACGGTAACTTCTATGATGGTTCGGTTTTCATTCCAGGAAGTGATTTCCAGGTTGCCGTAGCGGTTATTGATTCTAAGGCCCGCATCAGCATTAACCGTAAACTCCTTCTTGATTTTCTTTTCCTTGGTATAGCGTCCCTTAAAAGAGTTAGGGTCAATACCGTTGCCATGCGCAATACCGCATATGGCAAAGAAGAGGAGGAATATTCTAAAGTAATTTGTCTTCATGATTTTTAGTGTTAAGTGTTTTAAGTTCGTCAATTTCATCCAGTACTTGGTTGAGCAGGTCTATGCGCGCCTGAAAGTTTGAGATCATGGCATGTATTACCCTGCGGTCTTCACCGCTGTGGGCCAAGTCTTCCTTGAGCTGGTCATAATCCTGCTCAAGGATGTTGAGCTGCTCCAGGGCATCCTGGATAAGAGATTCAGTAAGGGGGTTTTTCTCCTGTCTTAGTGTATAGAGTTCTTTCTCGATGGCCTGTGTGAAGAAATCCTGGGTCTGCTCCATTTCTGGGGAGACGGCCGCAAGCTCCTTGCCACGGGATTCTCCGGGAGTGAGCATGATGAGGCTCACTATTGCCACGATAGAAGCAGCCACGAGCAGGGGTTTCCACCAGTCCAGGGCGCGCACTTTGGTTTCTTTCTCCCTGGTGCTATTCAGTTTTTTAAGAAAACGCGCTTGGTGACCATCCATGGGCTCTGCAATATCCCAGCAATCCCGTTGTTCATCAAACCATTTATCAAGTTCCTTGTCATTCATGATTCCATAAGTTTTTTTCTCAGGCTATCCTTGGCCCGTGATATCATGGTCCTACAGTTGCCGTAGGATATTTTCATGATTTCACTTACCTCGTCATAGTCATATCCTTCAATTAAGTGCAGGGTCAGCGACACCCTATAATTGTCCTTGAGCGTGTTCATGGTCTTCATGACCCTTTTAACCTCAAGCGCATCTGTGGTGCAGCCGCCGGTATCATCCTCATCTGTTAACCAGTACAGGTTGTCCTCCAGGGGTACTTCGCCCATTTTGCTCTTCTTTTGATAGCTGTTGAGGCTGTTGTTTACCACAATACGTTTTAACCAACTGCCAAAGGTTGCATCCCCCTTGTAACTGTCCAGTTTTGTAAATGCGCTCAAAAATGATTCCTGCATCACGTCTTCAGCCTCTGCAGTATCTTTTGTAATGCGCAGGGCCGTATTGTACATAGCTTTGTAATAGCGGTTATACACCTCAAGCTGTGCACTTTGATTGCCCGTTTTGCATGACTGCAAAAGCTCTTCAATATGTTGATTGGTTAGTGTCAAGTATTTTTAAAGCTTCAGTATAAAGATAGGGGAGGTGATGGATTGTTACAGTTAGCATCAAATTTTTTTATGCCTTTCGGCGAAAGCCAATTCAAAACAATACATGATGGCACAACAATTGAACAAATAGGGTAATGATAAAGGGCTAAATGCCTTGAACAATGGATTTTTAAGAAATAACGATACATTTAACCCTACAAAATAGTCGCTCTGGGCATGACCTTGAGTGACATACTGACGTAAATATATTTATGGCTAGAACAAAATTTACAGATATTGACAGTTTGTCATTGCAGGATATTGACGGTGAAGCAGAGTTGATTCCCTTGATGACACCTGAAGATGAAGACGAGATAAACCGGGAAGACCTTCCTGAAACATTACCTATTCTCCCTTTGAGAAATACGGTGCTTTTTCCCGGGGTGGTGATACCCATCACCGCTGGGCGTGACATGAGCATAGACCTCATCAACGAGGCAAACAAGGGCAGCAAGATCATAGGCGTGGTGTCACAAAAGGACGAGGAAGTGGAAAATCCTGGGCCTAAGGATATCAACTACATAGGGGTGGTGGCCCGCATCCTGCGGGTGCTCAAGATGCCAGATGGTAACGTGACCGTGGTGATACAGGGTAAAAAACGCTTTAGGATAGCTGAGGTAGTGACAGAGAAGCCCTACCTCGTGGCAACCATCGCAGAGGTGCCCGAGGAAAGACCAGAAACCGAAAACGAGGAGTTTGCTGCCATCATAGAGAGTATCAAGGACCAGGCACTCAAGATTATCAAGGAATCGCCCAATATCCCCAGCGAAGCCGCTTTTGCCATCAAAAACATTGAGAGTAACTCCTTCCTTATCAATTTTGTAAGCTCAAATATGAGCCTAACGGTTGAAGAAAAGCAGAAATTACTGGAGATAAACAACCTGAAGGACCGCGCGCTCGAGACCTTGCGCCACATGAATACCGAGATGCAGAAACTTACCTTGCGCAACGATATTCAAAACAAGGTGCACAGCGATATGAGCCAGCAACAGCGCGAGTACTTCCTGCACCAGCAGATGAAGACCATCCAGGAAGAACTGGGCGGTGTATCTCAAGAAGGTGAGCTTGAGGAAATGCGCGAACGTGCAAAAGCAAAGAAATGGGACGAGAAAATTGCAAAGCATTTTGAGAAGGAACTTGCCAAGATGCAGCGCATGAACCCGCAGGTTGCAGAGTACAGCATACAACGCAATTATCTAGACCTGTTCCTCGATTTACCATGGGATGAGTTCAGCAAGGATAAATTTGATTTAAAAAGGGCCAAGAAAATCCTGGACCGTGACCATTATGGCCTGGATGATGTAAAAAGAAGGATTATAGAATATCTCGCGGTGCTCAAACTGCGCAACGATATGAAATCTCCCATCTTGTGCCTTTATGGACCTCCAGGAGTGGGCAAGACCTCACTGGGTAAAAGTATTGCCGAGGCTCTTGGCCGTGAGTATGTGCGCATGAGCCTGGGTGGTCTGCGCGACGAGGCCGAGATACGTGGGCATAGAAAGACGTACATAGGCGCGATGCCCGGCCGTATCATCCAGAACCTTAAAAAAGCAGGCACGAGCAATCCCGTTTTTGTGCTGGACGAGATAGATAAATTGAGCAATAGCCATCAGGGCGATCCATCATCAGCATTGCTGGAGGTGCTCGACCCAGAGCAAAACAGTGATTTTCACGATAACTTCCTGGAGATGGGCTTTGACCTCAGCAAGGTCATGTTTATAGCAACAGCAAATAACCTGGGCACCATTCAGCCGGCATTGCGCGACAGGATGGAAATAATAAACGTTACAGGCTACACCATTGAGGAGAAGGTGGAGATTGCAAAAAGGCACCTCTTGCCCAAGCAACTTAAAGAACACGGTGTTAAAGAAGACCAACTCAAGATTGCAAAGCCCCAACTAGAAAAGATAGTTGAGGGATACACCAGGGAATCTGGCGTGCGTGCACTGGAGAAGCAAATCGCAAAAATGGTGCGCTATGCAGCAAAAAACATTGCGATGGAAGAAGAATATCAGGTAAAGGTAAGCAACGACATCGTAGAAGATGTTTTGGGCTCACCTAGACTTGAAAGAGGAAAATATGAGAACAACGATGTTGCCGGTGTGGTAACAGGTTTGGCCTGGACAAAGGTAGGGGGAGATATCCTTTTTATAGAATCTATACTATCAAAGGGAAAAGGCACCCTTACCATTACGGGCAATCTGGGCAAGGTGATGAAGGAAAGTGCGACCATCGCGATGGAATATATCAAGAGCCATGCTGATGAGCTGGGTATTGACCCTGGCATCTTTGAGAAATATAATGTACATATCCACGTGCCAGAAGGTGCCACGCCCAAGGATGGGCCCAGTGCCGGTGTGACCATGTTGACCTCGCTTGTATCCTTGTTTTCTCAAAAGAAAGTAAAAAAGAGCCTGGCCATGACCGGCGAGATAACCCTGCGCGGTAAAGTGCTCCCCGTGGGCGGCATCAAAGAGAAGATCCTTGCTGCAAAGCGCGCCAGAATCAAGGAGATTTTATTATGTAAGGAAAACGAGCGTGATATACTAGAGATAAACCAGGAGTACTTAAAGGGGCTTACCTTTCATTATGTAAGCGATATGAGCGAGGTGCTCAAGCTTGCACTGACTGACAAGAAGGTCAAGAACCCTAAAGTTTTATAAACCACAAGCCCCGATTGATTCGGGGTTTTTTCATTTTGGGGCAAACCCAACAAAATCCCTTAAATTTCATACGTCAAAATAAATTATACTTGCAACCGTTTTTATAAAGACGCAAGAAGTTGCTGCCCATGAGCCAAAAATTTACTTTCTTCATTGTATTGCTGGTAAGTTATATGGGCTTTGCACAAGTGGGCGGGCGGGCGACCTATCAATTCCTGAACCTGCCATCTTCGCCTAAACAGGCAGCCCTGGGCGGTAAGGTCTTGACTGATTATGGCTTTGACCCCACCGGGGCAATGTTCAATCCAGCTACCATTAACGTGGAGATGGACAATAATGTATCCCTTAACTACGTCAACTACATTGCCGATGTAAATTATGGTACGGCAAGCTATGCATATCTTGTTGATAGGCATACTCAGGTAATTCATGGCGGGGTGACCTATATCAACTATGGTAATTTTAACGGTTACGATGAGCGCGGCAACAGTACGGGAGATTTCAGTGGGGGCGAAGTAGCGCTATCACTGGGGTATGCCATGAACATTCCCTGGAGTGATTTTTATGTAGGGGCAAACCTTAAGTTGATATCTTCAAAACTGGAGCAGTACACTTCACTGGGAGCCGCTGTAGATGTGGGCATAATCTATGTAAACCCTGACCTAAAACTGAATATCGCCGCCGTACTGCGCAATGCCGGCACACAGTTTACGGCCTATGATGATGTGTATGAAAAACTTCCGCTTGAGGTAGACCTGGGCTTCTCTCAACAAGTACCTCATGTTCCATTACGATGGCACCTTACCTTTGAGAACCTGCAAAACTGGACCCTGGCCTATGAAAATCCCGCACGTTCAACCACGGACCTTGACGGTAACACCACCCCTGAAAATATAAATTTTTTTGATGAATTTATCAGGCATACCATATTGGGGGCCGAGCTTTTCCCCGAGGGTGGATTCAATATACGGCTGGGCTATAACTTTAGGCGCGGAGAAGAACTGCGCATTGTTGACCAGCGTAGTTTTGCCGGTATCAGCGCAGGATTTTCCATCAAGTTTAATAAATTGCGCCTCAGTTACAGCTATGCGCGTTACAACAGTGCGGCAAGCTCGGGATTTTTTGGACTTAACCTTCAATTATAATTTCTTGAAAAACATCACAATAGCCCTTGATGGATATTCTTCAACTGGCAAAAGTACAGTTGCCAAAATGCTGGCCCATGAACTGGGCTATATTTATGTGGACACCGGGGCAATGTACCGTGCGGTCACGCTTTTTGCCTTACGGCGAAATCTAATTGGAGACGATTTCCTTGACAAAGAATCTGTGATAGAATCCTTGCCAGAAATAGCCATCACGTTCAAAAAAAATGAAGCTGGAGATGGGCGTGACGTTTACCTTAACGGCGAAAATGTAGAACGGCAAATCCGCACCTTGAAAGTTTCGGGTTTTGTGAGCCAGGTTGCCGCCATTGCAGAAGTGCGCGAAAAAATGGTGGAGCAGCAGCATGAAATGCGCAAAAATGAAGGTGTGGTCATGGATGGCCGTGACATAGGCACCGTGGTCTTCCCCGATGCAGAATTAAAGATTTTCATGACCGCGGATGCCGGTGAGCGTGCCCGTCGCCGCTATGATGAACTCAAGGAACGAGGCGATGATATAGCTTATGAAGCTGTCTTGCAAAACGTGCAGGAACGTGATTATCTTGACACGACCCGTGAGGTTTCTCCACTTAAAAAAGCTGATGATGCCATTGAGATAGATTCTACCCACACTAATGCAGAAGATGTTTTTCACACCATCCTGCAATTGGCAAAGGATAGGATTTTTGGCAGGATTTAATCTGCTGTGCTGAGGCATGGATGCTCTCTAAAAATCCCAGTATTCCATATCTTTTTCCCCTTGATCAACTTTTCCATTGACTTTTATGACACTTGCCGTGGCAAGAATGCTATGAAAAGTTAAATTAAGTCCTTATGCCCATAAGGTTTACTTAAAGTCCATGAATAAGCAGCCCTCACTCCATAACTTTAAATAAAAGGTTTGGCTGTAGCCAAATAAAAAAATTAAAGACTATGAGTACTGAAGTATTAGAAAAAGAAAATGTGATCAAGACCATCAACCCCGCAACGGGTAAAGAGATAAAAAGCTATACGTTCATGACTGATGAAGAAGCTTCAAATTCCATTAAAAAATGCCATGAGGCCTTTACAAGATGGAAGCTCATCCCACCCAATGAAAGGGCCAAGGTCATCAAGGGAATAGGTGAATCCCTCACCAAGCACAAAGATGAACTGGTAAACCTGATGACCCAGGAAATGGGAAAGCTTTTAAAACAAGGTGAGCAAGAAGTGGACTTGTGCGCCGGTATCTGTCAATATTATGCCAAGGTAGGCCCAGGGGAGCTTAAGGACGAAGAACGCACCTTGCCAGATGGCGGCAAGGGATTGATAACCTATTCGCCCCTAGGCGTGATCTACGGTATTCAACCATGGAACTTTCCGGCATATCAGGTCATACGTTACAGTATAGCAAACTTGATGGCTGGCAATGGCGTGCTTTTAAAACATGCCGAAAATGTAACAGGTTCTGCGTTGCTCATCAAGAAAATATTTGAAGACGGTGGCCTGCCCCAAGATTTGTTTACCGTATTGATCATAGACCATGACCAGTCAGACAAAGTGATTGAAAATGACCTTGTGCGCGGTGTTACCTTGACCGGTAGCCCAGAGGCCGGTAAGAAAGTTGCCGCAAAAGCCGGCGCAGAGCTAAAAAAATCTTTGATGGAGCTAGGGTCCAACGATGCATATCTCGTACTTGAGGATGCTGATATTGATAAAGCAATAGCAAACTCGGTCAAAGGTAGGGTCTATAATAACGGGGAGACCTGCGTGGCCGCAAAGCGCTTTGTGGTTACTGAAAAGGTCTATGCTGAGTTCAGGGATAAGTTTTTGGCCCAGATGAAACAGTTGAAGCATGGAGACCCCACGAAAGAAGGTAGTGACCTGGGCCCCATGGCAAGAAAGGATTTAAGGGAAAAACTGCATGAACAAGTAAAGGAAAGCGTAAAGATGGGCGCTAAGATACTCTGTGGCGGTGAACCCGTGGCAGGAGATGGATTTTATTATCCCGCGACCATCCTTGAAAATGTAAGGCCCGGCCAGCCGGCGTATGACGATGAGCTTTTTGGCCCCGTGGCCTCACTTATACGGGCCAAGGATGATGAGGATGCCATGCGCATTGCAAATGATAGTAGGTTTGGCCTGGGGGGCGGTATTTTTTCTGTTGATAGTGATAAGGCCTTTACATTGGCAAAAAACCACTTTGATACGGGCATGGTCTTTATCAATTCATTTGGCCTGGCGCAGCCCAATATGCCTTTTGGCGGTGTCAAGAACTCAGGATATGGTCGTGAACATGGAGGTTTTGGTATTAAGGAGTTTGTAAATGCCAAAGCAATCATGCAGCTCAAATCATAGATGAAATGCTTGGTTTAAAAAGACAACCCATAAAGGTTGTCTTTTTTTATAAGGTTTCCTTAAACCTTTGGCTTAAGCCAAAAAGCATTTTAATTTTATACAAACAATACAATCATGAAAAAGAATATATTTAAAATGACCATACTGGCATTTATACTTGCCGTGGGTTGTAAGCAAAAGGAAACAAAAACAGAAACTGACAAAGCTACCGTTGTGGAAGAAACCGCTGAAACAAGTGAGGAGTTTTGCTTTAAAAATGAGTATCCCTATAAAGATGGCAGCGATATGGCCGATGTTATGGAACTTAATTTTACCGTAAACGGAAATGATGTAACCGGAGAATACAACTGGTTACCAGCAGAAAAAGACCAGCGTAAGGGTAGTTTTACAGGCAAGAAGAGCGGCAACAATGTCTCTGGCAAATATGTTTTTATGCAGGAAGGCATCGAGGACACCGTGGATATTAGTATCCAGCTCTCTGGTGACGAGGCCCAGGTAAATGGGGGTGATGCATCACTGGGGCTTAATGCAACACTGGAAAAAATTGATTGTGAATAGCTTACAATTTTTGCAACAACCACTTTAGGTAAAAGGCTATTACGGCCTTCTTGTTCAGCTCATTATGTGTTTCATGTCGCAAATCAGGCCATTCCTTAAACGTGATTGCTTGATGTTTTTTTGTCAATTTGCGTGAAGCGGTACTGCTGGTTATCTGGTCGTCCATACCGTGTGCCAGCAAGATAGGATTTCTAAAATCCTCTTGCATTTCCAGCAGGTAATTACCATTGTCCTGCATAGCAAAAAATGTCCGTGGGGTCATCTTGCCATGGGTCAACGGGTCATTTTTATAATCCTTGCCCACCTGGAGGTCTCGTGATAAAAATTCAGGGTCTAACCTTGATTCTTGCGAAAGGTTCAAGCCGAGAACAAGTGCCATCCTCGCAAGGATAATCTGTAAAGCCCCGGGCGCATGCACCAGTTTTAACCATGGTGATGTCACCACGGCCGCAAGTGGGGGGCTTTCAACAAGCGTAAGGTAACGCAGCAGCAGGCCTCCACCCATGCTATGCCCGTACATGAAGTAGGGGAGTTGTGGGTTTTCTGCCCGGCCATGCTCCATCAAGGCATCAATGGCAAGCATAAAATCATTTAGAGCCCTGATATTCCCCCGTTTTCCATCAGACTTTCCATGACCGGGAAGGTCCATCAAGTAGACATTTATATGCCTTTCGGCGAAAGCCATGGCGACGTGGTCATACCGCCCACAATGCTCCCCAAAGCCATGAATAATACAGCAAAAGGCCACGGGTTGTTCCACGGGTAAGGCTTTGGCAAATAGGCTGTGGCGGTCGGTTTTAAGGGTAAATTCGATGAAATCTTGTGACGGTGACATTTTTTGTAAAATGGGAGATGGAAATTGAAGAAAATAGTTGTACTTTTGCACACCCTTTTTGACAACACATGAAAGCCCAAAAAGGTATTGACAAACAAACTTATAACCTCTTTTACGGTTTAGGTGTTGCGAGTGGCTTTCGCTAGAGCGTAAAATACAAACTTTTAATCAGCCATGGCTGAAGAAACAAAAAAACCTCAAGAGCAAAAAGCTGAGGCCGTTCAAAAAGAAGAAACAGCAGCAGTAGAGACTCAAGAGACTCCACAAGTAGAGGAAGCTAAAGAAGCTCCCGAAGCAAAAGCAGAAGAAGCTAAGACGGAAACGGCTCCCGAAGCAAAGGCAGAAGAAGCAACTGAAGCCAAACCTGCTAAAGAACCCAAAGCAGAAAACCCTGCACAGGACAACCCTGAAAAATTTCTCAAAGACTTTAACTGGCACAACTATGAGGAGGGCATTGACCCCATCGATGATGACAAGCTGGATGAGTTTGAGAAACTGGTAGCAGAAAATTTTGTTGACACCCTAGATGATGAAGTTGTAGAAGGTACGGTAATCAACCTTACTGACCGTGATGCCATTATTGACATCAATGCAAAATCTGAAGGTGTTATTTCTCTTAACGAGTTTAGATATAACCCAGACCTTAAGGTAGGAGACAAGGTAGAAGTATTGATTGACGTGCGTGAAGATGCAACTGGTCAACTTGTGCTTTCTCACCGTAAGGCTCGTGTAATCAAGGCATGGGAGCGTGTTAACAAGGCCCATGAAGATGGTACCATCGTAACCGGTTTTGTTAAGGCACGTACCAAGGGTGGTATGATCGTGGACGTTTTTGGTATCGAGGCATTCTTGCCAGGATCTCAAATAGACGTGAAGCCCATCCGTGATTATGATGCATATGTAAACAAGACAATGGAATTCAAGGTGGTGAAAATCAACCAGGAGTTCAAAAACGTTGTTGTATCTCACAAAGCACTTATCGAGGCTGATATCGAGGAGCAGAAGAAAGAAATCATTGGTCAACTTGAAAAAGGTCAAGTACTTGAAGGTACTGTTAAGAATATCACTTCTTATGGTGTATTCGTTGACCTTGGAGGTGTTGATGGTCTTGTACACATTACAGACCTATCCTGGTCTCGTATCAACCATCCTAACGAGATTGTTGAGCTTGATCAAAAACTCAACGTGGTTATCCTTGACTTTGATGAAGATAAAACACGTATTCAACTTGGTCTTAAGCAGCTTAAGAAGCACCCATGGGATGCCCTTAGCGATACCCTTAAGGTAGGTGATAAAGTTAAAGGTAAAGTAGTTGTTATTGCTGACTATGGTGCATTTGTAGAAGTAGAAGAAGGTGTTGAAGGCCTTATCCACGTTAGCGAGATGTCATGGTCTACGCACTTGCGTAGCGCTCAGGACTTTGTGAACGTAGGTGATGAAGTAGAAGCCGTGGTATTGACGCTAGATCGTGAAGATCGCAAAATGTCTCTAGGTATCAAGCAATTGACTCCAGACCCATGGACAGATATCACGAGCAAGTACCCCGTAGGTTCCAAGCACAAAGGTATTGTACGTAACTTTACAAACTTTGGTGTATTTGTAGAGCTAGAAGAAGGTATTGACGGTCTTATCTACATTTCAGACCTTTCATGGACCAAGAAAATCAAGCACCCATCTGAGTTCACTAACATAGGTGATGAGCTTGAGGTCGTGGTTCTTGAACTGGACGTAGAAGGTCGCAAGTTGAGCCTGGGTCACAAGCAGATCGAGGACAACCCATGGGACAAGTATGAAGATGACTTTGCAGTAGGTACTAATCATACAGGTACGGTAGAAGAAATCGTTGACAAAGGTGCAACCGTTAAATTTAACGATGACATCACAGCGTTTGTTCCTAGCCGTCACATGGAAAAAGAAGATGGAAGCAAGATCAAGGCAGGAGAAGAAATAGAATTCCAGATTATAGAATTCAATAAAGACTTCAAGCGCGTTGTGGCCTCACACACATCTATCCACAAGGAAGAAGAAGCTAAGATTGTAAAGCAAGCTGCCAAGAAAGCTGCTGATCAAGCTGCTGCTAATCAACCTACCCTGGGAGATGCTAACGAGCAACTTGCAGCACTTAAAAAGCAAATGGAATCAGGGAATACAAAGTAATCACCTTGTTCATTTCTTTATAAAAATGAAAGCCCTTCCAGCAATGGAGGGGCTTTTTTCATTCTGGGCGTTCCCGTCTGCTCTGGGCAGCCGGTCAGGCTTTCCGTTTCAATTCCTCGTCCGCCTGTGGCAGGACTGCGGGATTTACACTGCAATCCTTAACGCAAGAGGCGGTGTTTTGATTATTTTTGCTTCGGCGTAAGCCTAATATAGTAAGGTGTAACTAACATCTCAAGTCTAACATCTCAAATCCATTCTTAATGAACTACATTCTCTTTGACGGGCCTGCACGCAATAAATTGCTCCCCTTTACCTATACGCGGCCCGTGGCTGATATTCGTATCGGTATATTGACCATACGTGAGAAATGGGAAAAGTACCTGGGTTTTACGACCTCAACACTTACTGAAGATTACTTGTCCATTAAATATCCCATGGTGGAACTTGAAGAAAATGTTATGGTCAATGCATCTTTTATGCCCACGGCAAACCTGGCCACCATGATCAAGAATATGGAAGAAAACCAGGCAATCTTCCATGAGGAAGATGTTATTGCGTTTTATACCAAGGATACCCAGGAAGAGATAGACTTTGATAGTTATGACTGTATAGAATACAGTTATGACGATATTTTTACCGTTGAGAATACCTGGGATATCTTTTCAAAAAACGGAAGGGCGATAGAAGAAGATTTTGAACTGCTTACCGCTGACCGCAAATCTGCTCCCATCCCAGAAACCGTAAACTGTATCAACCGTGAGAATATTTTCCTGGAAGAAGGGGTGGTGATCAACTTTACTAATCTCAATGCCTCACAGGGGCCCATCTATCTGGGTAAGGACGCTGTAATCCTTGAAGGGGCCAATATCCGGGGACCATTTGCTGCCGGTGAGGGATCGCTTGTAAAAATGGGGGCCAAGATTTATGGACCCACGACAATAGGGCCCTATTGCAAGGCTGGTGGTGAGATTAACAATGCCGTGATGTTTGAGCACAGCAACAAGGGGCATGAAGGCTTTTTGGGCAATTCCGTGATAGGGGAGTGGTGCAACATAGGGGCAGACTCAAATACCAGTAATCTAAAAAACAACTATGACGATGTTAGATTATGGAGTTATGATTCAGGCCGGTTTGATAAGACAGGGCTTCAATTTTGTGGGTTGATGATGGGTGACCATAGTAAGCTGGGCATCAATACCATGATCAACACCGGTACCGTGATTGGGGTGAGCTGTAATATATTCGGCCCAGGGTTTCCTCGCAATTTCATACCCTCCTTCAGTTGGGGTGGCAGCGGCGGATTTACTAATTACCTTACTGCAAAAGCCTTTGAGACCGCAAGACGTGTCATGTCCAGAAGGGATATTGACTTTGATGCCACTGAGGCCGCAATCCTGGAGCATGTCTTTGAAGAAACCAAAAAATACAGGAGATGGTAAAGTTAAAACCCCACGAAAGACATGGGGTTTTATGTTTTAGAAATTCTGCTCATCAGCTGATGGCCCGTAACTTGCATGAACCTTGATATCCAGTAGCCTATAATACACCCCTAGCTGCGCACGGTGGTGAGTAATCTGGTTAAGGCCGTGCCGCATGGCACCATATTTAGACCAGGAGACGATTACCTGCCCCTGGTTCTTAAGGCTCCAGCTGGGTTCAAGGTCTTTTTCAGTAGCCTTGTCAAGTGATTCCATGCTGGCCAGATAATTTTTTTCAAGGCTAGCCAGAAGGTCTTCCCTGTTCTCAATGGTATCCCTTTCATAAGGGTCGGTAAAATCCAGGCCATCCGTATGGAGAATGAATGCCGGCCACCCAAAAATTTCGGCGATATGGGTAACAAGGCGCAAAAGCTTCATGCTCTTTTCATGAGGTGCATAATCATCCTTCCCGGCAGGAAAAAGGTTGAAGAATTTTTTTGTGACATTATACTCGTAAGTATATTCGTCCTTGAGGTGTTGAATGGTGTCCATAAACGTGCTTTGATTGATTCTCTGAAAATTAGTGAATCACCACGAGAATACTAAGATAAAACCTTTAAAAAGTTGACATGAAAAGCACACGTTTCGCTTTCGCGAAAGCGCCTCTCGCCTAATCAATGGGGATAACGACCCCATCCTGCACGGGAGCGCCAAAAAATGGCTTGTCATCCTTCCAGTAAAAGGGCTGCATCTTGACCTTGCGGTCCCATCCTGCCCCTTTGTGCCTTGCCGTATGATAGACAATCCAGTCCTGCTGGCCTATAGTGGTAAATGAGGCATGACCCGGGCTATAGATGCAATCAGTTCCTTCAAAAACAGGACCGTCTGACTTGGTCCATGAAGCGGGGTCCATGAGGTCATCCCCGGTAAGTTCAAGCATGCCCAGGCAGTAAAAGTTGCTCCAGCTGCCACTTGCAGAATAGAGTATGAACACCTGGTCGCCACGTTTTACAATCTGCGGGCCTTCATTAATGGTGGGAGCACCATTGCCAGAGCCACGTTTTTCCCATTCCTGGTCTGGACGGGAGATCATCACCCGTGGGGAACTTATGGAAGTAGGAGTGTCCATCTGGGCGATATACAGGTTTTGGGCAACGTTTACATCACCTTCCCATCCTGACCATATAAAATAGCGCTGGCCCTTGTAAAAAAGGGTCGTGCCGTCAATGGCCCATTTGTCTTCCCTGGTTTTCAATTGCCCCACATATTCAAAGCCACCCTCCATTGATTTTTCTCTTGATTTGATGATGTGCATCTTGTGGTTAAAATTTTCTCCGTCATCAGCGGCAAAATACACGTAATAATATCCATTGATCTTGTGGAGTTCTGGCGCCCATATTTCCTTGGAATATGATGTGTTTTTTGGCGCATGCCAAATCACCTTTTCTTCAGCTTGAGGAAGGTATTGTGGGGAGCTCGCCGTGCGAATGGCAAGACCATTGCCCTTAGAGTAGCAATAATGGTAAACATCACCATCTTTGATTACCCAGGGGTCAGCTCCATTTTCAAAGAGGGGATTGCTATAAAGTTGTGGAGCAGGATCTTTAGGGAGTACGTTTGTTGCTGTGGTATTTATCTTTTGGCTACAGCCCAAAAGACTTAACACCGCTAATATTGTAATTGATTGCCTTATCATTAAACGTAAATTTTACATTTATAAGGCAATTATAAGAAAATTATTTTCACCGTAATAGTTAGAGGCTAAAATTAAAAAACCAAGGCTTAATGTAAACCTTGGTTCTTAATAGGGGGAAAAAAGGCATTTACCTTAAATATATAACTTATAATAATTAAAATTAGTGTGCAGCACCAGCATTAACTTTACCTGCTCCTTTTTTTATGAGCAATACAAAGGGTACACATAATAAAAAGAGCAGCCCTAGGTATAAAAATACATCCATATAGGTAAGTACGGTACCTTGCAGGCCTATCATGCCCTCCAGCGATTGATATGCCCTTGCGAGGGCTTCATTTGCACTAAAGCCCTTGCTCATATACATCTGCTGCAGCCCATTGACCCGTTGTTGTGTCGTGGGGTCAATGGCACTGATATTGGGAATCAGGTCCACGCGGTGTTGCTGGTCTAGACGGTAGATCAAGGTGGTGATTATCGCGATACCAAAGGAACCACCCAACTGTCGCATCATCCCGGTAAAGGCTGCTCCTTCGCCTATTTCCTTTCCCTTTAAGGTTGAAAGGGCAAGCGTGGTGATGGGCACAAAGAGCAGTCCCAGCCCCACACCTCTCACGACCAGCGGCCAGAACATGTGCTCAGAGCCGGTATCTGGCGTGATCAAGGTGTACATCCAGAAACTGTATATAAAGAAAATACAGAAGCCGGCGGCCACCAGGTATTTTTGTGATACCCCGCGTTCTAGCATTTTTCCTATCAAGGGCATCATCAATCCCGTTGTTATGGAACTGGGGATGAGCAATAGCCCTGCATCTGTGGCGGTCCACCCCAGGATAGATTGAGTATAGATAGGGATAATAAAAGTTGAACCATACAGCCCAAAACCGAGTATAAAGGTCATCACGGTACCTATGGCTAGGTTTGAGTTTCTTAATACCCTAAGGTTAACAATGGGATTATCATAAACCAGTTCACGCCATATAAATGCCACAAGGCCAAATATTGAAATTACACTTAAAAGGGTGATGGTTGAATCATTGAACCAGTCATCCTGCTGCCCGTGCTCCAGTACATACTGTAACGAGCCTATAAAGGATGCCAAAAATAAAATGCCCCACCAGTCCACCTGATTGACGCTCAATTTCTCGCCATACTTGGGACTACGCACAAAAAGTATGGTAAAAATGGTAGCAAGAATTCCTATGGGAATATTGATGTAAAAAATATAAGGCCATGAGAAATGGTCCACTATATAACCTCCCAGGGGTGGGCCCAGTGTGGGGCCCACGATGACACCCATACCATAGATGGCCTGTGCCATACCACGCTTTGCAGCCGGGTAACTTTCTGTTATAATGGTTTGTGCGGTTACCAGTAACGCACCACCACCCATACCCTGTATGAACCTAAAGGTTACAAGCTCCCAGATATTTGTGGCATTGCCACATAAAAAGGACGATATGGTAAATATTATAATTGAAGCGGCAAAATAATTACGTCTCCCAAACTGTTTTGAGAGCCAGCTCGTCATGGGTATGATAATCACGTTTGCAATGGCATATGCCGTGATCACCCATGCAATATCGGTCAAGGTTGCCCCTAGGCTGCCCCGCATATCATTAAGGGCAACATTGACGATAGTGGTGTCAACAATCTCCAGTAGTGCGCACAATATGGCCGTGACGGTAATAATTACCCTCCTAAAGCCATATTCTACTAAACTATCTTCATCTTGTTCTTCTTGCATGACCTAGTCCAGATATACATCTACATTTACGTTCATCCCCGCACGGATCTTGCTCAAGGCTTCTGCATTGTTATCCTGTGAGAAATCAATCTTTACGGGTAGTCTTTGTACCGTTTTCACGAAATTACCGGTGGCGTTATCAGGAGGCAGTAGTGAAAACCTTGCCCCTGTCGCGGGCGAAAAGTTTGTGATCTTGCCCACATAATCTTCACCGGGATAGGCATCAACCTCAATGTGCACTTCCTGACCCACTTTCATCTTCTCGAGCTGGGTTTCCTTAAAGTTGGCAACGACCCATTTTTCTGAGGTGTTCACCAGATAGAAAAGTGATTGACCTGGTGAAACATATTGACCCTTTTGAATATCAACTGATGAAAGTTGACCATCAATGGGGGCGGTTACGATGGTATAGTCCAAATTCAATTGGGCAGCATCCACCTGGGCCTGTGCACTTTTTACATTAGCTTCAGCAACTGTTACCTGCTTTTCAGAAACATTGGTCTGTGAAAAAGCGGCACGGCTTTGACTTTGTGCTGCCTTTTGCTGGCTTTGAAGGATTGATAATTGATTTTCTGCCTCTTCTTTTGCGGCAAGCGCCTGCTCATATTGTTGAGCTGTGATAGATTGACTGTCATATAGGTTTTTGTACCTGTTGTAATCATCTGTAGCTCGGCGCAGTTTGATTCTAGCGGTCTCAATGTTACCAGATGCTGTTGAAACCTGGGCGCTGCTTGCGGCAGCATTGGCTTGATAACCTGTGGTAGAAGCTTGGGCCACACCTATCTGACTTTCAGCTGCAGCCAGGTTGGCCCTTGCCTGCTCAAGTTTTACAATATAATCCCTTTGATCGATGACAAAAAGGGTGTCGCCCTGTTTTACGGTTTCATTATCAGTAACATAGATCTTTTCAACATAACCGCCCACGTGGGGTATGATGCTGTTCATGTTTGACTCAATCTGGGCATCATCAGTCTCTTCATGGTGAAGTGAATGGAAAAACTTGATTCCGCCATAAACCAGGCCCACTAGGAGCAATCCTCCTATGATGAAAATGAATTTCTTATTTGTCTTCTTTTTAGTGTTCTGTTCCATTTCTAGTACTATTACTTGGTAAACTGTTGTTTTAATACGCCTCTTGCGGCAAGCAATTCATAATATTTTTGAGTGATATCAGCCGTGGCGTAAGCCAGGTTGATACGGGCTTGAAGTTGTTGTACATCTGCTTCTAAAAGGTCATTTGTATCTACCAGGCCATTGTCATATTTATCTTTTACAATACGGTAGTTTTCAATGGCCTGCTCTTCAGATTGTGTGTACGTGGTAAACTTATTGAGCGTGACATCCAGCTCATCTTGGGCATTTTCCACTTGAAGGGCAATGTTGTCCCGGGCCTGCTGAATTTGATAATTAAGTTCCTGGGCCTTGCTCTCGGCAAGTTTTACCTTTGCCTTGTTCTTAAAGAGGTTTGCCACATTATAAGAGATACCCACCCCAACGTTCATCGCGTTCTTGACCGTTACGGCATTTTTAAGATCTAGGGCAACGTAGCCGCCAGAAAGTGATAGGGAAGGGTAGTAGTCGGCCTTTTCTATCTTGATCTGGTCATTTGCGGCTTCCTGTTGATAGTGGAGCGCCTCAAGGTCCTTGCGTTCTATGGATTGTTCTTCAATAAGCGGCATGGCGATATTTTTATCTACCGCGGGCTGGATGGTCACGTTTTTATCAAGTTTAAGAAGTGTTGCCAGGCGCGAATTCAAAATCCTTCGGTTCTTTTTTGCCTCTTCCAAGGATACTGAAATGTTGGATTCCTGTAACTGGGATTTGAGCAGGTCGTTTTTCGCCAACAGGCCATTGTTGAGCATATTGGTAAAGTCCTTGACCCGCTGTTGCGCGCTCTTAAGGTTTTCTTGTACAAGCTCAATGGTTTGCTCTGCTTTATAAAGGCTTAAGTAAAGTTGAATGGTCTGCAGGGCGATTTGCTCCTGGTCATTCTCTGCATTAAGCGTGGCGGCCTGGTAGCCATTCTTGCTGGCGCTGACCAGGTTCTTGAGCTTAAATCCAGAAAAAATGGGCATGGACACGCTTGCCTGGCCAAATGCAAGAGAGTTTACATCTGGCGTGGTGGATGATCCTGAGCCATCCCCCTCCTCGCCATCTCCTTCACTGCCCGAATTACCGGAACTCGCCAGGGTAACATCAGCATTAGAAAGGTAAAGGTACTGGCCACTTAGGTTAAAATCTGGATACTGCATGTTCTGGGTGGTCTTCAGTTCACCTTCGGCTATCTTGACCTTGCTTTCGGCAATTTTTGACGCATTACTATTTGTAAGTGCCATGTCAACTGCTTCCTGCAGATCTAGCCTAGTATCCTGTTGAGCTTTTAGTGATCCCATTTTGGCTATGGCCAAAAAAAGGATCAATAAAGTGCTATTTCTCATTTGTCAATAGGGCTTTAATGGTTTGTTGAATGTGTTGTGTAAGTGTGGTGGTCGTGAACTTCTTGAGGCTGTCCTCATCATCTATGGTGTACAGCTCGGCAAAAAACTGCTGGTTGTACAAGAAATGGAAGAAAGTCCCCAGGATAGTGGGAATAACAAGACCTATGTTGATGTTCTTGCTATACACACCGGCTTCCTGACCGTTTTCAATAAAGTTTTTAATAAGGGCGTAGGTTTCCTTTTTTTGGTCTACATAACATTTAAAATCAATTTTTGACCGGCTTTTTGAGGAGTATTCAAAGTGGACGATTTTATAGATTCTGCGGTTTTTGTACATGCGCTTGATGAGCATCTCGATAATCTTGTCGATGCGCTGGAGGTAATCAAGCTCATCATTTTTCATGACGGCATCCATCTGTAGCCTAAAGTCCCCCATGCGGTATTGAATGAGCGACTCCAGCATCTTTTCTTTTGAGCCAAAGTAATAGCTCACCATCGCGATGTTGATATCTGCCTCTTTTGCAATCTGACGCAGGGATGTGCCATCAAAGCCCAACTCAGAGAACAGCTTTTCTACAACCGTAAGAATCCTTATTTGCTTTTCGTTAAATTCCATGTTGGAAATTTTAGGCAAAATTAAACAGTTGTTTAAATTAAACGATTGTTTAAATGTTAATAAATTCTAAAAACTACGCAAAGGTTATCGTGCCCATGCCAGTACTTACGGGTGTTGAGAAAGGATGTAGAAAAAAACTATAAGAGCCAGTACAACAATGCTATGATCAAGATAAGGGATATGGACGTGAGCACATTTGCCCTGAGGCGGATAAGGGATTGTTCTGCCTTGATGCGTTTGCGTATGGCTTCAAGATGTTCTGGGCTGCATTTTTTATGATCTACAAATTTCTTTGGCCTATAGCCAAGCATAGGAGTGTCAAACCTTGATTTGCGTTCCCTCTTGTTGTTTTTTAAAGAGGTGATCATTGCCGAAACTGCTCCCCCGAAACCCATGATAAAATAAAGTATTGTTTCAAGGTATAGGTATGGCTTTTGCCAAAAATGTTACGGCAGGCTTACCGTTATTCCTTGCTTACACGCTTTAAATTGAGGAAGTTTTGTGGATTAGGCTTCAGGCCCTTTACATCTTTTCTTGCAAACTGTACGACCTGGTCATAGTACAGTGTTACCACGGGAGCCTCTGCAACAATAATACTATCCATTTTTGCATAGAGGTCTTTACGCTTTTCATCATCGGTTTCTAAGAAACTGGCCTCATACAGCGCATCAAAGGCTTCATTCTTGAAGTGGGTGTAATTAGGTCCGTTAGGGGTAAAGTTCTTGCTGTAATACAGGGAGAGGTAGTTTTCGGCATCTGGATAATCCGCTATCCAGCTTGCGCGGAAGGAGTCCAGCTGCCCCGTACTTTTCATTTGACGCAGGGTTGATGGTGGCATGACATCAATCTCAACCTCAAGCCCCAATTTGCCTACTTCCCGTTGTATGTACTCGCAGATATCCAGGTATTGACTGTTCGTGCCTATGGAGATACTGGGAAATTCGTCGCCGGTTACCTTTTTATATTGTTCAATGAGCTGCCTGGCCTTGTCAGGATTGTAGGTATATCCCTTAGCCTCACCGTGGCCGGGCAACCCCATGGGGATAAAACCAGAATTTGCGGGAATCCCTATGCCATTGCGCAGATAGGTAATCATCTTTTCCCGGTCAAAACCATAATTTACGGCCTGACGTAGGGCTTTTGATTTTATCTCTTCAGTATCACTGCCCAAAAAGAACCCCAGGTATTCCGTATTGAGAAAGGGCCCGGTTATCATGTTGACATCTCCCTTGTACTTGTCCCTTAATTCGCCTTTTTGGGTGAGTAGTTCATCTTTATATGATGGGTCCAGGCTGTTTAAAAAATCTATATTGCCCTGTGCAAATTGCAGGAATTCACTCTGCTTATCTGGTAAAAAGGTGATGGCAACAGCTTCCAGGTAGGGGAGTCGCCTTCCGGCCTCATCATGTTCAAAGTAGTTTTCATTTCGTCGCAAGACTAATTTTACACCTTCTTCCCAGCGTTTAAATTTAAAGGGCCCGGTACCTATGGGGTGTGACCTGAACTCTGCCCCGTAAAAGTCTGCTATTTCATGGGGCACAACTGAGCAGTACCGCATGCCCAGCAGTCCTAAAAATGCTGGGAAAGGTTGTTTTAACTGGATGACCAGGGTCGAATCGTTTTTTGCCGCATACCTTTCTACATTGCCCAGGACCCAGCCGCCGGGTGAAGCTACCTTGGGGTCTTTTAACCTATCAAAACTGTAAACAAAATCCTGTGCGACAACGGTTCTTGTGCTGTCCTTGCCAAATTGTTCATGTTTGTGAAAATACACATCATCACGTAGGGTAAAGGTATATTGCTTTGCATCTGGGCTTATCTCCCAGCGTTTTGCTACATCAGGTACAATATTTAAACTATCATCTTGCCGCACAAGGCCATTGAACAATTGGTTTGTGGGCCAGATGATGGGGGGATTACGTGCAAAAGCAGGATCAAGGGTAGCAATATTGTACTGCTCATTGTAGCGAAAAACCTGTTTTTCACGGGTTTTGTTTGCCGTGTTGTTGCACCCGTATAAGCTGATCAGCAGAAATCCTAGAAGTAAAAATGTAGTATAGAATCGGTTTTGGGTCATGAAGTTTTGAGCAATAGTATTATTGTGAGTACCTTTGCACCTCTTTTTTGAGTCAGGCGGCTCCTCTTACGGCGAAATTAAATTATTAATTAAACATTACGTAACGTGAACGACACAGGGTCGAAAAAAGTTGCTTTCTACACGCTGGGATGTAAACTGAATTTTTCAGAGACATCTACCATTGCGCGCAACTTTGAGCAGGAAGGTTTTGAGCGTGTTGAGTTTGATCAAGATGCAGATATATATGTCATCAACACCTGTAGTGTCACCGATAATGCTGACAAGCGTTTTAAAACCATTGTCAAGCAGGCGCAAAAAGCAAATGAAGATGCCTTTGTGGCTGCCGTGGGGTGTTATGCCCAGTTAAAACCAGAGGAACTTGCGGCAGTTGACGGAGTAGACCTTGTCCTGGGGGCCACAGAAAAATTCAAGATTACTGATTATCTCAATGACCTTTCTAAAAATGATATGGGAGAGGTACACAGCTGTGAGATCCAAGAAGCAGATTTCTATGTAGGTTCCTACTCCATAGGAGATAGGACCCGCGCCTTCCTTAAAGTACAGGACGGTTGTGATTATAAGTGTACCTATTGCACCATCCCACTAGCGCGTGGCATTTCACGCAGTGATACGCTTAAAAATGTCTTGGACAATGCCAAGGAAATATCCAGACAGGACATAAAGGAAATCGTACTTACCGGCGTTAACATAGGTGATTATGGTAAGGGTGAATTTGGTAATAAAAAACATGAACACACCTTTCTTGACCTGTGTACCGAGCTTGACAAGGTAGAAGGCATAGAGCGTTTGAGAATCTCAAGCATTGAGCCTAACCTCCTTAAAAATGAGACCATTGACCTTGTTGCCCAGAGCAGGGCCTTTGTACCTCATTTTCATATACCACTGCAAAGCGGGAGCAATGAGATTTTAGGAAAAATGCGCCGGCGCTACCGTCGTGAACTGTATGTGGACCGCGTGGCACGCATACGCAAAAAAATGCCAGATGCCTGTATAGGGGTGGATGTTATCGTAGGTTTTCCCGGTGAGACAGATGCCCACTTCATAGAGACCTATAGATTTCTTTCAGAACTTGATATTTCTTACCTGCACGTTTTTACTTATTCAGAGCGTGACAATACACCTGCGGCAGAAATGAAGGATGCCGTGCCGCTCAAGGTACGCAAAAAGCGCAGTAAGATGCTCAGGGGCCTTTCGGCAAAAAAGCGCCGGGCCTTTTATGAGTCTCAGGTGGGAACGTCAAGGACAGTACTTTTTGAAGGAGAGAACAAGCAAGGATACATCCACGGGTTTACTGAAAATTATGTAAAGGTAAAGACCCCCTGGAACCCAGAACTGGTCAATACCCTACACGAGGTAGAGCTTACCACCATTGATGAAGATGGGCTGGTACGCTTTGAGTTTGTGGAGGAGGTTGGAAGTATCGTGGCATAAAAAAACCCGCTCTAGGCGGGGTTAAGTTTTTTTTGCACCTACATCGGTGCTTAGATGTTGATTCCTACAGGTAGCAATTTCTTGTATTTCCTGCGGTTAGATCGCATAAACCTAGCAATTTCAGGACTTGTGGGTACCAGGCTAATGTTTCGGTCTTCGATGATGTTAAAAACGGCAACGATAAAATCATTCATGTTATCTTCAGTACCTTCTGGCATGTTTATCTTGGTAAGGAAGATTTTACGGTCTTGCTGAGAGTATTCAATTTTAGCAAGTTTCTCATCAAAAGTGGCTTCAAATTGCCTTAGGAATTCATTGTCTGTTACCTCAATATCACTCATTACATCCATAAATATTTGGTTTAGAATTAGATTTTCGCCCTTATGATTTTTTGGTATGGTAGGAAATGGTTAACAACATGTTAACAATGTATAACACAAATTTACAAAAAATTAACGGTTTATCAAGTTTTGGGTATGTTAAAGCATTAATTTTGAATCATGCCAGTACATGTATATCTCATGCCGGGTATGGCGGCAAGCCCCATGATATTTGACTACATCAAGCTGCCACAAGACCACTTTATAGTGCATCGGCTTCACTGGATCATACCCAATAAAGAAGATACCCTGCAGCAGTATGCTCATAAAATGATTGAGCACATCAAGCACGATAATCCCATCCTTATAGGGGTCAGCTTTGGTGGGGTACTGGTTCAGGAAATCGCAAGGATGATCCCGGTAAAAAAGATGGTGATCATCAGCAGCGTCAAGAGCAAGCATGAATTGCCCAGGAGGATGTCGCTTTCGCGAAAGCTGGCCCTATATAACATAGCCCCCGTAAAGGTCTTTAAAAAGATGGATGTGCTCAAGAAAATGGCGCCTAACCGCTGGTTGAAAAAAAAACTAGCCCTCTATGAAAAGTACCTCTCTGTCAATGACCCCGTTTATCTTTCATGGGCACTTGAGCAAATGCTGTGCTGGGATCAAGAAGAACCCCCAGAAGGTATTGTCCATATCCATGGGGATGCTGACACCGTTTTTCCACATAAGTACATCAAAGACTGCATCACGATACCAGGAGGAACCCACATAATGATCATCACTAAGTACTTGTGGTTTAACAAAAACCTCCCTCATATTTTAGGAAATTAATACCTAAATTGCAGGAAAATTAGCTGAAGGATTATGAAAAACATCAAGAATATACTGGCGGGCATCGGCCTCATTGCAATTACACTATTGTTTGTTCAAGCCGTGCAGGAAACACCCCGGCAAGATGAACTGAATAATGCGCCAGAGCGCAATAACTTTAAGGATAAACTGGTCAACGACTACAACGTCTATGCAATCCCCATTCCTGAAAACCTGGAGTTTGCAGGAGAGCGCGTACCCCTTGACAATCCTGATATCCTTGAGCGTATGGACCGTGAATTCTTGGTCAATACCTACTGGCAGAGCAATGGGTTGCTGCTCATAAAACGGGCCCATAAATATTTTCCCATTATTGAACCCATCTTGAAGGCTGAGGGCGTACCAGATGATTTTAAATATCTCGCGGTCATTGAAAGCGGGCTCACCCAGGCCGTTTCACCAGCAAGGGCCACCGGCTTCTGGCAGTTGATGAGCGGCACGGCCAAAGATTACGGTCTTGAGGTAAATGATAATGTTGATGAACGTTACCATGTGGAAATGGCCACAAAGGTTGCCTGTGAATATTTAAAACGATCTAAAAACAACCTGGGTAGCTGGACCCTCGCCGCAGCAGCATATAATGCGGGCAATGCAGGTATCTCAAGAAGGTTGAAGGAGCAGGATGTAAACGACTACTATGACCTGTTGCTGGGTGAAGAGACCGGCAGGTACATGTTCAGGATCATGGCACTTAAGGAGATCTTAAAAGAGCCACAGAAGTTTGGCTTTAACTATACTAAAGATGACCTGTATAAAGAAGTCCCCACCTATGAGGTAAAAGTAGATACCGCGGTAACTGACTTTGTTAAATTTGCACAGGATTTTGGGATCAACTACAAGATTTTAAAGATTCACAATCCCTGGTTGAGAGAAGACCACTTGAACAACAAATCACGTAAGGAGTACTTCATCAAGATCCCCAAAGCAGGATCATATTCCTACAGCGTGGGCAACTAGGACCATCGCATATTGTTCTAATTGTATTGAACCTGTACCGCTTTCGCGAAAGCGAAGTTTTTAAAATGTGGCCAGCGACTCGGGAAGCTCGTTAGGATTGATATTGAGGTCAAGGTAGATTGCCGCCACCTGCTCAGTGATGAAAGAAACATTTTGGGCCAGGGCATCTTCATAGGATATATTGAAATAATTGGGCGGCCTGCGGTTGATATCCAGGATTTCATGGCTTGCCGAAATCACGAAGCTAAGGTTAAGCCCCATGGCATGTTTTAATAAAGATACCGTCTGCATGTGTTCATTGACCTTCTCGTCAACATAGATGACGGTGATGTTCTTGTCAAATATCCTTGATTTTTGGCGCACGGTCTTCTTGTTGTCCCAGAAAAGGACCACAAAGTCCATAAGGTCTCCATACTCCCTGGCAAGCTTGTTCAATACAGGGATTTCTCCTTCACTGGGTATGCACCAGGACTCATAGGTAAGTAGTATCACCGGTCTTTCAAACTCATCAGTATCCCTAAGGCTCGTGTTATAGCCATTAAAAGATAACTTATCTAGGTATGTGCCCTGCAAATGGTTTTTTACCAGTGTATCAAAGTATTCATGGGCAAGCTCCATCTCGTTGTTCTTGATGGCTGCATCTGCTTTCTTGTTGTAGTCCTTGAGGTAAAGCGTCAAGGCGTCTGAAAAGTATATCTTATCTTCTTCCAGGTTCTGTGAACTGGCAAGAAAAGTAGAAAATATGAGCGTGAAGAGTAGATATCTTGCCATCCAAAAAATTTTACTTAACGAATTTAACTTTTCGTTGAAGTTGGGTAAAATCTTTTAGGTGAAGCGTATATAAAATTCGCTAAATGAGTGAAAAGCGCAAAATCGTTAACAATAAATTAACAATCAACGCCTTCCTTGCCTTCCGTATTGGTGTTTTGGTACCCCGGGGGCTTTGCGCATTTGCTGTTTCATCATCTTGATCTGCTCATCCAGCATGTTGTGCTTGTCCAGTTTTTTGGCTTCGGCCAATAGCATTTCTGCCTCCCGCCGACGGTTTTTTGTCATGGCAATACCGGCCAGGTTGATTTTGGCCATAGCCAGGTCTGTCTTCATGTTAAGGCCCAGTGAAACTGCTTTTTTGAAATATTTTTCAGCCTGTGTGATATTGGTCTGGGATAACATGAGGCCATTGAGGTAATAATAATAGCCCTGTTGTTTTTGCACGAGGGCACCTTCAGGGTTCTTGATCTTGTCCAGCCATCTCTTTGCTCCCGGAAAATCTTGTTTTCTCAATCTAAGAAAGGCAAGTATTATGATCTCGTTCTTAAAATACAGCAATATAAAGATTAGCGAGAACAGTACCAGGCTGATGCCGTTGCCTATTTCATTTTCAATAAATTGCCATACGGCCAGGCCTAGTATGATTACAAAAACGACGAGTTTTATATTCTTGTTGAACATGAACGGTATTTTTCATTTAATGAAGTATGCAAAAGTACTCCTTTTGCTGGGCTGGCAAAGGTAAAAAAATCAATCCTAAAAAAATCAATAATATGGTTTGTTCAACAAAAAAGACTTTGTATATTTGCGCCCGGTTTTTGGGTCCTGCCCAGCGATAGATTTGATAATATATTTAAAAGTGAGTAAAGAAGATACACCATGAAAAGAACGTTTCAACCGTCTAAGAGAAAGAGAAGGAACAAGCACGGCTTCCGCGAGCGTATGGCATCCGCTAACGGTCGAAAGGTACTTGCCCGTAGAAGGGCTAAAGGTAGAAAGAAGTTGTCTGTATCTTCTGAACCAAGACATAAGAAGTAATGGTTAAAAACCATTTGATAAAAAGGTGTTGCTTTTAAGAGTAACACCTTTTTTTTTAACCTATCCACACGTAATTTTGCAATCACTATTTAAATAAGCCTTAAAAATGCCAAAAGACCAAAGTCTTAAATCGATATTGATAATAGGTTCTGGCCCTATAGTAATAGGACAGGCCTGTGAGTTTGATTATTCAGGATCCCAAGCACTGCGATCGTTGAGGGAAGATGGTATAGAAACCATACTCATCAACTCTAACCCCGCAACCATCATGACAGACCCCTCAATGGCAGACCATGTCTACCTCTTGCCATTGAACACAAAATCATTGATCAAGATACTCAAAGAACATCCGCAAATAGATGCCGTGCTGCCCACCATGGGCGGGCAAACCGCACTTAACCTGTGTATTGAAGCTGATGAGAAAGGTATTTGGGGTGACTTTGGCGTTAAGCTTATAGGTGTTGATATAGACGCGATAAACATTACTGAAGATAGGGAGAAATTCCGCGAACTGATGCTTAAGATAGGGGTGGGGATGGCGCCTCAGGCAACAGCAACATCTTTCCTTAAAGGGAAAGAAATAGCGCAACAATTTGGCTTTCCACTTGTTATAAGGGCATCTTACACCCTGGGGGGTGCAGGGGCCTCCATAGTCTACAAACCTGAAGACTTTGACAGGCAATTGAGCCATGGCCTCGAGATATCGCCCATTCATGAGGTGATGATAGACAAGGCCTTGATGGGGTGGAAGGAGTATGAACTTGAACTCTTGAGGGACAAGAATGATAACGTGGTGATCATTTGTACCATTGAGAACATGGACCCCATGGGGATCCACACGGGAGATTCTATAACCGTGGCCCCGGCGATGACCTTGAGCGACAGCACTTTTCAAAAGATGCGCGACATGGCTATTCACATGATGCGCTCCATAGGTGATTTTGCAGGGGGTTGTAATGTGCAGTTTGCCGTAAGTCCAGATGAAAAGGAAGATATCATTGCGATAGAGATCAATCCACGTGTTTCCAGGTCATCAGCACTTGCATCAAAGGCCACAGGATATCCCATAGCAAAAATAGCATCAAAACTTGCCATAGGCTACACACTTGATGAGCTGGATAACCAGATTACCAAATCAACTTCGGCATTGTTTGAGCCTACACTTGATTATGTGATCGTGAAGATACCCCGCTGGAATTTTGATAAATTTGAAGGAAGCGACCGCACCCTGGGACTACAGATGAAGTCTGTGGGAGAAGTAATGGGCATAGGCCGTTCTTTTCAAGAGGCGCTTCACAAGGCAACACAATCCCTTGAAATCAAGCGTAATGGACTAGGTGCTGATGGCAAGGGATATACAAACTATGATAAAATCATAGATAAGCTTACCCATGCAAGCTGGGACCGTGTGTTTACCATCTATGATGCAATACAAATGGGTATCCCGTTGAGCCGCATTCATGAGATTACCAAGATTGACATGTGGTTCCTCAAGCAATTTGAAGAACTTGATGCACTTGAGAAGGAGGTTTCAAAATATACGGTCGAGACCCTTCCGCGAGAGCTACTGCTCGAAGCAAAACAAAAAGGTTTCGCCGACAGGCAAATAGCCCACATGCTCGATTGCCTGGAAAGCCAGGTGTACAACAAGCGCGATGAGCTTAAGGTAAACAGGGTCTACAAGCTGGTAGATACCTGTGCGGCAGAGTTTGTGGCCCAGACCCCATATTTTTACTCAACGTTTGAAAATGACATGCAGTTGCCATCAGGTGAGCGTTTTGCAGAAAATGAAAGCAAGGTTTCAGACAAGAAAAAAGTAATCGTCCTAGGTTCGGGACCTAACCGTATAGGCCAGGGAATCGAGTTTGACTACTGTTGTGTTCACGGTGTTCTCGCTGCCGCGGAATGTGGATACGAAACAATAATGATAAACTGTAATCCTGAAACTGTTTCAACAGACTTTGATACGGCTGATAAACTATACTTTGAACCCGTTTTCTGGGAACATATCTACGATATCATACGCCATGAAAAACCCGAAGGGGTAATCGTACAGCTGGGTGGGCAAACCGCACTTAAACTTGCTGAAAAGCTAGATCGCTATGGTGTAAAGATCATAGGTACTAGCTTCCAGGCACTTGACCTGGCCGAGGACCGTGGTAGTTTCTCCAGGTTGCTCAAGGAAAACAACATTCCTTATCCAGAATTTGATACCGCTGAAACTGCTGAAGAAGCTCTGGCGGTTGCAGATAAACTTGACTTTCCCATCTTGGTAAGGCCTTCTTATGTATTGGGAGGACAAGGGATGAAGATTGTAATCAACAAGGACGAGCTGGAAGAAACAGTAGTGGACCTCCTGCGCAAGATACCCAACAATAAATTATTGCTTGACCATTACCTGGAAGGGGCTATTGAAGCTGAAGCTGATGCCATATGTGATGGAGAAAATGTGTATATCATAGGCATCATGGAGCATATTGAACCCTGTGGTATCCACTCTGGCGACAGTAATGCCCTCCTACCACCTTTTAATCTGGGAGATCTTGTGATCCAACAAATAAAAGATCATACACATAAAATAGCATTAGCCCTCAACACGGTGGGATTGATCAATATACAGTTTGCCATTAAGGATGACAAGGTATATATCATTGAGGCTAACCCCCGGGCGTCAAGAACGGTTCCCTTTATAGCAAAGGCCTATGGAGAACCTTATGTAAATTATGCCACAAAGGTCATGCTGGGCGAGAAAAAGGTAACAGACTTTAACTTTAACCCCCAGCTTAATGGTTATGCCATTAAGCAACCGGTGTTCAGTTTCAATAAATTTCCTAATGTCAACAAGCAGCTAGGGCCTGAGATGAAGAGTACAGGAGAAAGTATTCTTTTTATAGAAAACCTTATGGATGATGACTTTTATGACCTTTATGCTCGAAGAAAAATGTATTTAAGCAAATAATTTTGCAACGTTTTATGGTTTCTGTCGTCTATTGATTATAGAAAAAGACACAATCTTGGCATTATTTTAGCAATAATGTCAGTAAAACTTGTAATTTTGTATAATCCAAATACCTGAGTATGACATGAAAGCTACACTTCTTTTTATCGCAATGTTTGTGGCGGGTTTGTCATTTTCCCAAGATTCTACTGGAATAGATCCTGGGAATTCCACACAGGTGGCCCAGCAGGAAACCGTTGTGAAGATCTATCCTAATCCAGTCAAGGATAGGATTTATTTTCAGACCAAAGGTGAGAATAGAAATTTTGCAGTTTCCATTCACGATGTCCTGGGCAAACTGGTCAAGAAGGAAAACCTCACGACTTCCAGTATACGTAATGGTATGGACGTGAGCAACCTGCGCAGGGGAGTTTATCTCGTGCAGATTGATGACGGCAAATCATCCCACACACAAAAAATGATCAAAAACTAATTTATTTTAGTAACAACAATCAAGAGCCAGTTCAATATGAACTGGCTTTTTTTTGCTCAATTAGTGCTATTATACATTCATTAGATTTTAAAATGTTTAATATCTTAGCCTTTACCAATTATAGACAATGTCCCCAAAAAATAAGATAAATGCCCTTAGGGAAGAACTCAAGGAGCATAATTATAATTATTACGTACTGGATAAGCCAGAAATATCTGACTTTGAATTTGACCAAAAGCTTAAAGAGCTTCAGGACCTTGAGGCAAAGTACCCAGAATTTTATGATGTCAACAGCCCTACCTTGAGGGTGGGAGGCGCCGTAACAAAAAATTTTACCACCGTTGCCCATGAGCAAAGGATGTACTCCCTGGACAATTCTTATTCTAAAGAAGACCTTGAGGACTGGGAAAAGCGAATAAAGAAAATTGTAGATGGCAATGTAGAATATACATGTGAGCTTAAGTATGATGGGGCCTCCATAAGCCTTACCTATGAGAAGGGCGAGCTGGTACGCGCCGTGACAAGGGGAGATGGCCTTCAAGGGGATGACGTTACAAACAATGTCAGGACCATACGCTCTGTGCCCTTAAAATTGCGCGGGGATTATCCTGACAAGTTCGAGATACGGGGGGAGATTGTATTGCCCCTAGAAGGTTTTGCAAAGATGAACGCTGAGCGGGTAGAAGCTGGTGAAGAGCCCTACAGCAACCCAAGAAATACGGCATCTGGAAGTTTAAAGTTACAGGATAGCGCAGAGGTGGCAAAGCGTCCACTGGATTGTCTTCTGTATAGCCTTGTCGGCGAAAATTTAAATTGCTCCTCACAGTTTGAGAGCCTTCAAAAAGCCCGTGAATGGGGATTTAAGGTGCCAGATGTTGCAAAACTCACCTCGAGCACCAAGGAGACCATTGATTTTGTAAACCATTGGGATATTCATAGACATGAACTGCCCTACGAGACTGATGGTGTTGTAATCAAGGTCAACAGCTTTCAACAACAAGAAGAACTGGGGCATACTGCAAAAGCACCGCGCTGGGCCATGGCTTATAAGTTCAAGGCTGAGCAAGCTTCAACAAGACTCAACAAGATAACATACCAAGTGGGCCGTACTGGGGCGATAACACCGGTGGCAAACCTGGAGCCCGTACAACTGGCAGGTACCATTGTTAAAAGGGCCTCACTGCATAATGCTGATCAAATAGAAAAACTTGATGTGCGCGAGGGCGATATGGTATATGTCGAGAAAGGAGGCGAGATTATACCTAAAATCGTAGGGGTGGATTTTGAAAACCGAGACCCAGAATCAACCCCCACCGTCTATATAGACAGGTGCCCTGAATGTGAAACCCCATTGATAAGAAAAGAAGGCGAGGCACAACATTATTGTCCTAATGATGAAGGATGCCCACCGCAGATCATAGGGAGGATCCAGCATTTTATTTCGCGTAAAGCGATGGATATTGAAGGACTGGGAGGAGAGACTGTAACATTATTGGTCAATGAAGGACTCATTGGCGACTATGCAGATTTATATGAGCTAACAAAGGAGCAGGTAATCCCACTGGAGCGCATGGCCGAGAAGAGTGCGGAGAACCTGATACAAGGCATCATTGCCTCAAGAAAAATTCCTTTTGAACGGGTCTTGTTTGCCCTGGGCATTAGATATGTGGGGGAGACCGTTGCAAAAAAATTGGCCAGGCACTATAAGAGTGTTGATAATTTGGCTGCAGCCAAAATGGACGAACTCATTGCAGTTGACGAGATAGGTGATAGGATTGCAGAGAGCGTTGTGGATTTTTTCCAGGATGAGAAGAAAAAGGAACTGGTAGAAAGGTTAAAAAGCCATGGCCTGCAGTTTATGGTCTCAGAAGAAGAATTAAAAGGACAGACGGATAAACTTGAAGGAAAGACATTTGTGATAAGCGGTGTTTTTGAAAAAGTGAGCCGCAATGACCTAAAAAAACTCATCGAGAAAAACGGAGGAAAGAATACCGGTAGTATTTCTTCAAGGACTGATTATCTCGTTGCAGGTGAAAATATGGGCCCCAGTAAACGCACCAAGGCCGAAAACCTAAATATCCCAATTTTAAACGAAGAAGATTTTTTACGTATGTTGAAATAATACCATTCTATATGTTGTCTTTTAACTTTAAGAACCT
This sequence comes from Cytophagaceae bacterium, assembly GCA_002710685.1. Taxonomy (GTDB): domain Bacteria; phylum Bacteroidota; class Bacteroidia; order Flavobacteriales; family Flavobacteriaceae; genus Leeuwenhoekiella. The sequence goes on along the minus strand of PALD01000029.1, from coordinate 88,585 downwards.
GGCGATGATGATAGGGGTGATATATGTCATACTTATCACGCTTATTGACCACCATAAGCTTTTTTGGGTTGATTATTTATATACCACCTGTCTAGGGTTATATTATTATAGGGAAACCGGAAGCTTCAATGGTATGCTGGTGTTGCTATTTGCACTTTCTTGCGCCATGGAAACCCAGTTTATTTTTGGGTTTGAGGAGAATTATACAGGTGTTATGGTTTTTGCCATCCTTGTATTTATATTGTTGTGTATCATGCTGGTACCACTAGCTAGGGAGACAAAGATCAGCTTTAAGGATGTTGACCTGATAAGTTCCATATTAGGAACCGTGGGTATGGGGTATGTTCTGGGTTACCTTGTTCATTTGCTTTTGCCCCTGGTACCTGAACCAAGAATGCTGATCCTGGCGATTGTACCTTTTTGTACAATGATGCTGATGATGATTTTTATTCCGGTTTTCAATACTAAGATCAACAACTTTAATCTCGTGATTACAGGCGGTGCCATACTTGTTTTGATCTTATCAGCCTGTATTACTGAATTTTTGTTTGAATCATATACTTTGTTATTGTCATCATACCTGGGTTCTTTGATGTTTAAGATTGTCTTTGTTATTTTCCTTATAAACAGGTTCAAACAACAAAATGAAAATCTTGAAGAACCTAAACGTTTATGACAACTCCTTCTCCTTCAGTATTGCCAGAGGAGTCAAAATAGAAGTCAATCTTACCAAGGTTTATTCCTCCCCATCCCACTTGATTTATCATCACCTTTTTGCCATCAGCATTTGTGGTTATCGTGGGCTTGGGTAAAAAGGTATGGGTATGACCGCCTATGATTAAATCTATATTCTTGGTTTTTTGGGCAAGTACTATATCTGATACTTTATCAAATTCATATTTATACCCTAGATGCGATAAGCAGATGACGAGGTCACATTTCTCTTCTTGCTTTAAAATCCTGGTCATGTCCTGTGTTATCTCAATGGGGTCAAGATATTTGGTCTCTTTTGACATTCCTGGATTGACAAGGCCCTGAAGTTGTATTCCCAGTCCAAAAACACCTATTTTGATTCCGTCAACGTCAAAGGTTTCGTGGGGCGTTGTCAAGCCATCCATGATTGTGTTTGAAAAATCATAGTTTGACGCAATCATCTTAAATTTAGCATTGGGCATCTGAGCCGCAAGCCCACCAACACCGTTGTCAAAATCATGATTGCCCACGGTAGCGGCATCATAGCCCATCATGCTCATCAACTTGAATTCTAGCTCCCCGCCATAAAAATTAAAATAAGGGGTGCCTTGAAAGATATCCCCGGCATCCAGCAAGAGGGTATTGGGGTTTTGCTGTCTCAATTTTTGAATCAGGGTTAACCTTCTGGCAACCCCGCCCTTATTTGCAAAACTGGGATCTTCTGGAGGAAAGGGTTCTATATGACTGTGCACATCATTGGTATGCAGTATGGTGATGTGTTTTTTGGGCTCTGCAAGGACAGATGTAAATCCCGTACTGGCTAACCCGGCAACTGTTGCTGCAGCTGCACTGTTTTTTAAAAATATCCTTCTCTTCATCATCATTGTTTTATAAATCTATCGTCCCGCACCGGGGCAATCGTATCATGCTTGTTAAAATAATCAATGAGCACACTGCGCACCTTATAATCAAGTACTTCCAGGCTTATGGGGTCTCCCAGGAAGACCATGCCATCACCCCCTTGCTGGAGATAGTCATTCGTCGCGATAAAATAGGTTTCGGTATCCACTATGGGTTTGCCTCCTATGGTAGCTTTCTTGATATTATGGTTTTTATCTATGATCAACTGCATGTGCGAAATAGGGTGCGCCTTACCTCTTTTTAAATAATCAAACATCTCTTTGATCTTTTCGCCACTGAGCTCGACTACCACAATACTGTTTTCAAAGGGCATGATTTCAAAGGCCGTGCGCATGGTGATGGGGCCTTTTCCCAGGGGAGAGCGTATACCCCCATGGTTGAGGAGCACCGCATCAAGTTGTTGACCGGTCCTCTTTTTAAAAACGGGACTTGCCATTTCATAAACGGCATCTGCCATCATGTTGCCTATGGCCGTGTTGAACTCACCATCACTTTTTGAGATGCTGTAAGAAGAATAGGATATCACGCTATCCATCTGCTTATCTATGTTATCCTTATAGGGTTTGATGTACTCGGTGATTTTTGCATCACTTTCTATACCATCATTGATGTTTATTTGTGTTGCTGTGATTTCCTTAAGGGAAGTCTTTTCTTGTCTGCAAGCGGTAAGACTAAGAAATACAAGGCCTAGGGCGGCCGCGAATATTCTTTTCATGATGTGATGAAAATATTTTGCCGACAATATATTTAGTTACATTTGTCCTCAAAGGTAAAATTAGATGTTTTTTGACTCTTTAAAGAGAAAATCACTTAAAAGAAATCTTGAAAAAATCATTGATAAGGGTAATGGCCCGCAACCGTCATCCTCATTAAAGAATGCTGGGATCTTGCTGGACTACACGGCTTTTCAAGATGTATCTGCTTTAAAGCAAATGCTTCAAGACCTCAAGAAAGGGGTTAATTATGAGGTGATTTGCCATGTAAAGAACCTCAAGGGGGAAGAAAACCTTACCGAGGGTAAATTTGATGATAAGGCAATAACAACCCAGATGAAGATCAAGGATGCGGGGTTAAAGAATTTTGTTGAAAAACCTTTTGATTTATTGATAAGCTATTATACCTCCGAAAATTTACCTTTGCACTGCGCCACGGCACTATCTAAGGCAAAATTTAAAGTAGGTTTGCCCACTGCCGGTACCGCGGTAAATGATCTTGTGCTCAATGTCCCCCTGGGGGATGTTGCCACTTTTAGAGAAGAATTAAAAAAATATTTAAAAATCCTCAACAGGATAGATTGAGAATGCAACAGTTAAAAGGAACGGGAGTGGCACTGGTCACCCCATTTAATCAGGACAAGTCAGTAGATATAGATGGATTGCGCAAAGTTGTGCAGTACTCCATTGACGGCGGTGTGGAATATCTTGTGGTCATGGGCACCACGGCTGAAAATGCTACCCTGGAAAACAAAGAAAAGCAACTGGTTGTCAAAACGGTTGTTGAAATGGCAAAAGGAAAATTGCCACTGGTCATGGGTATAGGGGGCAACGATACCGCAAAGGTGGTCAAGGAGCTTGAAAGTACAGATTTGAGCGCATTTGATGCCGTCCTATCGGTTTCCCCATATTACAATAGGCCCGCGCAGGCAGGCATCTTTGAACATTACAAGGCAGTCGCCCAGGCCTCGCCCGTGCCGGTCATCATCTACAATGTGCCTGCAAGAACGGGATCAAACATCTTGCCAGGAACAACGGTGAAGATTGCCCACGAGATAGAGAACATAATAGGCATAAAGGAAGCAGCGGGAGATATGGTACAGATGCTTAGGTTGTTAAAGGATTGTCCCAAGGATTTTATGGTGATTTCTGGAGATGATATGCTGGCACTGCCCACTGTCCTGGCAGGAGGAGATGGGGTGATTTCGGTGATAGGCCAGGGATTGCCAGTAGAGTTCAGTCAGATGATACGCGACGGTATCGTGGGTAATTTGGCTGCAGCCAATAAAAAACATTACGCCCTGATGACAGCCATAGATTTGATTTTTGCAGAAGGCAATCCCGCGGGAATCAAGGCGTTGTTACATCAAAAAGGGTTGTGCGGTCCCACGGTAAGGCTACCATTGGTTGAGGCCAGTGCAGCATTAAAAGAGCAACTTGCAACATACTTAAAAGACATGTAGTCCTTTAGTTTTGTAATCAATTGAAAAAACCTATTTTTGCACGATGTTTTTAAAAACAATGAAAAGCTTTTTTATAGCACTGGTTTCAGTTCTTTTATTGAGTTCCTGTAGTGAGTTTCAGAAGGTTTTAAAGTCTGAGAACATAGGGGAAAAATATGCCTTTGCAGATTCCCTCTACAATATGGGAAAATACCGCAAGTCCTTGAGGCTCTGGGAGCAGATTGTTCCCAGTTACAGGGGCAAGCCACAGGCAGAGCGTATCATGTACCTGTATGCTGACAGTTACTACCAGGTAGGTGACTATTATATGTCAGGGTATCAATTTGAACGTTTTGCTTCGGCATATCCCACCTCAGAAAAGACTGAAGAAGCTGAATATAAGTCTGCAATGAGCTATGCAGAGCTTTCTCCCAGGTACACTCTTGATCAAGGAGAAACTGAGAAAGCATTGGATAAATTGCAGTTTTTTATAGGTAAATACCCAGACTCAGAATATGCTGAGATTGCTAATCAAAGGATAATAGAACTAAGCACCAAGGTGCAGAAGAAGGCCTTTGAAATAGCAAAGGGATATAATAAAATCATAGATTATCCATCTGCCATCGCGGCACTGGATGATTTTATATATGATTATCCCGGTTCCCCGTTCAGGGAAGCAGCTTTTTACTGGAAACTGGATTCACAATACAACTATGCCATAGGGAGCCTTGACAGGCTCGTGGAGCCTAGGCTGGAAGAAGCAGCCCTCTATTACGACAACCTCATCAGGTCATATCCTGAGGGTGAGTATCGTGAGGAGGCCGATAAGATGAAAGAAGATATTGACAAACGTTTGCAGCAATCACTATAAATTTTTAATCCATGGATGTTAAAAATCTAGAAGCACCTATTAATACGGTAACTCTCAACAAGCAAGAAATAGACAAGCCCACGGGCAATATCTATGAAGCGATATCAATTATCGCAAAACGTGCCACACAAATCAATACAGACATCAAGCGCGAGCTTCTTGAAAAGCTGGATGAATTTGCAACATACAATGATAGCCTTGAAGAAATCTTTGAAAACAAAGAACAGATTGAGGTTTCAAAATTCTATGAGAAGTTGCCCAAACCTCATGCAATGGCCGTTCAAGAATGGTTAGAGGACAAGATTTACTACAGGGGTACCGAAGAAGAACCTCAAGGTTAAACCCATGTCTGTACTGGGCGGCAAAAAAATACTTATAGGCGTCACTGCCGGTATTGCTGCCTATAAATCAGCATGGTTGGTAAGGGGTTTTATAAAAGCAGGTGCAGAGGTCAAGGTAATCATGACCCCTGCTGCAAAAGATTTTGTAACCCCCTTAACGCTTGCCACCCTTTCAAAAAATGAAGTATTTTCATCATTTGTTAATGATGATGATACAGATAACCCTACATGGAACAATCACGTAGAACTCGGCCTCTGGGCCGATTTCTTTGTTATAGCCCCAGCCACGGCAAATACCATGGCTAAGATGAGCACCGGCACCTGTGATAACCTATTGCTCGCCACCTACCTTTCAGCAAAATGTCCCGTCTATTTTGCGCCAGCGATGGACCTGGATATGTACAGGCACCGTAGTACACAAGAGACTTTTGAGAAGTTGCAATCTTATGGCAACATTATGATTCCCGCAGGTCATGGCGAGCTTGCAAGTGGACTTGAAGGGCAGGGACGCATGGCAGAGCCAGAAGATATCGTGCGCTTTATAGAGCAACATCACTTATCACAATTGCCTTTGCGGCAAAAGAAAATCCTGCTTACCGCAGGTCCCACCCATGAGGCCATTGACCCGGTAAGGTTCATAGGCAATCACAGCAGCGGTAAAATGGGGTATGCCATTGCTGAAAGGGCCTTGGCTCTAGGTGCAGAAGTCATCCTGATATCGGGCCCCACGCACCTAGCAATGCACCACAGCAGGTTAACGATAGAACGGGTAAGTAGTGCACAAGAGATGTATGAGGCCGCACAATTGCATTTTAAAGAAGCGGATATCTTGATTGCCGCTGCCGCTGTCGCAGATTATAGGCCCGCAAATACCGCAACCCAGAAAATAAAAAAGAAATCTGAAGCGTTAACCTTGCAATTGGAGTCAACAATTGATATTTTGGCTACCCTTGGTAAACAAAAGCAAAATCAGTTTTTGGTAGGTTTTGCACTAGAAACAGAAAATGAACTTGAGCATGCTAAGGCAAAACTTGTGCGCAAGAACCTGGATATGATTGTCCTAAACTCCTTGAAAGATAAAGGTGCAGGCTTTCAAACAGAAACCAATAAAATCACCATCTTGCATAAAGATGGAGAAAAAATAAACTTTGATCTAAAATCAAAGACTGAAGTTGCCAGCGACATACTTGATGAAGTAATCAAAAAAACAGATGTTTAAGAAACTACTTTTCATTTTTGCCCTCATACCTGCACTTACCGCTGCGCAAGAGCTCAATTGCAGCGTACAGATCAATGCAGAGCAAACGGGACAAAGCAACCTTCAGGTATTCAGGACGCTCAAGACGGCCGTTGAAGAATTTATGAACAAGACCACCTGGACCAATCAACAGTATAAGCAGCAGGAAAAGATAGATTGCAACATCGTCTTAATCATAAACACCATAAATTCAGATTATTTTACGGGCAATATCCAGGTGCAATCATCGCGGCCCGTGTACAACAGCAGCTACAATACAACGCTATTCAACTTCAATGATAGGCAGTTCAGTTTTAGATATACTGAATTTCAGCCCATGAACTACAACCCTAATTCTTTTGACAATAACCTTATCTCAACACTGGCCTTTTATGCCTATACGATCATAGGCATGGATGCCGCTACATTTCAAGAAGGAGGTGGAACCCCATATTTTGAAGAAGCTGCCCAAATTGTCAACACCGCATCCCAGAGTGGTGGAGAGGGGTGGACGGCGCAGAGCGGTTCACAGAGCAGGTACCGTTTAAATCAGGATTTATTATCGCCCAATTTTGCCGGTTTTGGCAATATCCTGTACGCCTACCACCGCAACGGCCTTGATTATATGGCAGAAAACCCCAAGGACGCAAAACAATCTGTGGCAGTAACCCTGAGCCTGTTTAATGAACTGTACAACAACAGGCCAAACAATTTCTTGACCCGTGTGTTTTTTGACGCAAAGGCAGATGAGGTTGTCAAGATTTTTACCGGTGGCCCACAGGTCAACATCACAGACCTGGTCTCTACCCTCACAAAAGTTGCGCCCACTAAGGGTTCATACTGGCGTCAGATCAAACTTTAAATCTATGTGATTTTGGTTTGAATTTGGTGCATTTCCCCATTATCTTTACCACTTGATTCGCTTTCGCGAAAGCGATGAATTAACCATAAACCCTATACTTAATTGCTTAGTAGCCTCTTAATAAAGAACTATGCCCTTATTGAAGAAGTCAACCTCAGGTTTGAGGATGGTTTTACCGTGATCACGGGCGAGACCGGCGCAGGTAAATCAATCCTGCTGGGTGCATTGGGGCTCATCCTGGGCAACCGGGCAGACCTGGGCAGTATAGGCGACCCTGAAACAAAGTGTATCATCGAGGCACAGTTCAACATTGCGCAATACCAGTTACAGCAGCTGTTTAAGGATGAAGACCTGGATTATGAACCACAGACCATTATACGCCGTGAGATCTTGCCCAGTGGCAAGAGCAGGGCGTTTATAAACGACACGCCGGTGACCTTGAGCCAACTGTCTTCACTGGCAGTGCATCTTGTGGATATACACAGCCAGCATCAAACGCTTGAGGTGACCTCCAGTGATTTTCAGTTTAAGGTGCTTGACGCTTACGCGGAAAATACCGGCCTCCTGGCTAGTTATGGTCAAGAGTATGCAAGGCACCTGGCAGATAGGAGAAAGCTTGCTGACCTTAAAGCACAGCGTGCAGAAGCCATAAAGGAAGAAGAATATAAAAACTTCCTGCTCAACGAGCTTCTGGAGGCAAACCTGAAACCAGGGGAGCAAGAAGACATGGAAGCTGGGCATGAAGCCCTCAACAATGTGGAGCAAATCACCGAAGCTCTGGGCGAAGCGCACCAAAAGCTGAGCAGGGAAGAACTGGGCATCAATGACATGCTTCTTGAGGTAAAGCGCATGCTCTCACGCATATCGGGTTTTGGTGAAAAATATAAAAACATTGATGAGCGCATCAAGAGCGTGGGCATAGAGCTTGATGATATCACACAGACCATTGAAGACCTTGCGGGGGCAACAGAGAGCGACCCAGAAGAACTCGCTAGGCTCGAGAGCAGGCTAAAACTGTTTTTTGACCTTCAAAAAAAGCACAATGTCGCCTCAGTTGAAGAATTGATTGAGATACGCGATGCCCTCGATGACGAGGTACAATCGCTGCAAGGCCTTGACAGCGCCATTGAGAACCTTGAAAAAGCGGTTGAAAAATCCATGAAAATAATGGGGGACCAGGCTGAGGAGCTTTCGCTTAAGCGAAAAAAAACCATTCCCGGCCTTACCATAAAATTGCAGCAGATGCTCGCAGACCTGGGGATGCCAAATGCCAGTTTTCATATAGGACTAGTCCCTGCAGATGGTTTTAGGCCCAACGGTAAGGAGTCGCTGAGCTTCTTGTTTTCGGCAAACAAGGGCATGCGTCCCCAAGAATTGAAAAAAGCTGCCTCTGGTGGTGAATTGAGCAGGATCATGCTCTCAATCAAAGCGATATTGAGCGAATATGAAAACCTGCCCACCTTGATATTTGATGAGATTGATACAGGGGTCAGCGGTGAAATCGCACTTAAGATGGGTATCATCATGAAAAAGATGGCCGCCCGTATGCAGGTGATGAGCATTACCCACCTGCCACAGATTGCCGGGCAGGGCAATCATCATTACAAGGTATTCAAGCAAGATGGTGATGCCCGCACCACCACAAGCCTTGTAAAACTGGATGAAGCTGGGAGAATTGATGAAATTGCCGAAATGCTGGGCGGTAAGGCAACTTCTACCGCAGCAATGGAGCATGCAAAGCAGCTGCTCAATAATTAAAATCGTATTTTTGACATTGAAACTAATCATACATTATGGCCTATAATCTTTTAAAAGGAAAACGCGGAATCATTTTTGGCGCGCTTGATGAAAACAGCATCGCCTGGAAAACCGCAGAAAGAGTTCATGAAGAAGGAGGGAAGTTTGTACTTTCTAACGCGCCCATCGCCATGCGCATGGGAAGCATAAATCAACTGGCAGAAAAAACAGGTTCCAAAGTTATCGCTGCAGATGCGACGAATATGGAAGACCTGGAAAAACTGGTTGATGCCGCGACAGAAGAACTGGGGGGCAAGCTCGACTTTATCCTGCACAGTATAGGGATGTCTATCAACGTGCGCAAGGGTAAACATTATACTGATCAAAACCACGACTGGACCGCAAAGGGCTGGGACGTGAGTGCCGGCAGCTTTCACAAGGTGATGCAGGTACTCTATAAAAAAGATGCCATGAACGAGTGGGGCAGCATCGTCGCACTGACATATATGGCAGCACAGCGCGTGTTTCCAGATTACAACGATATGGCAGACAACAAGGCATATCTTGAGAGTATTGCAAGAAGCTTTGGCTATTTCTTTGGCAAGGATAAAAAAGTGCGGGTAAACACCATCTCACAATCTCCCACGCCCACCACTGCAGGCAAGGGGGTAAAAGGGTTTGATGGTTTTATCGCTTACGCGGAAAAAATGAGCCCACTGGGCAACGCCACGGCAGATGATTGTGCAAACTATACCGTGAGCCTGTTCTCAGACCTTACAAAAAAGGTGACCCTGCAGAATCTCTTCAATGATGGAGGGTTTAGCAATATGGGCGTTAGTGATGCCGTGATGGATGCATTTGTAGAAAATGAATAACATATATTAATTTGATACATCAAGGCCCGTGAATTGATTTCACGGGCTTTTTTATAAATGATGAACCCATTTTTTTCTTTTATAATCCCCGTATACAACAGGCCAGGAGAGGTTGATGAACTTCTTATGAGCTTCTCGCGCCTGGATTATGATGAAGATTATGAGATCGTACTAGTTGAAGATGGCTCAACAATACCTTCAAGACCTGTTGTTGAGAGATATCCCCAACTCCCCATCACTTATTTTGAAAAAGCAAATTCTGGTCCTGGGCCATCGCGCAATTATGGTATGGCAAGGGCGAGGGGAGACTATTTTATAATTCTAGACAGCGATGTACTTCTCCCTATAAATTACCTGCTAGAAGTAAAAAAAGAATTGCAATCAAAGTATGTAGATTTCTTTGGAGGACCAGATGCCGCCCATGTTTCTTTTTCAGATTTGCAAAAGGCAATAGACTTTACCATGACCTCATTTCTCACGACCGGTGGGATAAGGGGGGGTAAGAGTGGGATTGATAAGTTTCAGCCCCGTAGTTTCAATATGGGCATTTCAAAAAAAGCTTTTGAGGCCACTGCGGGTTTTGGGAAGATCCATCCTGGAGAAGACCCAGATTTGACATTCCGTTTGTGGAAGCAAGGTTTTGAATCCCGGTTGTTACCTGAGGCATTCGTGTATCATAAGCGCAGAATAAACTGGAAAAAATTCTATCAACAGGTCAGGAAATTTGGCCTGGTACGTCCCATCCTGAACACATGGCACCCGGGAACGGCAAAGATAACCTACTGGTTTCCTTCTTTTTTTGTGATTGGGCTACTGGTTGCGGTACTGCTTGCTGCCTTGGGTTTATGGATATTTATGGCGTGTTACGGGATGTATATGATGGTTCTCTGGGCAACAGCTTTGGTAAAAACCAAGAACATAAAAACCGCTTTCCTGTCCCTTGCCGCGGTGCTAGTACAATTCTTGGGATACGGTACGGCATTTTTACAGTCCACAATTGCCCTGCAGTGTTTTAAAAAGGATCCCCAGGAAAAATTTCCTCATCTATTTTTTGACTAATTTTACGCAGAGACCTCAACCTCATGGCAAAAACAAAAAAGAAACTTAACAATGCGAACATCAGGATTTTTCTATTAATCCTGGTGCTCACGGCCTGTGTTTCCCTGCTTGTCAAGTTGAACAAGCTCTATACCTTTGACGTCAAGGTGCCCATCAGCCTTATCAACCTTCCTGAAGACAAAATCCTTAAATCCTATACCGCAAAGAAAATTGAGGTCAATGGTCGTGCCACGGGGTATGAGTATCTTAAGTACCGTCTTTCAGACCAGGAATATGTTGTTGACCTCTCTCAGCTCAAACGTGCAAATGGTAAATATTTTTACGTGTTCAATGCTAGTAATGCAAACCTGGGCGGTAGCCTCTCTGACAGTGAGCTAAGCCGCATCATGCCTGACACTATTTTCTTTTCGCTTGACGAAAATTATGAAAAAAGGGTACCTGTGGTGCAGAACAGTGACATCTCATTTGCCGCAGGATATGGTAGCTTAGAGGGAGTTGTCTTTACTCCAGATACGGTTATGGTTCGGGGACCAAAAAGTGTCCTCGACAGTCTTGGCCAGGTGAGTACCAAAGAGATAAGGTTCAAGGACCTCAAGTCTACCGTAGAAGATAGCATTGCCCTTGTGACCAATGAAAAACAGGTGGATATCATACCACAACGTGTACAGATGCACCTGGAGGTTGATAAGTTTACCGAAGGAGACCTGGAAGTTCCCTTGCAGATGGTCAATGTGCCCCAGGATGTTACCGCAAAGATTTTCCCTAAAAGGGTACACCTTATCTTTAATGTCAACCTCAAGGATTATGAACGGGTCAAGGCAAATGAGTTTAAAGTGGTATGCGACTTTGCCGAAATTGATAGCACGACCACTACACTTACCCCCAAAATACTTGAACATCCTGATTTTGTAAGAGATGTACGCTTACGCGAAAAAACCATTCAATACCTCCTGGTAAAATGATGTTCGTGGGCCTTACCGGCGGCATAGGGAGCGGCAAGACCACCGTTGCGGGTTTCTTTAAGAAGTTGGGTGTTCCCGTGTACCACTCTGATGATGAGGCAAAAAAACTCATGCACACCCCACGGTTGAGGCAGGAGATAGAAAGAATTTTTGGCAATTCGGCCTATAAAAATGACCAACTTGACAGAAAGTTTATCTCTGACCAGGTCTTTGAGGATAAAAGTTTACTTCAACGATTAAACGGTATAGTTCATCCAGCGGTGAGGGAAGATTTTAATAAATGGGCCGGGGCCCAAAATTCCCCCTATATAATCCAGGAGGTTGCCATACTTTTTGAAAATAACCTTCAGGAAAACTTTGACCTTACCATCCTTGTTACCGCCCCAGAAGAGGTGCGTATTGACCGTGTGATGCAGCGTGAAAATGTTAAAAAAAAGGCTGTCATAGCGCGGATTCGCAACCAGTGGAGCGATGAGTACAAGTTGCCTTTAGCTGATTTTGTCATCAACAATATTGACCTTGACGATACGCAAAAAGAGGTGAGGGAAATAAATGTTAAAATCTTGTCAAGGCGCATAAATACATAGCTTACCGATGTTAACATTTGGTTAAACCACCCATCCCGTAAATGTTAAAATCATACATTTGAAGCATGAACAAAAAAATATTTGTGCTTCTGGTGGTGCTGATGAGCCTCTCCCTTATGGGGATTATCTTTGTTCAAGGCTACTGGATATCAAATAGTATAGAGACCAAGCGCGGGCAGTTTGCTTTTAATGCAAATCAAGTACTTAAGTCAGTTGCTGTTAAGTTGCAGAATAATGAGCTGGAACGTTTATACAATCCTCTTTTAAAATTAAGGGACAGCCTAGGGTCCATAGATGATATTACGTTTTATGAGCTATTTGTAAGGCCGCAGGATTCCCTGTCAAGTGATAATTATATATATCGTAATAGTATTGCTGATCAAGACTATAAATTGACGGCCCCCATCCTTGATTATGATATGGACAGCCTTAAGTTCAACAAGTACCTTAAAGGTAGGCTGGCAAAGACATTTCAGGATAGTGAGATGAAAAAGGCTCCCATTGACAGGAGATCACAGTTTGCCAGGTTGAATAGTCTTGAAGATTTTGAGCGTTATAGCCTGGCGCAGTTCATTTTAGAAACAACACGCAAAATCCCCATTACAAGCCGCGTGAGCAAGGCTGAAATAGAAAGGTTAATGACCATGGAACTTGCCGAGAGGGATATGGATACTGATTTTGAATATGCCATTTACAGCAACAATTTGGCAACCTCCGTGCGCAGTGATGGTTTTGATATCGAGTCACCTAAGCAAACCTTTAATGAACCCTTGTTCGTGGATGGTGATGGGCATAGTGATTATGAGTTGTGGGCGCGTTTTCCAGGAGAGAAAAAATTTGTGATATCATCAGTTGTGGTCATGGGTGGCCTCAGCATCTTGTTTACCCTGATCATCGTGGTGGCGTATAGCAGCGCACTGCAACAGTTGATCAAGCAGAGACAGATATCACAGATAAAGACTGATTTTATCAACAACATGACCCACGAATTCAAAACCCCCATAGCAACCATCAACCTGGCCCTTGATGCAATCAAGAATCCTAAGGTAAATGGCAATCCTGAATTCTTGAACAGGTACATGGGTATGATAAGGGAAGAGAACAAGCGCATGCATGCCCAGGTAGAAAATGTGCTACGTATCTCAAAACTTGAGAAAAATCAACTGGATATCAAGAAAGAAAGATTAAAGCTGCATGACCTGGTAGAAGATGCCATCACGCATGTTGAACTCATAGTAGAAGATAGGGGAGGATATATCAAGACACACCTGGGAGCGGTAAAATCATCTGTCCTGGCAAATGAGACCCACTTTACCAATGTGATTGTCAATATTCTTGACAATGCTGTGAAGTACTCTACTAATGAACCTAAAATAGACATATACACAGAAAACCTTAAAAACTTCATCCTGCTCAAAATCAAGGACCAGGGAGACGGGATGACAAAGGGTGTACAGAAAAAAGTATTTGAAAAATTTTACCGTGAACATACAGGAGACATCCATAATGTTAAAGGACACGGCCTGGGCCTTGCCTATGCAAAACGTATCGTGGAAGATCACTCTGGTGATATCTGGGTACAGAGCGAACTGGGCAAGGGCAGTACATTTATAATTAAATTACCACTAATATCGTAACTCATGGAAACAGAAAACAAAAAAATCCTACTGGTTGAAGATGACCCAAATTTTGGTACTGTCCTAAAGGACTACCTATCGATGAACGACTATGACGTCACTCATGCCAAGAATGGTATGGAAGGCTTTGAAAAGTTTAAGAAGGATGATTTTGACCTTTGTATCCTGGACGTGATGATGCCATATAAAGATGGTTTCACGCTTGCCAAGGAAATAAGGGAAAAGAATGAAGATGTGCCCATCATTTTCCTTACCGCAAAAGCAATGAAAGAAGATGTGCTCAAGGGATACAAGGTAGGTGCTGATGATTACCTCAACAAGCCCTTTGACAGTGAGGTGCTTCTTATGAAGATCAAGGCCATCATGATGCGCAAGGCAACTGACAGCATTGCTGACAGCAAACAATTTGAATTTCAGATAGGAAACTTCTTCCTCAATTCAAAATTGAGGTTCCTTACCTATAGGGAAGAAGAGCCCATAAAGCTTTCGCCAAAAGAAAATGAACTCCTAAGGTTATTGGCACTTCATGAAAATGACCTGATGCCCAGGGAGCTTGCATTGACCAAGATATGGAGGGATGACAACTATTTTACCTCCAGGAGTATGGATGTTTACATTGCAAAACTGCGTAAATACCTTAAACTCGATGACACTGTGGAGATACTTAACATCCACGGTGAGGGATTCCGTCTTGTTGTCAAGAAGGAAGAAGAAAATTAAGTGGTAAAAAAAGCGTCCCTTTGGTGGGTCAGGGGGACGCATTTTTATCTATAACATCCACAATTTCATCCACCGGGCATTGATGGTCAAACCAGTGGATACTATCATCTTTTCTATACCAGGTCAGCTGCCTTTTGGCAAACCTCCGGGTATTCTTTTTAATCTCCTCAATGGCCTCGGCCCTGGATATCTTATGGTCAAAATACGCAAATAGCTCCCGGTAACCCACCGTTTGCAAAGCGTTGAGATTTCTTTGTGAATAAAGTTTTTTAGCTTCGGCCTCCAGCCCGTGCTGCATCATCAGGTCAACCCGCCTATTGATACGGTCATAGATAAGCTCCCTTTTTGCCGTAAGGCCCACCTGTACAAAATCAAAGTCGCGCTTTACCATGTTTTTTGCCAAGAAGGATGAATAGGGCATCCCAGAAGATACACACACTTCAAGTGCCCGTACCACCCGTTGTGGATTGTCTAGGTCCACCCGCTTGTAATGCTCTGGATCCAGGTTCTTAAGCATTTGCCGCAAGGGTTCAAGACCTTCATTTTCTAGCTTTCGCGAAAGCTCCTCCCGCACACCCGCTTTAACCTCGGGAAAATCATCCAGGCCATAGAGCACCGCATTGACATACAGGCCAGAACCTCCCACCAATATCACGGTAGCATGCTCTTTGAACAATTTGTCCAGCTTGTGGATGGCCTCCTGCTCAAAGATGCCCACATTGTAGTCATCTTGTATGCTGATGTGCTGGATAAAATGATGCCGGGCAGCGGCAAGTTCATCCTCATCAGGAACTGCGGTACCTATCTTCATTTCTTTAAAAAACTGCCGTGAATCTGCTGAGACAATCTCAGTATTGTAATGCTGGGCAAGCTTGATGGAGAGCGCGGTCTTGCCTATCGCGGTAGGCCCCACGACCGTGATTAGCGTTTTAGGCATGGTGAAGGGTATGACCGCATTTATGACAATATTTTGCTCCGTCCTGGTGCTTGTTTGAGCCACAGTTTTGACAGGATTGGGTGTTAAGTGCAAGGTTGTTCTCTGCTGTACCCTTGGTCATTTCGGCACTTACAATACCCGTGGGGACTGCGATGATACCATATCCAAGAATCATGATGACCATTGCAATAAACTGCCCAAGGGGCGTCACTGGGGCTATATCACCAAAACCCACCGTGGTCAAGGTAACGATGCACCAGTAGATACTCAACGGGATGTTCTTAAACCCATTTTCAGGACCTTCCACCAGGTACATGAGCGTTCCTGCTATAACCGAAAGGATGAGCACGGCAAAAAGGAATACCAGGATTTTAGGACGGCTATCCTTTAAGGCTTTTGCCAAACGGTTACCTTCTCCTATGTACCGGGTTACCTTCAATATCCTGAAAACCCGTAGCAACCTCAATGCCCTTATCGTTAAGAGTGCATGGGTGCCCACAAAAAAGAAGGACAGGTACAGGGGAATGGTGGATATCAGGTCAATGAATCCATAAAAGCTAAAAATATAAGCCGTGGGCTTCTTGATGGTAATGCACCGTAAGATGTACTCGATGCTAAAAAATATGGTTATGATCCACTCACCTATATAAAAGTAATCGCCATACTGGGCACTTATAGCGGTCACACTCTCAAGCATGACCATAATGATACTCAGGAAGATAAGGATCAAGAGGATAACATCAAATGCCTTCCCGGCGGGGGTATCAGCTTCATAGATTATTTCATGAAGTCTTGTCTTCCAGGTATATGTGGATGGTGAGGTCAATTAATTGTTTATTTCTTCAAGTTCAATGGTCTTTAAAACCTTTCTGGTCCTTAGATAACTCTGTATGATGTGTCTGGCGTCACGATTGTCCTGCATGGGAGTTATGAGATTTTGCAAGACCTCGATGTTGTTGAGCTGAAAATTGAGGTTGTAAAAACCAAAGCCCTTGAACTCGCCGTTTTCTATAAGTACAACACTGCGTTCATCAATATCTCGGCCCCTATCTATGATTACCATACTCTTGTTGATAAAGCCATGTTTATTGATGTACTGATTGACGCGCTGGTTGTACTCCATGGGGTCCTCTTTACCTATGCAGGCACCATGACATTGCTTTATGGTATAATTAAAGCAGTTGCCACCGGTGGAGTGTATGCCCACTTTGCTCTGGCACAGGCCATATTCTTCAACGATGAACTCCAGGTGGTTTTTCGCCGAAAGGCTGGTTGCAAACGTGGTCACGCTTTGCTTTTTTGAATTTGTATTCTCAATCTTGAGGTTCACATAGCCTTCATCATCCATAAACGTGCTGAGCTGGCTTTTAAAAAGTGTCCTGCGCAATGCCCTGTTGTGACGTGGCTTGTTTTTTTTGATTTCCTCGTTCTCCTTGAGTAGGGCAATGAGTTCGCTGCCGGTTTCTTCATAGGTAACGGCCTCCACATCTTCTTGCATCTGTTTTGATTTACGGTTGTCGCTGGTAAAATGCTGGTTGATGCGTTTTTTTATATTTTTTGCCTTGCCAATATAAATGACCTTGCCATTTGCATTGTGCATATAATACACGCCGCACGTGCTGGGCAGCTCCTCAATAATATCCCGAAGCTTGGTGTCCATTTGCCGTTTTGGGTTGAGCTTTACGGCTTCTTGTATAATGGTTTTTTCTGTATCCTTGCTCAATAAGAGCTTAAAGAGCTTAACGGTTGCCATGGCATCACCATTGGCCCTGTGGCGGTCTGTCATGGGTATTCCCAGGCTCCTGCACAGCTTGCCCAGGCTATAACTGGGCTGACCGGGCAAAAGTTTTTTGGACAGTTCAACACTGCATAGCGATTTACGTTGAAAGTCATAGCCCAACCTGTCAAATTCAAGTTTTAAGATACGGTAATCAAACTGCGCATTGTGCGCCACGATTGTGCAGTCAGTGGTAATCTCAATCATGCGCTTTGCGACTTCCCAAAATTTAGGGGCATTGCGCAACATCTCATTATTGATGCCCGTGAGGCCCACCACAAAGGGCTGGATGGGGCGCTCTGGGTTGATGAGGCTTATAAACTGGTCAACGACCTTGTGACCGTCAAACTTGTAAATGGCAATCTCGGTTATGCCTTCTTCATTGTATTTTCCGCCTGTGGTTTCTATATCGAGTATTGCGTACATTAACTTGCTTTAGTCAATAAATATTTTTTAGGAAGGTTAAATTCACGGTTAAGTTAATCATAATTTCTTTTGCCAAAAATAGCACTGCCCACGCGCACCATATTGCTGCCGCAGGAGATGGCCACTTCATAATCCCCGCTCATGCCCATACTGAGGTATTTAAGGTCATGGCTTTCGCCAAAGGTGTCAAAAAGCGATTTCAAGGCATTAAACTCCTTTTTCAATTGCGATTCATCATCTGTAAAGGTCGCCATTCCCATCAAGCCCACGACCGTAACATGTGGATAGTTATCACCAAGGTTTTCCTCAAAAAACCTTGTGGCCTCTACCATGGGCATACCAAATTTTGAATCTTCTTCTGCAATTTTTACCTGAAGCAAAACATGCACCTGTTTTTTAAACCTATTGGCCTGGCGGTTGATTTCATTGAACAGCTTGAGGCGGTCCACGCTATGTATCAAACTTACATAGGGCACGATGTATTTAACCTTGTTGGATTGCAGGTGACCTATCATGTGCCACTGGATGTCCTTGGGCAATGCTTCATGTTTTGCGGTCATTTCCTGTACCTTGTTCTCCCCAAAAATGCGTTGTCCAGCCTCATAGGCTTCCAGGATGTCATCGCCGGGCTTGGTCTTAGAGACCGCAACGAGTTTAACGTCTTCCGGCAGTTCTTTGTAAAGTGATTTTAAGTTTTGTGTGATGCTCAAAATGTATAGGTTTTTATAACAAATTTAGGGTATTACACCTCTGCAAATTCTAAAATTCATAAATCGTGATACCACTTCGCAGCTTGGGTTCTATATACGTGGATTTTGGTGGCATCCTGAGGCCTTCATCAGCGATGGCCTTTATTTCTTCAACCGTGGCGGGCAGCATGGAGAAGCCCACGGCAAACTCGCCTTTGTCAACCCGCTCCTTTACGGCAATCATATTGTTCTTGCCCTTGCCATAGGCTATACGGGCATCATTTCTCAAATCCTGAATATTCAAAATAGGCTTCAGTACCATAGTGTACAATATCTGAGCATCAAGTGAGTCAAGTGCCGTACTAAAGACGTGGTGTTTTTGGCGCAAGCTTAATTCATAAAATGCTCCATCCATGTACATGCAGAAATCATGTTTTCTGGCAGGTGCATAAAACTCGGTGTGGCGGTTGTCAATCTTGAAAATTTCATCAAGGGCAATTAAAAATTCCTCTTTGCTCAGCCCATTGAGGTCCTTGACCATACGGCTGAAGGAATGAATGGCCAGGTGTGATTCTGGGATGCAATAAGCCATAAAGAAGTTGTAAGGCTCTCTTCCCGTATGGTGTTGATTTTCATTTTTTAAATCTTGAGCGAGTAAGGATGATGAGCTGCAACGGTGGTGGCCATCTGCAATATACATGGAGGGCATTGCTGCAAAGTGTTGCTTGATGCGTTCAACCTGTTCCCTATCACATACGGGCCATAGGTAATGCGTGTCGCGGTAGGTGGTGGTAAACTCATATTCGGCACGGGTGTGTGACACTTCTTCAATGATGGTTGCTATACCTTTATCATCCGGATAGGTGAGCAGGACGGCCTCTGCATTAAAACCCACGACCTTGAGGTATTCCTTAAAAAGTTCTTCGCGGTGCTGCAGCGTATCTTCATGTTTCTTGATGAGGTTGTCGTCATAATCCTCCACGCTGGCAGCAGCAATAATACCGGTAAATTCCTGGTGGTCACGGTCAATGATCTTATAGATATAATAGCAGGCCTGTTCTTCATGCATGAAAACACCATCTTCCTTAAACTCCTGATACCTGTTGCGCACCAGTCTAAACCGCTTTGCCCCGTTGATTTCCCTGTGGTATTTATAACCTGGGTTGATGATGTGCAAAAAAGAATAGGGATTGGCCTTCATGCGTGATTTGCGTTCCTCCTTTGAGTAGGCCTCATATGAGCGTGAGGCGATGAGGGAGACCTTATCCCGTGTGGGTCTTACAGCTTTAAATGGGTGTATCCTGGGCAATTTTTCTTGTTTTTTTTTCGCTTAAAGCGAAATTAAAAATCATTCGCCAAACCTGCTTCAATATTCAAGGAATTATAGCCTCCGTTAGGCACCTTAAGGTTTGCATTGCTCACGTGCCTAAAACTGGGCTGGATGTTGATGCTCCAATTTTTCATAAAGCCCAGGTTGATGCCCAGGGCAATATTATCTGAAAAGGCAAAGCCCTTTGCCAGCCGCTCAGTGCGGGTATCAAAATAGCCGGGGCCTATGCTTCCCAGGGCGTACACCTCAAGCCACGGCAGGATTTCCTTGCTTATGACCACCCCAAGATTGAGAATGTACTCTTCAATCTTTTTCTCTTGCATGAATTCTTCCCGTTCAGCATCGGTATTTACAAACCAATAGTTGAGCAGCTCGTGGCGGGCAGTGTTCCATTCAGGTTGAAAAAGTAGGTCTAGGTTGAGTTTTTTTCGCTTCAAGCGATAATACAACTGCACTTTTCTAAACTCGACCTTATAGGCATAATCGGTGTCATTAAAGAGGAAGTTGTTGATGTTGCCCGTGCCATAATGCACGGCGACCCTGTGAAATTTACGCTCACTATGCTGGGCGAGCAAAAATGTGGGAAATAGCAAAAAAATAAAAAGTACCTTCACGTGTCAAGCAAATTGAGAAGATACATTTTCGGCTTTTCTGCTCTGGGAATAATCATAAAATCCTTCACCGGACTTCACCCCTTTTTTACCTGCACGCACCATGTTTACCAGCAGTGGGCAGGGGGCATATTTTGGGTTTTTGAATCCGTCATTAAGCACTTCTAGGATGGACAGGCAAACATCCAGCCCGATGAAATCAGCGAGCTGCAAAGGCCCCATGGGGTGTGCCATGCCCAGCATCATGACCGTGTCAATTTCCTGTACGCCCGCCACGCCGTTGTACAATGTTTCAATAGCCTCATTGATCATGGGCATCAGGATACGGTTTGAGACAAACCCGGGATAATCATTGACCTCCACCGGGGTTTTGCCCAGTTGCTTTGAAAGTTCCATGATGGTATTTGTGACTTCATCAGTCGTGTTGTACCCGCGGATGATTTCAACGAGTTTCATGATGGGCACGGGGTTCATAAAATGCATCCCGATCACCTTTTCCTGCCGGTTCGTCACAGATGCAATCTGCGTGATGCTTATGGATGAAGTGTTTGAGGCAAGGATTGTTTGCCCTGGGCACAGCGCATCCAGTTTTTTAAAAAGGTCCAGCTTGACCTGCACATTTTCACTGGCGGCTTCCACCACAAGGTCTACATTGTCCACACTGTTTTCCAGGCTGGTATTTAAGGTGATATTGCCCAGGGTTGCTTCTTTGTCAGCTTTCGTTATTTTTTCCTTGGCCACCATGCGGTCCAGGTTCTTGGTTATGGTCGCAAGGCCTTTATCAAGGGCACCTTGTGAGATATCCACGAGGTTTACATTAAAGCCGCTTTGTGCAAATGTATGTGCGATGCCGTTGCCCATGGTCCCGGCACCAATTACCGTGATGTTTTTCATTTTTATAAACTTTAAGTTTAATGCTCAAGGCAAAAAGTATTGTGGTCAGTTCAAGATGTGTAGCCAAGCAATTTATGCAAACTAATGTGGCTTGAAGCCTGCTGCAATAGTGTTACAGGTCTTCAATTACCATCATGGCCACGCGCAATGCCTCGGTACCCTGTGCCAGGCTTACTTTTGGGGTTTCATTGTTTTCTATTGCACCCGCAAACGCTTCCAGTTCATCAAGGATGGCGTTGTTCTCGTTGACCTCGGGATTGTCAAAATAGATTTGTTTTTTCACACCCTCTGCGTTTTCCAGGATCATGGCAAATTCATCGGGAGATTGCGGGGCGTCTTTCATGCGTACCACCTCGCACTTCTTTTCAAGAAAATCCACAGAGATATAGGCATCTTTTTGAAAAAATCTGGATTTGCGCATTTTTTTCATGGATATGCGGCTTGCGGTGAGGTTTGCCACGCAGCCGTTCTCAAACTCAATACGTGCGTTTGCGATGTCAGGAGTATCGCTTATCACGGCTACTCCAGAAGCCATAACCTTTGCCACGGGGCTTTTGACCACGCTCAAGATAGCGTCTATGTCATGGATCATGAGGTCGAGCACCACGGGAACATCCGTACCACGGGGGTTGAACTCTGCCAGGCGGTGCGCCTCAATGAACATGGGTTTTTCTATCAGGTGGCTCACGGCGGTAAACGCGGGATTGAACCGCTCTACATGGCCCACTTGCCCGCGCACACCATGTTCTTTGGCCATCTCGCGTATCTTGACGGCTTCATCTACCGTGTGTGCGATGGGTTTTTCTATAAAAAGATGCCTGCCGGCCTGGATTACTTTTTCCGCGCAAGCGTAATGAAAAGTTGTGGGGGTCACCACATCCACGACGTCACAGGCCTCGATGAGCGCCTCCATGCTAGGGAATGCTTTGTAACCAAACTCAGCTTCTATATTTTTTGCGGCTTCTGGTGAAGAATCATAAAAACC
The DNA here is from genome assembly GCA_002710685.1 of Cytophagaceae bacterium. Taxonomy (GTDB): domain Bacteria; phylum Bacteroidota; class Bacteroidia; order Flavobacteriales; family Flavobacteriaceae; genus Leeuwenhoekiella. The sequence continues at coordinate 66,279 of PALD01000029.1, read as the reverse complement.
CACCAGTTCATATCGTGAGGATTGCTTGAGAAGTTTGAGATGAATTTTTCCCAGGTGACCGGCACCCAGTACGCCAGCTTTAAGCATATCTTTATCGTTTTGGTAAAAATAGCATTTCTCATTCAGTTTTGAGGGTTGCAATTGGGTTTTGGTTATTGCGAAGTTTGATTATTTTAGCAGCATGAGGGATACCACGCGACATCAGGGAAAACGCCGTCTCCTGGCGAAAACCGTTGAAGAAAAGGGCATTACAGACGAGCGGGTGCTCGATGCCATTAAAAAGATACCGCGCCACTTGTTTATGGACAGCAGTTTTGAGGATCATGCGTACCAGGACAAGGCATTTCCCATCGCTGCAGATCAAACCATCTCGCAGCCCTACACCGTGGCTTTTCAAACAGAACTGCTGGAAATAAAAAAAGGTGACCTTATCCTGGAGATAGGCACCGGGAGCGGTTATCAGACCGCGGTTTTGTGCGAGATGGGCGCAAAGGTATATTCCATAGAGCGACAGCATGAACTGTTCAAGCTTACGCGAAAGTTTCTCACCAAGCTGGGCTACCGGCCCAAGCGGCTGACCTTTGGAGACGGGTATAAAGGCATGCCTGATTATGCTCCTTTTGACGGGATCATCGTGACCGCCGGGGCGCCATTTATCCCAAAACCCTTGCTGGCACAGCTCAAAGTGGGTGGTAAGCTCGTGATACCCGTGGGCAAGCAACACCAGGTAATGACCCGCATTGTGCGTACAGCACCCACAAAATTTGAAAAAATGGAATATGGTGAGTTTAGGTTCGTTCCATTATTAGAAGACAAGAACTAACTTCGTTAGTCAATAAAATCAAGAGAATTTATGAGGATAGAGCAAGACTTAAAGCTGGGCTTTAAAGATGTCATGATACGCCCCAAAAGATCTACGCTTAAAAGCAGGTCACAGGTAAGCCTGGAACGCGAATTTAAATTTTTGCATGGGGCAAAAGCCTGGAGCGGTGTGCCCATCATGGCAGCAAACATGGATACCGTGGGCACGTTTGAGATGGCAAAGGCACTCGCCAAAAATAAAATGTTCACCGCCGTTCACAAACATTATTCAATAGATGAGTGGGCCGCTTTTTTACAGGAAACAGATGCTTCACTACTGGAGTATATTGCCGTAAGCACGGGGACGGGCAAGCAGGATTTTAAGAAGCTCAAGACCTTGGTAAGTGCACATCCTCAACTGCGGTTTATATGTATAGATGTGGCCAATGGCTACTCAGAGCATTTTGTTGAATTTGTAAAAAACACCCGGAAGCAATTTCCTGACCAGGTAATAATTGCCGGTAATGTGGTGACCGGCGAGATGGTAGAAGAACTCCTTTTGGCAGGTGCAGATATCGTAAAAGTGGGCATAGGACCAGGAAGCGTGTGTACAACACGGGTAAAAACCGGTGTGGGATACCCGCAGCTTTCTGCCATCATAGAATGTGCAGATGCCGCGCATGGGCTGGGTGGCCAGATCATTAGCGATGGCGGTTGCGCAATCCCGGGAGATATTGCAAAAGCCTTTGGTGCGGGAGCAGATTTTGTGATGATAGGAGGCATGCTCGCCGGTCATGATGAGAGTGGGGGCGAAAAAATAGAACGCGATGGTAAATTATACAAGCTATTTTATGGCATGAGTTCATCAACCGCGATGGAAAAGCACGTGGGCGGCGTTGCAGAATACCGCGCCAGCGAGGGCAAGACCGTTGAAGTCCCATATCGGGGAGAAGTGCAGGTTACCGTGCAGGATATCCTGGGCGGCATTCGCAGCACATGTACCTATGTGGGCGCAAGCCGCTTAAAAGAATTGACAAAGAGAACCACGTTCATACGGGTCGCCGAGCAGGAAAACAGGGTTTACACTCCTTCCTGATCATCTTCGTTGGTCAGGATGTTTATTTTTTTGATTATCGCATCAAGTTCATTGAGGGAGGTAGAGAGCATGAGGTGATATTCTTCCATTTCTTCTGGGGTGGCCGTCGCTCTTGTCTTGTTTATGATATCCATAAAAATCATCGCGTTTGCCAGTGGGCGGCGCACCTCATGGCTTTGTTCCCAGGCGATATCGCGTAGCTTTTGGTTTTTCGCTTGCAGCTGGGCGACCATGCTGCGCAGGTTTTTTTCATAGGGCATGAATATTAACCGCACTTCCAGGAACAACACGATAATGGAAATGAGCATCAACACGATTTCCATGGTGATGATAAAGTTCAGTTTTTGCTGTGAGCTTGTTTCAAGAAGTTTGACCACATGCTCCATCCCAGTTAAAAAAGCTTTTTGATTTGCATCAATTGAGGTAAGGGATACCTCACCAGTACCCAGTAAACCTATCTCATCGTTGATAAATGCGATATTCTTTTTCAAGCTGGTCAATGCGTTTTTTGCTTCCTCAACATCCACAGGGTCGATATCAAGGGATGCATTACCATCAAGCAGGGCTAGATGCGCCTCTTGCCACTCATTAAAAAGTGATTTTAAAGACCCGGTATCGCCCGTGTTTTGCTCAATGCGATAAAACTCAAGATTGATTCTCTGGCTCAGCATACGCTGTCGCCCCGCCACATTTATCGTGTGGGCATCATTGTTTTTTTTATTGAGCCAGTATTGAATAAAAACCTGGTTGCAGATGAGTACGGCAATGGTGATGATCACGCCATAGAGATAGCGGTCTTTGAGTTTTAGGGGCATTTTGGGCTGACGGTTCATAAAGTTCAAGATACTTTTTTTTTTGATTTTACATGAGGCGCTTTCGCGAAAGCAAAACATGTACGACCCATTTTATAAATCCCGATTATTCAATATCTTAGAAGCCTAACCGAAACCAAAAAATACAATGGCGCTATCTACCATTGATGATGTCATCATGCAACTGGATGCAATCATCACTTCTGAAAAACAAAAATCTTCCTGTCTTGTTTTTTTTCCTATCCTTTACAAAATGGTGACCGTGCGGGTCAAGGACGGCATTGCAAATAATGAATTTGCTGATGGGGAGCGGATGGAGCAACTGGATATTATTTTTGCCGGAAGGTACATTGACGCTCACCGAGCCTATGTGGCGGGTGAACCCTGCACGCAGAGTTGGCTGCGGGCCTTTGATGCCGTAGCGCATAAAAACCTGTTGATCATGCAGCATCTGTTGCTGGGCATCAATGCACATATCAACCTAGATTTGGGTATTGCCGCTTCACAGACCATGCGTGGGGGATATCTTGCTGATTTTGAAGGTGATTTTGACAAAATCAATGAAATTTTGGGCAGTATGGTTGCGGGGGTCAAGGATAAGATCAAGAAGGTCTCGCCCATGTTTGGGTTATTTGAAAAATTGACAAAGGGCAAGGAGGACAAGGTAGTATCCTTCAGTATAAACGTGGCGCGTGATGGTGCGTGGATGTTTGCCAATGAATACCATGCGGCACCTAACAAGGCAAAAGCAATTGATGAACGGGATGTGGTTATCGCTGCACTGGCGGCCAAGTTGATCTCGCCCAAGAGTAAGGTGGTTGTTTTTTTAATGAAGGCCGTGAAGTTTTTTGAGCAAAAGGATGTTGCCGCCACGTGCCTCATCATGGAGCAATAAGCGTGGGGCATATTTCGGTATTAACAAGAGACCCATGGTTTGGGTTTATGAACATGGGTTGTTAAAAAAACACTTGTTTTAACCACATAATTAAACCGATTTTGTAACGTTAATATACAAGGTGAGCCCGTATCTTTACCTTGCGGTATCGCCGTAAAAACAGTTATTAAAAATCGCCTTATGCGTCATAGAATTTTAATGTTTTGCCTCATGGGGATGCTGGCTTTCCCCATCACCTACGGGCAACAGTCAGCTGCTTATACCAATGATTTGGTAAAATTCAACAAAGCGCTTTCCCTTTATAACAGTAAACAATACCTGGCAGCACAGACGCTGTTTGACCAGGTCAAGATATCTACCAGCGACCCTACCATTGAGGGTGATTGTGCCTATTATGTTGCCAATGCCGCAGTGCGCCTCAATCAAGCCGGTGCAGACCAGAAGATGCAGGAATTTGTGGATGAATACCCCACGAGTACCAAGCGCAATTCTGCTTACAAGGATGTCGCCGACTATTATTTTGAAAATGCGCGGTACCCCAATGCAAAAAGGTGGTATGAAAGGGTGGACCTTGATAAGCTGAACTGGCGCGAGCTGGACCGCTACAACTTTAACATGGGGTATGTTCATTTAAAGACAAGGCAGCCAGACCAGGCAAAGGTATATTTTGATAGGGTCATCCACTCACCTGAATTTGGAGAACAGGCTAAATATTATGAAGGTTTCATAGCTTATGAACGTGATGATTATGAAGAAGCAACACAATTCTTCAATCAAGTGGAGGCCGAAGGCGGTAACAAGGAAGACCTTACCTATTTTAAGGCAGACCTTAATTTTAAGCAGGGCAACTTTGAAGAAGCCATTAAACTGGGTAAAGAGCAATTGCCATCAGCAACGCCGCAAGAAGCCAGTGAGATCAACAAGATAATTGGCGAGAGCTATTTTAACCTGGGACAGTTTGACGAGGCTTTGCCTTACCTTAAAAAATACCGTGGTAAGCGTGGCCGCTGGACAAACAATGATTACTACCAGTTAGGGTACGCCTATTACAAGCAGGGCGATTATGAGACTGCAATCAGCGAGTTCAACAAGATCATAGGTGGTAAGAACAGTGTTGCGCAAAATGCTTTTTACCATCTGGCAGATGCTTATTTGCAGACTGACCGTAAACAAGAGGCACTCAATGCATTTAGAAATGCATATCAAATGGACTTTGAGCCAAAAATCAAGGAAGACAGTGGCCTGAACTATGCAAAACTGAGTTATGAAATAGGTAACGCCTATGAACCCACGCCCACCGTTATCGTAAACTACCTGGACCTATATCCTGATACAGCAGCACGCCAACAGCTGGAGACCCTGCTCATAGATAGTTACATCACTTCAAAGAACTATGCGCAAGCCATGGAACTGCTCGAGAACAACAAGAACTTCAATGATAAGGTGGCCTATCAAAAGGTGGCATTTTACCGTGGTATCGAGTTGTATAATGAAGGCAATTATGCTGAGGCCATCCAGAATTTTGACAAGAGCCTGAGCGAGCCCCGCACACCAGAGTTTACGGCACGTGCCCTCTACTGGAAGGCAGAAAGTGAGTATAGCCTCAACAGGTTTGACGATGCAATTATAACATATAAGCAGTTTTCTCAAAGTGATGCGGCAAAGGGCCTGCCAGAGCAAAAGGAGGTTAACTATAACATCGCATACACTTATTTTCAACGAAAGAACTATGACGAAGCGGCAAGCTATTTTGACAAGTATGTAAAATCCAACCCTGCTGATGATGTGCGCCTGCCCGATGCATATATGAGACTGGGAGACAGTTATTTTATAAGCAGTAAATACTGGCCAGCGATGGAGGCCTACAATGCAGCGGTTTCCAATGGTACCAGTGATAGGGCCTATGCCACTTTTCAAAAAGCGATAAGCTATGGATTTGTGGACCGCAATAACCAGAAGATTGAAACCCTGCGCACCTTTGATTCAGATTTTCCTGATAGTTCTTTTAAGGATGATGCGCTTTATGAGCTGGGCAATACCTACGTTTCCATGCAACGCAACAGCGATGCCATCGCGGCATATGACCGTTTGATACGTGAAATACCCAACAGCAAATTTGTGGCAAAAGCCATGCTCAAAAAAGCATTGATTTTTGACAACACCAGCCGTAGCCAGGATGCGCTTAACCTCTTTAAGCGCGTTGCCGAAGAATTTCCGGGCACTCCAGAAGGAGTACAGGCCGTGGCTTCCGCCAAATTGATATACATAGATATGGGCCGTGTGGACGAGTATGGACGCTGGGCAAACAACCTGGATTATGTAAGCGTTGAGGACTCAGAACTGGATGATGCGGCCTATGCTTCTGCCGAAAAGAATTTTGTGGACGGTGACAGCGGTGCTGCCATTACCCAGTATGAAAAATACCTGAGGGATTACCCCACCGGGCAGCGTGCGCTGGAAGCCCACTTTAGGTTGGGCCAGCTGTACTATGCCAAGGAGCAGTATGACCGCAGTATGCCACATTACAACTATGTGATTTCTAAAGAACGTAGCGAGTTTACCGAAGAAGCCCTGGCAAGACTGGGACAGATTTACCTCTCAAACCGAAACTATACGGAAGCTGCACCTTTGCTGCAGCGGCTGGAGGCCGAGGCAGACATCCCACAGAACATCATCTTTGCACAAAGCAACCTCATGAAATCCTACTATGAGCTCAAGCAATATGATAAGTCCGTGAACTATGCAGAGAAGGTGTTGGCAAATGCCAAGATTGACAATAAGGTCAAGAGTGATGCACAGGTAATCATTGCCCGCAGCGCCATGATGACCAATAACGAGCCCCGTGCAAAACAGGCCTATGCCGAAGTGCAGAAAATAGCAACCGGTGAACTTGCTGCAGAGGCACTTTACTATGACGCATATTTCAAGAACAAGGACGGGCAGTTTAAGGAGTCCAATGAATCTGTACAAAAGCTGGCAAAGGACTACAGCGGTTATAAAGAATATGGCGCAAAGGGACTCATCCTGATGGCAAAGAATTTCTATGCCCTTAAAGATGCCTACCAGGCCACCTATATCCTGGAAAACGTAATCAAGAACTTTGCAGATTTCCCGGCCATTACCGCAGAGGCTCAACAGGAGTTGGCCAGGATCAAGGCTGCAGAGGCCAAGACAAACTCATCCATAGAAGAAAATTAATAGGGGATGAGGAGCTTTCGCTTAAAGCGAAAAAAATAAAAACGAAACATCAATTGACCTACCAGTTATAACCAAGAACATGTTGAAGAATCTTAAATATATTTTGTTTTTTACCGGGTTGATAATGGCCTCCACAAGTGCCTTTGCACAGGATGAGGAAAACCTGGGTACCGAAGTAGTGAATGTCGTGAAACCCTATACACCAGAGATAGGGGAGGCTTTTAAGGTAAAGTCCACACCACAGCTCAATGACTCTGTGAACATGGTGAAGAAAAAGGTGACCTATGGTATATTTTCAGTACCGGTGGCGTCAACCTTTACGCCAGAGAAGGGCCAGGCCGCCGAAGTGGAAAAGGCAAAACCCGTAAAGTTGTATGATAATTATACCACTTTGGGCTTTGGTACCTATGGTAGTGTCCTGGCCGAATTTTACTCAAACTTTGAGGTGGACAGGAACAAGAATTTTGGCATTTATCTCAACCACAATTCCAGCCAGGGCAATATTGACGGTGTGGAACTTGACAGCAAGTTTTATGACACTGACCTTAACATGAACTACAGCTCTTATGACCGTGACCTCAACTGGCGCACAGACCTGGACCTGGAGCATGGTTTTTACAATTGGTACGGCATTGACACGGCAACCTTGATGGATGAAGCCGTGATAAAAAACATTGAGCCAGGACATAATTTCTTTGGCGGTGCCATAAGTGGCAACCTCGACATCAATGAAGGTTTTTTTGAGGGTGGAAAGGCAAAGCTGCAATACTTTGGAGATTCCTTTAGCAGCAGTGAGATAAGGGCCGTGGTCATGCCCCGCATCAATTTTCCCATCACGGATGAGCACCTTTTCCTGGACTTAAAACTGGACTATGTAAATGGAAAGTTTGACCGTAACTATGTTAACTCGCAAGAAATCAATTACAGTCAGCTCAATGTTTCTGCAAGCCCCAGTTTACAGATTCTACGCGATGACCTCACCTTGAACCTGGGTGTATCAGCAGCCCTCAATATGGATGGTGAGCGCAGCGAGACAAACATCTTTTTATATCCACGGGTTACCGCATCGTACAGGGTGGTTGATGAATTCTTTATTGCTTACGCGGGAATCGAGGGCGAACTGCAACAAAATACATACAGGGACTTTGCAAAAGAGAACCCGTTTATCTCTCCTACCATTGACAGCATACGCCCCACAGACCAGCAATATGACAGCTACATAGGTATCAAGGGTAAATTGAGCAGCAACCTGAGCTATAACCTGCGCGGGAGCTACATTGCCCAAAACGATAAAGCCTTGTTTAAATACAACCCCCGGTATGATGATGGTGCGGGCAGCACGGGTAACGAGGGATATCAGTTTGGCAACAGTTTTAATGTCGTGTTTGATGATGTGGAGACATTTTCTTTCTTTGGAGAACTCAATTATGACCTGAGCAACCTTAAACTGCGCATCAACGCAGAGGCCTTTACCTATGACACAACGTATGAAGAAGAAGCCTGGAACCTACCGGATTTCAAGGCCTCTTTTTATGCAGATTATCAAATAGATGAGCACTGGTTTACCGGCGCCCAGTTATTCTACGTGGGCGAGCGCAAGGATGAATTTAACATCACGGGCCCCGCCATAACCGAAAATCCCTATACGGTAACCCTGGGCAGTTATTTTGATGCCAACCTGCACCTGGGGTATCGCTTTAACGACCAGTTGAGCATCTTTGCCCGTGGCAATAACCTGCTTAACAACAATTATCAGCGCTGGATGAACTTCCCGGTACAGGGTATTCAGGCAATTGCCGGTGCTACCTATAAGTTTGACTGGTAATGCTTTAAATCTTAAAAAGCAGAAAACCTCCTTAGTTGGGAGGTTTTTTTTTGGCTTTATGCCAAATAAGGTATAAAAGGGCAGGAATAGATGTCAATTGAATTAGGGGTAAAAGACATTCTCTAGGTTTTCCTGCCCTGCAATCAAGATTTGGGGCCTTGGTTTGTGTTGGGCTCTTCAGGGGTGAGAGGCTTTGCGTTGTGGTTTTTGATTTTTAAGTTGTTTCCCTTGACGATGCGGTCAAAAAAAGCCCAGAGCAGGCTTCTAAGTTCAGCGGCTTCCCCAGGCGTTACCTGTAAGGATTCATTAATGCCAAACGGTACACAATGGGCTATGTTTTTTAGTTCATCGCCCCGCTGGGTAAGTTTGATGAGCACGACGCGCTCATCATTTTCAGAGCGTTTTTTTGTGATGTATTCTTTTTTTATCAGTTTGTTAATAAGTGGGGTAAGGGTGTTGCTCTCTAAAAAAATCCTTTCTCCTATCTCATTGACCTTGATGTTGTCTTTTTCCCACAGTACCATCATTACCAGGTATTGTGTGTAGGTAAGGTCTATTTTTTTTAAATGGGGCATATAGACCTTGCTGAGCAATTTTGAGATTGCATAAAATGGAAAGCATACTTGGTCCTCAAGCCGGGGTATGTATTGTTTTTCACTCATGTTTTTTAAAATCCCGGTTTCATCCTATATGGGGCATATATAAATCGTTCTTGATTAAATCGTATGCGATGCAAATATACATGTTTTTTTGAGATTATTAAGTATGGGGTTGAATTAATGGTGTTTACGATGTCATTGTTGCTAATTTCATTTGGCTTTAAGCCAAATAAAATTATTTTTTAAATATAAAGTATACCGCAAGGATCAAGAAGATAAAACCTATGAGGTGATTGAGCCTTAGGGCCTCGGTCTTGAACACGGTCACTGAAAATATGGTGAATACCAGCAGGGTGATTACTTCTTGAATGACCTTGAGCTGCCATAAGTTGAACGGTCCACCATTTTCTTCAAAGCCTATGCGGTTTGCCGGCACCTGAAAGATGTACTCAAAAAGTGCTATGCCCCAACTGATGAGTACAATGGCCACGAGGCCCAGGTTTTCGCCCCAGCTCATCTGCTTGAATTTTAAATGACCATACCAGGCGAAGGTCATGAAAGTATTTGATAACACCAGTAAGGCGATGGTGGTGATGCCCTTGCTCATAGTATGTTTTTGGCATCAAATATAATTTGGAATTCAATACGGTTTCTAGCTTTAACTAGATTTAGAATTACTTTTTTAGGTAAGTATTGGCATCAATTACTTCGTATTCATAATCCTCGCCGAACATACTCTTGAGCGAGCCTACATGTCCCACACCAACGATGATCAATATACGTTTGGCATCTTTTTTCATTTGGTTTACCACAATGTTGGAATAGATTTTATAATCCCTATTTCTAAATATCGAGATAAGCTCAGCACCTATGTATTCAGGTTCAATAAATGTAGTGTCCACCATCTCATCAGGATTGGTGAACGTGCCATTTCTTACGCGTGCAGGGGTAAGGTATTTTAAGCGGTATAGTTTTTTATAAGCTTCTGGTTGATTGAGAAAGATAAGGTAATCCTTAAACGAAAGCTTGCCTGTATATAGCTTGCCATAGAGACTGCCCACGAGTTTATGTAGCTCCTTGGTTTCATTCTCGTAGATATCTATGTTCTCACCGTTATCTAAAATGCTCTGTGATGTACCACCTCTTGAATTTACACAGGTAATCTCTTCAAGACCAGCTGTCTTGCCTACTCTAAAGGCGACCTGGTAAATTTCTCTTCTAGGATATTCCAGTTTTTTATAATCCAGCTTGTTTTTATTATAAAGTGCAAATAGGCTATCCATCCTGTCCTGTTCTTTGGGCAGCTCTTCTACACCTATCATGTCTGGAGAGAAGCGTGATATTAGCTCTGCAAATTCGTTTATGGATTTTTGATTTTCTTCAGTGAGAACATCACTGTGGGGATTTCCTTCTTTGTATACCTGGCTCAAATGGTCAAATCCTACTATCAAGATTTTTGCTTTGGGAGATTGAGCTCTAGTGGTGAACGCGAATAATAAAGACAGCAGTATTAGTGCTCGTGACATAATGTGAATTTTGTTGATTAATTGATGATAAACCCAGATAAAAATTAAAGGGTCTTGCCATATTTGGTCATATCTGGTTTAAACCCCAGGGATGAATAGAGTTTACGGGCCTTGTCATTATCGTTGAACACATTGAGCGTAAGTAGGGAATAGCCATTGTCCTTAGTCCATTCTTCGGCTTTTTTCATGAGCATTTTACCTATTCCACGACCACGTGCCGTGGGGGAGACAATGATGTCTGCAATGTGGCCATGGGGTTCGGGGTGGTAATAGTCAGTCCCTACCTCCAGGAAGATGAAGCCCAGTTGCTCTTGATTTTCAGTATCTTCTGCAATGTAGATGGCATTGTCTTTATTGCCCTCCTCAATTTCTGCCTTGATGATTTTTTTATCAATGTCAAGCATGACATCTGGGTCGCGCCAGTGGGGTAGTTCAGGATCTGCCAGGCTGGGTAGGAGTGTAAGTATAAATTCCGTGTCGCTCTTGCGCACGCGTCGTATGTTGATTTGTGACATGCATTATGGTTTTTGAAACCTTAAAGTTAAGGTAAACGATTTTTTTTTGGCTTTAAGCCAAATAAAATTATGCATCTGGCTCGATGTGGATGAGTATATTGTTGATGCTGGGCAATTGTTCTTGTAGGTAATCTTTAAGGTTGTGCGAGATGAGGTGGCCATCCCTCACCGTTATATTGCCATCCACGATGACGTGGAGGTCAACAAAATATTTCATGCCCGCTTTTCTCACAAAGCATTTCTCAGTATCGACTACACCCGGGACCTCAAGAGATTTCTCGCGTATCTCGACGATAAGGTCATCGTAGAGGTGTTCATCCATGATCTCGCCCAGGGCAGGCCTAAAGATGAGGTAGCTGTTATACAATATAAAGGCCGAGGCAAAAAGTGCGGCCCAGTCATCTGCATTTTCATACCCCTTGCCAAAGAGTATCGCGATTGAAATACCTATGAAGGCCGTGATGGAGGTAATGGCATCGCTCCTGTGGTGCCATGCATCAGCCTTAAGCGATGAACTGTTTATTTTTCGGCTCTTCCTGATGACGATTTGATAGGAGGTTTCCTTCCATATAATAATAGCTGCCAAGACGATGAGCGTCCAGGCTTCAGGCACCTTGTGCGGGGTCTGTATGTTCTTGATGCTCTCGTATGCAATGATGGTGGCTGAGGTGACCAGGAAGGCCACCACGACAAAGGTGATCAAGGGTTCTATACGGCCATGGCCATAAGGATGGTTGTCATCTGCCGGGCGTTTAGCATATTTAAGGCCCAGTAGCACGAGCGCAGAAGAAAAGATATCTGCCGTGGACTCAATGGCATCTGCGATGAGGGCGTATGAGTTGCCCAGGATGCCCGTGACGCCCTTAATCAAGGCTAGGGCGGTGTTGCCTATAAGGCTAAAATACGTGGTGCGTATGGCTGCAGACTCGTTTTCCAAAATCCTTTACTTTGTGCGGTAAGTAAACGCATACCGCTTGCTGTAAAAATACGGTTTCTATTTCATCTCCGTACCATGGATCTGGGTGGATTTACTAGAAGGAATATCCTATCCTCACATGTAGGTTGACGGCAACGTCAGACTCGTTGAGGATGTAATATGACTCTTCAATAACATGAAGATAGCCTATGCCCAGGCCCATCTCATAATTAAAATGTTGACCTATGTTACGCCTTATACCATAAGTGGGTACAATGGTAATGTCTGAAGCTACTTTGACATTATCATCTGTGGATATGCCCAGTTCACCGGCGTGATACGTAGACCTTAATGCTATAAAATTGCCAGAGTTGCCATCAATCCTCTTTGATTTTCTTTTCCGTCTTTTAAGGTTGTGGTACCAGCGTGGCTCAAGTGATAGGGCCGGCGCTATGAGAAAACCCTCAGCCCCTAGAAAAGAGTTACTGTAATATCCTAGCTCTACACCCAGTTCACTACGCATGGCAATAGTAGGGGCAAGGCGTGATTCATTATATGCATAGATGCCCTGAATACCCAGTTGAAGCCCGTAAATGGACTTTTCAACACTTGCAGTTTGGGCTTGGGCCATTTGGGTAAAACCCAAAAGGACAATAATGAGGTATATTCTTTTCATGTGGTTTTTTAATGTCCCGCAAGAAAAGAAAATATGGACATTAAAACCAATCTAATTTTAAAAAGATCAAGATCACACTTTATATACAACGGCATTGATGTTCATACCGGCACCTACCGAGGCAAATAAGAGGGTATCGCCCTTTTTTATCTCTTGGCCTTCTAGATGATGGTTCAAGATCAAATCATATAGTGTGGGGAGCGTCGCTACTGATGAATTTCCTAGCCAGGAGATGGTCATGGGCATGACACCCTGCGGTATTTCATCTATCTCATACAGGTCATACAAGCGGCGCAGTATGGCATCGTCCATCTTGCCATTGGCCTGGTGGATCAGGACCTTATCTATTTCACGTAAGTGTACCTTGCATTTCTCAAGACAGGACTTGATGGCCTGTGGCACATGCTCCAGGGCATATTGATAGAGTTTGCGGCCATGCATCTTTAAGAAGGTGTCATCCTTTAGTTCTTCGCATGTATTATAGGATTTTCCCATAAACAGCATTTTAGCATGGGTAAAGGTGTCAGAGCGGGTCTTGTGTGCCAGGATGCCCACTGGCGTTGTGCTTTCAACCGCCTCGAGGACCACAGCGCCGGCACCATCTGCATAGATCATGGTATCGCGGTCATGTGGGTCAGTGACACGGGAGAGGATCTCCGCACCTATGACCAGGACTTTTTTTGCATCGCCAGACTTGATGAAATAATCTGCTTGAATGACACCTTGCAGCCAGCCGGGACACCCAAAGGTTACATCATAGGCCACACATTCCGGGTTTTGAATCTTGAGGATGTGCTTTACCCTTGCGGCAAGACTGGGCACGATATCTGAGCGCCTGTTGTCACATTTTACATCGCCAAAGTTGTGCGCCACGATGATATAATCAAGTTCTTCCTTATCGATTTTTGCATCTTCAATGGCAGCAGCACCTGCAAAACCGGCAATGTCTGAAGTTACATGGCTGTCCTGGGCGTAACGTCTCTCTGCAATGGTGGTGATTTCAAGAAACTTCTCAATGATTTCCTGATTGGGCTTTTCTAGTCTTTGCGCACCAGTACCATAAAATTCATTAGTGAGAAATTCCTGGTTCTTGATTTTGCGTTTTGGGATGAAGTTTCCTGTTCCCGTAATCTCACTGTAGATGGCACTCATGTTAAAGGTTTAGCTGTCGCCAAAAAATTTTGGACTGTAAATATAGGGGATATCCTGACTATTTTGCGTTAATGAAATCCTATTCGTACAAGTCATCCCTGTCAGCCATGCACAGGTCATGCATGAGGTTGCCCATTTTTAAGGTAACATCCCTAAAGAATCTTTCTCCTTTTTCAGCGGAAGCTTTATCTGGGTCACCCACGCCCGTATCTTGTGAAACCTGCGACCATTTGCGCTCTGCCCAGGCCCATCCTTCTTTAAAGGCATTGATTTTATGTTTTTTTTCACTTCCTGTTCCCCAGTGCTCTTTTTCTAAGACCAGGTGGGGTTTGAGGTACATTATCATGCTGGTCTCCATTTCATCAGCATGGTCACCGGGATTATCAAAATAACCAGACCTGTCCACTGCCTGGGGCCAAAAGGTGAAACAGATGAACATCTCGGGAAATTTAAGGCCCAACTCGCGTACCAGTGGTTTAAAGTTGTTTCCACCGTGACTGTTGAGAATCAAGAGCTTCTTGATTCCCTGACGGTTGAGTACCGTAACGATATCATCTACTATTTTCAATTGTGTACTGGGGTTGAGGTTGATGTCCAGCAGGATATCACTTTGCCCCGTATTTACGCCAAATGGTATTGTGGGCAGCACGATGACCTTGCCTCCTTTTTCCCAGGCAATTTTTGCAGCCCCGGCCGCAACGGCATCTGCTTCATATATATCCGTGGCATAGGGTAGGTGGTAGTTATGTGCCTCAGTGGCTCCCCAGGGCAATACCGCAAGGTCAAATGAAGCCTCCTTGAGGGCTTTCCAGTTTGTTTCGGCAAGAATGTAGGGTCGTATGCTTTTCATAACTTGAAATTAATAAAAACAACCGGTCTAAAGAAATATAGTACGAAGTGTTACACTACAACCTGTCAGCAAAATGTTTTAAGAGGATTTCCTGCAAACATTCTTGATTAAGGGGTTTATTCATAAAATCAGCGATATAACTAATCTTGCTGGCCCTTTTTTCATCTTCTGGATTCAGGGAGGTGGTCATCATGACAATCTTGGTCTTTTGCTTTCTGTTTTCTTCCAGTTTGTCAAATTCATCTAAAAATTCCCAGCCATTCATTGCGGGCATGTTGATATCAAGAAAGATAAGGTCTGGTTGAGGGTAGCTACCATCACGTTCTTTGTTCATGAAGTCGAGGGCTTCTTTTGCACTTTGCAGCGTTATGGTCTCATGGGTACAGTTTGCACCATCTATGATTAGCTTGCTTAAAAAATTTGTGGGCTTATCATCGTCTATGAGCAATATGGAGTTAAGCTTCTTTTGCATGATGACTATCTAGGGATGGTAAAATAAAATGTACTCCCCACATGGGGTCTAGACTCAAGCCAGATTGCCCCGCCGTGCAAATCTGCAATCTTCTTACAGTGCGCAAGCCCTATACCGGTACCTTCATAATCATCTTTATTGTGAAGCCTTTGAAAAATCATGAAGATGCGGTCGTGGTATTCTGGGTCAATACCTATGCCATTGTCCTTTATGGCAAAAGTGTACTGGTTTTTTTGTTTTGTGACAGAAACGTTTATCTGTGGGGCCACATCCGGTTTTGAGAATTTGATTCCGTTGGCAATAAGGTTTTGAAATAGTTGGCGTAAATCTGTTTCATATGCCGTTACGGCAGGAAGCCCTTCATACGTTATAGTAGCGTTGCGCTCTTTGATGAGATTATCCATATCTGCAACAATGGTGCTTACCATGTCATTGCAATCAACAGTCGTGGCTTCTTTGTTCTTGCCTATCAGGCTATAGTCAAGAAGGCCTTTTATCAATTGGCTCATCCGTGTGGTGGCTTCATTTATGAACTTGAGGCTCTTTTGCACCGTTTCATCAAAATGGTCACTATAATGGTTTGTCAACAGGTTTGAAAAACCGGTGACCGTGTGCAGGGGTTCTTGCAGGTCATGAGATGCCACATAGGCAAAATGTTCAAGTTCTTTGTTTTTAGTCTGTAGTTGCTGGTTAAAGGCCTCCAGTTCCTTTTCGGCCTGTTTACGGTCAGTTATATCCCGTATTGCCGCACTTACCAGTACGCCATCCTCTGTTTCTAGTGGGCTAAGGCTAATCTCCACAGGAAATTCTTCACCATTCTTTCTTTGTCCCAGAAGTTGCATACCAGAACCCATGGGGCGTACATTGGGGTTTTTAAAAAAACCATTGCGATGGCCAGCATGTGTACCATGAAAGCGTGCCGGGATGAGGACTTCCACATTTTGACCAGTGAGGTCAGTCCTTTTATAACCAAATATGTTCTCCACCTGTGCATTGACCAGTTGTATCCTGCCTTCTTCATCCACAATCACCATTGCATCCGGGGCACTTTCAAGAAGGCCCTTAAACTTGTTTTCGGCTTTTTTCCAGTCTGTGATATCACGTATTGCGGCAGAGACAAACAGGCCTTCTTCGGTGCGCATGGGGCTCAGGCTAATCTCTACGGGAAAGGTGTTGCCATCCTTCCGCTTGCCATAAAGCTCCATTGCCTGGCCTATGCTGCGCGTCTTGGGGTGTGCTATATAGGTATCCCTGTTGCGTTTATGATGCTTGAGAAACTCATCTGGGATGAGTATTTCTATCGCTTTACCCAGTAAATCCTGCTTGCTGTAGCCAAAAAGTGTTTCGGTTTGTGCATTGACCAGCACGATTTGCCCTTTTTGATTGACGATGACCATGGCGTCAGGTGCTGTCTCAAGTAATGATTTTGCCTTGCTGGCGGCTTTTTCAAAAGTGCTTATCTTTCTAAAGACACAAGATATGCCCACAATGTGTTCATTGTTGTCCAGTACAGGTGAGTACTGGACCACGACGGGTACCATTTCTCCCTTGCCATTTTTTCTTTCTGTGGGGAAGGCTTCAATATGCTCATTGAACAAGAGGGCATCCCTAGTCTTGTCATAATCATCGATTGCGTTTGTGGGGAGCAGGGTTTTATATTCCCTGCCTTCAAGCCCTGCCCTGTTATGGGCAAAAAGAGTACAGGCAGCCTCGTTGCAATAAATGATTTTACCGTTTAGATCAATACCTAATATGGCATCTGTGGCATTGTCAATAATGAATTCCTTCATGAAGTTGGGGTGTGGAATTTATCAAGAAACCCGTATCCTGATTATTTGAACGATATTTATTTGGCTTTAAGCCAAAATATTTCAATGTATATATTAAAATTATGCTAAAATAATAAAAATCTATTATCAACAAAGATTTCAGAAAAAAACACGTAAAAACCCCCTAATCACCAAAATTTTATACAAGTGTATATCCTGAAATTGCTCAAAATGAAAAAGCCCCAGGGATTTCCTGGGGCTTTTGGATCTTACTTATCATGGGGTTTATTCATCCACAAGCACCCAGTCACCTTTGTCAAGCAATGGTATGGCTTGTTTGAACTTCATGGTCTTGTTCTCGCCATTCATGACGTGCTTTATGGTCACCTTGTCGTTACGGCCTATCTTGGGTCGCTCACGGGTAATGGTTTCGGTGACCTGGGGCCGTTGCTGTGTGCTTTGTCCCGCAGCGCGGCTCTGGGCGGCACGTTCATCAAGGTTCTGTATTTCTTCCTTGGTGGTTTCCATCTTTTCCTTGGGGCGGGTGGATTGCCTGGCCTCACGTATCTGGTTTTGATCTTGCACGGGCAGTTCTCCCTTGAACAGGAATGAAATAACATCCTTGTTGACCTTCTCTATCATCTCCTTAAAAAGTTCAAAGGCTTCAAATTTATAGATCAAGAGCGGATCCTTTTGCTCATGTACTGCGAGCTGTACACTCTTTTTCAACTCATCCATCTTGCGCAGGTGCGTTTTCCACGCATCATCTATAATGGCCAGGGTGATGTTCTTCTCAAAGTCAGTTACCAGTTGTTTACCCTCACTTTCATAGGCTTCTTTGAGGTTTGTCACCACGCGGAGTTCTTTGTTGCCGTCAGTAAAGGGTACCACGATGCGCTCAAATTTGCTATCTGGGTTTTCATAGACGTTCCTGATGATGGGGTAGGCGGTAGCGGCATTGCGCTCCATCTTTTCACTATAATGCTTTAGTGCTGCCTTATAGACTATGCCCGAGAGCTTTTGAGCACTTGAATCCTTGAACTCTTTCTCATCCACTGGCGTGGGCATTGAGAAAAAGCGTATGAGCTCAAACTCAAAGTTCTTGTAGTCTTGTGACAGCTTGTTGCTTTGCACGATGACTTCTGCGGTATCGTAGATCATGTTTGCGATATCCACGCGCAACCTTTCGCCAAAGAGCGCATGGTACCTACGCTTGTAGATTACCTCACGCTGGTTGTTCATCACATCATCATACTCCAGTAAGCGTTTACGTACGCCAAAGTTGTTTTCCTCAACCTTTTTTTGTGCACGTTCAATGGATTTTGAGATCATCCCATGCTGAATCACTTCACCTTCCTTCAAGCCCATGCGGTCCATTAATTTTGCCATTCTTTCTGACCCAAAAAGGCGCATCAGGTTATCTTCAAGAGATACGTAAAATTGAGAACTACCAGGATCTCCTTGACGACCACTACGACCCCTTAACTGACGGTCAACACGGCGGGAGTCGTGACGCTCTGTACCTATGATGGCAAGACCGCCTGCTTCTTTGACGTCCTTGGTAAGCTTGATATCCGTACCACGGCCTGCCATGTTGGTTGCAATGGTCACCTGGCCAGATTTACCGGCCTCGGCCACGATATCTGCTTCTTTTTTATGCAGTTTTGCGTTAAGTACGTTATGTGGAATCTTGCGCAGTGTGAGCATGCGGCTCAACAGCTCAGAGATTTCGACCGAAGTTGTACCTATGAGTATGGGCCTGCCGGCTTTGGTGAGTTCGCTGACTTCTTCAATTACCGCGTTGTATTTTTCACGTTTTGTCTTGTAGACCTTGTCATCACGGTCATCACGGGCTATGGGACGGTTTGTGGGTATCTCGACAACATCAAGTTCATAGATTTCCCAGAATTCCCCGGCCTCTGTCACCGCTGTACCGGTCATACCGCTCAACTTGCGGTACATACGGAAATAATTTTGCAAGGTCACCGTGGCAAAGGTCTGTGTTGCATCTTCAATCTTAACGTTTTCCTTAGCCTCTATTGCCTGGTGGAGACCATCACTGTAACGGCGGCCATCCATGATACGGCCCGTTTGCTCGTCCACGATCATCACCTTGTTGTCCATCACCACATACTCTGTGTCTTTTTCAAACAGGGTATAGGCCTTGAGCAACTGGTTCATGGTGTGAATACGCTCACTCTTGACGCTAAAATCACGGAAAAGCTCTTCTTTTTTCTCGGCTTTTTCTTCTGGGCTAAGGTTGGCATTGTCGATCTTGTTGATTTCCATGCCCATTTCTGGCATGACAAAAAAGTCAGGGTCGTCCTTACCTGAAAGGTGCTCGACACCCTTATCGGTAAGTTCTATCTGGTTGTTCTTTTCATCGATGGTAAAGTACAGTTCTGCATCAACCTTGGGCATTTCACGGTTGTTGTCCTGCATGTAGTAGTTTTCGGTCTTTTGCAATAGTTGCTTGATACCTTCTTCACTTAAGTATTTTATGAGGGCCTTGTTTTTTGGCAAACCCCTGTACACCCTTAAAAGTTGCAGGCCACCTTCTTTGGTATCGCCTTCTGCAATTAGTTTTTTGGCTTCAGCCAAAGTACCCACGAGCTGTTTTCTCTGGATGCTCACCAGGTTGTCCACCATGGGTTTCAACTGGTCAAACTCATGCTGGTCACCCTTTGGCACGGGCCCGGAAATAATGAGCGGGGTACGCGCATCATCGACCAGTACGGAGTCAACCTCATCCACGATTGCGTAGTTGTGCGGGCGTTGTACAAGGTCATTGGGCGAGTGCGCCATGTTGTCCCTTAGGTAGTCAAAGCCAAACTCGTTGTTGGTACCATAGGTAATATCAGACTTGTATGCCTTGCGCCTTGCGGCAGAATTGGGGCGGTGCTTATCGATACAATCTACCGTGAGGCCATGAAACTCAAAGATGGGGGCCATCCATGCGCTGTCACGTTTTGCCAGGTAGTCGTTAACGGTGACCAGGTGGACGCCGTTTCCCGTAAGGGCATTGAGGTACACGGGCAGTGTTGCCACAAGGGTCTTACCTTCACCTGTCTGCATCTCTGCTATCTTGCCCTGGTGCATTGCCACACCACCTATGAGCTGTACATCATAATGCACCATGTCCCAGGTGATGGGCTTGCCGGCGGCATCCCAACTGTTTGACCAGTAGGCCTTGTCGTCTTCTAGGGTTATATAATCCTTATCTGCACTCAGCTCGCGGTCAAAGGCACTGGCCCTAACCTCGATTTCTTCATTGTCCTTAAAGCGCTTTGCGGTTTCCTTGACCACGGCAAATGCCTCTGGCAGGATCTCGTTGAGAACGTCTTCACTTACTTTGTAAGCGTCGTCCTTAAGGGCGTCAATCTGTGTGTAGTAATCTTCTTTTTCATCTATATCATCTGTCTCGTCGGCTTTCTTCTCAAGATCTGCCATTTGAGCATTGATGTCGCTAAGGGCATCAGCAATCTTTGCCTTAAATGATATTGTTTTTTCCCTGAGTGCGTCGTGCGAAAGCTTTTCAAGCGCTGCTTCAAAAGTCTTGATCTGGTCAACGATAGGTTGTATCGTCGCCACATCCTGCTTTGCCTTGTCGCCCACGAAAATTTTTAAAACATTATCGAGTAATCCCATAATTGTAGTAGGTGTGTTTTCGGTAAAAAAATAGGTTCAAATTTAAACAAAAAAAAAGCCCCTGAAGAGAGACTTTTAATTGTGTTTTTTCCTTTATCTAGTATTCATCCTCGTTCCAGAGGTAATCCTCATCGCTTGGATAATCAGGCCAAATCTCATCTATTGAATCATAGGAGTCGCCCTCGTCTTCCATTGCCTGTAGATTTTCTACAACCTCAAGCGGCGCTCCTGTTCTGATTGCATAATCAATTAGTTCATCTTTAGTTGCCGGCCAGGGTGCATCGCTTAAGTGTGATGCCAGTTCTAGTGTCCAGTACATAGGTTAACGCGTATTTAATTTTTTGCAAAAATAAATTTTTGAACGAAATAACCAAGTAAATAATCAATTATTTAAAAAAAAATTAAAGAACGTTCACAAGTCCTTATAAAATAAGGGTTTGATAAGGATTATAAAAGCATCTTGTGGGTTAATCCCCTTTACGGGGAATCCATTTTACTTCTTTGACCTGAAGCGTCTTGGTCAACATCCGTGCCAGTACAAATAGATAGTCAGAAAGTCTGTTGAGATATTGTATTATTTCTTCTTCAACTGGCTCATTCTCGCTTAGGCTCACGCAATTACGCTCTGCCCGGCGGCATACGCTTCTCGCGATGTGACAATATGACACGGTAGTATGACCGCCTGGAAGTATGAAGTGGGTCATGGGTTCCAGCTTGGCATCCATACGGTCTATGGCCTGTTCCAGGAATTGTATGTCATCTTTTGAAATATGCGGTATGTTCAGCCTTTCCTTCCCGTTTTTCAGTTTGGTTTTTTCTGGGTCTGTGGCAAGGATTGCACCGGCGGTGAAGAGGTTATCCTGTATCTTGATAAGTTCTTCTTTCGCTACAGCGAAAATATCCTGGTCGCGAATAAGCCCGAGGTGGGAGTTGAGTTCATCCAAGGTGCCATAGGCCTCGATGCGTATGTGGTTTTTAGGTACCCGGGTACCTCCAAAAAGTCCCGTGGTTCCCTTGTCGCCGGTTTTAGTATAGATTTTCACGGGTCTTGATTTATTGTTGTGGGTTGACTTAAATTATTGATTTTTAAGGTCATGGCTTGTTTTCTTCATCTTCTTTTTTGCGCTGGTAGTAATTTGTCTTAAAATCACGGCCCCTGCGGCCGCGCAACTTTGATTGATTGCGGCTGTTGTTTTTTATCACCATAAAGCAGAGGACGCCCAGGACAACGACTATTATTACCAGTTTGTATTCTTCAGGAACAGCGTTGAACATACTTGCTCAATTTAAGTATTTGCGTGTTTTGCATAGTTGCGCCATTTTTCAATGCACTGGGTCATATCTTCGGGCAAATCACTGTTAAAGCTCATCCACTTACCGCTCGTGGGATGTTCAAAACCCAGTGTTTTGGCATGCAGTGCCTGCCGTGGCAATACCTTGAAGCAGTTCTCTACAAACTGCTTGTATTTTGTAAAAGTCGTGCCCTTTAAGATGGCATCACCGCCATAGCGTTCATCATTGAACAAGGTGTGGCCTATGTATTTCATGTGCACGCGTATTTGATGTGTGCGCCCCGTTTCAAGCCTGCATGAAACCAGCGTTACATAGCCCAGGCGCTCAATGACCTCGTAGTGGGTCACGGCTTCCTTGCCCTGGCTACCATCTTCATATACGGTATTCCAGAGGCGGTTCTTGGGGTGGCGGCCTATATGGCCCTTGATAGTGCCCTTGTCTTCTTCCATATTGCCCCACACTATGGCGACATATTGTCTTTCACTGGTCTTGTTAAAGAACTGTTTTGCCAGGTGGGTCATTGCTTCTTCTGTCTTTGCGACCACGAGCAGGCCACTGGTGTCCTTGTCGATCCTGTGGACTAGGCCTGGACGGCCGCTGCTGTTATTGGGCAGCTGTTCAAAGTGGTGGACCAGTGCATTTACCAGGGTACCGCTATAATTACCGTGCCCGGGATGCACCACCATGCCTGCCTCTTTGTTGACTACGAGCAGGTCATCATCTTCATACACAATATCCAGTGGAATATCTTCTGGCGTGAGCAGGAATTCATACGGGGGATGTTCAAACATTACCTGTACAAAATCGCCTGCCTTTACTTTATAGTTTTGCTTGACAACCTCTTTATTTACATGGATGTTGCCATTTTTGACAGCTTTCTGGATTTTATTGCGTGTGGCGTTTTCTACGAAGTTCATCAAGAATTTATCCACGCGCAAGGGTTCTTGTCCCTTACCTGCGGTAAAACTGTAATGCTCATACAGTTCATCATCTTGTTCTTGTTCATTTTCTTCGTTAAAATTCTGCATTGTCGTTGCTTTCTGTGGTATTGTCTCCTTCATCACCTTGTTGTTCCCCTCCCGCGGCATTGTTGCCATTGGGGTTGTAGCCCTTGCTACCATCACCCAGCACTAGATCAATGACAGATTTGCGTGGTAACCGGTCACCAGCTTGCAGTTTTTCGCCATCATGGCGCATTTCAAGAACTTCGTCTTCTGCGATGTAGGGCTTGTATGTTATGGTCCCTACCTTAAAATCCAGGGCTTCGAGTGTGGGGGTTGCTTGTCTTTTAGTCCTTCCCACAATATCAGGAACTTCAATCTTACGGTAATCCGAAGGGTTGAGCACAAGGTATATTTGACGGTTTTCCTTTACAAATTTTCCGGCTGCGGGAGATTGCTCTATCACGGAATATTTAGGATAATCCGGATTAAAATTTGCCGAATCCTGAACCTTGTACCTCAGGTTTGCATTTTCAAGCTCTTGTTCAACAAGGTCCAGGGTCATCTTGCTTAGGTCTGGCACCGCGATGCGCTGGTCATGATTTGTGGAGCTCTTGAGCCAAAATAAAACCAGAAAAACCAATACCACTAAAACTATCAAGGCAAGTACCAGTTGTTTCAAAAAAGCCTTGCTGAAAAGGAATCGTATAAAACCCATGAAATTGTCATTTGCGGCTACAAACTTAACTTAAATTAAGCTTACCCTCAATTTGGCCAAAATTTTTGTGTCAAAAAAATATTAACGGCATCACGGGTATTTGCCAATTATGTACTTTTAAACGCAATTTTTTTGCTTTTACTATGCACAAGAAAAATATAGCCGTACTCATGGGTGGGTACTCCAGTGAAGTTGATATTTCGCTTTTAAGCGGAAAAACGGTCATGAAGCACCTTGACCCAGACAAGTATGAACCCTATGCCATTGAGGTACTCAGGGAAGGCTGGGTCTGCAAGCTGGCAGACGGTACCGCAATACCCGTGAACAAGGATGACTTTACGGTGATGATAGAAGATACGGTCATCTCCTTTCACTGCGTGTTCAATACCATTCACGGCACACCGGGCGAAGATGGCTTGATCCAGGCCTACCTTGACCTTGTTGAAGTACCCCAGACCACCTGTGGCTTTTATCAAGCGGCCCTTACCTTTAATAAAAGGGATTGTATCAGCGTCTTGAGGAATTTTGGGGTAAAGACCGCCGTGAACTACTTTGTGAACAAGGGTGATGTGGTAGATGTTGATGTCATTATCGAGAAGGTAGGCCTGCCATGTTTTGTAAAGGCAAACAGGGCAGGGAGCAGTTTTGGGGTTTCTAAGGTTTACACCAAAAAAGAATTCCCCGCGGCCCTTGAAAAATCATTTAAGGAAGATGATGAAGCCATAATTGAGAGCTTCCTGGATGGCACAGAAGTTTCCGTAGGGGTCATCAACCTTGACGGCGAAGTCGTGGCGCTCCCCGTGACGGAAATCGTCAGCGAGAATGATTTTTTTGATTATGATGCTAAATACCTGGGCAAAAGCCAGGAAATAACCCCGGCAAGAATTACGAAAGAGCAGACTAAAGCCGTACAGGAAATGGCAATCAAGGTGTATAAGGTCTTAAAGTTAAAAGGCATCACCCGTGCCGAATATATTTTTCATAATGGCGAGCCGCATTTTCTTGAAGTCAATACCACCCCCGGCCTGAGCCCCGCGAGCATCATACCCCAGCAGGCAAAGGTGGCCGGCATGACCCTCAAGCAATTATTTACAGGTGTTATTGAGACGGCAATATCGTAACTTGAAATGACGGATGGAGATGTACAGATGATGAAAATCAAATGACAAAAGATGTAACATGAGGTATTTATAAAACACAATAACACATACCTTTTAACCTAAAAAAATTACCAAACCATGAAAAGAGCTGTTTTTCCCGGAAGCTTTGACCCGCTTACCCTGGGCCATTATGATATCATTGAACGCGGGTTGACACTCTTTGACGAGATTATCCTGGCGCTGGGCAACAATGCCGAAAAAAACTATATGTTTTCTACAGAGAAGCGCGAGTACTTTTTACAAGAAACCTTCAAGCACGAGCCCAAGGTCAAGGTGATGAGATACGCTGGCCTTACCGTAGATTTCTGCAAGGAGCAGGATGCAGGCTTTATCCTGCGTGGCCTGCGCAACCCAGCCGACTTTGAGTTTGAAAAGGCCATCGCGCACACAAACCGTAAACTTGCACAAATCGAGACCGTCTTCCTCCTCACCTCATCGGGCAAGAGTTATATATCCTCGAGCATCGTGCGCGATGTCATACGCAACAATGGTGATTATACCATTCTTGTGCCAGACGCCGTGAGGGTCGAGTAAACCTTGCAACATTCACCCTTGAGCAGGGTCTTTGGGATAGATCAATCAAAACATGCTAAAAACACTACTTTCCTGCGCATTCCTGTTATGCGTTCATTTGGCTTTCGCCCAAAGTTTTAAAGGAATAATCTACGGCACGGACGATGTGCTGGACAATGCGGTAATTCAAAACCTTACAAAAAGCACCTTTGCGGTAAGTGACCGAGAGGGAAGTTTTGCCATCCGGGCAGCAATCAATGACAGCATCAAGATTGCAGCAGCTTTTTATACCTCACAGTTTATCGTTATAGAGCCGAAACATCTCAACGAAACCTGGGTCATCGAGCTCAAGGAAAGCCTTAATGAACTCGACGAGGTGCGCATTCAGGATTCGATAAAAGAAGTGGTTTTTGATGCAGGAGTTGAAACCAAAAAACTACAGGAAACCATACAAAGTGATTATGAGAAGCACCCAGAAAAATATACGCCGGGCAGGATTACAGGAGGCATAGATATTATTTCCCTTACGGGGAAATTAATCAAGTTGATTCGCGGTAAGCGAAAGAAAAAAAACAAGGAAGAAACCATACCACCCAGCTCTTACAAGGATTTTAAAAACCTCTTTGAAGAAGACAACATCTTTACAAATGAATTGCTTACCGAAGAGCTGGGCATACCGTTGGCATACAAATCACTTTTCTTTGATTATCTGGATGGTCAAGCCATACCCTCAGACCTTAGAAAAGAAGAAAACCATTTTCAACTGCTGGATAGGCTTTTCACCGAGAGTGAAAATTTTAAAATTCTCATTGAAACCGCAAAAAAAGAAGGGGAGGACTAGCGTATTTGCATCTTGATACCCAGATAGAAATTAATGGGTTCACCTGGATAATAGAATCGGGGAGAGGTACCACCAAAACCTACCGCATTGGGAAGGATTTGTGCCGCGTAATCTGCATCAAAAACATTGTTCACCCCGCCAAAAACATACCCATTTAACAAATCTGAAAGCCCAAAACCATAATCAACCCTAAAGTTGACAAGCTCATACCCATCATAATATACGGTATTGCCATCATTCAGTGGTGTTTTACCCTCGCTTCTTAAGTTAAGGTTGAGCTTGAGGCCAGATTCATGCTTAACTTCCAGGCCTAGGTTTGCCACACATTTAGCCACGCCTGTAAGTTCATTACCAGAGTAGTCCACACCATTATTTGTAAATTCATTGAAGGTGTGGTCATTTAGCGCAAGCGAACCATAGGGATTAACTGTCCAAGCACCTGCGGGATGCAGGTAGTTCACGGTAAGTTCAACGCCCGTATGGTCAGTCTTACCAGCGTTTACCCCCACATATCGGTCTTGGGCAATGCGCTGGGCGACAATAAGGTTTTCTACCTTTATGGTGTAAGCGGCAAGCTCAGTGTACAGGCGGTTGTTGAGCCAGTTAAATTTGAGCCCGGCTTCATAATTTATTCCGGTTTCTGGTTTCAGGTCAGGATTAAGTTGACCATCTGGTGTTAACGTTTCAGCCACGGAGGGCAGCGAGAAACCACGGCTCACCGTGGCATACACAAATTTTCTTGGGGCAACTTCATACGTCAGGCCGGCATGTGGTAAAAACTGCCTGGGATAGGTGTACACCCCAGATCTATCTTCATCTGCTTCACTAAAACCGTCATCAAGCACATACCTGCTGTGATTGTAACTTAGGCCCACTTCACCCTTAAATCCACTGGTGAATTCCATACCTAGCTGGGCAAATAGATTGAGGTATTTTCTTTTTTGTTTTTGATTGCTTAAGTGGTCACCTTGCAGACTGCCCATGCCCGCATTGTCTACATACAGGTTTTCATACAGGTCAATGGTATAGCGCTCATCATAATATTCAACCCCCAGATTGCTTTTTGCAGCAATGCCCAATATATCAAAAGAAGAATTTAAGGTACTTCTTATGCCAAATGAAAAGCTTTTATCATCAAGAATGTCAAAAGGCCTGGGTTCATACCCATCCCGTGCGTTGATGAATAAACTGGTTTTTGAAGTCGTGTTTTTCCAGAAATCATGTTTTAGCGTAACCCCGCCCAGTATCTTGTCATAAGACTCAAAACCTCTTGCAGCGCCCCAGGTAAAAGCTGCTTTTTCTGGATTGTTCTTAAAATCATCCATATTGAGTGAGCTGGGTATGTAGGCCTTAAGGTGCGTGTACAGCCCAAAAGCAGAAATCGATGTTTTTTCAGTAAGGTTTGTTTTCGCGTAAAGCGATACATTCTTGCGGTCATACTCACTGTTTTCACGAAAACCCCGCTTATCCATCTCATAATATCCCAGCTGGATAAACGAGTCGTAAGAAGATGTAAATGCGCTCACGCCACGCTGCCAATAACCATATGACCCCCCCGAAAAATTAAGGTCAAATCCCGTAACGTCTTCCAATGGTTTTTTGGTCTCGATGTTTATGGCACCACCTAATCCCGAACCATAAATATTACTGTTGGGCCCCTTGATGATCTCAATGCGCTTGATGAGATTAAGGTCAATATCCTCTAGTGTGGTCTCGCCTTCGCCGGTGGTGAGGGGGATGCCGTCAAGATAGGCCTTGACCCTATTGGTTGAATACTGGCTGCGGGCACCCAGACCACGTATGGAAATCCTACTGGTATTGATGGCGCCCTGTTGCATCTGTACCCCAGGGATTTTATTTACCTCGTTGGCCAGCGAAATCACATCGCCACGCTCTATCTTTTCTGCATTGATAAGGCTCACGGCTGCCGGGATATGGCTTAGGGTATCACTTATGGGCGTACTCACGATAAAGACTTCTGGGAGTGCGCTGGGCTTCTTTGTAACATCATGCTGCCCCGTGGCGTGCAAGGCAACGAGGCAGGTTATAATGGATATAATTTTTTTCAATAGTGCTTAATTTGCTGTGATTTTCCAGATAATGCCACTATCATCGTCATTGACTAGTAAGGAGCCATCTGGTGCAATCGTGGTGCATACGGGGCGGCCATATACCTCATTGCTTGCTTCATCTTTGATGAAACCGGTAAGAAAATCCTGTGGTGGTTGTGGCTTACCATTTTGAAAAGGTATAAAAACTACTTTGTATCCAGAAAAGGGTTCCCTGTTCCATGAACCGTGCTGGCCTACAAACGCGCCATTGTTATATTCTGCCGGAAACTGGTCTGCATCATAAAACACAAATCCCAGGGATGCCGTGTGTGGACCCAGCGGCACATCTGGAACGATGGCCTTATCAACCATGCCCTGGTGTGGGTCGTCGTTCCACCTGGGGTCGTTTATCTGGCCATAATAGCTAAATGGCCATCCATAAAAACCGCCTTTTTTAACGCTGGTTGCATAGTCAGGTACCAGGTTGTTGCCCAGTTCGTCACGCTCGTTGACGGCTGTCCATAATTCACCGTTCACGGGATTCCAGTCCATGCCTACGGGATTGCGCAGTCCAGAGGCGTAGATTACTTCGCCAGAACCATCAGGGTTCACCTCTAGGATATCTGCACGTCTTTTTTCAGTATCCAGGCCGTGCTCTCCCACGTTGCTGGCAGACCCCACCGAAATATAGATTTTATCACCAGCTTCATTTGTGATTATATTTCTTGTCCAGTGGTTGTTGTAGCCCCCGGCGGGCAGGTCAAGGATTTTTTCGCCCTGAGCGTCATTTTTATTTGCACCCTCTGTGTAGGGGTAACGGTACAGGCCGTCAGTGTTTGCCACATAAAAGTGGCCATCGAGCACCAGCATGCCAAAGTTTTGATGCAGTCCCGTCATGTACACATGCTGCTCGTCTACCGTACCATCATTGTCTGTATCCCTGAGCAGGGTGATTTGATTTTTGCTGCCATTGCCGGTATTTGCTTCTGAGACAAAAATATCGTTATTGGGGGCCACATACGTCCATCGGGGATGTTCCAGGCCATCTGCAAACCGGGTCACGGTAAAACCTTCTGGGGCTTTTGGGGTCATATCTTGTGGCCAGTCTACGACCTTGCTGTTTTTTCTCACGGATTCTGAAGAGAATGGTGCGACCAGTTCCAGTGGCCCTATGGCGGTTTCTACCGTGGTGGTGCTGTCTTGGGCAATTTCTTCTTTTTCCTCGTTAGAAACATGGGTTTCAGACTTGCACCCCATGAGGGTAAGTGCTGTGATTGCAGGGATGATCAAATATTTCATAGATTGTTTTTTTGGTATTTGAATATAGCAAAGAAATCCACGACAAAACCCGTGAACACTGCCATTAGCATAAGTTTAACGGGATTGGGGCGGTTCTTTTTTGGCTTAAAGCCAAAACTACTTTAGCCCATGATCTTTGCCATCACATGGTAGCGGGGATCGTCAATATCCTTCTCAATGACATTTTCTAGCCTGGGAGAAGCCTTGATCATGAGCTCCTGGCATTCTTCACTAAGGTGCTTGACCTTTAGGTTTTTTCCTGCCGCCTCATATTTTTGAACCAGCGCAAAAAGGGCCTCGAGTGCAGAGTGGTCGCTCACGCGGCTCTCGATGAAGTCTATTTCCACATTTTGGGGGTCGTTTGCCACATCAAATTTTGAATTGAATGCCTGGATACTCCCAAAGAATAGCGGCCCCCATATTTCATAGACCTTTGTGCCATCTTCTTTAACGTGCTTTCTCGCCCGGATGCGCTGCGCACTTTGCCATGCAAAGACCAGGGCACTTACGATCACACCGGCAATCACGGCGATGGCCAGGTCAAAAATGACGGTAAGTGAAGAGACCAATATCAGGACAATGGCATCTGCAATGGGTATCTTGGGCAGGATCCTAAAACTTGACCAGGCAAACGTGCCAATGACGACCATGAACATGACACCCACCAGTGCCGCGATGGGGATACGCTCTATCAAGCCGCTTGCAAACAGGATGAACATCAATAAAGTTACCGCCGCCACGATGCCAGAAAGGCGCGTGCGCCCACCGGCCTTGATATTGATGATAGATTGACCTATCATGGCACAACCTCCCATCCCGCCAAAGAACCCCGTGATTATGTTTGCTCCTCCCTGGGCCATACATTCGCGGTTTGCATTACCGCGGGTTTCGGTAAGTTCATCAATAAGGTTAAGGGTCATCAAGGACTCTATGAGGCCTATGGCCGCCAGGATGAGGGCATAGGGGGCGATAAACTTCAATGTTTCAAGATTAAACGGGATTTTTTCAAAAATTTCAGTTTGAAAAGTGGGCAGGCCGCCCTCAAGACCAGTACCGCCACCATCCCTTATAAACGACCCCACGGTAGCAACATCCAGGTTAAAACCTATACCTATGGCAGCAACGATGATAATGGCCGTCAAGGCTTCGGGGAGGACCTTGGTTATCTTGGGCAAGCCCCACATGATAAGCATGGTGAGCCCTACAAGGCCCAGCATGAGGTAGAGTGATGAACCTTGAATCCATACCTGCTCTCCATTTACGTTTTCTTTAAAAAGTCCCAGCTGTGCCGTAAAAATAACAATGGCAAGCCCGTTTACAAAACCCATCATCACGGGGTGTGGTATCAAGCGGACAAATTTTCCCAGTTTGAACACACCGGCCAGGACCTGGAAAATACCCATGAGGATCACGGTTACAAAAAGATAGTACAAGCCTAGGTTTTCACCCTCGGCCCCCATGGCATTGCCCTGGGCCACCAGGGTAACCATCACCACGGCCAGGGCACCCGTAGCCCCAGAAATCATCCCCGGCCTACCGCCAAATACAGATGTGATCAAGCCCACCATAAATGCGGCATAAAGCCCCACAAGGGGGTCAACCCCTGCCACAAAGGCAAACGCCACGGCTTCAGGTACCAGCGCAAGTGCAACGGTAAGCCCACTTAAAATATCGTTTTTTGCGTTTTTTGCTCTTTTTCTAATGAATCTTGTCATGGCGGGATTTAAGAAGCGGCAAAAATAGTATTATTTAATTTAAGGTTGAAATGGAGTCCTTTTTTGGCTTTAAGCCAAATAAAAAAAGCCGATACAAATTGTTGTATCGGCTTGTATGGTTGTTTAAGCTGGACTTTATCCTTTTTTGGACTTAATCCTTATTTTGTTGCTTTTTGATGGTTTTTTCATCAATGTCAACGGTATTGGTTTTTAGGTTTCTCTCCCCTGTGGGATTTGTAGGATTTTTTTGACTTTCCTTTCTTTCAAACTTCTTTTCTATAGCTGCCATAATATTTATTTTTAGTTAATTAAATGTAAGCATAAGTAAAGATTAAGGGTGGTAAAGGATTGCCAAACCTAGGTTAAAGACTCTTAAAGGGAAATAAAATGATGAAATTCGCAGCATAAATCGTTAAAGTTTTAACATTTTGGAAATAATTACTTAACGATTTGTTAATATGCTCTTTTGGAGATAATTTAGCAGTGCTAATCCCCTAGAGCTTATGCGAATTAATTGGCGACCTCCCAAAACACACCTTGATAACAAGGAACATCTAGAAGTTCTCATTAAACTGGAGTATGACTTTAGAAAGGACATGACCAAGCTTTTCCTGCAACACGGCATCGATTTCTGTGACCAGGATTCTACGCGCTGTGATATTGAGTTTATGTTTTGCACAGAAACCCGAAAGTTTCAGGTCATCGATGCTGGCTATGAAAATCCTGAAAAGGTTAATAAGCTAATGCAGGCCGTTGAAGTAAGTCATTACTTTGCCTAGACCATGACCTTCTTGCTGCCATGGGCAGCAGATTCAAATATTGCACGCACCACCTTGATGTCATTTAATCCTTCTTCACCAGGACAAAGCATAGCCGTGCCCTTGATAATGGCTTGTGCGTCATCATCCATCTGGATGGCCTGTTGATAACAATCACATGGCGCGAGGGTTTTTCCATCACTGGTCTTGCCCTGCACCCCATTATAGGATTGAAAGGGGGAGAGTTCATACCCTCCATCTTCACAGTCCACCTTTAAATAGTTTATATTGTCATTGTAGGTCACGCGGCCCTTTGCCGTGATGCCTTTAGGAAATTCCAGGTCAAAATAGGTAATCTCTGGCGCACCGTTGATAAACAGTCCTGGTCTTTTTGTTTCATGCCTTGCCGTGACTGCTATGGGTTCTAGGCCCGTACTGTACCGGGTAGCATTGATGGGATATACGCCCATGTCATAGATGGCACCCCCGCCCTTGGCCCCATCAAGGCGCCACCCACCGCCTGCACCTATCTTAAAACCGGCTTCGGTCTGCACAGATTGTATTTTGCCATAAGGCTTACTATCTGCCCATTGCATGATGGTCTTGGTGTTTTTTTCATGTTGCATGCGGTAGCCTATGGCAAGCTTTACCTTGTTTTTGTTGCAAGCTTCTATGATTGCCTGACATTCGGCAACGTCCATGGCCATGGGTTTTTCACAAAATACGTGCTTTCCTGCATTTGCCGCCATTACACTGTATTTCATGTGCAGGAAAGTGGGCACAACGATATAGACCACATCGATTTCTGGGTTGTTTGCGATGTCTGGCAACGTTTCATAATTGTACACATTTTCATCCTTGATGCCATATTTTTCCTGCCATTGCGGTATTTTTTCTGGGCTTCCGGTCACGATACCGCGCAGCTCGATATGCTCTGTCTGCCTCAAGGCTGGTGCTAGAAGGTTAGTTGCATAATTACCCAGGCCCAGCAGGGCAACGCCCAGTTTTTTAACCGGTTCCTTGTTTTCCTGAGGAACAGCTTTTTGCTTTGTATTGCCCATACAGGCAATATAATTGAGCGGTAGGGCCGTGGCGGCAAGCGCAAGGCTAGATTTTTTTATAAAGGACCGTCGTTTTTCCATGATGTTGTTTTGTAGAAAGTTACACAACAATCCTCAAATGCTAAAGAGAAAAATCAGGGTTTGATGGATGGAGTGTAAGGTTTTCGCTTTGAGCGAAATAAAAGTATAGGTGTCCACCACATTTGTTTTAAAGGTAAAATCTTACTACTTTGAATTACTTTTAACCTTTATGAACAACCATCAAAAACAAATATTATGGAATTGACCTCTACCACAAAGCCGCCCACTACCTTCTGGGTAATCAGCATAGTTGCCCTTGTATGGAACCTCATAGGCCTTTTACAGTTTGTGTCTCAAATGATGATCACTCCAGAAATGATAGAGATGCTCCCAGAGGCCCAGCAGGAGGCCATTAGCAATATACCTTTATGGGTGATGATAGGTTTTGGGGTGGCAACCATAGGCGGCACACTGGGAAGCATAGGGCTCTTGATGCGCAAAAAATGGGCAAAAAGCCTTTTTATCATTTCCCTTTTAGGATTTATTGTACAATCGCTGTACAACCTTGTGATCAGTGACAATATTGAGCTCCTTGGGGCCAATGTAGCAGCCTTTGCAGGATTGATAATGCTGGTATGCCTGTTCTTGATATGGTACTCCAGCAGTGCGATAAAAAAAGGATGGTTGCGCTAGGCCACCCTTTTTTTCTTGTTTTTCTTCTTCATCTTGTTGAGCCAGATAATCGTGCCCGTAATGGGTAGACTGGTGGCAATCAAACATGCAAAAAAGTAGATGATCTTTGAGAACGTACCATAAACCTGCCCTGTATGGAAGGGTTTTATCAATGAGGCAAATTGTTCATTGGCCGGCTTATCGCGAAAGATTTCCTTTTTCAAGACCTGTCCATCTGCAGCGATGGTGAGGTTGTCAGCAATGACAGGGGAGAAGGCACCTTCTTTATACATGCGTATTGAGTAAGGTCCCGTAGGTTCTGGGGAGGTGCTTATCATAATCTTACCGTCATAGTCAAATTCGGCTTTAGCCAGATCAAGAATGGCGTCCATGGATTTTATGTTCAACGTGTCAACTTCTACCGGTTCAACGGGTTCACCGCCACCACGGTTGCCAAATACCTGGGCGCCCAGCACATCGCTCAACCCCTCACGGTACCACTCAAAGGACCAGCAAAGGCCCGTAATGGTCATGAGGACCAAAAAGATGCAGGCATAAAAGCCCAGGGTGTTGTGCAGGTCATGGTTGATGCGTTTCCAGTTTGCCGAAAACTTGACCTTGAAGCCGGGCTTAAAGTTTTTCCATTTCATTTTTTTAGGAAACCAGAGCACCACCCCGGTTATGGAAATGAACAAAAAGAAGATTGTTGCAACACCTACTATGGGGCGACCTATGGCACTGTCAAGCAACAACCACCTGTGCAGGCGAAACATGAACATGAAGAAGCCATCAAGAGATGAGGCCTGTGTTTTTTGATATTCGCCCGTATATGGATTTGTGTAATAAATGGTTCCCCGGCGTTCTTTTGGCGAGGTTTTTACCCGTACCTCATAGGGTTCGGCGGCTTTGGTGGGTACCGTGATACCCACGACCGTTCCTTCTGCCGAAAGGCTATCGCTTATTTCTGCCAGCGTCATTTTTGAGGTTCCCGGGGTGACTTCCAGCTCTTTGGCAAAGAGGTCCTTAATTTCTTCTTCAAATGTGAGGAACGTGCCACTGAGGCATACTAAAAAAAGAATGATGCCACTTCCCAGACCTAGCCAGAGATGGACATCATTGATAAACTTGCGGATGGTGTATTTTTTTTTCTTGGCCATATGTTTTAAAGACTGTGAAAATACAGAAAGGTTTAAAAGGTGCACCATATGGCGCACCTTTTTAAATCTAGAAACTATAGTTGAGGACGGCGGCAAAGGTGCGGGGATCCGTCTGATTTATAAAACGGGTTCTGTAAGCGTTGTACCCTATGGTGTCAAAGAGGTTGTTAGCAAGGATGCGCACGCCCCAGCTTTTATCAAACTTATAATTGACCTGGGCATTGACCAGGGTATATGCACCTACATAAAAAGGCTCCTGGTTAGGTACGATACCTTCATGCGTTACAGGCCCGGCTGACCAGTCGTTTATGGGGCGTTCTCCCGTGTAATAGGCCCCACCACCCAGGGATAGACCATCTAGGTTTCCTGTAAAGGTATAGTTGACATAAGCGTTAAAGGTATGTTTTGGCGTATTGAGTGGTGCTGAACCATATACAAATGAGGTGTGTTCCAGGTATTGTGCATCAATGTAAGAATAGCCGGTGATGACCTCAAGGTTTTCAAGTATGCGGCCAGTGAGCTCAACCTCTATACCTTGACGCTGGTCGTTACCCCCTTTTTGATAGAAACCCGTGGCTACCCAGTTCTCATCATATACGGGAAGGTTGATATTCTTGTTGTTGATTTTAAAATAGGTAAGGTTAAAGCGGAGACGGTTGTCCAGCCATGTGGTCTTTACCCCAGCTTCTAGTTGATCAAAACGCTCATTGCCCAGCTGGTCTCCATTTTCATCCAGGCGTGCAGCAGTCCTGGGGTAGGAACTGTTAGTATAACTGGTAAAGACGTTGATATTTTTCCATGGGCTTGCAATTACCCCCACAAGTGGATTAAAGGCATCGCTATAGGTGTTTTCTTCTCCATTGATGGTAGTGGTGGTACTATACCTAAGCCCCAGGAATGACTTTAACCATTTTGTCCAGCCCACAACATCCTGGGCAACAAAACCTATGGAGCGTGATTCTGCACCACCTGTCCTTGCTGCTCCAAAGTCAATATCACCGGGAAGGACATGATTATTCTCTGAAGAGAAAACGTCAATCAAATCCAGTCCGCCGGCTGACTGGCTAAAGGTGCTATAATCTGTGGTGCGATAGTCCATACCTACTTGAAAGGTATGCGTTATCTTACCGGTACGCAGCGCA
The DNA here is from genome assembly GCA_002710685.1 of Cytophagaceae bacterium. Classification (GTDB taxonomy): domain Bacteria; phylum Bacteroidota; class Bacteroidia; order Flavobacteriales; family Flavobacteriaceae; genus Leeuwenhoekiella. Next base: position 30,187 of record PALD01000029.1, on the reverse strand, counting down.
TCACCCACCAGGTCCAGTTGAACAACATTGTTCTTATCGCTACGGGTAGAAACCCCATAACCCCTTTCGCGCAGGTTATAGACAGGGTCACCGTCTTCTTCAACCACATCGCCTAGGCTGGCTCCCTTATCATCCGTACTTAGATTGGATTGATAAAAGGCACCTTTTAGCATAAGCTTATCATTTATGTCCCTATCAAAGCGAACGGAGAACGTTGTGTTTTCAGTGATTGATCTATCGTCCTGATAGCCCAGGAAAACATTATAGGGAAGGTCATAAATATTGTTTGTATCATTCTCTCCCAGGTTCACGGTACCCACATCTGGTGTGCGGCTGTCATCCATATAATCCATTTCGAGGGTAATGCGGGTCTTTTGATCAAGCTTCCATTGTAGGGAGGGGTTGATGTAAAAGCGCTCAGAAGAAATACCGCTGCGGTAACTGTCAGCGCGCTCCAGCGCACCATCAAGCCTAAAGGCAAGTGTCTTCTGGTCATTGATGGGGCCATACACATCAAATGTGGGCCTTACCTGGCCATAAGATCCCGCACGTAGGCTTGCATTTCCGCCAAAGGTGTATTTAGGCGTCTTTGTGACGATGTTTATTACTCCGCCCGGGCTACCAATGTCTGTGGCAACACCCTGTGTGATTGAAGCAGCACCCTTGAGCACCTGGATATTGTCAACTCCCTGCATGTCAGTAAGTATACCCGTACCCCGGAAATCACTATTTACGCGAACGCCGTTCTTAAGGATGGGTATCCCCCTAAAACCCCGTGAGGACATACTCTCTCTCTTATTGCCATACGTGGCAAAGGTATAGACCCCGGGAACGTTTTTGGTAGCTTCAGAAATGGTGAGTGCCCCTTGATTTTCAATTAGTTTTTCTGAAATTACCGAGATACTCTGAATCTGTTCATACGGTTCTAGTGGCAAGCGGGTAAGGGCCTCTATTTTATCAGGCCTTTTGTAACGGTTGCCAAAAACCTCCACGGCATCCAGCTCATTGTCACCCTTCAGGGAAATGTTGAGCACCTGCGGATTTTTATTTATGGTGATGTCTTGTACCCACTTGATGAAGCCTATGGCGCTTATCTGTATCTTGTATTCGCCGTAAGGCACATTGTCTATAAAGTACTCTCCATTAACATCTGCTGAAGTTCCCTTAAGAAGTTCAGGGAAATATACACTTGCATAGGGGATGGAGTTGTTCTTATCGTCAGTGACCTTACCGGTCACGGTAGATTGCTGTGCAAAAATGCTATTGCTTAACAATAGTAAAAGGATGGTTAGCCGTTTCATATTTTAATTTGGACTCATTATAAATAAAGTGGCAAAATAAAGATGGCGAATCTAAATAGGCAAGTTTATTTAGACTTAATTTAAATAAAACTATATTTCTATTGTTCTATGATTTCAGTATCAGGATTTTAGTTTTTTCCTAGCATAGCTCATAAGGCCCATACCTTTTGCCCGTTTCCCCTGCCATAAACCGCGTACATGAGCAATATGTCCTGGTCAAGGGCAATAACGCTTTCGCGAAAGCGCCTCCCGCAAAATCCATCACAACATCACAAACAGCAGGTTTTATCTTTATAAAGGCTGACTATGAGAACATCTATGCTATGCTGAAAGATTAAATAAATAGCTATCTCGATAAGGTAAAGCCCATATTTACCTCAAAAGGTTTTAGGTATGTCGAAGAACCTTAAGCGTAGAAGTACTACCTAGGTTAAAAGTCCAGTATTTGGCGAAAGCCAAACCATGGTTATTTTTCCATTCACCTACACTTATCTACCATCCATCTACACTTCTTGTGGTTTTAATCGGTAAAAAGGTTTTTTTACTTGGATATATTTCAAATTTGTATAAAACATCAAAACCCTATACTCGTGAAAGAACTATCAATAATGCTCATTGAAGATGATGCCATCGAGGTAATGAAACTGCATAGGGCATTAAAAAAGCATCCCGTAAAACACAATGTGATCGAGGCCGGCAATGGGGAGCAGGCACTTGAGATGTTAAAGGATGAAGGCCAGCTGCCAGACGTTATTTTCCTAGACCTCAATATGCCCAAGATGAACGGCATAGAATTTTTAACGACTTTAAAAAACGATTCCCTCATTAAATATATACCTACGGTAATACTCACCACATCTGCCAACCTCAATGATGTGAAGACGTGCTATGAGATAGGTATAGCTGGATATATCATAAAGCCGCTCAAATATGAAGAATATATTGAGCGTATCTTAAAAACAGTAGATTACTGGGCTGTAAATCAATTATATAAACCATTATGAAAGGTATTGTATTCACAGAGTTATTAGAGCTTGTTGAAGAAAAGTTTGGACTACAGATGGTTGACGAGATCATCACTGCCTCTAACCTGGAGTCTAACGGTGTCTATACCGCTGTGGGTACATATAGTTTTGCAGAGATGATAAGCCTGCTCACTAACTTAAGTGAGCGCACGCAACTTTCCATAGATGATCTATTGTTAGTGTACTCACAGCATTTTTTTAAGGTACTCAAGGATTCATACCCCGGTCTATTGCTGTCATACACCAACCCACTGGACTTGCTGGCCTCTATAGAGAGCCATATACACGTTGAGGTGCGCAAGATCTATCCAGATGCCGAGCTGCCCACCTTTATCGTGATAGAGCAAAAAGAGAAGAGCTTGAGAATGATCTATAAATCTAGCCGAAAAATGGCTAGCTTTGGCTTGGGCCTTATGCAAGAAACATTTAAGCATTTTGACAAGGGCTGTGAGATAACCATGGACAAGATTAAGGATGACGGTTCAGAAGTCCTGTTTTCCATAACTCAAAAATAATGATCAAAGAGGACGTTGAGGTTTATAAAAGGGCCCTGGAAAGGGAGCGCAAAGCCCGCAAAGCGGCTGAAAAAATCCTTGAGGAAAAATCCAGCGAACTCTTTAGCCTATCCAACGAACTCAAAAAATCAAATGAACGCCTGACCGAGCTACTGGGCGAGCAAAACTCTGAACTGCAAGGTCTTTTTAAACACCTGGTAGATGCCTATATCGTCTTTGACTTTGATGGCAAGGTGCTCAGGATGAATGATGCTGCCTCTCAATTGCTGGGGCAAGAGCTCAAGGATGCGCCTTTATATGTAAACTCCATTGTGGTCCTGGAAGATAAATACAAAACCGTTGTAGCTTTCAACCACCTTAGAAAAAAAGGAAAGATAGAGGGCCTGGTCCTCAGGATAGATATTCCGGGAGGCAGGAGGCTGGTAAAAGTAAATGCCGGTGTTATAAAAGATAATAACGGCAATCCCATAGCGGGCCAGGGTATTTTTAGGGATATAACCGAAGAACAACAGGCAAAAACCTATCTACAAGAATCAAAAAAGAGACTCAAGACCCTCATCGTAAACCTCCAGGCAGGTGTGTTGCTAGAAGATGAAACCCGTAAGATAGCGCTCACAAACAAGATGTTTTGCGACATTTTTTCCATACCGGTCAAGCCGGAAAAGCTGCGTGGGATGGACTGTTCCAGCACGGCAGATCAAGTTAAGCACCTTTTTAAGGACCCAGAAGATTTTGAAAAGCGCATAAAGCAGTTGGTACATGATAAAAAGACCGCCCTGGGTGATGAGCTCCACATGACAGATGGCAGGATATTAGAAAGGGATTATATACCCATTTTTATCAACGGAGATTATAAGGGGCATTTATGGAGCTATACGGACATAAGTATCAAAAAGAAGTTTGAGTACGTACTCAAGGTGCAAAAGCAAAAGTACAGCAGCATCATAGAAGATATGAACCTAGGGCTGGTAGAGATGGACCAGGAGTATAATATACAGTGGGCAAACAGCACATTTTCTGAAATCACTGAATTTGCAAATGATGACCTGGTGAACAGTACCATACTTGATATTTGTGATAGGGAGATGCTAGAACGCCCCTTGGCAAACCCTGCCTTGACAACCCGTGAACTTGATATCAAGACAAAGAGCGGGGTGCTTAAAACCTTCCTTTTTAGCGAGACAGCAAACCGTGATCTTAATGGTGCTTTAAAAGGCAGGATAGGTATTTTTCTGGATGTTACCCAGTTCAAGGCATTGCAAAAGGAAAAAGGGCGTTTGCTTGAAAACCTTGAAAAGAGCAATCAAGAACTCAGCGAGTATGCCCACATTGTTTCTCACGACCTTAAATCTCCATTGCGCAGCCTGCAGGCACTTATCTCATGGGTGCGCGAGGATGATGGGGATAAACTTTCTGGCGAAAGCCTGGAGAACTTTAAGAATATGGATGCCACGCTGGAAAAAATGGATGGGCTCATTAGCGGTATCCTCAATTATTCTAACATACAGAGGGGGAATAGAAAGGATATACCCGTGAACATCAATACCGTGATTGATAACATCCGTGAAACCATATTCTTGCCCACCCATATCAAGATCGTCATTAAAAATAAACTGCCTACCATGCAGGTGGACAAGACCAGGATAGAGCAGTTGTTTCAAAATTTGATATCCAATGCTGTTGACCACATTGATAAAGAAGAGGGGTTGATCGAGATAGACTGTGTTGAGGAAAGTGAACGTTATGTATTTTCAGTAAGGGATAATGGTATGGGGATTGCCCAGGTATATCATAAAAAGATATTCAAGATTTTTCAATCGCTTAGCACCCATAAAAACTCTACGGGACTGGGGCTCTCCATCGTCAAGAAAATCGTTGAGATGTACCAGGGTACAATATGGTTGGAAAGCGAGGTAGGTAAGGGTACAAAATTCTATTTTTCAATACAAAAACTATGAAAGTATATCAAGGAAGTCGGGATGCCGCCGGAAAATGGCAGCACCTGGGGGCAAAAGACACAACATTCAAACCACAACTGATTTTTGTATTTGCAAACAGGTATTTGCTAGAAGATCCTGAAACAATAAACGAGGTCAGGGCCATGTACAATGATGCTGATATTGTTTTCGCCTCGAGCGCAGGTGAAGTTATGGGTACCACGGTGAGGGACAGTTCACTTACCTATTGCGCCATAGCTTTTGAGAAGTCGCATCATAAGATTTTTCGTGTAAACATTATGGATCACGATAAAGACTCGTTGAGGGCAGGTGAGGCCTTGTGTGCAAAAATAGATAAGGAAAGCCTAGCCCATGTCTTTGTGATCAGTGAGGGCAGTAATGTAAATGGTAGTGCCCTTATAGAGGGGCTTGAGCGTGACCTGGATACCGGTATCGCGATTACTGGCGGGCTTTGTGGCGATGATGCCCGTTTTGAGCGCACCCTGGCGGGAGTCAATGAAATTCCCCAAGAGGGAGAAATTATAGCTATAGGATTATATGGTGATTCACTTGAGGTAAGTTTTTCTAACTATGGGGGTTGGCAACCTTTTGGTCCAGAACGTATCGTGACCAAGTCTGCTGGCAACGTACTCTATGAACTAGATGATAAACCCGCACTGGATTTATACAAAACCTATCTGGGTGATAAGGCTTCCCAACTTCCACAGGCCTCGTTGTTTTATCCACTTAGTGTGCGTATTGAAGGAAAGGAAAACCCACTGGTGAGGACCATTCTCAATATTGAGGAAGAGTCTAACACCATGATATTGGCTGGGGATATCCCCATGAATTCGAGCGTACAGCTCATGATGGCCAATGTTGATGGTATCGTGGATGGTGCCATGCAGGCAGCACAACAATCCATGAACAACAGGCAGAGCAGCCCAGAGCTGGCCATTGTCGTTAGTTGTATAGGTAGAAAACTGGTCATGGACCAGCGTGTGGAGGAGGAGATAGAAGAAGTATCCCTGGTGATGGGCAAAGATGTGCCCATCACCGGTTTTTATAGTTATGGGGAGATGGCACCTTTTGCCGGAGAGCGCAATTGTGAATTACATAATCAGACCATGACCCTTACATTGATAAGTGAATGATGAACCCACTGCTGCAACGACAGATTAGAAAGTTACTAGACCACACTGATGCTCAGCAACGGGAGGAGCTACAGCCCTTTCTGGAAGCCATAGACCAGTCTTATGACAACTATGAGGAGCAAATGCAGATGGTGCGCCGCGCCATGGTGATAAGCTCTAAGGAACTGGAGGAGGCAAACAAGCAACTCAGGAAAGAGACAAGCAGGCAACAGGAAGTAATAAAAAGCCTAAGTGATACTATAAACACACTTAGAAAATATGCTAATTCCTCGGGGAGCGAGCATGATGCAACCTACGATGGTATCGCTCTTGCAAAGTTAATAGAAGACCAGACCCAGCAGCTCATCAAGACCAATAAAGAAAGAGATATGCTGCTCAAGGACCTGGAACGCCGCAATAAGGAACTGGGCGATTATGCCCATGTGGTATCTCATGACCTAAAGGCGCCACTGCGGGGCATTGATGCCCTCGTAAATTTTTTAAAAGAGGACTATGAGGAGGTATTTGATGAATCAGGAAAAGAAAACCTAGAAGGTATAAGAAAACTCCTCGTGCGCATGGATAACCTTATTACCGGTATCCTGGAGTATGCAGAAATCTCAAATACCCAAGAGAGTATGCAGATGGTAAGACTTGATGCACTGCTTGAAGATATTGTGGGTTCCACCTATCAACCAGGGCATATCAAGATAGAAGTAATGCCCTTGCCCGTGGTCAAGGGCAATGCGTTACGTTTTAGACAGGTATTTCAAAATCTTATACAAAATGCCATTGGCGCGATGGACAAGGCAGAAGGTCTCATCTCCATACAGGTAAAAGACCACAAGGGTATGCATTGCTTTAGTGTGGCAGATAATGGCAAGGGGATCAATGAGAAATATCACGATATGATTTTTGAAAAATTCAGAAAACTGGAGAACAAGCCAGATTCATCTGGCATAGGCCTTCCCATAGTAGAGAAGATAGTGAACCATTATGGTGGCGAGATATGGCTAAAATCACAAGAAGGTGTGGGTACGACCTTCTATTTTACACTTCCCAAAAATTAAGCTTATGGAAAAGCCAGACCTTACCGTTATTCAGGAAATGAGTGAGGGAGATGAAGAGTTTGTGCAACAAACGATAGAGATCCTGTTGCGCGAATTTCCTAAAGAGCGTGAGGTCTATGCCCAGCACTCCACTGATGAAGATCATATCGCGACCGCGCAGATCGTGCATAAAATAAAGCACAAGATAAGCCTGCTCAACATGGTTGAAAGTCATGGTGTGGCGGTTCAATATGAAGAAGAATTAAAAATGGGAAAGAAAAATCTTTCAAAAAAGTTTGAAGATATTCTAGATACCATTACATTGTTCCTCAAAGATAAAGCCCCATGATAAAATGCCTTATCATAGATGATGAAGAAATGGCACGCGCCATCATAGCAAAGCATTGCAGCACAGTTGATGAAATTGAGGTCGTAGAGCAGTTCCCCAATGCCATACAGGCCATTAAATATTTAAATTCTAATGAGGTTGACCTGCTCTTCCTGGATATCCACATGCCAGATTTTACAGGTTTTGACTTTATTGAAACGCTCAAGAACCCGCCGCTTACCATCTTGACCACATCAGATAAAAACTTTGCCATCGAGGCATTTGAGTATGATAGTATTGTGGATTACCTGGTAAAACCAGTGATGCTCCCGCGGTTTTTAAAAGCCGTGCAGCGGGCAAAAAGTTCGCTTGAAAAACAGGAAGAAACGGTGGAGAACAGCCGTGTGGGTGAGGCACCTTTAGCGCAAGCCCCATCATCAAACAAGGATCTCTATGTAAACATAGACCGCCGCTTGATCAAGATAAAATTTGAATCTATCGATAGCATCGAGGCGCGTGGCGACTATATCTACATCAAGACCGAGGACAAGAACTACACGGTACACTCTACCCTAAAGAAGATAGAGGAAAAGTTGCCGGATTCCATCTTCCTTAAAATTCACCGCTCTTATATTATCAACTTCCATAAAATCGTTGATATAGAAGATAATAGTGTGCTCATCAAGAAGGACGTCATCCCCATTAGCAGGTCAAATAGGCCCGAGCTCATGAAAAGGCTCAACCTGCTCTAAAATATTCATCGAGGATAACTTACCATTCGTCTATACTTATTTCGCTTCAAGCGAAATAAAAACAGCCGCGCTCAATAAGTAGATAGTTTTGACTCATATTAATAACAGAGTCATGAAGGAAAAACTACTATTTATATTGCTTTTAATCGCTGCACAGTATGTTGCAGGACAAGACTTTAACTATATGGGCGGTTACGACGCTCAGGGAGTGCCGGATTACCTGGATGGAAGGGATGTCGTCACGCAGGATTTTTTGACCAAGGTTGATAATTCTGTACCTGAAAGTTTCCCCGTGCCTTTGTACAATCCACATTACATCACCTCTGGCTACGACACAGATATCAAGGTCAACGAAGATGCAGAGGTATGGGTAACTTTTATAAAAGAAGGCGCAGGCTACAGAAACGTTTTGGGTTTCTATACCTATGACCTGGATAATCCACCCACTTCAAAACCACAGGACAGTGAGATAACCATTATTTTTCCTAATGTATCCGGAGCTGGTTCTGGAGGTGGCCTCATCGCTGGCGACCGTGTTAAACTGGGCTTTTTTAAGGCGGGAACGGGAATAGGCTGGGTCTTGCTAGCCAATGCCTGGAACGGCTCAAATGTGGGATATGGCCACTGGCAGTTATTTTCTAACCCAAATTTTAACCCAGAAGCTGAGGAGACCCTGCGGTACCACAATGTACTGCTTTCTGACCCTAAGGAAGAAAGAATAGTCTTGGGTTTTGAAGATATTCGCCGGGATTATGCCAGCTGTGACCAAGACTTTAACGATGCCCTGTTTTATGTTACAGCATCTCCATATAGGGCCATACACAATGTAAATTTTGCCGAGGTCAACACAGAGTCACCTGTCTATAGCGCCTTTGATGGCGGCCTGGAAAGTAATGGCAATCTCTCTATGCTTATTGCAAAACGCAACATGCAGCGGGCCAAGGATGGTGTTTATGTAAATAAGAAAGAATATCAATCTAAATATAGAATTAACAGCGGCCAATATAAAAGTACCGTAGCACAGGATTATTTTCCAGAGACAGGAATGTTTGGTACAGAAACCACATACATTTCCTCTCCAGATGACCTTGTGGGCATTACAAATGCAGACGATGTATTTGCCATAGATTATTATGCCGGTGAGAAGCGTGTTGCAGCTGCATTGTTAACAGAGACCAGCGGTAATGTCTATAACCATACCAAAACTATTTGTGATAGGCTCAACGGCTCACTACTTGAGGATATTAGAACGATTAATCTAGAGGGCTACTTGATGATAATGGCCCAGATAGTTCGGGAAAATGGAAGTAGGGAATATGCCGTGAGTTTTTCGGTGAAGCAAAAGGGAGCACAACAAGAGTTTATGAGTTACTGGAACATCGCGCAATACCCTGAAGGTAATTTTAGGAACTTTCAAGTATGGGGCAGCAGTATGGGGCAAGTAAGTCATATCGTGAGAAATATACTTGGCGTAGTTGAGGCAGAAGGAACGTTAACGCAGACCGTTACGGGCAATCTAGTGCCAGAGGTATTTGTGCAGTTTGGCTATTATGACGCAGGCAAGATTTTCTTAAGATTGAGAAATAGGGCAGAAGATGCTCAGGTAGAAACTCTGGTAGAATATAAAAAGCACGAACATGCCGCTATGGAAACCTATACGCAAAACATCAACATAGGTCGTGGTGAGATACTGGATGTTGCATTGCCCACCGGTTATCTCTTTGATGCAGGTATAGGCCTTTATGTTAACGGTGCTCAAGTGCCAGACCACCTCTATCTGGCAGATGGTCCCTGGGGCATAGATTATGATGAGCAAGGTGTTACCTTAAATGAGTTTATCATAGAGGCAGAAGATGACCTTATCACAGATGATGATTTCTATGGCATAGAGCGTGGTATACAGCTGGATGCACAGGTTACGACCACTGCAAATGTTTTTAGGCATATACATGCGGGTGACCTTGCCTTTGATGCTGGTAATTTCACTTCCGTGGAATTTACTGCGGGAAGTTCGCTACCGGTAGAAGTTATCTTGGTTACAGAGGACCTGATGGACTGGAACGACAGGTTGAGATACACCATCCCCGCCCAAGAATCCCCCAAAGAATATAGCATTCCCTTTGCCGACTTTAAAGATGGCGCTGGCAATGCACAACAGGTTACTACCATAAAAAGCATTGTATTCTCCATACACGGAGACTATGTCACCTCTCAGCATGTAACAGCAGCGATACATAATCTTGGTTTCAGTAACCGTGGTGCATCACTAGGTGTAGAAAGCCATGCATCACCAGAAGCTGTTACCGTAAGTAATTACCCAAATCCCTTTACCATGGAAACAACATTTAAAATCCCGGTGCAAACCGAAGAAGTAAACCTTAAAGTATATGATGTCAACGGCCGTATGGTCTATCAAGCCTTTCACCCCACAGCAGGCGACAAAAAAACAATACGCTTTAAACGCAATGGTCTACACGCAGGCTTCTATATGTGCCAGTTGACCACAAGAAGCGGCGAGACATATAAAAAGAAAGTTCTCATGAATTGAGAATAGTTGGTTGGTTAGTTTTTTTGGTTGAAAAGCGCGGGTGGTTCCGCGCTTTTTTTGCATCCTGTTACTTTTTGCCGTAAAGGCATACCTATGGAACACGGCGAATTTTAAGAATAGCAGTATGAGAACAATACAATCCAGCTCTATAAAAAGTGACTTTAAGTTACTGCATGACGGCCATGAAGTTACTAGATTAAACTATACCAGTTGGTTTACCGGTAAGGCAGAGGCGTTATTGAATGGGCAGAAGATTTGGCTTGCGCCAAAGAATATCTGGGCGAGCCGTGCGCGCATGTATAAAGATGATAGGGTCATAGGCGATATCACCTCCACCTTAAAGGGATTCATGGTCATACGCCTGGAGCAGGATGGTGTAGAAAAGAATTATGTGCTCAAAAATGTGGGTAGGCTCAAATTACAACTTGAGGTATATAACGAGCAGGAAGTCTTGCAGTTTAGCTTGGCAACCCAACGAAAATGGACGAAGCTCAATTATGATTACACCATTGAGATGGGCAACTTTGATGCGGCTGTTGAGCTTGATGAACTGTTGCTCTATTGCGGGTATGCGGCAAATCTATACTTGGCGGTTATCAGTGCGGCTTAGTATTAAATAAGCGGATGCATAAAGCTTTAGGGATAATTTGACACAATACTTTTTAATTATGATTACTTTAGATGGAGTATCCTGAACCGGGTATTTATCGGGATTTTAATTTTTTAGCTATAGCTAAAAGAATACAGAATTAATATCAACACACATGGCAGAGCTACATCCTCACATCAATTTTAATGGCAATGCCGAAGAAGCTTTTATTTTTTATAAGTCGGTTTTTGGTGGAGATTTTAGTAAAACCATACGTTTTAAAGATGTCGCCAGTGAAGCGTTTCCTATAGCAGAACAAGAAGCAGAAAAGTTGATGCATATAGCCTTGCCCATAGGCAATACCCAGCTTATGGGAAATGATGTTCCTGAGCACATGGGGCGAACCAATGAGGAAGAAAATCGTAGTAAAATCTTTATCACCGCGGCCAGCAAGCCGGAAGCTGAAAAGTTGTTTAATGGCCTGTCTACGGGCGGCCAGGTTGAAGTGCCTCTTGCGGAGGGATCGTCAGGTGCGTACTTTGCCATGTTTAGGGATAAGTATGGCATAGAATGGATGATAAGCTATGAACCTTAGGCAGCATACATACCACTAAAATCATAAAAGCTACCTGCTAGTTCTTATCTAATTTGCCATTGCAGGCTAAAACCCACTTCGCTAAACCTGAATCCAGCAGCTGTAGCTGAGGCGATGTTACTGTACTTGGCATGCACACTGGCCTTAAAGTTTTCTTTTAGGTTATAGCCGGCAGAGGCCTCAAGGCGGTACAAGGTGCTAGCATCATCCTGTTCTACATATTGATATCCTCCTGCTGCAAGGGCATGGTAAGAAAACCCATTGCCGGTATTGTGGGTGACATCTGCAAAAAGCTCAACAGCTTGATAACTTTCGGGGCTAAAGTAGAGTTCAGGCATTTGCTCTTTAAACCCCAGGTATTGATAATTCAAGCCCATTTTTAAAGGTGGCACCCTTGTCAAGTTATAATATACCGAGGTAAAAAGAATATTACGGGTATTGCCATCAGTCTGTGGGGTATGGATCAAGGAAGTATACCACCCTAATTTTGGCGTAATGCCTATGTTATGATTGACAAAATAATTGTTCATAAAGATTTTTGAACCTATCAGCGCAGCATTAAATGCCTGAAGCTCCCGGGTATATCCCACGGTGAGGTCCTGCCGGGTCATGGGCTTCATTTTTGCCTGTACCGTGGTGCTATATCCTGAATATTTTCCATTTACCGTAGATGCTTTTACAAAACCCGCACTGGCTTCTATATCCATCCAGGGGAGCACGTCATAGGTCAACCCGCCACCCAGGGTTTGAGAGTCTGCATCTTCTTGTGTAATACCGTTTTCTGTTGTCCTGTATGCGTAGGTAAGTTGTGCCTTGAGGTTTTTGGCAATGCCAAAATACCCTGTAAACGTGGTGTAATATGCCTTGTTTTCTCCATTGTCCTGTGTGGTGCCAGAGGTGTTCTTTATGGTCAATGATCCCGCTGTATTTACTTTGGCAATCAGGTTGAGTGCATCACTTTGGGCAGGGTAGTAATGGAGAGTCTGCTCTGCAAATTTGAGTGCCGCATCCTTTTTGCCGTTGGCATAATATGCATTGGCAATGCCCAGATTACCGTCAAAGGAGGTACTGTCCTTTGCCAAAAGTGCGGTGTAGGCACTTTCGGCCTGGTTAAAGTTGCCGGTGTACATGCCCAGCATGGCACGCAATGTAAGCACCTTGTCATCTTCAGGAAACGTGCGCATGAATTCCTCGAGTATTGATTTCGCTTTAGCGTACCGGGCATTCCACACCAGTGCCTGAACGTACCGCTCATAAATGGCAGGTTTAAGAATATCTTGTGCCGTGTCCCGTTGCTCATAAACAGTAGTGGCAATGCGCAGGGCATCCCTTTCCCTTTTTTGTAAATGGGCATTGAGGACAAGCCCCAGCAAACCCTCTAGGGTATTGGCCTCATCTTGCATCAATACGGCATACGTCTCGTCAACCTTATCATATTGTTTTGACGTGGTATAGAGGTTTACCAGGTTTTTAAGGGTATCGGTATCCCCGGGCAGCATCTCCAAGTTTTGCAGCAATAACTGCTCGGCAAGGGCATACGCATCCTTTTTTGATAGCTGATAGGCATATCCCAGCCGTATATATTTTAGTGAGTTGACCGCATTGGGATTGTTGGGGGATACTTCTAGGGCGGTATGTATGGTTTCTAGCGCCTGCTCGTACATAAAAAGGTTGCTCTGGGTATTGGCAAGTCCCAGTATGGCAGTAAAATTTTCAGGGTATTGTGCTGTAAGTGCTTCATATATAGGTAACGCTTCCGCGAAATCCTTATTCCATAAAAGGGATTCTGCCTGGTTAAGGCGTACTTCTAAATTTTGCGGGTTGCGTGCCAGGATTTTGGCAAAATAATTTTTGGCGGAAGCCGTATCCCCGCCCAGTCCCAGCGCACGGCCATAGCATATCTGTGCGGTGGTGTTGTCAGGAAACTGCTTGAGCACGTCTGCAAAATAGTCTTTTGCCTCTGCGTATTGTTGTGACTCTAGCAGGTCAAAACCCTTCTCCATTTCCTGGGCGAGCAGTGGTGTGGTAAGTACCAGTAGCACAATTTTCATAAGTAGTTTCATGGTGGTGTTTTTTTCTATGCTAAAATTACCACGGCAATATCCCTTTTTAATCCCACGATATGTACCACTCACCGAAGGTAAACTGCAACCCACGGTAAATTACCATCTTCAGGCAGCGATTGCAGGCCAGTTCAGGTTCAAAACACGCACGTTTTCAGGGTTTCGGTTTAATATCTACTTGAAGTACCAGCCTTACAGCTCACCGACACATATCTCCCATCTACCGAAAATAAAGCCGTGCACCTCTTGGTTTTAAGGACTTTTACGCCACCAAATCGACAATTATGCCACTGACATTACAATTGACCAAGAAAATATCTCCAGCACAATGGTTTATGTTGAGTTCGTTACTCGTCAACGCGGGCAACTACATTTACAATCTTGTACTGGGACGCCTGCTTGGGCCTGAGGCCTTTGCAGATGCCGCGGTCATGGTCACCTTCTTGTTGATCTTGTCTTTTATAGCAATGACCTTTCAGCTCACGATGGCCAAGTTTACCGCACAGGTTGAAGAGGCACAGGTACCCGCCCTGTTCAAGTTGATAAACAGGTGGGCGATGTGTTTTGGCATTGGCATGGGATTGCTGGTTATGGCTTTCGCCAAAAGCCTTCAGGTCCTGTTCAATACCTCCTCTCATGAAATGTTTCTCATATTTGGCGCAGCATTGCCCTTGTATTTTTTAATGAGTACAAACCGCGGAAGCTTTCAAGGCAAGCAACAACTGCACAAACTGTCATTTACCTATCAAGGGGAGATGCTGGCCAGGCTGGTAATAACACTTGCCCTTATTTATTTACTGGATTTTAATGCCACAATACTCATTGCAGTGGGCATCGCGGTCTCGTTTGTAGTGGGGTTGTTTCCCTTTTCAAGGAATAAATCATCTCATGCCACCATTGCCCTCGATGTTGCATTCTTGCACAAAATCAGGCATTTTTTATGGATTACCGCCTTGTATGAAGGTACGCAGATCATCATAAACAACAGTGACATCTTACTGGTCAAGCATTACTTTACCAGTTATGAGGCCGGTCTTTATGCTGCCCTTGCCCTCATAGGGCGGGCTGTATATTTTGTCACCTGGATGTTTGTCATGATACTTTTGCCCCGGGTGGTAGAAGCCCATAAACGGGGTCTACCGCACCAGTCCCTGCTTTATAAAAACCTGAAGAACATCGGTGGGCTATGCTTGATGATCGTCATCCTGTGTTTTACGTTTCCCCGGCTTGGGGTGCAGGTTTTGTTTGGTACAGCGTATGTTGAAATTGCCCATCTCCTGGGGCCGTATGCACTTGCAACCTCGCTTTTTGCCCTGGCAAATGTGTTTGTGTACTACAGTTTGTCATTGAGCCGTTACCAGCCCGTGTTTATGGCTGCGCTTTTTGGGGCATTACAGGTCATAGGGGTGGTTTTAATGCACGATTCCCTATTTCAGGTGGTTCTGGTGCAAATAGTCTTGATGCTTGTTCATCTGGTCCTGCAGATAGTATTTTTCGTGAAAACGTCATCAAAATCAGCTCACCGAAGGTAAAATACCATTCATCGATACCAAAGCCCCCTTGAGCCCCACTGCTCGATTAAAGTAGAAATCTATCACAATATTTGCCTTATCAATTAAACACCCCAAATTATGAAACTAGCTATAGTAACCGCGTATCCGCCCAGTAAGGTGACCCTTAACGAATATGCCTTTCACCTCGTAAAAAGTTTTAGGACCAATCAGGAGATCGATGAAGTTGTCATCTTTACTGATGTGGATGTAAGCAAGGATTTTATTGAGTTTGACGAAGAAGGATGCCGGGTAAAGACCGTAAAATGCTGGGAGTTCAACAGTTATTTTAACGTCTTTAACGTGCTCAGGGCAATACGTGCAGAAGCCCCCGATGCGGTATTGTACAACCTACAGTTCTTGAAGTTTGGCGACAAGAAAGTTCCTGCCGCACTGGGCTTGACCTTACCATACTTGACTAAAAAAATGGGCATACCCACCATAGCCCTGATGCACAATATCCTAGAGCAGGTCGACCTGGAAAAGGCTGGGATACAAGGCTCGAGGTTGATGCATAAAGCCTATAATGCGTTTGGCACCCTTTTGACAAAAGTCTTGTTAAAAGCTGACCGTTTTGCAGTGACGATCAACAAATATGTTTCTACGCTTGAAGCGAAATATAATGCCAAAAATGTTGTCCTCATGCCCCATGGTAGTTTTGAAGTGCCGGCAGAACCGTCTTATGACCTGCCAGCAGGACCCAAGAAAATCATGGCTTTTGGAAAATTTGGCACCTATAAAAAAGTAGAGAGCTTGATAGAAGCAGTTGAAAAGATACGGGAACGTACTTCTCATGATATCGAGCTCGTGATTGCGGGAACAAATAATCCTAATGCTGTGGGTTATCTAGAAGGTGTCTTTCATGACTACAAGCATGTGCCCCAGTTGCGGTTTACGGGATATGTAGAAGAAGAAGATGTACCAGGGCTATTTAATGAATCTGCCGTGGTGGTGTTCCCCTATACGTCCACCACGGGCAGCTCTGGCGTACTGCATCAAGCAGGCTCTTATGGCAAGGCATGTGCCATGCCAGACCTGGGCGACCTTGCACTCCTTACCCAAGAAGAAGGTTATGAGGCACAGTTTTTTGAGCCAGATGATAGTGAGAGCATGGCCAGTGCATTGCTTGCCCTGCTGGATGATGATGCACACCGCCAGCAAGTGGCCCGTGCA
The DNA here is from genome assembly GCA_002710685.1 of Cytophagaceae bacterium. GTDB lineage: Bacteria > Bacteroidota > Bacteroidia > Flavobacteriales > Flavobacteriaceae > Leeuwenhoekiella. Next base: position 13,629 of record PALD01000029.1, on the reverse strand, counting down.
AATTATAAAGCTGCGACCCAGTACCCCATGGAGCGTATTGCCCAGATGTATATAGATGAATTCAAACAGGTAATGCTGGAAAAATACAGTAGTAAATTTAAATTAAGTGTTTAGTTGATTGTTGTATTGCAACACAGTTGCAATGGCCCTTGCATCCCACCCCTAGATGTGAGGGCCTTATTTTTTAAAGACGTTGTATGCCGCTTTTTTTTCTCCCTGCACGTCAAGTATACCAAAGGCCGTCTGCGGTTTTTTTCTCCAGGGCAACCGGCCCACGACACCCGTGGGGACATCTTTAAAATCATACAGCGTCCAGAAGGTAAAATGGGTATCTTCCCAAGTAAGGACCTCAAGCATATGCGCATAAAATTCACGTTGCGCATTCTGGCTGTTGCCAAAGGGACTCCAGAGGCCACGATATGTACTCAGGCCAAATTCTTGCAGCATCAACGGTTTATCAACCTTGTTTTTTAAAGCTTGAAACGTTTTCTGGTAACCTTCAACCTTGCCATAGTAATGAAACGAAACAAGATCTACTTCTTCCTGAAGCAGCGGTGCGGCCCCAGCATTGCTCCAGCCTATGGTAACCAGTGCATCGCGATCAATGCTCCTTACCGTTTTGATCATGGTATGTAGCCAGCCCAGCACGCGCTCCTTTCCGCGGGAAGCAAAATCAAGGTCTGGCTCATTTTTAATATCCCACGCCAGGACTGCGGGGTGGTCCTTGAACCGTGTAACTAGCGCCGTGGCATGTTTTACACTTGCCGGCCAGTCAAATACCGAATAATCTCCATAAAAGTCAAACAGCGTCACGATAACCTTAATATCGGCTTGCTGGGCGGTATCGAGCAGTTGCTTGAGCTTTTCTACCTTTTCTGGAATCAAATACTCTTTACCAAAATCTTCAAAACCCACAAAAATGCGTATGGTATTCAAGTCGAGGTCCTTGATGATGGCAAGATCATCGGCGAGGGTCTCAACATTAAAGTTTTGTCCAAAGGTATCCCACGGAGAATCTTGCGGGTAATAGTTTACCCCCTTTAACTGCGATTGTGGCATTCGCGCTGTACCAGGACGTTCTAGTGTATCTTGCGATGAAGCGACCTGCCTTGCCAAATGCCGTATGCGCCACCTACCGTCTTTGAGCATCATGATGATTTCATAGCTAGTTACCTCATCACTGTGTGCCTTGAGCAGCTCATCTTGATAGATGTACTGCACCTCTTCAACATGATGGTCAGTTAGTACGGCTATCTGCCCATCTTCGCTATAAAACTCAAGGTCCAGTTCATGCGATAAGGTGGTAGATTCTATCTGTATGTTTTGGGCTGCATTGTGCTCAAGTACCGCTTGCATGGTCACGAGGCCTTCATCAGTATAATGGTCTTCTAGAAATTTCAGGTCATTGCTGTACAGGGCAAGTTGGCGGGCATGCCAGGCATTGAGATAATCGATTTCCAGGGCTTTTTGAGCAGATTTATCCAGTGACCTACTGGGATTGTCGATATTTACCCAGGAGAATCCTGGTTGATATACCGAGGTTTCAGGCGCGGTGAGATTAAGCATGGTGGCCCGCTCTGCACCGCTGTTAAAAAAACCATAGGCTTGCGCCAAAAGGTAGATAACCACAAAATTGATTGCCAAAAACGACGAGATCAGAACAACTTTTATGGAACTCTTGGTAGGTCTCACTCTGCTATGTTAATCATTTTTGACTGCACTTTGCCCAGTACCATAATATTTATCTCCCATGTTCCCGCGGCCACCTGTTCCACGGGCAGCACAAAGGTTGCCATGCCATCATCTGCATATTTTGTGACAACGTACTCGCCATTTGCACCTTGCAGCTTTAAATGTATGGGCGTGCCTTGTGGGATGCGCTGCCCCATAAAAGCATGGACGGGACCCACGGTCAAGGTTCTTTCGCGCAAGCGATACTCAAAATTGTTTACCGCTGCTAGATAGTCCACAACTAGCGGTGCACTTTCTGCAATCCCGGAAATGCCAGCCTTGATCGTGAGGGTTGTCGCCGCCCGGGGATGGTTGACCTGCGTGGTCGCCATGCCGTTAATCGTGCTCCCCACGGCCCTATATAAAGTGGAGTCGCTATCCTGGATCATGAATTCCACTTGGGTGCCATCACTTACAATGTTGCCATATCTATCTTTGATTATTGAGGTCTTTAGTAGGGTGATCTGGTCACCATCGGCATATTTATGTGGCCTTTCGGCAAAAATACTAAACCCGGTGGCCAGGTGCGGGTACACCTTGGTTATCATCCCGGTGCTGGAGGTGCCATTACTTACCGCTGAAACCAAAAGCTTGCCGTCTTCAAGCGGAGAGAATATATCTTGATGGACAAATCCATGCGCGGTTGACAAGGAGATGGAATTCTCTTGCCCCTTAAACTGGGTGCGCACGGTGACCGGGGTGCCATCAAACAGTGTATTGTCATAGTTATCCACGGGCATGGCGACAAGCTGCGTAAAATCACCACCGCCGGCCGTGATGCTTGATGGCCCCAGATAGGCTTCCATGCGTTCCACATTGTTTTCATTGGGCTTGATGCTGATTTTCCCGCTCATCACGACCTTGTCACTTGCGATTAGATCATAAGAAAGTTGTCCTTTTTTCTGGGCATACACCGGGGGAAGGGTAAACTGTATTTTATTATCCTTTTCTTCAGGAAACAAAAGGGTACTGCCATGACCGCCCCGGATAAACAGGGTCGCACCTGAGGGAATTTCGCGAAAGCGTAAAACGATTTCATCTCCAGCCACATGGGTTTGCTCCTCCAGTTGCCGCACTTCTTGTTCTTGCTCATGGTCCTGGGGCCATAGCAGGATTACCACTAGGTTAATTAGCAGGATGACAAGCGCTATGGATGATTTTAACTGCATTATTGTTCTTCAGTATAGATGTTGAGTGATAGACGTATAAAACCGTTTTTTACGGGGATAAATTCACCCAGGTTGTATTGGGATTGCATGCGGTTAAAGGTAGGGGAGAGGTCACCATTGGGCAATCCATTGACGTAACATTTTGAGAGGTCTTCGCTAAGTATCTCATTGCTATTGAACTTTATGGGGATGGTGAAGTGCGTGCTGCGCTGGGAGCGAATACCTTCTTCAATAAAATATGATTGTACATCCACAAGTTGCTTGTTATCATTGTAATAAGAAATCATTACCTGGGGCACGGTGGCTTCCTTAAGGCCAAAGTTGAACAGACGCCCCTGTACCGCACCGTCCCTGACCTCCACATCTTGAAAGGTAACATCCTTGTACAGTTCATTACTGGCCACATGGCTCGCGACGTGCAGGTCAAAGGTTACCGGCCCTTCGGTAAGGTTTATTGCCGTGACCTGCTCTGGGTCAAAGGTTTCGGGTATTTTTTCATCCTTTTTTACCCAGGCCACTTCTTCAAAATACAGTTTAAAATCTGTGGTCTCCATGGGCATGAGGCGGTGCTTTGCTTCATATTTTACCTGGTAGGTTGCCAGCGCTTTGTCCTGGGCGGTATATAATGTGGATTTGATCACAACGTCTGCGGGCACGTTGGCCAGGTTTTGCAATGTGCCCAGGATCACATATTCCCCATCTTGACATACCATTCTTGCCCCTAGAACCTCAATTACCGGTTTTACAAGAATGTCAGCATGGTCTGTCTGCGCGGCACTCACACGGCGCTTGCCATGCCCGTAAAAGGTAGTGGTGTTCTGCGACAGGAACCTATCTGGCGGGATGGTGAGGTCTTCTTTTTCTGGGACGATGTACCATTTTGATTTGCGCTTTACAAGGTTATGTGTATACGCGCGGTGAATTTTTTTTACCGGGGTTATCCAGTAGCCATCTACATTGGCTTTTGCCAAGGTATCATTGCTGTACGCAAAGTCCACATGCATTGAATCCAACTTGGCATAACTACCCAAGAGGCCATTAGTCACCGAGATTTCCAGCATGAACTGGTCAATGGTCTTACCCGCTTGAGGATCAAGGTAAGCGTGCGCACGTTCAAATTCTTTAAAATCCATGGCATCATAATAGGCCTCGACAACATTTTCAGCGCTTAGCTGTGCCGCATTGCCCAATGCAAAAGAAACGCTTAACCCCGCCACAAAAATCAGCATGGCGGCCATCCATACAAAGCTAAAGCGAAAAAGGGGGCGGGAATACCAAGCGTATCTATTTTTAACGATAAGTGCTTTAGGAATCATTTCTGGGGCTTGTTTTTTCCTTAAGATCAGGCGGTACAACGCCACCAGTATGGCAAGTATGACCGTGAGCACGGGGATAATGCCCCACATAAGGTTAAGCACGGTACTGCCCTTTTCTTCTGGGAGCAAGGAGGGGAGCGGTGGCACGGAGAGCTTTTCCCACACCACGATGCCGTTTTCCAATGGCCGTAGCCGTTGCCAACCACAGAAATAGAGCAAAGGATCATAGAACTTATCATTGCTGAATACATATTTAAGGTGGTATTTTTCGGGGACGGTAAGAAACTGTTGCAGTGATCCCAGGCCTTCTATGCCCCTAAACTTGCTATTTTCCAACCTTTCAATCGCCCTGCTGGTGAGCTCTGGCAACCTGCGGGCAGAATGATAATTACCATCAACGGTAAGTGCCTCTGTTTGTGCAGAGAGCCACGCGATTTGATCACCAAAGCCCAGGGGCAAAAACCGCCAGCGATAATGCATATCCTGATTGAGAAAATTAACCAGGGGAAGCATATCTATGGGTTCTGGCTGCGAGGGCCTAAACCTGCCCAGGCATAGGCTAAAAACCGTTGTGCCCAGAAATAGCAGCAGGAGAAAACCCGTCATGATGCGGTGTATGGCAATGCCATAACGGGATGTGATATAGCGGTTGATATCACCTTCAATCAAGCGTTTGGCCATTTCGCCCACGAGCGGTAAAACCATGATGCTCGCCCAAAGCGTAAACCGGTCAAGCGTGAGGATATTAAATGCATTATCGCCCAGTAACATGCGTGGGATGGGAGTGGTGCCACCGGTACCCAATATAAAAAGCATGGTAAGGCTGAGGCCAAAAAACAACATGCGCTTGTGATAATACCTATAGAAAAAATAGGGCAAAAACAGCAGCAATACCCCCCACGGAACCAAGAAGAAAACCAGCCCAGAGGAGGTGACCTCAATAAAATTATCGCGTGAGCCGTGGGGGATGGGAACCTGGGTAATGGGGTTGTTCTTTGTATTGACCCAGTAGGGGAGGATACAGAAAATGACAGCCATCAAGGCACTAAAACCAAATAGAATGATGCGCTTGAGCTTGCTCTTTGTGAGCAAAACGGTAAAGAAAAGCCTTGGTTTGATTGCTTTATAAGAGTCCACGCGCAGCCTTGCAGCATCCATCACCGCCATACCTATGACAGGGAAGATAAAGAATACCATACCAAAAATAGTTGTCACATGGTGGGAGGTCACCGTGACCATGAGCAGGGATACCGCCGAAAGGTAATTGCGGGTCTTTCCTTTAAGGACCCAAGTATAGATTTCAGGAAGGGTAATCATGAGCACGGAGATGCCTGTCAAGCTGGGCAATTGCCCAAAAAGGTGCAGTGTCTCCACAAAAGATGACGAGAGCATGGCAACGATGGCCGCATAGCCCGCACTGCGCTTATTTGAGGTCATTAACAGAGAAAACCGGTACACCCCTATGATAAAAAGACAGATCACGATAAGCGTACAGGTGAAGAGCCCAAATTTGAGTCCGCCGATATAAGACAATAGCCCCATTACCTGATGTACCAGTGGGGGATAGCCCTGCACGGTAAAACCGGTATACCATTTTTGACTCCACGGGTTAAACCAGTCACCGGCATAATGCTCAGCAAAGAACAAATGTATGAGGGCATCGTAGGTCTTCTCCAGTGTAAAGAACATGGCGGTACCATGAAACACCAGGCCCAGGCCCAAGGCTACATAAAGAAGTTTGCTGTTTTTTTCCTGCACTATGTGTCTCTTGTTAATTGTATTGCTAAGGTAAAACAATCGATGAATGGTAAAACCTTCGATGAACGGTTTCTACCGAAACAAAAGCTGTACCCATCGAAAATAGCCAAAAACGGGGGCGTCTGCCAGCTAGGTTTGTGCTGTAATCTATAAAAAACCCCATATGAAAACAGCAATTATCATCCCCTGTTACAACGAAGCAAAAAGACTTGACAAGAATGCCTTTGCCTCCTTTATCAAAGAAAACAACAACTACCACCTATGTTTTGTAAATGATGGTAGTAAAGACAATACCATTGATGTACTTTATGCGCTCCAAAAGCTAAAAGCGTCCAAGGTAAGTGTTATTGACATGAAGCGCAATAGCGGTAAAGCTGCTGCCGTGCGTGCCGGCGCACTATACCTGCACGGCCGTAGCGATATTAAGCAAATGGGCTTTGTGGATGCTGACCTTTCTACAGATTTTGAAGATTTTGACAACCTGGTCAAAAAACTAGAAGACAATCACGAGCTTAAAATGGTTTTTGGCTCAAGAAACCACAAAGGTGGCGATGGCATAGAGCGGGATGGTGCGCGCAAGCTGCTATCTAATATCGTGAAGTTATTTATCTATATGATCCTGGGCCTACCCATAAAAGATACCCAGTGCGGGGCAAAAGTATTTACCAGGGATGTTATACCCATGTTGTATGGTAAGAGCTTTAAAAGTAAATGGCTATTTGATGTAGAGGTTTTCCTACGACTTAAGAAACACTATGGCGCGGGCAAGACAACCATGTCGCACATCCTGGAAGTGCCCTTAAAGCGATGGGTACACGTGGATGACTCAAAACTGGGAGTCAAAGACTCTTTAAAGATACCTTTTGCATTGATGGAGATATGGGTGAGCTATACCATGGCAAACCTTGTGATGACCACGGAGAACACCGCAGAAGTTGACCCTGGCACATTATACTCAATTGCATAATCATGAAACAGGTATATACAATACTATAACAGGTTGGTTTTTTTGTGATTTTTCATATTGTTGTTAATTGAAGTATCCCCATCTGGCAAAATGCCGGGTGGGGATAAACTTTTATTAAAAGCTTTTTATTTGCTGGATAATCTTATAATTTCGGGGTTAAACTGTGCTTATGTCCCAGCGAATCGTAATTATAGGTGGTGGGTTTGCCGGCGTCAACCTTGCCGGAAGCCTTGCCAAGAATAAAAATTTTGAAATCACCCTGGTGGACAAGAACAACTACAATTTCTTCCCGCCGCTCATCTATCAGGTTTCTACCGGCTTCCTGGACCCCTCATCCATCACGTACCCCTACCGCAATCTTTTTCTGGGCAAGGAGAACATCCATTTTTACATGGGCGAACTGCAGCGCATCGTGCTTGAGGAAAAAAAAGTCATCCTGGACAGTGGTGCGCTTGAATATGACAAGCTGGTGATTGCCACGGGGACAAAGACCAATTTCTTTGGGCTAAAGAACCTGGAGCGCCATGCCATACCCATGAAGACGGTAGAAGATGCACTGAACATGCGCAACGTGCTCCTGCAACGGCTGGAGGAGGCCACAAAAATCAAGGACAAGAGCCTGCGGCTGCCCTACATCACGATGGTAATTGCGGGAGGTGGCCCCACGGGGGTGGAGATTTCAGGTATTTTTGCCGAGCTGCGCAATACCCGCATACGCAAGGAGTTTCCAGAACTTGTGGGGGCGGGAGGTAAGATTTACCTCGTAAATGGTGGGAATGAGTTGCTTTCGCCCATGAGCGAAAAAAGCCAGCGGTACACCCTTGATAGATTGCAGGACATGGGGGTGGAGGTCCTGCTCAATACCCGGGTGGTTGATTATGATGGTGAAAAAGTCATGATGAAGGACGGCTCGCACATCTACAGCAAGAACCTTATATGGGCCACGGGGGTCACGGCAAACAGGTTTGAGGGCGTGCCCGAAGCTAGCTATGGCCACGGCAATCGCCTTAAGGTCAATGCATACAACCTGGTGGAGAACACCCTGAACATCTATGCCGTGGGAGATACCTGCCTGCAAACGTGTGACGGCAATTACCCCATGGGGCACCCACAGCTTGCGCAGGTGGCGATACAACAGGGCAAGAACCTGGCCAAGAACCTGATACGTGAACTGCAGGGGAGGCCGCAGCAATGTTTTAAATACAAGGATAAGGGCAGCCTGGCCATCATAGGCGGCAACAAGGCCGTGGCTGACTTGCCCAAACTGCATTTTAACGGACTCACCGCCTGGTTTATCTGGGTGTTTGTACACCTTTTTGGCCTTATCAATTACCGTAATCGCTGGAGGACCTTTTACAACTGGTCACTGGATTATTTTTCTGACAATCAGGACCTGCGGTTGATTTTAAGGCCCAACAAGCGCGAGGCACAAAAAGAAGATTGAAGATGCAGTTTACAGCGTTGACAATCTTTGCTCTCGCTTAAAGCGAAAGGTAATCTACCAACGTTTTATGCAAAATGGGGCGTATTAACATTGTGGTGGGCCGCATGAAAGATTTTACGGGTATTTTGTATAACATTTTTTTAAAACAGAAAAGAATGTTATACAGAATGCATGACTGAAAAAATTTCCAAAGGTATTGTTTACAGGCGATAAGGAATATATTGTATATTGATACCTGTTTTAAAAACACAGAGTTATCTACGTGTTCTATGCAATTTAACAAAAAACATCGTAACTAAATTGGAAATTAAGCCATTTAATAAATTACCCTTTATTAAATTTTTTCAACACGACCTTGAAAAGATTAAAATGGCTTTTCGTCTTTCAGATACTATCCGGATAGATGTTAAAAATATGCGAGCAGCCGGAGATGAAGTAGAACTGTCAATTAAAGACTTTTTTAAAAATAAATTATATCCAAGATACCACGTCTGTGATGGTCATATTGTAGACTCAAATCTTAAAATTAGTCCACAATATGATTTAATTATAAGTGAAAATTCCAAAAATCCAGTTCTTTTTAGTTTAGCCGATAAGTCAGAACTAATATATTTTGAACCCGTATTTAGCTATGCAGAAATAAAACGTTCTTTTTATTCGAATGATTTATTAAATAAATTTTCAGAAAATGTGAAAAGGTTTAATAATGAATTAAAAAGAGCTGATTTACCACCAAACTTCATTGAAACAGGAAATAATGGTCTTCTTACAGAAAAACCACTTACCTCATTACCTTTAAGAAATCCGATTTTAAAGTTTATGTTTTTCATTAATTCTTCAAATTTAAAATTTAGTATTCTAAAGAAATATTTAGAAAACGAAGAAGCTTCTAATTTACCAAATTACATCGTGTTACTCGATAGCGGCGTCATCGTTAATTTAAACAAATCCGCATACCAAGCAGGAAAAGTAATTGTGAACATTTATCCGCAATACGAAAAAGAAGAGAATTTTTGGGCTTTCATTGATATGCAAGAGGAAAATAACGTACTGATATATCAATATTTACTTTTACTTGAACATTTAAATAACACAATTGTAGGGACGCCAGAGGTTTTAAAATATACCAATGAATTATTCGACTTCTCTATATCAAATATTCAAAAAATATGAATTTAATAGACTTAGAAATTGAAAACATCGATAGAATAATTGCTCATACAATTATTCCTAAAATGCCAACAAAAGATGCATACGCAATCACAAAATCAGAGCTATTAAATTTCAATAAAGAAGAGAAGGCTATTTTAATTTTAAGATTGGAGGAAGCCCTACATAATCAGAAAAAAACTTTTAAATTAGATTACGAGGAAAAAGGAGAAAATAGTGTTTATGAATTTCTTAAAGATAAATTTCCAGTTTCAAAATCAAAATTTATAAAATATTCCCAGCAATTGGCCGAAAACCTTGCAGAATCTCATTTTAGAACAAAAATCCCAGGAGGTTACTGTTTGATTGGGCAAGGTAAAACCAAAAAAGGCAATGATTTTTTCTTCACAGTAAAAGCAGAATTACAAGAAGTTTTCACAATTACGGGCGATAATTTAGAACTGATTAAAAATGTATTCTTATCACCAGCAAAAGATTTTTATAAAGTTGCTTTTTTTATACGCGTGTCGTCTTTATTTATTCCATTTATGTACGACGATCAGTTCTCAATGCAAAAAAGAGATTTGACTGAATATTTTTACGGACAATTTTTAGGTTTAACCACTGACAAAAACGATAGCTTAAGATCAAAAAACTTTTTTGATGATACAAAATCTTTTATTGAAAGTAATGTTAAGAACGTTAAAGACAGAATGGGTCTTTTAAAAGCTTTAAGAGTATTATATAGAGAAGAAACTTCTGGATTAATTTCAGGTAAAGACTTTTCTGATAAATACTTAGAAGGTAAGTTAAAAACCAAATTTGAAAAAATTATCAGTGAAAAATATCCGCACGCATTTACAAGAAATATTTCTCTAATTGATAATAAAATTGACTTAGAAAGAATATCAATTCCTTTATCTTATAGTCTTGCATTAGTGGGAAACGCAGATGATATTGGAGATGTAGAAATTATAGACCATCCTGATGGAGAAGATTATGAAAATATTGGTCACGAATTCAATAATGGTAGTTTGAGAAAAGTTGTGTTATTAAAAGAAGCGAAATAAAACTGCATAGAACACCGTATATAGCAAATAGCGGGGTTGGTCCTAAAACGAAAAATTTCGCTTGTGATTGACGGAAAATTACTCGCACATTTGCCCGCTACTTGCCATATACAAACACGTTAGGTGTCATTTAATGAAACATTTTGCAAACATCATATTATTACTTTTGATTTTTACTTCTTGTCAGAATAATGAGAAGAATAACGGAATTTCTAAAACTGAACAAAAAGAACAAATCAGCAAACCTTATTCGAATTTAATTCTCTATGATGATTTTAACAATGAATTAATTCTTGATACTATTTCAAACAGAAGAGAAGCTCAATTTTCACCTATTTATATTGGAGAAATTAAAGATTCAATAAAGCTGATTTACAAAACTTCAAAAATTGAACAAAGAACTCATAATTGGAATAAATATAAAAGACCGAAAAAATCGGATATAAAAATCTTTATTGATACGACCAAAACAATAGGTTTTCCAATGGATATTTGGGAATATTACAAAGCACCTGAACGTCGTGCAAACAAAAAGGCTTATCCAATTTTTATAGAAAATCGGACTTCTGACACTTTAAGCATTGGTTTTGGAGATATTCTTCCTATGGTTACTGAATCGCAAGACTCAATTGGAAATTGGAATCAAGTGAAGGCGTTTTGTTTATTTTTGCGGAACAGGATTAACTGAATTTTATCTTCCGCCAAAACAAATAGTAATTTCTTCATTAAGGCAAAATTACGGAAAGAATAAAACAAAATTCAGAGTAAGACTTGAACTTGGAGAAAGCGAAATTTACTCGAACGTAATAAATGGAAAAATCAATAATTGAATAAAAACGCCACCTAACACTGTGTATAATTCATTGCTAGTACTCGCCTACTTACGAAAATCCTAGCGGATTTTCTATTCGGTTTGTATTTGCTAAATTAGTTGCTGAAACACGCAACGAAATCATACACAAACACGTTAACCGCCATTTGAGTTAGAAAAAAATAGGAGAAAAAATGATAAAGCCATTTTCAGCTAATATTTCCGAAGAAGTTCTTGACGACTTAAAGAATAGAATTAGAAATACCCGTTGGCCAGATGAAATATCTGGCTCAAATTGGATGTACGGAACCAACCTTTCTTTTATGAAAGAATTATCCAATTATTGGCTGTACGATTTTAACTGGAGAAAAGTCGAAGCTGAAGTAAATTCTTTCCCGAATTTCATTGCAACCATTGATGGTTATGACATCCACTTTATATACGTTAAAGGAAAAGGGAAAAAAAACATTCCATTAATTATAACTCACGGTTGGCCTGGTTCCTTTATCGAAATGCTTAAGCTTATACCTATGTTGACTGATGATGATGCAATTTCCTTTGATTTAGTGATTCCTTCCATTATTGGATTTGGATATTCCGGGAAAAGTCAGGTTGAAGGTTGTAATTCAGAATTTGTGGCGCACTTATGGCACAAGTTAATGATAGAATTAGGGTATGAACGATATGGGGCACAAGGTGGAGATATTGGTTCTGGAGTTAGCTCCTGGCTCGCTTTAAAATATCCTCTAAATCTTATTGGTTTGCACCTGAATTACATATCTGGCTCTTATACTCCATTTATAAAAGACGGTGAGCACTTGCAAGATGAAGTGATAGCGTTCCAAAAATACGCATTGGATTGGGCATCCAAAGAAGCTGCATATTCTTACATACAAAGTACCAAGCCCATAACTTTAGCTTTTGGATTAAATGATTCGCCTGTAGGTTTATGTGCTTGGATTATTGAAAAGTTTAATTCGTGGAGCGATAACAATGGAGAAATCTATTCTGTGTTTACAAAGGATGAACTACTTGCAAACGTAACACTCTATTGGATTACTCAAACTATTCATTCATCCATCCGAATGTATAATGAGAACAGTAAACATCCCTTACAATTTGGCGAAAACGATTTTATAAAAATTCCTGTTGGGTTCGTAAAATTCCCAAAAGAATTGCCTACGCCACCACGTTCATATATCGAAAAAGGTTTCAATGTAACTCATTGGACCGAAATGCCGGATGGCGGACATTTCGCTGGAATGGAACAGCCAGACTTAATGGCAAAAGACATAAAAGACTTTTTTAAAGAATTAGCTATTTAGAAAAATATATATATTAAAAATAAGAAAAAACGGCAGTTAACACAGTATAAAATTAATTGCTAATACAGGCCTAGCTTACAATAATCCTATCGAATTTTTTATCTGGTGTGGATTTGCTAAACTAGTCGCTGACACACGCAACTAATCTTATACCAAACGTTAGGCGTCATATAACAGAACAAAATGGAACCAGAAGAATTAAAGAAAATTATCGAAAGTGTTATTGAAAATAAGGTTCAATATTACTGGTTATATCTAGTATTAAGTGTAATACTTTCATTGTTAACAGTCTTCCTGTTCCAATTTCTAAAAGACAAAGGAAAGAATTATGCTACAAAACAAGATATTGCTGATATTACTCGAAAGATTGAAGACGTAAAAGCGGAAGTTCAAAATCAACAAGATGTTGAAAAACAAAAGCGGCAACTTAAATATAATGCAATACTGAAATCTTTGACATTGATTGATGCTCATCTTTCTCATTTACTGATTCCCACTAAAGGACAAAAAATAAAGAAACAACACGCTTCAACTGAGGAAGCAAGAGAGTGTCATAGTAGCCTAATACTGACCTGTGAAACAACCGAAATATTAGAACTATTTTCTTTAATTATGTTTGGTTCAAAAGACCCTAATGCTACAAAAGAAGCACCAACCGACCTTTTAAATAAATACCGGAATTTAGCAAGAAAAGAGTTAGGGTTTGGAGAAGAAATACCTTTAGATAGGGATTTAGCCTGGTTCGGTTATGGAAATTTTGAAACTAAAAATACGAACGCCTAACAATGTATCCTATGAAAAGCCCTAATCGAGTTCCCTAAAGTTAATATTTAAATTTCGATTACTTCATATTATTGATTTTAGCGTATTGAATTTTGGATGAGGCTGT
>PALD01000028.1 GCA_002710685.1 Cytophagaceae bacterium | reverse complement strand
GCATGTCTGTCTCCGCCGTTGATCCGCGGCAGATGAATCATGTTCCGCAACCGGCGTCGAGGCCCGACTATTTCAGCACCCTGTTAGAAGGGAAAGAACATCGGAATTGCTAGGACTGCGGCGGCCCCCACGATGATGTTCATCGGCAGGCCGATCTTGATGAAGTCCATGAACTTGTAGTTGCCCGCACCATAGACCAGTGTGTTGGTCTGATAGCCGATCGGGGTCGCGAAGCTTGCGCTCGCTCCGAACATGACTGCGACAACGAAGGGGCGTGGATCAACCCCGATCTGGTCCGCCAGTCCGATCGCCAGAGGGGTCACGACGACCGCGACCGCGCTGTTGGTGACCGCCTCGGTCAAGATTGACGCAAGCAGATAGACCGCTGCCAGAGCGACGATCGGGGGCATGTCCGCAAGCGGCGGCGCAATGGCACTGACGATCAGGGCAATCGCGCCCGAGTGCTGCAGCCCCGCACCGACCACCAGCATCGAGAAGATCAGAACGAGCACGCCCGCGTCGATGGAACTCCAGGCCTCATCGTTGTCGATGCAGCGCAGGGCAAGGATGAAGGCCACGGCGACGAGGGAAACAAGGCTGATGTCCGCCACACCGATGGCGGCCAGGGTCACCACTGCAAACAGCGCCGTAAGCGCGAGTGGGGCCTTGCCGCGTCGAAAGGGGCGACCTCCGGCCATCGTGACGCCAGCCAGGTCTCCGGCCTCGATCAGGCGGGCGTAGCTTTCGTCGGTTCCCTCCAGTAGCAGTTTGTCCGCAGGTCTGAGGAGCGTGGTCGAGAGGTCGGGGCCGAGGCTTTCCCCGTGGCGATGTGCCCCCAGGACACGCATGCCATACCTGAACCCGATGGTCAGTTGCGCGATCCGTACTCCGCGGTTGCGATGCGCCAGTGTGACGATCGCCTCTGCGACTGTGGTTTCCGAGTTTTCCCTGGTTGTCGGTCCCTGACGCAGTCCGACATCCCATCCTTTCCTGTTTCTCAACGTCAGAAGTTCGGAGGTGCGGATAACCGCTATTAGCCGGTCACCAGTAGCAAGGATGTGTTTGAGCACGTCGTCACGCCTAACCACCGCACCGGAACGTATCCCGACCACCGTCACTCCCGGACGGGTCAGATCATCGATATCCCCCAAGGAGTGACTTAGTCCCCAGAAATCATCCTTTGGACGCAACTCGGTCAGGAAGTCCGCCTCACCTGCCGCACCCAGATCCGTCTGATCCTTGCGGTTGGGAAGCAGAAGCGGGCCGAGTAGCAGCAGGGTCAATCCTCCTGTGGCCGCGGCCACCATACCGACCGGTGTGATTTCCAGAATCGAGAAGGGCGCAAGCCCGATCTCTCTGGCAACGCCATCGACCAGCAGATTGGTCGAGGTTCCGATCAGCGTGCAGGTCCCGCCGAGCACCGCCATGTAAGAGAGCGGGATCAACAGACGCGTCGCTGCAAGGCCGAGGCTTTGGGCCAGTCTTATTGCGACCGGGATCAGTACCAGGACGACAGGTGTGTTGTTCATGAGCGCCGAGGCCACGAGGGTCGAAGCCAGAAATACGCCCGTAGCCACAATGGGGCGCTGGCCGGCGCCGGCGACGACCCGGTTTGCCAGTGCATCGAGCAACCCGGTGCGGACGAGGGCGCCGCTGAGGATGAACATTGCGGCGATGGTGATCGGTGCGGGATTTGAAAAGACCGATAGAACGGTGTCTTGCGGCACCAGTCCAAAAACGGCAAACAACGCCGCAACCGCAGCGGCCGTCACTTCGGGGGCGAACCGCTCGTAAAGGAAACCTGCGAAGAGAACCAGAAGAAGCGCGAGCGCAAGATAAGGCTCAAAGGTGTGGAGTTGCGTCATTTCGGGGTCTCCAGTGCATTGACGGCGGAGAGATCCTGACGTCGCGCAATATGTGGTCTTTCGTTCTCGCTCGACCCCGAAAACCGGCGCGGGGCGCTCCTCGATCGGTCCCCGCGGACCGGGATCGCGGTGATCAGTGCACGATGACCGCGTGGCGCACCTCGACTGTCATGCTTCGCTGGGTGTTTCCCCGCCCCGTGAAGCTCCCGGTGACCGGGACGACCTGATGAATGCCACGGGCGACCGCCACGGGAATGAGGTTCTTTGATCCGACGCTCCGGTTTGTAGGGTCGAACGCGACCCAGCCGGCACCGGGAATGAAGACTTCGGCCCAGGCATGGGTAGAACCCGCCCCTTCGGACCCGACAAGGTGCGTTTCAGGATCGAAGAGGTAGCCGGAAACGATGCGCGCCCCCAAACTGAGTGTGCGCGCGGCTTCGGCAAACAACACCGCAAAATCACGGCACGAGCCCCAACCGCGAGAAAGTGTTTGCAGTGGCGACTGCGTCCCTTCCATCTCTCGCCCCTGATATGAGATCTGCGTCGACACCCCGTTTGCGATATCCTTGAGCAGAGACAATGTATCCGTGGGGCGTTGAAAGACGAAGCCCTCGACCCAGCTGGAAAACCTGCCGTCAGGGTCAGGATATTGTGGCGCCGTCAGGGCGCCGAGATCGGCCCAGTCGTCGCCTGAATAAAGGAAGGGAAAGCTGATCGCCTCCGCCGCTATGGCGAATACCGGCCAGACCGCAGCGGTCAGATCGACCGTTGCACGGCTTTCGATGATCAGATGATCGCTCGGCTGACTGAACTGCGCCGTGGCGACCGCATTGCCCGTAACGTCATGGGCCCAGGTGATATCGGCATGGGGCGTGAGGGTGATCTCATGCGACACCAGCCGCAGCTCTCGTGCTTCGCGTGGGCGCAGCATCATGCGATGCGGTCCAAGCAGAACGGGTTCGCCGTAGCGGTATTCGGTCTTGTGATAGGTCGTCAGCGTGGTCACGTTAGGTGCCTTTCGGCTGCAATGCGGTCACCCGGCGTCGGGTCGGTTAAGTGGCTTCGGTTGGACAGGCAGTCAGTCCGGCGGGATCGGGAGCGCAGAGCTGTCGATTTCGGCTGCCGCCTCAGTCGACGCGATGGGGCCGAGAGTCAGGGTCAGGTCGTGAGACCCGCCGTCGAGCGGCAGGAACACCACCGGCCCGGCCGTGATGGGCTGGCCATCCAGCGTGGCTCTCGGATGATCCGCTCTCACGATCCGGATCCTGCACGACGTGCCCGCCACCCTCAGCGTCATGGAAAACCCCGGCCAGTCGGGTGGTATGGCGGGGGCGATCCGCAGGCGGTCGCCGTTCCGGGTCACGCCGAGGATACCTTCGACGGCCGCGCGGTGCATCCACGCGGCCGAGCCCGTGTACCAGCTCCAGCCGCCGCGTCCGATATGCGGTGCAACGGAATAGACATCGGCGGCCACGGCGTAGGGTTCCGTCCTGTAGCGCTGTACGTCCTCGGGCGTCCGGGCGTGATTGATCGGATTGAGCATCGCGAAGAGCTCCGCAGCGCGCGCTCCATTCCCCAGTCGCGCCCAAGCCAGAATGGCCCACATCGCGGCATGGCTGTACTGCCCGCCATTCTCGCGCAGCCCCGGCGGATAGCCGGCGATGTAGCCCGGGTCCTGCGAGCCCGAGTCGGGACCGATCCCGAAGGGCGGCGTGAACAGCCGCGCCAGATCGTTTTCGCGATCGACCAGAAGGCAGTCGACGGACTCCATCGCGCGCCGCGCGCGATCGGGATCTGCCTGTCCGGACAGCACCGCCCAGCTTTGCGGGATCGAGTCGATGCAACAGGCCGGGGAGCCGGCCGCCCCCAGCCATGTTCCGTCATCGAAGGTCGCGCGGCGGTACCAGTCTCCATCCCAGGTATTGGTCTCCATGGAGAGGCGCAGCGTTTCGGCCTGCTCGCGCCAGCGCCGTGCCCGGGCCGGATCGCGCTTTTCCGCAAGCGGCACGAAGGCGCCGAGCGTCTGCAGCAGCAGCCAGCCCAGCCAGACGCTTTCGCCGCGGCCGGCGGCGCCGACGCGGTTCATCCCGTCGTTCCAGTCGCCGCTGCCGATCAATGGCAGACCGTGCTCCCCGGTCAGGCTGAGCGCGCGGTCCAGTCCCAGGGCACAGTGAGCGAACAGCGACGCGCCGTGGCCTGCATCGTCGGGCAGGAAGAAAGCGTCGTGCTCGCTCTCTCCGAGGCGATGTCCTTCGAGGAAGGGCACCTGTTCGTCCAGAACCGCCCTGTCGCCCGTACACGTCACATAGGCGGCGACAGCATGGCCGAGCCAAACGCAATCGTCGGAAATACGCGTCCGCACCCCCTGGCCGGTATGCGGCAGCCACCAGTGCTGCACGTCGCCTTCCGGGAACTGGCGGGCGGCGGCCCGCAGCAGATGCGCGCGGGTGCGGTCGGGGCGCGTCAGCATGAAGGACATGTTGTCCTGCAGCTGGTCGCGGAACCCGTAGGCGCCGCTTGCCTGGTAGAAGGCCGCACGCGCCTCGATCCGGCAGGCGAGCGCCTGATAGGGCAACCAGCCGTTGACCATGATATCCATCGCCCGGTCCGGCGTCTCGATCCGGAGATCGCCCAGCGTGTCGTCCCAATAGGTCTGTACCGCGGCCAGTTCGGCCTGCATGTCGGCGGACCGCAGCCTTTTCAGAAGCGGGACGACCGCCGCCGCGTCTGCGCATTGGCCAAGGAGATGGACGAGCTCGATGCTTTCACCAGGGGCCAGGGTCAGGGTCTTCATCATCGCGAGGCAGGGATCGAGCCCCGCACCGACCCGCCCCGACATGACGGCGCCCCGGCGTAGTGCGGCGGGATCGGCATGGCTGCCGCCCGAGCCCAGAAATTCGGTGCGATCTCCTGTCCAGGCCTCGGCCGGACCGGAAGGCGCGTTGAACGCCGCGAACATCACCCGGCCGGGAAAGGCGGTGTTCCACGGATTCTGGACCAGAAGCGCGCCAGTTTCCGGCTCGTGCGAGGTCACGAGGAACGGGGCCGAGGCGGCGCGCGATTGACCCATGACGGGTTCGCTATAGGTGACGACGCTTAGCCTCCGGGGCTGCGTCCCTGTATTGCGCAGGAACAGCCGCGAGACCCTGACCGGATCGGCGCGCGGCACGAACTGGACCAATTCGCAGTCGATGCCATTCGCCTGATGCTCGAACTGGCTGTAGCCGAAGCCGTGTCGCACGATGTGCGGACCGGCCCCTGCAGAGAGCGGCAGAGGGTGCGCAGTCGGTGAAAACAACACGCCGCTGTCGTCGTCTCGGATGTAAATTGCCTCGCCCGGAGGGTCTGCCACAGCATCATTGGACCAGGGCGTTAGCTGGTTGTCGCGGCTGTTCTCGGCCCAGGTAAAACCGCTGCCGCTGGCCGACACCTGGAATCCGAAGTCCGGATTGGCGATCACGTTGATCCATGGGGCAGGCGTACTGTCCGGTCGGCCAAGGCGGATGACATACTCTCGCCCCTCCCGGTCGAACCCGCCTATACCATTGAAGAACTCGAGTTCCGGGCGGTCGGACAGCGGCCTGGCCTCGTCCCGCTGCGGAGCGTTCCTCTCCCGTCTGTTCGCGCGCAGTCGGAGCGCATTGGCGGGTTGCGGGGCGGGGCCAATCTGTCGCGTGTCTGCGGTCATGGTGTCAGCCGTAACGGGATCGGCAAGAAGGGTGTCGAGCTGTTCGCCGATCATGCCGCGCCGGGCCAGCATCACCACCCGCGCCGCAGCCAGGAGAAGCGCCCGCGTATCTGGTGCGATCAGGTCGGAGCGCAGCGCAAACACGGCGCCCCGGACCGGTCGCGTGTCGTCGCCGGGACGGGAATGGCTGCTGCGCAAGGCGATGTCGATGGCGGTCTGCAGATCCTTGACATAGGAGGCAGGGTGCTCGTTGAGGATCACCAGATCGACCGCAAGCTGCCTTCCCAGCCAGTACTCATGGGCCTGTAGCAAGGCACGAACCTGTCCGATATCGGCGGGATCGTCGATGCGCAGCACAACGATCGGCAAATCGCCGGAAATCGCGAGCGGCCAAAGGCCGGATTGACGTCCGGCGCCCCGTATCAAGGTGGCAGACGGCAGGCGGAAACGGCGATCATGATAGAGGACAGGGGCGGCGAGGCGTTGGAAGTCGGCGGCTTCGGTCGGCGAGATGCCTAGATGGCGCAGTTGCACCTGAGCCTGGGTCCAGGCCAGGGTCCGTGCGCGGTCATAGGCGCTGCGGTCGTGATGCCGGTCGATCAGATCCATCAGCGCTTCGCGGCTGTCGGCAGCCACCATCCAGACCAGGATCCGGGCGGTGCGCCCAGGCGCGATCAGGAGCCGGTCGCGCAATGCAAAAACCGGATCCAACACCGTGCCAGTGGTCCCGGCAAGAGGAGCCGGATCGGTTATGACGTGCGGTTGGGTCTGATCATGATCGCGGCCGAAAGCGCTGTTGCGATCACTGTCATATTGCAGCGGCGCGACGGTCGTCCCCTCTACCACGGTGAACTGCGCCACCCAGATTTCCGGTTCCTCTGGGCTGCGCCGCCTGCGCCACGCAATCAACGCGCCGTATTCGGGCAGAAACTCGGTCTGAACGAACATCCGCGAGAAGGCCGGGTGCGCCTGTTCGGAGGCCGGATCCGCCAGCGTTAATTCGACGTAGGATGTTACATCCAGTTCCCGGGGTTTGCGCCCGCCATTGGTCACCGACAGGCGTCGCACCTCCGCATCCGCCTCGCCCGAGACGAGAACATCCAGCACCGCTTCGAGCTGGCCGGTCCGGGCGGTGAAAGTCGCGTGATCCTCGAAGAACTGCACGTCCTCCGCGTCGGCGGTATCCGGCGCGCCAGGTCCGAACCTCTGGTCAGAGCCGTCCGAGAGATTCCGGATGTGGAGGATGGCGCCATGCGGATCCCGGGTCGCGTCCTCGCGCCAGCGGGTGAGCGCGATATCGCCCCAGCGGCTGTAACTGCCGCCCGTGGCGGTCAGCATCACCGCGTAGCGTCCATTCGACATGAGATGGGTGACCTTGGGTCCGCCCGGGCAACCGGCGATACGGCGGCCCCGGTCCGCCTCCGATGTCGTGGACCCGCGGGGCGTGGCGTCCTCAAGCGGCGGCAAGGCACGGTCGATATCACGGGGAAGCCGTTCCTGCAGAAGCAGTTCGCTGGCATGGATCATCGGTTCATGGTGGAACCTCTGGCGCATCAGGCCGCCGGTCAGGGCGTTGGCGATGGCCACGATGGTCATCCCCTGATGATGGGCCATGTAGCTTTGCACCACGGCAACGCGGCGGCCCGGCAGCACACGGTCGGGGGTGAAGTCGAGTGCTTCATAGAAGCCACAGAGCCCAAGCCCACCTATAGCCTCCAGGTCCTCGTAGTTCCGCCGTGCAGCACCGGGATTCAGCATCGCGGCCAGCCCGGTCGCATAGGGCGCGACCACCAGATTCCCCGCAAGCCCGCGCTTGAGCCCAAGTCCCGGCACACCGAAGGTGGAATACTGATAGTTGAAATCCACATCCCGTGCGTTGAAGCCGGATTCCGAAATGCCCCACGGGACGCCTTGGGCCCGTCCGTAGGCGATCTGTCTCTCGACGACCAGTCGACAGGTGTGACCCAGCTGACCGCCTTCGGGTTCTTGCATCACCAGTCCAGGCATCAGGTATTCGAATATCGAGCCGGCCCAGGAGACGAGAACGGCGCCGCCACGGGTTGCGGTGACCGTCCGCCCCAGACGGAACCAGTGACGCAGCGGCAGATCCTGTTTGGCGACGGCGAAGAGACTGGCCAGACGCGCCTCGGAGGCCAGGAGGTCATAGCAGGACGGGTCGAGAGTGTTCTCGTGGGTCGAGTAGCCGATGGACAGCAGCTTGCGCTCGGGGTCGAGCAGGAAGCCGAAGTCCATGTCCACTGCGAGCCTGCGGGCCTGCGCTCCCAGCCGATGCAATTCTGCGGCCAGGGCGGCATGGTCGGCCTCGCTCAATGCGGCATCTGTCGCGGCTTCAGCCAAGCCGTCGCGAAGCAAGGACAGCCATCGGGGGGCATGGGAGGGCATAGCCTCCGGCGTCGGAGTGGCAAGTTCGGCCTTGGCCGCCAGGCGTTGCAGGAAGGGCCAGTTCACTTCAGCCTGTTTCAGGCCATCGCGTAGCGATCCGATCGCCTCGGAGCAGGAGGCACTGAGCGGGGACTTTAACCGCTCTGCGTCACGCTCCACCAGATCAAGAAGATCGGTCAGCCCCTGAGATCTCTGAAGTGGCGTCGCGCCGGAATGCGCGGCCCAGTCCTCGCAGGCGTTAGCCAGTGCGATCAGGTGGCCGGCCAGATTGCCGCTGTCCACCGACGAGACATAGGGCGGGTCGAGAACCCTGCTGTCTCGCGTGTCGTACCAGTTGTAGAAATGCCCCTTTACCCGCGGCAGCGTTTGCATCGTGCCAAGGGTCGCGGCGATCCGGTTGGTTGTCTGACGCAGGCCGATCCAGCCGAGATCGCAGGCCGTGACAGTGGACAGCAGGTAAAGCCCCATATTTGTGGGCGACGTGCGGTGCGCAAGCGTCGCGTGTGGCTGCTCCTGAAAGTTGTCGGGGGGCAGATGGCTGTCTTCTGGCGTGACGAAGATCTCGAAATAGTGCCATGTCCTGCGTGCGATCAGGCGCAATTCTTGGGCGTCCTGCGGGGTAAGGGCGGCGTCGGGTTGTGCGCGGGAAGGCTGACTGACCCGAAAGGCGATGAGCGGCGCGGCAAGCCAGAGGGCTGCAAAGGGCAGGATCAGGGGGAGCGAACCGGGGGCGGACAAGCCGGCCAGGCCTGTGGCTGACAGTCCCAGCAGGATCCCCGGCGCCATGGCCCGTAAGAATCCCCGCAGATCGGGGCGCGGAGCGGCCGAGGCCGCGGCCGCAGTGGTCCATTCCAGGAGATGCCGCCGTGAAACCGTCAGTCGCCAAAGTGTGCGGGCGATGGCATCGAGCGCGCGCCAGGCGGCGTCGGCGAGAAAGCTGACCGCCAGCCCGGTTTGCAGCACAGCGAGCGACAGGTCTTCCTGCATCAGGCGCAGGTGGTTGCCCATGTGAAGGCGGCGCTGATGCGGAACGGCGGAAAGCGCTGCGTGCAGGAAAGCGGGCAGGCTCAGGGCGACCAGCGCCAGAGCCGTCGCCAGCAAGGCCGCCGGGCCAGGCAGAAGCCACCCCAGTGTCAACAGGACAAGCGTAGCCGGGGCCAACAACGAGCGGCGCAGCGTATCCAGCACCTTGACCCGTCCCAGCGCGCCCAGCCCGCCTTTCCGGCCAAGCCAGGGCAGCAGTTGCCAGTCGCCGCGACACCAGCGATGGATGCGCCGCGCGGCGAGGTCCTGTCGGTCGGGGAAGGACTCGATCAGTTCCACGTCGGAGACGAGCCCGGCCCGGGCGAAGATGCCTTCAAGCAGGTCATGGCTGAGAAGGGCGTTTTCGGGCACGCGCCCGGCCATCGCCTGCTGGAAGACATCGACGTCGTAGATGCCCTTGCCGGTAAATGAGCCCTCGCCGAAGAGATCCTGATAGACGTCCGACGCAGCTGCAGCGTAGGGATCCATCCCGCCCGGACCCGAGGTCGCGCGCTGAAACGCCGTGCCGTGCCGTGCCGGGCTCAGGGCGGGCGTGATCCTCGGCTGTAGAATGGCGTGACCAGCACTGACCCGGCTGAGGGCCGGATCGAAGATCGGCTGGTTCAGCGGGTGCGCCATCTTGCCGATCAGCCGTAGGCCCGCGTCACGCGGCATCCGGGTGTCGGAATCGAGCGTCAGGACGTAGCGCACTTCGGGGGGCACGGCTGGCACATGACCATCTGCCGTCCGGTAGTCGGTATCATCGGCACCGCGCAACAGACGGTTGAGATCGTGCAGCTTGCCGCGTTTGCGTTCCCATCCCATCCAAATCTGTTCGGCGGCGTTGTAACGGCGGTCACGATGCAGGTGCAGAAAGCGGGCACCGGCGGGACCCGCGCCGTAGACCTGGTTCAGTCTGGCAATCTCGAGTTCGATCAATGCGATAAGCGGCGCATCTTCCGGCATGTGCTGTCGGGGCGCATCCAGTCCATCGGTCAGGATGGCAAAAGTGACGTCTCCGTGTGCGCCCGAGAGATAATGCACCTCCAGCCCTTCGAGCTGTTCGGTCAGGTCTGCGCCATTTGTCAGCATTGTCGGCACAACCACGAGCGTGCGCAGTGAAGACGGCACGCCGCTCTCAAGTGCCAGTCCCGGCAGTGCCGTGGCAGGTACGGCCCAGGCCACCATGCGATCAACGATAAGTTGAGCGACGGCACTGGCCGGGATGCCCGCTGCGAGAAGCCAGAGCGCGAGCACAGTCCACGACACGGATGGGTCGGAAAGAGCCACCAGACTCCATGCGCTCAGCGCGATTAGCCCAAGAGTGACACAAAGAATGCTGCCAAGGTATCCTGCGAGACCGGGTCGGAACTGCGGGCGGTGCCATCCTCTGTAGCGATAGCCGACCTGGCGTTCGAACGCCTCCCGGCCCTCGGCGAGGAGATGCCAGCCCGGGTCGCTCCTCCGCAGGATTTCCGCCTCGGAAATCCGGTCGCCATCCGCCTCCGGTGCAGCCACCGCCGTCGCCAGCACCTGCTCGGCCAGATCCAATTCGCTGTGGTCACTGTGACGAGCGAGATCCTCGAGTGCATCGCGGTACAGGTTGCGGCTGGCGAAATCCATCGCGGAAAATCCCGGATGCTCCCGCAGCTTCGCATCGACCAGGCTGACACCTTCAAAGAGCTCCGGCCAGTCCGTCTCAGCGATCGTGCGCAGGCTGGTGACGACGTTTCGAACGGTGACGTTCGAGGCGCCCTGACGCTCCTGTGCATGCCGCACTGCCAGATCGACATTCGACCCCTGCCTGATCAGCCGATCCTCCAGCCAACCGATGGCCGGTGTCGTGACAGGGTCGCAATCACGTAGCCGCTTCGCCAACTGCGCGGCAAAGATCTCGGAAAGTGGCTCGGACGTGCCAATATCTGCAGGCATTCCGATCCCGGTCTGGCCGGCCTCCAGGAGCCGATCCGCAAGGGCATCCGCCGACAGGCGCATCCTGTGAGCGAAGGTGATCTGGTCGGCCAGCCGCCGCAGGTTTTCCAGAAGGACGAGGCGGAGCGTTATCGGAACCGCCCAGAGCTCTCCAATGGTCAGGGGCTGCACCTCC
This sequence comes from Cytophagaceae bacterium, assembly GCA_002710685.1. Classification (GTDB taxonomy): domain Bacteria; phylum Bacteroidota; class Bacteroidia; order Flavobacteriales; family Flavobacteriaceae; genus Leeuwenhoekiella. The sequence continues at coordinate 1,471 of PALD01000028.1, read as the reverse complement.
TGATAGGCGTGCAGAAAGCGGGACAGTGCGGGGGCATCGAGATGGCTGTCCGTATGCGCGACATAGGCCCAGATCAATTCGAACACTCGCGGATAACCGTGAAACGGCCCTTGGGCGAGTTTCGGCAGAAGCCTGTAGTAGCTGGGCGGCAAATCCGTACGGCAGTCGCGCACCTGCGCCTCGACCCTGTGAAAATTGTCCACCAGCCATTGGGCGGCCGGGACAATAGGTTTTCCCGCCGCCAACTCTGAGAGACAGGCCTTGCGAGTGGCCCTCAGCGCCGTCGCATTATCGTCCAGTCGCTGGCGCAGTGATGCGACACGCGGTGCAGAGGCGCAGATACGCTGCACCGCGGCCAGGCTGGCGGCATGTTGCTCCAGCCTTTCGATACCGAAAAGCTCCGCGCGCACCGGCGCGACGCTCTTCCAGGGTGAGGTGCGGGTGCCGCGGAGGTTGAGTTGAGGTAGCGCCCAGGCACTCATTCTAGAATCCTGTCGGCAAGTGGGCAATTTTGCCGACTTGCCGCTTGGCTGCACGATCTGCGACCAGGCCAAGGCGATCACACAAGACGAGCCGGATCAGGCCTTTTTCCCCTTCGGCTTTGTGTCGATCGTCAGGCCCTTGCTGAAGGACGGCGCCGGCGCCGGATCAGCCTTCTTCTGCTTCGGTTTCTTGTCTTCTCGGCCGCGACGGCTTTTGCCCTTCGCCATGGTGTTCTCCTAAGTGCCTTGTGTACGTGAGAAATTCTCTAGCCTCGATGAGGCGAAAACCGCATGCGTCGCGGGCCAGGATTCCGAGGGGCACGCAGGTCCGCATCGGTGCAATTTGAGAGTATCGCCGAGGTCAGCCGCTTCCATGCTGATCCAGATCAGCGTTCGGCGAAGAGTTTTTTGCTGTGTGTCTCTATGAATGGTCCTGAGACAAGTCTGAAGTCGTACCCCAGCACCTCAGTGATGCGTCCGCAGGAGGAGCGCCTCGATCTCAAACCGATGGCCGAAATGATCCACTACGGGGTAAAATGCGATCGAAAACTGTCCTCTCGACGCATCCGGCCATAGGTTTGAAGTGACGAATTTAGTGGCGGTTTGACTTGAGAGAGCAAACGGTCTCTCGCCAACACAACCAAATCAACTCGTGATCCGGCCCCTTTGAAGTGGTCCACCCACAAAGCCTGAAATCCGATAGGATTTCGGCGAACAGGAGGACTACAGAATGGCTGGAAAGCGAGAGAAGCCTGAAGACATTGTCACCAAGCTGCGCCAGGTCGAGGTTTTGCACGGCCAAGGCGCGCAACGAAACCCTGCGCGCCACTCGTCACTACGGCCGGGCATTCTGGAAGCGGTGGATCGGATACCACGCCCGCAGCCGCGTGGAGGCCAAGATGCGATGCCTGAACGACTTCGGTGAGCGCATCGCCGCACGGGATCCTGATCGGCAAACTGCCGAAATCCACATCCGGGTCGCACTTATC
>PALD01000027.1 GCA_002710685.1 Cytophagaceae bacterium | reverse complement strand
TTTTTCGCTTTTAGCGATAAAGACTTTTTGCATTTCGTTTAAACTTACTGCATAGGTCTTCCTATTGAGGTATTTGTGAATTTTCAACCTCATTTCAGTAGGGCGTATCCCTTTGGACAATAATGTTTTTTCTGTTTTTGTTGTCATTAAAGTCATTCAAAAATCAATTATATTCCAAGCGGTGCAACACTATGTATAGTCATCTTTTATTCAATTTTAAAATTGCGCATCATCCCCATATCTTCGTGTTCCAGATTATGGCAATGGTATAAAAAGAGGCCTTTAAAATCTTCAAAGCGCATAATTAGTTTAACACTCATACCTGGCATTAACAGAACCGTATCCTGCCAACCCTCATCTATAAATCCATCCTTAACTGAATTCCAAATCCTGCTGTCAACCCCGGAAACGTCCCTTTCCAGAATATTAAATTGCAAATGATGAATATGAAAAGGGTGCGGCATCTGCATTCCCCCGCCCATCATTCCTCTGTCTCTATCCATTTCTCCACGGTTACGCATCCAACCTCTTTCTCCCATCATATCGTCATTGCCCATCATTCTACCACCTCTGTTCACGATTTCCCAAACCTCGGTCGTATTGAGCTTTACGGTTTCTTCTTCGGTAACCCCCGTCATTTCCCAAGTCCGGCCATTGATAGTCCATTGCATTCGCCTCATAAAAAAACGGAACGTCCTTGGGTTGTTCCTATTAACAGCAGTGGCGGGATCGAGTTTGTTGAATTCGGCCAGCCGTTGTGGAAGCTCAAAGTCGTTGCTCCCTGTTTTATCGATATTGATTTTTAATATTTCATAAGTGCTGCCCAAAGGAAGGTTGTTTCGACCCCTGCCCATCATTCCGCCCATCATCCCCATCATCCCAGGAGAGAACGACAAACTCTTCATAATCATTTGAGAGCCTTGAGGCCTGTTCTTTAAATCGAGCCATACATCAATTCTTTCTGCAACGCCCAACATTACATAAGGTTTAGATTTAGGACTATCGAGTAAACTACCATCCTTGCCTATAATAACAAGTGGGGTGCCGTCTTCCCAAGCTAGTTTATAAAAACGTGAATTGGAACCGTTTAGAAAGCGTAGTCTATAGGCACACCCACTTTTAAGTGAAAGTTTCATATCCGGATTTCCATTGATAAGGATACGGTTGCCCAAAAAACCATTCATCCTATCCATACGTCCACGGTTTAGATATACCAATTGATTATTGTTATCAAACTGGCGATCTTGCAGTACAACAGGAACATCGTATTCTCCTGATGGCAATTTTAATCGTTGTTCTTCATCGTCCGTAACTACAAAAAGCCCTGCAAGACCATTATAAACCTGTGGCCCAGTACGTCCGTGTGGATGTGGGTGGAACCAATAGGTGCCGGCACGGTTCATTATTTCAAATTCATACACATAAGTTTCACCATTAGCTATTACATCTTTAGGATGACCGTCATCTTCCTCTGGAACGTGCATACCGTGCCAATGAACAATACTTTCCTCAGGTAATTGATTCTTGAAACGAACCCTTATTTTCTGTCCTTTTCGCACCCTTATTATAGGTCCCAAATAGCTCTTCCCTAATTTTTGTACTGTTGTTTTGTCTCCGTCAAGAACGTTTCCTTCAAACATCCAAACCTTGGTTGTATTTCCTTGAAACAATTGAATATCTGTTTCTTTGGCTGTCAATTCGAAATCTAAATCTGCTTGAAAATCGGGATTGATGGTATTTTTATTTTCTGAAGCAAAACCATTACAGGAATTCAACAATGGCCAGGTAATAACAACAGTTGCTCCAAGGCTACCAAGCTTGATGAAGTTCCTTCTATCTATTTTGTTCTTTTCCATAATTTTCCGATTTCTAATTAACAATTTGCCCAAAGCGTCAGGTTTATTCGATTAGTTTAAGTCACTGCTTTTCATTTTTATCTTCATCATTCTCCTCCATTTTACATTGGCACTTTCCATCTTCATTTTTACACTCACATTCACACTTCATCTCTTTTTCTTTTTTCATCGTAGCCATTCTTTCCTTCATCTTTTTTGACATTGTAGTGTCCTTTTCCATTTTCATCATCATTTTTTTCTTCATCTTTTTGGACATCGTGGTGTCCTTTTCCATCATCTTCATCATTTTTTCCATCATTTCCATTCTCATCTCTGGATTATTGATAATGGCCGTCATAACCTGTTCCCTTTTTTCAGGGTTCTTCAAAATTTTGTCTGTGTTTTGTGCACTGCTCTGAAAGCCTATCATAAAAGCCACCAAAACCATTAGAATACCTGCATTTTTAATCTGTTTCATAATATCTGTTTTTAAATGTTGATTAATTTTCTGTTTAAGCCTCAATCCATTTTTTGGCAGTAACGGAATCCTTACTATCAAAATATCTGATATGTGCCCTAGAAAAGGGCATTAAGAGCTTAGTGAGTTCTTCTTGATATTTAAAAGAACCTACAATCGCAACCTTCTCAAGGTGTTTCTCTTTTTCAAGGTTCTGAAAATAATCTTTCTCAAACACCTCTGGTGTGCAGCCCTGGCAATCCTTTATTTCAAAATAACAACGGACATCTTTAGCAGAATTTATTTGTCTGTTCAGCTCTAAAAAAAAGTTCTCACAGTCATTGAGGTCAAGCATACCTTTAGCAATAAGGAAGAGGGTATTGTTTTTATGAGTTATAGTCATCATTTTATTTTTTTTAAATTATAATACCTTAAATTCATCGTGAATCTGCACTTTCATTGCCACACTTAACGCATATCCCTTGTACGATCAAATTGATGTTTTCTGCCTTAAAACCTTGGGGTAAGTTGATTTGGGGTATTTTATGGTCTGTGAGACAAATTGTTTCATCACATTTATTACAGTGAAAATGCAAATGAAGGTCATTGCCAACTTCGCATTGACAATCTTCATCACAAAGGGCATATTTTACAAAGCCAGTACCGTCTTCGATGGCGTGTACCAATTTGTTTTCCTCAAATGTTTTCATAGTACGAAATAGGGTGCTACGCTCTGAACTTTTGAAATGTTTTTCGAGTTCTCCCAAACTTATTGCTACCTCCATTTTTGATAAATGTTTGTAGGTTAACAAGCGCATAGCAGTAGGTTTAACGCCCTTTTCTTCCAGTTTTTTTACTATGTCTTCCATTTTACATCGGGTTTTATAAGTCGTACCTCTTGAGAGATTCACCAGTTTTGATTTTAAAGGCTTCGTCTATACTGGTTATATAAATTATTCCGTCCCCCTTTTCCGGAGATTTACCGTTTTCGGTTATAATATCTATAGCCTTTTGTGCCTCTTCGTTCTGGCAGACGAGTTCCAGTTTTACCACAGGACTGTCAGTTACGTGAAAATCGAGGGACGGTCTTGCACCTTTTGCCTTAAATGCACCGGTACCTTCTGCCTGAGACAGGGTCATACTTTTAAATCCGTTATCCGATAGAGCCTCAATGACCCTTTGTATTCTGTTCGGTTTTACAAATGCTTTTATTTCTTTCATAATTATTTATTTTTAATTGATTTTGAACCGAGCCTGTTTTTTAATTTTTAACTAACTAATTAAGACGATAAACAAGCTCGGAATCAAAACCTTTAATTGTTTATTGAATTAATCGTCATCTCCCAATTCAGCTTTAATCATCTCGGAAGAGAGAATGTATGCCCCTTTTGTAACAACGGTTATATCCTTAGATATACCTGCGGGGAGGCTTATTTCCACATAGCCCAAATCGGTCATCCCTGTATTAACAGGAATCATATTGAACCTTAGTTTATTTTCTTCTTCATTGTCCTTATCCTCTACGAAAATGAAGGTTTTTTCCCCATTTTTAACAATGGCTTCCTCTGGAACTGCCAAGGCCATTTTTTCGCCTTGAACAATTCTACCTTCCACATACATTCCAGGAAGGAGTTCTTTATCTTCATTATGAATGTCCGCGTGCACGTGAATCGCTTTTGGATCGGTTTCAAACGTTTTGCCAATGGCGTGGATTTTTGCCTTTAATAGTTGATCTGGCTTTGATGCTACGGTAAAATAGATTTGTTGCCCTTCCTTTACTTTATAAATATCTTTTTCATACACTTTAAAATCTGCGTGAATTTCCGAATTATCACTTACCGCAAACATTTTGGTCTGTGGTGCCACATAGTCACCAAGGCTTACCATAACTTCATCGACAAAACCTCCGATTGGCGATGTAATAGGCACTGACGCATAAATTTCACCAGATTTTATTTTAGAGATATTTAATCCCAGTAGCTCCAGTTTTGACCTTAAGGCGTTAACGCTCGAAGTAGTACTTCTGAATTTGGACTGAGCCATCTGAAATTCTTTGGCCGAGGAGACCCCTTTATCAAATAAAGTTTGCTTGCGTTCAAAATCCTGTTGAAGGAATACGAGTTCATCGTTTTTTTCCTGAAATTCCTGTTGCATTGAAATAATATCTGGGTGCTGTAAGTAAGCCAATACCTGTCCTTTCCGAACTTTATCCCCCTCGATTACTTTTATGGAACTTACATTACCTCCTACAAAAGGGCTAATATTGGCTTTGTACTGCGGATACAGCTCTAAAATCCCGGTAACCTTAACACTGTTGCCAAGGCTTTTTTCTTCAATTTGCTTTAGCTCAAGACCTATGGTTTCAGCTTGTTCATTGGTAATTTCTACTACACCTTCTTCACCTTCTTCGTTTTCCCCTTCTTCAGCGCTTTTGGAATTTTCCGAAGTTTCATTGGTTTCGCTGTTCGGTATCTCCGAGTTGGATTTTCCATTACAGCCTATTAACATAATAGTTAGTACTATGGAACTGATTATTGCTATTTTCTTCATTTCTGTTTTTTTTAGATTATAGATTTCCCAATTGATATTGTAGTTCAATGGCCTGTTGGTTATATTGATTGATAAACTGTAAATGATTTTGTTTTATCGTAATGGCACTGTTGAGAATAGTGATATAATTCACATAATCTATTTCACCTTCCTTAGATGCCAGTTCTGCCGTAGTAATTTGCTGCTCGGCCAAAAGCAATGCGCCCTCCTGATAATAATTCAGGATTTTTTGTGTTTTTTCCAGCGATTTTATGAGTTGAGAGACTGTACTTTCGGTCATTGCCTTTTGTTCGAGGTATTGGTTCTCGGCAACCATAGCATTAGCTTTAGCTGCCTTTACCCTTGATTTCTGTGGAAAGAACCAAAGCGGTATGTTAATACCGGCTTGATAGGTATTGAAGCCCGATACATTATCCACAATCTGTCTTCCATAGGTCAAGTTGAACTTGGGTAGGAACTGTGCTTTTTCCACACCGACATTGGCTTTGCTTACTTCTGCATTCTGCATAGCATATTGAAGCAAAGGATTATTGTCTACGGAAGCCGAGTCCAAAGTGGCCAAAAAATCCATCGGTTCATAGGTTTGACCAACCGTTTCAATTTCTTGTTCGATGCCCAAATATTGTTTCAATGCCCTTTTTGCGATATCTATATCATCATAGGCTTGTTGCCTTAAGACTTGAATCTGCTGATATTCAGAAGAGGCGGCAATAAATTCCAGTTTGCCCGTTTCCCCGGTATCATAGCGCAATTGGGCAGCTGTCCTAAAGTTAGTATAAACACTGTCCAACTGTTCCGCAAAGCGCAATTGTGCTTTGTTATAATTGATACGGTCATAGGCCTGCATCACATTACGAATCAATTGCTGCTCGTTGACAGCGTAGAACGTTTCGCCCAGTTTAACACGTTCCTTATAGAACTTGGATTTTGAAAAACCTGAAAGCAAATCAATATTTCCTTGCTGTACACCAATAGTGGTCTGTATGCCTGGCAGGTCATTGCCTACTTCTTCCTTTCCCGTAAAAACCCTCGTGTTTCCCATATCAAAGCTGGTACCCTTCATCGCCTGTTCACGCTCAATAAAGGCTTGGCTTTCTTTTAAGGAAGGATAATTTTGCTTTGCCATTGTAATGGCTTCTTCCAAAGTAAGGGTTTGGGCCATTTGATTATCCTGCGCGGTTGCAGAATTTGGGGTCAAAAATCCTCCCAAACTCAATAATACAATAATAACCGTTGTACTTTTCTTGATATAACTTGCCTCACCACCATTGCCTTTACGTTCTTTGCGGGCCTCCAGCCAATTATATAGTACGGGAACCACGACCAATGTTAAGAATGTTGCCGTTATCAGTCCACCGATTACTACCGTTGCCAGCGGTCGTTGGACTTCTGCACCTCCCGATGTGGACACTGCCATTGGTATAAAGCCCATAATGGCGGCAGTTGCTGTTAAGAGTATGGGACGTAGCCGTTCGTGGGTAGCCTCATAAATTCTATCTTTTATATTTGTCATACCACTTTCTTTTAGTTCATTGAATTTATTGATAAGCACAAGCCCATTTAATACCGCAACCCCAAAGAGCACGATAAAACCGACCCCAGCGGAAATACTGAATGGCATCCCCCTTATCCAAAGTGCAAAAACACCGCCAATGGCCGCCAAAGGCACTGCCATATATATCATTACCGATTGTGAAAATGAGTTAAGTGCGAAATAGAGCAAAATGAAGATTAAGAAAAGTGCTATAGGCACCACAATCATTAGACGGTCTGAAGCCCGTTGCAGATTCTCAAAAGAACCACCATAGGTAATATAATAACCGGGAGGAAGATTTAATTGAGCATCTAATTTTGTCTGAATCTCTTCAACCATTGATTTTACATCACGACCACGAACATTAACCCCAACCGAGATACGACGATAGGTATTGTCCCTGGATATCTGCATTGGCCCAGGTTTATAACTGATGTTGGCCACTTCTTTAAGAGGTACTTGTGCCCCGTTGGGAAGGTCGATGTATAGATTCTTTAGGTTATTAATGTCTTGACGGTACGACTCAGAAAGACGAATGACAACATCAAATCTTTTTTCTCCCTCAAAAACAACACTGGCTTTTTCACCAGCGAATGATGCACTTATATAATCGTTCAGCTTATCAATGGTTACACCGTACTGGGCCATTTTAGCCCTGTCGTATTCTACGGTCATCTGGGGAAGGCCACTGGTAGCCTCGGCTCTAACATCACCTGCTCCGGGAACGGTTTTTATAATCGAGGCCATTTCGTTAGCCTTATCTGCCAGTACGTCCAAATTTTCACCATAAAGTTTTATAGCTACATCTTCTCGTACACCTGTAAGCAATTCATTAAAACGTAGCTCAACAGGTTGTGTGAACACAAAATTTACTCCAGGTATTACGGCGATTTTTTCCTGTATTTTTTCGATGAGTTCTTCTTTGCTGTCTGCCGAAGTCCATTTACTTTTATCCTTTTCAAGGATTATGTAACTATCGGCAATATCCATTGGCATTGGGTCTGTGGGGATTTCGGCAACCCCAATCCTTGAAATCATTGTTTTAACCTCTGGGAACTCATTTACTATATTTTGAAGTTTTTTTGAGGCCTCAATGGATTCGGTAAGACTGCTTCCAGGTTTTATCAGTGCCTGCATTGCTATATCGCCCTCATCAAATTTTGGGATAAACTCGCCACCCATATTGCTAAAAATGAATCCTGCAATCAATAATAGGCCAACTGCACCTATCACGATGCCAGCCTTAAAACGAAGTGCAAAAGACAACAGTGGCTTATAGGCTCTATTGAGACTAGACATAATCTTATCACTGAACCTATCAATTTTATTCTCGAACTTTGCAAACCAACTATCCGGATTTTTTGAAGGTTTTAAAAACATTGACGAAATCATTGGCACATAGGTAAGACAAAGAATAATTGCGCCTAAAACCGCAAAACCGAAAGTAAATGCCATTGGGCGGAACATCTTTCCTTCTACACCGGTTAAGAATAAAATAGGTGTAAAGACGATTAGAATAATCAACTGTCCAAAAAATGCGGAATTCATCATAGTGCTTGCAGATTCATAGGCAATCTCATCCATTTCAGCCTGCTCAATGACTTTAGTTGATTTTTTCATCCGTTGATGAATATGAAAAACCATTCCTTCTACAATGATTACTGCACCATCTACTATAATCCCAAAATCAATTGCACCAAGCGACATTAGGTTTGCCCACACTCCAAATTGTTTCATCAAAATAAATGCGAACAAAAGGGATAATGGAATTACCGATGCGGTAATCAATCCTCCGCGCAAGCTTCCCAAAAGGATAACGAGTACGAATATTACGATAAGTGAGCCTTCGATCAAATTCTTTTCTACTGTGCTTGTCGTTCTACCAATAAGCTCGCTCCTGCTTAAAAAGGGTTCAATATATACACCCTCAGGAAGGGATTTTTGAATTTCCTTTATTCGGCTTTGTACATTGTCTATTACGTTATTGGCGCTTTGCCCCTTAAGCATAAGGATTTGTCCTCCAACGGTTTCCTTTCCATCTTGGGTAAAGGCCCCGTACCTAATCTGGTTTCCATAGCCTACTTTTTCAGCAACATCCCTTACAAGAACTGGTGTGCCATTTTCTGTAGTGACGACTGTGTTTTCTAAATCTTCGAGGCTACGCGCCAGACCTTCACCCCTAATAAAATTGGCTTGATGGTTTTTTTCAATGTAAGCACCACCTGTATTCGCATTGTTCATTTTGAGGGCTTCGAAAACCTGTCCCATCGTAATACCAAAACTTTTGAGCTTATCTGGGCTAAGCGCTATTTCGTATTGTTTCACATATCCACCGAAAGCATTGACCTCTACAACGCCAGGCACCAATGCCATTTGACGTTTAACAATCCAATCTTGGATAGTACGCAACTCCATTGCATCATACTTATCCTCATATCCTTCTTTTACTTTTAAGGTATACTGAAAAATTTCGCCCAATCCTGTAGTGATAGGAGCCATAAAAGGCGATCCAAAACCTTCGGGTATCTCTTCACTGACTTCAGCTAGTTTTTCCTGTACCAGTTGACGGGGAAGGTAGGTGCCCGCTTCGTCCTTAAAGACAATAGTAACCACTGAAAGACCAAAGCGAGAAACCGAACGTAGCTCGACAACATCTGGAAGGTTTGCCATTGCCAGTTCCACAGGATAGGTAACAAATTGTTCTATGTCTTCAGTGCCCAAGTTGGGTGCTGTAGTTATGACTTGTACTTGATTGTTCGTAATATCTGGAACCGATCCCAGATTAATGGTGGCCATTGACCAAATGCCCGTGCCAATCAGGGCTACCATCAATAGACCAACAATAAATTTATTGTTGATTGAAAATGAAATGATTTTATTAATCATAAAAAAGAAGGGTTTAATTCATTGAAACTTTTTGGTACAAATTTGCTATATACAAAATCGTATCAAATTAAGATTGACCTAAAAAGGTCTAAGGAGGATATAGCTATCCTATAAAAACTGAATTAAACCTGTGGAGGCTGCAAAAGGGAGAGGGGAAGATCTTTTCCAAAACCATCAGAATGGAAGAATATTTCAGAAGAAATAACAAAAGATGGCATAACAAACGGAACTACATCGACATTTACAACATTTACGTGACAACAGCTACAAAGGCAAAAATTGATGCATACCGGCTGTTCGGTATTATCTGAATTATGATCTAACTGTATTTGTAAGTCATTTTGAAAATCGTATAAACTAACTTCACCGTCATCACAGGGCACAACATTGAGTACCAAAAAGTAAACGGATAATATGATAGTTAAAATTTTCACTCTGCAAAGATAATAAAATTGCGATGCACAGGTTGTGCAAAGATGATTTAGAATTTCAGAAATCAAAAATTAATGACGCTATCCAAAGCATTATCGGCATCCCTATGCATAAAGTTAGATTGGTAATTTATAGTAGTGGTAATCGATGAATGTCTATATAATTTTTGGAGCATATTAATTGGGATTTTATCTTCCGATATATTCCCAAATGTATGTCTAGCAATGTGCATAGTTACTTTTTTTGATATTTTGGCTTTATCAGCGACCGATACCAAATATTTATTGAATTTCTTGTTGGCCGTTTTTGTTTTAGCATAGACATCTTTTGCATCTTGTAAATTTGCCTTTTTCATTTCCGGAAATATAAAATCGTCATCATTTTGTTTACTGTCCTGATAATATTCCAAAATCGGAAATATTTTATCTGGGATTTTAAGGGATAACAATTTTAAATTCTTGTTCATTCGATAATGCAGCCTTTCGTCATAAATATCGGTCCAACGAATTTTCAATACGTCAGCTACCCGAATTCCGGCAAAATAAAAACTGAAAAGCCAAACATTTCTAGCGTGAGTCTCGTTGTCGGTCAGATTTTCAACGGATTCAAGTTTTATGACCTCATTTTTGGTAAGGCCTATTTTTTCGGTTTCAGGGAACTTAATCCGTATTTTATCTGAACCGAAGGGATAGAGTTTTCTATCTACTATACCCAATTTAATAGCTCTATTATAGATAGTTCTAATCACAATAAGATTATTTACTATCGACCTTTCCGATAGGTTGTGTTTTGTACGGAGGTAAGTTTTAAATCTCTTTAGAAAGTTTTCATCAATTTCTTGAAAGGTAAGTTGTTTTGATTTGGTAAAGTTCAATACGTGGTTAACACGAGCCTTGTCGGTCGAGAGCCTAGACAGCTTTTCGTTTGCTTCTAAATCATCAAGAAAATCTTGTGCCACTTCGAAAAAAGTAACTGATTCGGAAGATGCATAAAGTTTCTCTTTTATTTGATTAGCCGATATATCCTTTTTGCTCGATTGCAAATCAATCAGCATCTTATTCGCCTCAGACAGTTTAGTACTAAGCAAGCCGTTTAACCTATCTGAGTAAGGGTGTGATTTTCTAACTCTAATATTTTTTCCATCCCAATCATTAGGGTCAATATTATGACCTATATAATGATAATTTGAGCGACGGTTTTTAGTAATACGAATACAAAGAGGACAATGCCCTTCTTTATTGGGCTTTTTCCGAAGTACTATTTTTGCGTTTGATGCCATATCTTAAGTATTGAGAATATAAAGATAATCATTTTTGGTACAACATAGGTACAACAAATTAGGATTTTAAACGATATCAATTGACATTATATAAAATTAAATATATGTTAATCAGTTGATTATAATATAACTTACGGAAATTTGGTGGTAAATACGCTGGATTCAAAACCCAGTTCTTTACGAGTGTGGGTTCGATTCCCACCCAAGGTACAAGAAAAGGCCTCGACATTTGTTGAGGCCTTTTTCATTTTAAGCCTTCATTCATAGTATAGCAACACATTTAATAGAACACCTATTGCTTTATGGCACAATACTTTCAAAGTATTGTTAAAGCTTCTTATTAAGCGGCTAGGTTATTTTAAACTTGCCAAGTGAAATAAATCTATACTTGATTCACTTTGGAAACTTGGATAAACCAAGGCCAATATTTACCTAATCAAGGCCGTAAGATAGTTACGGCTTGGGGAAAACTTCATTCTAGCCTGGTGTATGAGTTCTTCAGACAGTAAAAGAATTGCCAAAAACACCTTGATGCTCTATTTCAGGATGTTCCTTACAATGGCTATTTCATTGTACACATCCCGGGTGGTGCTCAATACCCTAGGGGTTGAGGATTTTGGCATCTACAATGTGGTTGCCGGTGTCGTGGGCATGTTTTCGTTTCTCAACAGTGCCATGTCTGGGGCAACACAACGTTTCTTATCTTTTGAAATAGGAAAGGACAATTTTGCACAGCTCAGGAAAGTTTTTGCGACAAGCGTAAACATACACCTGCTCATCGCCCTGGTAATCCTGGTCCTTGCGGAAACCATTGGGTTGTGGTTTTTAAATCATAAACTCACCATCCCTGAAGATAGGATGGTGGCGGCCAACTGGATTTACCAGTTTGCCATTTTCTCTTTTGTGGTGAAGATTGTGAGCGTGCCCTATACGGCCTCGATTATTGCCCGGGAACACATGAATATTTATGCATATGTAAGTATAGTTGAGGTTTCCTTAAAGTTGCTCCTGGTTTTCCTCATACAGTGGTTGACTTATGATAAGCTCATTATGTATGGGATGTTGATGTTTGGGGTATCCTTCTTGCTGCTAATGATTGATAGGATCTACGCAAAGCGAAAGTTTGAAGAGTGTACTTATAAATATGTATGGGATAAGGCTATTTTTAAGGAAATGCTGGGCTACACGGGCTGGAACCTCTTTGGCACTGGGGCTTATGTGACCTATAATCAAGGTGTGAATATCCTGCTGAATATCTTTTTTGGCCCGGCAATTAATGCTGCACGTGGAATTGCATATCAGGTCAACGGTGCGATAAACGGTTTTGTGGGAAACTTTCAGGTTGCACTCAATCCACAGATTGTGAAATCGTATGCTGCCGGAGATACAAAATACATGGAGCAATTAATTTTTCAAGGTTCAAAATATGCCTTCTTCTTACTGTTTTGTGTGAGCCTTCCCATTATTATGGAAACAGAACTCATCTTAAAATGGTGGCTTAAAATCGTGCCAGACTATGCCGTGCTCTTTTGTAGGCTGGTCTTGATCAATGCCTTGATTGATTCCATATCCTTTCCCATTATGGCGGGGGCACAGGCCAGCGGAAGGATAAAATGGTATATGATTGTGGCTGGGGGGCTGTTGCTGCTCATCTTACCCATTTCTTATGTTTTTCTAAAAATGGGCTACCCTCCACAAACTACTTTTTATGTAAGTATTGTAATTTCGGTGATGGCCATGTTTGCCAGGTTGATCATGGTGAGCCGCTTGATACATATCTCCGTTTCCAAGTTTTTGTCTCATGTGGTTTTTAGAATCGTGGTCGTGGTTATCGTTTCACTGATTTTACCGGCAATCGTCTTTTATAAAATGGAAGCTGGCCTCACCCGTTTTTTTGTGCTGGAGACCGTGACCGTGGTAAGTATCGTAGCATCTATCCTGCTGGTGGGACTTAAAAAGAACGAAAAGCAATTCTTAAAGGAAAAAGCTGTTTTCCTTTTGAAGAAATTCAAACTAATCAAATAGAAAATCATGCAATCAAAACCGAAAAAAATAGGAACCTTGACCTTGCCATTGCACAGCAATTATGGTGGGTTGTTACAGGCCTATGCCCTGCAAAGGTACCTCAAGGAGCGGGGTCATGAGATTCTGGTCATAGATAGGCAATTCAATAAAAAATTTACCGGGCCACTCGTGCAGTTGCTCAAGAAAACGGTGTTCCCCAGCAAGTGGAAACATGAGCAGGAGCAAAAGGCCATACGGGCGAATACCGATTATTTTATAAATAAGTACATCGAGCCCAAGACCAAGCCTTATTTCTCATCAGAGGGGATGGAGGCCGTGGTGAGCGGGTATAACCTGGATGCCCTGGTGGTGGGCAGCGACCAGGTATGGCGTGTAGACTATACTAATGCCATGGCAAAGGATTTCTTTTACGCTTTCGCGAAAAACACGACCGTGCAACGCCTGTCTTATGCAGCGTCATTTGGTAAAGGAGAGTGGGAGCAACCAGCAGAATTGACCGGCGAAATCAAGAATCTCATTCAAAAATTTGATGGCGTTTCGGTGCGGGAAGATTCCGGAGTGGAGATTTGCACAAAATATTTTGATAAAGAAGCGGTAAGGCACGTTGACCCCACCATGTTACTCAAGGTTGAGGACTATGAGCATTTGGCGAAAGCCGAATCTGAACCCGCAAAAGATGGCAATATACTCGTGTATATGCTTGATATAAAGGAGGATCGCCAAAAGGTCATCGATGAGGTGGTGCAGCACGTGGGGGGAAAAACCTATAGCATCAATAAGCCGGTCATCAAACCCGGGATGACGCTTGAAGCAAAAAAATATCCCACCGTGACCAGTTGGCTGCGAGGCTTCATGGACGCTGAGTATGTTGTGACAGACTCCTTTCACGGAACGATTTTTTCACTCTTGTTCAATAAACCGTTTATCGTGTATGGCAACAAAGAGCGTGGGCTCACCCGTTTTTACTCCATGTTAAAAACCGTGGGGTTGGAAAATAGGATAATCCTGAACAGTGAAGAATTAACTCAAGATTTGCTACAGGCAGAAATAGACTGGACGCGGGTAAATACTGAACTTGAAAAGCAGCGCGGCAGGACAGATGAATATTTTAGCAAGCTAGGTATTTAATGAAACCATTGATTTCTATAATCATACCATTATACAACAAGGAGCAGGTCATCACCAGGACCATAAACTCCCTGCTGGAGCAGGATTATGGAAACTTTGAAATCATCGTGGTAGATGATGGTTCTACTGATGCGAGTGCGGCAGTGGTTCAAGCGATGGATGATGATAGGATTTTGGTTTTCACCAAAAAAAATACGGGGGTCTCAGACACCCGAAATTATGGGTCGAACCATGCATCTGGCCATTGGCTTTTTTTTATTGATGCAGATGATGTCCTACTGCCTGGAGGATTAAGGACGTTTATAAATCTTATGCAGGCTTATCCAGACTTGAAATTTTATACGGCAAACTTTGTTGCCAAAGAAGAAAGTGGCAAGGAGGTGCGGTGCTGCGCTAGGGAAAAGGAAGGTATTGTAGAAAAGCGTTTTAAAAGATTATGGCAGCGGCATATTTTTCCCAGGACCGGGGCGATGCTTGTTGCTAAAGATGCATTTCGCGCCGTGGGCGGTTTTAGAAAAGAATGTTCTATCTGGGAAGACCTGGAGATTGTGCTTCTACTTTTAAAAAAATACGATGTGGCCTACTCACCACAGATTGTGTTTATGCATTTTTTAGACCATAAAGAACTAAGTCAAAAAGTCACGCTCATTGAGAAGGAATATGCTTTTTATATTGATTTAAGCAAGGCGAGAAACCCATATCATAAGCTTATGTTGCTTGAATTATTAAAAAGAATACGTGACCGTCGCGCCAGGATGGGAGATAATGCTTCGGTAAAATTAATGCGGGATAAAATGGGTGCTACTGGACCCATATTCCTGTTTTTTGGGCAGGTAGAACGTTATGCTTTAAAATTTTGGCGTAAGCTAAACAATAAACCCGTAACCGCTTGATATGATAACTTCTATAAACTTTGCCGATGCGTCTTTTAGAACGCAACAGAAGTGGAATACGAGGTCTGCCAAGCTTCTAGGGGGTATAGACCGTGTAGTGGAGTATGGTCCGCAGGATATTGATTCCATTTTCATGGAAGAAAGCCAGGCGCATTTTGAGCATTCTAAAAAAGGTTTTGGAGGATATTTCTGGAAGCCCTATCTTCTTAAGAAAACCTTTGATGAACTCAAAGAAGGAGACTATCTGGTCTATTCTGATAGTGGGACGGTCTTTGTAAAAAATATCAAACCGCTATTAAACTATATGGACGCTCAAGGCAAAAGTGTCTTTTGCTTTTACCTGCCGTTAATTGAAAAACAGTTTACCAAGCGGGACGCTTTTGTGCTGATGGATTGTGATACCGAGGAATATGCAAATAAAAGGCAGATTTCGGCAAATTTCTTTATCCTGAAGAAGGATGCTGAATCTACCCGATTTCTCAATGCATATTATGAATATTCCAAGGATTACAGGATTTTAACAGATGCTCCTAACACTCAAGGATTGCCTAACTATCCCGAATTCCTGGTCCACAGGCACGACCAGTCAATCATAAGCCTGTTAAGCAAAAAACTCAATGCACTTGTAGAAGGTGATGTAAGTGATTATGCGCATTTTCCCACAATGTATGTACATAACCCAAAATATATCTACGACAAGGAAGCACTCAAACCAGAGAACCATAAATTTAAAGGGTATTTGCTGAGCAATAGAAAAGAGCATCCACTCGTATGGGGGTTTAAATATTATGTGCGCCTTGCCCTGTCAAAGCTGGGTATAAACCTCAAAGGGAGCAACCCCTTAAATGTGTAAAGAATAACTATTGAAAACCTTACTTTTTGACATAGCGATTACGGGTCACCATGCAGAGTATATAAGTCATCTGGTCGATTTTTTATTTCAGGAAGGTACGGCGGGCGAAGAATATATTTTTGTGGTCAACCCGTACTTTGAGCAGGAGTTTCCTGGCATTGTGGAAAAGGCAGGAAAAATCAAGGGAGTTACCTGGGTGCATATTGATGAAGAGGCCTACAAGAATGTGGTGAGCGCGGGTACGGTACGCAGGTATTTTAGAGAATATAGATTGATGGACGCTTACGCAAAAAAGCTGCGGCCGGACCATGTTTTCGCCTTGAGCTTTAACCTGGTTCAACTGGGAGCTGCTTTATTTAGAACGCAGTATTCTTTCAGCGGAATCTTGTTTTTACACTATTATCGCATGAATAGGAATACGGCAAGTGAAAAATTTCAATACCATAAAGCATATTACCTAAGCAAGCTTTTTACCAAAAACCCAAAACTAAAAACAATCTTTTTGCTCAATGACCAGGAAGTAGTAGATGAGACCAATAAGCATCTTAAGACAACCGCTTTTAAAATGTTGCCAGACCCCATACCACGTTTACATCCGCGGGAAGGTTTTGACATTAGAAAAGCTTATAATATTGACCCAGATAGAAAAATAATCCTCCACATTGGTTCTTTGGGCAACCGTAAAAGTAGTCCAGAGACCGTGCAGGCCGCGACCAAGATTAAAGCATCTTTACAAGATAAAATAGCACTATTGCTGGTGGGCATGGCCACCGTACCTGCAGAGCGGAAACTTCTTAAAAGTACAATCACAGTTAGTACTGCCAGCAGTAAGGCACAGATAGTATGGGATGAGCAATTTGTGCCTTCAGATGTGATGAAGAGCCTATTTGACCAGTGCGATGCCGTCCTTATACCCTATAAAAACGTGGAGGCGTCAAGTGGAATTCTGGGTCATGCGGCTTTCGCCAAAAAACCAGTGGTTGCAACCGGTTCTGGATTATTAAAAGAATTGGTAGAACAGTATAACTTAGGAGTTTTACTGCAAGCCCCCACTGCTTCGGGAATTGCAACAGGCATTGAGCGGGTAATCACAGAACCACCATTGCATTCTCAGGCAGACAAATTTATAAAGCAGCACAGTCCACATAATTTTGCCGCAATGGTATTAAAGGACCATTTAGATATAAACAGTTAACCATAATTATCGTAGTCATTGAGCCACTTTGTATACTGGTATAAAAAGAACCTTCACTTTGCGGTAAATTTCTATGCCGTGTTCTTGCTCATCACATTCATTCCAGATATGTTTGGTTTTGATGCTGCATGGCTGCGTTATTCCTTTTGGGGTTTAAAGGCAGTTCTTGCCATGCTCATAATTAAGGAGTATGCTTACAAATTGTATGAGCTTGATAATCTTGAGAAGCTCTTTCTGGGGGTCGTTGTCATATATTTTATCAATTTATTTTTTGATGTATTTCTAGAGTATAATCCGCAGGGTTATGGGTCAAAACTTGACTTGGTCAGTTTTATGGCCAGTGTGTTGATAGCATTTTCCTTTAGGTATGCCCCCGCCATAAGTTCTACCCGGTCTTATTATGTATTTATTGCTTTGCTTGCTCTGGGTCTTGTAATCGCGTTTTTCTTTGCTCAAGAAAATACCGAGGAAGCTCTAGCGGGACGTTTCAATGCAAATAGTACAGTAAATATGATAAACTATGGGCAGATGGGGTGCGCACTTTCGCTTGCAGCTGTTTATGGTTTCTTTCATTTTCGATTCAAGCTTTGTTGGCTCGCTTATGCGCTGCTTTTTGTGCTGGGGATTTTGTCCATACTTAAAGCAGGAACGCGGTCGCCCGTAGTTGTGCTTGTTTTGGTAATAGGTTTTTATGTGATGGCGAGATTTGGCATGGTCAAGACATGTATAACCCTGGCCATCGGTCTACTGTTGTTATGGCTTTTTGGGGGATACTTGATTGAGCTGGCGCAATC
Source organism: Cytophagaceae bacterium (assembly GCA_002710685.1). Taxonomy (GTDB): domain Bacteria; phylum Bacteroidota; class Bacteroidia; order Flavobacteriales; family Flavobacteriaceae; genus Leeuwenhoekiella. Next base: position 169,670 of record PALD01000027.1, on the reverse strand, counting down.
CATGGGTAGTAGTCTAGCCACACGTCTGGCATCTGCAATTGAAAATCAAGAAACCAGTGGCAGGGACATGATTTATCTCAACACGTTAGAAATTATAGGAGATGCCCTGCTTTTTGGTGATTTTTATGTCATCCCCCACGGTCTGGGCAAAGGAGGGTATCCCCACAATTTTATACTTGAAGCTTTTTTGACCATGGGCATTTTGGGGGGAGTTCCTTTTTTAATATTGGTCGGTTTTGCCATTTCGCGGGCTTTTAAGATTATAAAATATAGAAAGCAAGTGGGCTGGGTCGCATTACTTTTCATGCAAATGCTAGTCTATGGCATGTTCTCGTCAGCCTTATATAGCTCTCAAGACTTTTTTGCACTTTGCTTATTTATTGTTTCTGTTTCTTATGTAAAACCCATATATCTCACAGATGATGAAATGCAAGAACTCAATGCAGGCAAGCATGAAACCTTAAAGCTTGTAAGGCCAGGCGACCGATATTTAATTGACAAAGCATAAACTATGACTGCACCGGTGCTGCTTTTTACATACAAGAAACTAGAACCGCTCAAGCAATCTGTTATTGCCTTGCGGCGAAATCACCTCGCCAGCGACACAGCACTTTTTGTTTTTTCAGACGGTCCCAAAACAGAAAGAGATGCCACGGAAATCAATGATGTGCGTGAATATCTAGCAACTATACATGGCTTTAAAGAAGTAACCATTTATGCCAGCGAAACAAATAAAGGTCTTGCTACATCAATAATTACGGGAGTTAGCAAGATTTTAAAAACTCATGAGAGTTGTGTTGTCCTAGAAGATGACTTAATTACCAGTACTAATTTTCTTGATTTTATGAATCAGGCATTGACGTTTTATAAAAACAATTCCCAGGTGCACAGTATTTCTGGATATTCAATGCCCATAAAGCCACTCCAGGACGAGCAGTATGACAATTATTTTACCATGCGTGCTTCTTCATGGGGCTGGGCAACCTGGCGTGATAGATGGCAGGAGGTTGATTGGGAAGTTTCAGGGTATTCTGATTTTAAAAAAGATGCTACCGCACAAAAACAGTTTAATGCAATGGGCTCAGACATGGCCGGGATGTTAAATAAGCAAATGACAGGACAGCTAGATTCCTGGGCCATCCGGTGGTGCTTTGACCAGTTTCAAAAAAAGACCTTCAGTGTCTTTCCGCTGGTTTCAAAAATCTCCAATGAAGGTTTTGGCGAGAAGGCAACAAATACTAAAGAACGGTTCAACCGGTACAAGACAAAACTGGATGAGACGGGTAAGCGTAATTTTGGGTTTAACCCAAAACCGCACTTGCAACCATATTATATAAAGCAATTTTACAGGGTTTATAGTTTAACCACCCGCATAGGCTATAAAATCCTGAATACGATATTTAGATAAATGAGTCAACAGCAACCCAAAGTCCTTTTTATATTGCATATACCGCCCCCGGTCAACGGTGCCGCGATGATGGGTAAATATCTCATGGATAGCGAGTTGATCAACTCGGGTTTTGATGCTGATTATATCAATCTATCTTCGTCTTCTTCACTGGATGCCATCGGTAAAGGGGGTGTTGGTAAGATTTTGGCTGTAGCCAAAATACTATTCAAGGTATTCCTGGCGCTGCTGCGAAAGAAATATGATTTGTGTTATCTCACCCTCACCGCGAAGGGCGTGGGATTTTACAAAGATGCCCTAGTCATAGGCCTTGTAAAATTGTTTGGGGTGCCTCGTGTGTATCACTTTCACAATAAGGGGGTGAGCAAAAATGTGGATGCTGGTTGGAAAAGGGCACTGTATAGGTTTGTTTTTAAAGATGCGCACTGCATCCTGCTTTCACCGCACCTATATTATGATATTGCGGCCTTTGTGCCCAAAGAGCGTGTTTTTTATTGCCCTAACGGGATACGTGAAGAGCACGATACCAGTCTAACGGAAAAACAGCTGGATGCGCCTTGCAACTTTTTATTTCTCTCAAACATGATGGAAGAAAAAGGAGTGCTGGTCCTGCTGGAGGCTACTAAGATATTGAAACAAAGAAACCTTGATTTTACCTGTCATTTCGTGGGTGCATGGTCTGATGTGGGCGAGAAAGAATTCTTTAATATTGTGAGTGAAAATCAACTGGAAACCATGGTTTTTGCCCATGGTAAACAATATGGGGCGGACAAGGCGAGGTTTTTTAAGGCGGCAGATGTTTTTGTTTTTCCTACCTATTATCACAATGAATGCTTCCCGCTGGTGCTCCTTGAGGCCATGCAATATTCCCTTCCCATAATTTCTACCAATGAGGGTGGTATTGCAGATATTGTCATCGAGGGTAAAACGGGGCTCATGGCCAAACAACAAGACGCTTTGGACCTGGCCAACACCATGCAGCAGCTTTTACAAGATTCGCTTTCGCGAAAGCGCATGGGATCAAATGGCAAAAAGCATTTTAAAAACAAGTTTACGCACGCCATTTTTGAGCGAAACATGTTTGATATTCTTGGCAGTTTGCACTAATTCTAGCGTTTTAAGGCTGAAAACAGCCATTTTTTTGACTCTTCTCGCTGGTCATTATCGCTCATAGTGACATTTGCGCGTTGATATGACGTATAAACCAAAGTTAAATATGGGCAATAACCTATAAATTGATGCTAATTTAGTGTTTGACAAAATGCATAATTTAAGACTAAGTGCATGCATTAGCAGATATACTACACAAATAAGGCTGTTTTAACTTTTTTTATTGAGTGTGTGCCATCATAATAAAATGTGGGGTATTCTATTATTCGCTGTAACTTAGCGGTTAACTACAATGACCTCTAACTACGTGTGAAAATTCTATCAGATTAAATTTTTTTTAGTCACCATTTAGAATTTAAACATGAAAACGAAAGCAACAGTCAACTGTTTAGGTTATCCAGTTTATGCTGGAGAGCTTGACAACTATGACTTCTCAAAAAAGACATATATAAATACGATAAACCAATATTCTTATTGTATAGCAGAAAAAGACGAGAACTTTAAGAAATCACTACTTAGCTCTGATATACTTCTTCCTGATGGAGTGGGTATAACGGCGGCATCTAAATTTCTCAACCATATGCCCATCGCAAAGTTTTCGGGCAGTGACCTGCACGGTTACCTGCTCAAGAAAATGAACAAAGAAGGTGGAAGGGTATTTTACCTAGGTTCGTCTAACGATGTCCTTGCTAAGATTGAAGAAAGACTTTCTAAGGAATACCCTAACATTAAGGTAGGCTCATATTCGCCTCCTTATAAAGATGAGTTTTCTTCAGCAGATAATGACAGCATGATCAATGCCGTCAATGCATTTGAACCTGATGTGCTCTTTGTGGGCATGACGGCCCCAAAGCAAGAAAAATGGACCAATCAAAACAGAAAATATCTCAACGCAAATATTGTTTGTGCAGTGGGTGCCGTGTTTGATTTTTATGCCGGCACTGTAGAAAGGCCTAACGAGGTCTGGGTAAATTCAGGGTTTGAATGGCTAGGCCGCTTGGTAAAAGAACCAAAACGTATGTGGAAACGTTACATGTACTACGGTGCAGTATTTGCCTACTATCTATTAAAAGAAAAAGCGCATCAAGTTACAGGCTTCAATACCTATGAACCTGAATATGAAATGAGCTTGAACAGATAAAGTCACCTTGCTATATGCGTGACTAAAAACTTAATAAGAAAGCATCCCATCATCAGGGATGCTTTTATTTTTTACCCGTGGCAATCATAACAAATGCGAGTAAATCAATAATAAGATATTTTACGCTAGCTTTGATATTCACGCTGGTGCAAGAAAGGTAAAATCAAATCAATGGATGAATATAGGATAGGTCTTCCTATTGCATTAAGAAAAAAAGTTGACCTCAAGAAAGAGGCGGGCAAGTACACTAGGCGCTGGCTCTGGTTCTTGGGGGCGCTGATCATTGCTCTGGCAATAGCCTATACATACATAATATTCTCCGTACCCGTTTACAATACCAAGACAACATTTATCGTGCGAACCGATGAGCAAAACCGCTCTGGTCCCGAGATTTCGGCTTTTTTAGATTTAAACCGCCTCAACCGCATGCGCTCCAGCAGTATGGACAATGAGCTGGGCGTGCTGCGTTCCAGACGATTGTTAAAGAATACCATTCAGGCGCTTCAGCTAGAAGTAGGGTATTACAAAGAGGGCAAGATGGGGCATGAGGTTGAATTGTATAATCAATCTCCCATAATGGCAAGAAGTCTGGGCAAGCAATCTTTGGCTGTAGCCAAAAAAACACCCATGGCAACGCAACGCGCTGTTATAAACAATAGCGATGCTGGATTCTCAATTCAACTTGATGGGAGTGATGAGGTAATTGCAGGAGCGTTTGGTGAGCCGCTTCAATTGCCTTTCGGCGAATATGTTTTTTCCCTGAATGAAAAGGACAATGTTGCTGATTTTCCCGTGATACTTTCTTTTGAAGATTTGGAAAATCTTATCACAAAATATGAATCTCTTCTTACCATTGACCTTGTGGATAAAAACTCATCTCACGTCGAGATAGACCTGGAATATCCCAATAAGAAAAAAGCCCAGGATATCCTTGACCAGATGGTGCTTGAGTATAATACCGAAGCGAGAAATGACAAAGCTTTACTTGTGGATATTACGGGTAATTTCATAGGGCAAAGATTACAGGAACTGGATAATGGTTTTACAGATTCCATCAAAGAGAATAACGGTTTTAAATGGCTAGAAACCATGCTTGCGGCAGAGGCTGACCTGGACCTGGACAATGCCCATGAACTAAACAGGAAGCAACAACAATATGAGACACAGCTGGGGCTTATTTATGATTTACAATCTTATCTTGAGATGGAAAATCCAGGGCCTATCCCAGCCGGTTTGGGGCTTGATGATAGAGCGCTCAATGTAGCGATAGAACGCTATAATCTTTTGGCTGTAGAGCAAGAGAAATTGGTAAGCGCGCAAGCAAGCGCAGCGGTAATGAATGCTCTAGATAAGAACCTCGGCACAGAAAAGAACAAGGTTTTAAAGTCATTAAATGATAGACAACAAGTCTTGACCGAATCTTTACAAAACCTGCAACGAGAGCGCGGTACAAACGGTTTTCAGGTTTCTAAAGCTGCAAAGGATACGCTGGACTATGATGGCACCCAGGCGCATAATACCGTAAAAGAAGCCCTGTTTTTATACCTTTTGCGCAAGCGAGAAGAAAATAAATTGTCTAAACTGGTAACTGCGACTAAGGCTAGGGTTGTGGACAAGGCGTATAGCAGTGCAGAGCCCATCTCACCAAATAAAAAATTAATCTACGCCTTTGCGATAATCATGGGGCTGGCCATTCCTTTTTTCACGATATACTTGATAGAGGCATTTAAAACATCTAAGCGCTAGGGGTGCAGGGAATAGGCCTCAAGCAATTGTAGCTCCGCATATACCTTATCTTCCCAGGTGACAAGCGCGTCTGCGTTCAACCCCCTATGGGTGTCGCTGTTGCTTTCCCTTTGCATTTCCCTACACTTGTTCCAGTACACGGTATACACCCGTTGATAGTCGTTAAAACCAGTGGTTTTGTAATCTTTCAGCTTTTGAAATTCCTTGCGCATCAACCGGGCATGAAGCTCGGCGATGTCAAATTTTAGCCGCTGGTATTTCAATAGTTGTGTATTGCGGTCATACACCCATGATCTATCCGTATGAAAATAGGTGGCCACGCTCAAATCTTCATAGTTTACGATATTATCATCCTCATCCACAAGGATGTCCGTAGGTATGATTTCAATACTGTAAACGGTTTCGGCATCCCCGATGATTTCATCTTCCTTGACCTCGCCCCTAAAGTTTTCCCAGGTCAATGGTTTTTGCTCGTTCCATAAAATTAAAATGGGTTCTGGGTTATTTTGGCTTAAAGCCAAAAAACCATACAAGCAAAAGATGAACTGTAAGAAAAACTGTTTCATTTTTTATTTATAACATAAACTTGAATACCGGAGGTCACTGCAAAAACAAGTATGGCCGGGAGCACCCAGCCAAAACCAAACTCCCCAAGTGGCAGGAAGGATTGTGCACCTTTAATATTGAGACTTCCCAAAAAATCGGGGATACTGCACACAAATACGGTGATGACCACTGCCCTAAAAACAAGGGGTGTGTACAAGGATTTTGGCAGTAAATTGAGTAAAATGAGCGTGATGGTAATGGGATATATAAAAAAGAGCACGGGTACGGCAATAGCAATGATTAAGGAAACATCCATTTGACCTATAAGTACACCCAGGATACATCCTGCTATCACGGTAATGACATAGGCATTTTGCGACCCCTTGAAAAGCTCCTTGACAAAGTCGGCAGTGCCGGTCACGATACCTGTTGCCGTGGTGAGGCAAGCGAGACCCATCAAGAATGAAAGCATGAGCCTGCCACCACTGCCCAGCGTGTCATAACTGATGTAGGAGAGCAACTCGGTGTGCGTAGTGAATTCTTGATTGCCGTATAAATGACCTATGTAAATAAGTCCCATATAGATTATAAAGAGTCCGGTACCGGCCATTAAACCGCCATAGGATATTAGTTTTTTCTTGCGGGCGTAGTCTTTAGGGTGCTTGAGGTTAAGGGAGATAATCACGACCGCGCCCACCACGATGGCCGCGATAGCATCAAAGGTCTGGTATCCCTGTGTCAGCCCCTGGGTAAGTGGCGTTTGGTAAGCACTGGGCGTGCTTAGGTTTTCATTGCCAAAAACCGCCACACCTATTATCGCCACGAGCATGAACAGTAAAGTGGGGGTGAGGTATCTTCCCAGCAGGTCAAGCAGTTTGGAGCGGTTGAGCGCAAAGAGCAGGACGAGCCCAAAATACATGGCGCTAAAGGTGAAGCTTCCCCAGTCAAAATATGGCTCAAAAGCCATTTCATAGGTAACAGATGCTGTCCTGGGGGCAGGAATACTTATTGAAATCGCATAGATAAGAATGCCAAAAACCAAACTGAACACAGGATGCACCCGCTTGCCAAAATCCATTAAAGTGCCCTGCAGTCGTGCATGTGCCGCAATACCCAGAATGGGGATAATGACCGCCGAGATGGCAAAACCTAGGGTCGCCCATGGCCATTCACCACCTGCTTCATAACCTAAAAACGGTGGAAAAATGAGGTTGCCCGCACCAAAGAACAACGAAAAAATGGCAAAACCAGTAATAATCGTTTCCTTGTATAATCTCATGTGCGGCGCTAAATTACGGCCTGAAAGATAAGGGTAAAAATGACGATAACACACAAGGACAAAGAAGTATTTTATACCGTTGAAGGCCAGGGCAAACCCGTGGTTTTCCTGCATGGATTTTTAGAAAATCATGGCATTTTCAATCCTATAATTTCAGAGCTAATATCGGTAAAGGCCATCCTTATTGACCTTCCCGGCCATGGCAGGACCCCCGTGCTGGACGGTGAGAATACCATGCAGGAGATGGCGGCCATGGTGCGCGCAATCTTGTCACAAGAAGGCATCGACCAGGCCATGCTCGTGGGGCACTCCATGGGAGGTTATGTGGCACTCGCTTTCGCGAAAGCGTACCCGGAGCAAACCCTGGGCGTGTTCTTGATGAACTCCACCCCATACCCAGACACCGCCGAGCGAAAAAAACTGCGCTTGCATGGGGTGAAGGTAGCAGCAAAAAACTATGAAGCCTTGGTAAGTATGTCTGTGGCAAACTTATTCTCTCAAGAAAGCAGGGTGAAATACAGGGAGGAAATAGAAAACGTAAAAAATAAAGCGCTCAAGACACCGCTGGCGGGGTATATCGCTTGTCAAAAAGGAATGATGCAGCGGGAGGATCTAGTGGATTTCTGGAAGCAATCAACCTTTAAAAAAGGAATGTTTTTAGGCAAAAACGATACGTTAATCGATGCCGAAGCGCTCAAAAAGGAGTTGGAAGGCTATACTGTTGAGGTTGAAATAGGTAGTGGCGGGCACATGAGCTTTATAGAAAATTCAAGAAGTGTTAATAATGCCCTTGCTAAATTCCTGATATGACAAAACAAGAGGGTAAATACTGATAAAATTATCTTAATTTTATTAAAATTAAACTCTTTGGCGTTTTTTTTGATTAGTTCACGGATTTTTTTACCTTGAACCTCCCCAATTCAAAGAAAATGACAGAAATCAAAACCCTAAAGAAACGTTCCTCCACATTTGGTAAGCTGCGTTGTAAATTTTTTGGACATTCCTACAGGTTGCTCAGAAGGTATAATACAGATGATCTAGAGTATGAGTGCAAATGCTGCAAGCGTCAATTTACGTATGACGAGACCGGTAATTTGACTCCATTGACCCCTAGGCTGCGCCATCTTCATGAAGCGCTAGAAGTTTTACAAACTAGGAGACCGGCCCGCACAGGTTCTTAAGTTTTAGTCTTCCTGGGTTAATGCATTCCACCCCCTTGCAATGATAGGCACCAGGGTCTCACCTCTTGTGACCAGGTTCAAGCCTGCGCTTTCTTCTGTCATGTGGCCCAAAACCGTGAGGTGTGGATTTCCCTTTATTTTTTCATAATCCTTCTGCGCTACCGTAAACAAGAGTTCATAATCTTCCCCGCCGCTCAATGCCACGGTGGTACTATCAATCTTAAACTCTTCGCAGGTGTGTATCAATTGCGGGTCAAGCGGAATTTTGTCTTCATAGATCCTGCATCCTGTCTTACTGCTCTTGCATAGATGTATCACTTCAGATGATAGTCCGTCGCTAATGTCGATCATCGAGGTGGGTCTTACCTCCATTTTTGCAAGGAGTTCCACGATGTCTTTTCTTGCTTCTGGCTTTAACTGGCGTTCCAAGAGATAAGAATAAGGTTCAAGGTCTGGTTGTGAGCGTGGGTTTACCTTGAAGACTTCTTTTTCCCGTTCCAGTACCTGTAGACCCATGTAGGCCGCGCCCAGGTCTCCGGTGGTGACGATGAGGTCATTGGGCTGGGCCCCGCTTCTATAGACTATGTTTTCGCCTTGAGCTTCACCTATCGCGGTCACCGTGATCAACAGGCCGGTCTTGCTTGAGGTCGTATCGCCACCCACAACGTCGACATTGTAGGTTTTTGCCGCAAGGGCAATACCCGCATAAAGTTCTTCTAATGCCTCTAGTGGGAACCTGTTAGAAACCGCGATGCTTACCGTGACCTGTGTCGCCATGGCATTCATGGCATATACATCACTGAGGTTCACGATGATGGCCTTGTAGCCCAGGTGCTTGAGGGGCATATAGCTGAGGTCAAAGTGCACGCCTTCCACCAGGAGGTCTGTGGTCACCACAATCTGCTTATTACTGTGGTCCAGTACCGCGGCATCATCACCTATGCCCTTTACCGTGCTTTTTTGGGCAATGGTAAAATGCTGGGTCAAATGGTCAATGAGGCCAAATTCCCCCAGCTGGGATAATGGTGTGCGTGATTGATCTTTATCTTCAAACATAGCTATACAGTTAAGCTGCAAAGTTAACGACGCTTGCACAAATGAGCGACAATTAAATGGTTAATAGGCAAGAATTATAATGCAGGGTGTTCTTATTCTTAAACTTTATCGATGTATAGATTAGATTAATGTAAGGTATCATGGCTAAACCCTACTTATATGGTATATTTGCACCAAGTTATAACAATGTATGATAAAGGTAACTGAACAAGCTAAAAAGAAGATTGCCATCCTGATGGAGGATGAAGGTTTTGATGCCGTTCAAGATTATGTACGCGTGGGGGTGAAGAGTGGTGGATGTTCTGGTTTATCGTATGAGCTCAAGTTTGACAAATCAGCCTCAGAAGATGACAAGGTCTTTGAGGATAATGATATCCGCTTAATCGTAGATAAACGCAGTTTTCTCTATCTCATAGGCACCACGCTGGAATACAGCGGCGGCCTCAACGGCAAGGGGTTTGTTTTTAACAATCCCAATGCACAGCGCACCTGCGGGTGTGGTGAGAGTTTCTCACTATAAAAACTTATAATTAGAACAATACCGGTCAAGCCGGAAAACAATCCATAACAATATATGGCTTATACAGAGGACGATTTACAGAAGGAACTCGAGACAAAAGAGTATAAATATGGTTTCTATACTGATATAGAGAGCGATACTTTTCCCGTGGGTCTTAACGAAGAAGTCGTGCGCGCAATTTCCTTGAAGAAAGAGGAGCCAGAGTGGATGACGCAATGGCGCTTGGAGGCATTTCGACACTGGGAGAAGATGGAAGAGCCAGAATGGGCAAACGTCAAATATCCCAAACCGGACTTTCAGGCAATTTCCTACTACTCGGCACCGTCCAAGAAACCCAAGTACGAGAGCCTGGATGAGGTTGACCCAGAACTGCTGGATACCTTCAAGAGATTGGGCATATCGCTTGATGAACAAAAAAAACTTACCGGTGTCGCCGTTGATGTCGTGATGGACTCCGTTTCAGTGGCCACCACGTTTAAAAAGACACTTGCCGAAAAAGGAATCATTTTCTGTTCGATTTCTGAGGCCATAAAGAATCATCCTGAACTGGTGAAAAAATACATAGGTTCGGTTGTTCCGCAAAGGGACAATTTTTATGCAGCACTTAACTCAGCTGTTTTTAGCGATGGTTCGTTTTGCTACATTCCCAAGGGAGTGCGTTGCCCCATGGAGCTTTCTACCTATTTTAGGATAAACCAGGCAGGCACAGGGCAGTTTGAGAGAACGCTGGTTGTGGCTGACGAGGGAAGTTACGTGAGTTACCTGGAAGGGTGTACCGCACCCATGCGTGATGAGAACCAGTTGCATGCGGCTGTTGTAGAACTCGTTGCACTTGATGACGCAGAGATTAAATACAGTACGGTACAAAACTGGTATCCCGGTAATGAAGAGGGTAAAGGTGGGGTCTTCAATTTTGTGACCAAAAGGGGACTTTGCGAGAAAAACGCTAAGATATCCTGGACACAGGTAGAGACGGGAAGCGCCGTGACCTGGAAGTATCCCAGTTGCATCCTTAAAGGAGATCATTCAATAGGTGAGTTTTACTCCATTGCGGTGACTAACAACTATCAACAGGCTGATACGGGTACCAAGATGATCCACATAGGCAAGAACACAAAAAGTACCATAATTTCAAAAGGTATCTCTGCGGGACAGTCTCAAAACAGCTATCGTGGCCTGGTGCAAATCAACAGCAGGGCAGACAACGCACGTAATTTTTCACAATGCGACAGCTTGCTCATGGGCAACAAGTGCGGTGCGCATACCTTTCCATACATAGAGGCAAAAAATAGAACGGCCCAGGTAGAACATGAGGCCACGACAAGTAAGATAGGCGAAGACCAGATTTTTTATTGCAACCAGCGCGGGATTGATACTGAAAAGGCAATCGCGCTTATCGTTAACGGCTTTAGCCGTGAGGTATTGAATAAATTGCCCATGGAATTTGCGGTTGAGGCTCAAAAGCTTCTTGAAATTTCCCTGGAAGGATCAGTAGGATAGATGAAGTTGGGACACTACATAGCATCATGCATTTTGTGTGGCGTATTATTAAGCTGTAGCGAAAAAATAAAATTTACCGGTGATCCAGTAGAACTTCATGGTAAGTTCATGTATCAAAAAGATAAGGTCGCTGCCCTAGAGATGGATGGGCGTTTTTACAGTGTTTATCTTGACGATATGGCTACTAGATTGATAACCCAGGCAAAGGGATATCAAAAAGATAGTACAGAATGGGTGCCCGTTTACATCAAGGCAAAAAAAGCACCAAGGCCTGAAGGGATGAAAACCTGGGATACCATCATAAAAATCACGGATATTCTTGCAGTAATGCACCCAGAACGTCCCATGGATTCCAGAAATGAATATCTAAATAGATTAAACAAAAAACCAATAGAAATAAAAGAGGGAAACAAGGTCAAGCCTAAACCCTCAAACTGATAGATTATGCTGAAAATTGAAAATCTTGTAGCAGGGATAGAAGGTAAGGAAATACTCAAGGGGATAAACCTTGAGGTCAACCCGGGAGAGGTACACGCAATCATGGGGCCCAATGGTTCTGGAAAAAGTACCCTTTCCTCTGTCATTGCAGGTAAAGAAGAATATGAGGTTGAATCTGGTGATATTCTCTATAATGGGGCTTCAATCATAGAGATGGATGCTGAAGAGCGCGCACACGAAGGTATTTTCATGAGCTTTCAGTACCCTGTGGAGATTCCCGGTGTATCGGTCACTAATTTCATCAAGACGGCCATAAATGAAACAAGAAAGGCCAAAGGTCTGGAAGATATGCCGGCCAGCGAGATGCTGAAGCTCATCCGTGAAAAATCTGAACTGCTCGAGATAGACAGAAAGTTCCTGAGCCGTTCTTTGAACGAGGGCTTCTCCGGTGGTGAGAAAAAGCGTAACGAGATCTTTCAGATGGCCATGCTGGAGCCCAAGCTTGCCATACTTGATGAGACAGACTCAGGTCTTGACATTGATGCGTTGAGAATCGTGGCAAATGGGGTAAACAAGCTACGGTCCAAGGATAATGCGGTGGTGGTTATCACACACTATCAGCGACTGCTGGATTACATCGTACCAGATTTTGTGCATGTACTGGTCAACGGTAAAATCGTAAAATCTGGTACTAAAGAACTTGCTTATGAGCTTGAAGAAAAAGGATACGACTGGGTAAAGGCCGAGATGGCATAACACCATATTTCCTTAACCATTTAAACAATTTCAATGAGTTTAAAAGATAAACTTCTTTCTTCATATTTGACCTTTCAGGAAAACCTGGGAGTAGATAACGACATCCTGGAGATAAAGGATAAGGCCATCAAAGAGTTTGAAGAAAAGGGATTTCCCACAAAAAAGGATGAAGACTGGAAGTACACTTCGCTCAACAGCCTGGTAAAGGGTGATTATAGCCTGTATTCAAAGAACGACCATTCGCTGGAGTTCAATCAGGTAAAGCAGTATTTCATTCACGACATAGATACCTATAAAATTGTCTTTATCGATGGTGTTTACAGCAGCTACCTTTCAGAAACCACACATGATGGTGTAGATGTCTGCCTGTTGAGCTCTGCAATCACAAAGCCAAAATACAAGGATGTGATCACCAGGTATTTTGACAAGATAGCACCTCACAACAGCCTTAATTCGTTGAATACGGCTTTCGCCAAAGAAGGAGCCTACATATTCATCCCAAAAAGAAAGGTAGTTCATAAACCCATACAGGTCGTGCACTTTTCAACCGGTAACGAAGCTAGCTTGATGTTGCAACCACGCAACCTTATCGTGGTAGAAGAAGGCAGTGAGGTACAGGTTATTGAGCGTCACCAGAGCCTTACTGACAACCCCGTGCTTACAAATTCTGTCACGGAGATTTTTGCAGGTGAACGGGCCATGGTGGATTATTACAAGATTCAGAACGATAATGAAAGTGCCTCACTCATTGATAATACACATATTGAGCAAAAATCAAACAGCGAGGTTGCGGTGCATACATTCTCCTTTGGCGGTAAGCTAACGAGAAATAACCTTAATTTTTATCAAAAAGGGTCCCATTGCAACAGTATCTTAAAAGGCGTTACCATCATAGAGGGTAAACAGCACGTAGACCACAACACGCTGGTACACCATACCCAGCCAGATTGTGAGAGCCATCAAGATTATAAAGGGGTTTATGATGATAGTTCCGTGGGGGTTTTCAACGGTAAGGTACTGGTGGATAAAATCGCACAAAAACTCAATGCTTATCAAAGCAACAACAATATCCTGGTGAGTGACAAGGCCACCATTAACTCAAAGCCTCAGCTCGAGATATTTGCTGACGATGTGCGCTGTTCTCACGGCTGTACCATAGGTCAACTTGATGAGGGCGCGTTGTTTTACATGCGCACACGCGGCATAGGCAAGAAAGAAGCCCGTGCACTGTTGATGTATGCATTTGCCAACAATGTGCTTGCAAGCGTCAAGATCCCACAGTTAAAGACCCGTATAAACAAGCTTATTGCAGATAAGATAGGAGTAAACATAGGTTTTGATATTTAATTTTTCGCTCTAGCGAAAGCAACTCATAAAAGCATATCATGGCTACAGCTAGTGAGGTACTATCCAGTTTTGATGTAGAAGTTATACGCAGGGATTTTCCCATTCTTGAGAGAAAAGTCAACGGGTATCCCCTGGTTTATCTTGACAATGCTGCTACTTCACAGACACCGCAGCAGGTCATCGATGTGATCGTGGACTACTATTCACGCTATAATGCAAACATCCATCGCGGGGTACATGCGTTGTCTCAAGAGGCCACTGATGCCTATGAACATGCCCGTCAAACCATCCAGGAGCATTTTAACGCGGCGAACCCATATGAAATAATCTTCACCTCGGGTACGACCCATGGCATTAACTTGGTTGCCTCGGGCTTTGCCTCACTTATCCAGCAAGATGATGAGATAATAGTCTCAGCATTAGAGCATCACTCTAATATTGTACCCTGGCAAATGCTGTGTGAGAAAACCGGCGCGGCTCTCAAGGTCATCCCGATGACGCAGAGTGGTGAGCTGGACATGCAAGCTTTTGAAAAGCTGGTGAATCAAAAGACCAAACTGGTTTTTGTAAATCATGTAAGCAATGCCCTGGGCACCGTAAATCCCATAGAGGAAATCATTGAAAAAACACACGCCGTGGGAGGAGCGGTATTGATTGATGGTGCACAGGCAGCACCGCATATCAAGGCTGATGTGCAGGCACTTGATGTTGATTTTTACGTGGTCTCAGCGCATAAAATGTGTGGCCCCACGGGAGTGGGGGTGCTCTATGGTAAGGAAGAATGGTTGCAAAAGCTGCCACCTTATCAAGGAGGAGGCGAGATGATAGACCAGGTGACTTTTGAAAAAACCACATATGCTGGACTACCTCATAAATTTGAAGCTGGGACGCCAAATATCTGTGGGGGGATTGCCTTTGGTGCAGCCCTGGATTATCTCAATACCATAGGTTTTGAGGTGATTGCGACCTATGAGGAGGAGCTCTTGACGTATGCCACACAAAAACTTCTTACAATTGATGGATTGAGGATTTATGGAGAATCTAAGCACAAAACTGCTGTGATATCCTTTAATGTAGGAGGGATTCATCCATATGATATAGGTACTATACTCGACAAATTGGGCATTGCCGTGCGAACGGGCCATCATTGTGCCCAGCCCATAATGGATTTCTTTTGTATTCCTGGGACAGTAAGGGCATCATTTGCTTTCTACAACACAAAAGGTGAGATAGATGCCCTGGTAAAAGCAGTACAGAAAGCCGTACAGATGTTGTCTTAAATGCTTTAGTCAACCCAAGGCATTTCCTCAATTTTATGTTAGTCTTTGCAATTGATTGTATTTTTATGGTTAAATTCAGTCCTAAAAAGCAAAAAATGAGAAGTTTATACGTGATTATACTGGGTTGCCTGTTAGTGATGGGTTGTGCAAGCAAAGATGGTGTTCAACCAGCACCCGCAGGTAAGTTTACCGTAAAGATTGTAGGAAAAGATTCAATCACTGATGGGGTCATGGAGATGAAATTTGATGAAGATGCAGACAAGGTGAGCGGTACTGCGGTATGCAACAGGTACAATGCAAATTATACGGTCTCTAACGGGGCCATTAAGTTTTCTCCAGCTGCATCGACCAAGATGTTGTGCCCTGAAGGTTCCACCATTGAATATAATTTTTTTGAGGCCTTGAGAACCGCAACGACGTATGAGCTAAAACGGGGAAAGCTTAAACTTTATAAAGATGAAAAGCTTATCCTTGTGGCAGAAAAATAGATATGAGCATAAAAGATATACAAGAAGAGATAATTGATGAATTTGCCATGTTTGACGACTGGATGCAGCGTTATGAATACATGATAGAACTGGGCAAATCACTTCCATTGATAGATGAAAGGTACAAGACTGATGATTACATCATAAAAGGTTGCCAGAGCAAGGTATGGGTGCACGCAGACCTTAAAGACGGCAAGATATTTTTTACCGCAGATAGTGATGCCATAATCACTAAGGGTATCATAGCCATCTTGGTAAGGACATTCTCTGGGCAGCCCCCAGAAGAAATAATCAATGCAGATACCGCCTATATTGACGAGATAGGCCTTAAAGAGCACCTGTCGCCCACCCGGGCAAACGGCCTTGTGAGCATGATTAAGCAGATCAAGCTGTATGCGGTGGCCTACCAGGCACAATTGAGTTAGTAATGGATTATGCTTTATCACTTACCCTGGGCCTTACGGGGGTCATATTTGTGATAACGGCAATGATCAGCAGGCGTTTCCCGCCCAAGAACATTAATCATTTTTATGGGTATCGCACCAAGGCTTCCATGAAAAACCAAGAACGATGGGATTTTGCACAGGACTTTTCTATGGTTAAAATGAAAAACACAGGTTATGTAATGATTTTACTCGCCGTGTTATTTCTTATTTTTGACCTGGATTTTATAGGAGCCCCCTGGCAGGTATTCTTCTCAATCTGTATTCTTTTAGGTTGTTGTGTTTACCTAATTTTTACGACTGAAAAAGCACTGAAAGAAAAATTTGGCAAAAAATGAGTGAAGAGACTAAAATTGATACCACAGAACTGGGCGAGAAAATCGTGCGGGTCCTCAAAACCATATATGACCCAGAAATCCCCGTGGATATCTATGAGCTGGGCTTGATCTATGACGTGTTTGTCAATGAAGAATTTGAGACTAAAATCCTCATGACATTGACCACGCCTAACTGTCCCGTGGCAGAAACCCTGCCCGTTGAGGTAGAAGAAAAGGTAAAGAGCATAGACCTGGTCAAGGATTGTGAAGTGGAGATAACCTTTGACCCACCATGGAGCCAGGACCTTATGAGCGACGAGGCCAAACTGGAACTGGGACTTCTTTAAAACCTTCCCCCATGGAAGAAATCGTAAACCGTGTTGCAAGCAGCAAGTTAAAGACCTTTGACCTTGAGGACTATTATCCACAGGGCAAGAGGATGCAACTGGACATTTCACAATGGCTGGTAGAGGGTTTTTTATTACGTGAGAGCAGCTTTCGCGAAAGCTTAAAAACATACAACTGGGAGCAGTATGATGATGCCTACGTAGCATTGCACTGCAGTACAGATGCCATAATCCCCGGCTGGGCATTCATGCTGGTCACCACATATCTGGCACAAGCGAGAAAGGTGGTAAAGGGAACGCTTGAAGACCTGGAAACCATACTTTTTACAGAACAGCTCAACACCGTGGATTACTCAAAGTTTGAAGGAGAATATGTAATTGTCAAGGGGTGCAGCAACAAGCCCGTGCCGCAAAACGCCTACCTGTTGCTACTGCAACGTTTACAGCCCATTGTAAAAAGCCTGATGTACGGTGAGGCCTGTTCCTCAGTACCTTTGTACAAGAAAAAATAAGAAAGGGAGGTTTTTAACTCCCTTTTTTTATGCTCATTTTTATGCGTGCGTCTATCTTTGTCTTATCAACATAAATCAACAATCATGACAAAGAACCTATTGATTTTATTTCTGGGGCTCATGTGCTTTAGCGTGTCAATGGCCCAGACCGAAGAAGAACAGGAACAGATAAAGCAGGAGCTGCAAGCAGAAAAAGCTGCAAAGAAGGACAGTATTTCAAAAATTCAAAAGCGCATTGATGCCATAGATGCAAAGCTCAGTGCCATCCCGGCAGGATGGGAGTTTGGCGCTTTTGGAACGGTGGGCTTCAGCATTTCAGAATTCAATAACTGGTATGCTCAAAAATCACCCAATGTATCCTCTGGTAAGATTGGTATTACGGTTAATGCCTTTGCAAACCTGGATAAAGAAAAATTCTTCTGGAAGAACGCCGGTAACGTCAACCTGCAATGGTTCAAGTTTGACGACAAGGACGACCCAGATGATGAAGACAGCTTTCAGCAAGCTACAGATGTTTTCAACATCAGTTCGTTATACGGGTATAAGCTGAGCGATAAGCTTGCCGTCTCTGCGCTGGGGGAGTACCGCACGACCCTGCTGAGCAATTTTAATGACCCGGGCTATCTTGATGTAGGTACCGGTATTACCTGGACGCCCGTGACAAACCTTACCGTGGTGGTGCACCCGCTCAACTATAACTTTGTGTTCAGCGATGAAGAGAATATCTATGAGTCTTCACTGGGTGCAAAAATCCTTGTGGACTATACCCGCCAGATAGGTAGGATAAGCTTTAAATCAAACCTCTCGGCATTTCAAAGCTACAAGAGCTCAGACCTGTCCAACTTTACCTGGATAAACTCCTTTAACTACAAGTTGTGGAAGATGATAGGTGTAGGTTTTGAGTTTGGCCTGCGCGGCAACAAGCAGGAAGCCCTTGATTATGCCATTTCACAAACCCCAGAAGGCGAGACCTTGCCCACCTTTGACACGGTTGACAATGATTTACAGACCTATTGGCTGCTGGGTCTGACGTATAATTTTTAGTATTTGGCTACAGCCAAAAAAACAAAAGCCCCTTAACCGGGGCTTTTTTATTTATTCTTCCTCGCCATAAGCATCATACTCGGGATACAGGAAGTTGTTGTATGGGAAGCGTGTGATATGGATTTCTCGCACACGCTCATATACCTTTTTCCTGAACTCCTCAAAGTTTTCCTTGTTCACGGCCGATATGAAGATTGCATCCTCGCCCACACGGGCCATCCAGGTCCTCTTCCAGTCTTCAAGGGTGTTGTGAGCGGTGGTCTTTTTGGTGACCAGGTCATCTTCTGCGATGGTTTCATGTTCATAGGCATCAATCTTGTTGAAGACCATGAGCGTGGGCTTGTCCATGCTGTCTATCTCATCCAGGATTTGGTTGACGGAGTTGATGTGGTGCTCAAAATTGGGATGGGAGATATCCACCACATGCAGCAAGAGGTCTGCCTCGCGCACTTCATCTAGCGTACTCTTAAATGACTCTACTAATTGAGTAGGGAGCTTTCTAATGAATCCCACCGTGTCTGTTAACAAGAATGGGAGATTGCGTATAACCACCTTTCTCACAGTTGTGTCAAGCGTTGCAAAAAGCTTGTTTTCGGCAAAGACCTCGCTCTTGCTTATCACGTTCATCAAGGTAGATTTGCCCACATTGGTATATCCCACGAGGGCAACGCGCACCAGTGCCCCACGGTTGCCACGTTGCACGGCCTGCTGCTTGTCTATCTTCTCAAGTTTTTTCTTGAGCAGGGCGATACGGTCACGCACTATACGACGGTCAGTCTCAATCTCGGTCTCCCCTGGACCGCGCATACCTATACCGCCACGCTGGCGCTCCAGGTGGGTCCATAGACCGGCAAGCCTGGGCAGCATATATTCATATTGGGCCAGCTCTACCTGTGTACGTGCATAACTGGTTTGCGCCCGCTGGGCAAAAATATCAAGGATTAGGTTTGTCCTGTCAATGATCTTGCACTTGAGCAGCTTCTCGATATTCTTTTGCTGGGCGGGGCTCAGCTCATCATCAAAGATGACCGTGCCCACATCATGCTGGTCAACATACGCCTTTACATCTTTCATCTTCCCGGTACCTATAAAGGTCTTGGGGTTTGGGGAATCCATTTTTTGAGTAAACCTGGTTAATACCTCGCCGCCGGCGGTGTAGGCAAGAAACTCCAGCTCATCTAGATATTCCTTTGACTTTGCCTCGTCCTGCTCCTGAGTAATAAGGCCTATTAAAATGGCCTTTTCATATTCTATCGTGTTCTTCTCTAGCATAAAAAATTATAGTGTGCAAAGTTAATTATTTAGTAGCTAAAGCTTTCTTAATTTTATACAATACCCTTTAAAGCATGAAACTTAAAAAACTTGCCGTTGCCTTTTACAACCTGGAAAATCTCTTTGATACCCTTGATGACCCCCACACCCTTGATGATGATTTTACGGCTCAGGGCCAAAACCACTGGACCGAAGACCGTTATCATAATAAATTACATAAACTCTCTAAGGTCATATCGCTCGTGGGTGAAAAGTCAACCGGCACCGCCCCCGTGATCGTGGGGGTTACAGAGGTAGAGAACAAAAAGGTGATGAAAGACCTGGTGAGCCAGGAAGAGTTGAAAAAAAACGGATATGATTTTGTACACTATAACAGCCCGGATGAACGCGGTATAGATACGTCATTGCTGTACAGGAGCGAGTATTTTACCGTGACCCATTCAGAACCCATCTCTTTATATGTTGAAAGCGCGCCCGGCGTGCGCGATTACACTCGCGATATCCTTTATGTCAAGGGCAGTCTGTATCACAAGGAAGTGCATATACTGGTAAACCACTGGCCCAGTAGGAGGGAAGACACGGCCATCAACCAGCATAAAAGGATGGCTGCCGCAGCAGAAAACAGAAAGGTAATAGACAACATCCTGAGCCAGGACCCCATGGCGAGAATCATTATCATGGGCGATTTTAACGCAGATCCACAAAGTGACGAAGTGCGTAATGCCCTGGTTAAGACAGATTTATACAACCCCATGGTTTTTTTGCATACACGCTATGAAGGCTCGTTGAACCACCAGTTTAACTGGCATCTTTTTGACCAGATAATCTTGTCGCCATCCTGGATGAAGGCCTATGGCAATCCACTGGAGTATGACCGGTCAGATATCTACAATGAGCATTACCTTACGGAGTATGAAGGCAGGTTCAGGGGCAATCCCTTCCGTACTTATGCGGGGCCCAATTACCTGGGGGGCTATAGTGACCACTTTCCGGTGTATTGCATTTTCAAGGTGTCATAAAAATAAAAACCCCACAAGATGAATTGTGGGGTTGTTTTTTTCGCTTTAAGCGAAATGATATTAGTTCACATTGACCTTGACATTGTCAATTTGATACGTCGTTGTGATGGTGCCGCCCAGGTACTGAAAGCCAAAAAACACGGTTTCGCCCGCATAAGATGATATATCTATACTTCCTGAAGGGGTAAATGAAGATGCATATCCTGAACTTGTGCCCGTGGCGATCGTAGCGTCAAGCTCTGTCCAGGTTGCGGTTTCCACATCTCCTGAAAAATCAGTGGATATAAATACCTTAAGTGCCTCGCCGTTGTTAAAGGCATCAATGGTTGAAAAGCTAAAGCTTACCGTTGAGCCAGATGCTGAACCCAGGTCAATGCCGGGGGTCACCAGCCATGCCTCAAAAGGATTCTCGCCCGTACCAAAGGCAGAAACCTGTGCATACTGGTTGTTGTTGAACCCACGGGCCTCAAAAAGTTCAGAGCCGCCGTTGACATTTACATTGGTCCATCCCGGCAAGGCTATGTTTGCACCGTTGCCTGTAGTTGCTATGCTTTCAAAGTCTTCGCTAAAAAGAGCTTCGCAGCGTGCACCATCAAACATCACATCATCTGTGTTGCGTATAAAGAGTTGCTGGGTGCCATTAAAGGTACTCACGATAGCGGTCAATGTACCATTACCTTCAGGTAGGGGCATGTTCTTAAAGTCTGAGAAACCACTGTTTCTAATAATGGTAGAAGCATCACCGGCACAGTTTGTCACTGTGCGGTTGTAGCTAAAGGTACTGTTAGGGTCACCATAGGCATTGCCTATTTCTGTATCAGCAAACTGTACATCCTGCAGCTGCACAAGTGTGTTAAGGTCATCTTCTCCTATTTGCTCAATGGTCATCACGTTGGGGACAAGGTCAACCACTTCGCTGGAGCGTATCACCCTTTCATTGAAATCATCAATCGAGATCCTGTCCACTTCGCCATCGCCACCATCTCCCTGAAGGCCTATGGTGGGCAGGCCGGCATACTCACCGCTATACAGGCCATCAACGCGCACATATACCTTGCGCCCCGGCTCAAAGAAGGTGTAGGTATCAGTAGCTTCTGTAGAGATTGAGATACCATGCTCTGGATTTTCTGGCTTGTCCTGGATGACAAGCGTTTTATAGAAGTTGCCTGTCTCATCACTGGAAATCACATAACCTTCTATATAGAGTGGTGTGCTTGAGTCTGCACCTGCTTCTATCAATACAGGGTCAAAACCGCCGTAAAGTGACTTTAAGCTGGCTATATCAAAATTTACATTTACATCAGGCTCATCAAAGTTGATTGCCGGGGTATCAAAATCGTCACCTTGCACACAAGAAACCACTGTGGCAGCAAGGAGAAAAAGAATGCTGAAAAGTCTAAATATTTTCATAGTCGTAAAAATTAATTTTTTTAGAATCTAAGGTAAAAGTTGAGGTAATAGGTGGTTCCATAACCGTACCAATATTTGGGCCCAAAGACCCTTTTGTCATTAGAGTTGTCTTCAAGCAGTGTCCTGTAGTTTGCGCTACGTCCCTGCTCAAAACCACCCGTTTTGTACTTCTTGTCAAAAATGTTGTTGGCCGTGGCAAAAAAGCCCACGTAGTAATCACCTATTTTCCATGATTTACCACCCACTACATTCACAAGCATGTAGTCATCAAACTGCTCCTGTTTTAAAAGCCCTCTTGCGGTAGCCTCATCATAATCTGCAAATGGCAAGCCATCAACATCTGTATAGAAATTGCTGGTGCGTGTTATGGGGGCTACGTCAACATAGCCATGTGAGAAATAGTTAGAGGTGACACCTATCCACCAGTAATCTGGGTCACGGTATTCAAAACCTAACTGGTATGCCTGTTGTGGCCCACCGGCAATACGATAATCCTTTAAATACGATTGCCCAAAATCAAGCGCCTCATCAAAATCATCTGAGGTAAGGTAGAGGTCAGGGTTATTGGCATAGGTGTTTTGACCATATGCCGCGGCACCCTTAAGTTTTATGGTAGGGGTTACCTGGGCCTCAATACCCAGTTCTCCACCCATATACCTCTTGTCAACATTGGTAAGCACCTCTTGCACAAAGGCTGTGGTGACATCCCTTCCCAGTCCAGATATACCATCTGCATAATAAAAGGAAATCTCTGTTGCATCCTGCATCTCTGTATAATATCCCGTAAGCCTTGCCTTTACAATGGGGGACCTATAAATATAACTTGCATCAAAGCTCATCTTCTTCTCTTCGGTGAGGCCTGTTACGGTGCTGTTGTTCTGCCTTGAGTTAGAAAAAGAGTTTCTGGCCGTGGGAGCATCTGTAAAATAGGCGGCATTAAAATCCAGCAGGTGACGCCCTGAGATCTTGTAGGTTGCCCCACCCTTTGCCCCGTAGGTTGTAAAGTTTAGTTTTTGGCTTTTGCCAAAAGAGTTGTCAGGAAAATTACCGTTTTGATACAGGCCGTTTCTTTGATAGCTCGTCTGGCCCACATTACCACCTAGGTAAAAATCAACCTTGCTGTATGAGAACTGCGCTTGTGCAAAAGCGCTATAGATTTCTGCATCAAGTTCAAAGTTATATTTGAACTCGTCGTCCTCCCCCACAATGCGGTCAGGATTGTTAAGGTCGCTTTGTGCCTCATCACCCTGGTTAAAGGTATCAATATCAAGGTATCCGTTACCACCCAGTAAATCCAGCATGTTCGCAAAGGAGTGGGAGTTCAACATCTTGTAGTTCAGAGCGGCATTTAGCGTGATGTTGTTGTTGATTGCCTTGGTAAAAATCGTATTGGCCGTGAACTGCTTGTCATCTACCCTATCTTCATAAAGATAGAACCTAGAAGGGCCACCATAGGCAATATTTGTGGCATAG
Organism: Cytophagaceae bacterium; assembly: GCA_002710685.1. GTDB lineage: Bacteria > Bacteroidota > Bacteroidia > Flavobacteriales > Flavobacteriaceae > Leeuwenhoekiella. Next base: position 146,037 of record PALD01000027.1, on the reverse strand, counting down.
AGGTTATCCCAGTCTATCTGTCCATCAGACACAAAGTTATCATAGGCCTGGTATGCACCGGCCAGGTCGCTTCCATCAGGGTCTGAAAGAAAATAGCTGGGCAGTTTTTGATAATAGGTGGGGTCTGGATTTGGCGCATTGTCATATCCTAGACGGCTATCGCCTATTTTTCCAAACTGATATGAAACATTGGTATTTAAACGGGTGTCATCATCAATGTCCCAGTAGTGGTTCAACATGATAATGGGCTCTTGAATCTTCCTTATCCTGGAGTTGCGTATCTCACCGTCCTGTTCCCCCCAGTAAGAGTTGTATTTTATTCCCCTTAGGTCAAAGACCTCTTGTGTATTGGGGGATGATTTACCCCTGCGGTTAGGGGTGTAAAATGCAGTAAGGTTAAGGCTGTGGTCTTCATTTATCTTTTTTTCGACGGATGCAAAAAATGAATTTGCATCATACAAGGTACCATCCACAAAACCTTCATCACCAAACCTCCTGGCGGCCGAAAATGAATATGCCCAGCCACTCTGGGTAAGCCCGCTGTGGTAACTTGCCATTACGCGACCGGTATAGGTCCTGTTTGAGGTGGCATAAGAAACCCTTCCGCCGGCGCGGTATTGTGATGCCCTCATCACGATGTTTGTGGTTCCTCCCAGCCCGCCAAACTGATATTCATTTGGCGTAAGCCCCATACTGAAATTACGGTTGCGCTGTACATCGTTCAATCCTCCCCAGTTGCCCCATTGTGGGCGCCCGTTGAAGATCTTGTTCATCTCGATACCGTTGATGAGCAGTTTTCCGTTTTCACTGTCATAGCCCCTGGGACGGAAGAAAGTTGCGCTAAAGTCAAATGCAGCGGCATTGAGAAAGGCATCGTTAGATGCTGACAACAGGCCTGAAATATTGTAATCTGCCTGGTCATCGTCACCGTTGAGGTCGTTGTCTGATAGGCTTATAAGGCCTATTTCCAACTGTTCGGAGGTTACGTCCACTTCCATGGGGATGTTGCCTATGGCCAGGGTCTTGTCGTTTTCAAGGACAACGGGGAGGCGCAAGGTCACAAATCCCATTTTTTCAATGTTCACCACCTGGTTGCCCCAGGGGAGTTCACCGGTGATCTCAAACTCTCCATCTGCATCAGTGGTGGTTTCAAAGGTGCTTTCTTCAAGCCTTACCGTTGCATCTGGCAAGGGTTCACTGGTGGTGGCATCAACAAGTTTACCCGTAATGGAGTATTGCTGTGCCATCATTGTAAAGCCGATAAGGAAGAAAAAAAGCGAAAAGAGCGTTCTTTTCATGCGAGTGTAAAATTTTCTATACAAAAAAATTGGTTAAATGCCGATTCCTTTAAGAAATCATTATTAATTCGGCGCAAATGTACTTTAAATCCTTATAAATCCTAATTTTGGCTCGACATTTGTCCTTAGATTTTACACAATGATAATATTTGCACTATGTTAAAAAAGTTACTATTTGTAGCGTTCCTGTGCTGTATGAATTTGGCGCAAGCCCAGCAAAAACAGTATAAGGCCGTTACTATTGCGTTTTATAACCTGGAGAACCTCTTTGATACAGAGAATGATCCCTTGACCTTTGACGATGACCGCACCCCAGATGGTAAAGATCACTGGACAAAGGAAATCTACGCTGATAAACTCAAGAACATGGCCAGGGTAATTGCCGAAATAGGGGAGGATGTAACCAAAACCAGCCCCGTGATCATAGGCGTTTCAGAAATTGAGAACCGCAAGGTGCTCGAAGACCTCTTAAATGAGCCTGCATTAAGGGATAAAAACTATGGTATCGTACACTATGACTCACCTGATAGAAGGGGGATAGATGTCGCGCTGCTCTATCAAAAGAATATTTTCAAACTCATTGACAGCTCTAAGCATGAACTCTTTATCTATGATATCGACAATCCTGAAAAAAGGGTGTACACCCGTGACCAGCTCCTTGTTTCTGGGCTGCTTGATGGAGACAAGATCCATGTGATCGTAAACCACTGGCCCAGCCGTAGCGGTGGCGAGGCACGCAGCAGGTCTAAGCGTGAGGCCGCGGCCGCACTCAATAAGAAAATCATAGACTCCCTCCAAAAATCAGAGCCCAGCGCAAAGATTATCACCATGGGCGACCTTAACGATGACCCCACTAACAGCAGTTTAAAGAAAGTACTGGGTACTAAGGCAAAGCGCAAGAACGTGAAGGAATTTGACCTGTACAACCCCATGGAGGAAATGTACAAAAAAGGGATAGGCTCACTGGCCTACCGAGATAGCTGGAACCTCTTTGACCAGATAATCATAAGTGAACCGTTGCTCGAGGACGACTACTCATCATACAGGTACTACAAAGCAGGGGTCTATAACAAGAATTACCTAAGCAACCCACGCGGGCAGTACAAGGGTTATCCATACCGCAGTTTTGCAAACGGGGCCTACACCGGTGGTTATAGCGATCACTTTCCCGTGTTTGTGTATTTGATAAAAGAAGTGGGTACGCCAGGTAAGTAGTCTGGTTATTAAAGATATGGCTTACGCCAAAAAACTATTCGTCAGGATTCTCGATTAGTTTTTTGGCTTTTTTTTTGTTCTTTTCCACCTCTTTTTCCTTTTCCTTGAGCTCCCGCATCTCCTGGTCATAGGCAAGCTCTGCATGACTGTCAGGCACGATTTTGTGACGTGTAGCCAGGGCATACTGCACCGTTATCTCAGCGCCAAAGAAAAGGATGAGGCAGGTGTAGTTGACCCATAACAAGATAAGCACCACAGATGCCGCGCCCCCATATACAGATGCGGGATTACTGGTTGAGAAATAATACCCCAGGGCAAATTCTCCCACCAGGAAAAGAACCGCGGTAATGCTCGCGCCCAGTGCCGTGGTCTTGTACGTCATCTTAACATCGGGCAAAATCTTGAATATGGCCGCAAAAAGGCATGCGATGAACACAAACGAAATAAAGAATTTGAGACTATCTGCAAAGAAGGCTGCTATATAGGGAGCAACGGTCTCCACATATTCACTAAGCGCGCTCACGGCGGCAGAGAGCACCAGGGAAACCAATAAAAGAAACCCCAGCACCAGCACCATGCCAAAGGAGACCGCCCTGTTCTTGAGCATCCTGACCCAGTTTTGTTTTTTTTCCCTCACGTTCCAGATGTTGTTCATGGCCTTTTTCATCTGGAAGAAGACCCCAGTGGCACCATAGAGCAGGGCACCTATGCCTATGATGACGGTCAGGGTGTTGCCATCATTCAGTGCAGCGTTTGATATCATGTCTTCAATGGCCTCTGCAGATCCTGCTCCTATGTAGTTTTCAATCTCGCTGCTTATGCGGCCGGTCACGGCTTCCCTGCCAAAGAAATACCCGGCAATACTGGTAACGATCATCAAGAGTGAGGGTAGTGAGAAAAGTGTGTAATAGGCAATGATCGCGCTCTGCGCAAAGGGGTCATTAGAATCCCAAGCGATGTAGGTCTTCTTGATGAAGTTTGCGATGTAGATCAATCTTCTTTTCAAATCAGCTGGTTATTGTACCGGTTTTAAATAGGGTTTCAGGATAAAGTTGAGTTCCCTTACGCCGTCAAGGTCAAGTTCTAAGGACTCGGTGGTTTCTAGTGTTTTTGTCAACATGGGTATGGGGAGCAGTGAATCCCTTGTGGCAGATAATGGGGCTTGTTCCCTGGCTAGTTCCCTATCGCATACGCTTGCAATCTTGCCATATTCATTTAATGTAATGTTGAGCTGTGCATACCTGCCCTGGTCTTTAAGGTCATCTATGGAGTTTTCTTCAGAGACCGGGGTGTATTCCAGTTTGTTCTGTGTGATGACATATTGATTGCCCCAGGCATCGAGGTAAACATATCTAGCCCTGGGTATATCAGGGGCCGTGCTAAAGGATTGCTGCCCAGGTACTGCCCCGCATGAGGAGAGTATGGCAAAACCAATTAAGCACAATGACCGCAGTATATACTTCATAAAGAAACCTTGATTATGGTTAATGTACAAAAGCTTTTTATTTTGATTTTTCTGTTTATCGTTAGTTTAACGTTTGTATTTTTGGCACCAGCTGGATAATTATGAGTGATTTTTGGTTTTATTTTAAAATGGGTCTTGAGCATGTGCTGGATTGGCAGGCATATGATCATATCCTGTTTTTTATCGTGCTCACGGTACCTTATGAATTTAGGAACTGGCAAAGGACCCTGTTACTGGTCACACTTTTTACCTTGGGGCACACCACATCCCTTATTTTATCGGTCTATGAGGTGGTCAGTGTAGATTCAGGTTTAGTTGAATTTCTTATACCCTGCACCATCTTTGTAAGTGCGCTTTATAACGTGTTCACGGCTGGTAAAAGCGGCAAGAAGGACAGGTTTAACCTGTTGTTGTTCGCGGCACTTTTCTTTGGGTTGATTCATGGCCTCGGGTTTTCATCTTTTTTTAAGATGCTCACCGCCCACCTGGACAGCAAGATGTTGCCCCTGCTTGAGTTTGCCCTGGGCATTGAGGCCTCACAGATCATCGTGGTGCTGGTGGTACTTGTGCTCAACTTGATTTTTCAGGGGGTCTTTAGGTTTTCAAGAAGGGACTGGGTACTGTTTATCTCTGCAGTGGTGATAGGGATTGTCATACCCATGCTCATGGCGACCTATCCATGGTAAATTTGTTTAAATAAACGTACAACCCACATAAGTTTTTTATCTTCGCTAGCCATTGATGCGATTATCTCATAGCCTGACTTATTTTGGCGCATGCCTAAAGAAAAAAAATCCAAGAAACAACATAAGTACGACGTAGCTTATCTACGTATGGCAAGGGAGTGGGCAAAACTTTCTTATTGTCAACGCAAGCAAGTGGGTGCGCTCATCGTTAGGGATAAGATGATTATTTCAGACGGGTACAATGGTACGCCCACAGGTTTTGAGAACATCTGTGAGGATGATGAGGGATATACTAAGTGGTATGTGCTTCATGCTGAGGCCAATGCCATTACAAAAATAGCTTCTTCTGCACAAAGCTGTCGTGGAGCAACCCTGTACATCACGCTCTCACCGTGCCGCGAATGCAGCAAGCTTGTACATCAGGCCGGCATTAAGCGCCTGGTATACCACAAGGCATATAAAGATGATAGCGGCTTAAAATTTTTAGAGCGTGCGGGAGTTGAAATAGAAATCATAGAGGACCTTGACGATTGATGAGCGGCTACAAAAAAATATACCTTCCCTTCTTTATAGGATTATCCATTGCCATGGGAATCTTTATAGGCGCACAGCTCAATTATAGCGCAAACCCTAATGTACTGGGGGGCAATGCCAAGAAGGAAAAACTCAACCGCCTCATTGATTATATAGAATATGAATATGTGGACCCCATTGATACTGACAGCATCGTAGATGTTACGGTCAATAGTATTCTTGAGTCACTGGATCCACACTCGGTTTACATCCCGCCCAGCGAACTTAAGGAAGTTGCCGAGAGCATGAAGGGCGATTTTGTGGGCATAGGCGTCTCTTTTTATAGTTTTAAGGATTCACTTGCGGTCATACGTGCAATTCCCGGTGGGCCCAGTGCAAAGGTGGGCATCAAGGGTGGGGACAGGATTGTATCAGCAGATGGAGAACCACTTATAGGGGACATCCTGCTCAGTGATACCCTGACCTCAAAATTAAAGGGACAACCACAAACCTCGGTTAACCTAAAGATCAAGAGGCCCGGTGTAGAAAAACTCCTTGATTTTAAAGTGGTGCGCGATGTAGTGCCCTTAAGAAGCGTGGTGGCCAGCTATATGCTGGATTCAATCATGGGATATGTCAAGGTCAACCGCTTTGCAGAGTCCACCCCCGAAGAATTCACACGGGCCCTGTCTACGCTTAAGCGAAAAGGTGCCCAGGGCATTGTCCTGGACCTCCGTGACAATCCCGGCGGGTACATATCAGCGGCACAAAAAATGGCCGATGAATTCCTCAAGGACAACAAGCTAATACTCTTTACAAAAAACAAGACCGGCAAGATCGAGAATACCTATGCTACCGAAGATGGACTTTTTGAAGACAAGAAGGTGTATGTATTGATCAATGAAAACTCAGCCTCGGCAAGCGAGATTGTTGCCGGCGCAATACAAGATAACGATAGGGGCACGATAATAGGCAGAAGGTCCTTTGGCAAAGGGCTTGTGCAGCGCGAGATGTCGCTGGGAGATGGTAGCGCGGTAAGGCTTACCATCGCCAGGTACTATACCCCAACGGGAAGAAGTATTCAAAGGCCCTATGACAACGGGACTGAAGAATACTATAACGACTACCTTTCACGCTATAAAAACGGTGAGCTTCAAAGCCTTGACAGCATACACCTGGCAGATAGCCTAAGGTTTGTTACACCTGGGGGCAAAGTGGTTTATGGCGGCGGCGGGATCATCCCGGATATCTTTGTCCCCAAGGATACCAACTATGAAATGGAGACGCTCGATTATTTTCTTAAATCCGGGTTTTTATCCAGGTTTGTCTTTGAATTGATAGAAAAAGACAGGATTTATTATAATAGTTTAAATTTGGATACCTTTAAAAAAGAAGTAACAATCTCTGATGCTGATCTCGGGGATTTTGTTTCTTTTGCAAAAAAGAGGGATATCTCGGTGCGCATCCGCTCCTATCGCGATGTCTATAAAAACTATATCAAGGCCGTCATGGCAGAACAGCTGTTCAACAATAATGTATATGAACAGATGTTGAATGAAAATGACCCCGTGATAAAAAAAGTGCTAGAAATAGATAAGAAGTAATGGTCATTATTGCCTCAATTTTCGTTTTCTGTGTAGCGGCAATCTTCAGGTTGCTCGATAATAGTGCCGGTGTCCTTATCTCAAATGGCATCTCGGTCAACCCATTCTATCTTTCCAGAAAAGAAGTAAAAGAGCAGATAGCCCGGGTCAAGGACAAAGAACTGGCAAAAAAGCTGCGCAGGATACTTGTCTTTCAGACATTGCATAAAATCTTCCTCATACTGTCCATCGTCATGTTTCTGGCAGGCATTGCCTATGAGTTTTATGACCCACTACTAATCCACCTGTTCTAGCCTTTCGGCGAAAGCTATAAGCGCGTCTTTTTTTGGGGTGAACGGTCCATCTTCTTTTCGGCAATCCTCCTGCTCATGATGAGGATTATGAGCAATAAGATGGCACAACCACAAGCAAGACATGAAATCACGGCAATCTCGCTCTTTCCCGTAAACGGGTCTGCAAAATCTACCTGGGCAACATTAAATATAAAGAGGGCACTTGCCAGGGCAAGGATGACATAGATCAAAATCTTCATTACATCTTGTTTTTAAAAAGGAAGCAATGCCGCAAAAGTACCCTTTTTCAACCGTAACAAAAACCTAAAATGAAGCCATCATGTCGCTGCCCTGATGCAGCAATCCCTGTATGTTTGAGGCAAACAGCTTCACGGCAATCGCCAGGAGGATGACCCCAAAAACCTTTCGGATAATGTTGATGCCCTGTTTGCCCAGTACCTGTTCTATTTTTCCGCTAGATTTCAGGACGATATAGACAAAAACAATGTTGATGACAATGGCAACAATGATGTTTTCTACCGCGTAAGCGGCACGTAGGGATAAAAGGGCGGTCATTGTGCCCGCACCCGCGATAAGGGGGAAGGCCAGCGGCACCACAGATGCCGTCTCTGGTGCATCATCCCTGTAAAGCTGTATGCCCAGGATCATCTCTAGCGCCAGGAAAAAGATGATAAATGCACCGGCCACAGCAAATGAATTGACATCAATACCTATTAGGTTGAGGATCTCCTTGCCCAGGAACAAGAAAACTATCATGATAACGCAGGCCACTATGGATGCCTTCTCGCTCTCGATATGGCCCACCTTTTTGCGAAGCCCCAGTATCACTGGGATACTGCCTATAATATCAATAATTGCAAACAGGATCATGCTTGCGGTTGCGATTTCTTTAAAATCAAAGTTCATTTTGGTGCATTTTTTAAAAGATCGGCAAAAGTAGCTCCATTTATCAATATGGCAATTTATGTGAACATTAATTTTTTGCTAAATAAAATGCCCATTCATTATCTTATCTTTGCAGCATGTTTCAAGTAGGAAAAACCATAGTCTCAGAAGATGTAATTGAAAAGGATTTTGTGTGCAACCTGGCCGCATGCAAGGGAGAATGCTGTATTGCCGGTGAGGCGGGCGCACCCATTGAACAAGAGGAGGTAACCATCTTGAAAGATATCTACCCAAGGGTCAAACCCTTTTTAAGGCCCCAGGGCATCGCCGCCATTGAGGAGCAGGGCACCCATATCGAGACAGACCTTGGCGAACTTGAAACTCCCCTAGTCAATGGGGCAGAGTGCGCCTACGTGACCTTTACCCCAGAGGGCGTGGCCTCCTGTGGTATTGAAGATGCCTACAATGCAGGCGAAATCGACTTTAGAAAGCCCATCTCATGTCATCTATATCCCGTGCGCATACAAAAATACACCTCATTTGCGGCCGTTAACTACCATCGCTGGCCCATTTGTGATGATGCCTGCACCTTGGGCAAGGAATTACAGGTGCCCGTGTATAAATTTACAAAGGCGGCACTTATAAGAAAATTTGGCGAGGACTGGTACACCGAGGTTGAAGAAATTGCTGAGAACTGGCAAAAACAAAAAAAGGGACTAATGTAGTGATTGAAGGGGGTATTTGTTTGGCTTGGGCCAAAATATCACCGGTACCATACACATTAACTTCCTTAAAGTTTTGAGGCAAAATCAAAAAAACCTTATTTTTGCGCCCGCTTCTGGCCTCGTAGTTCAATGGATAGAATAGAAGTTTCCTAAACTTTAGATGCAAGTTCGATTCTTGCCGAGGCTACTTAAAGCACCCGTATCAGGGTGCTTTTTCTTGTTTAGGACCTTACCGTTTACGGGTAGGTATCAATAAAAAAGAGCACCAGTAGATGATGCTCTTTTTGTCCCCTATAAATAATCATTACCCTGAATGATTACCGCAATATTTTAAAATTCCTGTTTAATATCCTTACGGAAATCCGTAAGGAGGCCATTTCTTAACATTAAATTTACGAATCTGGTATTCTCTCTGGGATGAAAAATCAGGCATTTGCCCTATTTAAACTACTAGGTTTCCACGATATCTTGCCCATTGTGCAATAAAACCTATAAACATGAGAAATATACCGGCAAGGTTTGTCTTATCCTGCGTGTTCGTATTCAGTTTATTTTTGGCGCAAGCCCAAGAAAAATATTATTATGACAATGGCGGCCTTAAGAGTGAGGGCAAGCTCAAAGATGGTAAAAAATTGGGTAAATGGAAGTTTTATGATGAGCAGGGCAACTTGAGCGCGGTTGAGGAGCATGATAGGAAGTATCCAGATAATTATACCATCGTCAAGTATTTTCCTAACGGCAACATACGTGTACAGGGCACTTTTTTAGGCGGTGTGCAGTATAATATGTGGGAGTGGAACTATGAGGATGGAAGTATAAAGACGCGTCAAGAATATATACAGGGACCCAAGACCATAAGGCATGAGGCGTATTATGAAAATGGAAACCTGATGGAGAAGGGCACGATTGCAGATAAAAAATTATATGGAGATTGGTCTTACTATAATGAAAATGGCAAACTAAAAGAAAATGGGCGCTATGATATCAACGGTAAGAAAATAGGCATCTGGCAAACGTATCATAACGATGGAAATCTAAAATCAAAAGGCAATTATGAAAATGGCCTGGCCCATGGTGAATTTGACCACTACAATGAGGATGGGTCAATACTGTACACAAATTACATAGGACCAGAAGAGAAAGAAGATTATTTTGTGCCCAAAGAAGATAAATTACCACAATCCCGAAGTGATAGAACCATTAAAACATTGTACACCACGGGTCAGACAAAGCTTGCCGGAACGTATGATTCCCCTACCATGACGTGGGTTTTAAATTGGTATTTCATCGATGGGCAGTTAAAGCAAACAGGTGCTTATAAGAAAAATGAGCCCACGGGTGTATGGAAGACATTTTATACCAATGGCGCACTGCATAGCGAGGCAAAGTATAGTGCATATGGCCCCCGCGATCAAGTTTTCTATCACAAAAACGGGAATGTAAAACAAAAGCATGAAAATGGTGCCACCCTCACCTATTATGAATCTGGAGAATTGAAGCTCAAGGAATTTAAGACCCTGGGTGTGGTAACCTCCAGGGAGTATTATAAAAAAGACGGCACGCTGATCAAGAAAGAATAATTCGCTTTCGCGAAAGCGAATTTTCTAATCTAAATGCTTATCCAGAAATTCAATCATGAGGTCTAGGGCCTCTGGAGCATCCTTTTTAAAAGAAGTCCCCAGAAATTCATTAGCGCCTGAGTCTAAAAATGCATGGGGTCTACCTTCATACATCCAGAATTCTGTTTCCTGCCCAGCCTGGTTTAACTTCTCTACATATGCTTTAATAGATTGCGGTGTGGTGGTGTTATCCTTACTTCCCACGGTAAAAAACTGCGGGGGCAATTGACGCTCAATGGCTTGAGGCACGTTATAAAATGGAGAAACCGCCTTATAAAAAGCTGGGTTTTTCTCAACCGAAGTGCCCTCTCCAAAAAGAGGTCTAGCCTTGGCACCGCCCATTTGCCAAAGGAAATTGGCATCTTTCTCAAAACCTCCTTGTGCAGCGGCATATAAGTCAAAAGCTCCATAGCTTATCACGGCCGTCTCAACCTTGGCAAGTTCTTGCTCTTGCGCTTCCTGTGCGCTTACGCCTTTGGGCAGGTAGGAGGGGAGGTATCCTAACTTTTGAGTTGCCATCTTCACCTTAAAGCGATTTTCAGATAGGTCATCATTAAATAATACAACGCTCTCGGCAAGATGACCTCCCGCGCTATCGCCGGTCACGGCCATCATATCTGGGTTTCCACCATACTCACTGATATGCTCATTTATCCAGATGACCGCGCCCAGTGCATCCTCAATGATTTCATTAATTGTCACGGTATTCTCCTGGTCGCCCAGCAAGCGGTAATTTACGTTGCACACCACATAATCCCCATTCTCGGCCACATATGCCGCCATCTCATCCATGATAGACTTGTTGTTGATGAGCCAGCCACCGCCGTGAAAGATAATGAGTACCGGTAAAGGTTTTGCTGTTTCGGGAACATGGTAAATGTCCATGGTGAGGTCAAAACCTTCAGGAGATGCCCATAGTATATCCTTGGTTACTTCAATATTTTTTTGGCTGTAGCCATAAAAACAAATGAATACTAAAAACGGGAAGAGTAGTTTTTTCATGATGCGCTGGTTACAACGTTTGCGATATTGTTTCAAATATAAGCATTAACTCATCACGTTGGTGTACTGGAGAATATTTCGCGAAAGCGGAATATTAATGCTTGAGACGCCTGGCAATGAGTCCGCGTACAAGCTCTGTGGTTATGCCAAAGGCAATGTGGGCTATGAGTTCATTAGCTTGCATTTTTACGGGGATGTCCTTGGGCTCTTCTTCTAGACCCATCATGGGCAGCGAAGTTTCGTGTGTAGCGACCCAGGTTGATGCGCCAAACATGGCTCCTTCTATAACACTGGTGGCTTCCCTATCCCGCTTTGCATAACCGTATGTTGCACCCAGGCTCGCCCCTATGGGAATGTTTACCAGTTGTTCTGCTAGTTCATGGTTGCTCTCGCTTATGCGCTCGCCGGTAACCTTCATGCTCAGTTCATCCACAAGCTTGATCTGTGCGCTACGGGTATTGGGCCTGCGCACGGGCAGGAATTTTTCAATTGTAGCTTTGACCAGGGTGCCGGCAAGACCTCCCAGGACGCCAGAGATAAGTCCGCGGCTTACATTTGCAGGTAGTGTATCTTTTTCTAGCCAAGCTTCAATTGCATTGCTCATAGTCATCAATTTTTTCTAAAATTAATAGATACTAGCCTTCCTGCCGGTAGGTTTAACATCGCTTTGACATCATAGTGCGGTGTACACTTTTTTAACAAATTCACCTATTTGCGAGGGCTCAAGCCAGCGCACGACGATGACCATTTTTTCCTGGTCATCGACGATGATAAAATTACCGCCAAACCCCGCTGCATAGTACACGTGCTGCGGCACTCCCTCCCATTGGCGAGGTCCATCTGCATTGAGCCACCACATGTATCCATAATTAGGATTAGGGGTTGAGGATTGTCTTAATTCATCAATCCATTGAGGGGCGATGACCTGGTTTTCCTTCCACTTGCCGCCGTTCATAAAGAGTAGGCCAAAACGTGCCATATCTTCTGTTGAGATAAACATCCCCCCGCCAGAATGCCCACCACCACTCACACTTTGCACTTGTAAACCATCTAGGGTAAACCAGCTATTGTCATACCCGTACCAGCGCCATGTGGTAGAAGCGCCTATAGGATTCATCACTCTTTCTTTAAGAACCTGCGGCAAGGGTTTGCGCAAGACATTGGTAAGGCTGTACGCAAGCACATTGACCCGTACATCGTTGTATTCAAAAACACTACCTGGAGCTCGCAGTTCACGGTTTTTCCAGTCATCAATATCGCCCTCACGTGGTGGGCGGTCTGCCCAGTCTTTGCCGCCCCATAATTCACCACTCCAGTCAGAGTTTTGTTGTAAAAGATGCTTCCAGGTAATAGCGCTGTTGTGTTTACCGTCAAAGGTGCCGTCCCAGACATATTGTGCCACGGTATCATCTACACTGCCTATAAGCCCATCTTGCAGGGCGATGGCAGCCGTTGTGCTCAAGAAACTTTTAGTAACGCTAAAGGTCATATCCACCCGTTTCGTATCTCCCCAACTGGCCACGACAAAGCCGTTTTTTAAAATCATGCCCGCGGGCCCACCTCTTCGTTTGGTGGGGCCCAGGATTTTGTGATACGGTTCATGCTGAAACCCTTTTAAAATGGCCTGGCGCAGGTCTTTACTTTCTTTATATTCATTCGCTTCCGCGAAAGCAACGGCCTCGCGAACAATGGTCTCATCCATATCCAGGCTTGAAGCCGATTGTTCCTGCCAGGCAGCACCGGCATCTGGGAAGTTGATTTTTTGGGCGAAAGCCCAATGAGAAAAAACCAAAAAGCAAAAAAGCAAGGCAAGGGTAGAATATTTCATGGTGTGGCTGGTGATATATGAGTATTAAAACTACAAATAAACATCATCGCATAGCGCAAAATATCAACGCATAGCTGTGATTTATGGCATATATTCTTAATGATTACCCAAAAATGAGCGCTTGCACGCTACCCTCATCCTTTTTTTGCTATTTTTAAATCATGCAGACTGATGAATTGTTTGACGCGATACGCTCCAGGAATGCTTCTCGCGTAAAGGAAATCCTAGAAAATGAACCCGCCCTGGCAGCGGCAAAGGACCAGCGTGGATCCACGGCATTGTTACTGGCGACCTATTATGGTTTTGAGGATGTGGCTGCCGAAATACTAAAGTTTGAGCAGGATGTTGATACACAGGATGCATCTGGCAATACCGCACTCATGGGGGTGGCCTTTAAAGGATATCCTCAAATCGCCGAATTGCTTATTAAAAATGGGGCAAGCGTAAATGCCCAAAACTTTAATGGGGGTACGGCCCTCATTTTTGCCACTACTTTTAATCAACAAGAAATCGTGCAGCTTCTTCTGGATAATGGTGCTGATGTATCCATAAAGGATTCCCGGGGACAAAATGCGATTGACCACGCCCGGATGCAGGGATTGCAACATCTGGTAGAACTTATGGAGTAATGAACAACGTTGATAAAGACATTCAAAATCTAAAGTCCATCAGGTTCAGGAATCCTGGCTATAAGCGCAAGCGTATTCTTAAGCCCGCGCAAGAAATCGCATTGAGGCAATTTCTTTTTTCATCGATAAACGAAAACGTTTTCGTTATCAGCACGGGTCTGGGGATGGATGTTTACTATATTTCAGATAAGGATTACTCAGATTTTATCGAGAAGAATCTGTATCTATTTCACCCAGAAGAGGTAAATAAAGAAATCCTTATTGAGGAGAGACATGCGGGAGTTGAAGTACTGCAGTATTTTCAGGTAGTTGTGCATACCTTGACAAGTCATCCTCAACTGTTATATTCCTGCATCAAGAAAATACTTTCGCAGTTTAATGAACTTGGCGTTCGGTCAAAACTTGACCGCTTGTTGTTTCAATGTCTTGATGATTATATCGAGAAGCTGGCTCAAGAAGAGAGTCTCCCCTTTAATAGGAAAATCAATAGGCTGAGACAGGAAATTGATAATAATTTACCATTGGCAGATGCCACCACCAGCACCTTGATTCAAACCTATCTCAACGCAAATCATCTTAATTAATGTTTAAAGAGGTTTTTAAGCGTAAGCTTACCATTTCTTCTCATCCTGCTGCAGATTTTTAAGAACGCAAGCGCGGTAATATAAGCGTCTCCCGCGGCGGTATGCCTGTCTTCCATACTTATTTTCATCTCATCACATAACTCGTCTAGACTATAGACTTTGTCTTTATTGAGCAGATTTACTTCGTGTATTGAATTTTTATAAAGCAGCCCAGTATCAAGAAGTTTGTTCTTTAATCGAGGGGCGCCCAGGCGTTTTAGGGCATTGTTAATCATGGCCACATCGTAGCCCACATGATGGCCCACCAGGACGGAATTACCTATGAAGTCCAGGAATTTTTTAACAGCTTGCTCTTCTGTGATGCGTTTTTGCTTTCCTTTTTTAAGGATGCCGTGAATCTCAGCAGATTTTGAACTGTACACGTCTTGTTCTACATAAACTTCAAGGGCCTCATCTGTGTAAATCGTGTTGCCCATAATGGCTACCGCACCTATGCAAAGTATCCTGTCATTTTTTACATCAAGTCCGGTTGTCTCTGTGTCAAAGGCGATAAAGGGCATGCTCTCCAGCGATGGCTGCGCGGTATTAAATGACTGGGCATACGCCTCATAAAAGGGTGGGATTTCTTTTTGCTTGGCGCCAAAAAAAGGAATCTTCATCACATTACAGCTTGAACAAATTGAAACCTGACAGCGAGAATTTCCTGCACATCGCGTATGGGCTTAAAGCAACGTTTTAATTTAAGTTTTTCTGACTTGTTTAATGTTGCCAGTTCGATAAACCTGCCGCTGTCATTGTGCAAAATTCCCTGTCTTGTCCTAAATTTAAGTAGGGCCTTGAAAGCATAAGCGCAACTCTCATAGATTTCCTTGTTGTTTTCTTCCAGTAGTGCAAGCTTCTCAAACCTGCCAGCTGTGTTGTTTACATTGCGAATTTTATGCTGGAGGCTCAGCACACGCGCAGCATCAATGAGCGGCATCATGGCGCGGCTTTTAATATCAAAGAAATCCTTGTGTTCACCATCTGGTTCTACCAGAAATTGCCTAAAAAACCCCATGGGCGATTTACTTTTTACCGCCTCTTTGGCAAGATGGTTAAAAAACTTGGAGCCATCTGCAAGAACTTCCAGGATACTGTCTGATAACTTTGTGACGAGTAGTGTATCGCTATATAGATAGCTGTAGTCAAAAAAAATGGTAGAAAGCAGGATGCTCTCTGGAGTGGGGTTTGTGATCCAGTGTGTGTATTGTTTTTTCCACTCCGTGAGAGATTGACACCAGTTAGGGTTGCTCGCCATCATGTCTGCGGGGCAATATTCATAACCTATTTTGTGCAATCCTTTAGTTACTTCTTTTGCCAGAGCTAAAAAGTAAGCCTTCACAGGTTCATATTTTTCTTCCGGCACATCTTCAAAAACGATGGCATTGTCTTGGTCTGTGAGCAAAAGCTGCTCTTTCCTTCCCTGACTTCCCAGCGACAGCCAGGCAAAGTTACAGGGGGGAGAATTGAGTTTTTTTAGCGCAAGCTCAATAATCCTGGCACAGATGGCATAGTTGATTTCATTGAGGATGTTCAAGATTTCTGAGAGGGGCAGATTCTGGTCTAGGTATTTCTTGAGTAAGCTTTCGGCTTTTTGACGTATTTCTCGTAGGTCTTTTACCTTTTTAGCTCGTTTAATCTCTTTCATAAGAACCACGGGATTGTTGCCAAAGGCCACTATCACGTCGTGCTGGGTGATGATACCTAGAATTTTAGTATCTGGCGTGCCATCTTCTGTGATGCAAAGGTGGTTGATGTTATTTTTGAGCATTATTAACTGAGCCTGCGCCACCGTAGGTCCCGCCTGAAAGCATTTTACAGGATGGCTCATAATTTTCTCCACCGGCGCATCTATGCTAAATTTTCCCGTGGCAATATTATCCCGCAAATCCCTATTAGTAATAATGCCCACGGGTTTATCATCTTTTGCAATAATGATTGAGCCCACTTTCTTCTCACCCATCATCTTTGCTGCTTTTTGCACCTTGGTCTTTGGGCCACAAATAAGTGCGTCACGTGAGTATTTTATTTTTTGCAGGTCGTGAACGTCCTGAGTGTTTTCCTTAATGTATTCAGTAAAAAGTTTACCGCTGTCTTCTAGTGAGTAGGGGTCTTTGACATTGCTGGCAAAACTGGTAATGAGGTAATTGCTCACCTTTTTATCATGCAGGGCAAGGGGCAGCAACAACGGGATGGGTATGCCATAAACGATACTTTCTTCATTGGCAATCGCCGAAAGTTTGTAATCTTCATTTACAATGAGTGGCCCCAGCCCAACAAGGTCACCCTCATCACACATATCCACGATTTGAAGGTCTGGTTGCTCACGTGTAATTTTTATTGCGCCATCCTTGACAATATAAAACAAACCCTTGTCCAGCTCACCAGCCTTAAAAAGCACACTTTCCTTTTCAAGATAGATTACCTTGACCTGGTCTGCGATTTCCTGTATATCTGCGGCATCCATAAAGGTAAATGGAGGATAGCGTTTTAAAAAATCATAGATGCGTGCCGCAATGGTGTTTTGACTCATAACAAGATGTGAATTACTCAAAGTTAAGGCAAATATTTTATGGCTTTCGCCGAAAGGCAAACAGATATAATCTAGTTGAGGTTGCGCTTTTCAATAAAGAAACGCTTAATCAATGCAGAGGCTTCGTCGGCCAGCACACCGGTTTTGACCTCGGTCTTAGGGTGTAGGTTACCGCCCATGGTCTTGAAGCCGCGGTGGGGGTCTGGGGCAGCAATAACGATGCGCGATATTTGACTCCAGTACAATGCTCCGGCGCACATCTGGCAAGGTTCAAGGGTGATGTACATGGTACAATCCTTAAGATACTTGCCGCCAATGTAGTTTGCCGCGGCCGTTATGGCCTGCATCTCGGCATGCGCGGTGACATCGTTGAGCCGTTCTGTAAGGTTGTGCGCCCGGGCGATGATGGTATCATTGACCGTGATGACCGCCCCTACCGGAATTTCACCAGCGTCATACGCCGCTTGTGCCTCAACAAGGGCGCGCTTCATAAAGTAATTGTCGTCAAAAGGTGTGATTAATGCCATAACTTTGCCCTGGTGAAGATAACTAACATTTTCTTTATCAATCAAGGCAAAATAGGACTTTGCCCATATATTTGAAACATGGCCATAAAACTGCTGGATACTATCGATGACCCTAAGGATTTTAGGGATTTTTCACTGGAGCAACTGCAACAGTTAAGTGAAGAATTGCGCCGGTTTATCATAGATATTGTGGCGGTAAAAGAAGGACACCTGGGTGCAAGCCTGGGAGTCGTGGAGCTTACCATTGCATTGCATTATGTCTATAACACCCCGGTAGATAAATTGATATGGGACGTGGGGCATCAGGCGTATGGGCATAAGATATTGACGGGTAGGCGCAACGTTTTTGAAACCAATAGACAACTGCATGGAATAAGCGGTTTTCCACGCCGTAGTGAAAGTATTTATGATGCATTTGGCACGGGGCATAGCAGTACATCAATCTCTGCTGCACTGGGCATGGCTATAGCTGCGGGCATTTTGGGCGAAAGCCAGCGAAATCATATCGCCGTTATAGGAGACGCCTCTATTGCCAGCGGGATGGCCTTTGAGGGGCTCAATCATGCTGGCGTTACTGATGCCAATCTACTGGTTGTGCTCAATGACAATGCCATAGGTATTGACCCCAGTGTAGGTGCGCTCAAGCGATATTTGACAAATGTGAAAACGGGGTCGCAGCGTGAGGAAAACTTATTTGAAGCCCTGAATTTTAAATATTTTGGACCCGTTGATGGTCATGATATCGAGAAGCTTATCGAGGTTTTGCAGACCATGAAGAAAATCAAGGGACCCAAATTTCTTCATGTAATCACCACAAAGGGGAAGGGATTGAAACAGGCCGAAAAGGACCAAGTAAAGTATCACGCCCCGGGAAAATTTGATGCTGTTACCGGTGAGACCTTGCCAAAATCAAGTGAAATACAACCCCCTAAATTTCAGGATGTTTTTGGTAAAACCATCGTTGAATTGGCATCTCAAAACAAGAAAATAATAGGCATAACGCCAGCTATGCCCACAGGAAGTTCCTTAAAATTCATGATGGATAAATTTCCAGAACGCGCCTTTGATGTGGGTATTGCAGAGCAGCACGCAGTGACCCTGGCCGCTGGTATGGCGACAGAGGGATTTATCGTGTTTTGTAATATTTACTCCACTTTTTTACAGCGGGCTTATGACCAGGTGATCCACGACGTAGCATTGCAGAATCTCCCTGTTATTTTTTGTCTCGATAGGGCTGGGCTTGTGGGTCAAGATGGTGCCACACATCATGGGGTTTATGACTTGGCTTACCTCAATTGCATCCCTAATATGATGATTTATGCCCCGCATGATGAGGTGAGCTTGCGCAATATTATGTATACGGCTCAAGAAGGTCTGGACCACCCGCTTGCCATAAGATATCCACGAGGTAGGGGGATGAATATAGACTGGGAGCAACCCTTTCAAAACATTGAAATAGGCAAGGCACAGCAATTTAAGAAAGGTTCTCAAGTGGCCGTCTTGGTAACGGGAACCTTATTGCATACAGCGCTGGCTACAGCAAAAGCGTATGAGGCAGTAGGTGTTTATTACTTTGGGTTTGTAAAACCCTTAGATGTTCAAATGCTGCTCGAAATTTTTGCAAAATATGAGCACATTATTACGGTAGAAGAGGGTGTTGAGCATGGCGGTTTTGGTAGTGCTATAACTTGCCTTGCGGCGAAAGAAAATTACACGGGAACCATTGAGATTATGGGTGTCCCAGACCAGTTTGTTGAACATGGCAACGTAGAAGAATTATTGCAAATCGTAAGGCTGGATGAAAACTCAATACATACTCGCCTACAGGAAATCTTGAAATAATACTGAAATAAAAAGGAGGCTTCAAGAGCCTCCTTTAATTGTATATAGATTCTTGTTTTACTGAATTATTAGTTTTTCAGTTTGAGAAACGCGGTCATTTTTTACTTCCAAGATGTAAACTCCTGTTGAAAGATTATTTACATCAACCTCAATGTTTCCTTCAAGAGCTTGTTTCTTGCTGTACACTTTCCTGCCATTAAGGTCATATAGAGTGACATTACCATCGCCAAAACCTTGTTTTAAAGCAATCCTGAACACTCCGGTAGTGGGGTTGGGATATACATGGAAGGCATTGGTCGTCTTGACATCTTTAAATCCTAGAACGCACTCTCCTTCAAATTCTTCAGGTACGTCAAAAGCCTCGGTTTGATCTGTCCTGCTAAGTACATCGCCTTGGTCAGCGCTCATGCCCAGGCCTCTTTTGGCGAAAGCCTGCCAAATCAGACATTTATTCTTCCCGTTATATAGAAGGTCATCTGCCGCGAGAATTGCATCACGACCATCAATAAAACCGGGCTGGCAAGGTTGCAGTTTCATACCCGTCATAACCAGATTAAGAGCCATGTTGTTGCCCCCGGTACCTTCATAGATATCTGAATCAAAACCATAGTGGTCTATGAGTGACCAGGTCATCTCCCAGAGCATTTGAGCCCAGATGGAACCTACACCATGTGGCGCAGAAATTGAAGCTTCGTTATTGGTGTCGGCATAAGTTAATCCATTAACGGACGTATTTGTACTGTAAGGTGCTGGTCTTATACCATTACCATCAGTTTCTTCTCCTATCACATATGTTCCAAAGCCACGGGCCATCTCAGCAGTATCACTTGGCCTCATGGTAAGGATGAGGCCTATAAAATCTGACCAGCCTTCACCCATCTGTTCTGTATAAGTTCCTGGTATGCACTGGTCTTTTTGCTCTCCTGAAGTATAGCGTTTTGTACATGCAATAAGACAATCTGCTTCATCTGGGCCTCCGGTAAGCCTATTGGACACCCCATGGCCATATTCATGTGCTACAATGCCGTTGTCAAGTGAGCCATCTTTTTGATATGGACCAGCGGATACTAAAGTTGCATTTATGGTGTTTCCAGCTAAGAGCGAGTTGATAATGGGATTGCCATCGGCTAAGGAAACCATTATTGAGGGTATGTCAATATTATCATTGGTGCCTCCCATGGGGATGGGTTCGCCCGGCACGTTATTTATTACAATCACTGCGATTGCACCAAATAATTGAGCATTGAATACTTTTTTTGTAAAATCGCAAGTACCTCTTCTCAAAACAGCGATTTTTCCATCTATCTGAGAGCTATTTGTAATTATATCACAACCATCATATGGGTCTGTTGAATCTCCTGAATTATTATCCTCCATAAGGACAAGGTCTGCGGTCAAGGGTTCATCAGACAATCCTGGACCAAAGTTTGCTTCGGTTGCCTGGTAGTCACCAGCAAGGGCAGTAGGACTATTTATTGTCAAAGGACTGCCCAAAGGGCCAGTAGCATACCATAAAAACATACGCATGATACCATTGACACCATCAATCTCCGTGGCAAAGGTGGCATTATTGATACCGCTATCATCCTGCCCCAGGGCAAATACAAAATCTTCCTCGCCTATGGGGTTGCCGTCATCATCCACGCGGCCCCTACCATAATTGTTAGTCTGGAAGTTCCCACTTTGTTCATCAAACCCATAATGATATAGGATGTCATGAACCATATTGTTCATATAAAAAAGATTGGTTAGTGAAACATCTAGGTATTGTCTGGGTTGAGAATTTAAATTGAGTTCAAAATCAAAATTTAAGGATGTGCCGCCCTCTGTATAATATGTTTCTTCGGTTTCTGAATTATATAAGAATGCATACACATTGTTACCGCTGGTATCTGTCCACTCTGCACCTTCTTGTCCATCTACATCATGCCACCCATAAGGAGAGGCAAGAGCATCTTGAGGTTCTACTTCTAGTGTGCGATTACCATGATTGGGACTTTCAATGGGAAGTGCAAAAACCCGGTACTGTTCGCCAGCAAAAAGCATATTTGCCGCAACGTTAGGCCTTGATAGGGTTATCGCTTTTTCTTTTTTTGTTGGTATCGTTGCCCTTGTAAATGGATTCTCATCAAAGTTGCACGTGAGTACAAGGTCATTGATGGTAAGGATATCTCCGGTAGTGGCATCTACATTTACACTCCACCAGTGCGCATCTCCTTTTTCATAGATGGTGACATGCCATGCCAGTTTAAGGCCTCCTTCTTTTTCTACATACATCAACCTTGCGGGAATATCCTTGGTCGAGATGTTTCCCTTAGATAGTAAGTAGTCCTTATCATTTCCTGAAATGATATTTACCGTGCCGGTTGAACCCAGATCAAATCGTTGGGCTACTTTGCTCACTGCGGTTTGAGGGGTTATTGAAGGTTGAACAGTTGCCCTATTTGCGGTAGGAGCAACAAACCTATTGCTGGCATAGGCGACTTTACCGTCCTTGATGGCAAAGCTGCTTATTGCATTGTAAACCTCTATTCCATTGACAGTTTGTTTAGCATAGGCCATTATAAAATCCTGCTGCTTCGATTTAAAGGTTGAAATGGTATATTCTGGTGATGTGCCCCCAGTAAGTTTCTTTTGATTTGCGCTTATGTATGCTTCTATGGCCCCCTTGTAGTCCTGTGCGTTTGATGGAGCCACTATAAAAATGGCAAAGAGTAAAGTAAATAGGTAGCAATTTTTCATAGATGGAATTTTAGGGTCTAGGGATTATTTTACCCCAGTATGCATTCATAAAATGATAAAATGCAAAACAATGGGGTTGCTGACGCGGTCTAATGGTTTTATTTTTAGTTTAAATGTGCGGTTAATTTAGGTTCATGCCCTTTATTTTTCTAAAAAGGCGCAACGCTTGCCCATCTGTCATCAGGGCAACTTCGGTACATATTTCTACGAGGTTATCGTAGAGATGGTTTTCATCATTTGGCTTAAAGCCAAAAAGTTTACTCAATAAGCTACTGTAATGACCATCATCATCAAGTATGGAACATTTAGCACTCAATAATGTTGCCATGATCTCGTAACCGGCAATTTCCTTCTCGATGACCTCGTGGCTTTCATAGATGCGTTCAATGCTCAGTTTAATAATATCGTCGATTTGAGCGGTGTACTGGCTTTTATCCAGCAACGAGGTGGAGAACTCACCTTTAAGGATTTCATCTTCATGGCGCATAAATATTTCAACAGCTTCGACAATCAAGGTATTAATGGCCAGGGCCCTGAGGTAGCCCACGCGCTCCGGTGTGGTTTCAAGTGTGGCATATTTAGACTTGTCTATGGTGTTGCCCACGAGTTTTACGAGATATTCAAGGGCAAATTCTTCTTCAATCAACCCTAGGTTTATACCATCTTCAAAATCGATGATGGTATAACAGATGTCATCTGCGGCTTCTACAAGAAAGGTCAAAGGGTGCCTGCTGTAAGAGAGGTCTTCGCCCAAGGTGCGGGGCAGCAGCCCCAGTTCTTGGGCTACTTCTTTGAAGAAATCCTTCTCGCTTTGAAAGAAACCATATTTTTTGTCTGCAATGTGGCTGGTGGGCCTGTGGGGCAGGGATTCTTTAGGGTATTTAGTGAATGCGCCCAGTGTGGCGTAGGACAAGCGCAAGCCTCCCTGTGCCCCGGGCCTGCTTTTTGATACAATCCTAAAGCCGTTTGCGTTTCCCTCAAATTTGATGAGGTCCTGATATTGTTTTGGCGTAAGCCTATCTTTAAAACGTTTTCCCGCGCCGCTCCTAAAAAATTCTCCTATGGCCTTTTCACCACTGTGGCCAAAGGGGGGGTTGCCTATATCATGTGCAAGTGCCGCTGCCGCAACGATTGCACCAAAATCATTGACCTGGTGGCCGTGAACCTCCTTGAGATAGGGGTATTTCTTTAAGATCTGTGTCCCCGCGAGCCTCCCCAGTGACCTTCCCACGACCGAGACCTCTAGGCTGTGGGTCAAGCGGGTGTGTACAAAGTCGGTTTTTGAGAGCGGTATTACCTGTGTCTTATCTTGCAGGCTCCTGAAGGCCGAGGAAAATATGACCCGGTCATAATCTACCTCAAAGCCCAGGCGGGTTTCGTCCTGTTCATTTCTAAGGCGTTTAGTCTCATCTCCAAACTTCTTGAGTGAAAGCAATTGCTCCCAGTGCATCATGGTGTTCTGTTTTTTCTTGCGGCAAGATACATTTTTTGTTATGTCGCTGTGTTGCAGTCCGGGATATTTTGGCCCTGAAGCCAGTTAACATTAACCTAACACAATCGTAAACCTTGTTTAATCCTGAGGTAACACTGCCTTTACAGGTGAGCATTTATTTTGCCTCGACTAATTAAGACTAGTAATGAGGAAAATTTATCTATTATCACTTTTGTTGCTTACATCAGTTTTTGCCGGCTTTGCTCAAGATAAGGGAAAAATAGTAGGTGTTCTAAGTGACAACGAAGTGAATAATGAGCCCCTACCTTTTGCAACCGTGCAACTTAAAGGGACTTCTAAGGGTGCAACAACAGACTTTGACGGTCTTTACTCAATTGACAATATAGATCCCGGTACATATACAGTGGTTTTTAGCTTCGTGGGGTATGAAACCCTCGAGGTTCCTGATGTGACCGTTGAGGCCGGGAAAGTGACAGAGGTAAACACAGGCCTTAGTGCAACGGCAGCGGCACTTGACGAGGTGGTCATTACCACGACAACCTCGAGAGAATCTGAGGTTGCGCTTTTGCTTGAGCAAAAGAATGCAACATCCATACAAGAAGCCATAGGTGCTGAAGAGCTTTCGCGGAAGGGTGTAAGCAACGCCGCCGCGGCGATTGCAAAGATTAGTGGTGTTTCTAAACAAAATAGTGGGTCAGGCAACGTATATGTACGTGGACTGGGAGACCGTTACTTGAATACAACGCTTAATGGACTTACCCTACCTTCTAACGATATTGAAAAGAAGAACATTGACCTTGACCTTTTTCCTTCTGACGTTATTCAAAATGTATCTGTAAGCAAGGCATATAGCTCAAAGTTCTATGGGGATTTTGCAGCAAGTAACATTGATGTAACCCCTAAGGATTACAAAGGGCGTGGTTACCTTGAAGCTGAACTGGGCGGAGGTGTAAATACACGTGCTGCGGGACAAAACTTTATGCGTAGTGAAGGTACGGGGTACTTTGGTTTCTACAATAGGTTTGCGCACCATCCTTTTGCCATCGTGCTGTCTCATCCAGTCGACCCTGTGGATGGAGGAACCCCCATTAATGTAAATGGAACAATATCTGGCGGAAAGTCATTTGACTTTAAAGATGATAGCCGTTTGAGCCTATTTGCCACAGCATCATTTACGAATGGTTTTGAATATAGAAGGGGTTCGGCAGTAGATTATACCACTACGGTGAAGCAGCGCTTTGATGATGTTGAAGAATTTGAGTATGCAACGACCACAACGGCCATGACAAACTTTATCTATAGAAATGGAAATCATAGATTGAATTTTACCAGTTTGTTCATCAATAGTTCAAATGATGAGGTTGGCGATTATGGTATTGACGGTATGGGTCAAAACAGAGATGCAATCCGTGATACAGATAAGGGATTCTTTGTTAGAAACACAGTGTTTGAAGAAGATTTGATTTTTGTCAATCAGCTTTCGGGATACCATCAGTTTGAAGATGGCTGGACAATTGACTGGGGTGTGGGATATAATAAAGTTTTTTCGCATCAACCAGATAGAAAGCGTTTTACTCTTGAACGCTATGATCTTGCCCTGGATAATGACCCAGCTACAAATCCTACTTTTTACAATAACACAAACTTTGACAACCAGAGATATTTTCAGGATATCGAAGATGAAGAGCTTAACAGTAGGGTAAATGCCCAGTATAAAGCATCAGAAAACTTCAAGTTCAACTTTGGTTACAATGGGCGTTACAAGGAACGCTATTTTGAAAATACAAGATATGGTTATGATTTGCTTGAACCTAATACAGAAGCGCCAGATATCAATAACCTGAATAGCATCTTTAATGTAGATAACCTAGGTGTTGTTTATGATACCTTCGTTTTTAATGCAATACCAGATGCAGGCATAGGGCAGCGCAATGTTCCTGGAATGTTTGAAAATAAATACACAGGTAATTTAAGAATACATGCAGGGTACATCAATGCGGAAATTACAGCTGGTAAATGGTTGTTTGTTCCTGGTTTTAGGATGGAGTCATATGATCAATCCATATCGTATGATGTAATCAACCTGGTAAATGATGACGGGTATGCTTCATCTTATGAAAATTTCTATCTGCCCAGCCTTAACATAAAGTATGCTGTTAATGATGATATGAACTTAAGGTTCTCGGCATCAAAAACAGTTTCTTTTCCAGAATTTAAAGAGGTGGCACCATTTGTTTATGAAGATGTGACCACAAGGGTAGGGGGTAACTCCGACCTTCTTGAAGATCCTGCAGTCTCAAATATCTACAATTTTGACCTTAAATGGGAATGGTTCATGAAAAAAGGGGAGCTACTTTCCCTTGCAGGTTTTGCTAAACAAATAAATGACCCTATCAATAAGGTAATTGCTAATGACGCAACTGGTACTCAACGTTATTTTAGGACAGGTGACAAAGCAAATGTTTATGGTGTTGAGCTGGAGGTTAGAAAAAATCTAGTCCTCGATGAGGATGAGAATTCAGAACTATCCGCAGGAGTTAACGCAACTTATATGTATACTAAGCAAGACCTTAAGAGTTCAAATGGTCTATTTTCTTCAACACTAAGTGGAGAAGATGAACTACAGGGTGCATCTCCATTCCTTATTAATGCAGACCTTAACTGGAGCCCAACTAAATATGAAAACTGGACTCCTAATGCCAGTCTAGTGTTTTCTTATTTCGCTGATCGAATAGATGCTTTGGGTTCTGGCCAGCTAGGTAACATTGTAGAGAGAAGTGTTAGTACTCTAGACTTCATCTGGAGAAATGAACTGGGAACTGCATGGGAACTCAATTTTAGTGCAAAAAACTTACTTGACCCCTCCATAGAATATATACGAGAAGGTACTTCTGAGGGTGACATTGCCATATCAAAATATCAAAGAGGTATTGACTTAGGTCTAGCAGTGAAATACAAATTCTAATAATAAATGTTGAACAAAAATTAATTTAATACTTAAAACACGATGAAGACTAATTATCTATTCTTAAGCTTGGCAATTGTGGCAATGTTGTTTGCCTCTTGTGAAGCTGATGACACTGCTGAGATTGTGATAAACAATACAGATAACAGTGTTGACAACAGCGTTACTAATAATAATCCCAATGGGGGCAATGAAGGAAGTGAAGAAGGTCAAGATGTGGTTCTTGAAGGAAATTATACCAGTGATGTAATACTAAGACCTCAGGATAACAATATGCTTACCGGTGCGATGATAATGGCTCCAGGAACAAAGCTTACTATTCCTGCAGGAACAAAAATCAATGCTGATGCAAGTGGTGCCTCAGTTTACATAGCTATCTCTCAAGATGCTACAATTGATGCTCAAGGCACTTCTAGTGCTCCTATTGTTATGACATCTTCTGCATCTAGCCCTGCCGCTGGAGACTGGGGGGGTCTTATCCTTTTAGGTCGTGCTCCTATTAACTCAACCGCTGGTGGTGCAACTTCAACTTCTGAGATAGGTGGTTTGCCTTACGGCGGAAACGACGATGCTGATTTCTCAGGTATTGTAACTTATGTACGTGTTGAATATGGAGGAGGTGCTGCTGATGGTCAGTCAGAAAATAATGGATTCTCTTTTTACGGTGTAGGAAGTGGCACAACAGTAAACCACATTCAGACCTACATAGGCGCTGATGATGGTGTTGAGTTCTTCGGTGGAACAGTTAATGTTTCTTATCTATCAGTAATAGGTGCACAAGATGACTCGATCGACTGGACTGAAGGGTGGAGCGGAAGTGTAAACTATGCCTATGTTGAGCACCTTGCAGAACACGATAAAGGTATCGAAGCTGATGGATTTAACACGGATATAGGTAATAACTCTAACCCGGTTTACTTCTCAATGCCCGAAATTTCTAACGTAACCATCATAGGCTTTGATGCTACTGATACTGACAGCGAAGCTGTGCGCCTACGTGCTGGTACTCGTGGAATCTTTACAAACATCTACATCCAGGACTTCTATGAAGGCTTTGACCTTGATGGTGATAGCGGTGACAACCCTACAGGACAAGGTGTTGTGGATGGAGACCTTAACGTTACCGAAGTTAACTTTGTGAACATAAACACAAAATATAAGAACGATACAGGTGTGACTTTTGCCGAAGGTGATTTCATCAAATCAGAAGGTTCTTACAATGGCACTTCAGCTTACGCAACTTGGGGTGCTGGCTGGACAAGATAATTTGACATTTCAATAGTTAGCCATACATTAAAGACTCCCGTTCACTTGAGGACGGGAGTTTTTTTTGGCTTTAAGCCAAAAAAAATACCCAGGCAAATGCCCGGGTTTTATTTTATAGATTAATGTGTTTACTAAAGGGTAACCTTAAGGTTAAGCTCTTTTAATTGTGCATCATCAATCGTTGCTGGTGCATCAATCATCACATCACGTCCCGCATTGTTTTTTGGGAACGCGATAAAATCACGTATGGTTTCCTGCCCGCCCAGGATGGCCACGAGTCTATCCAGGCCAAAAGCAATGCCCCCGTGTGGTGGCGCACCATATTTAAACGCCTCCATCAAGAAGCCAAACTGCGCCTGCGCCTCTTCTTTTGTAAAGCCCAGGTGGTCAAACATCGTTGACTGTGTCTCGCTGTCAAAGATCCTGATGGACCCACCACCTATCTCGTTGCCATTGAGCACAAGGTCATACGCATTGGCCTTGACGGCCCCGGGGTCAGAGTCCAACATTTCCAGTTGGCCAGGTTTTGGCGAGGTGAAGGGATGGTGCATCGCATGGTACCTTTCGGTTTCCTCATCCCATTCAAGGAGTGGGAAATCCACCACCCATAGCGGTGCAAATTCATCAGCTTTCCTTAAGCCAAGACGTTCTGCCATTTCCATACGTAAAGCGCTTAGCTGTGCTCTGGTTTTTTGGCTTTCGCCGGAAAGGACACAGATCAGGTCACCTGGTTTGGCACCGGTTTTTTCGGCCCATTTTGCAAGGTCCTGATCATCATAAAACTTATCTACAGATGATTTATAAGTGCCATCCTCGTTGCATTTTACATAGACCATGCCCAGTGCACCCACTTGTGGGCGCTTTACCCAGTCGATGAGCTTGTCGATTTCCTTACGGGTATATTGAGCGCCACCAGGTATGGCGATGCCCACGACAAGGTCAGCATTGTTGAAAACATTAAAACCCTTATGCTGGGCAACCTCGTTAAGTTCACCAAACTCCATCCCAAAACGGATGTCTGGCTTGTCATTGCCATACCTGGCCATGGCCTCGTCATAGGTCATCCGTGGAAATTTGTTGATTTCCACACCGTTTATTTCCTTTAGTAAAAACTTGGTCAATCCTTCAAATACATTGAGTATATCTTCCTGCTCCACAAAGGCCATCTCACAGTCTATCTGTGTAAACTCTGGCTGACGGTCTGCCCTGAGGTCTTCATCCCTAAAGCATTTTACGATTTGAAAATACTTGTCCATGCCGCCCACCATGAGCAATTGCTTAAAGGTCTGTGGCGATTGGGGCAAGGCATAGAATTGGCCTTCGTTCATACGGCTGGGCACGACAAAATCGCGGGCGCCTTCTGGGGTTGACTTGATAAGATATGGGGTTTCAACCTCGATAAACCCTTGCTCAGAGAGGTAATTGCGCACGGCAATGGTCACCTTGTGTCGAAAGATCAATTTCTCCTTTACTGGATTTCGGCGGATGTCAAGATAACGGTATTTCATCCTTAGATCTTCTCCGCCATCAGTTTCCGTCTCTATGGTAAATGGAGGCGTTCTAGAGCTGTTGAGCACCTTGAGCTCCTTTACCAGGATCTCAATATCCCCAGTAGGCATCTTGGGGTTTTTTGATTCTCTTTCAATCACCTCACCTGTTACTTGGACGACAAATTCACGCCCCAGGTCACGGGCACTTTCCATAACATCCTTAGGGGTGCGCTCTTCATCAAAGATGAGCTGCGTGATGCCGTAGCGGTCACGTAGGTCCACCCATATCATGAAACCCTTGTCCCTTGATTTCTGGACCCATCCTGATAGGGTAACCGTTTCACCAATATTTGCTGCCCTCAGGCCGCCATTGTTGTGCGTTCTATACATTGCTTGTCAATAAGAGGTGCAAATTTAAGAAGTTAGATGGGCTTAATTACCCACACCGTTAAATAATTTGTCACGGGAGGGTAATTCTTTAAATTTACTGTAAATGTCTACTCAAGACTTTAAAAATCAGCCATGAAGGGAATTTTAAGAATATTGCCATTATACCTTATGCTTCTTTTCAATTATTCATGTGATGATGAACCCTATGAGCTGGGTGGGTCATCGGGTATTGATGCCCCCATTGACATAGGTACTGATGATGATTTGCCCGATGATGAAGTTGAGGATGCCAGCTGGCTTGTCAACGTGTGGAGTCTTGCAGGACTTGATTTACGGGATGCAACTGTTGCGGCTACTTTTGTCGGCCAACCCATTTCTTCTCCCGTGACCGGGCATGGTAGTGACCTTTCATACCTGTTGACCTTTGATGAATACGGGGGCTTTACATCTTCCGGTGATTTTACACTGAATATTCAATCTTCTTTCTTGGGGCAGGATTATGATGGGCAAATCCCGGTATCTGCTGAGGATTTTCTCTCCAGTGGTGGCTACCTGCTTGAGGGCGGTGTCATCTACCTCAGCGTGGGAGAAGAAACGGTGGGCGCGCAGGTGGTTTCTCATGATGATGAAAACCTCTTTTTGGAGGTTGCCATAGATTGGGTAGAGGTCATCGATGGCATAGAGGTGCACATCACGGGCACCGCGGTATTGCATTTTAACAGGATTTGATACATAAAAAAACACCCAGGGGTGCTGGGTGTTTTCTTTTCGCTTTAAGCGAAATAAAACCGTGTACTATGGTTATGTGATCAAGTTGCCATCATCATCCCACTCGGCCTGGATGCCCGCGGTACTGTGATTAACACATTTTGCGATCCATTCTTCATCATAGGCTACCCCATGCTGGTCAAGAACATCTTGAGGTACCCCGTCCCAGGTATTGGGCTGGTTACCTTTATAGCCTATTTCCTCGATTCCTATTTTTGAGGTGTAAAAACCGGTCATGGTGAGGTTTCTTACCAGTGAGAACCAGTTAACCTCAAATGCCCGCTCATTTTGTGGTGTGTTAGGGTCATAATAGGCAATCTCGTCCAGGATTTCCTTTTGCTGTTCTTCGCTGGCGTTCTTGAATTCTTTGTTGAACTTCTCATTTGATGCATGGTCAATCCACATGAGGCCGCCACGTAGTGGGCCCTGCATTTCTGGGATATCCTTGGACATGAACTCGATGAACGGTACCACCTCAGCATCTGATGCGCTTTTATAATCACCACTGGCGGGCAGGATGAGGTCACAAAGTACGGTGAGGGTCGATGTCTCGTGCTCATTAAAGAACTGCTCATCATTCATTTCGGCAATGGCCGCATTTTCATCAGGCGTGCGCCACTTGGGCATATCGCCAGCAGCTGCAACTTCTTCGGCTTCCAGTGGAGTGCCATCTGGCTTGCAGCCGTATAGTGCAAGGCTTCCGGCAAAAGAGGCCAATACCATTGACCTTATACTCTCTCTTCTATCCATGGTACTATATGTTTTGTTGTTTTAATTGCTCTACAATATGGTCTGAAGCCCTCCATGACAAGGCCAGGATGGTCCAGGTACAGTTCTTGTCAGCTTGTGATACAAAGGGTCCTGCATCTACAACATACACATTGTCTGCGTCATGTAGTTGCTGAAATTTGTTGGTCACAGATTTCTTGGGGTCATCACCCATTCTCGTGGTCCCCACCTCGTGGATGATCCTACCCGGGGTGTGCAGCCCATAATCAGATTCTTTACCGGGTTTTTCCCCCAGCGGGATGCCGCCCATATTCTCCAGGATTTCCTCAAAGGTATCCTGCATGTGCTTGGCCTGGTTTCTCTCAAAATCTGACCATTTGTAACGAAAACGTAGCACGGGAATACCAAACTGGTCAACCGTATTGGGGTCTATCTCACAATAGTTATCTTCCCTGGCGATAGATTCGCCACGGCCGCTCATCCCCACGACGGCGCCATAATATTTCTTGGCATCACTGCGCAGGATATCTCCATAACCCCCAGCATTTGTACCAAAGAATTTATTGAAATCATTTACGTTGAACCCAAAACCGTAACTAGGCATGCCCATTCCTCCCCATACTTCAATGTGGTATCCGCGAGGAAAATCTAGTTTAGAGTTGTCTCCCCACCAGGGCGAGTAGACGTGCATACCACCCACACCATCTTCATTATAGGAGACCTTGCGGTTCATAAGGTCAGGCACAAAGCCCATCCTGTCGCCACCAGTAGAATCATGGAGGTACTTACCAACCATGTTGCTGCTGTTTCCAAGTCCATTGGGGTGTTGCTTGCTCTTAGAGTTGAGCAGTATTCTTGCAGAGCTACATGCTGAAGCACCCAGGATCACCACCTTGCCCTTGAGTTTATATTCTTTTCTGTCTTCTTTGTTGATGTAGGAGACCCCGGTTGCCTTTCCTTCATCATTTGTGGTAACTGTTCTCACCACGCAGTTCACAAAAAGGTCCACTTGTCCACGGCTTTTTTGTGCGGGAAATACCAAGCAAGTTCCTGCTGAGAAATCAGCATATGCCATACAGGCACGGTTACACTGCCCACAATAAAAACACACCCCACGGTCATTGTTGATTTTTTTGGTCAACATGGATAACCTTGAAGGGTATACCGGTACATTTGACTTTCGGGCACCTTTTATGTAGAACAATTCATGCAACCTGGGTTTAGGAGGGGGCAGGAAGAATCCATCTGGGTCGTTGGGCAGGCCTTCATTTGTGCCAAAAACACCTATCATTTTATCAACCTTGTCATAATAAGGCTTTACATCATCATAACTAATGGGCCAGTTGTCACCATGACCATCCACATCCTTATGCTTAAAATCTTTGGGCCCAAACCTTAAGGAGATCCTCCCCCAGTGATTGGTACGCCCACCCAGCATGTGAGACCTAAACCAGTCAAACTTGGTGCCTTCTTTATGGGTGTATGGCTCTCCATCTATTTCCCAACCGCCATAGGCAGCATCAAAATCGCCAAAAGGCCTCACTGTTCCCGCACCTCGGCGCGAAGATTCATAGGGCCAGCGTAACTGTGTTCTCTGTTCGGGATCTGCAGGATCAAAAAATGGTCCTGCTTCGACCACTGCAACCTTTAGACCGGCTTCCGCCAAAACTTTTGTGGCCATACCGCCACCGGCACCAGAGCCCACGACTATGGCATCATAGACCGTACCTTCTTCAATTATTTGCATTTAACCATGGATTATTTGTCCTAATTTTTATAAAAATTTAAATATAGGACGATTTTAGACGGTCAAGTTAAATATTTTTAGAATATGTTAAGGGTTTTAATAAATCGTTTTAGCAATTATTTTTGTAGAAACATCTAATTTAAAATGATTCAAAATAAGAAACAAAAAACGCCTGGATTATCCAGGCGTTTTTCTACTCCATTGATAAAAGTGTGATCAATAGCTATTGTTCAATGGGGTTTTCCCTAGCAAGTTTGCGTTGGTTCTTTTCATCTTGCTTGCGCAATTTCCTGTTTCTTATCTTGATCTTGATGCGGTTTATCATATAGAACATCACGGGAACGATGACCAAGGTCAAGAAGGTTGCAAACACGAGGCCAAAAATCACCGTCCATGCCAGTGGCCCCCAGAAAATCACGTTGTCACCACCTATATATACACCCGGGTCATAGTCAGTAAACAGCCCAAAGAAATCTATGTTGAGACCTACCGCCAGTGGTATCAATCCCAGCACTGTTGTGATTGCCGTAAGCAACACGGGACGTAAACGGGATTTACCACCCGCAACAATAACATCAAAGTACTGTTTTTTGGTTAAATGGGCTTCTTCATCCATTTCAAGTTCTTCCTTCTTGCGGTCTATCAATATCTGGGTATAGTCAATCAATACGATGGCATTGTTTACCACGATACCCGCAAGCGAGATAATACCCATCATGGTCATGATAATCACAAAGTCCATCTGGAAGATGACCAGCCCCAGGAATACCCCGGCAAGGCTCAACACCACCGCAGAGAGTATGATGAATGGTTTTGAGATGGAGTTGAACTGTGCCACAAGAATCAAGAGGATACCACCTACGGCAATACCCAGGGCAAGAAGCAAGAAGCTCATGTTCTCGGCTTGTTCCTCTTGTTCCCCGGTAAAGCTGTATGAAATTCCCTCAGGCATTTCATAGCCTGAAAGTGCCTGCTTGACGTTTTCTACCACCTGGTTGGGGTTATAGGCATTAAGCACGTTGCTATATAAGGTAATCACCCTTTTTAGGTCTTTTCTTTTTATGGCACTAAATGTTGATTGTGTCTTTTTGGTCGTAAGAGCAGAAATAGGCACTTGTATCAACTGTCCAGAGTTGTTCCTGAAGGTGATGGGCTGGTTGAACAGCACGTTCTCGTCATAACGATAATCATCATTAAAACGGATGTTTATCTCATAATCATCGTCACCCTCCTTATAGGTGTCCACCTCTTCCCCATAGACAGAGCGTCTCAGAGTTTGCCCTATTTGACCTGTGCTTACGCCAAATTGCCCCGCCTTTTGCCTATCTACATAGACACTGAGTTCGGTTTTTGAACGGTTGATGTCAAGTTTGAGCTCTTCAATACCGCCTATACCCTGGCTTTCAATATAGGAGCGCATGTTTTCAGCTTCGGCGAGCATGAGGTCATAATCCTCACCGCTTATCTCGATGTTGACGGGGTAGCCCACGGGAGGTCCCGCAGCATCTTTCTCAACAATGACCGATGCACCCGGGAAGCCCTTAACGGCATCGCGCACCTCGCTGAGCACATCACTGCTCTTCACCCCGCGGCGCAGTTTATAATCACGCATGGAAAGTGTGATCTTCCCCTTATGTGGCATCTCGTTGCTCTGCCCACCATCAGTTTGAGGGTTTCCTGCCCCTTGCCCCACCTGGGAGATGGCACTTTCTACCATATAGTTATAGCCATCCTTGTCTTCATATTTCTTGATGACCTCAAAGACACGCTGCTCGATATCCTTGGTAAGTTTATTGGTCTTTTCAATATCTGTACCTTCAGGATATTCTATGTAGGTTATGATCTGGCTGGGTTCATTCTCTGGAAAGAACAGCACGTTGGGCTGTGCAATCCCCACGAGCATGAATGAGAATATCAATAGTCCCAGGGTCCCAAAAAGGAACACATAAGCTTTTCTTCCGCGCAAAGCGAACTTTAAGAAACGTTCATAGAAGTTCTCGAGTTTCTTGAGCGATGTATATTGAAAGTAATCCACCGCTCCTGCAAGTGCATATTTGTACACCCATAGCATGATGGCAAAAAAGATGAGCAGGTTGCCCATGCCCCTAAAGCCGCCACTGTCCACGGCAAAACCGGCAATAAGCAATATGGCCCCCACCCCGGCCATGATGGCGCTGGTGCGTATGAGGCGCTTTCGCGAAAGCGGCTCCTCTTCAGTCTCCATGAACCTGGAGGTCAACATGGAGTTGATGATCAATGCCACAAACAGCGATGAAAACAATACTATGGATAGCGTTATGGGGAAAAATATCATGAACTTGCCTATGGTACCGGGCCATAGTCCCAGCGGGAAAAAAGCGGCAAGCGTTGTTGCCGTAGAGGCGATAATGGGCCATGCAATCTCCCCCATACCCTGTTTTGCAGCCTTGAGCCTGGGCATGCCCTGCGCCATGAGGCTGTAGACGTTTTCCACCACCACGATACCGTTATCCACCAGCATGCCCAGACCCATGACGAGGCCAAAAAGCACCATGGTGTTCAGGGTAAGCCCAAAAAACGAAACGATTGCCAGTGACATGAACATGGAGAGTGGTATGGCAAACCCTACAAACAGTGCGTTGCGGAAGCCCAGGAAGAACATCAATACAAGCACCACGAGTATGACCCCAAAAATGATGTTGTTGACAAGGTCGTTGACCTGGTTCTCGGTCTTGATTGATTGATCGTTTGTCAATGAGATGTGCAGGGATTCAGGATAGTAATTAGCCTCTTCTTCCTGTACAATCTGCTTGATGGATTCAACCGCCTCAATCATGTTTTTACCGGCGCGTTTCTTGACATCGAGCATGACTACGGGTTTGCCGTATTCTCGGGCAAATGTGGTGCGGTCCTTTTCCCTAAATTTTATCTCGGCAATGTCCCGCAGGAAAATATTGCCGCCGTCTCTTTTTACCACTACATTCTGTAGCTCTTGAGGGTCATCTATTTCACCCAGTACGCGTATGTTCTTGCGCAAGCCATTAGTAAGCACGTTACCACCAGAAATGGTGGTGTTCTCTGAGCGTATGGCATTGATGATGTTGTCAAAGCTTACCTTTGATGCGCTCATCTTGTAAATGTCAACCGCAATCTCAACTTCCATTTCCTCAGCTCCCCGCACGGTTGCTTCCTTGATTTGCGGCAGCAGTTCTACCTTGTCCTGTAGATGCTCTGCATAATCCTTGAGCTGTTGTACGGTAAAGTCTCCCGTCAAGTTGATATTGAGAATGGGCATCTCTTCAGAGAAGTTGAGGTCAAAGACATTGGGCTCTACCTTAGCGCCATTATCCATGGTGGGCCAGGTAGTTTCTGCTTTTACAATATCTACTTTATCCTTTACCTTGGTCTTGGCGACATCTACATCCACGCTTTCTTCAAACTCCACAATGACTATGGAGTAATCCTGTACCGTGGTGGAGGTAATCTCCTTGACCCCACCTATGTCGTTAAACTCTTCTTCAAGAGGTTCTGTAATAAATTTTTCAACATCCTCAGCAGCGTTACCGGGGTTTACCGAGCTTACATAGATCTTGGTTTCCACAATCTCTGGAAAGTCTTCTCGCGGCATGGTGTAGTATGCGGCAAGTCCGGCAAAGAGAATGATGGCCATGATGACATATACCGTCATCTTGCTATCTATTGCCCAAGAGGATATCTTGAATTCTTTATAATTGTTTTTTGCCATGGTTGATTAGTCGTTATCTGTGGAGTTAGCACGTATTTTTTGACCGTCGCGAAGTGCCCTTGCACCGTCAATAATCAATATTTCTCCTTTTTCTATACCACTTTTAATTTCAATGGTTTCTCCCTGGGTAAGACCGGTTTCTATTTTTACCTGCTTTGCAACACCCGTGGTGTCGTTTTGCTTTTCATAGATGTAGGCTATATTCTCACCAGATGAGTTTTGCTGCAATACATTTTGAGGCACCACGATGGCATTCTCAGCGGTATAATCATTGATCTTTACGGTAGCAATCAGGTTGGGCTTGACCGCATTGTCTGGGTTGGGGATGGCCACCTTTACATTAAATGTCCTGTTGTCAGGATTCACAAAATTGCCTACCTGGCGTATCTGCCCTTCATAGGACTTGCCCAGCGAACTAAGCTCCACGATGACATCTGTACCCTTGTTTACCTTACTGAGATATGTTTCTGGGATGGCCGCATCCACATACATCTCGCTGAGGTTCACAAGGCGTATCACTGGCGTCTGCCCCGGGTTCACGACCCCGCCCTGCTCAGCGATAATGTCATCAACAACGCCAGAGAAGGGGGCTGTGATCACGGTTTTTGCCAGCTGGCTCTTCATCTGGTTGACTGATGCTTGGGTAGCGTCATAATTTGTCTTGGCCTCCAGGTACTGGATTTCAGAGCCTATCTTTTGATCCCACAGCCTTTTTTGACGTTCATAGGTTGTTTTTGCCAGTGCAGCTTGAGCCTCAAGCTGTGCAAGTTGGCTGCCCAGGCCACCCTCGTCTATTTTTGCAAGGCGTTGCCCCTTGCTCACCCGTTGCCCTTCTTCTACGTATACAGAGGTCAGTACCCCAGAGTATTCAGGATAGATGATGATGTTCTCATCAGTATCCACGTTGCCCTGTACTTCAATGTAGTGTTTGAAGGTGGTGTCTTTTACGGTCTTGGTGGTCACCAGGGAAGCTGGCCCTCCCTTTTCATGCTTTTGGATTTCTTCGGTAAGCTTGGCAATGTCCTCCTTGATTGTGTTTTGCTGCGTGGTCAGTTCATTTTTCATGGCACGCATTGCATCTACATTACCCTCTGCGATAATGCCGTCAACTGAAGCGGGATCACCACCACAGGCTACAAATAGTACACTAAGAATAGCAATGGATAGAATATTTTTCATCTGTACTGTCGTTTTTTAATTTTGAGAATCTTCTGGTTGATATTTACTGGTGTCCAGCACTTTTTCAAGGGCTGCTTTATATGAAATCACGTCTAGCATGGCCTGCAGGTAATCCTGCTGTGCCTGGTAGAGTTGACTTTGTGCTTCGCTGAGTTCAAAGCTGGTCGCGATTCCTTCAAAAAACTTGATCTGGTTCTTGTTCTCGATGCGCTCGGCCAGTGCTAGGTTCTTTTGCTGGTTTGCATAGTTGTCCAGTGAAAATTTGTAATCGTTTTTCGCGGAAGCTATCTGAAGCTTCACCCTGTTGCGCGTTTCTTCCAGCTGCTCCAGCGATTGCTCATAAGCAATCTGTTTTTGTGCCGTGCGGGCACTCCTCATCCCGCTGCTAAAGATGGGTATGTTGAGGCTTACGCCCAAAATACTTGACTGGAAGTACTCCTGGTCACTATCTAAAAATGAGAATTCATTACTGTTGCCCTGAAAACCATAGTTTACAAAAGCCGTGAGTGATGGCAGTGCCTTTGCCTTCTCGAGCTTTACCTGTGTTGCGGCAGAGTTTACCTGGTCTTCTGCAATGCGGTAGTCTATGTTTTCCTCGGCTGCTATTTCCTGTTGAAGGATGCCCAGGTCATAATATTGCATGGTGAGGTCCTCGAGATTGTCAGTGATGATGATCTGGTTTTCCAGCGGGATGCCCAGGGTGACCTTTAACATGTCAAGGGCAATGGCCTGTTGACGTTTTGCATTGTTGAGGTTGGTCTCCAGTCCCAGCAGGGTAATCTGTAACTGCTCCACATCTTCTTCTTCGGCGAGGCCATTTTCAAAAATTTTATTGGTGTCGTCGAGGGTTTTTGTGATAGTGGTAACGTTCTTCTCCAAGATTTCAACACTTTTGCGGGAGATGAGCACATTGCCATAAGCATCGACGATTGCCTGCTTTACTTCAAGGTCTGATTTTACCTTTGCATTTTCAGAAATTTGCAGCAAGGTCTTTGCACTCTGTACGCCCACGATGTAGCTTCCGTCAAAGATTACCTGGTTCCAGGTGCCCGTGGCATTCACATTTTGCTTTGTGCCAAAGGTCACTGGGACAAACGTACCTGGCGCGCCCCCGGCAATCTCGCCGGGTATAAGTGTTACGGGCTGCTTTAAATAGTTTTGATAATCAATCTTGCCACCTATCTGCGGCAGGCCCTGGGCGATGATCTCCCACTTTTGCTTTAGCGAGATGGCAACATCCCGGCTTGCATTTTTTGCCGTGTAGCTGTTCTCCAGGCCATACACGATTGCCTCCTGGAGGGTAAAGGTGTAGGTTTGTGGTGCAATGGTATCCTGAGCCCTTGAGCTAAGGGAGCTGGCCATGAGCACAAGAAGGATGGATATGTTTTTAATCATTATTTTCATCAATGTAGCTTTTAAGTATATCTTGGCCCTTGGGCGTCACGATTGCCCTTAGGTGATATTCAACAAATTGGTCCATTATGTTTGTGGGGATAAATTGTTTGGGTGGAAAAAGATCAGTGTTCTTGATACCGCCCATCCCGGTAAAATAAAACCTTGCGATTATCTGTGGGTTTATGCTTGGGCGGAAAAGCCCCATGTCAACCCCCCTTACCAGGTTTTCAACAACACATACCATCATTACCTCAAGTTTCTTGTCATGCATTTTTTCATGCACCTCAGGATAGTACTTGCACAACTGAAATTCAGGAGATGATTTTTCATCCTTGAGCAGCTGCCTTACAAAATCCTTGATGACATAGATTTCCTCGATGGGGTTCAGCCTGCGCGAGCGTATCTCGTCAATACCATTGCTTATTGTTTCAAAAACATTTGTGGCCACGGCCTCAACAAGGATTGATTTTGTGGGATAGTATGTGTAAACCGTTTTTTTTGACATGCCCAGTTCATTGGCGATATCATCCATGGTAACGCTCTTAAACCCATACTGCAGGAACATCTCGGTTGCCTTTTGTAATAAATTTTCTTCCATAAGTGGGCGCAAATGTAAAACACGGAAACTTTAAAAACAATAAAAGTTTCCTAGGTTTTACAATTATTTAATATTTGATTAAAATAGCTCTGGAAAGGGGTAATATAGTTGTGTTATTTGCTGCAAAAACGCTCTCCGGCTGAGCGCTGTTTCCATATTTCCTTGAACTTTGCACGCTCCTCTGGGCTCATGTTCTTCATC
This sequence comes from Cytophagaceae bacterium, assembly GCA_002710685.1. Lineage (GTDB taxonomy): Bacteria > Bacteroidota > Bacteroidia > Flavobacteriales > Flavobacteriaceae > Leeuwenhoekiella. The sequence goes on along the minus strand of PALD01000027.1, from coordinate 106,103 downwards.
TTTCTGAAGAATTCGCGCTTTTTTTGAAAATCGCGACCGCCGCCGCGAGGTCTGCAGCCATGGAACCCCCCAAACAATATCTTGCTCAGCACCAGGGTGCCCATGGCCTGCCAGTAAGATATTGCTTGTACCCCCACGACCTCGGGTAAGATGGCATTCCATAACCACATGACCATACCGCTTATGACAAACAATAGGACTACGGGAACCAGAAAGAAGAATTTTTTACGTCTCCTCATTGAATTTCTCATGATTTTTTTATTTAATAGTTTTCAAGGTCATCATACAACTGGCCCAGCTTTGCCCGTAAATGTTTCACGGCATAGTGCTTACGGCTTATGATGGTCTTTAGTTTTTCATTTTGTTCATCAGCAATTTGCTGTAGTGTCTTGTCTTCTATTTCGTTTTGCACGAAAACATACCGTTGTTTTTCAGGGAGTTCCCCAAGGGCCAGTAACAAAGCATCCCATATCTCTTCTTGAAAGAACTTCAGCTCGGGGTTTTTTTCGTTGTCGAGCAATAGGATATCCTTGAGCGAGAAGGAATCATCTTCATCCTCAAAGACAAAATCTTCCAGGTTTGCTGTTTTTTTCTTCCGGTAACTGTCAGTTATCTTGTTGCGGGTTGCCCTGTACAGCCAGCTACCCACGTTGACAATCTGTGATATGTTGGTAAGGTTGCTAAACTGGTACCATACTTCCTGCAGGATGTCTTCGGCGTCCTCTTCATTGTTGACCTTGGGCTTTATGAAATCCATGAGCCTATCGCCATAATTGCCTACTGCTTGTGAAATCAAGTTGTCTTTTTCCTCCTGGGACATTTGCAGGGCATTTATGGGCTCCATACTCTATAAGACGAATGAAACCGTTTTTTACTTTAAAATTTTTCTAAAAAATGATTTAAGAATGGAAAAGTTAGCTGTTGTTTTTAATCTGCAAGCCCTATTTTAGCCAAAAATTGCTCGATGCACAGTATTAAGGAATATACTCAGGAATTTCTAGGGTATCTGGATAAAAAGACCGTAAACCGTGAACCGGCCAACCTGTACGAGCCCATAAAGTACATACTGGGGCTGGGGGGCAAGCGCCTGCGTCCCGTGCTGACGTTAATGAGTGCGGAAATATTTGGCGAAAGCCATACAAAAGCCCTCGATGCGGCTCTTGCAGTTGAGGTTTTTCATAATTTCTCACTGGTACATGATGATATTATGGATGATGCCCCGCTGCGCCGTGGTAAGGAAACGGTGCACGTAAAGTGGGATATCAATACCGGCATCCTGAGCGGGGATGCCATGCTTATTACGGCCTACCAGCTTTTTGAGAATTATGACCCGGCTATTTTTAGGGAACTTGCGCAACTGTTCTCAAAAACTGCGCTCGAGGTGTGCGAGGGACAACAATATGACATGGATTTTGAGTCGCGCGAAGATGTCACCCTGCCAGAATATCTTAAGATGATAAATTATAAGACGGCGGTACTTGTGGGTGCTTCCCTTAAAATGGGCGCGGTGGTTGCCCGGGCTTCCAGTGCCTGCAAAGAGAATATATATGAGTTTGGCAGGAACCTGGGGATTGCATTTCAGCTGCAGGATGACTACCTGGATGCTTTTGGCGATCCTGAGAAATTTGGCAAGCAGGTGGGCGGTGATATCATAGAGAACAAAAAAACCTTCTTATATCTCGTTGCCCATGAGAGGTTGCCGCAAAGTGAATCACTGCAACTTGAACACCTTTTTACCATAAGCCCCAGCGACCCCACCCAGAAAGTAGAAACGGTCAAGCAACATTATGAAATTTCTGGTGCAACGCAGGCCATCAAGGATGAAATCAAGAAATACACCGAGAAGGCCTTTGCCGTGCTCAATGAACTTGATGTTGAAGAAGAGAAAAAGGCGTTGCTGCGTGATTTTGGCGAAAGCCTAATGAAAAGAAAGGTGTGATATGCCGGGGCAACGGGACGGCATCCAGGTTCTTGAAGACGCGTTAAAGGTCGCCAAGTATGAGATGCTCGTGCAACAGCTCAACAAGGACCTCGCCAGGGCCGGCCTTAGGGAAAACTACCCCACCACCATACAATCGAGGTCATTGCTGCGCAGCTTTACGGCTTTTATCTATGAACTGGTATCGCGGGACATGCCCGCTTTTCTCAACCTTCTCTATGCTGTTGACGTGCCAGAAAAAGCGGTAAATGAGCTTGCTGCCAGCGAGCTGCATGAATTTGCGGTCGGGGCCGCATCCCTGATTTTAAATAGGGAATTCATGAAATTAAAGTACAGGTAGTCCCTACATCAAGGTATCGTTAATACCTTGTTAACCATAACCAGAAAAAGTTGAATAGTTCAAAGTTATGACCCGCAAATATTGTATTTTTGCCCAATTATTGCGTTAAAAATAAAGATGGATAGATTTTCGTTCCTAAATGCAGCACACACTGAGTATTTTGCTGACTTGTACGAACAATACCTAGAGCATCCTGATCGTGTAGAGCCCAGTTGGAGGGCTTTTTTTCAGGGCTTTGATTTCGGGCAACAGGAGAATGGTCATAATGGAGAATTGATAATCGCCGAGCCAGGGGCGGGCGAGAGAATACAGATACCCGATAACCTCCAGAAGGAATTTCAGGTGGTCAAGCTTATTGATGGTTACCGCACCCGCGGGCACCTCTTTACCAAGACAAACCCGGTGCGCGAGAGGCGCAAGTATGAGCCCAGCCTTGATATTGAGAATTTTGGCTTGAGCCAAAACGACCTGGATACGGTCTTCTCTGCCGGGGAGATCCTGGGGATGGGCCCCTCTAGCTTACGCGAAATAATCACCCACCTTAAAAAGATTTATTGTGAATCCATAGGGGTGGAGTATATGTTCATCCGCAAGCCCGAAGAAATACAGTGGATCCAGAATAAACTGAACATCAACGATAACCACCCGAAGTTTACGGCAGATAGAAAAAAGTACATTCTAAGAAAGCTCAATGAGGCGGTTTCATTTGAAACTTTCCTGCATACCAAATATGTGGGTCAAAAACGGTTTTCACTAGAAGGTGGAGAAAGCTTCATCCCGGCACTTGATGCCATCATTGAAGCCGCGGCCAGTTTTGGGGTAAAAGAATTTGTGATGGGCATGGCACACCGTGGCCGTTTAAATACCTTGACAAATATCTTTGGCAAGAATGCCAAGGACATTTTCAGTGAGTTTGATGGCAAGGATTATGACCAGGAGGTTTTTGACGGAGATGTAAAATACCACCTGGGCTGGACATCGTGCCGCACCACGGATAGTGGTAAAGAAATCAACCTGAATATTGCGCCAAACCCATCTCACCTTGAGACCGTGGGTGCCGTGGTCGAGGGTATTGCCCGTGCAAAACAAGACAAGCACCATTTTGATAACCCTAACCAAGTGCTGCCCATCGTGGTTCATGGTGATGCGGCCATTGCTGGTCAAGGCATTGTTTATGAAATCGTGCAGATGGCACAACTGGATGGGTACACCACAAAGGGAACCATCCATATCGTCATCAACAACCAGATAGGTTTTACCACAAACTACCTTGATGCACGTTCATCAACCTATTGTACAGACGTTGCAAAAACCACACTTTCTCCCGTATTGCATGTCAATGCAGACGATGTTGAGGCTGTGGTTCATGCAGCATTGTTTGCACTGGATTTCAGGATGGAGTTTGGACGGGATGTTTTTATCGATCTTTTGGGCTATAGAAAATACGGCCATAACGAGGGTGACGAGCCCCGTTTTACCCAGCCTAAATTATATAAGGCTATTGCCAAACATGACAATGCCCGTGATATTTATGCCAGCAAGCTTATTGCCGAAGGTGTAATAGATGACAACTACGTCTCCAAGCTTGAAGAGGATTACAAGGAAAGCCTGGAAGAAAAGCTTGAGATCTCCCGTAAGGAGGAAACGACAAGAATAACAGCTATCATGCAGGACGAGTGGGAAGGTTTCCACCCGGCTACTGAAGATAACATGATGGAAAAAATAGATACAACTTTTGATCAAGAAGGGCTGGCAGAGATTGCCACTGTAATCACGCAGTTGCCTGAAGATAAAAAGTTTATGCGCAAGATAGCCAAGCTTATCGAGGCCCGCAGGGTCATGTACTTTGAGGACAACAAGATAGATTGGGGCCTGGCAGAATTACTGGCATATGGTTCTTTGCTTAAAGAGGGTTTTGACGTACGCATGACCGGTCAGGATGTGGAGCGCGGTACCTTCTCGCACCGTCATGCCGTGACCAAGGTAGAGGATAGCGAAGAAGAAATCGTGCTGCTCAACAACCTCAAGGGCGAGCAGGGACATATGTATATTTTCAACTCTTTGCTTTCAGAGTACGGGGTTGTAGGTTTTGATTATGGTTATGCCATGGCGAGCCCTAACACGCTTCCTATCTGGGAGGCGCAGTTTGGTGACTTCAGCAACGGTGCACAAATCATGATTGACCAGTATATCTCAGCTGCAGAAGACAAATGGAAATTACAGAATGGACTTGTGATGCTCCTCCCTCACGGGTATGAAGGCCAGGGTGCTGAGCACTCATCGGCCAGGATGGAGCGTTACTTGCAACTTTGTGCGGTAGACAATATGTATGTTGCAGATTGTACCACACCGGCCAACTTCTATCACCTGCTTCGTCGTCAGATGAAGAGTGTATTTAGAAAGCCGTTGATCGTGTTTACGCCTAAAAGCCTGCTGCGCCACCCAAAAGTGAATTCTACTAAAGAAGAACTGGCCAAGGGTAGCTTCCAGATGGTGATTGATGATGAATCCGTTGAGGCAGATAAGGTAAAAACATTGGTGTTCGTTACCGGTAAATTCTATTACGATTTGCTGGATAAACGCGAGGACCTGGGCCGCACGGACGTAGCCTTGGTGAGAGTGGAGCAGTTGTTTCCGCTGCCAAAGCAAGAAATGCGCAAGGCGATTAAAAAATACGGCAATGCTGATGATGTGGTGTGGGCACAAGAAGAACCACGCAACATGGGGGCATACGGTCACATGTTGATGCACCTGCCCGAGGCAAAGGATTTCCGTGTGTGCAGCCGTAAGTTCTATGGAGCCCCGGCAGCAGGTAGTGCTGTGCGCTACAAACGCAGGCATCAGCGTGTTATAGAAGATGTATTTCAAATAAAAGAAGACTAAGAAAGCAATTAAAATTTCATAATAATTTAGATTATGGCTTTAGAAATGAAAGTCCCATCTCCGGGAGAATCCATCACCGAAGTTGAAATAGCCCAATGGCTTGTAGAAGATGGTGATTATGTAGAAAAAGACCAGGCAATCGCTGAGGTAGATAGCGACAAGGCAACACTTGAACTTCCTGCTGAGGCAAGCGGTATAATCACGCTTAAAGCGGAAGAAGGAGACGCAGTGGCCGTGGGTGCCGTGGTGTGTTTGATAGATACAGAAGCTGAAAAACCAGGAGGCGGTGACGATAAAGCTGCAGAAAAAGATATAAAGGAAGACGCTGATAAAAAAGCAGATACTAACGATAAGGCCGAAGCCAAAAAAGAAGAACCTTCAAAATCTTCGACTCCTGATCAAAAGCAAGATACCTATGCAACGGGAACTCCCAGTCCTGCTGCCAAGAAAGCACTTCACGAGAAGGGCATTGATGCAAAAGATGTAAAGGGAACAGGCAAGGATGGCCGCATCACCAAAGAGGATGCCGTGAATGCAAAAGCTTCCATGGGAACCCCAGGAAATGGAAACCGTGGAGAATCACGAAGCAAGTTGAGCATGCTGCGCAGAAAGGTAGCTGAACGCCTTGTTTCTGCCAAGAATGAAACCGCGATGTTGACCACGTTCAACGAGGTGGATATGAGCGCTGTTTTTGAGTTGCGCAACAAATACAAAGAAGATTTTAAATCAAAGCATGGCGTAGGACTTGGCTTTATGTCTTTCTTTACAAAAGCCGTGGTTCGTGCGCTAGAATTATATCCTGCGGTTAACTCAATGATTGATGGTAAGGAAATGATTACTTACGACTATCAGGATATTTCAATTGCCGTTTCTGGGCCTAAAGGTCTTATGGTTCCTGTGATCCGTAATGCAGAGAATCTTAGTTTCCGTGGTGTGGAGAGCGAGGTAAAACGTCTTGCAATTCGCGCTAGAGAAGGTGAGATCACAGTAGATGAAATGACCGGCGGTACATTTACAATTACTAACGGTGGAGTTTTTGGTAGTATGCTTTCTACGCCCATTATTAACCCTCCACAGAGCGCGATTCTTGGTATGCATAACATCGTAGAGCGTGCCATCGTTCGTGATGGGGCCATCGCAATCGCACCCGTGATGTACGTGGCGCTTTCTTACGACCACCGTATCATAGACGGTAAAGAATCTGTAGGTTTCCTAGTAGCGATCAAAGAAGCTATCGAGAACCCAGAAGAATTGTTGATGGACAATAACGTGCTTAAAGCATTAGAGCTATAGTAAATTCCGTGAAGACGGATTTCTAATATCGCTTCCGCGAAAGCGACTCAAACACAAAAACCTGCTAAGATTTTAGCAGGTTTTTTTATGTCTAATTGCAAACGCATAGCGGAGCTATATCATTTTAGACCACTCAAAACTTCCTCAACAATCTCCCTCAATTCTTCCTTAAGGGAAATGGTAGGGAAAGTTCTTCCCGCTTGATGGTACCAGTAGCCGGCATTCCAGTCGTCACCTTCATCGCGATGCAAATGTGCATGAATCAAACTGCCCATTTTTCCATGAATATCTTGAGCGATATCATGTGAAGCTTCCCAGTTTCCTTTGGCCTGGTGCCAAAGGGATTTTAAGGTCTCTGGCCAGTCAGCTGGCGGATTATCTTGGGGTAATGTTGCTTCAAATTCTGTGTATGTAGATGGTGTGGTCATGATTTACTTCGCTATAAGTTTGATGTTGTCGTCACCCTGAACTTGTTTCAGGGTCTCATCATTCTTGTGAGATGCTGAATCAAGTTCAGCATGACATTAAACACTTTATAAAATTGCTATGGAAATTTAAGCATTGTTTATTGAGAAGCTAGCCCATCGCCTTAATTCTTCTTATTTTTAAATCCTTTCAAAATTCTAAACATGTCTGCACCTAAAAGACTTTTTTTACTTGATGCCTACGCACTTATTTTCCGTGGGTATTACGCACTTATAAAGAATCCACGTGTCAATAGTAAGGGGATGGACACCTCTGCAATCATGGGGTTTGTCAATTCACTCTTTGACGTGATCAAGCGTGAAAAGCCAGATCATCTCGCAGTAGCTTTTGATAAAGGCGGTAGTGCAGACCGTGTGGAGATGTATGAGGCATATAAAGCCCATCGTGATGAGACCCCAGAGGCCATAAAAGTAGCCGTACCATGGATTCAGAAAATCCTGAAGGCCATGCATGTGCCTTGCATCGAGATTGAGGGGATCGAGGCAGATGATTTGATCGGTACATTGGCAAAGCAGGCCGAGAAGGAAGGTTACCAAGTTTTTATGGTCACGCCAGATAAGGATTATGCCCAGCTGGTAAGCGAAAACATATTTATGTACCGCCCAGCAAGAATGGGCAACGGTATAGAAATCTGGGGAATCCCAGAAGTGCAGAAAAAATTTGAGGTTGAAAATCCGTTACAGGTGATTGATTACCTCGGGATGATGGGTGATGCGAGTGATAATATTCCGGGATTGCCAGGCGTGGGAGATAAGACAGCAAAGAAGTTCATCAAAGAATATGGCAGTATGGAAGGCCTGCTGGAAAATACCGACAAGCTCAAGGGCAAAATGAAAGAAAAGGTGATTGAGAATGCTGACCTGGGCCGACTTTCAAAAAAGCTTGCCACCATCATGATTGACTGTGATGTGCAGTTTGATGCTGAAAAATATGAGCTTTCTAAACCTGATGCAGAAAAGGTTCAGGAGATTTTTGACGAACTCGAATTTCGTCGTATCAAGGATCAATTTATCAAGATTTTTAGTGGTGAGGTACAAAGTGATACCGGCGCTGCCGTGAGCAATACAGAAACTGCAAAAAAACTGGTTTCTTCTGCTGAGAAGGCTGCTAAGGCTGGTGCTGGACAGTACACGCTTTTTGGTGGAGAAGGTAACGGGATGGAGATCGAAGAGCTTAATCAGCGTAAAACTATTAAGGATACTGAGCATTTGTACCAACTCGTGAAACCGGGCATGGCGATGAAGCTGTTCCTGCAAAATTTGATAAAGCAGGATTCGGTGTGCTTTGATACCGAGACCACAAGCATTGACCCCATTGATGCTGAGCTGGTGGGTATTGCATTTTCATGGGAAAAAGGAAAAGGATTTTATGTGCCGTTTCCGGAAGATTTTGGCGAAAGCCAAAAACTGATAGACGAGTTAAAACCGTTTTTTGAAAACGAGAATATTGAGAAAATAGGGCAGAACCTTAAGTACGACATTAAGGTGCTCAAGAAGTATGATGTCGTGGTAAAGGGGAAGCTGTTTGACACCATGCTTGCACACTATCTCATCAACCCAGATATGCGCCATAACATGGACGTCCTGGCAGAAACATATCTTAATTACACACCGGTATCCATAGAGGAATTGATAGGTAAAAAGGGAAAAAATCAAAAATCTATGCGAGAGGTGCCGTTGGAGCAGCAAACGGAGTATGCGGTAGAAGACGCAGATGTGACCTACCAGTTGAAGGAGCATTTTGAGAAGGAACTGGTCGAGGCAAAAACACAAGAATTGTTTGATGATATTGAGGTTCCCTTGTTGCGTGTTTTGGCAGACATGGAGCTTGAAGGTATTAACCTGGACGAAGGATTTTTAAGTAGCCTTGCGGCAGAATTAAATGCAGATATTCTTTCGCTAGAGCGAAAAATTTATGAAGTGGCCGGCGAGGAGTTTAACATAGGTTCACCGAAGCAATTAGGTGAGATCTTGTTTGACAAAATGAAACTTGTTGATAAGCCAAAGAAGACCAGGACCGGGCAGTACAGTACGGCAGAGGATGTACTTTCTTATCTCGCGCCCAAACATGACATTGTACAGCAGGTGCTGGATTATCGTGGCTTGACCAAATTAAAAAGTACGTACGTGGATGCTTTGCCGGGCCAGGTAAATCCTAAAACGGGACATGTGCACACAGATTATATGCAAACCGTGGCGGCAACAGGACGTTTGAGCTCAAACAACCCAAACTTGCAGAACATCCCCATTAGAACTGAACGGGGGCGGGAGGTGCGTAAAGCCTTTATACCCCGCAGTGAGGATTATATCCTGCTCGCAGCCGATTATTCGCAAATTGAATTGCGCATCATCGCAGCATTGAGCGAAGAAGAAAATATGATCAAAGCCTTTCAGGAAGGTCAGGATATACATGCATCAACTGCAGCAAAAGTATTTAATGTGGCTCTAGAAGACGTAACCCGCGAGCAGCGCAGCAATGCTAAAACGGTGAATTTTGGGATTATCTATGGGGTTTCTGCTTTTGGGTTGAGCAACCAGACAGCGCTTTCCCGTGCCGAATCAAAAGAGCTTATCGACACCTATTATAAGACCTATCCCAAATTAAGAAATTACATCAGCGAACAGGTGGATTTTGCCCGTGATAATGGGTATGTTTCTACGGTTTTAGGTCGTCGTCGTTATTTAAAGGATATCAATAGTGGCAATGCTGTCGTTCGCGGTGCCGCGGAGCGCAACGCAGTGAACGCGCCCATCCAAGGTAGTGCGGCAGATATCATCAAGATTGCAATGATCAACATCCATAAAAAGCTCGAGACAGAAGAATATAAAACCAAAATGTTACTTCAGGTGCATGATGAATTGGTTTTTGACGTGTACAAACCAGAACTTGATAAAGTTTCAAAAATGATTCAGGATGAAATGGAAAGTGCTTATAAACTGAGCGTTCCACTTGACGTTGATCTAGGAACTGGACAAAACTGGCTTGAGGCGCATTAATCCCTTAGCCATTTTACCATGTGAGGAAATGGAAGCATGTCACTAGTGTCGTCAAATTGTTTACAGAGTTGCATCCATTGAAGAAGTGGTAAACCTGTATAGTTGCCAGATTCATAGTTTTGAATATGCCATTGCGACTGACCTTTATATCCTTCTTCATGAAAAACAATGATGGGGTCTAGTTCAAGATGTTTTAGGGCTGCGTAGCTCCAGCAAATTACACCTATCTCAAGGCTATTTTGTTTTGCTTGCCCGTTATTGTCCATATTACCACCTATTTTATCACGATTCTCTGATGGGGTCAGCGCGATATGCCCAGCCTCATGCAGTAAATCTCCAGGATATTTCAATTGCTCAAGATCATAAAGCAGCTTGCCGTTTTCAATATGGACACCCGGTAAAAAGGTTTGAGTATCTAAAGTTCTTTCTTCATTCTCAATACCTATGGAACTTAAAAATGCTGTGATTTTTGCAATGAGTTCGGTTTTGTATTCGGTTGAAGGCATGAGGTTGGTGATTAAATCAAAGGTGAATTTAGTAAAATTATTATTTTAGCCATGCCAAGCTTCTCATTCCTATGTCACAGCAACTCGTTCAAGTAACAAATCATCAATGTCTCAATTGTGGAGAACCGCTGGCCCTGGGCGCAAGGTACTGTATGCATTGTGGTGCAAAGTATCAGCCGGAGAGGTTTACCTTTCGCCGTATGGCAAATGAATTTGGAGAACGTGTGCTGAGTATCGATAATTCACTATGGCGTACCTATATTGACCTTTGGAGAAAGCCAGATGAGGTAATCAGAGGATTTTTAGGAGGACTGCGAAAACGATATTTTAATGCCCTTAACTACTTCACGCTAGGGGTGACCGTTTCAGGATTTCAGGTATTTGTGATGAAAAAATTTTATCCAGACACCATGAATGTCCTTTACAATGAAAACGTGCAATTTGCCCAAATGTTAAATGATGGCTTGATAGAATATCAACCGGTTGTGCTTTTTTCTACCATTCCCATTTTGGCATTGCTGGCCTATGTTAGTTTCATGGGCCTCAAGAAATATAATTATACAGAGCAGCTTATCATTCAACTTTACACATATTCCCACCTTGCGATACATGCCGCTCTTTTAGGGATTCTTTTTATGGTACTGGGGATGAATTACATTTTCTTGAGTGTGCTCACCATACCTTTGTACTTGATTTACAATACGGTTGTCTATAAAAAACTGTATGCACTCAATTGGGGCGGGATTTTGGTTAGGTTGGCACTTTTTGTGGGGGTTTCCATGGTGCTCTATATCATTACCGTAATTGTGACCCTGATTTTGGTTTTTGCCTTTTATGGTCTCGAAGGCGGGCATGAATTTTTTACTGCACCAGCCAGCTAAATATCTTTTTTGCCTTTCGGCGGAAACCAATTTTAACCCATTGATAAGTCGAGCGCAAAGCAAAATGCCGTTCTGGTTTCCCAAAACGGCTTCTGGCTTATTCAATCTTTAATATGTAATATGACCTACCAGCCCGGGTTCTGTTGCTCGGCTAGTGTAGGATTGTTGTTTACTTCTTGTTGTGGTATGGGCCATAAAAACCGGTAATCACTATAGGGAATTGCAGATACACCATAAGGTCCCGTGTAAGGTGTGCCCAAGGTATAATCTGATGCTGGGGGGGCGCCGTTTGCGACTTTGGCAGGTATGCCGTCCAGGTCTATGAACGTGTCATTTTGCAACCTGTGGATGTCTGGCCAGCGGCGACCTTCCATGACAAACTCTATTCTTCTTTCTGCAATAATGGCTTCAATAAGTGCATCTTGATTTGCAAATGAGGTATATGCCTGCGTGGCAGGGTCAGCAAGAGACCTATTTCTCACCAAGTTTAACTGAGTTAGGGCAGGGGTAAGGTTTGTAAGCCTTGCATTGGCTTCGGCCATGCTCAATACTACTTCAGCATAACGAATTACGGGAGCAGGATCAGTATAGTTGGTAGGGTCCTTGTACTTGGCGGTATATTTAACGCCAGAGCGGGTGTATACAAAATCATCCTCAGCCCTTCTTGCATCGTCAGCTAACCAGTATGGATTTCTCCATATGATAGGGCTGATGACCACAAGTCCACGCCTGTTATATTGAGAGGCCAGGGCTGCATTGACTCCAGGGTTGTTATTGGCTGTATTCTCGATGGAGAATATAGATTCGGTATTTGAGTATCCACTTGTAAATGGGGTGACGGGATTAGGGGTAAGGGTGTAGGCACCCGTAAGTTTGGCTCCTTCGGTCAATACCATTTGCCAGTTGCCCATGTGCAGGTAAGCGCGGGTCTTAAATGCAATAGCGGCTTCTTTTGTCGCCCTGATGATGCCATCGGTTCCTCCCCTGTCAGCTTTTGTGGGCAATAGGTTTTCGGCCTCGTTAAGGTCTGCAAGAAGCTTGGTGTAGCATTCGGCAACCGTGCTTCTGCCCTGCTCAAGGCCGGCAACGATATTAGCCTCTGTGGTATAGGGTATTTCCCTGTAGGGCACCCCTGGGTGACTTGCGTTTGGCGTATCATCATAGGGCCTTGCAAAGTGAAACAATAGTTCCAGGTGCGATGCGGCCCTGAAGAACAAAGCCTGGCCTATATAGTCATCTGCAATGTCCTGGGTGATTATTCCATTGGCAACAGCCGTATTCACGCCATCGATGATGATATTTGCACGGTTGATGAGACGGTAGGTGTCACTCCAGTAATACACGTTGTTGGCCGTTGTGGGGTCATAGGTGGCAGTGTAGGTCAACTGGTAAAATGTTGCCACGTTTACCACATCCTCACCACGGTTATCACCTTGTTGTACAAACGCTGCCCCAAATGGATAACCACGCCCGGCGCCGTTATAATCGCCCCGCTGGGCAGCATTGTACATACCTGTCACGGACAGCGCGATCAAGTCAGGCGTACTAAAGGCTGCATCTTCAGAAATCTGGTTGTATGGTTCAAGGTCCAGGACATTGTCTTCATTACATGCCTGTAACAGCATGGCAAGAACTGGAAGCATGATAAACCATCTAATGCTTCCCAGTGGGTTTGTTTTGTTCATTTTGTTTTTCATTTCCATCATTGTTATAAGCCTAGGTTAAGACCAAAAGAGATTATTGATGACCTGGGCGTGCCGTTAAGGTCCACCCCGGCTGATTCCATTTCAGGATCAAGCCCACGGTAATCTGTGATGATCAATAGGTTTTGACCTTGCACGAAGAGGCGTAGTTTATCTATGTTGATCATATCAAGTACCTCCCTTGGAAAGGTATATCCCAGGGTAATGTTGTCTAGCTTTATAAAGTCTCCATCCTCAACAAAGCGGGTGGTGGCAATTGATGTAAGGTTTACAAACGTGTTGCCAGATGCCCACAATAGGGGGGTTACACCATCTCCGGGATTTTCTGGACTTTGCCACCTACCCAGGATTTCGGTACTGTTGTTGGTAAAGTTCATGTTCAACAGGTCTCTTCTTGTCGCATTGAATATTTTATTGCCTCCGCTAAAGCGAAATAAAAACCCAAGGTCAAAATTCTTGTATGACATGTTGGAACTGAAACCGCCAAAGTATTTGGGAAGGGTCTGTCCAAGAAGGACCCTGTCATCTGCAGAGCTAAGTGATGAGGGAACTGAGATGTCCCCAGGATCTGCAGGGTCAAATTCAAAATATGAACTGGTTGGGATGTTACCCTGCACCAGGGAGCCATCTGCTTTATAGTAAACTGGGTTGCCATTTGCAGGATTTACCCCATAATACCTGTAACCATATAAGGTGTTGATGGGCTCGCCTTCACGAATGATCGTGTTGGTGCCTATCCTATCCTGACCGTTAACCAGGCTCTTGACCTCGTTTTGCACGAAAGAGATATTTGCACTTACTGACCATTTGAATTCTCCTTCAAGGATTTTGGCATCAGCCGAAAATTCAAGTCCAGAGTTTTGAATTGCACCAATGTTTGCACTATAACTGTTGCCAGGAATACCTAATGACATAGGGGTTTCAAGATCGAGTATCAAATCATTTGTGTCATCTTTAAACCAGTCTACCGTAAGGCCAAATCTATTGTTGATCAACCTAAGGTCAAGGCCCACATCATATTTTGTGCTGGTTTCCCATTTAAGGTTGTCGTTGCCAAATTGAGCATAGGCAATACCATTGGCATCTCCATATTGAGCTGAACCATATAGGCCAAGATAGGGGTAATTACCTATGGAGACGTTGCCTACCTTACCATAAGAACCGCGTATTTTAAGGTCTGAGACAACATCTTGAATCCCGCTCATAAACCCTTCTTTTGAAATGGTCCATCCCACAGATGCACCAGGGAATGTACCATAACGGTTTTGTTCTGGAAGTGATGATAGACCGTCACGTCTCAATGTACCTTGCACAAAATATTTTTCTTTGTAGTTATAGTTTAACCTACCCGCGACGGATATGAAGCCATTTTCGGTAAGCCCTCCACCAGAACCTTGAACACCGTACGATCCAGAAATCAGGTTTTGGTTAAAAAACTCGTTGGAAAGATCTGTGCCACTGCCAAAGAAGCTCTGGTTGCGTTGTTTTTGATACTCACTTATAAGCACGGCACTTACATTGTGGGCATCTGCAAAAGTTTCATTATAGCTCAGGATATTCTGCCAGTTCCAGCGTAGGAGGTCTGTGGTGCTGTTTTGCACCCGGCCATTAGATCCTTGACCATCACCATGCACTGGGCTATAATATAAAAACCCTGAGGTCACGGCCTGGTCAACACTTACCTGGGTCCTGAAATTAACTGTGCTTACGGGTTTGATATCGGCAAATACATTGCCTATCAATCGGTTTATTTTAGAATAGAAATTGTTGTTTTCTATAGCATACATGATGTTTGGCAGGTTGTCACCTATAAGGCCTATATTGTCCCATCTTCCCACAAGGGCGGGAAACTCAAAGTCAATATTATATCCCGTGGGATGGTCAGGATTGTATATGGGGACGTTAGGGTGTTGACGTGTGGCATTAAATATGTTGCCTGACAGGGAGTTTGTGCCCGTGTTGAGGCCTGTATATTCAGTCCTGGTATAGCCAGCATTTACACCTAGTGACAGCCATTTCATTACTTCTTGGTCCAGGTTTGACCTGAAGCTGTACCTTGTCATGCCATTGGGGCGGGCCACGCTTTCTTGATCAGTATATCCCATGGAAAAATAGTAACTTGTCTTAGCGGTCCCTCCACTTACGCTTAGGTTATGGTCCTGTTGCAATGCACCATCCTTGAGTACTGCATCTTGCCAATCAGTATTAAAATCTGTTCCTGCGGCCCAGTCTGCCTGTCCACGGTTAGATCGCTTTTCATTTGATATTTCAATAAACTGAGGTGTGTTCAACAAATCAAAAGTCTCCACGGGAGAAGCAAAACCTATGGTGGTATTATAGCTCACGGAGGTCCTACCTTCTTTACCTTTTTTAGTGGTTATGAGCACGACACCGTTAGCTGCCCTTGATCCATATATCGCGGTGGCAGAACCATCCTTTAAAATCTCTACAGATTCTATATCGGCTGGGTTGATGTCCCCCAGGCCATTGTTGCTGGCATAGCCGCCCAGGTCGCCTGTATAAATGGGTATACCATCTACCACGATAAGCGGGTAGGTGCCCGAAGTGATGGATGCAATACCCCTGATCCTAAAACGTGGAGCTTCACCCACGATGCCATTTTGAGTAGTTATCTGTACGCCAGCAGCCCTTCCTGAAAGTTGAGATTCAAAACTGGGTGTGACTAAGTCTGCGATTTCATCTCCCTTTACCTGGGAGATAGCGCCGGTAACATCCCTTTTGCGCTGTACGCCATAACCTACAACTACAACCTCATCTAGGGATTCAGTTGACTCTTCCAAGGTTATGTTGAGTATGCTTGTATTTGCTCCCAGCAACCTTTCCTCGCTTTGAAAGCCCACAAAGGTGAATACAAGGATTTCTTGTGGCGCTGCACTTATGGTGTAGACCCCATCAAAATCTGTCTGGGTGCCTCTTTGAGAAGCACCCTTTACCACCACGTTCACTCCAGGAATCGGAGTTCCATCAGCTCCAGTAATGGTACCGGTGATGTTTTTCTGCTGAGCATAACCCATCAGGGATATACCGAACAAAAGAGTAAAAAGTAGTTTGTTTGTCATTTAACTTTTAATTTGATTATTTCGAGTCAAATGTATTTTTTAACACAATATATTTTTATAAAAAATCATAAAACAATGAATTTTTATCAATAAAATATTAATGAGGATTAAATTTTGTATAAAACATTGTTTTTCAGGATCTGGGAGATGGCTTTTTTACATTTAATGCAATAAAATATGAGGCTGTTATTTGGTTTTCAAGGCATTATTTGGGGTTATTTTTGGCAAAAGCCAGTTAAAAATTCTAGTGATATGCCCAGCAGGTTTTTTATTGATTATTTAATGATGGTTTAACGTGTATTTGGGTTGTCCTACAGGGTGATTAATATGGTGTTGACCATCAGTGAATAAGAGCCCATAAATTTATTCAAATCCCACCTTGCCAAATCAATATATAGTTGTACATTTGCACCCCTGTTTCCCAGAATGGATTTTCTGAGGGATAGGAAATGGAATGTTTAATAATTAAATTAATTAAGTGTGGACACATTAAGCTACAAAACAGTATCTGCAAACAAAGCCACTGTGGATAAGCAGTGGGTACTTGTTGATGCTGATGGTCAAACGCTGGGTCGCCTTTCTTCTAAAGTAGCAAAACTGCTACGTGGAAAGTACAAGCCTAGCTACACGCCACACGTTGATTGCGGAGACAATGTTATCGTTATCAATGCCTCTAAAATCAACTTAACGGGTAAAAAATGGGACGCGAAAGAATACATTCGCCACACCGGTTACCCAGGTGGTCAGAGAAGCCTTACCGCAAAAGAACTTTACAGCAAGGATCCTAGCCGTATCGTCGAGAATGCAGTAAAAGGCATGTTGCCCAAGAACAAATTGGGAAGTGCAATCTATCGCAACCTTAAGGTATATGCGGGAGAAGAGCACGGTCAACAGGCGCAAAAGCCTGAAGCAATTAACATTAACGAACTCAAGTAAATGGAAGTAATTCACAAAATCGGTCGTAGAAAGACCGCAGTTGCCAGGGTTTACGTTGCTCCCGGTGAAGGGAACATCACGGTAAACAAGCGTGACCTTAATGATTACTTTACTACCGGTACATTGCAGTACAAAGTCAATCAACCTCTTATGTTGACAGAGAACGAGAAGAACTTTGACGTACGTGTAAATGTCTATGGTGGTGGTATCACTGGTCAAGCAGAGGCAGTACGCCTTGCAATCTCCAGGGCAATGTGCGAGCTTAACGAAGAAAACCGCCTTGTGCTCAAGCCAGAAGGCCTGCTTACACGTGACCCACGTATGGTTGAGCGTAAGAAATTCGGTCAGAAGAAAGCACGTAAGAAATTCCAGTTCTCTAAACGTTAATTCGCTTTGGCTTAAAGCCAAATCTAGAGAGCTAAAAACAAAATTTTTAATGTCGTTCTTCGCAATAATGCGAAAATTAGTTTAGCATCTAAATGAACATGGCGACTCTTGTAAAAGATGACCACTTGTTTATTGCTACTACAACGGGAACGTAAACTAAATTACAAAATGGCACAAACTGAAAATGTAAAACAATTGCTGGATGCAGGTGTACACTTTGGTCACCTTACCAGAAGATGGGACCCTAACATGGCGCCGTATATCTATATGGAGCGCAACGGGATACACATCATCAATCTCTACAAGACAGCTGCTAAGCTTGAAGAAGCTTCAGCTGCACTTACAAAAATTGCAGCTTCCGGAAGGAAGATACTTTTTGTAGCAACAAAAAAGCAGGCTAAGGAAATAGTGGCAGAACAGGCTGACAAGGCCAAGATGCCATACATTACCGAGAGATGGCCTGGAGGTATGCTTACCAACTTTGTCACCATACGTAAAGCTGTAAAGAAAATGCAGATGGTTGACAGGATGAAGCAAGATGGCCGTTATGCCTCTCTTTCTAAAAAAGAGCAGCTGCAAATGGACCGTATGCGCGACAAACTTGAAAAGAACCTGGGCTCTATCGAGGACATGACCCGTTTGCCAGGAGCACTTTTTGTAGTTGACATCAAGCGTGAGCATATCGCGATTAAAGAAGCACAAAAATTAAACATTCCAATATTTGCGATGGTTGATACAAACTCTGATCCACGTCAGGTTGACTATGCCATCCCGTCTAACGATGATGCTTCAAAATCAATCGAGAAAATCGTTTCTTCAGTAGCTGATGCTATCGTTGAAGGCCTTAACGAGCGTAAAGCCGGTAAGGAGCCTAAAGGCGAAAGCAAGCCTAAAGCCAAAAAGGCCCAGAAAGCAGCTAACGAAGAAGAATAGGCTTAATATAACATTTAAGTAACAGTGAAAGTCGTTGAGTGCTGCATTTTTGCAATATCACACAACGACTTTTGTTTTTTAAACTAAATAAAAATTCTAATAGAAATGGCAAAGATAACAGCCGCAGAAGTAAATAAATTAAGAAAAGCTACCGGTGCAGGCATGATGGATTGCAAGAACGCACTTGTAGAAGCTAATGGTGATTTTGAAGAAGCAATAACCGTCCTCCGTAAAAAAGGACAAAAAGTTGCAGAAAAAAGAGCTGACCGTGATTCAAGCGAAGGGGTCGTGATAGCAAAAATCAATGATGCAAACAACCGTGGTGTTGTATTTTCATTGAACTGTGAGACTGATTTTGTCGCTAAGAACGATTCTTACGTAGAGCTGGCAAATGAGCTTGGTGAGATAGCAATCAATTTTGACACTAAAGAAGCTTTCCTTGCAGCAGACTTCAAGGGGATGACCGTAGAAGAAAAATTGATCGAGCAAACCGGTGTTATCGGTGAGAAACTAGAAATAGGTGGTTTTGAACTTCTAGAGGCACCATTTGTGGGTTCTTACGTGCACGGTAACAAAATAGGAGCTTTAACGGGCTTGTCAAAAGCTACAGATAATGCAGAAGAAGTTGCAAAAACTGTTTCTATGCAGGTAGCTTCCATGGGGGCGACCACATTGTCGTACAATGACTTTGATGCAGCATTCGTGGCTAGTGAAACCGATGCTCGTATCGCAGCTATTGAGAAAGAAAATGAAGAGTTGGGCCGTCTAGGCAAAACCCTTAAAAATGTGCCCCAGTATATCTCTATGTCTCAATTAACTCCTGAAGTTATGGCTAAGGCCGAGGCAGATATCAAGGAAGAACTAAAGGCAGAAGGTAAGCCAGAAAAAATCTGGGACCGTATCGTTCCTGGAAAATTAGAGCGTTTTATTGCTGACAACACAACCCTTGATAATGAGAAGGCATTGCTAGATCAAGTATTTATCATGGATGAAAGCATCAATGTTGCAAAATATGTTGCAAGTAAAGGAGATGCTGAAGTTGTAGGGTTTAAGCGTGTTAGTTTAGCCTAGCCCTTCACATATCATACAGAAAAAGGCTGCCATTTGGCAGCCTTTTTTATTGCGCTTTATTGTTTCTTTTTCTCGGATGGCATTTAAGCTTATATTTGCGTAAAATTTTTCCTTCTCCATGCAGTACAAACGCATCCTGCTCAAACTTTCGGGCGAAGCCTTGATGGGCACAAGACAATACGGTATTGATCCTGATAGACTTGCCGAATATGCAAACGAAGTCAAAAAAGTTGTTGAAAAAGGTGTTGAGGTCGCCATCGTGATAGGTGGGGGCAACATCTTTAGGGGGGTGGCTGGAGCCAGTGCCGGTATGGACCGCGTGCAGGGGGACCACATGGGTATGCTTGCCACGGTGATAAATGGTCTTGCCCTGCAAAGCGCACTAGAAAATGCAGGAGTGCAAACGCGCCTGCAGAGCGCGATAAAAATCAATGAAGTGGCAGAACCTTTCATCCGCAGGAGGGCCATACGCCACCTTGAGAAGGGAAGGGTGGTGATTTTTGGCGGGGGTACGGGCAACCCGTATTTCACGACAGATTCTGCCGCAGTGCTGCGTGCCATAGAAATCAATGCTGATGTCATCTTGAAAGGTACCCGTGTTGATGGTATTTACACCAGTGACCCAGAAAAAGATTCAAAGGCCAGCAAGTTTGATTTCATCAGTTTTGAAGATGTTATAAAAAAGGGCCTGAAGGTGATGGATACAACTGCCTTTACCCTCAGTCAGGAAAACAACCTGCCCATTATCGTGTTTGACATGAACAAGCAAGGCAACCTTGTTAAGGTCATTGATGGGGAGAATATAGGAACAACGGTAAATTTATAAATTGTTACATTTGGTCATAATTTTTTTGAGCTATGAACGAAGATATTAGTTTTGTTATTGATAGTGCTAAGGAGTCTATGGACAGTGCCATAACGCACTTAAAAAAACAATTGGTCAACATACGGGCAGGAAAAGCAAGCCCTGCAATGCTGGGAAGTGTAATGGTGGACTATTATGGTAGCCAGACGCCGCTTTCACAAGTAGCTAACATAAACACCCCAGATGGTAGGACCATTTCTGTGCAGCCGTGGGAAAAAGCCATGATTCCAGAAATAGAAAAGGCCATCATGAACAGTAACCTGGGCTTTAACCCCATGAACAATGGGGATAGCGTTATCATTAACGTCCCACCACTTACTGAAGAACGCCGCAAAGACCTTGTAAAGCAGGCCAAGGC
The DNA here is from genome assembly GCA_002710685.1 of Cytophagaceae bacterium. Lineage (GTDB taxonomy): Bacteria > Bacteroidota > Bacteroidia > Flavobacteriales > Flavobacteriaceae > Leeuwenhoekiella. The sequence goes on along the minus strand of PALD01000027.1, from coordinate 85,446 downwards.
TGAGGCCGAAGATGCTAAGGTGGGCGTGCGCAACGAGCGCAAGAATGCCAATAATGAAATCAAGTCACTCGAAAAAGAAGGACTTTCTGAAGATTTATGCCGCAATGCAGAAATTGACATCCAGGCACTCACTGACAAGTATGTTAAAATGATTGACGATATCCATGCCGTAAAAGAAAAGGAAATACTCACCGTTTAGTACAACGGCATGTTAAACATATCTCAATAGCGGTCAATAGGCCGCTATTTTTGTTTTAATTTTATCAGATTTCATATTTGTAAAACCCTATGGCCAAGCCAGCATCCGCGCTTTATTTTCTGTTCTTTCTACTTACCGGTATAGTGAATGCGCAAGTATCAAAAGATGTTGATTCCCTAGTGCTCAAGGCCATTGCAAACTCGTCTCAAAACAACCCCACCAGCAAGACCAAGGGGTTTTCTTATACCACATACGAGAAGACCATAATCACAGATTCCCTCCAGGACAAGGCAGATACACTGGGCTTTTTTGCCGAAAAACTATCTAGGGTACATTATGATAAAAAGACCGGCTATAAAGAGGATGTACAGGGTATCAACATGGCGGGTTTTAAAAAACCCAGGTATGAAATACTGGCCGTAACCATACAATCCAGGTCATTTTATGATGATGATTTTGTAATCTTCAACAACAGGTATGCCGGCCCACTTTCACAACGAGGGTACAAGAATTATGATTACAGTTTTAAGGGGGATACCACCATTCTGGGCAGAAGGGGTTTTATGATTGGCTTAAAGCCAAAAAGACCAAAGACCATTCCCGGTCTAACAGGAACCCTTTTTCTGGATGCAGAAAGCCTGGCCATCCAAAAAGTAAATATTGATATTGACGATGAGCTGGTCGTCAAGATAGAACGTGAATACCTCTATAACAAAGACCTGGATCTCTATTTTCCAGAATCCAATAAGCTCTATCTTAAAAAAGGAAAAACCTCAAGAAGGCTATCCCTTTTCAGGGGAAAAATCTCAGTGGGAACCATTGAGACCAATCCTGTCAAGAAGACCATTGAGGGTCAATATCTAGTGTCAACCTTGTATAATTCAGACTTTGATTTCACTACAAGTGAAGTGATAGAGCACCCAGCCTTAAGCATAGAGATTATGCCAGAGGCTGAAAACCGCACCCCGCAATTTTGGGATGAACATAGGCCAGAAGCTTTGTCAGAGCGGGATGTGAACAGTTTTGATTACCTGGGGGACATCGTACAGACGGAGAATATAGAACGTCGCCTGGCAGTCATAAGTAATTTTGGGATAGGCTATTACACGGTAAATTTTTTTGACTTTGACCTCACCTATCCCGTGAAGTTTAATAATTATGAAGGTTTGCGACTAGGCCTGGGCGGGGTTACTAATGAGAGGTTTTCTGAGAGGTTCAGGATAGAAGGCTACACGGCCTACGGTTTTAAGGATGCCAAGCTAAAATATGGTCTGGGGGCGGGCATAAACCTCAATAAATCACATGGGGCCTGGCTGAGCCTTAACTATGGAGATGATTTGCAAGAAGTGGGTTCATATTCTTACTTAACTGATCGTAGGGTATATTCTTTGTTTGAACCCCGGCTGGTCAATATCACCCAGTTTTTTGACTATAAGACCTGGAGGATAAATCAAGAATACCAGGTCATCCCTCAAGTGCTAAGTGAGTTGCAGCTTGCCAGTTCACAGATACAACAGACCATGCCCTATCGTTTTGAAAATGATGGTCAAATCTATGATGATTATAGCACAACAGAAGTTACCCTGGGCGTGCGCTGGGCACCTTCTAACAAGTACATGCGCAGTGAGCGCGGAACCGTTGAAATCTATGATGGTTTCCCTAAGGTCACCGCGCAGCTCACACAGGGATTAAAAAATGTCCTGGGCAGTGATTTTAATTATACTAAACTGGGGGCAAAATTTTATTATCAAGTAGAGCGCCTCAACAAGAGTACCACACAGTTTCTGGTAGAAGGCAAATTAGCTTTTGGAGATTTACCGCTATCACATCTCTATCATACCTACCCTAACGCACCTACTAAAGAAACCGTGATGCAGCGATTTTCCGTTGCCGGGGTAAACAGTTTTGAGACCATGTATTTTGGCGAATTTTTCTCAGATAGGGTCTTGATGGGAGAGATAAAGCACCGGTTGCGCCCATTTAACCTGGGGCGCAGGTTAAAGCCTGAGATGGTGTTCATTACCCGTTATGCCATAGGTGATATCAAGAATCCAGAGAAACACCTGGATGTTGATTTTGGCTCCTTAAAACATGGTTATACTGAGAGTGGCTTTGAGATAAATAAAATCCTTTTTGGTTTTGGCACCAGCCTTACCTACCGCTATGGAGCATACCACCTTCCTAAATTTGAAGACAACATAGCTTTTAAGTTCACCTTCAACCTAGAGCTTTAAATCCTTCATTTATCTAGGCTGCCGCTTTTTAATTAGGTATCTTTGCAGCCGCTAAATCGGGCTGGTAATGACCAAGTTTTTAAGCCACGGATTTTGGGATGCCGTGGCCCGCATCATTCTAAGAAACAGGATATTCATTCTTTGTTGTGTGGTTGCAGCAACTGTTGCACTTGCGTGGCAATGGCAATACATGCGTTTTACATATACTGAAGCTAACCTGCTTCCGCGAGACCATGAGGTCAATCTTGAATATGATGCGTTTCTCGACCAGTTTGGTGAAGAGGGTAACCTTATCGTTTTTGGCATTCAAGATTCAACACTTTTTGAACCAGCTGTACTCAACCGGTGGAACGCCCTTGCAGATAGTATAGATTCATTTGATGAAGTAGCACTTTCACTTTCGCTAAAAGACCTCAAACTCTTAAAAAAGGAAGAAAATCCCTCACGGTTTGAGCTCGAGAGCTTTATACGTGATTCTGTCAGCACAAGGGCAGAAGCATTACAGTACCGCAAAAAACTTTTTGACTCCCTGCCCTTTTATGAAGGGTTGATCTATAATAAAAAAACCGGGACACTTCGTACCGCCATTTACCTTAAAAAGGATATCGTGAACACCGCGATACGCAAGGATTTTATAATGGATGACCTTATACCCCTCATCAACAGGTTTGAGGAAGAAACAGGTCTTGATGTGCGTACCAGTGGTATGCCCTACATACGTACCCTGAACAGTCAGAGTATCATAGACGAGATAGGATTGTTTGTGGGGGGCGCCTTGCTGGTGACCTCATTGATATTCTTCTTCTTTTTCAGGTCATACAGGGCTACTTTTATCTCCATGATAACGGTGATTATCGGGGTGATGTGGGCTTTTGGCCTGCTGGGGCTTCTCAATTATGAGATTACCGTTCTTACCGCACTCATACCACCCCTTATTATAGTAATAGGGATCCCTAACTGTATATTCTTAATCAATAAATACCAGCAGGAATATAAAAAGCACGGCAATAAGGTAAAGGCATTGCAACGTGTGATCACTAAAGTGGGCAACGCGACCTTGATGACCAATATCACCACGGCATCAGGATTTGCAACTTTTATATTGACCAAGAGTTCATTACTGCAGGAGTTTGGTACGGTGGCATCTATTTGTATCATGGCACTTTTTCTGTTATGCTTGTTGATTATACCCATCATCTATAGCTTCATGACTCCGCCAAAGGAGCGTCACCTCAAACACCTGGGCAGGACGTGGATGGATAATTTTGTGAACTGGCTTGTCAAGATGGTGCAGAACAGGAGGATCACGATCTATATGGTAAGTATCGTGGCCCTCATGATAAGTATGATAGGTATTTACAACATTCGCGTAAGCGGAAGCCTTATCGAGGATATGCCCAAGCATACCGGTTTTTATAAGGACATAAAATTCTTTGAGCAAGAGTTTGATGGCATTATGCCCCTTGAGATCCTTATTGACACAAAACGTAAAAATGGTGTCATGCGCTTGCCCACGCTCAAAAGGATGGACGAGCTGGCACAGACCATCAATGAAATACCAGAACTGTCAAAGCCCATTTCAATAGTAAACCTGGTAAAATACGGCAAACAGGCATTTTATAACGGTAACAAGAACTACTATCAACTGCCCACATCAAATGAGCGCAACTTCATGATGCCCTATGTGCGCAGTTTTGAATCCAGTGCCGGTCTGCTGGACAGTTATGTGGATAGCACAGGCCAATATGCCCGTATGACCACGTTTATGAAGGATATAGGTACTGATAAAATGGAACTTGTGGAGCAGACCCTGCGCAATAAGATCAATGCCGAGTTTCCCGAAGACCAATATGAGGTTACCATTACCGGTAAGGCACTGGTCTTTCAAAAAGGAACGGATTACCTAATCATGAACCTGGTGATAAGCCTATCGCTGGCAGTATTGCTCATTGCGGCATTCATGGCATGGATGTTCAGGTCCTTCAAGATGATACTGGTGTCATTGATACCTAACTTGCTCCCGTTGCTCATCACCGCTGGACTGATGGGCTTTCTTGGCGTGCCCATCAAGCCCTCAACCATCTTGGTCTTTAGTATCGCCTTTGGTATCTCAGTAGATGACACGATACACTTTCTTGCAAAATACAGGCAGGAACTACGGGCCAGTAGGTGGAAGATAAAACGGTCTGTTTATGCATCTGTGCGCGAGGCAGGGGTAAGCATGTTCTATACTTCCATTGTGCTTTTCTTTGGCTTTTCGGTATTCATGATCAGCAGCTTTGGGGGTACCGTTGCCCTTGGGGGGCTGGTCTCTGCAACGCTATTGTTTGCCATGCTTGCAAACCTGCTCTTGCTACCCTCTTTATTGCTTTCGCTGGAGCGAAATATTGCCAACAAGGAGGACTTTAAAGAACCCAGTCTACAAATCATAGAAGAAGAAGATACTGACGAAACGAACCCCTAGGGCGCATGGATTTATCGTAGCCTGCAAATGCTCGCCAAAGCCTTTGTGTTGCTGGGAGTAAAAATTATCTTTGTGCCTTATTCATATTGAAAAAACCATGATTAGAAATCAAACCATTGTAGATATCCTCAATGAGGAACCGAAACATCAAGAACTCGAGGTAAAGGGCTGGGTGAGGTCCTTTAGGGCAAATAGGTTCATTGCCTTGAATGACGGTTCTACATTAAAGAACCTGCAATGTGTGGTCGATTTTGAGAATATGGATGCAGACCTGTTAAAAAGGGTCACAGTGGGCGCGGCCATTGCGGTAACGGGAGGCCTTGTTGAAAGTCAGGGCAGCGGTCAAAACGTGGAGATTGAGGTGGCCTCTATCCAGATACTGGGGGATGCTGACCCTGAAGATGTTAAGAGGACCATATTGCAGCCCAAGCGTCATACCCTTGAGAAACTAAGGGAACAGGCGCACCTAAGGGTGCGTACCAATACATTTGGCGCCATTATGCGCCTGCGTTCTCAGCTTGCCTTTGCCGTGCATAAATATTTTAATGAAAATGGATATTACTATGTGCATACACCGGTGATCACCGGTAGCGATGCAGAGGGTGCTGGAGAGATGTTCAGGGTAAGTGCGCTTGATCCTAAAAACCCGCCACTTGTGGATGGAGAAATTGATTATAAACAGGATTTCTTTGGTAAGGAGACTAACCTTACGGTTTCTGGCCAGCTTGAGGCCGAAACCTACGCTTTGGGCCTGGGCAAAGTGTACACCTTTGGCCCCACATTTAGGGCTGAAAACAGCAACACAAGCCGTCACCTGGCAGAATTCTGGATGATTGAACCAGAGATTGCCTTTTGTGACCTGGATGGCAATATGGACCTCGCTGAGGACTTTATAAAATATGTCATTAAATACGTGATTGAAAATTGCCAGGATGACCTTGAATTTCTTGAGGGTCGGCAAGAGCAGGAAGATAAGTCAAAGCCCGAAGCTGAGCGTTCGCCCATGCGCCTTAGGGATAAATTGAACTTTGTCCTAGAGAACAACTTTAAGCGCGTAAGCTATACAGAGGCCATTGAGATTTTGAAAAACTCAAAACCCAACAAGAAGAAAAAATTCAAGTATATCATTGAAGAGTGGGGAGCAGACCTGCAGAGTGAGCACGAGCGTTTTCTTGTTGAGAAACACTTTAAGAGTCCCGTGATACTCTTTGATTACCCTGCTAAGATCAAGGCCTTTTACATGCGCCTCAATGAAGATCAAAAAACCGTGCGCGCCATGGATATACTCTTCCCGGGCATAGGGGAGATAGTGGGAGGCTCTCAACGGGAGGAACGCCTTGACGTGCTCAAACAAAAAATGGGTGAACTGGACATCCCCGAAGAAGAACTGTGGTGGTACCTCGATACCCGTAAATTTGGCACCTGCGTGCATAGCGGTTTCGGCCTTGGTTTTGAACGGCTTGTACTTTTTGTAACCGGTATGGGCAACATCAGGGATGTGATACCTTATCCACGTACCCCGCAAAATGCTGAGTTTTAAGACACAAAAAAGGACTTTTTAAAGTCCTTTTTTTATTTCGGCACCCGTGTAAATACCTATTTTTTGGCTTTCGCCAAATGAATATTTGCCCAGATTACCGCTATTTGCGAAATTGGTAATCCCTTATCACAAAAAACACCCTGATTTTAGCAAGTCATACATGAAAATAAAAATTGCCGTTGTTGATGACCACATCCTACTCTCACAAGCCATTGCCGGGCTGGTTTCTCAATTTGAAAACGTTGAGGTCGTTGTTATCTGCAAGCATGGCAGGGAATTTATAGAATACCTTAATAAAGAAGGATCGACACATCCAGATATTGTGCTCATGGACGTGAAGATGCCCATCATGGGCGGTATTGAGACCACGGTCCACCTCAAGGCATATTTTCCCGAAATCAGCGTCGTGGGCCTTACCATCGAGGCAGATGAAAACATCATCAGAAAAATGATTCGCTCTGGAGCACGGGGGTACCTGTTGAAGGATACCCGCAAGGATGTGCTGCAATTTGCCATCAATGAAGTGATGCGTACGGGGTATTATTATACATCAACCGTGGTTAAGGCCATGGACAACAAGGTAGATAAGAAAATCGAGCTGCGGCCGCGGGAGATTGAGTTTATCAAGCTGGTATGTACTGAAATGACCTATAGGGAGGTGGCAGAGGAGATGAACCTAAGCCCCAAGACCATTGAGGGCTATTGTGAAAGTGTTTTTCAAAAGCTGGGCGTTAAGAACAGGACGGGGCTGGTAATCTATGCCATCAAGAACGGTATTTTTGAACCGTAGCTTTACAATCCATCAATTTTCATCCCAAAATCCATTTTTGAATACGTGTTAACATAACATTCAGGAAAGGGTATGTGAGCAATTCCGTATTTTTGTGTGGAACCCTATTTAAATCCATGCTTAAGCAACAACTAAATTTTAAACTTTCTCAAAAGCTATCCCCGCAGCAGATACAGCTCATGAAGCTTATACAGTTGCCCACGCAGGCCTTTGAGCAAAGGGTTAAGCAAGAACTTGAGGAAAATCCCGCACTTGATAGTGGCAAGGAGGAGATAAAAGATGATTTTGAGGAATTTGATAATTCTACTGATGAGTATGAGTCAGATAATATAGAAGCTGACATTAATGTTGATGAATACCTTTCAGACGATGAGATCCCCAATTATAGGCTTAATGCAAATAATTATAGTGCAGATGATGAGGACAAGCAAGTGCCGTATGCTTCAGGTACGACCTTTACACAGCATCTACAATCACAGTTGAATACTTTTCGCTTAAGCGAAGAGCAAAGAGAAATTGCCGAGTTTTTAATAGGAAGTGTGGATGAAAGCGGTTACCTGCGCAGGTCGCTTACCGATGTCATGGATGACCTTGCCTTTACACAGAATATTTATACCACAGAGGAGCAGATTGAAAAGGTCTTACGGTTGGTACAACAACTTGATCCTGCTGGAGTAGGGGCAAGGAGCCTTGAAGAATGCCTGCTCATACAATTAAAGCGTAAGGATCTTACGGAAGATGTGGAGCTGGCAATCAATATACTTGAAAAGTCCTTTGAGCATTTTAGCAAGAAGCATTATCAAAAACTTATTGCTAAATATGACATTACCGAAGACCAACTTAAAGGTGCAATTGAAGAGATTGCACACCTCAACCCTAAGCCCGGTAGCTCATACAGTGGCAATACCCGGGTCGTTGAGCACGTTGTGCCAGATTTTAGCATCAGGATCATAGATGGAGAACTAGAGCTTACCCTCAACGGGCGCAATGCCCCAGAGATGCACGTATCACGAGAGTATAGCGAGATGCTCAAGGGGTATAAAGAGTCTAAGGAAAAAAGCAAATCCCAGCGGGATGCAGTACTTTTTATAAAACAAAAACTAGATGCTGCAAAATGGTTTATTGAAGCTATAAGACAACGCCAGCAGACACTTTTTGTTACCATGAGCTCCATCATGCACTATCAGGAAGAATATTTTCTTACGGGAGATGAGCGTAACCTGCGCCCCATGATCTTAAAGGATATTGCTGATGAGATCGATATGGATGTATCTACCGTTTCACGGGTGGCAAACAGCAAGTATGTAGATACACCTTATGGTATCAAGCTTATCAAAGAATTTTTTAGTGAGAGCATGACTAATGACCAGGGCGAGGAAGTCTCCACAAGGGAAATTAAAAAAATCCTCGAGATGACCATTGAAGATGAAAACAAGAGAAAGCCCCTTACAGATGATAAACTTGCAAAGATCCTTAAAGAAAAGGGTTATCCCATTGCCAGGAGAACTGTAGCAAAATATAGGGAACAACTTGATATACCTGTGGCAAGGCTACGCAAACAGATTTAATGAAAAAGCTTCTTAAACCGTTTTCTTACATTTTTCATCCACTTTTCATGCCCATGCTAGGTGTGGGGATTTATTTTATAATCACTAAAAAATATATTCCAGAACCTTTTTTGTACGCAAAACTCTTTGCACTTTCCATATTGACCATCATCGTCCCCATTTTATTCTTTTTTCTGTTGCGCAACTTGGGACTTATCGATTCGGCTTTTATACCCAGGGTAAAACAACGGCGATTGCCATTGTTAAGTAATATCGCACTTACTTTTTTGGTTATAAAAGTAGTTGTTAACGGGTATGAATTTCCTGAGCTTTATTATTTTTTCCTGGGCATTTTAATCACGACGATCATCCTGTTTCTATTGTCCTTGCTAAAGGTTAGGGCGAGCCTGCATATGGTAGGCCTAAGTGGTGTTATAGCCTTTGTCATGGGTCTCAGCATCCATTATGCTGACAACCTCTTGTATCTTCTTGCCGTCCTTATATTTTTCCTGGGCTGCACCGCCAGCTCAAGATTGGTTTATAAGGCCCATACCATACTTGAACTTCTACTGGGTTTGGTTATCGGTATTCTGCCACAAGTGGCGATATTTTACTATTGGTTATAGTATGTAGAAGATAAGACCTAGCTTAAAATTATTGATTTCTATAGATTGGTTATCTAGTGTTTTGGCTTCCGCCGAAAAGAAAGGGGTAAGGTTATATTGAAAATAGAAGTTGAACGTTTCATAGCCAAAACTGAAGGTTGCAGCATATTTTAAACGCTCCAATTCTGGGATATCTGTATTTATGATTTGGTTGCCAGTCTCTTGAAAATTTGATTTATGGGCAAAGATATAGCTTAGCTGTACTCCAGTATAAATCCTCCAGAAGGCATTGGACTTGGCCGTACTGGTACGCCATCTTAATTGCAAGGGGAATTCCACTAAATAAGTTGAGAGCCAGTTTTTATCATAATCCCTGTTGCTGTCTATAATCTCAAATGTCGTATCACCGGTTTTAGAATCCCCTATAAGAAGATTTTGATTATATGTGTTCATACTATAACCAGCACCCAGTCCTATGGCAAGGTTACGTCTCTTGTTTATGGGCATATCACGTATGTAACCTAGGTGCAAGCCGCCGCTGAAACCATTCTGCTCCATGCCCTCGGGCCTGTTTAAAAGCAGGTTGAAGGTGACCGCAAGGTAAAATTGATCTTCCCTGTACTTATCATCAGTAAGTGTATCAGAAACAAATCCGGTTTCCTGGGCAAATACCATGGTAAAGGTAAACAGGCTGAAAAATATAGTTAAGTATATCCCCTTATTCATAGAAATAAAGGTAGGATAAAATAGGGGTATAAAATAAAAACGTCCCGAATTTCGGGACGTTTAAATATTATAAAAAGATTATCTTAAAACCTATTCGTTGTTCTTAACGGCGTCACCAGATTTAGTAACATAGTTAATTTTAAGGGCGTTTGCTTTTCTAAGCTCCTGCTTCACATCACTAACTAAGCCCATATTTGTATCACCGTCCACCTTTAATGCAGTGGTAAGGAAAGGAATCAGTTCTTCCCTTTTTGCAGCCCTTTCTTCAAAAATAAAGTTTTGAATCTCAGAAACTTGAGAGATCCTATCATTTAATTGAATTACAGGCTCTGTACCATAGGTACTTTGATATCTTGGGCTAGGTTCGCCAGCATAGATATACATGACCAAATCTTTTTTATCTAGTTTCTCAATTTGATCTGCAGTGGGTAAATTGTTCTTGATCATTAGCGTATTTTCACGCATTACCGTAGCGACCATAAAGAAAAACAGGAGCATAAAAACGATATCCGGTAATGAAGCCGTGCTGATCGCTGGTAATTCTCCACCCTTTTTCTTTTTAAACTTTGACATGAGAAAGTGCTTTTTTAAATGTTACTTTTTAGGTTCTGCTTCAGACAGCTTTTCAGGATACATTTCCCTTATCTTTTCAAGCTGTGGCTTCAGTTTGTTCTTTTCAGAATCAGAAGTACGTGCGTCATTGTAACGTGCTTCCATCTCAACAAATGGAGCTCCATAAAGTCTTTGTGCCTCCCTGTTCCTCAATTCATTATATGCAGCAACAAGTTCATTCTGTACAGCGATGTAACGCTTGTATGAAGTACCCCTGTTATTTTGCAGGGCAATAATTGCCTTAGTAGGGTTCACTGAAGATGCAGGGTCTTTAGGTCCTTGACAGTAAGAGCATGCATCATCGCCCGTTCCTGCTCCATTATCAAGAAATTCTACAGCCGCAGCACGTAGGTCCTTGAGTTCCATGAGCTCTTCTTCAACCAGGAGTTCACCATTGCTACTAACGTTTACCACAAAAAGGTTACGTTCTTTAATTATTGGTGGGGGTGGTTGATTTTCATCAAGCTCTGGAGGGAGTTTACGGCTAATACCGCTATCCGTCTCTATTGTTGTTGTTACCAGAAAGAAAATAAGCAGTAGGAAGGCAATGTCTGCCATAGATCCTGCATTAACTTCTGGGGCTGATCTCTTTGCCATAATTGTTTTACTTCGCTAATTTTCTTATTCCTGAGAATACCATTGCCGCTATTGCAAGTACAGCCAGTATGTAGAATACATATAAACCTGCTTCTACCCATCTAGCCCCTGTTGCCGATAGCATCTCTCCATCATCTCCCAAAGGCGTTTCCTCTCCATGAGCAATTCCATAAGAAATACCTATAATCACACCAAAAATGATGATGCCTATCAAGGTATTCTTAAACGATTTTGGGTTTGAGAATATACCCTTTAATACAAATATCACCACAAAGACCAGTATGATGGCCAGCGTTGCAAAGGCGATATACATAAAAGGTGTTACAAGGCTATCCTGTAAATCAGTTGAAGCCTCAATTTCTGCGTCTCCCGTCAATACAATCCTAAGCAGCCATATAGCGCCTAAGACAGATAGGATGAGGGCGACAATTTTTAATATTTTATGTAACATAATATGCTATGTTTCTTTAGTGGGTTTCTTACTTTTTGTAACGTACAAGCATGTCGATAAGGGTGATGGAAGCATCTTCCATATCGTTGACAATGCTATCAATCTTAGCGATGATGTAGTTATAGAAAATCTGAAGGATAATCGCTACGATAAGACCGAATACAGTAGTAAGAAGTGCTACTTTAATACCACCCGCCACAAGGGAAGGTTGCATGTCACCAGCAGCTTCAATTTTATCAAATGCCTGAATCATACCTATTACCGTACCCATGAAACCAAGCATCGGTGCAAGTGCGATAAACAAAGATACCCAAGAAACGTTTTTCTCAAGTTGCCCCATTTGTACACCACCATAGGCTACAACAGCTTTCTCGGCAGCGTCAATACCTTCATCAACCCTGTCAAGTCCTTGGTAATAGATTGATGCAACAGGACCACGCGTGTTACGGCAAACTTCTTTTGCAGCCTCGATTCCTCCACTGTTCAGTGCATCCTCAACATCTTGAGCAAGTTTCTTGGTATTGGTAGTTGCAAGGTTTAGATATACAATTCTTTCGATGGCAATCGCTAGACCTAGGATTAAACAAAGAAGTACGATACCCATAAATCCAGGCCCACCTTCTATAAAACGTTTCTTCAATTCTTGGGTAAAACCAAGGTCCTCACCATCATCCTCAGCGGCGGCAGTGTCTGTCGCTTCATCCTGAGCTGCGGTTATTACAGTAGAGCTTGCGGTGATGGGTGAATTTGTGCTGGCATTAGCCGAAAAATTACCTAAAGCCGCTACAGCTACGATTACCAAAATGGAAAATAATCTTTTCATTGCTATTGATCTTAATAATTAGTTAGTAAAGTGATAAAGATATAAAATTAATTATACAAAAATTAAAAATTAGCAGAGAGGAAGGGATTCGAACCCTCGATACGCTTTTGGCGTATACACACTTTCCAGGCGTGCGCCTTCGACCACTCGGCCACCTCTCTCTCACATGGCTTTTGCCTGAAATGCAATCGGCCTGTTCCCTGCTTTAAACAGGGTCGCCAATTAACAAAAAAAATGTCAAATCCACAACGGAAACTGCTTTACTTAATATTTAATTAAAGCATTTCCCCACGTAATGGAGTTTCAAATATAGTCTTAAACACCTTTGACGACAAATTTTGTCCTAATAGATACATCATTTTTGTGATGGCAGCCTCTATCGTAAGGTCCTTTCCGTCGATAATGCCTAGTTTTTTAAGCGTTGCACTTGTCTCATAATTACCCATTTGCACACTGCCAGAGGTGCACTGGGTTATATTTGCCACCGGTAATCCCCTCACGATAATATTTTTTAAAATTTCCAGGAACCACGGCTCGGTCGATGCGTTTCCAGTGCCAAAGCTCAGCAATATCACCCCTTTATATACATCATTTGAGACCAGGCATTCCATCATTTGCTGGGTGATGCCAGGGTAAAGATGAACAACGAGCACCTGTGGCACCATGGATTCATGGATCTTGAATTTTTTCTTGCTTTTGGGCAGTAGTGCGTTATGGTCGATGGCCAGGTGCAGGCCCGAGTTTACAAGGGCGGGATAGTTAGGTGAGGCAAATGCCTCAAAAAACTCCGCACTTACCTTACTGGTACGGTTGCCTCGATATAATTTGTATTCAAAATAGAGGCCCACCTCATTGATCACGGGTCTGTTGTTCTTTCCCTTGAGGGCGGCCAATTGCACTGACGTGATCAAATTTTCCTTGGCATCTGTCCTTAAATCGCCTATGGGTAGCTGTGAACCGGTAAGTATTACTGGCCTTGAAAGGTTTTCCAGCATAAAGCTAAGGGCTGATGCCGTATAGCTCATGGTGTCACTGCCATGTAGGATCACAAAACCGTCATATGCTTCATAATTGTCCTTGATGATGTTGCATATCTTGACCCAGTGGGCGGGCTGCATGTTTGAACTGTCCAGGGGTTCTTCAAAAGATATTGTGGAAATCTCACAGTCCAGTAGTTTAAGCTCAGGTATCTTATCAAGCAGATTCTTGAAGTTAAATACCTTGAGGGCGCCCGTGTCAAAGTCACGTATCATCCCTATGGTGCCACCTGTATATATTATAAGGACACTGCTCTTGATCATACATTTTCTTCTCTGTTCCTAACAGGATTGGCATACATGCTCAAGAAACTTTCTTTGGCGACTTTGTCATTGTTGTCGACACGGCGGTCAAGTCTTCTTTCAAAATGCCTCTTGTCCTTGACTGAATAGGCATGAGCATATTTTTCAGAACTGTTGAGGAGGTCCATGGCCACATAATTGGATGGCCATAACTTGTAGAGTTTGTAGATTTCCCTATCTATTGCGGTGGCCAGGGCCTGTAGTTTATCATTTTCTGAGACTTCCATGGCGTTTATCTCGTCATAAATCTTTTCATCGAGGCTTCCCACGGCAATGTGTACCCGTTTTTTTTGCCCCAGGGCACCTTGCAAAATACTGTTGAAATCCTCGTTGTTGCTCTTTATATATTCAATATCCAGGTTTTTGGCAACAAGTTCTGGAACCTTCAATACATCAGTAGGGTCAAATTCATAACTTATGGCTACGGGCACGATGTTCAATGTCCTTAGGTAGGTAATTACATCCGTATTTTTGGCTTTCGCCAAAGCGAGCATCTTAAGAACGCCCTGCTGTGTCCTGTCATTGCCATCCTTGGTGCGGCCCTCGCGCTGGGCCAGCCAGATGGATTGTTTTTTCTCCTGGAGCAGGTGCAGGATATACTTTGATAATACCTGGCTGCTCCTCAGCATTTCACGTGGGCTCAGGCTGCGCTGCACAAGAAAATTCCGGTTTAACCGGGATAAGGCCATCAAGAATGGCTTTTTAACCAAGTTGTCGCCTATAGCACTTGCGGTCATCTTTTGCTCATGCTCATAAAGGGCCACGTTTATAAATGATGTATCCAGGATGATATCACGGTGGTTGGAGAGGTATAGGTAGGACCTTGTGGGGTCCAGTTCATCAAATCCCGACGTTGATAGGCCGTCAGTGCTTTTTTCAAGGACTTTCTGGATGCTGTTGTAGATGACCTTGGTCTGAAAATCAAATATGGAGTGGCAACTGGCAAGGATATGCTTTATTTCTTCAAAGGATTTCTCGGGAAATGTAAACTGCAGCAGGGCCTTGAACATGGGGTGTACAAAGAATTCTTGCAATGCTTCATTGACCTCATCATCGTTATAGGGTCTTATGTTCTCAAATTCGGTCACGGATTATTGATGGTTTTTGATGGTTGGCTTAGGGTTGTAGAGCAAATACCTCTTTGCAGTTATTTGTTGTTTTTTTCATTACTTCCTCTAGGGGCACTTTATATATGTCCGCTATTTTTTGGGCTATGATGGCAATGTATGCACTTTCATTGCGCTTACCGCGAAAAGGAGCGGGGGCAAGATAAGGAGCATCCGTCTCAAGTACAATATGTGCAAGGTCTATTTCATGGAGAAATTTATCAATCTTGCCATTCTTGAAGGTGACCACGCCGCCTATGCCCAGTTTTAGGTTGTGGTCGACGGCTTTTTGTGCATTGTCCATAGTGCCGGTAAAACAATGGAAAACACCTTTTAGTTTCTCGTCCTTTTCTGTTTCCAGCACTTCAAAGACTTCATCAAATGCATCGCGGCAATGTATGACGATGGGCAGGTCATATTCTTTTGCCCATTGTATTTGTTTGGCAAAAGCCTGTTGCTGAATATCAAGTGTAGATTTGTCCCAGTAGAGATCAATACCTATTTCCCCCACGGCACACAGGTTTTCATTTTCGAGCCTTTTTTTTACGTGGGCCATTTCTTTTTCCAGGGTATCTGGTTTTACATGCGTGGGGTGCAGGCCGGCCATAAGGTGCACCTGGTCAGGGTATTTTTTTTTCAATGCCTGCATGCGGGCAGTGTAGGTAGAGTCAATGGCGGGCAGCACAAATTGTTTGACATTGTTTGCAAGGGCATTTTTTATTGCCTCGTCACGGTCATTATCAAAGGCCTCTCCATAAAGGTGGGTGTGGGAGTCTATAAAGTACATGGGGTAAATTTAAAAAGTTTAAGGGAGAGCTATTGTAAACTTTAAGATACATTTTGAGGCTTAAGGTTTAATTTCGCGTCAGTAAATAAGTACCGTACACAAATAGATATATGGCGTCACTACGCAGTTTTTTAAAAAACAAGAAATATACCCGCATCAAGCTAAAGGAAACTGAAACCGGGCATTTTGTATTTGATGCAAAAATCAATGGGGTAGAGGGAAAGTTTATCTTAGATACGGGCGCTTCAAACACGTGTGTGGGTTTTGAGGATATTGAACGGTTTAAATTGCTTGCCGAGGATAGTGAGGTAAAGGCTGCCGGGGCAGGCGCACTTGATATGCTGACGCAAATATCCCAGAACAATAGTATTGAAATAGGAAAATGGAATTATAAGAAAAGTAATATCGTCCTCTTTGATCTATCACACGTCAACACGGCTTTGATCAATCATGGTATTCCTGCCGTAAGTGGCATTATAGGTGCAGATGTGCTCAAAAAGGGAAAGGCTGTTATAGATTATCGCTACACATGCTTCTATTTGAAGTAAAGGCCGTGTTCATTTTTAACCCTTAATTCTTGTATTTAAACGAATTAATTGATAATATATCATATTATCGAGATTATTTTAAATTTTTCTAAAATTTTCCGTGTTAATTTTTGGTTAAAAGGTATGTTCTGTGTTAACTTTACGATAACAACTAAGAGTAATAACCCAATTAATACCCCCTAACTCATGCTAAGTTCAATCGTTTTCGGTGCTATTTGTACCACGTTGCTTTTTACAATCGCGATATATTCAATTTATTGTGTGGTCAAAGATTTAAGAAAAAAGGAGCTTTAAGCTCCTTTTTTTTATCAATGCTGTTTAAATAAAAGTTTTTTAAATAAAGAAAGCCAGCTATAAAGCTGGCTTTCACCCCAAATCATAATTGATTATTACAAGTCAATTACAACAATTTTTAGCACATAGTGCTGAACAAATATATGATTTTTACTAGTTAAGAAACAAGTTCTTAGCTTATAATTTTTATATAATTATTCTTTTATATAACTCATCGATGCTATTGCTTCGTTCTGATTGTCAGAGTATTTCATCATAGTAAAGCCTGGATGAATACAAAAAGAGCCCGTTTCACCAGCCTTGTTCATGGCTATGTATGCCACTTGAAAGTCAGTATATGCAGGATTCTTGGTCACTATCCTATTAACGGCTTCTTCGCAAGCTTGTTGTGGTAACATGCCATTTTTCATCAATTCAACGATAAGAAAACTACCCACGCTCTTGATGACTTCTTCGCCCATGCCCGTTGCCACGGCGCCACCTACTTCATTATCAATGTAAAGCCCGCTGCCTATGATGGGGGAGTCACCCACACGTCCACGCATTTTATATGCAAGGCCGCTAGTAGTGCACGCACCGCTCAGGTCGCCATTTGCATCCATGGCCAGCATGCCTATGGTATCATGGTTTTCTATATTGATGATGGGCTTGTAATTTGAAGTTTTTAGCCACTCTTTCCATGCTTTTTCAGATTCAGCTGTGAGCAGGTCTTCTTTTTTAAAACCATTTGCCAGGGCAAACTGCTCTGCGCCTTCTGCCACCATCATCACATGGGGGGTGTCTTCCATTACCTTTCGCGCAAGCGCTGCCACATGTGTTATATTTTCTACCGCGGCAACTGACCCGGCATTGCCGTTCTTGTCCATCACACAGGCATCAAGGGTCACGTGGCCTTCCCGGTCAGGAGCGCCGCCCTTGCCCACGGTGGTGTTCTTTAAATTTTCTTCTTCTACCGCCACACCGGCAATAACGGCATCTAGGGCCGGGGTGCCCTTGTCCAGTAGCGCACCGCAGGTGGCATTTGCCTTTTCAAATCGCCAGGTACATATACTTATGGGTTTGCTGGGTCTTTTCACTTTGGTTTTGGTTTTTAAGGGGCCCGCCATGCTCCTTGAGGTTGATAATAGACCCATGGAAATTGCTAGGCTCCCCAGGGTACCACGACTTATAAAACTCCTTCTTTTCATAAATGAAAGATACTTTCTTTAGTTAAATATTGAGATATTTTTAATCAGGCTTTCGCTATAAGGCCCTTCATGCGCTAATATTGTTGTACTAAAATACATATATGCGTTGGCTTATCTTCATCATTGTCTACATTCTTGTGGATATCTACTCGTTTCAGGCATTTAGGACGACGGTGCGCAATCCCTGGTTGCACTACGCCTGGCTACTTTTGTCTCTTGCCGTGTTGGCGGGCTTTATATATCAAATTTCAACAATGGATAGAAGCAAGGGGCTCTCTAGCGCATGGATGTATACCCTGGGTATATTCCTTGCGGTTTTTGTACCCAAGTTGATAATCGTGATCGTGATGTTTGGTGAAGATATCGTGCGCACGGTCATTGGGCTTATCAACTCAGTTTTTTCACGGTCCCAGGGTTTTTCTTTGCCTGAACGGCGAAAATTTCTCAGCACCATTGCCTTGGGCCTTGCAGCAATACCCTTTGCCGCATTGTTGTATGGCATGTACCGGGGCAAGTATAGGTACAGGGTCCTTAAATATCAACTTGAGTTTGATGACCTTCCCAAAGCTTTTGATGGATACCGCATCACGCAGGTAAGTGACATCCATAGTGGTAGTTTTGACAATCATGACAAAGTAGCCTATGGTGTCAACCTTATCAATGAGCAAAAAGGAGACGTCATCCTTTTTACCGGTGACCTGGTGAACAACGTTGCCGCGGAGATGAAGGACTACAAAGGCTTGTTTGCAGGCCTCATGGCAAGAGATGGTGTGTATTCAGTACTGGGTAATCATGATTATGGCGATTATGTTGATTGGGATTCCGCTGAAGCGAAAGAAAAAAACCTGGATGAGCTCAAAGACCTGGAAAGGGCAATGGGCTGGGACCTGCTCCTCAACGAGAACCGTAAAATAGAAAAAGACGGCCAGGCCATACACATCGTGGGAGTAGAAAACTGGGGAGCCGGCTTCAAGCAGGTGGGCGACCTTGATAAGGCATCACGGGGGTTGACCCCAGATGACTTTAAAATCCTGATGAGCCATGACCCCTCGCACTGGCAGCAACGTGTGAAGGATGACCCGCGGCATTTTCAGTTGACCCTCAGCGGGCATACCCATGGAATGCAGTTTGGCATCGAGATACCCGGTTTTTTTAAATGGAGCCCCGTACAATACCGCTATGAGAACTGGGCCGGTATTTACAACCAGGGCAAGCGTATCATCAACGTAAACCGCGGTTTTGGATACCTGGCATATCCAGGCCGGGTGGGGATATGGCCAGAGATCACGGTAATTGAACTCAAGAAAAAAGCATGATTTATCAAGGGTTTTGATATTTCGCTATAGCGAAAAAACCTTATTTTTAAAAACTTATACATAACACAAAACAACAATTTGATGAGCGATTACAAAGCCGCCGAAGACAGATATGAAAAGATGAAGTACCGCCGATGTGGAAAAAGCGGTATTGACCTGCCCATGATTTCACTGGGCCTATGGCACAACTTTGGTGACGTGGACGACTATGAAAATGGAAGAAAAATCCTAAGGACAGCCTTTGATAATGGGGTGACACATTTTGACCTGGCCAATAATTATGGCCCGCCCTATGGAACTGCCGAAAAGAACTTTGGGAAGATGTTTGCCCAGGATTTCAAGCCCTATCGCGATGAGCTGATCATATCTTCAAAAGCAGGTTGGGACATGTGGCCGGGGCCTTACGGTAACTTTGGCTCGCGTAAATATCTTATAGCAAGTCTTGACCAGTCATTGCAGCGTATGGGCCTGGATTATGTTGACATTTTCTATCATCACCGTCCAGACCCGTCCACACCCCTTGAGGAGACCATGGGCGCCCTAGATCAAATCGTGCGGAGCGGCAAGGCTCTTTATGTGGGCGTTTCACAGTATGATGATGCACTTACCCGAAAGGCAGCAGAAATCCTCAAGGAAATGGGCACACCCTTTCTCATCCATCAACCGCGTTACAGCATGATGGACCGCTGGGTCGAGGATGGCTTGCTCGATGCACTTGAAGATACAGGGCTGGGTAGCATCGTCTTCTCCCCACTCGAGCAGGGCATCCTCACGGGCAAGTACCTCAATGGCATCCCCGCAGATTCACGCGCCAAGAAAAAAGGAAGCTACCTTAGCGAAGATCAAATAACCCATGAGGTGGTCGCCAAGGTTCAAAAGCTCAATAAAATTGCTCAAAACCGTGATCAAAGCCTTGCCCAAATGGCGATTTCCTGGTTGTTAAAAGATGGCCGGGTAACCTCTGTACTGGTGGGGGTCAGCAAGGTTTCTCAACTTGAGGACAACATTGCCTCCTTGAAACACCTTGATTTTTCAGCTGATGAGCTTCAAGCAATAGAAAATATTTTAAACAATAAATAAGATGAAAATAAGGCATTACCTTCTTGTTTTACTGGGCTGTGTTTGTTTTGCTTCCGCGAAAGCGCAACTTAAACTTCCCATTATTTTTAACGATAACATGGTACTACAGCGCAACAGCGAGGTGCCCGTATGGGGGTGGGCCACACCGGGAGAACAGGTAAACATTACCGCAACTTGGACCACTGGCAATGCTTATACCGCCGCTGCTGACGAGGATGGAAAATGGATGGTCAGGATTCCTACCACTGAAGGACCGGGACCCTACGAAATGATAATCAAGGATTCTCAAAGCCCGGCAGATACGTTGAGCAACGTCATGCTGGGTGAAGTATGGCTGGCATCTGGGCAGAGCAACATGGAGTGGAGTGCCGGGGCGGGCATCAAGGGGGGTGAACCTGAAATCAAAAGGGCCACAAATCCACAGATACGATTTTTTAAGGTGCCGCACCTCACGGCAGATGAAGAACAACAAGATACACAAGGTGTGTGGCAAGAAAGCATCCCGGAGACCATGAAGGAATTTAGTGCCGTGGCATATTTTTTTGCAAAGAAAATCAATGAACAACTGGGCGTTCCCGTGGGGGTAATAGGTTCCTACTGGGGAGGTTCTCCTGCCGAGATATGGATACCACAAAGTTCTTTTATAAAAGATACCCTCTTAACGGAGTCTGCAAGTAAGATCAAGGAGCAGCCGTGGTCCCCCATAAAACCATCAGTTGCTTATAATGCCATGGTTGCGCCCCTGGTACCTTATGATATCGCGGGCGTATTGTGGTATCAGGGAGAAACCAATGCTCAAAATGTGGAATATTATGAACATACCTTCACCTCATTGATCAACAGCTGGAGAAAAAAATGGGACAAGGATTTTCCGTTTTACTACGCGCAGATTGCTCCTTATAATTATGAAGAGGGCAATGATGGTGTGGGTATAAGAGATGTACAGCGCAGGGTTCTGCATCTTCCCGCCACTGGAATGGTCATGACCAGCGATATAGGTAATATCAATGATATTCATCATAGAAATAAAATTGATGTGGGCGAGCGCTTTGCAAATTTGGCTTTGGCCAAATATTACAAGACCCTGGATCAAACCGTCGAAGGCCCTCTTCCCATTGAAGCTAAATACACGGCCAAGGGCCTTGAGGTGCATTTTAAGAACAATAAGGATTTACAGGTGCGTGGCCCCATGCGCAGCATGCAGTTTGAAGTGGCTGGAGAAGACATGGTTTTTAAAACAGCAATGGCCCGTGTGGAGGATGACATCGTGGTATTGCAATCTCCGGTAGCAACGCCCAAGTATGTGCGATATGCATGGAAAAATACCGCAGAGCCCGATATTTTTAATGCGGCGGGATTGCCACTTACCAGTTTTATGATAGGTGTAGAAAAGAAATAAGGCCCAACCATCACTGGCCAGGCCCTAAATACAAACCAATAAATCAATTTAATCTAAGCTAAAAGGGGGCGTCTATTATTGTATGGGCGTTCCTCTTAGTTTTTCAAAATTTTTATATTCCCTTTTTATTTTTTCTTTAGGGGACTTTTCAAATTCTTTCTCCGTGATGCCGTAGGCATCCTGGATAGAATCTAGTTTATTGTGCATCTCATCAATAATCTTGGCATACGCCTTATCATGAATCAGGTTTTCTTCTTCCGTAGGGTCTTTTTCTAGGTCATAGAACTCCCACTCATCAATATCATCATAAAAATGAATCAATTTATAGCGCTTGGTGCTTATGCCATAGTGCTTCTTGACCATGTGAAAAGCAGGATATTCATAATAATGATAATACAGTGCTTCCCGGAAATCTTCATCTTTGACTTCTTGAGTGAGCAAAGGTTTAAGCGACTGTCCCTGCATTTCTGAAGTAAATTCATTGCCGCCGGCAAAATCCAGGAATGTCTGTGCATAATCCAGGTTTTGTACAAGAGCCTCTGACGAGGTGCCGGCATTAACCTTAGCAGGGTATTGCACGAGTAGCGGGGTGCGGTATGATTCTTCATACATAAAACGCTTGTCAAAAAATCCTTTTTCACCCAAGTAAAATCCTTGGTCTGATGTGTAAATGACAATGGTATTTTCATCAAGGCCCGCTTCTTCCAGATAATCCAGGACGCGACCCACTCCATCATCTACCGCAGCTACGGTGGCCGTATAATCCCTAATATATCTTTGATATTCCCAGAGAGCAAGATCTTTACCGTGTAGGTCTGCTTTATGGAAAGCATCATTTCTAGGCTGGTAAAGACTGTCCCATATCCTGCGCTGTTGCATGCTCATACGGTCAAAATCATTGGTCCAGGGGTTATGGGCGAGTTCAGGAGAACCTAGTTTCTTGGTCATTTTAAGGTCATGCCCCTCATACATATCCTTGTAAATGGTCTGCAATTGTTGTTGTGCGGCGACCTGGCCTTCATGGTTGTCAAAATAGCTGTCAGGCACCGGGAATTCTACCTCTGCATATTTATTGATGTGCCTTAAGGGGGGCATAAAATTACGGTGCGGGGCCTTGTGGTGGATCATCATATAAAAGGGCGCGCTGTCGTTGCGCTTGGTCTTTAACCAGTTGAGGGCATCATCTGTAATGATGTCCGTGGCATACCCGGGAATTCTTATACTATCTCCGTTTTTTATAAAATCTGGATTATAATAATGCCCCTGGCCGTCTATGATATTCCAATAATCAAACCCCTGTGGATAACCATATAGATGCCATTTGCCCACAATTGCCGTTTGATAGCCCAGTTTTTTCAGCATTTTTGGGGCAGTGGGCTGGTCGCCATTAAAGCGTTCACCATTTTTTCTAAAACCGTTGATGTGGCTCATTTTTCCCGTAAGGATAACTGCCCGGCTAGGGCCACATAGGGAGTTTGTGACATAGGCCCGGTCAAAACGCATCCCGTTGTTTGCAATACGGTCTATATTTGGGGTGGGCGCTAATTTTGAAATCGGGTGATTGTATGCGCTTATGGCCTGATAGGCATGATCGTCTGACATGATGAAGACGATATTGGGCTTTTTCTCCTTCTGGACCACTTCTTTCTTTACGGGGTCTTTACAGCCCAAAAGCAGTAACAGGGCAAAAACGGAAACAAGGGTTTTCATATTAATCATTTTCGGTTACCAAGCGTTCTTCCTTGATGACTTTTTTCTCGACTACCACCGTCTGTATAAAGTCATGTATCTCATCAGTGTACCTAAAACCTATACCTGACCATTCATGCTTGCCGCCAGGGGCATGGAGCAATTTATAGGATGTCTTCAGTTGTTTCAGTTTTTCTACAATGCTCTTTGAGCCATCCAGCATGAAGAATCCTGCGGTTTCGTTTCCACAAAAGTGGTGCGGTTCTGTGCCATAGGGAACCACATCATCGTCCTCTCCATGAATGAACATTCCCGGTACGGCGTCATCTTGTGTAATATACCGGGCATCTGTGATGGCTCCTGAAAATCCCACCACGGCAGCTACTTTAAAGTCATCAGGGAAGATTTCTCTATAAAAGGGATGTCTTCTTTGATACGCGGCATTCAATACGGCCTCTGCACCTGCACTGCTGCCCACAAGGATAATCTGGTCAGGGTCAAAGTTAAAGTCTCCTTTTTTCAAGAATGTTACCGCGTCAATAACGTCTTGTGTGGCGTGCTTAAATGTCTCCATCTTCTCGACCGTGGGGCAATCACACCCAAAACCTGATGTGGTTCCCTTTCGCGTAAGCGCATAATTTATGGATACTGCTGCGTAGCCAAAGGACGCCATGGTCTGTGAAAACTTGACTTCTCCCGGGCCATCTTTTCTGCCGCCCACAAAGCCACCGCCGTACAACAGCACGACTAGGGGTCTTTTTTTATTGGCCCTTTCTGTCTTTAAGGTATAGAAATCCAGGTCCAACGTGTCTTTGTACACGTGGGTGGTTACCTGTATTTCATTTTTTTTTGTCTGGCCCTGAAGCGGGGCAAGGGTAAACAGGATGGCAATGAACAACAACGAAAACTTGTGCATGGTTTTTATTTTAAGGTGAACTGTGTTTTTAACTGGGCATCACTATTGCCCCCCACGTACACTTCAAAAACTCCAGGTTCTGCAATAAAATCCAGGTTGCCGTTATAGAATTTAAGGTCATCTGGGGTGAGGGTCAAGGTTATGGTCTTGCGCTCTCCTTTATTGATCATGACTTTTTGAAAACCCTTTAAGGTACGCTTGGGAGGGGTAATGCTCCTTACAACGTCATGAAGATACAATTGCACAACTTCTTCGCCGTCATAATTCCCCGTATTTTTTACGGTTACCGAGATATTTACGGGTTGGTCCTGGGTTATTTCACTATGGTCAACCTTAATGTCGCTGTACTCAAATGTGGTATAGCTTAAGCCAAAGCCAAACGGGATCAATGGACTGTTATCTACATCAAGATAGCTTGATTTAAACTTTTCCCATTCTTTTTTAAGCTCTGGCCTACCGGTGTTCTTCATACTATGATAAACCGGGATTTGCCCTACGTTTCTGGGCCAGGAAGCCGTGATTTTTCCTGAAGGATTATAGTTGCCAAAGACTACATCAGCTATCGCATTTCCTGCTTCGACCCCAGGATGCCATACCTGTAGGATACTTACGGGCAAACCCATCTCTTCTTCAATGGTCAAGGGACGACCACTCATCAAGACCAGCACTACCGGTTTTCCTGTTTTTGCCAGGGCGCGTATCAACATCTTTTGACTTTCTGGGATGCTTATACTTGTCATGCTTGAGGCCTCGCCGGTCATCTCTGTAGCTTCACCCGCCACGGCAACCACCACATCAGCTTTTTTTGCAGCTTCCAGTGCTTCTTTCAGCATGGTTTCTGGGGTGCGTTCATCAATCTCGATACGTGGGCCAAAGACGTTTATTTTTTCGGCGAAAGCCTTGTCATTAGAGATATTTGCTCCCTTGGCATACGTGATTTTTGCACCGGCGGCCACATTTTTAAAACCTTCAAGAATGGGCACGGCATACTTGGTATCGCCCGTTGGGGACCAGGTGCCCAGCATGTTGTTTTGGCTATCGGCCAAAGGTCCCACCAGCGCAATCTTTGCATCTTTTTTAAGTGGTAGCGTATTGTTTTCATTTTTGAGCAGCACAAATGATTTGCGTGCGGCTTCGCGTGCCAATGCCCGGTTGTCCTTGCTCAGGATGTCTTTTTCGGGCCGGGTTTCATCATTGTAGCGGTAGGGGTCTTCAAAAAGCCCCAATTTGTACTTGGCCTCCAGGATACGTCGACAGGCCTGTGTGATTTCATCTTCAGTGACCTTGCCTTCATCCAGCGATTTTTTAAGGGTTGTTAAGAAGCCCTCGCCCACCATGTCCATGTCGAGGCCTGCATTGAGCGCCTGTGCTGAAACGGCCTGCAGATTACCAAGACCGTGGGCAATCATCTCGTTAAGCGATGTGTAATCTGAAACAACAAAGCCTTTAAACCCCCATTTGTCCCGCAGCAGGTCAGTGAGCAACCACTTGTTTCCCGTTGCGGGAACGCCGTCAATATCGTTAAATGAGCTCATCACGCTGGCAACCCCTGCATCAATGGCTGCTTTATATGGAGGTAGGTAATCATTGAACATCTTGACGCGGCCCATATCAACCGAGTTGTAATCCCTACCGCCTTCGGCCGCGCCATAAAGGGCAAAATGTTTTACCGTGGCAATCATGGTGTTTGGGCGGGTAAGGTCATCTTGCTGATAGCCCGTTACCATGGCCCTGGCAATCGCCGAACCCAAAAATGGGTCCTCACCGGCACCTTCAGAAATACGCCCCCAGCGTGGATCACGCGATATATCAACCATGGGTGAAAAATTCCAGTTGATACCATCTGCAGTAGCTTCTTTTGCAGCCACCTGCGCGGTCCTGTTGATGAGTTCCATATCCCAGGTAGCAGCAAGTCCCAGCGGCAGGGGAAAGGTGGTTTTATACCCATGGATAACATCAGAACCTATTAAAAGCGGAATGCCCAGGCGGGTCTGTTCTACGGCAATCTTTTGCGCCATGCGCACCTTGTCTGGGCCGGCAACGCCAAAAAGCCCACCTACATTTCCGGCCTTGATTTTGGCCTCAACATTTTCACTCACTACAGAGCCCGTCGCCACGCCACCGCCCGGTGTGAGCAGGTTGAGCTGACCTATTTTTTCCTCTATGGTCATCTTTTCAAGCAGGGCTTCCACTTGGGGAATTGAACTTTGGGCCTGCGCTTTCGCCGAAAGGCAAACAAACATGGTAAGCGCGAGTAGTATAAAGGGTATTCTTTTCATTTTAATTTTTTGAAAGGTTATGCTTGAACAACCAAGAAAGAAAGTCAGGTTCTGCAAAGGCAGCATCCCAGCTGTTGTGATTTGCGTTTTCATACAGGGTAAACCTGGGGAAGGCACCCGCATCGAGCAGGGCGCTCACCATATCCAGTGAATGTTGCGGTGTCACCACATTATCCTGCGCACCATGCAGTACCCACATGGGGGTGTTGAGGGCATATTTTTGTACCAGGCTGGTACTGCCACCACCACATATCGCGATGGCTGCGGCAAAAGTTTCTGGCTTGCGCGAAAGCAACTCATACGTGCCCATGCCTCCCATGGAAAGCCCGGCAACATATATCTGGTCTTTTTTTATGAAGGCTTGCGCCAAAAGGCCATCAACCAGGTCAAGCACGCCCTGCATGGCTTTTGTGGGTGCTGCATCTGGATTGAACTTGAAGCCTAGTGGCATCACGGAGCGGTCAACATCCACATTGGCCCAGTACGAATCCTTGGGGCATTGCGGGAAGACCACCACTGCAGGAAATGCCGCACGGTTACCCTCGTCTAGAAAAACCTTGCTGCCGTGAACCAATTGGCTTTCATTGTCATTGCCCCGTTCTCCCGATCCATGTAAAAAAAGTACAAGCGGGTATTGCTTGTTCTTATCAAAGTTCCTGGGCAACAGGATTTGATAATTAAGGCTGTCGCCGTCTTTTATAAATACCTTTTTCTCAAAACCATCTTGAGCTAGGGCAACAAGGCTTGTGAACAACAAGAGGATTGCCGTGATATAACGCATATTATTTTTCATAAGTAAAACCAAGTTTCTCAAGTCCTTGCTGAATTTCTGGGGCGCCCATAAATAGGTCCCAGATCAAGCCAGATCTGTAATTTTCTATCATGACGATCATGGGGCCCTGGTCAATGGCCAGGTAGCGGGGGGCAACCCAGTCTTCGCCTTCCAGGCTGTAGGCATCATAAAAACCTGCTGGTCCCCAGAGAAGGTCTTTTAAATCTGTGTAAAAATAGCGCATCGCTGCCATGGATTCCTTAGGCGTATATGGAATGGAACTCACGGCAGCCGTGGGGGATACCACGCCACGGTCAACATCTGGCGAGTGAGCCGCATAGCCTATGGTATTGTCTTTATTGCGGGTGTAGCTTGCGGTAAGACCCCAGGATTGCGGGCTGTATGTCTCAAAGCCGTTAGGGTTTTCCTGGCAATATTCATAGTTTATCTTGCTGTGGTTCACGTTGAGGTCCCAGTAGTTTGCATACTTGTCCTTGAGGCCCTTTGGGTTTAGACCAAGGTAGGAATAATGTGCCCAGAAAAGCGGCCCGCCCTTATCGCCCTGGGTGTTATGTTTTAATAGCAGCGGCATGCCATAAGCTTCAACGTCTGTGGTAATGTTGCCACCTCGTGCCCAGCCCTTGTGGTAAACCTCTGGTTTTATGGCGTGGTCTGGTGAGGATGCTGCCATGATATAGGTAATCAAGCACTCGTTGTAACCCTCTATCATAAAGTTCATTTCCCACTCATAATCTGGTGACCAGTGCCAGAAAATGCCGTTTTTATTGTTCGTGTACCAGTTCCACTCAATGTCTTTCCATAATTTGTCAAACTTTGCGGCCACTGTCTTTTCCAGCGCGTTACCATCTTTGAGATATTCCCGTATTACAATAAAGGATTGTGCCAAAAAAGATGTTTCAACAATGTCGCCGCCGTTATCCTTTTTGCCAAAGGCCTGTACATCGCCGGTTTTACCATTAAGCCAGTGTGACCAGGCGCCATGAAATCTTGGGGCTTTCGCCAAAAAGTCTGCTATGTGGCCAAGCCTCGCAACAGCAGAATCCCTAGGGATAAAACCACGGTCTATACCTGCCACAATGCCCATCAAGCCAAAGCCACTACCACCGGTAGTAACCACATGGGCATCATCTTGAGGGTAGTTGCCATCTGGGTGAAAGCGTTCACGCCCCATGCCAGAGTTAGGCTCGGCATAATCCCAGAAATATTTCAGGGTCTGTTTTTGCACGGAGTCCAGCAAGGCTTCATCTGAAAGGGGTTGCTTTTGGGTTACTTCCGCGGAAGCGGTATCCTGCACCTGCGGTTTATTGTCCTTGCAGCCCAAGGTGGTCAACATGGAGAGGGCGACAAGTATTAAATATGGTCTTTTCATTTACAATAAATGGTTAGTAGGTAAACTCAAGTAAATCCAGGCCTGCCTGCACATCAGTATCCTGCATAAATAGTTGCCAGAGAAGCCCCGTTCTATGGTTTTCAATCATGGCGATGATGGGGCCCTGGTCTATGGCCAGATATCCTGTAGCCGTCCAGTTGTACTGCTCTGAGAAGGCATCATAAAAACCATATTCTCCCCATAGGGTATCGCCCATTTCTTCATAGAAATAATGCATGGCCGCCAGTGATTCAGCTGGTGTGTAGACAATGGAGGATAATGCCGCGGTGGGCGTAATGACCCCTAGGTCATTTGTGGGGCTGTGCGCTGCGTAGCCATCACGGCTATCTGAGGCGGTCAACCCCCAAGAGTTGGGGCCGTAGCCTTTAAAGTCCTTAGGGTTGAGCACACAATATTGATAGTTGATTTGAGAATGTGCGGTATTCTGCGTCCAGTAGTTAGCATACTGGTCTTGTAAGTTTGTGGGGTCAAGACCTATAAAAGAGTAATGACTGAAGAACAATGGCCCACCATAAGAAGGTCCCATGGGCATATTGATGCCATAGTGGCTACGGTTTGTAACAATGTTGCCGTTTGAGGCCCAGCCTTGGGTATACACATCCTTTGTGATGGGGTGGGTGGGTGAGGCTGCTGCCAAAACATAGACAATCAAGCCTTCGTTCCATCCTTTTATCTGGAGGTCAATTTGAAAATCATATGTTGATGACCAGTGCCAGTACAATACATTTTCTCCTTGCGTGTACCAGTCCCATTCTACATTTTCCCACAAAGTGGTGATGCGGTCACGTATGTCAGTTTCTTCCGCGGAAGCGTCATCAAAATATTGCCTATTGATCAATAAACCCTGTATTAAAAAAGCGGTTTCTACAAGGTCGCCCCCGTCGTCATACTGACTGAAGGGCCTTACTGTACCGGTATTACCCATATACCAGTGGGCAAATGCTCCGTGGAACTTTGGGGCATTTTCAAGAAACTTGATAATCTTGTCAAGGCGTGTTATTGCTTCTGTTCTAGTGATCCACCCTCGTTCTACTGCTGCTGGAAAGGAAGCGAGGCCAAAACCTGTACCTCCAGTGGTGACGATGTTTGCTCCCTCACCTCCATAGGAGTCGGCCTGGCTGCGTTCTTTGGCCATGCCGCTGTTAGGTTCTGCAAAGTCCCAGAAATAGTTAAAAGTGGTTTCTTGCACGATGTCCATAAGTTCATCATCAGCAATGGGCTCTGCGGGGGGTTCTTCACCACTATCATCGTCAGTGCCCGGTATGTATGGCTCTTGGTATCCCGGTCCAGAATCTGACGAGCAGGAGGCCAGCAGCAGAAACAAAATGGATATGCAGGTCAGGGTTGTCTTTTTTAATAACATCATCTATCTATCTTTCTTCTTAAAAATTAAAAAGCCATTCCTCAAGCCATGAATCTTAGGATTTTCAGCATATTGAGAAAGGGCATTTTACGGATTGAAAAACCCATTAAAGACCTTCCGGATTATGTTTACATAACCCGGAAAGTTTTATGAAATCATTGTCTAGTTTGCCAGCGCGGCAACTTCATCTGCAGAGAGGGCCTTGTTATAAAAACGCAGGTCATCCATGTAACTAGGGTCTGAAAGGTGACCCCATTCTGTAAAGTGTGGGGTTCCACTCATTACAGAAATCATATCAATACCATCCCAGCTTATAGGTTGCGTAAGCGTACCTGTATTTACTGCATTACCATTAATGTAAAGTACACTTTCGGAAGTTGAAATGGTAAAGGCAATATGGATCCATTCTCCTGTTGTGGCGTCAATAGTAGTACCATTATTCCAACTTTCATCAGCCCCGGTACCCACATTGAGTTTTATAGTTTGTGAAGAGGCATCTCCTTCCCTAAACAATCTAAATCCACTTGTTCTTATATTTTGAGCGTCAGGGTTATTTGTATCTTCTGGGCTCATGGTCAAAATACCTGCGCGCAGGGCAGAAGGATCAACCTTATACCAAAATGCAGCGCTGAACTCTTCGGTCTGCAGGCCAGCAGCTGGCAGGGTAAGGTAAGCGCCTGTAGCACCGGCGTAAGCATCAGTCCCCACTTTTGCCTCACCTGCATATCCAGGACTTCCCACAACGGTTACCTCACGGTTTGCAACCGTATCATCATAGCTGCCGTCCATGGGCATGTGCAACATAACCGATGACTCTGAAATCATGTTTTGCACATCGGTTTCAGAAAGTGTTTTGTCAAACAGCCTTAGTTCATCCATGTTGCTCTCATCATCTCCATGGCCCCAGTAACCAAATGTTTCTCCACCAGATTCAATCGTCATGTTTTTTACACCTGTCCAGTCAATGGGGTTTCCTCCCATATTTCCTGTATTTACGGGCATGCCGTTGATGTATAGAACAGTCTGGTTGTCATCTATTGTAAATGCAATGTGCACCCATTCTCCAGCTGCGGGGTCTACAAGGCCACCATCGTTCCACACTTCTGTACTTCCTGTTCCCACGTTAAGTTTAATAACCTGTTGACCGTCTTTAGGCTCCCTAAAGAGACGGAAACCATTGGTCCTGTCCTCACCGGCACCTTCAACACCTGCTACTAGAATGCCCGAGCGGTCTGGTGTAGCATTAATTTTGTACCAAAAAGCCGCGCTGAAGTTTGTGCCATACATTTGTGGAATCTCATATTGAAGATATGAGTCTGCTGCACCTTGATATGCTGATGTACCCAAAAAAGATGCACTTGTAAATCCTGGTGTTCCTACTTCTGTGGCAACCCTAAGATTCACAAGGTCCATGTATGAACCGTCAAAAGGCATGTAGAAAACCTCACCATCAAATTTAGGAGTATATGGAGGTTTCTTGCTGAAATTGACTGTTTTGGTCGTGGTCTTGCCCTCTGTATCTACCGCGGTCACGGTAAGGGTGTGGTCACCATTGGTCACATTGTCAAAAGTCACGTTTCCATTGGCTATGCGGTAATCTGAAAAGCTATCCATTGTGGTAATGCTAGTACCATCAACCGCAACATCTATATTTGCAATCTCAATATCATCAGTAACCTTGAACTTGATATCTATTGAAGTGACCTCCTCCAGCACATTAAGCGTTGTGCCCTCCAGTGGATAGGTTATTGTAATGTCAGGGCTGGTTTCATCTGGTCCTGGGTCAACAGCAGTTATGGAGTCAATACCATCTGGGGTACATCCCATCACCAATAGCAAGGATAAGATGCCAATACATTGTAATTTAATTTTTTTCATGTCCTAGTTCTATTAAAGTGATTAGTTTGCTCCCTGAGAAAGTTCAGGGATTGCATCGATTTGTGCCTGTGGATACGGTAGGTATTCATCAGCAGCACTAAAGGTGCGCCCGTCATAACTTAGTTCATCATATTTATCCAGGCGTATCATGTCATAATAACGGATACCCCATTCAAGACCAAGTTCGGCAAACTTTTCATCGAGTACCTGGTCTGTGGTCACACCTGAAATATTTGAGAGTCCTGCACGAGACCTAACTAGGTTTACTGCAGCATCAGCAGACATTCCTGTACCGCTGGCACCGCGGGTAAGCGCTTCGGCATACATTAACAATACTTCTGGATAGCGTATTACCAGGTAGTTTTTACCAGCGCCATAATCATTTTTTTGATCGGTCAATTGTATTGAGGGCAGGTAGTTCTTTCCACTTGCAAAAAGTGCCCTGGCATAGTCGTTTATCACATCACCATCCCTTGTGGTATTTGATACAAAAGAAGGAAGGTCTGTATATCCATCAGCCTGAAGCTCTGCAATACCACGGTCTGTAAACAGCACACTGGTCTCAAGGCGTATGGTCTCATCCCTGTCAAGCATGAATTCTATGAACTTCATGCTGGGTTCAAAAAAGCCCCATCCAGGTGAAGCATTTTCCCTGGCCGGAGTCCATGATGTGGGGCCAAAAGGGGCATATAGATGGTAAAATACTCCACCTGTATCACCACCCAGTTCATCAAATTGCATTTCTAAAAGGCTCTCATTGCTGAGTTCTCCCGGCTTTTTAAAGAGTTCATAAAAATCAGGATAGAGCGAGAACCTGTTTGAGCTTATTACTGCTCCCGCGGCATCAGCCACGGCCTGGTAATTGCCTAGCTCTAGATTAGCCATGGCCTTTATTGCATAAGCCGTATAAGCGGTAACACCTCCTGGAAGGTCAGTTCTTTCATTGGGCCTGAGCATAGGAAGGTACTGTATGGCATCATCCATATCATCAGAGATAAATTGCAGTACTTCTTCTTTCGACGAAAGTCCATTTTCCTCAATTTCCTGGGCGGGATTGTTTGTTTGATAGATGAAGACATCTCCCCATGTCCTTGTAAGGTTAAGTTGCAACCACGCCCGAAGCACCTTGATCTCGGCAATGTATTGATCTGCCAATGCTTCTTCGCCTGTGGATAGAAACTCCCTATACCTGTTGATCTGTACTATGGCGGTGTTTAAACTTATAATGTCACTTGTGTGAAGGTTCCATAAGGAGTTATACATCCAGTAGGTGTAATTGTACGTGAACATATCAGTGTCAGAAAAGGGCTGCTGGTCTCCCAGTCC
Organism: Cytophagaceae bacterium; assembly: GCA_002710685.1. Classification (GTDB taxonomy): domain Bacteria; phylum Bacteroidota; class Bacteroidia; order Flavobacteriales; family Flavobacteriaceae; genus Leeuwenhoekiella. Next base: position 52,167 of record PALD01000027.1, on the reverse strand, counting down.
ACCTGCATTTACATCATCTCCCCTTACTGAAAGCAAAAGGGGCTCTTCCCATCCACGGGTCGCAAAAATATTGTACGCCCCGATGAGCGGAGAAATCATGTCATCAGAATCTGTGTAGTCCAGGTCTCCGGCATTCAATTGGCCAGACCTCTCCTCAAGCTGGTCAGTACATGCCAATGCCATTGAAAGGGTGGCGACCGCACATATAATTTTAATACTATTTTTCATATTGCAAGTTTTTATATTTTAACATTTATACCTAAAGTGTACACTGCAGGAATAGGGTATGTCTGCCTGTCAATCCCGTCGGGGATCTCAGGGGTAAACCCATTGTAATTGAACACCGTTAATGGCCTATCTGCCGTCAAATAGAACCTCGTGGTGGGCAGGTTGGGAGAATCTATGGTGTATCCTAATTGAAAGTTTTGAATCCTGAAGAAGTCACCATCTTCTATAAAGAAGTCACTTAATTGCTGGTTCCAGGATTTTCTAAGCCCTGCTGAAGATGGGTAGCTGTTTGAGGTCCCTTCACCATGCCATCTGTTTATGGCAAGGTCAGCATCCATGTTTGTATCGTTGGTAAAGATTACTTCACCCCTTCTCCTGTTCAGGATCTTGTTTCCGGCCTGACCGTAAAAATTGAGTGAAAAATCAAAGGCTTTATAGGTAAAGCCTATGTTACCGCCATAGGTAAAATTAGGCAAGAATGAGCCCAGCACCACGCGGTCATCTGCATTGATGAAGCCGTCACCGTTTTGATCTTTAAATATCAGGTCGCCGGGCACGAGATTTGCTTCGGGTTGATTAGTTGCAAAAGGATCAGCGTCCACCTGTGCCTGGTTTTGATAGACTCCCACTACTTCAAGGCCATAAAAAGCCTGTAATGGTTCGCCTATGATGGTACGTTGCCTAAATTCTGCTGAACCTGAGTCTATATACCCTTCATTATTGTTGATGGCGATGGTCTCGTTCTTGATGGTGTTGAAGTTAAAGCCCACATTGTAGGTAAAGTCGTCACCTATGTTGTCATTCCACCCCAGTGAAACCTCAAGCCCCTTGTTTCTTATAGTTCCCGCATTTTGACCCAATGTTATGTTGATCACTGGTATGGTAATGGGTAGAATGGCATCTTTGGTATCCCGTATATAATAATCTGCTGTAAGTGAGAGTCGGTCGCTCAAGGTATTTAAATCAATACCAAAGTTCTTTTCCTCAATAAGCTCCCATACGTTATCATTAAACGCAGAGGTAGAGGTGAAACCTGTGTAGGCACTGCTACCAAAAATAGCATTTACAGGGGTAATGGTGTTAGAACCAGAGCTGGCGGCAACATTGTCATTACCTAGCTTACCGTAGCTTGCGCGAAATTTAAGAAAGTCGATCCAGCTAACATCCTGTAAAAATTCTTCATCAGATGCTACCCATCCCAGGCCTACCGAAGGGAAGAGCCCCCATGGGTCTTTTGAGAATTTTGAAGAACCATCATAGCGCAAGGTACCATACAAAAGATATTTGTTCTTATAGTTATACGCAGCCCTGCCAAAGAAAGAAAGCCCGTAGTATCTTTTTGCATTTTCATCTACGTTGTCATTAAATGACAAGGGATCAGCAAAATCAAGGTACTGGCTGGTTTCAAGTTGTATGCCTGCGATATCCGTACCGGTTGCGCTAAAGTTATTGGCAGCCTCATCCCTGTAAGAATGTCCTGCAAGTAATGTAAGGTTATGGTCACCAAAACTATCTTGATATGTCAAGGTGTTGTCCCAGTACTGGTTAGAATAGTTATTCTGTGCCCTTTTAATGCTTGAGATTTGCTGTACGCTGTTGCCCAATGTGTAGGGTAGGTTTACGTAATGTTCTTCAAGCGTTGAAAAATCGTGGCTATACGAAGTCTTGAAGGTTAGTTTATCAGGAATCAGGTCAGCAGAAAAATAAATATTGCTCAGCATTTTTCTGATTTTCAATTTATTGCTATTGTAAACCATGTCTGGAAAAGGATTCTGGGTACCTCTATAGCCCAGTAATTGCGCATTTGAAAATTGATGTGGGGCGGCCGCGGTATTCTGCTCATCAATGACGGGCATGATGGGCACTGCAAAATATGCCTTGAACCATGCTGAATTCTCCGGGTCGTATTTTGTGGCATTACTGAAAATACTGCTAACACCTATCTTCATATTGTCAGTGATATCTACATCAACCTTAGAACGTATGTTGAAACGCTCATATTCATTTTTCATATCAAGCACCCCTTCTTGAGAAAGGTAGTTTGCACCTACTGAATAAGAGACTTTTTCGGCCCCGCCCGAAACATTGATGCTGTGGCTCTGGATAAGGCCCTCCCTTAAAATCTCATCATACCAGTCTGTATTTACATCTGGAATATTAGGGTTTACACGGCTGCGTCCATAGCGTTGCATGGCATTAAGGATGTATTGAACATCTGCCGTTGAACCAGACTCATAAGCCATGGTGGTAAACTGCTCTGCATTTGCCATTTTCACTACATCTTGAGCTACTTGCACCCCGGTGTAACCATCATATTCTATCACCGGTTTTTGATTTCGTTTACCAGACTTGGTCTCAATGATAACAACGCCGTTTGCGGCACGTACACCATATAGATTGCAGAAGAAGATGCATCCTTGAGCACGTTGATGGATTTTATGTCCTTGGTATCCAGGAAGTCAATGTTTGAATAAAAGGCACCATCCACAACATAAAGAACGTTTGCGTTGCCAGCGTCATAGGTGCCCAGTCCCCTTATCCTAACCGTGGGTGAAGCACCAGGAGAACCAGATGATATGACCTGTACACCGGGAACCTTGCCCTGCATGGACTGCATCACGTTAGCGGTAGGTGTTTTTTGAATTTCTTCAGCATCTACCGTGGCAATTGACCCCGTAAGGTCTCTTTTTTTCTGTGTACCATAACCCACGACAACTACTTCATCCAGTTCAGAAGCCTGATCTTCCAGTACTATGTTATAGCTGTCCTGGTCAGTAATAGTAAGGGTAAAGTCTTGAAAACCTAGATAGTTTATATTGACTACATCACCTGTTTCTACCTCTAGGGAGAAATTACCGTCAAAATCTGTCACGGTATAGGTGGGTTTGTCAACCACTTTAAGTTCTGCTCCGGGAAGCGGAACATCTCTGGAATCAGTTACTGTACCTGTAACGGTCCTAGTGTCCTGAGCCCAAATGTTCGCAAACGTTAAAGTAAGCAGAACCAGTAGGCTAATTTTTGATTTCATATGCGCTGATTTGAATAAATTTTGTTTTGAGGAGCTAATTTATCAGTTAGAAACGCGCATGTTATTACATAACTATTACATCAAAATGTTAATTTTAAATCAATTTATTGATAATCAAGTAATTAATAATATTAAAAATTAATTACAACGTTTTCGAATACGATGGTTGATGTATCTTTGATGTAGTAAAATTGTGTTAAATTAACCTTTGAAGTAATTGAGGTTAATAATTTGTTATTAGAAATTTTGATAAGTTTTCATTAGAATCCAGCTGAAGCTTTTTGCGTAGCCGGTACCTGTGTATTTCTACTCCCCTTACCGAAATTGACATGAGCGGTGCAATCTCCTTAGAGCTTAAATTCATTTTGAGATAGGCACATAACTTAAGGTCTTTTGTACTCAGTTTTGGATATTTTTTCAGGAGGTCATGAAAGAAATCATCATGCAACTCATTAAAATTTTCTTCAAATACCTTCCAGTTATCCCTACCTTCAAGTACGTGATTTATCTTTGATTTTAGGTTTTTGATCTTGTATTTGTTTTCCTGCCTATTTGCTATATCATCAAGTTCATTCTTAATCTCGATGAGCGTGCGGTTTCTTTTTGCGGCTTGAAAGGTGGAGTTTGCCAGTTCTTTTCTCTTGTTCTTTATTTCGTCCATGAGACGGTTATGCTCTGCTAACTGGGTCTTCCTTTCTTGTTCTTTCATCAATTTTTGTTCAACCTCAGTGCGGTGCCTGTTAAGTTTGCGCTTATTGATTAAAAAGACAATATAGATGGAAAGCAGGATGATTGAGCCATAGATTAAAATCATCGTCGTGCTCGTGTACCATGGCCTTAAAATGGTAAATGAAAAGGTAAGGGGCAGTCCTTTTTTATTTGTTGTTGAGGACAGAGCATAGATATTAATGGCATATTTGCCCGAAGCCAGTTTGTTGAGGTGTAGTTCGCCATTATCTAGATATCCAGTTTCACCGTTGGAGAGTTCATAATAAAATATTTTTTGGTCAGGGTGGGCAGGTGAAACCTTTATATCAAAATTTGTACTGTTCTTGTACTCTATTTTAAACTGATCTGTGTTCACCATGTGTTTGTTTTCACTATCACTAATCTCGCGTAATAATGGTGCTGGTGATGCCGTGGTGTCAATCTGGTTGAGCAACTGTTTATAATTGATGGAGGCAAAGCCCTCGTTCATTGTTGCTAGTGCAATACTGTCGTTAATGGGGATAACCTTATCATAATTGTTTATCATGCGGTTTTCCAGCAAGGGTTCTACAAGGTACATGCTATCTTTTGCAAAATCTGTGATGATCATGCCCTTGCCCTTACGGTTCTTGAACCAATAATATTTACCATCTTCATTGAGCAATCCATAATTTTTGAGACGGCCCAGCTCTTTAAAGGGTTCAATCTTGTTTTTAATAGCATTGTATTTATACCATTTGCCGTCATTATAAAAAGAAATGTCGTTCTTTATTTTATGTATCGATGTGCGATAGGCCGTAAATAGGGTGTCTTTAGAAAGATTGTTGATGTTGCCTGTCTCCAGGTCATCAAGGGTTACCCTATACAACCCATTGTATGGATGTGATGCCCAGAAGACCGTGCTGCTTTCAAAAAGAATCTTGTTTACGGGGATTTCAAGGTCCTTGAGGCGTTTTTTTTCTTTTATGCCCGCACTATCGGTCATTATGAAGATGCCATTGTAGGTGGGGTTGAGGTATAGGTTTTGGGTGCCTTCAATCTTGGTAAGGTTATAGCTCCCGCTTTTCAGCGAAATTTGAGAAAGCTTGTCATCCCTTATTTCATAGACGCCCCTATTGTGGTTTACAATGAGCCTATCGTTTATCTTTTCAAGGTTCCATACTTGGCCCTGACTGCCCTGTATAAATTCTAGGTTGTTGCCATCAAGACTATGCACACCGGTATTGGTCCCCAGGTATAGTTTGTCCTTAAAAGGGACGATGTCATAAACAGCACCCAGTTCACCACTATAATCAATGTAGTACTTGATGGGAGAATCTGGCCTTACCTCCGCAATACCGTTGTCAAGCCCGGCCCACAATTGATTGCCATGCGTCTCCAGTGAAAGCACGGTATTGTTGAGCAGGCCGTTCTTTCTATGGTGGTTCTTAAAGGTTTTATTGTTCAAGTCATAATAGACCAGGCCACCCTTGACCGTGCCCATGATCAACATGTGCTTCTTGAAGCTCACCATTTTATTGAGCTCGTTGGTGACCAGAAAATCCCTCAGTTCATCTGTGCCCCATTTTTCCCTGGCCCCGTTTTTTACAGAAAAGATTCCGCTGAACCTCGTCCCCACAAGTATTTCACCGTTAAGGTTTACAATGGTAATGACCGAATCTTCATTTTTTTGGGCAAGGAGGTCAAAGCCCTTGCCATTAAATTCATAGAGCCCCCCATTGTTTGACCCCACCAGTAAACGGTCTCTATCTGCAAGCATGCTCGTGATGATGAATTTAGGAGTGAATATTTCTATCTTTTCACCATCATAGATAAATATTTGACCAAAGGACCTAAAAGCAATCTTGTCCTTATAGGGCGTGATCTGCCAGAATTCTTCATTGTCATAACTACCATCAATGAGCTGCTTGAGCGATGTGTACCCAAGCCCTCCATAACCATCTGCGCTCCAATAACCAAATTCTTCATAAGACCCCGTGTAGATACGTTCTTTATAAGCTAGCACAGAGCGTATGATTGTTTTGTTGGGCAGGTAGAACTTGTCCCACCGCATGCCGTCAAAACGCAATAGCCCATCGTTGTTTGCTACATAGAGAATACCATTATCATCAGTGCTTACGCCCCAGTTTTGACGGGCAGAGCCATAATCTTCAGTGGCATAATTGTTTATGGGGGGCATCATTTCCTGTGCCCTGGCAGCAATGGTCAGCGCAAAAAAGAATAAAAAGAGATGATATAATGACTTTATGTTCAACATGTGGTAATCTACACATTTTTAAGATGTAGGGGCTACAACGTTCAGGGCAGGTAAAAATTTCCTGCACCTGCGCCCATATTTTTTTCGCTTTAAGCGAAAAACAAACACAAAGATACTAATTGCAGTCGTTGAAGGTAGCGAGGAAGTGGTGTAACAAAAAAGCCTCTCCGCCATTTGGTGGAAAAGCTTCTCATCGGTTTTTACTACAAAACCTGCCACATACGTGGCCAACACAACATTTTTATATATGGGTCTGGCCCAAAAAGTGCTCTCGCACCGAAATTTCTTGGGCAAATATACAATTATTTATAAGAATTCGTTTTTGGCTTTAAGCCAAAAAAAGAGGGCACGAAGCCCTCCCTTTATTCACCAATTCAAATACTATGTCACTCACCTTTAGCCCACCAAAGGGTAGTGGCCTGTTCATCTGCTCCTTGTTGTTGTAAGGCCTTGTCCAGTTGTGCGCCATTGGTATTGTACTCATTGTTGCCATAGCGCATTCTCTGGGGGTACTTGCCATTGAGCGTGCCCGCAGAATAGATGTCATAATCTGAAACACCTGCCGCAAGCTCGGCAGGGTAGCCCGTGTCACGCACTATTGCCCATGCTTCAAAACCATCTGTATAGGCAGCAATCCAGCGTTGTATTGCTATCTTTTCCAGGTTTTCTTCGGCAGAGCCGTTAAGTAATGCCATGTCCTCAGTTGCAAGGAAGGTGTCAATGTCACCTTCTGCAACCCTCCACATCAACATTGCCTGGCGTAGGCCTTCTTGATAGAATGCCTGTGCATCACCTGATGCGAGCCCTTTTACGATGGCCTCGGCCTTGAGCAGGTTGCCCTCTGCAGCTGTCATCACGATTTCCGGGAATATCTCAAGTCCTTGGTTCTTGGGGTTGATGACCCAGTCAGCAGGTTCTGAGAAAAGCTCTTTTTTTACATGGGGGTTGATCTCACCATTGAGCCTTGTGGGCTGCCCTACATAATAATCCTGGTCGTCTGCTACGGTAACGGTGACCGTGCCAGCAGCATCTGTCCTGGTATAGTTTACACTTGCATCATCCAGTTGTTGCAATATGAAATCAACATAAGTGTCAAAGAGCGCCGCGCCATCTCCTTCTGTGGGTTTGGTAAAGACTACCTCACCACCTGGTATGGGTTTTGCATAAGCACTTAAACGGGGGTCGTTGTTGTTTCTTAAGTAATCTATGAGGGTTTTTCCAACGGTCCATTTTGATCCTAGTCCGCCAAAGTTGTGCCATACATCACCATACGCTGCGTTTGCAAACTGGTCAATCTCAGTGTCTTTTTCCATGAGTGCGTTTTCATCAGCAGTTGTGAGTACATCTGCTTGAAAAGCCTCGGTGATTGCAGTATTGGCAAAATCAGCTCCGGTGGCTCCCTGTGCCCTCAGAGCCATCCTTAATTTGAGCTGATTCGCCAGTTTTTTCCATTTTTGAAGGTCACCTCCATAAAACACATCATTTTCTGCAAGTAAATCTACCCCAGCTCCCGTATCTGTGGCATCGCCTATTATCGACATTGCTTCATCAAGTTCATTGATCACACCTTGATAGATGGTGGCCTGAGAATCAAATGCAGGGGTTAGTATGTCAGCATTGAGTGCCTCAGTATACGGCACCATGCCAAAGGTATCTGTATACATCTGGTAGTAAAGCCCCTTCATGATAAGGCCTAGTGCGTAGTAATACTCATTTTCTAGATCTCCTCCTTCTTTTACAAAGTTCATGTACACACTGATTTTTCCTATGTATCCTGCCATCCAGTCATAGGTTGCATCGGTGTACCCAGAGTTGTAGCTATAGCTTAAGCCATCGTTCCACCAGCAACCGTTAAACCCAAAGGTGAACTGGCCAGCGTAACGGTCAGCATGGATGAGTTGAGCCCTCCAGTACGGGTATCTGTTTTCTGCATAGAGTTCAATTTGTATTCCTGTAAGGAAAAACTTTGCACTTACTTGTTCACTTTCAAATGCACTGGGATTGACGTTGATATCCTCAAAATCAGAGCATGCTGATGTCATCAAGATGGCAAAAAGCGCTAATAGTGGTTTATAAAATCTTTTCATATTATTTTTTTTAAAAAGTGATGTTCAGGTTTAACCCCAAGCTTCGTATTGTGGGAACATTGTTCAAGGAAATACCTTGCCCAGAAAGGCCTGTACCTATGCTGGAATCTGGGTCGATGTCTTTTGAATCCCTATAAATATAGAATAGGTTCCTTCCTATGATGCCTATACTTGCAGAGTTTATACCAGTGTTATCCAAAAGGCTGGAAGAAAAAGAGTAATTGAGGGCAAGTTCTCTGAGCCTGAAGTTTGTCTGGTCATAAACATAGTTTTCATCAATACCAGAAATTGCACCCCAATATTGTTGTCCCGTGATTCCGGCAGTATTGGGTTCTCCTGTTTCTGCATCTACAGCATCTATAACAATGCCATCCCTATATTGCAGGGTCCTTTCAGAAACCCCTGCAGCGTCAAGATAAGAAGAAGTTGCGGAATATATCTCTCCACCCACACGGGCATCCACCAGGAAGCGTAGGGATAGGTTTTTATAAGTAAATGTGTTTGTGATACCTCCTATCCAATCAGGTTGTGAATTGCCCAGTAAAGAACGTTCTCCGCCTGAAGTTGCCAGTGGATATCCATCTGAAGTCACAATGCGCTCACCATTTTCATTTGTTCTCCAGGTGCTGCCATAAAGGTCTCCAATCCCACCTCCCACGGTTGCTTGCACCGTCAATGTTCCTAGTGAGTTAAGGGAGAAACTATCTAGGCCATCAAAAAGTTTTACAAGCTTGTTCTTGTTTCTTGAAAAGTTGAGGTTTACATCCCATGTGAAGTTTTCTGTTTGTATGGGTTTACCGCCTATCATTATCTCTACACCCTTGTTCTCGACCTCACCTATATTTTCCTTGAAAAAGCTGTATCCTGTTGCAGGTGCTACGGGAACGTTAAAAATCATATCTTCATTCTTGATGCTGTAAAATGAAAAATCAGTGTAAAGGCGATTGCCAAAAAAGCTGGTTTCAAAACCAAATTCTGAAGAGGTTATGGTTTCTGGTTTAAGGTCTGGTTTTAATTTCACCGTGGGACCATTGAGTACCGTTAATCCCAGGTAGCCGTCTTGTGGAACACTAAAGGTTTGATACAGTTGATAAACACCTGTATCACCACCTACTTGAGCCCAGCTCGCCCTCAACTTAAACATGTTGAGAAATTCTTTTGACGGATCGATGAACCTGTCAACCAGTATAGAATAACTGGCTGATGGATAAAAATATGAACGATTGTCTTTTGCAAGCGTTGATGACCAGTCGTTCCTTGCGGTTAGGTCAAGATACATGAAGTCATCATAAGCTAGGTTGACAGCTGCATAGAGCGAATTTACTTTTTTAATACCTAGGGGTGAATGCGTACTTGATTGAATATTTGTGTTATTCAAGAACGGTGGCTCGGGAATCTTGAATTGTGAGCCGGATACACTCATGGTTTCAAATGTTCTCTTTGACAAGTTACCACCTATGTTGGCATTAAGGTTCAATTTATCGGTTATGTCCTTGTCAATCATGAAGAGGAAGTCGCTGTTCAGCTCTGTATATTTTGCCGTGCTGAAATTAAGACGGCCGGTAGGGAAGAAATGATGTCCATAATTCTGAATAGTTTCAGATCTTACATTGGCAACATCACCACCCACCCTGATAAAAGCAGATAGCCAGTCAGTAAATTCATAGTCAATTTTTGCAAAACCTAAAAAGCGGTCCCTTCTCTCATCATTTCTATCCTCATTAAGTATCCAGTAAGGGTTTCCTGTAGATTTGTTTTGACCAGCATAGCTAATGACATTGTATGTGCTCTCAAACATTGAAGGATCGGCATATTGACTTGGTTTGTATTTTTTCAGGTCATCGATGGCCACGTTACGGGGCATGGTATATACATAGGCCATGATACCTTCAGTTCCCACATTTGTCCTGTTGTTCAACTCTTGGGTAAAATATGTCGCTTTAGAATCTATGCTCAGTTTATCAGAGAGGTTGAGCAAGCCACGTAAGTTAAAGTTGTGGCTCAAAAGGTCTGAATTAGGTATTACAGATGTGGTCTTGTTGTTAGTGTAAGAAAAACGCAAGCTATAGTCTTCACCACCCTTACTGGCAGAAATCGTGTTTATCGATTTAATACCTGTCTCAAAGAAATCCTTTATGTTGTCTGGTTGTGGGCTATAAGCTTTTTGTTCGCCTGTATAATATAATTGTTGTGAACCATCCATTTCTGGCCCCCATGAAGATCCGCCATAATTTGCGATGTCTTGATAATAACCTCCATTAGAACCTGCACCATAGGTGTTTTGATACTTTGGCAAAAACATGGTTTCCTCAACGGAGACGTTAGAGTTTATGCTAAGCCCCAGGCCACTTCCCATCTTCCCTTTTTTAGTGGTGATGAGTATAACCCCATTAGAAGCTCTTGATCCATATAGTGCTGCGGCGTTGGGGCCTTTCAATACTGATAATGATTCAATATCCGCAGGGTTGATGTCCGTTATACCACCCCCGGTAGGCGTACTGTTGTAAATACTCCCGCCAGATTCACTTCCCGACGCATCAATGGGAATCCCATCTACCACGATAAGTGCCTGGTTGTTACCTGATAAGGAGTTGTTGCCACGTATCACGATACGCGATCCAGAACCTACACCACCAGATTGTGTGATGGTTACCCCGGCTACTTTACCTACCAGTGAGCTTGCCACGTTGTAGTCTTTTACCGTGTTGATCTCCTCGCTTTCAAGTTCCGTTACGGCATATCCCAGTGATTTTTTTTCACGGGTCAAGCCCAAAGCCGTAACCACGACTTCATCAAGGGATTCTGTGTTGACCTCAAGGTTAATATCAATTGTACTGTTTCCATTCACCGGAGCCTCTTTGCTGGTGAATCCTACCATTGAAAATACAAGAGTGGCATCAGTGGGCACACTGATTGAAAATAGTCCGTCAAAATCTGTTGAGGTCCCATTGTTAGTGCCTTTTTGAATTACCGTTACTCCTGGCAATGGCATCCCGCTTTCGGCATCGGTGACAGTACCTGTCACGGTTTGCTCCTGGGCTTTTGATTCTTGGGTTGATACAAGAAATAAAAAGCCAAAAAGAAGAATTAATTGTCTGGCCATATTTTGCTAGTTTAAGTTAAGAAAATAAAAACTTTTTGTTAATAGAAGTTAAAAATAACATTTCTAGTTAAACTAACATTATATCTAACTTCTTTTTTAATCAATTAAGTTTGTTTTTTAACAGAAAACTTAATAAAAAAGAATCTATTTCTATTTTTTTAGAACATATTATTTTAATAAATATGAATACTTAAATAAAAAAATTATAAATATAATATAGAGCAGTCTTATTCAACTGCCCTATGAAAACCTGTACTATTTAACTCTTTTAATCGCGTCCAGTTTTAGTGAATCAAGCGCATTGCCGTCAAAAAAGGAAACTCCTTTTGCTCCATTTTCCCTAGCCATGTTGATGGCGTCGGCAAGCTGGCTGGCCGATAGTTCTGGGACATAGATGCCCGTGTGTAGTTCAACATTTCTGCCCTTGAGGTCATTGACACCCTGCCGGGTGGCAAATCCTATCCAGTCTACACCTTCATTGTAGAAGTTGTTGTAGATCATGGGCAACACCACGTCTATGTTCCATTTGTCCCAGCGCTGGCGTACCATATGGTCTGCCATCTCAGGATATGGAAAAACCGCGGCGGTAAGTATCTTGTCATGGTTATGTGCGATTTTATAGGCATGGTCCACTACTTTTTTTATTTCGTTTAAACGAAATTGTTTCCACTCTATATCAATCTCCGGGTGCTCCATGGTCCTGGGGTCCTTGCCATATTGTTCCTTAAAGGCATTCACGGCAGCATCAGAGTAGTCAAAGTCATAATCTGGTAGTTCTTCGTTTTGAACCAGGTCATATTTTGGCAGCAGCCCGATGGGTAAAAAAACATCAGGGTATCGTATGTAATCTAAATGTATACTTGCTACACCGTCAACCTTGGCAAGTCCTTCAAGCAGGTCGTAAATATGTTCACGGGCATCAGGATGACTGGGTGACAGCCACTGGTAATAGTCTACATAAGGCCTGTCATCAAAGCAGGACTTGCCGCTGCGACTTACCTGGTACCAGTCTGGATGCTTGAGTGCGGTGGTATCCCCGGGGCGGTTGACCGTCATCATCCAGGCGTGTACCTCAAGCCCCTCAGCATTTGCCAGGGGTGCTAACCTGCCTAGAAGCTTTGGGTCACCATTGGTATTGATGAGCACGGCATCGATGCCATGCTCTTTGTATTTTTTAAACTGTTTAGTGTATGAGGAGTCCGGTTTCTCATTGTTTGCCCCCATCCACGTCCAGTATTTAAAGGTGGAAGTTGTGTCTTTTTGGGTTTCTGGTTTAGATTGAGGTGCATTGTTGTTTGTATCGCCGCAAGTATAAAGCGTTGCTGCGATGAGTAGGAGTAGTAGTCTTTTCATTTTTGGTGGTTAGAGTTCAACATATTTACCGTCCTGGGTAATGGCATATTGTTTTTTTGTAAATGGGCTTTGCGCCGAGATATTCCAGCCCGATGCTGTTTTTTCAACCGTGATGGTCACTTGCTTGCCTCCTATGTTGAGCGGGGTTTTAGCAAATTCCTTTACGTGTTCCAGACCATTTTTAGCCTTCCATCTATTTTTAATCTCTGCAAAGGCTTCATACAATGCCCAGCGTAGTTGCTCGTCTTGTGGTATTGTGAAAGAATCGCTTTCGCCTGGAGCGCTACCCGAAAAATAAACATAGCCCCAGTGCTCTGGCTCATGCATGTTTATCACCCATTGCGGTGACCAGACCCAGTTGTACTCTGGCAGGAACTTGCCGTTTGCATCTTGCTTACGGTAGTACTTGCCATTAATCAAGTCATAATCCCAGTTTACGCGTGAAAAATTGATGCGCCAAAATTCACCAGCTTTACCTCCCTGCTTGGCCTGGGCTTCATTGAGTGCTTCCCAGGGCATGGCAATCTCTACCGTCCAGCATGTGTCAATGTCTGTGGGGTCGTTGAATGTGCCGTTGATGTGCACCGCGGTCTTGATGCCTTTTATATCCCAGTTGTCAATGGGGCGGCCTCCATCGCGGTAAGCTTTGGTGAGCATGAGGTCCCAGAGGGTGTTGTGGGCATTCATCTCAAACTCCATGTAGTGGTGCGTGTCACCATCTGGATCCAGGAAAATCTCAAAATCGTTATTGTAAAAGATAACGGTATCGCGCTGTTTTAGCGTAGCCCAAATGTGGGGTTCCTCCAGTTTTGCAAAAAAGTAGAGGTACTGCTCGTCCCACAACATTTTTACCTGGGTTTTGTATTGGGGTGTTTTTTTTCCTTCAATGTCAATAAATTCATCACTCCAGGCGGATGCCTGCCAGGCTTCTTCATCACCCAGGCCGTCAATGGTGATGGGAAAGGGGGTTTTATGTGCAATATAACTCTTTGGCGCCGGGATATTCTGTGCATGCACTGATGCGCAAAATATGGCACTGCATAGATATAGGACTGTCTTTTTCATGTTTTGGCTTTGGCCAAATTATTCAAACCCCAGAGGTCTTAATCTTTCTCAGGGGTCTGCGCTGAGTTAAAGATGTGCTTGGCATAATTGAGTCCCATTGCGTCAAAGATTTTTTGCAGTCTTTTCATTCTCTGGGTAAAATCAACATACTCCTTTTTGTCCCGGGGGGTCCAGCCCACCTCGGCAAGGGCGCTCATCCTGGGGAGTACCATATACTCCACGATGTCCTGTGTGGGCATGCGCTCTGTCCATACATTTGCCTGAACCCCTAGAATATGTTTAGCCTGCTCTGGGGTTAGCTCTGCCGGCGTGGGATTGTAGCCATGGATTTTTTCTACCGTCACTACAGGTCCCACACCGTATTTTTCGGTTTTGGGGTCTGCTTGATAGTAATCTAGGTACACATACCTGTTGGGCGTCATCACCACATCGTGGTTTTGTTTTGCGGCTTCGACACCGCCTTCAGTTCCGCGCCAGGACATAACGGTCGCATTTGGCGCAAGCCCACCTTCAAGGATTTCATCCCACCCCATGATTTGACGGCCATGGGCATTGAGAAATTTTTCCATTCGCTGTATAAAATAGCTCTGTAGTTCATGTTCATTGGCAAGGCCTTCGCGTTTCATCACTTCTTGCGCCTGGGCACTTTTTTCCCACTCGGTCTTGGGGGCTTCATCACCGCCTATGTGGATGTAGGTGCTGGGGAACAGGTCCATGACCTCCGTGAGCACATCTTCTAGAAAGGTGAAAGTTTCTTCCTTTGGCGCAAAAATCGTGGGGAAAACACCCCAAGTGGTAACCGTTTTGTATGGTCCCGTACCATTGCCCAGATCTGGGTAGGCGGCCAGTGCGGCAGTCGCATGGCCGGGCATTTCGATTTCCGGGATGATAGTGATGTGCCTGTCTTTGGCGTAAGCCACAATATCCCTGATCTCGTCTTGTGTGTAGAAACCGCCATAAGGTTTGCCGTCGCCCGTGTATGGGTCGCGGGTAACAACCGTTTCATCCCTAAACCCACCTATCTCGGTAAGTTTGGGATACTTCTTGATCTCTATTCTCCAGCCCTGGTCATCCGTGAGGTGCCAGTGAAAGGTGTTCATCTTGTGCAGGGCGATAAGGTCAATATATTCCTTGATAAAATCTACCGGAAACATGTGGCGTGCCACATCCAGGTGCATGCCGCGATACGCATAGCTGGGCGCATCCACGATCTTGACGGCCGGTAGGGTGATGTTTCCCGCTTCCGCGGAATCGATTGTTGCGGGTAAAAGCTGTCTCAGGGTCTGTATGCCATAAAAAATTCCCTGTGGCGTGCTGGCTTCTAGCAAAACCGAGTCATTATCGATATCCAGGGTATAGCCTTCAGGATTTGTGATGCTGTCCACCAGTTGAAGCTTGATGGCATGTTCAGCCTCGTCCGTGATGACCTTAGTGTCCATGCCGCCTTCTTCACGTATGTATTTTGCAAGAAATCCTGCTTCTTTACCTAAGGTATCTGCGGCGACAATACGGGTCCCTGCATCAATGAGAAACCTACCTTCCTGCATTTTAAGGTGTGCTGGTTTTGGCACAATAGCATAATCTTCAGGGTCGTTCTTTATGCTTTTGTATTGATCGTACTTTCCTTTGCAGGAAAATAGACCTAGCGCTATCAAGAGGAGCAGGAATCTTTTCATGAATTTTTATTTAGGAGTGTTTGTTTTTAAAAGTTCCACCGCACGAAGGCTTCTATGGCTTCATATTCGGCAAGGCCCAGTCTGTGATAGTTCACGGCGGTTTCCCTGTTTCGTTCTTCGGCACGTACCCAGAACTCGCGCTCGTCATCCCCGGGGAAAACGGGAACATCCTTTTGGGATTGATGTTGAAAGATGGCCATTCTCTTGCGCAATACTTCTTGTGGAGAAAGTGGTACTGCCATTTCTATCTCATGGGTTTCAAACTCTTGCCATGCACCGCGATACATCCATAACCAGCAATCTTTTGTCCATTCTTCAGTTTCGCGCAAGCGACGCATGGCTTCAAGGATGATATTGAAACAGGTGATATGCGTGCCGTGAGGGTCAGCAAAGTCACCTGCTGCAAAAATTTGGTGGGGTTTTACTTTTTGCAGGAGTTCCATGGTGATTTTCACATCACTTTCGGTTACGGGGTGTTTTACCTTTTTACCGCTTTCATAAAACGGTAATGCCATAAAATGAATCTGGTCATCTTTGAGACCTGCGTAACGTGCCCCTGCGATGGCTTCGGTTTTACGTATGAATCCCTTGACGTTTTGAATGGTGGGAAGGTCAATGTCGTTGGGCTGTTTTTTCTTTATAAAGCTGCGCATTTCTTCATAGGTCTTTTCCAGCTTTGAGGTATCACCGCCCATGCTTTTGTTAAAGTCAATGGCAAATTCAACATACCTTAGCACATCTGTGTCCCATACCGCGGTGTTACCAGAGGTTTGATAGGCAACATGCACCTCATGACCTTGATCTACAAGGCGTATAAACGTACCGCCCATGGAGATAACGTCATCATCAGGATGTGGGCTGAATATGATGGACCTTTTTTTCGCGGGAAGCGCACGCTCTGGACGTTGTGAGTCATCAGCCTTGGGTTTGCCCCCGGGCCACCCGGTTATACTGTGCTGTAGCTGGTTGAATACGTTTATATTTATGTCGTAAGCTGGACCTTGCTCAGTCGCAAGTTGTGCCATCCCATTGGAGTTATAGTCTTCTTCGGTAAGTTTTAATATGGGCTTGTCCACTTGTTGTGATAGCCATATCACGGCTTTCTTGATCAACCTGGCATCCCAGTTGCAATCTTTTACGAGCCATGGTGTATCAAAGCGGGTCAGGAGGGAAGCTGCATCCTGGTCTAATATGAATTCTACATTTTCAGAAAGTTGTAGATATGTTGCTGGTACCGAGCTTGAGATTTCACCCTCGACGGCTTTCTTGATGATGGGCGCCTTTTTCTTGTTCCAGGCCATGAGGATGATTTCATGGGCCTTGAAGATGGTGCCTATGCCCATGGTAATGGCTTTGGTGGGAACATTTTCTTTACCGCCAAAATCCCTCGAGGCATCACGCCTGGTCAAATCATCAAGGGTGACCAGCCTCGTGCCAGAGTTAGGTGCTGATCCTGGCTCGTTGAAGCCTATGTGCCCTGTTCTACCTATTCCCAGTACCTGAATGTCAAGACCGCCCACGGCCGTGATCTTGCGTTCATATTCAAGGCAGTAGTCTGTTATGTCCTCTTTGGCCAGGGTTCCATCTGGTACATGGATGTTTTTCCTTTTTATATCGATATGGTTAAAAAGGTTTTCATCCATGAAACGCACATAGCTTTGTTTGGCATCTGGCTGCATGGGGTAGTACTCATCCAGGTTAAAGGTAATGACGTTTTCAAAGCTCAGGCTCTCCTCCTTGTGCATGCGCACGAGCTCTTCATAAACCTTGATGGGGGTGGCGCCGGTTGCCAGGCCCAAAACGGCATGTTTGTTATGCTTTGCTTTTTCGCGTATGAGGCTTGCGATGCGCTGCGCAACGATCTTTGAGGCTATTTCCTCTTTTTCATAAACACTTACTGGCAGTTTCTCAAAACGTGTTTCTTCTAAAAGATTTAATCTTGCCATTTCTTGGTTTTTTTTGGTGGTTGGTTTTATGCTTCCTGCATCACCTTTGATGCGAGGTTTTCAAATATTTCTTCAAGGACTGATATGGTTGCTCCATACAGGCTGGCGTGTGTGCCCAGGTTTGATAGGGTCACGGTGGTCTTTTCCTTGAGCTGCATCATGCAATAGGTGTTCATGGACTGTTGTATGGGCGTGGTGATAAACTGTTTAGCGCGGGCAATCTCACCTTCTAGGATAATGAGCTCAGGGTTGAAGATCTGTATGAGGATGGCCAGCCCCTTGCCCAGGATGAGGCCTATTTCTGCGATGATGTTTATGCAAAATTGGTCACCCTTGTTTGCTGAGTCTATGATCATCTTTGGTGAAAGCTTCTCAAAATCTTCTTCGGGCAGCATGGATAAAAGCGAAGTCTCACCATTTTTAATGCCTTCTTTTGCCTTTCTTACCATGGCAATGCCAGAGGCTTCAGTCTCCAGGCATCCCCTCTTGCCGCAATGGCACAATAGGCCGTCATCGACCATGGGGATGTGGCCAAATTCTCCCGCAAACCCGCTGGTGCCGTTATGCATTTCGCCCCCGAGTATAATACCAAGTCCCGCACCCCAATCCATCGTGATGACGAGTGCATCCTGTTTGTTCTTGGCCTTGCCAAACCTAAATTCTGCAAGGCAGGCACTCTTTGAGTCATTAAGGATTACTATGGGAAGTTTGAACTTGTTTTGAAAGGCATCCTTTAGGGGTTCGGGCTCTTGCTCGGTAAGGTAATAGGTAAAGTTTTTTCCTTCTTCTTTTGATACAAGCCCCGGCATACTGGCGCCCAGGCCTACTATTTTTGTTTTGTCAATGCCTGCCTCGCCAATCATCTCCTCAAACTTATCATAGGTAAGTTCCACGATGTTTGTTCTCGAGGTAATCTCCACACCTTCTTCTTCTTCTTTGATTATGTTGTGGTTGCAGTCTATAATCGCCAAGCGTATTTTATATCTTTCTACATGAATACTCAGGATATAGAATGATTTTTCTGCCAGGCCATATAAATCTGGTTTGCGGCCCCCTTCAGAAGCCCCCCTTCCTTTTTTGGTCACAATGTTCAGGTCAATCAATTGGTTGATGAGCGAGACTGATGTGGGTAGGCTTATGCCAAATTGATTGCAGATGTCGGCATTTGAGGTTTTTCCGTTTAAAAACAAATACTCTAGGATCCTAATTCGTTGAAGAAGTTTTTTCTTTTCAACATTTGAGGCAGTAGCAAGGTCCAGGCTACCTACCAGTGTTTTCTCGATGGTAGTACTCATTTTTAAGGAATAGGGTTGATTGACAGATATTTACCGTGAATCTAGACAAAATTACAATCAATCAAAACAGTGATTGTTTAATTTTCAACAGAAAAACAAAAATAAAAACTTATTTTATTATTAATCAAAACTTACACAAAAAAATTAATAAACATCAATAATAACATCTAAAAAATTTTAGAAAGAATCCCTATTTTGTGTAGTTGCGTGGAGATATGCCCTTGATTTTTTTGAAATACCTATTGAAATTTGAAATCGAATTGAACCCGCAATCATATGCTATGGCAGTGATGGGCATCTGTGAATCTTTTTTTGATAATAACCGGCAGGCATGCTCAATACGCAATTCAAGTAAAAATTGACTAAAGGTCTTCTTGGTACGTTGTTTAAAGAACCTACAGAATGCAGTAGGGCTCAAGGCTGAAACTTCGGCAATTTCGCGTAAGCTTATATCGTTTTTAAAATTATTCATCAGGTGGTGAAAGATCCTGCTCATTCGCTCACCTTCATTGGCACCATATTGCCTGTTCTTGCCAAAACTCGATAACAAGGTCTTTTCATCTTTGTTCAGCATGTTCAGGATTTGAAAAAAAAGCAGGGTACGCTCCAGTTTTTCCTTTTCCCATAAGAGGTTGAAGCTATCACTGTATTTAATGGTGGGTCTATTTATTTTAAATCCGGCTTGCGCCAAAGTAAAAAAACCTTCCAGTTCCTTGAATTCTTCACTTTTAAAGAGCTGCTCACCAAACCCATTGATGTCAAAAAAAACAGTACGCATATGGGAATATGAATCTCGTATGGGGTCACTTTTAAAAACATGGGGGAGGTTACTGCCAAAAACGAGCACATCCCCCTCATTATACCTATCCACGGCGTCCCCCACTAAAAGGGTGCCTTGCCCCTTCACGATATAACTTATCTGTATCTCCTGGTGCTGGTGCAGTTTATCATAAAAGACCTCCTCGATATCTTCCTGGAGTATGAGGACGTCATTACTTGTTTTTGGTATTTTAAAAGGAAAAACCTTCACTGGCTAAAATTTAACTTCAAATATGTCATAAAAACATATTTCATGCTAAAATATGCAAACTTTTGGCTAAATGCTACCAAGCATTTCATTGTAACCCCTGCTACTTTTGTCCTGTTATCTTAAAAATAAAACGTGATGCAATTTAAATGGGAGGGCGTGATGCCCGCAGTTACAACAAAATTTACGGCACAGGACACGCTTGACCTGGATTTGTTTGAGGTCAATATCAGGGCACAACTGGATGCCGGGGTGCACGGTATCGTTTTGGGAGGTACCCTGGGAGAAGCCAGCACATTGACCAAAGAAGAAAAAAGCATCCTTGCGCAAAAAACCGTGGAGCTGGTTGATGGCTGTGTCCCCGTGATGATGAATATTGCAGAGCAGACCACAAAAGGTGCTATTGAAGCCGCACATACAGCAGAACAGGATGGCGCCAGCGGTCTTATGATGTTGCCGCCCATGCGCTACAAGGCGAGCGACCGTGAAGTGGTGGAGTATTTTAGGGCTGTTGCCCAAAACACTGCGCTGCCCATCATGGTCTATAACAACCCGGTAGATTACAAGATCGAGGTGACCCTGCCCATGTTTGAAGAATTGCTGAAAGAAGAAAACATCCAGGCGGTAAAAGAAAGTACACGTGATATTTCAAACGTGACGCGCATCAAGAACACCTTTGGCGACCGCCTAAAAATCCTTACCGGGGTGGACACCCTGGCCCTTGAGAGCCTCTTGATGGGGGCTGACGGTTGGGTTGCCGGCCTGGTATGTGCCTTCCCCGCCGAAACTGTCGCAATCTATGAACTGCAAAAAGCAGGAAAAATACAAGAAGCCATTGACATCTACCGCTGGTTCTTACCTCTGCTGGAACTGGACATTGACGCTCAACTCGTTCAAAACATCAAACTGGCCGAGGTGCACACGGGCATCGGCTCAGAGCACGTGCGCGCGCCGCGCTTGCCGCTTGCCGGTAAAAGAAGGGAAGAGGTCCTTGAAATCATAAAAAAAGGACTCAAAACAAGACCGGACCTCCCAGATTATAAAAATTGGCCTGTTCCTGCTTAGTCAAGAATCCTTAAATTTAAATAACTGGAACAAGCAACAAACAACAACTAAGTGATCACATCAAAAAACTATATAGGATTTGAAGAATCCCGCGAGGGCAAGACCACGTTCAGGACCTTTAATCCCAAGCTCAATACAGAAACTGATTTTCAATTCACTCAAGCCACTCCTACCGAGGTAGATTTGGCTGTAGCCAAAGCAAAAAAAGCGTTTGGCCTGTACAAGAACACCAGCGGTGCGCAACGTGGGGCATTCTTGCGTGCCATCGCCGGGGAGATAGAAAATCTGGGGGATGAATTACTGCAAACCTATGTTGCAGAGTCTGGTTTGCCAGCAGGTCGCGCTCAGGGCGAAAGAGGGCGCACCGTGGGCCAGTTAAGACTCTTTGCAAAGGTCGCCGAAGAAGGCAATTGGCTCGGTGCGACCATTGATACCGCCCAGCCAGGAAGACAACCCTTGCCAAAGAACGATTTGCGTAAAATGAACGTGCCCCTGGGGCCCATCGTGGTTTTTGGGGCGAGTAATTTTCCGTTGGCATTTTCAACGGCAGGCGGTGATACTGCAAGTGCGCTGGCTGCGGGTTGCCCGGTGATAGTAAAGGCACATCCCATGCACACGGCAACGAGTGCAATGGTGGCTTCTGCGGTGATCAAAGCGGCTGAAAAATGCGATATGCCAGATGGCGTTTTTTCGCATCTCAATGCAACAGATTTATCTGTCGGGGAGCAATTGGTCAAGCACCCCGATGTTAAGGGGGTAGGTTTTACCGGCAGTATGAACGGTGGCCTGGCGTTAGCCAAAATCGCCGGTGAACGTAAAATCCCCATTCCCGTTTTTGCCGAGATGGGCAGCATCAACCCCGTGGTGATCTTGCCCAATGCCATTAGTAAAAAAGGGGAAGAATGGGCAAAAAAATATGCCGGAAGTATCAACCTGGGCTCGGGACAGTTTTGCACAAATCCAGGGTTGCTCGTGGCAATTGAAAGCTCAGGACTTGATGTGTTTGCAAACCAACTGTCTCAGGAATTGACAGCACAACAAGCAACTTGCATGTTGCACCCTAAAATTGCTCAGGCTTACGCCAAAGGTAGCCGTAAGATGCTGGATGAGGCCGGTGTGGAAACCCTGGCGCTTGAGCTGGGAAATTCAGGAGAAAACTTTGGGAATCCTGCTTTTGTAAAGGTTTCTGGAGCCCGGTTTTTAGAAAATAAAAATTTACACCAAGAGGTTTTTGGCCCGTTTAGCATGCTCGTGGTCTGCAAGGATGAGTATGAGATGGCAGAAATACTTTCGGGATTAGAAGGACAATTGACGGGAACGATTTTGGCGGAAGCCGACGAGGCAGCTAACTACCCAGAGGTGGTAGAGGCACTGCAATCGCGTGTGGGACGCTTGATTTTTAACGGCGTGCCCACGGGTGTTGAGGTCTGTCCATCAATGCACCACGGCGGGCCATTTCCTGCCACGTCAGACAGCAGGTTTACCTCGGTGGGAACGCATGCCATCAAGCGCTGGGCAAGGCCGGTGGCTTTTCAAGATTGGCCTGCCGCCATGTTGCCTGATGCGTTGAAGGACGAAAATCCGTTGAAGATCATACGTGAGGTGGATGGTGTGTTTACGCATGCTTCGGTATAACTGTCAGTCTGGGTGCTCACCTCTGGCAAATGTATCGGGAACTGTACATAAGATATATACTATATGATAATAAAGAATTAAATCTTAGCAGAATTTGAAAACGAAATCAAGAGCATGAAAAAAGCAATCCTGTTTATGATCCTGGCTCCTGTTTTGGCACAGGCCCAATCGCCAAAAGCCATGCTGGATAGCGTGATAGGGAAATATCAAAGCTATAGGTCATTTGACTGGCAGGAGTATCCACTGGGAAATTATGAGGAGGAGCGCTATAAAAAAGATGCCCATTTCTCCCAGGCTCTGCTGGAGGAACTGCGTGCAATTGACCCAGGCAGTTTAAATGATACTGATGCCGTGAGCTATGAGTTGCTGCGGTTTGTGTTACAGGATGATGTGGATAGCTACACCTATAAAATGTACCTCAACCCCATACAGGCAGACCAGGGTTTTCACCTCAATCTCAATTATAGGGTGCGGCCCGTGTTGAATTACGAGCAGGGCGTGGGCTACATCAATATGTTGAAGGCCGTGCCGTATTTTACCCACAGTCACTTTAAGCTGATGCAAAAGGGGATCGAGCAGGGCATCATCCAGCCCAAGGTGATTTTCAACGGTTATGAGGCAAGCTATGAGACGCATATTGTTGACGACCCGCAAGAGAGTATGTTTTATTCACCTTTTTGGAATTTGCCAGACAATATTTCGCAACAGCGAAAAGATAGTTTAAAACAGGCGGCGCTTGCCGTGGTCAGGGATAGCGTGATTCCCAGCTTTCGCGAAATCAAAACCTTTTTTGAAGAAGAATATGTGCCGCAGGCACGTGATAAAATAGGCGTTTCTGAGCAGCCCGGCGGTGCAGATTTCTATCAAAACCGAATTGATTTTTACACGACTTCCACTGAATACACGGCACAGTCCATTCATGAGTTGGGACTCAAAGAAGTTGCACGCATCCGCGCTGAGATGGAAAAAATCATCAAGCAAGTGGGCTTCAAGGGTTCATTTGCCGAGTTTCTTGAATTTTTGCGCACAGATGACCAATTTTATGTAAAAACAGGCGATGAATTGTTGATGCATGCCCGCGATATTGCAAAACGCATCGATAACGAGCTGCCCAAATTCTTTAAAAAATTACCACGACAACCCTACGGCGTGATTCCGGTGCCTGCAGCGCTTGCGCCAAAATATACCGGCGGCCGGTATTCGGGCAGCTATATAAACGGTACTGAAGCTGGGCATTATCTGGTAAACACCTACAAACTGGACAGCCGCCCATTGTACACCTTGCCGCCATTGACGGCACATGAAGCGGTGCCAGGGCATCATTTGCAGGGTGCGCTCAATCAGGAAATGAGGGATAGTATTCCGTTTTTTCGCAAGAATCTTTACCTCTCGGCCTATGGCGAGGGCTGGGGGTTGTACAGTGAATACCTCGCTGATGAAATGGGGATTTACACCACGCCTTATGAAAAATTTGGTCAGCTCACCTATGAGATGTGGCGTGCCTGCCGCCTTGTTGTGGATACCGGTATCCATGCCATGGGCTGGACCCGTGATGAGGTGGTGGATTTTATGTCAAAAAACACGGCCCTTTCCATTCATGAAATCAATACGGAAACCGATAGGTACATCAGCTGGCCCGGTCAGGCGATAAGTTATAAGATTGGCGAACTCAAGATTCGTGAACTGCGCCTTAAGGCCCAGGAAGCATTGGGGGAAGCTTTTAACATCCGTGATTATCATGATGTGATTTTAGGACAGGGCACGGTAACCTTGCCCATCCTTGAAGAACGTGTAAATGCGTATATCGCTTCCGCGAAAGCGACTATGAAAAAATAAAAATAACGATTTTTTCATTTTCTGTATTGGCGGGAAGAGGATTTAGAAATCGGAAAGTAGAAAAACATATAAGCGTAAAAGGATGAATATCTAAAAAGAATCCTGCCTGCCCAAAATTTTAAAGCATAAAGCATAGAGCACCTTTCATGGAAATGAAAACCCACATTTTTGAATGTATCGATGCCCACACCTGTGGCAACCCAGTGCGGGTAATTAAAACCGGTGGCCCCGCGCTTGAGGGCAAGACCATGAGCGAGAAACGCCAACATTTTTTGCGCGAGTTTGACTGGATTAGAAAGGGATTGATGTTTGAACCACGCGGTCACGACATGATGAGCGGGAGCATTTTATACCCACCGCATGACCCAAGAAATGATTTTGCAATATTATTTGTGGAGACCAGCGGCTGCCTGCCCATGTGTGGCCACGGCACCATTGGCACCATTACCATTGCCATTGAAGAAGGGTTGATCATACCAAAAACTCCAGGTAAAATCTGCATGGAAGCCCCTGCCGGCCTAGTAGAAATCGAGTATCAACAAACTGGTGCAAAGGTAGACTGGGTCAAACTTACCAATGTGAAGAGTTACCTGGCGGCAAAAGATTTAAGTATTGATTGTCCTGAGCTGGGCACGCTTACCTTTGACGTGGCCTACGGGGGGAATTTTTATGCCATCGTTGACCCACAGAAAAATTTTAGCGGAGTTCAGGATTTTTCAGCATCAAAGATTGTTCATTATAGTCAAGAATTGCGACAGGCGGTAAACCTGAAGTACCCTGATTGTTTTGTGCATCCTGAAAATGAAACCATTCGTGATGTGAGCCACATGCTGTGGACGGGCAAGACCATTGACCCCACTTCTAATGGGCGCAATGCCGTTTTTTATGGCGACAAAGCCATTGACCGTTCTCCCTGCGGGACGGGTACATCGGCAAGACTGGCGCAACTGCATGCACGTGGGTTGCTACAACCTAAAACTGACTTTGTACATGAAAGCTTCATAGGGAGCAAGTTTGTGGGCAGGATAGAAGAAGTTGTCAAACTGGGAAATCACGATGCAATTATACCGAGTATCAAGGGATGGGCACGCATTTATGGCCATAATACCATAACAATTGATGAAAAAGACCCATATGCATTTGGATTTCAAGTAATTTAAAACAATAACCATGAAAAAATTAGTACTTTTTGCCCTGATTTCAGTTTCGTTTTTGGCGCAGGCACAAAAAGAAAAAATGACACTCGCAGCGTATGAGCATGCAGTGGACTTTTCATGGTCGCACCTTAACAATAAAAAAGTATTTAACCTGAGCACTGCGGTGCACTGGTTTGAAGATGGTGAGGGGCTCTGGTACATTGACTATTCAAAGAATGGTAAGGTATTCTCAAGGATTGAATTCAATGATTATACGCCAGGGCCTTTTTTTGACCACAAAGCCCTCGCAGCTGCATTGAGGGATGCGCTGGGAGAAGACATCAAGGCTACTGATTTACCCCTTACTTCACTCAAAAAGCACGGGGACAGTCTTGATTTTTTGGCTCAGGGCCAAAGTTTCTCTTGGAACTTAAAGAATGGGGAACTTCTCTTCATTGATGGTCCTGAAGAAAAAGAAAAAGTGCATGAAATGGCTTCGCTTTCGCCGAAAGGCAATTACCGAGCCTACCTCAACAAGCATGACATCTACCTGGAAGACACCAACACCACAGAAGAAGCTGCACTTTCTACTGATGGTGCCATAGGGTATGATTATGCAAGCTATTACGGGTGGTTTGACGAGATGGAAGGCGAGAATGGAGAACGGCCGCAACATTTTTCGGTGCAATGGTCGCCAGATGAAAAATGGCTGGCCACGCAGGCCGTGGATGTGCGCAACGCTGAAAAAATGTACAATCTCAACTATAACATTGACAGTATTTTTAAACCGAAGGTAGTTTCTTATTTTAGAGGTTCACCAGGTGATACCACCATGGTCATGGTAAAACCAGTTGTGTATAATGTGGAGACTAAAAAAGAGGTGGAGCTCAACTTGCCTACAAATACACACGTCAACGCCGTGAACATTCGTTTTGCAGATGACCCGCAATTTATTTATGCCAGCTGGGCTGACCGGGGCTTTAAAAAACAAACGGTAAAAAAGATAAATCTTGCGACCGGCGAGGAACAGCTCATTTGGCAAGAAACCTCACCCACAAGTATTGACAATTTCTACTTTCAGCCTATCCCAGAGTGGGAAAAAGTGGTTGTATTCTCTGAAAAAAGTGGCTGGAAACAGCTCTATCTCGTGGATGAAAATAACGGCGATATACAAGCATTGACCCATGGAGAATTTGTGGTCAATGATATCAAGCATATTGATAAGCAGGGCAAAGAAATCTACTATACCGCATCTGGTGTTGAAGCAGGAGTAAATCCCTATTTGCAAAAACTCTATAAGGTCAACCTTAAGGGCAAGGTCACACTGCTCACTCCTGAAGCTGGTCATCACGGTATTGATTTTGCAAGAGATGGAAAACATTTTGTTGATGAGATATCCACGGTTTCAACCGCAACGGAGACACTTTTGCGCAAAGCAAAAAACGGAAAAAAACTGGCAACCCTCACCAAGGCAGATGCCAGTCAACTTATGGATGCCGGTTGGGAAGCTCCAGAAACATTTAGCTTAATGGGCAAGGACGGCAAGACCACTATTTATGGGGCTTTCTGGAAGCCCATAAATTTTGACCCCAATAAAAAATACCCTGTTATTGATGCGACTTATACAGGACCGCACACGCAGCGTTTTCCAAAGACATACCGCGAGGCTTTTTACAATCAGTCGTGGGCAGAGCTGGGCTTTATCATCGTGCAGATTGATGGGTTGGGCACAGCCGGCCGTTCAAAGGCTTTTCGGGAGGTTTCTTACATGAACATGGGTGACAACCTGCGGGACCATGTTGAGGCCATCAAGTATCTGGGAGAAAAATATGCGTATGTAGATGTTGACCGGGTGGGAATTTATGGGCATTCTGCCGGAGGTTATGATGCGGGTCATGCCCTGCTTGCCTTTCCAGAATTTTATAAGGTGGGTGTTGCGAGTTCTGGTGACCATGATTTCAGGATGGAGAAGGCCTGGTGGCCCGAGATGTACATGGGGTATCCCGTAAATGAAAAATATGATGCCGTTTCAAATATTTCCCTTGCGGGAAATCTAAAAGGGAAACTACTCCTGGTGCATGGGGGCATGGACCATAACGTGAATCCTTCCGGCACCTATAGATTGGTTGAGGCCCTGGTGAATGCGGGCAAGGATTTTGACCTGCTTATCTTGCCCAGTCAGCGGCATGGATATACCGGTAAGGCAAATACCTTTTTTCAAAAAAAGCGCTGGAATTATTTTATAGAACACCTGCTGGACAAAGAATCCCTGTGGGAATATAACATAGATTAAAACATGAAAAACTGTGTGGTGATAGGTGGGGGGATCATAGGTCTCTCAAGTGCATATTTTCTGCAAAAGGCAGGTCATAAAGTAACCGTGATAGACCAGGGCAATATGGATGGTGGCGCATCATATGTCAATGCGGGTTATCTCACGCCCAGCCATATCATCCCGCTGGCGGCTCCCGGGGTCATGAAGCAGGGCCTTAAATGGATGCTGAGCCAGTCAAGCCCGTTGTACATAAAGCCCAGGTTGAATAAGGATTTAATACAATGGACGCTGGCCTTTAACAAGTCCTGCAATGCAGCGCACGTGCAAAAATCCATGGCCGCTATACGCGATATAAACCTGTTGAGCCGGGATTTATATGTTGATATCAAGCAAGAAGAAGGGTTCTCTTTTCAACTGGAAAAGAAGGGACTGTTCATGCTGTGCCAAACCCATAAAAAGATGGAAGGAGAAGAGCAGGTCATAAAAGAAGCCCAAAGATTAGGACTTGAATGCAAAATGATGGATGCCCCGGAAATCAAGAAAATGATGCCCGATGCAAAGATGAGCATTGTGGGGGGCTCATTCTATGAGTGTGACTACCACACAACGCCCCATGAATTTATGGAAGAGATGAAAACCTTGCTCAAAAGCCGCGGGGTAATTATCTTGACCAATGAGAAAGTATTGGATTTTGAGGTGAATTCAGGTAAGATTACTTCCGTGAAAACGGAAAAAAAGGAAGCCCTAAAAGCCGATGAGTTTATTCTTGCTGCCGGCGCGTGGACACCCTTTGTGGCAAAAAAACTGGGCATCAGGATTCTGCTACAAGCGGGCAAAGGTTATCGCATCAACACCACCCAAAAAACAGGAATCACCTACCCATCCATCTTGATGGAAACCAAGGTTGCTGCCACCCCCATGAACGGTTTCACCCGGTTTGCCGGTACCATGGAGATTGCCGAAATCAATGAAAAAATCAACCCCATACGTGTTGACGCCATTGCGCAGGGAGCGCAAAGTTTCTTTCCAGAGGTCTGCCTTACGGCGAAAGAAAAACAAGATGTAAAAAGTGGTCTGAGGCCGGTAACACCAGATGGTTTACCATATATAGGCAAGTCAACAAAATGCCCTAACCTGACCTTTGCGACCGGCCATGCGATGATGGGATGGAGCCTGGGGCCAGGTACGGGACTGTTGGTTTCAGAGCTGGTGGCGGGCAGGAAGCCCTCATTGGACTTGTCTGTTTACAGGCCAGAAAGAAAGTTTTAAAGCTTGATTTGTAAGGTAGTATAATAGGTTCTGGGCGGGGAGGGCAAGATTCCAGGGCCTGGATAACCGGTTGCCCTTCTCACAAAATAACTATTGTCTAGCACATTGTTTATGCCAGCTTCTAGCTTGAACCTTTTGTAGGTGTACGACAGCGAAAAATCAAGTATATCATACGCCGGGATGCTTCCTTCAATGCCACGCTGGTTGTCATTCACGTCTTGTGGCGCATTAGTGGCATCCGTAAATTGTTCAGATAAATAGGTGTACTGTAAACTTCCTAGAAGGTCGCCGTAACCAAAGTTCAGCCCAGTTTTTAGATTCACTTCTGGGATGAATTCTACCTGATTTCCCTTTACATTGTTTTGCTGGGATTTTGTGTATTCTGAGTTTGTGAGGGCCAGGTTTACAAAAACATCCAGTTTGACTTTTTCTACTTGCGGGAAGAAAGCCGACTTCACATTAAAGTTGCCAAAACTCTCCAGACCGTACATTACCGCCGTGCCTATGTTTCCGCGAAAGCGAACAACCCTTCCCGTCTCTACTTCTTCTCCCGCGGCATTTGTGCGGGTCTCATTTTTAAGCACTTCGCCCAGGCGATCGTTATAGAGCAACGCAAAGGCACTAACGTCATAAGAAAACAGGTTTTTAAAGCGGCCACGAATACCAAGGTCTGCCGTGAAGCCATTTTCGTCAGTGATATTTGGGTCAATTTGATACGATGGATTGACGATGCGAATGTCGTTAAAAGTCACTGAGCGGTAATTCTGTGAGAAGTTCCCGTACAATTCTGCCGAAGGCGAAAAGTTATACGATGTTCCAATCCCAAAAAGGAAAAAATTACGTTCTAAAGTCCGGTTATCCGGCACTTCTTCATTGAGCAGTGGATTGCCGGCAAGGTCAAGAATAATATTGCGATAACTGCCTTCGCTGGCCGTTTTTATATACTCAAACCTAAATCCCGGCGTCACCGAAAATTTATCGCTGAGAAAGAATATGTTTTCACCAAAAAGCGCCAAGTTAAGATTAGGGAATTTAAACGCAGACTGTCGCTCATAATTCGGGAATTCTTCATCTGCAAAATCAAAATCTGCAGCGGCACCGCTGCTTCCCGGGCCTTGTCGCTGGTCGTTTGAGGTTTGATAATATTTGCTGCCTATCAAGAAAATGGCATTTTTATCTGCTAAGGTATAGCGCGTTAAAAGCCTGGCTTCTGCACCCCAGTTTTTAAAATTATCCACGAGCAGTTCTCGTGGTTTTGAGGGGTCGTCCACTTGCGAAACGCGGTTGGTCCTAAAGCCCAGCGCCTTTCTAGAAGCGTCAAGCGCAAAAAGGTTCACGCTAAAATCTGTTTGCTGCGAGAACTTATGCTTTAGCTGTAGCGAAAATAGATTCCAGTCAACATCAAACCAGTTTCGGTCACGGTTGCTGAAGCTAGGGTCTTCATAAAACTGCGCATCGGTGAGACCGCCAGGTTGTTTTGCGAGGTAATTGAGTTTGGTAAATTCAAACGCGAGTGAGGTTTTTTCGCTTAAAGCGTACCCTAAATGCGCAAAGTAATTCCTGCTCTGAAAATTAGAATTAGGCCTAAAACTGCTGCCCTCCTTATAATTAAAATAGGTGTAATAGCTGAAATCTCCCACCGTGCCGCTAAGGCTGTTAAAGCTGGTAAAAAGGTCATTAGAGCCTACAGATTGCCTGCTGAGCAACTCGATTTTTTTATTGGGATTAGGCTTCTTGAACTTGAAGTTCACCAGTCCGCCAAATTGCGGCCCATACTGCAAGGAAGCTGCTCCGCGCACCACTTGGATTTCGCTGAGCGCTTCGGCGGGTGGGGTGTAGTAACTTTCAGGATAGCCCAGGGCATCAGCACTGATGTCGTAGCCATTTTGACGCACGTTAAAGTTTGCCGTGCGGTTAGGGTCCAGGCCGCGACCGCCTATGTTAAGCTGCAAACCTGCATCGCCGTTTTCATAAATGTTAAGCCCCGCCACTTGATTGTAGATTTGCCTGGCGTTGTTAGAAGCCATGTTTCCGGTGAGTTGGTCCATGAGGATGACTTCAGATTTTTTGCCGGCATAAATGGCGGTTCCCTCAACTTTTTTGAGTTGCTTAAGTGCAAAGACCTTTTCTCTTTCCTGCACGAGCACAACTTCAGAGAGTTGCTCACCTAACGGTTGCAGCGTGATTTCCCTGAAAAGGTTATCAGTGATTTCAAGGTTGCGTTCGTTCACTTTATGGTCAAAGGCAAACGTAACGATGGTGTACTCGCCCGCGGGAATATTGTTAATGGTAAAAGAACCATCAGCAGCCGTCCTTCCCAGCGCTTGAATTTCTTTTACATAAACTTCTGCATCATCTACGGGGGTGCCGCTGGGATTGCTCACTTTCCCCGAAAGGGTGAATTGTGCCTGTGCCGCTGTTGCAAAAAACAGCACTATGCATACGATTTTAAAGTCCTTGAATGCTATCATTGAAAGGTAATATCCAGGTTTTAGGTCTAAAAGATTCATCTTGTTCGCCCAGGTCAATTTCTGGGTTTACAAATGGTTGGCTCAAACGCCCGTTGAGCGTTACATAACTTTCAACGTACACGCCCACATTTTGATGTCCTTGACTTTCAAAATGTGATTTTAAGTAGTGCGCGTACTCTAGTATAAAGTCGGGTTGAAAAGACATCTGTTTTTCTTGCAAAGGCGTGAGAAAATCAGAATTATCCACATAAAACCACTTGCCAGATTTTTTGTCCATGATTTTAAATTGCGCATAGCCGGCCTTTTCGGCGAGCATCACGCGCCATGAAAAACGATACCCTTCTTCCGTCCAGAAAAGTTCTCCAGGGTACAGCAAATAGCGCCAAGGGAAAATTAAATGTATACAGAAAAATGCAATGACTAGGACTGTTGAGGTTTTACTCCAGGTGGTTTCTTGGTAAACTAATGCCCTGCTGTTGTCAAATCTTGTTTTGTTGATATTTAGGGCTTTCGCCAAAAGGCCTAAAATACGGTGATGCAGTTTTGCGTCAAAGAATATAAGCGATGACACAATCATGATATACGGAAACATCCCAATGGGAAAAAGCGCGCGGGTCATTACATGAAAGAAAACCACCATAAAAAAAGCAAAGCCACGCGTGCGCTTGTACAGCAGTAAAAAAGGGATGGTTAAATCATAAAGCGCGCCGCCCCAGCTAAAGGCATAATGCACCCATTCTTCACCCATAAAACTGCCTACAAAAGGAACATCAAATTTTGAAGGCAACCAGATTTTTAAGGGCATCGCGTCGATTAACCAGTCTGAATTTAGCTTTGCGAGACCTGCATAAAAATAGACAAGGCCCAGCAAAAGCTTGATGCTATTGATGGTCCATCTTGGGATTTTTTGAAAGGATTGCTCCGGATTTAATTTCGCGTCAAGCGAAAAATAAGCATTTGCCGGCAGGAACATCATTAAAAAGGCTACGCTGCTTATAAAATAATAATGGTTAAGATAGGTGGTTTTGTCCATCAACTCGATGTAGGTGAAGGACAAAAAGAAAACCACAATTGCCACGCGGTATTTGTAGCCCAGCATAATAAAAATGGCTGCCAAACAACAAATGGCAAAGATTACATAGGTGAAATTGCCCAGCGGTTTTACCCATTCAAAACCATAATATGAGAAGTGAAATTTTGGCTGAAGATACAATTGGTCAATCCAGCCTTTGCCCCAAAAACGCACCAGGCTCCACAGCATCATGGTGCCAAACAATATGCGAAAAACCGCTAAAGGAGCGGCTTCCACAGGATGATTTAAATATTTTTTTAGGGATGCAAGCATTTGCTAGTCGCCGTCTGCATCAACATAATCTATGCTTATGCTCATGGCAGAAACCATGTCAACTTTGAGTAAAGGTATAATGCGTTGCACCTCGTCATACGCTAAAAGCATGTCTGTAGGTGAAGCGTTATTCTCAATCTCATCTTTAAATGTCCCTAGGGCGCTTACATAACTTCTGGCAGTGTCAAACTGCGCATTGATGATTTCGTTAAGTTCGTCGCCATCCTTAACCGAGTTCAATGCGACGAGGTAAGATGCAAGGCTTTCTCCTTTGGCCGAAGAGCCAAAATGTTTACCATTAAAAAAGTCTTGTGAAGCAGTAAGGCCAGCTAAAAATAAAATCTTACTGTTTTGTGGACTGTAGTAAGCTTCCAGTGTTTGTGGGGCTGGAGTTCCTGTGAAAGCCCCGATGGGAATCCCCATTTTACCTGCTCTTAGATATTTTTCAAAGTAGTAGATATAATCGTTCACAAAACGGTCTGTAGAAGCTGTCGCAGATGCACCAGAATTGTTTACAAATTCGTCGCGATACGTACCCTTCCAGCCATTTACAACCGTTGTGGTCAAAGCAATCATATCATCAATAATATCGCTTGTAAGATTACGTGTGTTTGTGTCAAAAGAAGCAATGATTTCTGCATCAGTTGCGGCCATACCATTCAATAAATAATCAAGCGCAGGAAATCCTTTTGCATCAAAATTTGCCTCTGCGGCAAGGTCATAACTGCCGCTTGTGGTGAATTGGTCAATGGCATCTGTATCGGTAGGGTAGGTATTCATCTGCATGCGGTAGTTGGCAGTTTCAGCCGGCCCTATTTCATACATCGATACATATTGCCAACTCTTATACGCTTCTAACCATGCAGTACGCAATGTAGTTAGGTTTGCTTCATTAGCATCAGTAGAAAATGCAGCATAGGCACTTTGCATGGTGTTTAGCCTTACGGCGAAATCCTCATATGCGGGAATGATAAGATTATCTGCCCAATTGGTCAACATTGCCTTGCGGTCAAACGTCACAGAATTATCATCGTCGTCATTAGAAGAACTTCCATCATCAGTAGAGCAGGCCCAGATTCCTAATAATGCAATGAATAACCAGAAGCGAATACTTTTCATATCAATCAATTTAATTCTTAAAGTGTTGATTTTTAAGGATTATAATGTTTCTAAAACTTTTTATTTAAAATTAATCCAAATAAAATTTGCTGTTTTTGCGGTGCAAATTTACATTTGCAATCTCAATATTTAAAATAAATCTAAATAAAAATACATGTTCAAGTTTAGAAATTTTCTTCCTGTAGCATTTGCGGTAGTATCTATATCCTGTTCTAGTGATGATGATAACGGTGGTAGTGAAAGTGGTCTTGATAGAGGCCTTGTGATAGAGAATTATGCTGATATCGCACTTACAAATTATACTGATGCGCTAAATGATGCACAGTCATTAAAAACCTCCATTGATGCTTTTGTGGCTGCTCCTTCTGCGAGTGGTTTAGATAATGTAAAAGCAGCATGGCTAGCTTCCCGCGAAAGCTACGGAACCTCAGAGGCTTTCCGTTTTGCGAATGGCCCCATCGATTCTGGAGAAACTGAAGAGATTGAAGGTCTCTTAAACTCTTGGCCGCTTGATGAAGCATATATTGATTATGTAGATGGTGATGCAGATGCGGGTATCATCAACAACACAGTAGATTTCCCCACGCTTAACAAAGAATTGCTCGCTTCTCAAAATGGCGAGGGTGCCGAAGAAAATGTTTCAGTGGGATACCATGCCATTGAATTCTTGCTTTGGGGCCAGGATCTAGATGATCCGTCTGCAAAAACTGCAGGGCAAAGACCATATACAGATTTTGTTGACGGTGGTACAGCGCAAAATCAAGACCGTAGAAGAGAATATCTTTCTATCTGTGCAGACCTTTTGGTAGAGCACCTACAAGTAATCGTTGATGCTTGGGGAGGTTCATATCAACAAACATTTTTTGGCTTAAGCCAAAAACAGGCACTCAGCAACATGCTTGCAAGTATTGCAGAATTATCAAGCAGTGAACTGGCGATTGAAAGAATGGCTGTCGCACTTCAAAACCAGGATCAAGAAGATGAACATTCTTGCTTTAGTGACAATACGCACCGCGATATACGCCTTAACTGGCAAGGAATCAAAAATGTATATACCGGAAGCTATGCATCTGTGAGCGGAGCTTCACTTGCTGACCTTGTAGAAGAAGCTGACGCTGACCTTGCGGCAGAGCTCAACACCTTGCTCTTGGACGCTGATACTAAAATCAATGCAACATTGATTCCCTTTGACCTTGCAATTTCAGGAGGTGAGAGCAGTGCAGAGGGAGCTAAGGTACTTGCGGCAGTACAGGCCTTGGTTGCCTTTGGCGATAAATTGCTTGAAGCAAAAACAACCTTGGATATTTAAACTATATATACCCATTTAACGTATAGAACAGGATGTCCTTGAGGCAATCCTGTTTTTTCGGTTAATGCCTTTTATATTTGCGCAAAATTTAAAAATTCACTTTTGAAAAGGTTCTTTAGCTTTTTGGTTCTTTGTTTTATCCTTTCTTCCTGCTCTCAGGATGATGGGTATGAGCCGCTCATGCCCGAAGAAAACGAAGAACTTTCTGGAGGAGATGCAACTTCATTTGTTTTTTCTCCAGATGCTTTTGGTTTTTTTATTGATGGTCTCACCTTTGAAGAGCAGGTAGACTTTGGTGTGGGCAACTCCCTTTTTAACCAAAACTGGGTCACAGCACCCTCCTCAACCACCGCGCGTGATGGGCTGGGGCCTTTTTTCAACGCGCGTTCCTGTTCTGGATGTCATTTTAAGGATGGTCGCGGCAGGGCACCGGCATTTGCTGGAGAGTTGGCTCATGGCCTGTTACTTCGGCTTTCTGTTCCTGGTAAGGACGCTCAGGGCAAAAACTTGCCAGACCCAATCTATGGGGGTCAATTTCAGGATAACAGTATCCTGGACGTTCAGGATGAAGGTATTTTTGAAGTGGTTTATGAAAACATGAACGTCACCTACCCTGATGGTACGCAGGTCACATTGCGCAAACCCAGTTATATTTTTAACGAGTTGAACTACGGGGCCATGGCTCCTGATGTGCGAATTTCACCTCGAGTGGCAAATCAAATGATAGGTTTAGGTTTGCTGGATGCTGTTCCAGAAGCTACGTTCATTGCCCTCGCAGATGAAAATGATGCTGATGGGGATGGCATTTCTGGTAAAGTGAATTATGTATTTGATGAGGTTACCAGAACTACAAAAATGGGTAAGTTCGGCTGGAAAGCAAATGAACCTACTGTTTTACAACAAGTGGCTGCAGCTTTTTCAGGAGATCTAGGGATTTCATCCTCAATCTTTCCTGAGCAAAATTGTACTTCGCCGCTTGATTGTGATGATTATCCTAACGGGGGTAACCCTGAGATCCCAGATGAAAACCTAGAAAAAGTAACCTTTTATGCGTTGACGCTATCAGTTCCGGCAAGGAGGGATGTAGATGATCAAGAAGTGCTTGAAGGAAAACAATTTTTTGATCAAATAAACTGTACCGCATGCCACGTCCCAAAATTACAAACAGGAATTTCAGATGTGGCAGATGCACTTTCTAACCAGGTAATCAGGCCTTATACAGATATGTTGTTACATTATATGGGAGAAGGCCTGGCTGACAATGCCACAGATTTTTTGGCAACCGGAAATGAATGGCGCACACAACCGCTATGGGGGATAGGATTGATAGAAACCGTGAATGGCCATACCAATTTATTACATGACGGTCGTGCCCGAAACATTGAAGAAGCAATCCTTTGGCACGGGGGAGAGGCAGAGGCTTCTAAAAATGCATTCATGAATTTAAGTGTGCAACAGCGCGATAAGGTTTTAAAATTTATAAATACACTATGATACAAACTAAAAGAGTAGTGCTTTCGCTTGCCCTTTGCGGTTTTTTCGCGACAGCGATACTATCCTGTAGCAGTAATGATGACGATGGCTCAGGAGAAGAACAACAAACGGCATCTGTAGAAGCGGGACGTCAAAAACAGGTAGATGCCTTTTACGATTCTCAAATAAGCATGCAGCAAGAGCAACACGTTGCGCTCACCGCAGAACTGCATGTAAGGGCACAGGCTTTTCAAAATGCGCCCACACAACAAAACCTCACGGCATTAAAAGCAGCCTGGAAATCCGCTTTTCTACAATGGAAAGAGATGGAATTTTACAAAATAGGCATCATAGAAAGTTCATTCATTCATACCCGCATTCATCAATGGCCGGTGAATACCGCATTTATTGAAGATAAGATTGCCACAGACCTTGCGATTGACAACACCTATATAAACGGCTTAGGCGCTTCTTCTAAAGGATATGGAGCGGTAGAATACCTTCTTTATAACGGTGACGATGCAGCGGTTTTAGAAGATTTCACTTTAAGTGAAAACAACTCAAAACGTATGGATTATCTTGTAGCACTCGCCGAAAACCTGAATGTACAGGCCATCGCCTTGCAGGACCTCTGGACAACTTATGAAACTACCTTTAAAAGCAGGCTTGAAACGGGTGTTAACGGCAGTCAGAACAACCTTGTGAACGTCATTATCGCAGGGCTTGAAACCATTAAGCTCAAAAAAATTGGCCAGTCTGATGTTTCCATTACAGATGCGTCAGAGCTGGAGGCTTTTTACAGTATGACCAGTAAGGAAGCCGTGGCGGCAAACCTTGAAGCACTTTATGAATCCTACACTGGTGATTTTACCGCAGAGGGATATGGTATGGAGGAATTTGTGGTTGAGGTGTTGAACAACGATTCATTGAATTCAAATATCATAACTGCTTTTGAGAATACAATAGCGGCTTTTAATGCGATTGACGGCGACCTTGAAACGGCTGTGGTCAATAATGCTGCAAGCCTTGTGAAGTTTAGGGAAGAGCTTACCAGCCTGATTGTTTATTTTAAAACAGACCTTGCCAGTGCTGCAAATGTCGTGGTGACCTTTAGTGATAATGATGGTGATTCTGGCTAGGATTTTGACGGTTTGACAAAAACAAAAAGGCTCACTAATGTGTGCCTTTTTTTTTGTTATTGCGCTTACGCGAAAACTACTTGGTTACATCAATCATTTTTTGCACATAGTCATTAAAACTTGAAAGCGTATTGGCCAAAATGTCTATTTGCCCCTTGGCCTCATCCCAGTTTTCCTGCTCAATGGCTTCACGAACTCCCGGTAGTGTTTTTACACCATAGCCCGTATAAAAGCCTGGGGCATATAGTTGATGTTTGAACCAAGGGCGTCTGGGCAAACCTTCTTCGGTGATTAATTGTTGCTCAAGTTCCCGCAGCATGCCGTTAAGGCGTTCCTTTTGGGAGGTGCTGAGTTGCACTTGATTTACTTTCGCGAAAGCGTCTATGGACTCTTTTAAAGCGGTCATCTCATTCTGTAAAGGGGAGAAATTAATAAAGGGGATTTCAGCTTTTTTCTCTGGAGCCTTGATGTTCTTCTTGGGGTCTTCAGCAAGTTTGTAGTACCCTTTTTCTACCATCATGTTGTGTGTTTTAACCTCTTTGCGGGTGTTTTCAAGGTTTTTCATGATTTCGTCGAGATAACCGTTAACGGTAGTAAACCATCCTTTGAGTTCAAAGGGCAATACCTCTGCATTGGCCAGGCGCAAGGTGAGACGACCGGCAGTATTGGCAAGTGCCGCTCCATACTCAAAACCGGGATCCTTAAAGCGGGTATAGTGCGGGTAGGTGTCATAAATGGTGTGATACTCACCACCTGAACCTTCACCACCATACCCTAAATTAAGCGAAGCGATACCGGTATGCTGAATGAACGGGGTGTAATCTGAACCAGACCCCAGCGCCGAAATGGTAAAGGCATCGTCTCCATCACGCGTCATTTGTGCCGCGATTCTTCTTTCTTTAACCGAAACACCCGTTTGTGGGTCCATAACATCATCGGCGACCTGTGATACCATGGCTTCTAAGGTGTGTGAGCCGCCCACACCCAGAAATCCCCTACTGTTACCATCAGTATTGATGTAGGCAACGGCCTTCTGTTTGAGCTCGTCCATGTGGTCTTCCACCCACTCTGTAGAACCTATGAGTCCAGGTTCTTCAGCATCCCAGGCGCAATATACAATGGTGCGTTTTGGTCCTTTTCCTTCCTTGGCCAATTTGGCAACCACGCGGGCTTCTTCCATAAGGGCAACCATACCGCTCACGGGATCACTTGCACCATGTACCCAGGCATCGTGATGGTTACCTCTCACAATCCACTCATCAGGGTATTCACTTCCCTTTAAGGTTGCGGTAAGGTCATAGGCGGGAACCATTTGCCAGTCAAACTCCAGCTTGAGGTGCACTTTTGCCGGGCCGGGACCAATCTTATAGGTAATGGGCAATGCACCGCGCCATGAAGCGGGTGCGGGCGTACCTTCAAGGGCTTTTAAAAGTGGTTCAGCATCTTCATACGATATAGGCAACACGGGAATTTCAGTAATCGTTTTTGCATCCTCCCGTGCCAGGCGCTCGGCATTTTTTGTCGCGGCATATCCTGGGGTCAATACATCACCGGGGTAGGTGGGCATATCCATCACGGAGCCACGTTGAACGCCGGTTTTGTTTTTGTAGGGGCCTTTAGGATAGACATCGCCTTGATAATAGCCATCATCTTCTGGGTCAGAATAAATGATACAGCCTATCGCACCTTTTTCGGCGGCGAGTTTGGGCTTTATTCCTCGCCAAGAACCATAGTATTTTGCAATCACGATTTTGCCTTTTACATCGATGCCCAGTTTCTCAAGTTCTTCATAATCGCTGGGTATACCATAATTGACAAAAACCAGTTCGGCCTCAACATCGCCATCTGTTGAAAATGCATTGTAACTGGGTAATAGTTTTTCGCCTTGAGCGGTATAGGGGTCACCCTCCACGGGCACGGCTTCTAGTTTTGCCGTGTATTTTTCTGGTGCGGTCATCTCCAGCAGGCGGAGTTTAGGGTAGGGGAATAGAATTTCATATTCATCAACCTTGGTCTTGTAGCCCCAGGATTTAAACTGTTTTTCCATCCAGTCCACGTTGTGCTTGCCATACTCTGTGCCCACCCAGTGTGGCTCAGCAACCATAAGTTTCATCCAGTCATCCAGGTTTTGCTTGTTGAGCTGGGTTTCAAATTCTTTTTCCAGTTCCTTTTGTTTTTTTGCTGCAGCATCGCTAAAACCTAAGATGGATTCTTGCGCACAAAGGTGCATTGCACACAGCATCAGGAGTGGGAGCAGGGTTGTCTTCATCGTTGAATTTTTGGGTTAGTGAGTTGAAGTGTCCATTAAATTTAGGGAATCCTTTTTTGGCTTTAAGCCAAAAGACCAAAAATTCAATACTTGTCCAAAAGAAATAGAAGTTTCTTAAAATGAAGCGGCTTTTGTTGAAGCAACATGAAAATTGAAGCTTGTTTTTCCTTATTTTGAGAATGTTGTATTGCCGAAGAAGATTAAGAAATAGTTATGGTTGAGGGTAAATCAGTATTACTTAAAATGGTGAATGTACCTTTGTTAAAAAATAATTCATCAATTCAATCACATGGAAGATATTGATAATCAACTGGGCGCAGAACTCCTGCGGACTGCCAATAAACAGGAGACCCATGAGCATGATGAAAAGCAAAGGATAAGCTCATATCGAGGGCTTCTTGAGCTTTTTGACTTTGAGGATATGAAGAATTAATGGAGATTTTTGCCTTGATAAGGGTTTAGATGTTTTTTGGGAAAGGTAAGGCTTTAGCTTTATTGTAGTTAATACAATGGGTCCCACGTATAACTATAAATGAAAAAAGCTCATCGTAAGATGAGCTTTTTTGCGGTCTGGACGGGACTCGAACTAATCTGCAAATACCAGTGTTTTTAGGCCTTTAGAAAACGCTATTTTAAATGACTCACCGAATCGTACACCTAAGTTTAAACTTTAACGTTTTTAACAATTCGTTAAGATTTTTTAAAATGAAATGTAGATGAAGAATAATAAATTTTCTTCGAGGCGATAGGAATACAGAATACTCATCCTAAAAAAGTCTCAGGCAGCCGTTTCTGACATTTCCTGAATAATGACTTTTATTAGGGGCTTGAGTGGGATTGTTTAAATTTGAAAACGCTCTTAAGACTAATAATAATCCGACAAGTGAAAGAATAAAACGAAAAGTGAATTGCTGGGCAATTATCTAGTGGAGTCTGTTTTAAAATTTATAAAACTGACTCTGTATTTGATAATAAAAGCAATCTTAAATCTCCAGCCAAATTTATAGAACTTTGTGAAGGAAGAAACCTGATTTAATCGCATAAAAAGTCATTTAAAACTGAAGTCAATTAGACAATTGATTAAGTGTATTTCTACAAAATCGATCCTGAATTTTGCTTAAAGTTGCGTTGTTCCTTTGCCAACCGTTGTGATTTTTGTTTTTTCCGGTCGCGACTTTTATCCCCTTTAAAATGCATGCTGCTTTCTGCTAGCGCGCTGCCTTGCTTGATCATCAATCCGTTATAGGGGCAATGGTCATAGCCGCAATCGTGTTTGGAATAAGAACCGAAATTGCGATGCTTTATCTTTTTATCTCTAAGGATTTTCTGCTGGTTTTCCCTAATTGTTCTCCAGTAATTCAATTCATCCCCACGGGTTAACCCTTCTCCCAAGGTAGAAACGTTAAAGTAGGTTTGTGGATCTTTTAACTGTAGGAAATCAAATGTCTTTTGAAAAAACCGATGGGCAAGATCACGGATTTCCCATTTTTCTTCCAAACTGAGGTGCTCATTTTCCGATAATGATCGGTACAGTCCCAAGGTATTGAAATCGGAATACTGCTTGTGGTTGGGGATGGTTTCCAAGTATTCTTGTTTGGTAAACTGGTTGAAGGGTTTGCCTATTTTCATCGTCTAACATTTTGTACAACCACAAATTTCGTTGGCGGTTTTAGCGTCGTATTTCAAGAGAATTGCTTTGTATTTTTTAAATTTTTCTATAAGAATTTTTGCATAACTATGGTCAGATGTAATTTGAGCATCCAAATAGTCAAATACCGCGCAACCATCAGGGTCAATAACATTCGGGTCGAAACCATAATTATCCAGCACAAGCTCAAAAGCATCTTCGCCGTCGGCTCGGGCTAATTGACGTAAGAAATTTCCATTAGGGTAAATATTCGTCGCCAAAGGACATTGAAAATCATTTGAATGTAATTTCCACAAAAAGCTCATTTTAGTTTTCATTTCTTCATAGCTTGCATTATCCATATCCGTAATTCCTGCCAGACGCAACATCTTGTATTCAAAATCATAAAAATTGTCATCATCTTTTGATGTTTTCAAGTATCTTACAGCATCACATAAATCTGCGAGTGTTTTTTCATTAAACGGTTCTAGATTATCTAAAAACTTTTGCAATTCAGTTTTTAGAGTTTCAGCTTTTTGCTTGGTCATTATACTGTAAAGCCCGCCATAATCCCAACCGCCTTTATGGTGTAATTTCAGAGAATAGTTCCCGTTGTTTTCATTTATGGTAATAGCTTCAATATCCACCAGTGGAAGAAACTGTTTTTCTTGGTCTGCAAAAGTAATTTCAAGTATGTACTCATTATAGGTTATTGTACTTTGTAGCCCTGTTGTTGTATTGTATGCGCCTTCTATGGCTTTG
This sequence comes from Cytophagaceae bacterium, assembly GCA_002710685.1. GTDB lineage: Bacteria > Bacteroidota > Bacteroidia > Flavobacteriales > Flavobacteriaceae > Leeuwenhoekiella. The sequence continues at coordinate 9,664 of PALD01000027.1, read as the reverse complement.
ACCTGTTGCTTTTGGGTGTCGCTTAAGTCGTTGTATTTAAACTGTGCTTGGGTTTGGAAAGCCAATAACCCAAAAAAGCAAAATAGAAATAGTTGTATTTTCATCTTCTTATATTATATTATTTTAGTTCATTTCATTGTATATTTTATGATTAACGATAAGCTCACAATCTGGTAAAGTTTTTAAAAACACCGCTAGCTTATCATCTTCTATATGCTTGGGAGAAACCAGAAGCGTCTTAAGTTGTTTCAATCCGGTCAATCCTGCTATTCCTGCACAGCTTATTTGGGTTTCCCCTAGATGTAATAGGGTTAAGCTGGTCAATTGGCCCAAATGCGGTACCACTTTATCTGTTAGATTTAGCCCTTTAAGCCGCAATTCTTTAATTGTCTCTATTTCTTTTAAAAATGGGCTCTATCGTCAATCAAATTATTATCTAAATCTAGCCGCCCTACAGCTTTTATGTGTTTGGATAAATAGCCCAAGGCCTCATTGTCTATGTCTTCATCCCTTAAATTTAGGTGCTGGACATGCTCTGGATAATCCTCCCTGCGCATTCTGAATTTGTGTTTCCAAAACCTACGTTCTTTTTTATCAAGCATTGAACTTATAATTTGAAACATTCAATAACATCTCAAAATATTAATAGTCTAAACTAGAGAGTATGTTAATCAGTCGATTGACACAAACGATTTTAAAATAGGGAATTTCAGGGCTAAAAAGGAATAGTTCATTAAGCGATTTAAATTCTTCGTCATGATAACTTCCTTCTTCATCGTATTCACTGGTAATTTTTACTTTCATTTTAATTGAAGGTGTCATGCCTTTATAGTTGAATACGGGAAGTTGCCCCGAGGTATTAATATATAAATTTTTGTAAGGGAGATAAATATGTCTTAATTTATTTTGAGAGACCATAGACCCGAGTTGACGTGCTTCGATGACAACATCAAGAAGATTGTCATTGACATTAAAACGGTTAAGCCCATATTGGTCTATATAAACGTTATTTTTAGTGGGCGATAAAGTTTCTGTGATTTTTTCTTCGAGAACTAATTTTACGTAATTATACCAATTACCCCCTTTAAAATGAGACACCAGTTCATTTTTGATCAACTCCGTTTTACCTTCTTGTATTTGTTCAATCAAATTAATCATACCTAATGCTTTACTATGTTTTGCCTGCTCAGCTTTTACAAAATAATCTAGCGCTATTGACAAGTTTTCCTCTAGGATTTTACCATTATTGAGATAGTCATAAAAATACCAATCACCCATATTAAATAATCCATCAGCATCTCCCTTATCGGCTGCTTTTTTATAAAAATCATGGGCCATTACCAATCCTTGGCCGTACTTTAATTCCCGTTCGGAAGCATTCCAAGGGATTTTGTTGAATATCATGTTAGCTGCATAGATCATGGCTTGGGTATGTTCTTTAAAAGCGGCAGGCATAAAATAATCTAAGGCTTTGTCTTTATCTATATTTACACCATAGCCTTGCAAATAAATAAATCCTGCCATAAATTGACCACGGGCATTGTCTAATTCTGCAGCTTTTTCATAGTAAGTTCTTGATTTTTCCCTACCTAATCTTTGATTATTGGTAAGGTGTTCATAAAAATATAAATCTCCTATTCTACAATAGGCAGTACCACTGTTTTTGGCAGCTGCAGTTTCAAAGAGGCTTAAAGCTTTATCTACATCATTTTTTTCATATATATCTCCCAGATTGATCATGGCATTTATATTTCCTTTCTCAACGGCCTGTTCATAATATGCAATAGCTTTTTCTTTATCCTTTTCAACACCATATCCATTATTATAAATAACGCCTAAATTCGAGAGTGCAAAATCATTGCCAAGGGCAGCAGCTCTTTCAAAGAGTTCCCGTGCTTTATAATCATTTTCTGGAACTCCTTCACCATTGAGGTATTTACTCCCCATATTATTCATTGCGGAAGCGCTTCCTTTTTCTATTGCTTTTTCATACCAATTAATAGCTTTTTCATAATCTTGTGGTACACCTTCACCATAATCATAAAATCTTCCGACTTTAAATAGTGCATAAGGATTATCATAATTAGCTGCTTCCATAAAGTAATCGAAAGAAGTTTCGTAGTCTTCTTCTTCATAAGCTTTATCAGCATTAGCAATGATATCTTTGAGTTGCGTCTCAGAAAGGTTTTGGCTAAAGCTTTTTGTAATTGACGTTAAGAAAATTATTAAAATTACTATCAAATTTGGTCTCATGGCTTTAATTTTTGTTAACTCACATTAGAAATACTATAACTTACTGTAGTTGTATTTACCAATACAAAAAATTTAATACGTATTTGAAGTCAGTGGAATCGCCAAACTAAATTGAACCAATGAAGTTTTAGCTCCCTGCGGGGCGTCATTTCCTTTAAAAACCTCCATCAATCCATAGGTGTAGGTAAGGGTAATGGATGAAAACCTTCCGAAACCAAAGCCAAAACCTGCAGTAAGCCCTACATCAAAACCATTGACCTCGGCGTCTGTTCCTTCGTAGTATTCATCAAAATCAAACACACCTTCCTCATCACCGCCCTGCACTTTTACCTGGCTGTTTAAAAGCATGGCAGGCTGTACGCCAAATTGCACGCTGAGGGAGCCTTTTTCTTCAAAATGGTATCGGTATAGTATGGGAACAGAGAGATAATCCAGGCGATAAAGTTCGTCAGGATTTTCATCACTCTCGAGTTCCACCCCTTGAGCACTGTACATCGCTTCTATTTGAATACTGGTTTTAGGGGTGAGTTCCTTGTTCAAAAAAAGTCCCCCTCCAAAGGCCATTCTTATGCTTTTCTCATATCCATCATCCAGTTCTACTCCCGAAAGTCCGGCTAAATTCATAGCGCCTTTTAAACCAAAATGGGTGTCATTTTGTGCAGATACATTAAAAAATACTAGGAGTAGCGCGATAATCAAAAGTAAATTTGTTTTCATCATTTTGTGGTTTTAATAATCATTCAGTTAGTGTGTAGGTTGGGCGGACAATTGGTGGTTTCTTTCTTTCGTTCATCTTCCAGGTACCAGCGGCGGTGGTTATCCCGACATATGGTCTGCAAAATGTTTTGAAGCCGTTGTGAGGTTTGCTTCCCAGTAATAAAAAAGGAGAGTTTATTTGTTATGATTTGTCTTATCTCTGGGCCTGAATACTCGGTGATTACGCTATCTGTCATTTTTATTTGGAACCGGTGGCCTTCTATGCCATCTATGGTATCCCTGAGGGTTGTAACATCGAAAAGTTGGGGAATGTTCATTTTATAGGAAACTACACTGTCAGGATAGCGCAGAGTCATATCCAGCCTATACCCTTTTCGTTCAGAACGGATGCTGTAGATTTCCTTGGGTGAAAACCGGTAATGTTGTGTGTTGAGCAAAAAGGAAAGATGGTTAATCGTGTTTTCATTTAAATGATCCTTCGCAGTATCTTTTTGGAACGCTTTAAGTTCGCCATTTACAGTAGTGGTTTGTGCCCGAAGGTGGATACTCCATAGGCAAATTACCAAAACTGACAAGTAGCTGTATTTAATCATTTATAAATCGTATAGGGCAAGGAATACTTCAATTTACTTTCCCTAAAAGGTATTTTTGTTTATTATCATATTCCTCTTTACAGATTATTTGATCATCATATAGTTTTTTTAATCCTCTTTGGTTTGTTCCCGTGCAGTTTGCATACCTGCAATCATCAACAAACAAATGGATAATAATGAGTTTATTTTTTATAAAAAATTATCTTTTAGGTTGTATATATTGAAATTGTTCATTGGAAATTTCAATTACTTTTATACCGTATTTCTTATTTTCTTCAATCTTTTTGATTCTTAATTTCTCCATAGCCTCAAGGGTGGATTCGGTGGATAGTTCTTCTTTTTTTTCAGGTGTGCCGTTCAGGCTCATCGGCTTGAAGCGTTTATACATAAGTCCGTAAGCATTGTGATTCATCGATTGGACACTCTTTCCTAATATTTCCCCAATTTTTTTCTTAAACTGGTTTTGAAGGTTTTGCCCGTTGGGGTCAAAGAGCGTTTTGTCGTTCACCAAGCCCGTGACTACTTCAGAAATGTAAGAGACCTTGTCGTAAGAATCGTATGATTCGGCGAAACCATATACTTTTAAAGTTTGTTGTGCCTGTGTGTTTTGCATGCCTGCGATTATCAACAGCCAAATGATAAATAGTGTGATTACATTTTTCATTGTGATTTTTTAATTAAAAATGATTGTCAGTTTAAGGGTATTTTAAATTCGTCTGTATTTCTTTCTTTAGTTTCATATTTCCAAGTTTTCTATTCTTTTTTTATATCTCCTTTTCCGTAGCATATTGAACACGTTTTAGTGATTGTTCTCTGACCTTCACCGTGGCAACCGGGACAGGTTTCTTTTTCACGGATCCAGCCGTAATTATGACAATTACTACAACCAGCCGTCTTTCTACCACCCAAAAAATCATAGGTGACCGCCCCTTTCCCTGTGCCACGACACACCGGGCAAGTTTTTTTGGATCCCTCTACCTCGCCACTGCCATAACAGGTATAACAATCCACTTTTTTGGTAGTTGTTCCTGAACCATAACAATTAGGACAAGTCGTATGGGTCCTATCATATTCTGCTTTTTTCTCCGCCTCTTCAGCAGCTAGCTCTTGTCTTCTTTCTTCCTCTTTTTCTGCTTCTTCAATCCTAACTATATAAAGAGCAATTTCCTTACTTAGAGATGCATCGGGCTTTAAGTTTGAAAATGTCTGTAGGGCTTCTTTAGCTTTTGAAATATTATTCTGTTCATAATAGCATTTCACGTACAAGCCTTCAACACGTGCGTTGGAACTGCCAAGGATTTCGACCACTTGGTCACAATAGCTAACTGCCTTACTATACTCTTCATTGTTATAGGCCTCCTCTGCCGCATAGTAATATGCTTGGGCACGTTCCGCATTAGTCTGTGCTTGAATACGGTGTGATCCCATAATAAGCAGGACAAAAAGGATTGTTAATGCTCCAAGGGTTTTTTTAAAAGTCAAACTCTTTATCATGTCATTTAAGTGCATAAAATTTAATCAATCTCATATCCTTTACAATTGGCTGCTACTTTCATTCTGCTGCGCAAATACTGGAAAAACGCTGAATGATTTTAACATTGCTTTTTTGTTTATGTATGGAATCATATTTAAAAATGAGCTATCAAGTAGTACAAAATCCTTACCCGCAGAACATTTATTCAAAACTAATTGAACTTAATCCTCGGAGAAATACCCATTAATAGGTATTTTTAACACGCTTTTTTAAGTATATCATCACAAGTAGTTTGAATATGGACAAACTTATTTTAGATCAGGCACAGAAAATCTGGAAGGAAATTGGTCAGCACAAAACACCATCCGATCTAAAACTAGAGGTTGAGCTTTATAAAAAGCTGATCAGTATATTTCAGGTAGGCGACTATTTTTATTTGATTTTCAACCCACCCGAAATGAAGATTGAATACTGTAGCAAAAGCATAGCCACCATGCTGGGATATAACCCTGAAGAATTTAGTGCCGAGGTTTTGATGCAAATAATCCACCCGGACGATCTCCCCTTTTTTTTGGCATTTGAGGCCAGAGTTACTGATTTTTGGAAAGCCCTGCCTCCTGATAAGGTATTAAAATACAAATCAAGATATGACTATAGAATGCGTAAAAGCAATGGGGAATATATAAGATTACTTCAACAGATCGTATGTATTCACAGTGATGATGAAGGCGCCGTGCTGCGGACCTTTTGTGTATATACCGATATATCACACTTAAAGAAAAGCAATACCATGACACTTTCTTTTATTGGTCTTGAAGGAGAACCTTCCTATATAAATGTAAAGAATAAGCAGGTACTGCCTCAACAAAATCAAGTGCTGACACGGCGCGAACGTGAAGTCCTGCAATTTCTGGCTCAAGGATTGAACAGTATGGATATTGCTGAAAAACTCTATATAAGCAAAGTTACTGTAGATACACATCGAAAAAACATGCTGAATAAAACCGACACAAACAAAACCCTGGATTTGGTTATGCTAGCCTTGGAAAGGGGGTGGGTATAGTTAAAAAAACAATAGTTCAGCTCCTTAATTTTCTCCGTGAGAAATTACATTCCCTTAATCAAATTGAGTTGACGATTATCTTGAAAACTGAATTAGTTAAACCTAAATCGGACAGTTATAACAAGTAGGAAGAATAACAACCAAAGTTTGTTGAGCATAAACTTAGATAAATATTAAAGCGCCTTATAATTATGCTCTTTTTTTATGCATAGGTTGATTGGCTTGTTTCAATCCAATGGTATTTACTTTCCTTAATCCCATAAATTGGTTTAGGGTACAATAGATAGGTCTTAGGTCCTCTTGTGTATAGCATTCATACTATTCTTATGGGCTTTCTGCTCGGGCGATATTGTTGGTATCTGTGCGGTAATAAGTAACACTAAACATTCTTTTTTGTGCGCTTTTGCCAAGAGAGCTGGTACTTTTAGGGAATTAAACATACATGTGCTTGAGACAGCGGTATTCCCTTGCGAGTGCACGTTTGGTAATTGTTAAACTCCTTAGTTAATGGAATGATCTTGCCTTGTGGATATAGGTAATGCTCCTCTTGCTCTACATAGGTATTTTAGTAGCCTTGTTTATACAATGTAGATTAAGTTCTTGGGTAATGACAAAAATATTTATGGAATAAACCCCATTTCCCTCCATTCCGCGAAATGCTCTCCCGAAATTTCGGGATTGGGATTGCGTTCGCTTGATTGAGATGCCTTGAAAATGCTTTGAGGCTTGCCGCGAATTAAAAAATAGTATTTCTAAATATGCCCTGGTCTGACCTTAGGCAGTTAACTATAATACTGTTTTTTTTTACTAAAAATAATCGTATAATGTGAAATCGGAATTGAAAATTTAATTACACAAAAAAAACATTCAATAATCACAATTTAATGTGAAATATTATGTATTTTTATTTTTTATTAATAGAAAAGTGGTTAAAATCGCAGTATGATGTGATTTTTAAAGGTTTGAAATATGTCTAAAAAGGCTATTGGAATTCAATTAAAGGAACGGCGGAATCATCTTAAGATTACGCAATCTGAAGTTGCAGATCTGGCAGGGATTAGCGTAAACACCTTATATAAAATCGAGCGCGGGCAAGCCAACCCCACGTTGGAGTCTTTAGAGAAACTCACATCCGTTTTAGGTTTAGAAATTACGCTGCAACTCAAACCTATTAAGGTATGAGGATGGCAAAAGTTTTATATAAAAAAGAAGAAGCTGGTTCCTTAATTCAACATGACGATGGAAGTTTTGAGTTTAACTATCTAGAAGATTGGCTGAATAATCCGGATAAACCTGCTATAAGTTTGACCCTGCCCAAATCACGAAAGCACTATCAATCGCCCTATTTATTTCCTTTTTTTTATAACATGTTGCCGGAAGGAACTAATCGGGATGTGGTTTGTAACGAAATGCGTCTTGATACCGATGATTATTTTGGGCTGTTGCTCATCACTGCTGCTTTTGACACTATCGGAGCTATAACTATAAAAAGAATAACTGCGAATTAATGGCTATACCAAATATTCAATATTGCCCGGGAACTCTTGCCGAAGGTTATGACTCGTATAGCAGGAACTGCCTAAAACGCATGTTCACTAACCGGAAAGTGTCGCACATTCTTCCTTATGATTCTCCGGATAGCAAATATGAGGAGAACCAAATCTTCAGAGATAATCATAAGCGTATATCCATATCGGGTGTTCAGGAGAAATTTTCGGTTCTTTTAGAGAAGAATAAATTGCGCCTTATTAAAGAAGGCGAGCAGGGAAATTATATTTTAAAGCCTATCCCTCATGCTGGCAAACGCAGCAATCAAATGCCCGCTAACGAACACCTTACTATGCAAATAGCACGGCAAGTTTATCAAATTGAAACCGCGGAAAATGCATTGATATTTTTTAAAAATGGAGAGCCGGCTTATTTGACTAAGCGTTTTGACGTCAAAGACGATGGAAGTAAACTTGCCAAAGAGGACTTTGCTACACTTGCGGGGAAAACACCACAAACTCACGGAGAACATTATAAATATGAAGGGACATATTTGGAGATTTTTGAGTTGATGAAAAAGTATCTTCCTGCATATAGACTGGAAATTCCCAAGTTGTATCAAGTGTTGGTTTTTAATTACTTATTTTCAAATGGGGATGCTCACTTAAAGAATTTCTCCATATTAGAGACTCCTTTAGGTGATCACAGATTGAGTCCGGCTTATGATTTGCTCAATACCCGTATGCATGTGGAGGACGAAGTCTTTGCCTTAGAGGGGTTGCTATCAAGAAAGGATGCACAGGGTACCATTTATACGCAGTTTACAACATTGGCGGAAAAAATTGAGCTGACTGAAAAGCAATTCAGCACGATTATGAAAACAATGCTAGGTGGTGCTGAGCACGTTGAACAGTTTGTTAAGGCTTCCTTTCTCAATGAGCAATCTAAAAGGAATTACTTTCAAGCCTATCAAAGAAGATTAAAAAGACTTAAGCCTAAGCTGTAATTTGTTTATTCTTTGCGATTGTCTTATGTATTATACGATTTGAGCTGGAACAGTTTGTAATAATGGATTCACCCCATTCCCCTTCATTCCGCAAAAAAGCTTTATTGCGGGAAATGCGGTTCATAAAGGAAGGTCTTAAACCCAATCCCCTGAAAAAGGGGATCAAGTTCGTCCAGATCACAACTGGAATAGAAATCTTGTTTTCATCAGAGGCCCTTCAAAACTCAGGGATTCAATAAAGTGATTCCCACGGTACCCATTTCCTTTTCCCTAAAGCGATAAAATACGTCCTGGAACGCTTTGCATAACCGGGCTCGTTACCTCACCCTTTTATAAAAGCTTATGCCAATCCGTATTTTAAAATAAGGTCGGGCGAAAAGGAAACGTGAAGGCACTATGGGAAGTAAATGGGAAAACTGCATAATTTTATTTTCGTTTTGCTGTGGGTGTTTTTCCTTGTCTGATATACCTGTTACCAAATCTAAACCCAAGGAAAACGCTCGGGATATAATAAGTAAATGGGTCTTTTGGCACATTAAATTTGATGCTGTTTACCATCAAAATCAATGAGGATTATTATGGTTATATTTCAGTTGAAAAGTTCTCGTTTTTGGGAGCGAAGCGAAGGAAAATGAGAAGCAAGAGGGTAACGGGCTGCGCCGCGTTACGATATTTATTTTTTGATGTTAAATAATTGATTTTTAATATTTTACGTTTGAACATTACCAATGTTTGAAACTAACTTTTGCGACAAATTTCCTAAAAACGGCCGGGAGGTCCCGTAAACAGCGAAGGCAATTGTCCCAATCCAATAATATCTAGCCATGAGCAACCCATTTTCCAGGATACAGTTCCACACCGAGACCGTTGAGCGCTTTAAAAAATATGCCATAGCAAATGATGTCAATTATACGCAAGCCCTAGGGGCCATGTTGGATTTTTTTGAGCGGTATTCCATCGACCCATTCACGCCCTTTGATGATTCGGTCCATAGCCTAAAGCTATTGATTGATAAACGGATGGATGCCGTGGAGGCCATATTGAGAAAGATAGAGCAGGAGCAGACCAAG
>PALD01000026.1 GCA_002710685.1 Cytophagaceae bacterium | reverse complement strand
TTTCAGTTTGAAAGGTTCTGAATACCGTCTGATTACTTTGTCATTTTTGTACATAATGTTTAAAATTATGTAGCCTTTATTCAGGACGGGTCAAAATTACTTACAACGGTCTGGGCTATGAGTAGTTGCGTGGGTTAGCATTTAACTTTGCAAGTACACACCAAATTGAAAATCCGCAAGGATTTTCAGAAGTAGTCGAGAACAAGCAATTACTTATAGCCATTGTTAGCTGTAGTTTTTTTACCTCGATACATAAATTTAACAAATTCCATTGCAATATGCTGTGATAATTTAGTAATCATTTGCTTTGTAACTCTTTCTTCGTGTCCATATTTTACTTTCCAAATGTCATCTACACATTTCGAAATTAAATTACTTAATGCCTTATCATTCTGCTCTTTTAAACCAATTTTTATTATTCTATCCATTTTATTTGTAATAATTGGATAGTAGTCTGGTGTTATAATTGGAAGTGTATTAAAATCTTCTGTAGCGATTTTTAAATTTATATTTTTCTTTATTTCTTTTTTACTATTTAAATCATAGCAATAAGTTGCTTTTATATTTTTTCCATCATAATTGTCAGACAATAAAATTATGAATGAATAACTACTAAAGAATTCTACATATCCTATTACATTCTTATTTTGTTTATTAGACTGAATATGAATTATATGACAGATTTCTTGTGCTATTTTTTTGTATAGTGGTTTATCAGAGTGATAATGTTTGGATAGTTCATTTTTGGAATCGGTTTTAAGAGTATTTATTGTTGTTGTAAAAGGTTTGAAGCTTTTCGTTTTGTAAATACAATAATTAAGAGCGACTTTAGTAATTGCATTTAAAGCTTTTGCTCCTCCAATAGTCTGAGTAATTTTGACTGGCTCATTCAAATATGCCTTTTCTTCAATTGATTTACTTAAGATTTCCTCAATGTCAATTTGAGGATGTTTACGACTTAATCCTTTAAGTATTTGTTTTAGCTCTTTCTTGTCACGAGCCATAATGTCGAGAACAACTTCATTATTTTTCGTAGTAGTTTTTACTGATGGTTTAGCGTAATAAGGTTTTCCTCCACTTAAAAAGTCTATATCTATTCCACTCTCTGTTTTTCCTCCTTTTACTTTTGGATGATTACCTCTATCTCTTTTGACATTAAGAAAGCTACTTAAAAACAATAATTGTTTAGTCAATTCACTGTCAAAACTTACTCCAAAATTCGAATTACAATCTTTACATAATAATTCCTTAGATTTAAGTTTTCCTCCAATCGCATTCGGTAAGATATGTTCAATGCTCGAAGTTTCTTCCGTAATTTGTTCTTCACAGCAATAACATATAATATTCATTCAGCAATAACATATAATATTCATTCTAATAGATTTTTCAAATTACAGCTAACACGTAAATAAGTCTGTATTTACGATCTTTTTTTGCTAATATATAATTTAATGCAATAGCTTTAAAATCAAAATGATAATTAATTTTTAGTATCATGCATTTTGTATAACATTATTTCTAATTTACTACAATTTGTTATACAAAATGCACGTACATAATTTAGCCACTATACATCTTTAAAATCATCAAAAAAAAAAAAATCTTGCTTATGGCAAGATTTTTTCTCTCTAAACAAACTAACTAAGTTATAAATTTTAGTAAACTAGTATTTTAATTCTTCTAAGAACTCATTAATTTTAGACTTAGACTCTCCAGTTTTCTTTTGTATTCTACCTAAGAGCTCATCTTCTTTACCTTCCTTATAATCAAGATCATCATCAGTAAGATCACCCCATTTTTGTTTCAATTTTCCTTTAGCAATATTCCAATTGCCCTCTGCTTTATCTTGCCATGGTTTAGACATAATTCTATAATTTTTAGTTTTTATTGCAAACCTCTCTGATTTGCTATACCATAAAATTACAAGAGCCACACATCAAAAATTGCCGTAATCAATCTATAAGTTAATGCTATCAGTAAAACCACGTTAAATAAAACATAAAAAAGAATCCTATCCCTGCAAATACATATTAATACAAAAGTCTTACCACCACCCTATCATACCCATGCCTATCCCGTAGCTATCTCAAGGCTAAGCCGAGGCTTATCCGACGTTACTATAGATTTTTCTTATACAACCAATCAATAAACAATTACAAATTAGCATTCTAATTAAATAAGGAAACAATTGTAGCATATAAGTCAAAGCACCTTAGCCTATCATCATAACTTTGGAATAACAGATTAAAACAGCAAAAGATTATGTCAGATACAAGTATAAATAAACAACAAGTAATATTTCAATACCACGATGTTAGCGCAAGTGAAGCCTTAGAAAGCTTTACAAAAGACAAACTAGAAAATATTTTCTCACGCTTCGAGTTTGTTACACGAGCAGATGTATTCTTTAAAATAGAAAATACATCCTCAGACGAAACAGGAAAAATATCCGGCATTCGCTTAAGCGCACCAGGTCCTCGCCTATTTGCAGAATCATCTAAAGACGATTTTCAAGCAGCAGTTTCAGAAAGTGTAAGAGAACTATTAAAACAGTTAGAAAAGAGAAAGCAAACAATGAAAACACATTAATTATGGGAATATTTAGCGAAGACGAAAGAGAAATCACCTGTGTTTACAACGGTGAAAATTATACAGACCAACAGACATTAGCATATCTAAAAGCATCAGAAAAAAGCCTTTTAGACATCGATATAACCAAGACGAAAGTCACAGGAACCCAATGGGCAGACTTAGCAAGTCGCTTAAATACAGGTATCAACAGCCTACTAAACGAGCAAGAAGTTGAAGGCGACCTAAGTGCATTCAACGAAAATGATTGCATTACCTTATTAAGAGAAGAACCAAAAGTTCTTAATGGTGCAATTGTTTTTACTGCTGATAAAGCTAAGCAAGTAAAAAATCCGTCTACGGTATTAGAATTTATTGAAACAGATTCAGAAGGCATACCAAAGCCTTACTGAAACTATTTTTTGATTGGTTGATTTGGTAGTAAAGTCTTATTCATGAAAATGAATAGGGCTTTACTTTTTTTATACCGCAATTATTGCATCATAAACCGCAATAATTTCAAGAGTAATCCAAGAATAGCTACATTTGGTATAAGTAACCACAAATTATGCATTTGCTAAAAAACCGTCAGCTATTAATCAATATTCTTCTTGGGTTAGGATTAATAAGTATTCCATTTTTAACCTCACCAGATTTAGCTATAGGTACGGCTATGTTCAAGATTACGGGCTTTCAAAGAAGTTTTTTAAGCTATTTACTATTACTAATATTCTTTTATGTTAACTATTACATTTTCATTCCTAAGTTTTATGTACAAAAGAAATGGCTAGTATTGGTTGTGGTATTAATTGCTTGTTTTGCCATTGTACATATCATACCCGATTTAATCATTGATGATCAAAAGTTACCAAAACCTGAAGATGTAGGAATTAATCCTTCTGAATTTTCGAATTCCATAGGTTCTCCTCAAAATAGTCCAGGAGGTTTTCCTGATAAAATGCCACCAAAAGGTCCGGATAATGAGTTCATGGGAGGATTATTTTCTAGAGGAAGTTACTTGTTTCAATTTATCATGGTTTTTGTATTGTCCCTTCACCTAAGAATCAATAACTATTTGAAGGAAGTTAGAAACGAACAATTACAAACCGAGATATCATACTTAAAGGCTCAAATCAATCCGCATTTTCTATTCAATACTTTAAATAGCATCTATGCGCTTGCTTTAAAAAAGGAAGATAAAACGCCTATGGCTGTCTTAAAGCTTTCTAATATTATGCGTTATGTTGTTACTGAGAGCGATCAAAAAAGCGTACCGCTTCGTGATGAAATAGAGTACATCATAGACTATATTGATCTACAAAAATTGAGACTAACAAAAGATGTTGATGTTAGCTTTAATGTGAAAGGCTCGCCAGCAAATCACAGAATTGCTCCAATGCTATTAATAATCTTTGTTGAAAATGCTTTCAAATATGGCGTGTCTCCTGAAAATCCTTCTAAAATAGCTATATTTATGTCTTTTGAAAACGAAGATGAAGTCGTGCTTGTAGTTGAAAACACCAATTTTAATAATCAGATTTTTGATACAGAAACGACAAAAGAAGGACTTAGAAATACTAAAAAACGTTTAGAATATGCTTATCCTAATAAGCACCATTTAGAGATTACCGAAACATCAGAAACTTATAAAGTACGTTTAAAAATAGCATTGGGATGATAAAAGCAATTGCAATAGATGATGAACCTTTGGCTCTCGAAGTCATAGAAGCTCATTGCAGTCAGCTTAAGACTATCTCCTTAGAACGAAGCTTTACTAATCTTGATAATGCTAGACGTTACATCAATAAATTTGATATTGATGTAATTTTTTTAGACATAGAAATGCCTAAAACTAATGGTATTGATTTCTATAGTAATTTAAACAAGGTTGTTAAGGTTATTTTCACTACAGCCCATTCTAAATATGCTGTCGAAGGTTTTAGAGTAAACGCTATAGATTACCTTTTAAAGCCTATTTCATTAAATCATTTTAAAGAAGCTACAGACCGTGTATCGCGAGCTATTGCTCTTGAAAATAAGAGCACTAAAGAAAACACGCATTTAGCCATAAGAGCCAATTATAAACTTTATAACATAGATTTAAAATCTATCTTGTATATCGAAGCTATGGATGATTATGTTAAAATTCATATCGAAAATGAAAGTTCTGTAGTGGCACGTTCTACTATGAAAGGTATTATTGATAAGCTGCCAGAATCTCAATTTGTAAGAGTTCATAAATCTTATATAGTACCTATAAATAAAATAAAAACGGTTCAGACTCAAACTCTAAATTTATTGGATGTTGAAATCCCAATAGGTAATGCTTACAAGAAAAATTTAGAAAATTATTTCTGACAAATTCCTTTTTTTACCTCATTCTTTCCTGCGTTCCTCGCAATTATTTCTTCAAGGTGTTCATTTCTACTAGTTTTAATATCGAAATTAAAAGAAATTGAAAGATGAAGAGAAATGAATTTTTAAAGAAAGGCATTGTAAGTATGGGAACTATAGTGGCAATACCTACATTATTTAATGGCTGTTCTACAGAAGATGATAGTTCAAGTAGTAGCGAAACAGGAGGTACTAATGTTATAGGTGATTGTGATTTATCGCCAAGTGAAACAGCAGGCCCTTTTCCTATAATTACACCTGCAGAATTGGTTAGACAAAATATTATCGGTGACCGCACAGGAGTCGCATTATTGATAACCATTACAGTGCAAGACCAGAGTGACGATTGTAATCCTTTAGAAGGAGTTTATGTAGATTTATGGCATTGTGATGCTGAGGGTAATTATTCAGAATATGGCGGAACACAAATGCAAAGTACAGATTATACAGAACAGCATTTTCTGAGAGGAAGACAAACTACCGATGCTAATGGCAATGCATCGTTCATAAGCATTTTTCCAGGTTGGTACAATGGTAGAGCACCACATATACATTTAGAAATTTTGGATAGTAATGAAAATTCTATTCGAGTAACACAGATAGCATTTCCTAAAGATACTTGCGATACTGTGTATGCTACTTCTGGATATAATGGAGAAGCTAATACCCTAAACGAAAATGACAACGTATTTTCTGATAGCTTAGATGGTAATATGCTAGATTCCTTAACAGGGAATACTACAGATGGTTACACGCTTTTAAAAACGGTAACGGTTTAACAAGTTATGATAGTACAACAACAAAATTCAAAAATATGTCTTTCGGGTAAACGAGAACTTCTGAAAGGAAAAGATTGCTTGTGCTATACTACACAATTTGATGATAATCATGTTAATTTGGTTAGTATAGAAGATGTATGTTAACTAATGGAACTATGAAAAAAGCTCATTCTAATAGAATTAGTAATAAAACCTTTGGTTTAGCAATTTTATCAGTAGTCTCTGTTTCGTTTTCGGGTTGGATACTATGGAACGATAAAGATTCTGAAGATAAAGAGCAAAACGATTTAGTAGGTTTAATAATGGAAGTATTACCCTATTTATTAATTACTATAGGAATTATAGCAGGTCTATTGTTTTTATATCAAGGCATTAAAAAAATAACTTAAAACTAAGCTAAATAAATTAACCCTTAAGAGCCCTAAATTTTGGTTAATAGCGGTAAAGTCCTATTCATTCTTGAATAGGGCTTTATTTTTATAGCCAATTATAAAAAACGAAAAGAGGATAATTACCAAGTAATGTATCCTCTTTTCTCACTATTAACCAATCTATCTAAACTAACTCAACTGTCTGTTTTAATTCATTTCTATAATGCCAACAACCTCGTAAGCTCTTGTACCATTAATTTGTATTTTTTCATATAAGATATTGGCATATTCATAATATGTAAATCCATCTATAACTACTTTTTCATAATCGTTTGGTAATTCACTAACAATGGTACCGACTTCTGGATCTACAACTTCATATTCATTATTAATATGGATGTAGAATATTCCATTTGCATTGTAGTAGTTATAATTGCCATAACTAATACGTCTGTAATCAGTTGGTAGTTTTTTGACTCTAAACCCAACTTTTGGTGCTATAACTATGTAGCGACCACCAGAGTGAGTATAATATTTATCATTATCATAGTAGTAACTTTGCCCATTGTGCTTCACCTCTGTTTTGTTAGATACATTTCTTACCGAAACCACTTTCTTTTTATCTGTTTTGTAAGTGACCTTAGAACTAGAAACTCTACCATTGTTAGTGTTGACAGCCGTTCTATTGGTGTTGTTTTCCGTTCTAGAACTATTACCATTCGTAGTTCTGCTTATATTACTCTCCGTTCTTGTAGTTCCATTTGTTGTGCTTCTACGGTTTTGAGCAGAAGCTGTTGAAAATGCCATAACTAATAGTACTGGTAGAATATATGCTTTAATTAGTGTTTTCATAATTCATTAGTTTTTAGTTAAACTTTGACTTAAATAAATAGTTGTTTTCTATTTATAGTGTAAATGTAGTTTGAAGTCCTTTGTAAAACCAATGAAATAGAAGTAGTACTAAATTGTATCTACAAATCAGTTGATTTTATAGATTTAGTAATTTGTGAAATACTATAAGTTCAAGGAATTATTATTTACAAACTCTAGGAATTTAGGCTTGTATTGTTCAGAAACCGTAATGCGTTGTTTATTGATAATGATTTGACTACGCTCTATGACTTCAATATTTTTTAGAGCCACGATAAAAGAACGATGCACACGCATAAATTGTGTTTCAGGAAGTTCTTCTTCTAAAGATTTTAAGCTCATTAAGGTTAAAATGGGCTTAGGGTTGTCTTTTAACCAAATCTTTATATAATCCTTCAACCCTTCAAAATAAAGCACGTTAGCGAGCTTTATTCTTAGTTGTTTGTATTCAGATTTTACAAATAGGAATTCCTTTTCATCAGAAAGTAAGCTTTTTTTCTTTCCTCTAACCAGTTCAAACCAAGTATTAGCTTTGTTGGCTGCCGCTAAAAATTCAGCATAATCAAAGGGTTTCAAAAGATAATCTAAGGCTTCAACCTTAAAACCTTCCAAAGCATAATGATCAAACGCTGTGGTAAAAATTACTCTGGTATCTTTAGGTAACATTTTTGAAAATTCAATACCTGTAAGGTCTGGCATTTGAATGTCTAAAAACAACAAGTCCACTGGATTTTCTTTTATAAATTCCATAGCCTCAATAGCACTGCCACATTTTTGTTTTAGATCTAAAAATGGTGTTTTCTCAACATAGCTTTCCACTAAGTTTAGAGCCATAGGTTCATCATCAACAACTACACAAGATATCTTTTGAGTACTCATAAAATTACAGTTTTTCAATTTTTAGGTTTGCTATGAAGCGCTCATCAATCAGTTTAGTATCAAAACTATATTTTCCGTTATAAAGTAATTCCAAACGTTTTTCTAAATTTTGAAGCCCAATACCCGAACCACTCTTATCATCCGTCCGTTTTGGGAAATTATTATTTTCAATATTGAAATTTATGACACTCCCTTCACAATTCATATTGATGGTAATTTCACTCGCTTTACTTGCGGAAACCCCATGTTTAAATGCATTTTCTATCAGTGAAATAAACAACAAAGGTGCCACTTTAATTCCTGTTTCAGAAGATGGAAAGTCATAATTCACAACTGTTTTATCAGAAACACGTAGCTTCATCAACTCTATGTATTTGGTCATAAAATCAATTTCCTTAGAAAGGGAAACGAGCTCTACATTGGTTTCGTAAAGCATATAGCGCATCAGTTTACTTAAACTATGTATAGAGGTTTTAGCTTCATCTGGAGAAATATCAACCAATGCATAAATATTATTCAACGAATTAAAGAAAAAATGCGGCTGTAATTGGTAATGCAAATGTTGTAATTCTGACTTAAGCTTAAAGTTCGCAGCTTCTTTTCGTTCGGCTTCAGTATCTATCCATCGTCTTGTGGTTTTTATAGCAATTGAAAACAATAAAGGAGCTACGTAAGATAACATTTGCACATAAATGAATAGTTTTACAGGTGGTCCTTCACCATCACCTTCTGGTCGCTTTCTTGTTATATTTTCAAAAAATGTATTTTCGATAATATCTTTTAAATAAACAAACAGCACTATCATTATAAGATTGACAACCACAAAAACTATCATCTTCTTAGCAAACAGATAACGATCGATTAAAACAAAATAATTTGTATAAAAAATCACCGCATAAAATACCATTGGAACAATAAAATGCGCTATAACTCTGTTAACATCTTCTTGGCCATAAGCCAATACAAATGGTGTTGAGAATAACACAAACCAAACAATAAGATGTGAGAAAAACGTTATTTTTTTATTTCTATACATGGTAATTTTATTCGTAACGTAAAGCTGTAATAGGATCTAATGCCGCTGCTTTTCTTGCAGGATACCATCCAAAAAAGATGCCTGTTATAGCACAAACAGCAAAGGAAATTACTATTGAATACAGCGCAACACTAGTTGGCCAATTTAAGAATTTTTCAATAAAAACTGTGGAACCTAAGCCTAAGATTACTCCTATTAATCCACCTGTAATGCTTATTAAAATAGCTTCGATTAAAAACTGCAACAAAATATCAGACCCCTTTCCTCCTACTGCCATTCTAAGTCCTATTTCTTTGGTACGCTCCTTAACGGAAACATACATAATATTCATGATTCCAATTCCGCCAATTAATAATGAAATACTCGCTACAGCCACCAATAATATGGTTAACATTTCACTTGTAGAACTAAATGTAGATATTAATTCTTCCATAGAACGAACGCTAAAATTATCCTCTTGATCTGTACCGATTTTATGCTGATTTCTCATAATTTCAGTGACTTCGGTTACGGCATCAGGCGCATCATCTTCACTTACTGCAGACGCCATAATCTGATTGAGATAATCAATAGCTAAAATACGCTTTTGTACTGTAGTATATGGGGCAATCACCACATCATCCTGGTCTTGACCAAAGGTATTTTCACCCTTTTCCTCTAATACTCCAATGACTTTAAATGGAATGTTATTAAATCGAATCATTTGTCCCACAGGATCTTGGCCATCAGGAAAAACATTTTCAACAATGGTTTGTCCGATCAATGCTACTTTGGCCGCAGACTTCACCTCTGCTTCAGTGAACATACTACCACTTTGTAAATCGACAACTTTAATCTTTAAATACTCTGGATTTACACCATAAATAGTCGATGGCCAGTTATTAGAACCATTGATAACCTGTCCACTTCCATTAACTACAGGTGTCATGTAACTCAATAAAGTACTTTGGGCTTTTATAGCTTCATAATCCTCATATTTTAAGGTCTGCATATCACTCGCGCTTCCTCTAACTCCTCCTCGCATATCGGCACCTGGTCTAATCGTTATCATATTAGAGCCCATACTAGAAATAGTAGTTCTAATACTTTCTTTAGAACCTTCACCAATGGCCAACATAGCTATAACCGAAGCCACACCAATAATGATACCCAACATGGTAAGCAATGTTCTCATTTTATTGAGTACAATGGCCTTAAATGCTATTTTGAATAAATTTATAACTCTCATAATTAATGATCTTCTATTGGTAATTTTGCCAATTCTGCTTTTGCAGATTGTATATTTTCATTTTTATAATCCTTTATGATATTACCGTCTTTAAGGACTATAGTTCTACTGCTAAATGTTGCTATATCAGGCTCGTGTGTGACAAAAGCTATTGTAATGCCTTGTTTGTTTAATTCCTGAAAAAGGGACATAATTTCATACGATGTTCTGGTATCTAAGTTTCCTGTGGCTTCATCTGCTAATAAAATTACCGGATTATTAACCAGTGATCTTGCTATAGCAACACGTTGTTGTTGTCCACCAGATAACTGTGCAGGTGTATGATCTAAACGTTCACCTAATCCTACCATCTGTAAAGCTTTAATCGCACGTTCTCTTCGTTCTTCTGTTGATACTTTACTATTATATAATAATGGTAATTCCACATTTTCTATTGCTGAAGTCTTAGCCAATAGATTGTAGGATTGAAAAATGAATCCAATTTTCTTATTTCTAATAGTCGCTAATTCATTTTTAGATAAATCTTTAACCTTTACTCCATCAATTTCATATACACCTGATGATGGCTGATCTAAACATCCAAGGATATTTAACATCGTACTTTTACCAGAACCTGAAGAACCCATTATAGTTACAAACTCACCTTCATTGATAGCATATGAAATACCTTTCAGTGCATGTACCGTTTCGTTTCCCATGGTAAACTCACGTTTAAGATCTTCTATTTTTATTATTGCTTTGGTCATGATCAACTTATTTTTTCTTATTAGATCCTGGTGGTTTAGGCATAAATGGGCTTTCTGCTTCAGTATCACTAGATAGATCGGCTACTGCTGTTTCCTTGAGACTGTAAACCAGTTTATCTCCCTCATTAACACCACTTATAACCTGAACACTTACACCATCACTTGCACCGAGTTTTACAGTTTTTGGTAAGAGTGAACCATTAGTATTGTACACCCAAAGTGTAGTGCCATCATTTGGAATATTTATATCATTGGGTAGATTATGTTGGGCATAATAATTATTTAAGGTCTGTTGGTCTGGCTTAAAGTTTACAGCTTTAGCTTCGGTGGTAATGATGTTTTTTAATTCTAGAGTGTAAATAGAAATAGTAGCCGTAAGTCCTGGTTTTAATTTTAAATCAGGGTTATCTGCTTTAATTACGACGACATAGGTAACAACGTTAGACTCTACAGTTGGATCTAATCTCACCTGTGTTACTTCTCCTTCAAAAGTTTCTCCTATATAAGCGTCAACAGTAAAAGTTACACGCTGTCCTTCTTTTACATTACCTATATCTGCTTCATCAACATCAGCTTCAACCTGCATCTCTCTTAAATCTTGGGCAATGGTAAATAATGTTGGTGTACTATAACTTGCAGCAACCGTTTGGCCTTCATCAATATCTCTTGATAATACGACTCCATCGATTGGTGAATAAATACTAGCATAGCCCAAATTGGTTCTAGCAGCTTGCAAATCCGATAAACGTTGTGTTACTGTTCCCTTGGCTGTTTGATAATCGTATAGCGCATCATCATAGTCTGATTTGCTGATAACCTGATTATCGAATAAAGTTTTCTGTCTCTCATAAATAGTTTTAGTATAGGTTTGCTGACTTAAGGCATTATCATATGCTGCCTGTGCCTGTGTCAGCGAAGCTCTTAAATTGGTTTTATCCAATTCTGCAATAAGTTGTCCTTCTTTAACGACGCTATTATAATCGACATAGATTTTTTCTACAACACCCGAAACTTGAGTACCAACTTCTACTTGAGTTATCGGTTCTATTGTTCCTGTTGCTGTTACCATAGTTGTTACTTCACCTTTTTTTACCGTTACGGTTTTGGCTTCAATCATCACAGTATCATCACCTTTAAAAAAGGTATAATAGGCTATAGCAGCGATGGCTAGTATAACAACAATGATTATGATATTTTTTTTAGTTTTCATATTTATTTTAATTAAAGTTGAATGTCGTTTCCTTGATAAAATTGTAATAATTGATGGTACATAATGCTCATGTATTTTGCTTGTAAGTAATTCTGCTGAGCATTAGTATAAGTGTTCTGGCTAATGACCAGATCTGTAGTACTTAAACCACCCAATTCATATTTTTTCTGAGCTAAATTGTATGATTGTTCAGCAGCATCTCTTGAAGCTTCAGTCGCAAGTAATTGTTCTTGGGCTGATACCGCATTTTGATATGCTGTTTCGACCTTTTGATAAACTTCTTTTTCAGTAGTTTGCTGACTTATTTTTGCTTTCTCTATATTTATTTGTGCAGTCTGTACAGCTGCTTTGGTTTGATTTCTGTTGAATATTGGGATGTTCAACGACAGACCTATTCTTTGATTAAAGTTGATATTGAATTGATCTGAAAAAGTACTTTCATCAATACTTGTATATCCCGAACCAAGACTACTTGTTAATGATAGTGTTGGCAGATAACCACCTTTAGCAATATCCAAACCTTTTTCACTAGCTTCTACTTCCAGGTTACTAGCATTAACTTCAGGCAGAATACCTAAAGCTTTATAATAGATTTCCATTTTATCGAGCGCTATATTGGTATATTGCTTATTCTCATCAAGTGCTTCAATTTCGAGCTCAACGTTAGGAGGTAGTTCTAATAATTGTTTTAAGGCAATAACATATTGTTGATACGAATTTTTTGCTGTAATGATGGCATATTTGTTTGTTGCGGCTTGACTTTGAGCCTCTGTATAATCACTAAAGGCAATAGAACCTGCATCTAACCTTGCTTTAGCTCTATCAACTTCTTTTTCTGAAGCGGCTAGATTATTCTCAGCAATTGTGACCCCTTCTTTTGTATATAGAATTTGAAGATAGTTTTCTAGTATACTTAAGATAATATTGTTTTTAGCTTGTTCTTCCAAAAACATACTCTGATTAACCAATAACTCATTTTGTTTTATTTGGTTGTTGATTTGATTACCCTGAAAAAGCGTTACAGAACTATTAAGGCTTACGTTGGTACTGTAAATTTGATCGGTAACATAATCGCTGGTTATAGGGTCAATAGAATTACCATTAGAAAATGTTTGTGATGCCGTACCTGTGAGATTTGGTAATCTAGAAGACTTGGATTCGTAATAATCAACTTCAGCTTGAGATTTTGTTAGTGAAGCCTCTTTAATAGTTATACTATTGGTAATAGCATAATCTATACAATCTTCAAGCGTCCAAACTTTAGATGATTGTTCTAATATTTCCTGAGAAGTTGCTATCTGAGAAATTACTAAAAGCAATAAAGTTATGTATAGTTTCATTTCTTGTGTTTTTTAATTAACACTGTAAAATTGAAACTAATGCTTACTTTAATAAAGTATAATAGATGTTTGAATGAATTGACTATACGTTTTAGTATATTCTATCGATGAGTTTTATTTCAAAAAACATAAAAGCTCTTGAAAATTTCAAGAGCTTTTATAAGTTTTTAGAGAATATGTCTTTTGAATGTTTCTTTTTAGCGACCTCTATTGAAGTCAATTACTTTATGTTTCATTCAAAAATCATGATATAAACTTACCTTTAATCTAGAATATAAAAAACAACATTATTAACCTATTGCTTTATTATATTACCAAACAAGTATTGTTTATAAAGAGGGTTATTGTAATTGGGTTAATTAATGTTTTTATTCTATTTAACTAAGAAGCACTTAATACTATATTATGTTGTGCTACCAGTAATCCATCTTTGTTTTCTAACTTCAAAATTCTATTTGGATCACCTTTCTTAGAAATACGCTTTCTACAACTTTTAGTTAATAACGGATCTTCATCAAATAAAAATGTATCAATAGCATATACATCTTTAGAAGGCTCCTTTACTAAAGGATATATTTGTTGTAGTTGATTATAACGTCTGTCATTACCTGGAACGAATGTATAGAATGTGTATCTTCCTTCTTCATCTGTCTTTACCCAGCTTCTATGGAACACATAACGCTCATCACCTTCTTTTCTTAAATCAAAGTTTCCATTTTCGTCAGCTTGTTCAATATATATTATAACATCTTTAGCTGGAGTTACTCCGTCACTTTGGTAAACAACACCTGTTAACTTTAATTTTTTAGTTTGAGATCTGTAATCAGGAATAGTGTCACTGTTACTTAATTGTGCCTCTGCTCTATCAAACAATGGGCTCGTAGCTGCATCAAAGTCTTGAGCCAAAAGCTTATTAACAAATAAAAAGAAACACAGAATACTAAAATTACGAATTAGATTTTTCATAGGGCTATACATTTTAGATATGTCAAATTTCCACTATTAAAATCGTAATCCACTAAAAATCACATAAATGCTATTTATTTCCGACTAAATGAAAAAGGATTCAAAAAATTCCGATGAAATGCTACCTTTTTAAAAATTTTCACACAAAAATAAATGTCAAAATGAACTGAAATAGCTCCCTAAAAACTGAATTAAAAGGCTTGTGTTTTTTATCGGATAATTTTACTTTTCGTCCTTAAAAAATGTATTTCATCCATAAAATTTGCATTTCATATGTGTTTTTTTTTTTTAAAAAAATGCCGAAAAAAGTTGATTTATTTAATAATTTGTATAGATTTGCTTCACTAAGAATAAATAAAAGCCCTAAAATGAAAACAAAACTTACTTTATTCAGTATCCTTTTTTTCTTGATGATTGGTACTAGCTTTGCCCAAAAAAAGGATAAATCTCCAAGTATTATTAGTGGTAAAGTAAATATTTCAAAATATCATAGCCGTGAAGATTTAGAAAAACTTCCAAAAGGCGATCTACTAACATTATACATAGAGCGTATTGAAGTAATTGTTAATATTTTACCAAATATTGCTTTCGCAACAAAGCCAGGAGTTACTATGGCTTCTTTAGGTATACCAGAAACAAAAGATAACACTAAGGCTTTAGAAGAAAATATTGAAGCTTCTGAGACTTATTTTGATAAAGCGATAGAGTTTCAAAAGAAGATTTTACC
>PALD01000025.1 GCA_002710685.1 Cytophagaceae bacterium | reverse complement strand
GGTCTACCTCGACCCCAATGCCGGAGTACTCACCGGCGACGACCTGCACATCGACGAGGCGGCCGAGCATATCCTCGCCGACGCGGCGCACAAGCCGGCGGAATGACCCGGCGGGGGGGGGGCCGGGGCGCGTCCCCGGCCGCCGCCACCGTCGGTGGATCTCAGTAGACGACCTGCTTCGCCCGAGACAGGAAGAAGCCATGGCCGCTCTCGTTGCGGCACTCGAGCCCCTTGCGGCTCGAGATGCAGAGAATGCCGCCGATGTCCCAGCGCTCACCGTATTGCAGCACCTGCGGGCCGGGGCCCGAGGGCCGGGCGTAGGACGTGCCCGGCCGGTCGCATTCGATGGTGACCGGGCCGCGGTTGGTCATCGAGACGGTGTGGCCCGAGCTGCGGCAATTGCCGGGGCGCGGCAGGGTCGGAGTGCGTTCGAAGATCGTGCAGATCACGTCCGACATGTCCCGCTCGATGCCGACGGAGCAGTTGATGTTGCCGGAAGGGGTATCGAAATAATCGACATCGGCAGAGGCGGGCGCTGCACTGGCCAGCCCTGACAGAAGGGCAATAAGTCTCAACATGGTCAGGTCCTGAAACGGGCTCGTGAAAAAGCGTCCCGAAAAGGGTCGGGCACGCCCCCTGCCCGAGTCAAGTCGGTGTTTCCGGACGCCCCCGGGCCCCGGCGCCGTGCTATCCTGCGCGCGGCGGGTCACCCCGGGCCCGCATCATCCCAAAGGTGGCACCATGGCCGTCACGCTTGATATCCAGCAACCGCAGCCCTTCGATCTCGTGGGGTCGACCATCCTCATCGCCGGCAATGCCACGGCCTTTGAGGGGACACTCTCGATCACCGTCTCCGAGGGCCATGACGAGGTCACCTCGTTCATTCAGGTGGGCTCGCTCGGGCTGCGCCAGTTCCAGGGCTCGGTCGAGATCCCCGCCTCGGCGGCCTTCACGCTCAACCGCCTGTTCCTGACGCTGGCCGACGACAGCGGCAACGAGAACGGCCCCTCGGTGACGATCCCGGTGCTCTACGGGCCGCTGATCCTGCCCGGCTATGCCGGTTGGCAGCCCTACACGGTGCAGCCCAGCGACACGCTGACCGCCATCGCGCAGTCGCAATACGGCAACGGGGACTTCCAGCCGATCTTCGAGGCGAACCAGAACATCCTTGCCAACCCGAACCTGATCTTTCCCGGGCAGGTGCTGCGCATCCCGCGCAACGACATCTGAGAGCAGCACGGGAAGACGGGCACGAAAAAGGCGCGGCACCCGCCGGGGCACCGCGCCTTGCTCAATCAGACGCCCAGGTCAGTGACCGGCGATCATCTCGGATTGCTTCACGATCACCTCGGCCTGCTTGATCGAGGCGATGTCCACCAGACGGCCCTTGTAGACCGTGGCGCCTTCGCCCTTGGCCTTGGCCTCTTCCATGGCGGCGAGGATCTCGCGCGCCTCGGTCACTGCCTTTTCCGACGGGGTGAAGACCTCGTTGGCAAGCGCCACCTGCTTGGGGTGGATCGCCCATTTGCCGACCATCCCCAGCGTCGCCGAGCGCAGCGCCTGCGCGCGGTAGCCCTCGTCGTCGGAGAAGTCGCCGAAGGGGCCGTCCACCGGCAGCACGCCATGGGTGCGGCAGGCGGCGACGATGGCAGCCTGCGCCCAGTGCCACGGGTCGGACCAGTGCTTGGCCCCCTCGTGCAGCATGTAGTAGTTCTCCTGCGTGCCGCCGATGCCGGTGGTGGCCATGCCCATGGAGGCGGCGAAATCGGCCGCGCCGAGGCTCATGGCCTCAAGGCGCGGGGAGCCGGCGGCAATCTCCTCTACATGCGCAATGCCGGCTGCTGACTCGATGATGACTTCGAACTTGATGGGCTTGGTGCGGCCCTTGGCGCGCTCGACGGCAGTGACCAGCGCGTCGACGGCGTAGAGATCGGCGGCGCAGCCGACCTTGGGGATCATGAGCTGGTCGAGCCGGTCCGAGGACTTTTCGAGCAGGTCGACCACATCGCGGTACCAGTAGGGCGTGTCGAGCCCGTTGATCCGCACCGACAGGGTCTTCTTGCCCCAGTCGATGTCGCCGATGGCCTGGATGATGTTCTCGCGCGCGCTGTCCTTGTCGGAAGGCGCGACCGAGTCCTCGAGATCGAGGTTGATCACGTCAGCCGCCGAGCCGGCCATCTTTTCGAAGATTGCGGGGCGCGAGCCCGGACCGAAGAGCTGGCAGCGGTTGGGACGTGCCGGGGCGGCGGGCTGGATGCGGAAGCTCATGTATCACCTCTCCGAGCAAGGAAGTTTCACAAGTGTCGCCGCATGGGTTATTAAATTGCGCAATGCTGCGCAAGCGAAATCCTTAGGCCCCGAATGCTGCAGTGCCGAGAGAGTCCCGGGCTGGCGTGCACGATTCTTCGGCGCTGCGCCCGAAATGCACGAATATTCGGCGCGGACCCCGCAGGCAGGGGTGTTTTCGCGATGGAATTGCATGGGACAGAGGGCAAGATCG
The DNA here is from genome assembly GCA_002710685.1 of Cytophagaceae bacterium. Lineage (GTDB taxonomy): Bacteria > Bacteroidota > Bacteroidia > Flavobacteriales > Flavobacteriaceae > Leeuwenhoekiella. The sequence continues at coordinate 15,366 of PALD01000025.1, read as the reverse complement.
CGCCGAATCCAAACACAGGGAAAAGAAATGATCGAGACCCCGTATCTGCTCTTCCTCGGAGACGCACCCGACCCGCTGGCCGCGAAAGTGGCACAGGGGATCAAGGACTGGCGCCCGGAGAACTGCGTGGGCCAGTTCCGCCTCGAAGGCTGCAAGGCCGACCTCAAGATCCCCGACATGACGCTGGCCGAAGCCAAGGCCGCCGGCGCCAAGACGCTGGTGATCGGCGTGGCGAACCGTGGCGGCGTGATCTCGCAGACCTGGAAGAAGGTGCTGGTCGAGGCGCTGGAAGAGGGCTTCGACCTCGCGTCGGGCCTGCACAACCTGCTGCGTGACGAGGAAGACCTTGCCGCCGTGGCCCGCGCCACCGGCCGGACGCTGCACGACGTGCGCATCCCCTCCGTCAAGTACCCGATCGCCAACGGCGAGCCCCGCAAGGGCAAGCGCCTGCTGGCCGTGGGCACCGACTGCTCGGTCGGCAAGATGTACACCGCGCTCGCGCTCGACGCGGCGATGCGCGAGAAGGGCATGAAGTCGACCTTCCGGGCCACCGGCCAGACCGGCATCCTGATCACCGGCGACGGCGTGCCGCTCGACGCGGTCATCGCCGACTTCATGGCAGGCTCCATCGAGTACCTGACTCCGGACAACGACGACGACCACTGGGACATCATCGAGGGCCAGGGCTCGCTGTTCCACGTGTCCTACTCGGGCGTGACCATGGCGCTGGTGCACGGTGGCCAGCCGGACGCGCTGGTGCTCTGCCACGAACCGACCCGCAGCCACATGCGCGGCCTGCCGGGCTACCAGCTTCCGACCATCGAAGCGGTGCGCGACATGGCGCTGACGCTGGCGCAGGTCGCCAACCCCGCCTGCAAGGTGATCGGCGTGTCGATCAACACCCAGCACATGGGTGAGGACGAGGCCGTCGCCTATTGCAAGGAGATCGAGGACCGCATGGGCCTGCCCTGCGTCGATCCCTACCGCCACGGCGCCGAGCGCCTGGCCGAGGCGGTTGCCGCGCTCTGACGCGTTTGGCACTGTTGCAACGAACCACCGGCGGCGGCGCGATCTGCGCCGCCGCCAGTCAATCATTTACGGCAAGATGAAGGGGCGGACACTTGAGCATCGAGGTCACGCGCGACACGTTCAGACTGGCACAGGTCTTCACCATTTCGCGGGGCAGCCGCACCGAGGCAAAGGTGCTGACGGTGAAGGTGACCCGCAACGGGGTGACCGGCTGGGGCGAGTGCGTCCCCTACGCCCGCTATGACGAGACGCTCGAGAGTGTCGAGGCCGAGATCATGGGCCTGCCCGCCGACGTGAGCCGCGAGGCGCTGCAGGGGCTGCTGCCGGCCGGCGCCGCCCGCAACGCCCTCGACTGCGCACTCTGGGATCTCGAGGCCAAGGCCTCGGGCAAGCGCGTGTGGGAGATGCTGGGCATGCCCGCGCCCGGCCCCGAGATCACCGCCTACACGCTGTCGCTCGACACCCCCGACAACATGCGCGCGCAGGCCGAGAAGAACGCCTTCCGGCCGCTCCTGAAGATCAAGCTCGGCACCCCCGACGACATGCCCCGGCTCGAGGCCGTGCGGGCGGGCGCGCCCAACGCCACCATCATCGTCGATGCCAACGAGGGCTGGAGCGCCGAGGTCTACGCCGATCTCGCGCCGCACCTCGTGCGTCTGGGCGTGGCGCTGGTCGAACAGCCGCTGCCCGCGGGCGACGACGACGCGCTGATCGGGATGGACCGCCCGGTGCCGGTCTGCGCCGACGAGAGCGCCCATGACCGCGCCTCGCTGCCCAGGCTCAAGGGCAAGTACGACATCGTCAACATCAAGCTCGACAAGACCGGCGGCCTGACCGAGGCGCTGGCCCTGCGCGAGGCCGCGCAGGCCGAGAGCTACGGCATCTTCGTCGGCTGCATGGTCGGCTCGTCGCTGGCGATGGCGCCGGCGGTGCTGCTGGCGCAGGGCGCCGCCTTCACCGATCTCGACGGACCGCTGCTGCTGGGCGAGGACCGCGCCACGCCGCTGCGCTTCGACGACGCCGGCGTGCACCCGTCGTCGCCCGAGCTCTGGGGCTGATCACCGCCGGTCGATGTAGGTTCTCATGCACGCCGTCCCGCCCTCCAGCGTCACGTCGTACCGCGAAACCGCGGCCGGCACCTCGACGCCAGTGCAGAGCTCGAAGCTGTTCTCGCCGGACCTGCGGTACTCGACCGCGGCGGCGAAGCCGGTGAGGGTCTCCGGGTTGCGCGCGCAGCTCATCGGGTCGAGCGTCTCGGGGAGGCCATCTTGAGCCAGCGCCTCGCAATCGCGGACCTCGTTGCTCAGCACCCTGAGATCGGCCAGCCGCGCCCGGTCGCGGCGCTCGGCCTGGCCCTGCGCCGGGCCGCCGATGGTGGCGAAGGACAGCCCCAGCGCCAGCACGGAAAGCGCGATGATCGCCCAGCCTGCGGCGGTGGCCAAGGGACGCGTCGCGCCCTCGCGCTCCTGCCGGAAGAACGCCAGCACGATGCCCGAGATACCCGCGACCACGGCGGATTTCGCCAGGAAGCGCGCGGTCATCTGGCCGTCGAGGAAGGTGTAGATCAGGAACAGCGCGTCGCTCAGCAGGGTGATCACCGCGATCAGCAGCGCCAGCGACGACAGCCAGCGCCGGATGGTCCCGTGGCGCCGCGCCGGATCGGCGCGCAGGCCGCGGGCATCGGCGCGCTGCAGCGCCCAGAACACAGGGGTGAAGACGATCAGCGCCGCCATCGACCAGCGCAGCCCGCTGGCGGAGCCCTGCATCAGCCGGTCCGGCTCGGGCAGCCAGATGTTGATCTGCCCGAAGAGCAGCCCCAGCACGTTGCCGGTCACCATGCCGAAGGTCACGAAGAGCAGCGCGTAGAAGAACGCCTCGCGCGCCGCCGAGGAGCGCACCGGACGCGGCACCGGGCCCGCCGGCGTCATCGCGTCGGACCAGCCCGCGAGCGCCGCCTCGGCCTCGGTCTCGGTCCATCCCGCCGCCTGCAGGGCAGAGCGGATCTCGTCGCGCGAGAGGCCGCCCTTCAGGGCCTCCCGGACGAAGCCTGCGAGCTCCTCGGTCTGCGACATGGGCGTCTCCTTTCACGGGTAGTGGTCGATGCGCGTCTGCGGCGCTATTGGGCCCTTATGTGGGGAGTCGCCCGCGCCTGTCCAATGTCCGCGTCGGCCCGCCCGCCGCTCCCGCCCCGCAGCACCTGCGGCTTCACCCGTTTCCCGGCGCCGGTTCCGCCGTCGTCCGCCCCGTCGTTCCAAAGGAGAATGCCATGACCCGCACCGTCTATCTGAACGGAGAGTACCTGTCCGAAACCGAGGCCAAGGTGTCGATCTTCGACCGCGCCTTCCTCATGGCCGATGGCGTCTACGAGGTGACCTCGGTCCTCGGCGGCAAGCTGATCGACTTCGGCGGCCACCTGAAGCGGCTCGAGCGCTCGCTGAACGAGCTCGACATGAAGAAGCCCGCCGCCTTCGCCGACCTGCTCGAGATTCACCGCAAGCTGGTCGAGCTGAACGGCATCAACGACGGGCTGATCTACCTTCAGGTGACCCGTGGCGCGCCCGGCGACCGCGATTTCGCCTTCCCCGACCCCGAGACCACCGAGCCGACGCTGGTGCTCTTCACCCAGAACAAGCCCGGCCTCGCGGACAACCCGACCGCCAAGAAGGGCATCAAGGTGATCTCGATCGACGACATCCGCTGGGGCCGTCGCGACATCAAGACCGTGCAGCTGCTGTACCCGTCGATGGGCAAGATGATGGCCAAGAAGGCCGGTGCCGACGATGCGTGGATGGTCGAGGACGGCTTCGTGACCGAGGGCACTTCGAACAACGCCTACATCGTCAAGGACGGCAAGATCATCACCCGCAACCTGTCGACCGACATCCTGCACGGCATCACCCGCGCCGCGGTGCTGAAATTCGCCCGCGAGGCACAGATGATCGTCGAGGAGCGTCCCTTCACCGTGGACGAGGCCAAGGACGCGGACGAAGCCTTCTTCACCTCGGCCTCGGCCTTCGTGATGCCGGTGGTCGAGATCGACGGCACCGCCATCGGCGGCGGCTCGGTCGGCCAGGTGGCCACCCGCCTGCGCGAGATCTACCTCGAGGAAAGCATCAAGGCCGGCGTCTGAGCCCGACCTCCGCGCCCGCAGCCGGGGGCAGGACGCCTCGGGCGGGCGCCGTTTCCGCAATGCCGAACAGGGGGCCGCGCCGGCAATCGCGCGGCCCCTTTCACGTGTCCGGGGTCCGCGATGGCGGTGCCCTTGCCGCAGGGGCCGCCGGGCGTTACACATCCCCGACACCGCAATGGAGGGGGAGACCCATGCCCGCCTATCGTTCCCGCACCACCACCCACGGCCGCAACATGGCCGGCGCCCGCGGCCTGTGGCGCGCCACCGGCATGACGGACGGCGACTGGAACAAGCCGATCATCGCCATCGTGAACAGCTTCACCCAGTTCGTTCCGGGGCACGTGCACCTCAAGGATCTCGGCCAGATGGTCGCCCGCGAGGTCGAGAAGGCCGGCGGCGTGGCGAAGGAATTCAACACCATCGCCGTCGATGACGGCATCGCGATGGGCCATGACGGCATGCTCTACTCGCTGCCCTCGCGCGAGATCATCGCCGACTCGGTCGAGTACATGGTCAACGCCCACTGCGCCGACGCCATGGTCTGCATCTCGAACTGCGACAAGATCACCCCCGGCATGCTGATGGCCGCGATGCGCCTCAACATCCCCGTGGTCTTCGTCTCGGGCGGCCCGATGGAAGCGGGCAAGGTGATGTGGGACGACGAGGAGAAGGCGCTCGACCTCGTGGACGCCATGGTCGCCGCCGCCGACGACAAGTACACCGACGCGCAGGTCCAGGCGATCGAAGAGGCCGCCTGCCCGACCTGCGGCTCGTGCTCGGGCATGTTCACCGCGAACTCGATGAACTGCCTCACCGAGGCGCTGGGTCTGTCGCTGCCGGGCAACGGTTCGACGCTGGCCACCCACGCCGACCGCCAGCGGCTCTTCGTCGAGGCCGGTCACCTGATCGTCGACCTCGCCAAGCGCTACTACGAGCAGGACGACGCCTCGGTGCTGCCGCGCTCGATCGCGACCTTCGAGGCGTTCCAGAACGCCATGACGCTCGACATCGCCATGGGCGGCTCGACCAACACCGTGCTGCACCTGCTGGCCGCCGCCAACGAGGGCGGGGTCGATTTCGACATGACCGAGATCGACAAGCTGTCGCGGCAGGTGCCGGTGCTCTGCAAGGTCGCACCCGCCAAGAACGACGTGCACATGGAAGACGTGCACCGCGCCGGCGGCATCATGGCGATCCTCGGCCAGCTCGACCGTGCCGGCCTGATCGACAGCTCGGTGCCCACCGTGCATGCCGAGACCATGGCGCATGCGCTCGACCGCTGGGACGTGTCGCGCACCAACTCCGAGTCGGTGCATGACTTCTACCGCGCGGCTCCGGGCGGGGTGCGCTCGACGACCGCGTTCTCGCAGGAGCGCCGCTACGACACGCTCGACCTCGACCGCCAGAAGGGCGTGATCCGCGACGCCGAGCACGCCTTCTCGAAGGACGGCGGCCTTGCGGTGCTCTACGGCAACCTCGCCGAGGACGGCTGCATCGTGAAGACCGCCGGTGTCGACGAGTCGATCCTCGTGTTCTCGGGCCCGGCGCGGATCTTCGAAAGCCAGGACACCGCGGTGAGCGCGATCCTGACCAACAAGATCAACCCCGGCGACGTGGTGCTGATCCGCTACGAGGGACCGCGCGGCGGCCCCGGCATGCAGGAGATGCTCTACCCGACCAGCTACCTGAAATCGAAGGGGCTCGGGAAGGACTGCGCGCTGGTCACCGACGGCCGCTTCTCGGGCGGCTCCTCGGGGCTGTCGATCGGCCACGTTTCGCCCGAGGCGGCCGAGGGCGGCACCATCGGCCTCGTGGCCGAGGGCGACCTGATCGAGATCGACATCCCGGCGCGCAAGATCCATCTCGCTGTGGACGACGCCGTGCTGGCCGAGCGCCGCGCCGCCCGCGACGCCAAGGGCTGGCAGCCCGACGAGCAGCGCAAGCGCAAGGTGACCAAGGCGCTCAAGGCCTACGCGGCGCTGACCACCAGCGCCTCGAAGGGCGCGGTGCGGCAGATCTGACGCGCGCCACGGCGTGAGGTTTCGCGGGGCGCGGGGTCTTCGGATCCCGCGCCCCGTTTCCGTTCCGGCCCCGTTTCCGTTCCGGCCCCGTTTCCGGTCCGGCGCAGCGGTCTTGCGGCATCGCGGGCCGGCGGGCGTCGCAGGGGGGCGCTGCCCCCGTCCCTGCGGGACTCCCCCGGAGTTTATCCGGCAAGATGAAGGGGCCGGGTTGCGCCCGGTCAGGCCCGGTCGTCCTTGGGCGAGCCCATCACCACGTAGGAGGTGATGGCGTTGACCTGCGGCAGCGTGCCCAGCACCTCGGTGTGGAAATGCTTGAAGGCGGCGAGGTCCGCGGCCTCGATGCGCAGCAGGTATTCCACGTTGCCGGTGATGTTGTGGCATTCGCGGACCTCGGGGGCGCGTGCAATGGCCCGTTCGAAGGCCTCCTGCATGGACTTGGTGTGGGCGTTGAGCCCGACGGTCACGTAGGCGGTGAAGCCGATGCCGGTCTTCTCGGGGCTGAGCACGGCGCGGTAGCCGCGGATCACGCCGGATTTCTCGAGCGCCGCGACCCGACGCAGGCAGGCAGAGGGCGACAGGCCCACGCGCTCGGCCAGCGCGAGGTTGCTGATGCGGCCGTCGCGCGAGAGTTCACGCAATATCCTGCCGTCCGTGGCATCAAGATCGCTCATGGATTGCAGTATTGCCCGATGGACGCCGCAGTTCGCAATCTTTCTCCGCGAAAGATCGGCAATTCTTGCGTCATGACACCGGATCTTCTCCTTGCCCTCGCGGCTTTTGCGCTCGTCACCGTCATCACGCCGGGGCCGAACAACCTGATGCTGCTGGCCTCGGGCGCCAACTACGGCGTGCGCCGTTCGTTGCCGCACATGGCCGGCGTGGCGCTGGGGTTCCCGTCGATGGTGTTCCTCGTCGGGCTCGGGGTGATGCGGGTCTTCGACCTCTGGCCGATGGCGCACGATGCGCTGCTGTTGGTTTCGGTCCTCTACATGCTGTGGCTGGCGTGGAAGATCGCCAACGCCGCGCCGCCGGAGCAGGCCTCCGGCGCCGAGGGCGGTCGCCCGCTGGGGTTCCTGCAGGCGGCGGCCTTCCAGTGGGTGAACCCCAAGGCATGGTCCATGGCACTGGGCGCGATCACGCTCTACGCGGCCGGGCGCGACCTGATGTCGGTGCTCTGGGTCGCCGGGGTCTACGTGGCGATGGGGCTGATCTCCACCACCACATGGACCGTGCTGGGGCGTGAGATGCGCAGGGTGCTCGACCGCCCTGCCCGGCTGCGGCTGTTCAACTGGGCCATGGCGGCGCTGATGCTGGCCTCGCTTTTGCCGGTGCTGCTGGGCTGAGGTCTGAGCCGCGCGGATCCCGGCCAGCGGATCCGCCTCGGGCGGGGCGAGGTCGCACGCCGAGGGCGGCGTACCCGCCGGATCCAGTCCTCATGGCCTCGCGACAGCGCGTCGTCCCTGCCTCCGTCTCGGAGGCGCCCCCGCCGGATCCAGGCGTGACAAATCTTGCTTTGTTGCATCCCGGACCCACAGACGCCATATAGGCCCCGCATAACAAGAGTGCCCGGGCAATGACGCATTATCTCGACTTCGAAAAACCCCTCGCCGAGATCGAGGGCAAGGCAGAAGAACTCCGCAACATGGCGCGGAAGAATGAGGAGATGCATGTCGAGGAAGAGGCCGCCGCCCTCGACCGCAAGGGGCAGGAGATGCTCAAGGAGCTCTACAAGAAGCTCACCCCCTGGCGGAAATGCCAGGTGGCGCGGCATCCCGACCGGCCGCATTGCAAGGATTACATCGAGGCGCTGTTCACCGAGTACACGCCGCTTGCCGGCGACCGCGGCTTCGCGGACGACCACGCGGTGATGGGCGGGCTCGCGCGCTTCAACGACAAGCCGGTGATGGTGATCGGCCATGAGAAGGGCAACGACACCCAGTCCCGCATCGAGCGCAACTTCGGCATGGCGCGCCCCGAGGGCTACCGCAAGGCGATCCGCCTGATGGAGATGGCCGACCGCTTCGGCCTGCCGGTGATCACGCTGGTGGACACCCCCGGCGCCTGCCCGGGCAAGGGCGCGGAAGAGCGCGGCCAGTCCGAGGCGATCGCCCGCTCGACCGAGAAATGCCTGCAGATCGGCGTGCCGCTGGTCTCGGTGATCATCGGCGAGGGCGGCTCTGGCGGCGCCGTGGCCTTTGCGACCGCCAACCGCGTCGCGATGCTCGAGCATTCGGTCTACTCGGTGATCTCGCCCGAGGGCTGCGCGTCGATCCTCTGGAAGGACGCCGAGAAGATGCGCGAGGCCGCCGAGGCACTGCGCCTGACCGCGCAGGACCTGCTGAAGCTCGGCGTCGCCGACCGCATCATCGCCGAGCCGCTGGGCGGCGCGCACCGTGATGCGTCGGGCACCATCGCCGCGGTCGGCAAGACCATCGCGTCGATGCTGGGCGAGATGGACGGCATGAAGCCCAAGGCGCTGGTCAACGCGCGCCGCGAGAAATTCCTGAACATGGGCGCCAAGGGCCTCGCGGCCTGATCGCAACCGCCTGCAGGCACATCGACCGCCCCGGCGCCCGACGCGGGGCGGCCCCTTCGGCCCGGGGCTCAGGGCCACTCCCCTCCATCAAGGAACGCCTTCGCCGAGCCGGTGATCCGGTCGCGCTCGGCCTTGTCCTTCTTGCGCAGGTTCGCGAACATCAGGCCCATGCGCCGGTTGTCGCCCAGCGCCTCCTCGTTCTCGATCAGGAAATTCCAGTACAGATAGTTGAACGGGCAGGCGTCCTCTCCGGTCTTCTGCTTGAGATCGTAGGAGCACGCGCCGCAGTAGTCGGACATGCGGTTGATGTAGCTGCCCGAGGCCGCGTAGGGCTTGGAGCCCAGCCGCCCGCCATCCGCATGCATCACCATGCCGTGCACGTTGGGCAGTTCGACCCATTCGAAGGCGTCGGCGTAGACCTCGAGATACCATTGCTCGATCTGGCGCGGCGCGACCCCGGCCAGCAGCGCGAAGTTCCCCGTCACCATCAGCCGCTGGATGTGGTGGGCATAGGCGTTGCGCCGCGTGGTGCCGATGCAGTCCTCCATGCAGCGCATCCGGGTCCCGGCGCCCCAGTACATCTCGGGCAGGTCGCGTTTTGCGTTCAGGAAGTTGCTGTCCTCGTAGCCCGGCATCTCGGACCAGTAGATGCCGCGCACGAACTCGCGCCAGCCGAGGACCTGGCGGATGAAGCCCTCGGCGGCATTCAGCGGCACGTCTCCATCCTGCCACGCCTGTTGGGCCTTCTCGCAGACCTCGGCAGCGGTCAGCAGGCCGATGTTGAGATAGGGCGAGATCACGCCGTGGAAGAGGAAATCCTCGCCCGCCTTCATGGCGTCCTGGTAGTCGCCGAAGGTCGGCAGGCAATCCTTGATGAAATGGCGCAGTGCCCGCAGCGCCTCGTCGCGGGTCACCGCCCAGCCGAAGCCCTCGAGATCGCCGAAATGGTTGTCGAATCGCGCAGCCACGAGCTCCAGCACCTCCTGCGTGGTCTTGTCAGGGCGAAAGCGCAAGCGGTGCGGCAGCTCGAGCCCCTTGGGCAGCGCCTTGCGGTTCTCGGCGTCGAAGTTCCAGTCGCCGCCCGCCGGCCCGTTGTCCTCCATCAGCAGCCCGGTGCGGCGGCGCATCTCGCGGTAGAAGTATTCCATACGGGTGGTCTTGCCGGCCGCGACGAGCTCGGCGAACGCCTCGCGGGAGCAGTAGAAGCGGTCGTCCGTGCGGATCTCGACGGGCAGGTCGAGATCGCTTTCCCAGTCGCCCATCATCTCCCACACACGCCATTCGCCCGGCTCGGTGACGATGACGCGGGCGGGATCGTGGCGCTTCACCGCGCGCGCCAGCTCGCCGCCGAAGCTGTGGGTGTTGTCGGGATCGTCCAGCGTCACGTAATCGACGGTGACGCCCCGCCCGCGCAGCTCTTCGGCGAAGTGGCGCATGGCCGAGAGGATCAGCGCGATCTTCTGCGGGTGGTGGCGGACGTAGCTGGTCTCGTCGCCGACCTCGACCATCAGCACCACGTCATCCTCGCCGAGGTCCAAAAGCGAGGACAGCGACCGGGTGAGCTGGTCGCCGAGGATCAGGCGCAGGCTCCTGCTCACAAGGGTTTCCGCGCCTCGGTCCGGCAGCGGTCCGAGCAGAACTTCACCGCCTCCCAGTCCCGCGCCCACTTGCGGCGCCACGCGAAGGGCCGCCCGCACCGGGCGCAGAGCTTCACCGGCAGGTCCGCCTTCCTGCGCATCTTCGCCATGACATGTCCTCCCCCCGGCACCCCGCCCTGCGTTCCACGCCAACCATCGCGCGGGGTTGAAACTTTCCGGCCCGCGCGCTCGTTTCTTCCGGGAAGCAAGGAGTTCCCCACATGCAGCTTGTCACCCTCTACGGCGCCACCCTCGCGATCTTCCTCGTGATCGACATCGTGGGCATCACGACCCTCATCAAGCCGATCTTCGAGCGCCACGTGGGCGAGATGCTGGCCGATCCGCTGCGGCTGGGCCCGGCGGCGGCGTTCTACCTCTTCTACATCGCGGGGCTCCTCTACTTCGTCTCGGTCCCGGCGCTGGCCGCCGGACGCCCGGTGCAGGCGCTGCTTGGCGGGGCGCTGCTGGGGCTGATGTGCTACGGCACCTACGAGTTCACCAACCTCGCGACGTTGCGCGGCTGGTCGTGGAACCAGGTGGTGATCGACAGCCTGTGGGGCGCGGCGCTGACCGGAGGCTCGGCCTGGGCGGGCGTCACCATCACCCGCTGGATCCACGGCTGAGCGCGCGGCGCGGCTCACTGCACCAGCCGCGCGGTGAGCCGCAGCGCGATGCCGTAGGGCAGCACGCGCAAGAGCTTCAGCGGCAGCGTCAGTCGGCGCGGGAGATGCACCTCGAAGCGCCTGCCGTCGAGCCCGCGCACGATGCGCTGCGCCGCGTCCTCGGGCTGCAGCACCGCCGGCATCTCGAAGCTGTTCTTCTCGGTGAGCCGGGTGGCAACGAAGCCCGGGCTGATCATCCGCACCCGGATCCCCGGGGCCAGCTCGGCCCGCAGCGTTTCGGCAAGGCTGATGACGCCCGCCTTCGAGGCAGAGTAGATCTGCCCCTGCGGCAGCCCGACATAGCCCGCGACCGAGCCGGTGAGCACCAGATCGCCCCCCTCGCGCAGGAGCGGCGCCGCGGCCCGGGCGAAATGGAAGCTGCCGGTGAGGTTGACGGAGACGATCTTCGCGGCGAACTCCGGGTCGATCTCGAGCACCTTGCCGGGATCGTAGAGCGCCGCCAGCGTGATCGCCCGGTCGAGAAGTCCGCCCGCGGCGATGCGCTCTGCCGCCGTCGCGAGGCTCTGGGGGTCGGACACGTCCGCGGGCACCGCCTCGGCGCCGATCTCGTCGGCCAGCGCCTGAAGCTTGTCCTCGGAGCGCGCCGAGATCACCAGCGAAGCGCCACGGGAGGCATAGGCGCGGGCGAGCTCGGCGCCGATGCCCTCGGAGGCGCCGACGATCCAGATACGCTCAGGGTCAGACATGGGCCATGCGGTACTGGTAGACGTTGGTGCGCCCGGTCTCGAAGGCCGCGATGCAGGCGGCAAGATAGAAGCGCCAGACCCGGATGAATGGATCGTCGAAGCCCAGCCCGCGCACTTCGGTCACGCGGGCGTCGAAGCGGGTGAGCCAGTCGCGCAGGGTGCGGGCGTAGTCCTGACCGAAGGCATAGGCGTCCTCGACCCGCAGCCCGGCGCCCTTCGCCACCTCGCGGAACACGTCCGGCGAGGGCAGCATGCCGCCCGGGAAGATGAAGCTGCGGATCATGTCGCCGCCCGCGCGGTAGCGGTCGAAATAGGCGTCGCCCACGGTGATGGTCTGCACCATCGCCCGGCCCTTTTCCGACAGAACATGGGCGATCTTGCCGAAATAGGTCGGCCAGTAGCGCTCGCCCACCGCCTCGAACATCTCGATGGACACCACGTGGTCGAAGCGCCCGTATTCGTCGCGATAATCCTGCAGCGCGATCTCGGCGTCGCGGCCCAGCCGCTCACGGGCGAAGCTCGCCTGCTCGTGCGAGAGCGTCAGCCCCTTGGGGTGGAAGTCGCCCCGCGTCATGGCGCGCTCGGCGAAGCCACCCCAGCCGCAGCCGATCTCGAGCAGCCGCCCGGACGAGGTGCCAAGCCCGTCGAGGATGCGGTCGTACTTGCGCTGCTGCCCGGCCAGCAGCGGATCCGAGGCCTGGGCGTCCTCGGGCAGGAACAGTGCCGAGGAGTAGGTCATCGTGTCGTCGAGCCAGAGCCGGTAGAACGCGTTGCCGAGGTCATAGTGTGCCTGGATGTTCCGGCGCGAGCCCCGCTTGGTGTTGCGGTTGAAGAGATACAGAGCGCGCACCAGCAGCGCCTGCATCGGGTGGCCGTAGAGAAACGGCTCCAGCGGATTCTCGTTGGCTAGCGCGAAGGCGAGGAAGGCGGCGAGGTCGGTGCTGTCGCACCAGCCGTCGCGATAGGCCTCGGTGAGCCCGATGTCGCCGCGCGCCGCCGCCGCGGGCACGGTGCGCCAGTCGGTGATGGTGAAATCCGCGTCCGGCCCGGGAAAGCGCCCCTCGAACCGGCGCACCTTGCCGTCCGGCGTCGTGAGGGTCAGGCTGCCGACCTCGATCAGGTCGAGGCACCCCAGCATCTTGCTTTCAATCTGACGTTCAAACATCGCGGCTGACCCTGTCCTTGGCCTCGGAGCGTCTCCGGGGAAGCTGTTCGGGTTTTGAGATAAAGCGAACCCCACGCAGAACAAGCTTGAGCGCCTGCCAGTGGATCAGGGCGATCACCTTCTGCGACTGGAACAGGTGCCGGGCCCGCGCCAAGGCGAGACTGCGGGGGGTCAGCGCCCGCGCCGGGCCGGCGAGCGAGGTCTGCAGCTTCACCTCGCCGCCCTCGCCGATCCAGTCGACCCAGGCGCCGAACCGGTCGGGGCCGGGATCGAAGCGGAACACGTAGTGGCCCTCGCGCGGGAGGAAGGGCGACACGTGGAAGAGCTTGCGCCCCGAGATCCGGTCCGAGCGGGTGATGGGGCGGTTGTCGGCGTGGTGGCAGAGGTAGAGGTGCCGCTCGCCGAAGGTGTTCGAGACCTCGGCCAGCACCGCCCGTAGCCCGCCCTCGTCGCGTGCGAGCCAGAAGCTCACCGGGTTGAAGCCGTAGCCCGGGCTGCGCGCGGTGGTGACCAGCGTCACCTCGCAATCGCCGAGCCCCACGGGCGCCAGCTGGTCGTGGATGAACGCCGAGAGCGCGCTGCCGTCGCGGTGGCCGTAGTCGCGCCGCCGCAGGCTCCAGGCGCCGCCCGCGTCGGGGCGGATCGGCAGCAGGCCCTGTTCGAGCGCCTGCACCGGCAGCGCGAGGTAGAGGCCGGAATAGCGGAAGGCGCGCTCGACGTCACCCTTGCGGGCGTGCCAGATCCGGCCGTCCACAAGCGCGCCTTGCCAGAGGTCGGTCATTCCGCCGCCTCCAGGAACGGGCGCGGCTCGGGCGGGCGCTCCGCCGCCCAGGGATCGGCGCCGAGCGGCCAGTCGATCCCCATGGACTGCGCCACCCGCAGCGCCGAGAGCACGCCGTCCTCGTGAAAGCCGTAGCGGGTCCACGCGCCGGCGTAGTGGACGCCACCCCGGCCCTGGATCCCGGGCAGGCGGGCCTGCGCCGAGACCGTCGCAGCGTCGTATTGCGGGTGGTTCAGCTCCGCTTCGTCATGGATGTGCCGCGGCTCGTGCTCGGGGTTCAGCGTCACGATCATCGGACGGTCAGTGCCCAGCGGCTGCAGCCGGTTCATCCAGTAGGACAGGCTGATCGGCCGCCCGCTCAGCGCCGTGTCGCCTTCGGTGACATAGTTCCAAGAGGACCAGATCGACCGCCGCCGCGGCAGGAAGCGCGTGTCGGAATGCAGCACCATGCGGTTGGGCTCGGTGCGGAACGTCCCGAGGATGGCCTGCTCCTGCGGATCGGGCCGCTCGAGCATCCGCAGCGCCTGCGGTGCGTGGGTGGCAAGGATCACCCGGTCGAACCGCTCGGACCCCTGAGCGGTGACCACGTTCACGCCCATGCCGTCGCGCACCACCGCCGAAACCGGGCAGCCCAGCCGCAGCCGCGCCTGCGTAGCGGCCAGAAGCGCCTCGACGTAGCGCGCCGAGCCGCCCCGGACCGTCAGCCACTGCGGCTGGTCGTTGACGGTGAGCAGGCCGTGGTTCTCGAAGAAGCGCACGAAGCTCTCTGCGGGGAAGTCCATCATGTCGCGGGTGGGCGTCGACCAGATCGCGCCGGAGATCGGCATCAGGAAACGGTCACGGAACTCGGTCCCGAGCCCCAGCGCCGAGAGCAGCTCGCCGATGCTCTGCCCCGCCTCGACCCGTTGCGGCGCCTGCCGGAAGAAGCGCAGGATATCGTTGATCATGCGCCAGTGCGACGGGTCGGCGAGCCTGCGGGCCTGGGCGAACAGGTCCCGCGTGCGGGTGGTGCCGTATTCCAGCGCGCCGTTGCCGAAGCTCGCCGCGAAGCTCATGTCGCTATCGGCCAGCTCGACGCCCAGATGCTCGAGCAGCGGGATGAAGAGCGGATAAGTCCGGCGGTTGCAGACGATGAAGCCGGTATCCACGGCGATTCCGTCGACCTTGGCAGTGCGGGCGTGGCCGCCGGGGCGGTCCTCGGCCTCGAAGACGGTCACCTCGTGATGCGGTGCCAACAACCACGCCGTGGCAAGCCCCGAGACGCCGCTTCCGATCACGGCGCACTTCAATCCCCTGTCAGTCACCCGAACCTCTCTTCCGTTGGCCACAGCAGAAGAGACGGAGCCCGGAATGAAAGAGTTTCAAGGGCGGCAAAAAAAGTTCACGTCCAGCAGGATAGGCCGCTGCCGGACCCCGAGCTCAGAGCAGGCCCAAGATCCCTCGCAGCCCGGTCAGCAGCGCCATGGCCGCGAGCAGCAGCAACGCGGCGGCGCGGTAGCCGCCCTCGCCCAGCCTGCGGAAGCCGAGTCCGCCCGCCCATGTGCCCAGCAGCATCGCCGGGAAGGCGATCACCGCCTGCACGAACAGCCCCGCCGACAGCTGCCCCGACCAGTAGAGCCCCGGCAGCGCCATCAGCGCGGTGACGAAGAAGAACACCATCAGCGAGGCGCGGGTGCAGGCGGCGGGCTGGGCACGGCC
>PALD01000024.1 GCA_002710685.1 Cytophagaceae bacterium | reverse complement strand
TACGATTGGCAAAGCTTGCCGAAGAGCAGCAACATTGATAGTGTGATTACGTCAAAATCGCTTGGTACTTATACCGTCAGTATCCCTTGGTAATCACACAACACCACTTTAGCACTTAGATATGCTGGCTCAAAAAATCTACGATAACTCATCTTCACATAAAGTGTTTCCAAGGTGTTTGATCCCAAACGAAAGGAATATTGCGGTGAGTTAAGCGAAACCCAACATATTTAGAGTATTGTTTCGAAGCTACATTGCCGACAAATTCGAATTTTTTAGCTGGTTTGAAGTTCCCATCACGAATACTTAAACGCTCTTTGTCAGAATGACGAGATGTTAATGTTTCACCAGCCGAAAACCAATGCTTCACTTCATATGCTTCTATTATCGCATCTTCTACACAGGCCAAAGCAATTTGCGTCCTTCCAAGCCCGCTATTAACTTCTTTAACTATTTCCTTACTTATGCCCCACCACATTCTTGTTGCATCATATAATTCTGTCGCTGTGATATTGGGTTTGTAACTTTTCTTGATGTGAAAAAGGGTGTAAATACAGTCTTGCTCTCTGGCAATATCTTCAAGCTCTGTAAAATCAACAAAAGAACGACTGAACCTAGATTTCATGTGCGTCCATTTCATAGCGCCGTGCTTTACATCATGCCCAGAATTTATATTAGTAAGATTTTGTTTTCCCAACGCATCTATTACGGCAGCCTCTACCGTGAAAGCTTCGCCTTCACTTCTCAAGTTATGACGTAAAATTAAAATCATATCCTCATCAGAAAAGCCTCGTTCACGAATTTCGTTAATTCGCGCTAATTTATCTGAGCTTTTTCCACCTTTAAAATGAGCAGTTGGACGCAAGTTTAACATTCCGCTTTTTGTTGCTCTCGCTTTCCCCACATAAAAGATCTCGTTAGTTTCAGGATCTAGTAGTGCGTAAACATAGTGACCTAGTGAATCAAGCATAAAAAACTCCTTTTTCGTAAACAATCCGTTTTATAACATTTTTATATAGGACTAAAATAAGCCAAGGCATAGTGACTTAGACCGATGCTTTAGTAAATAGCGGATGGTAAAAGTTAGTTTTCCATCAAATACTTCTACACTCCCCACTTTTTGTAAGCTAACTGCTCTATGAGCAATCTTCATATGGATACCAGGTATTAATGTATTTTTTCTCAAAAATTAGAATTTTATTCTTTTGTATTTTTTTGAACGGTTGTGTTTCATTCCCTAGCAATTTTCCACCTATGGACTCAAAAGAGTACCTAGTTATTCCCAAAGTATTAAAGGTCAATAATCCTTTTAATACTCACTACGTAGGCGAAGGTAGATATAAACTGATGGGAACTATAGATGATGAGCGATTCTACAAGCCTCAAGATCCTACTCTTTTCAGTCATGATCCGATGCGATACTTAAGGGTAGATGTCCATAAGAAGAATGAGGTCTGTGTACTTTATGTTGACCTAGTCAATTGTATAGAAACTGAATACGAGATAATTAACAGCGAAATAGAGCAATAATAGTTACCTAGGGTTAATCTTTTTGGAGCTATATCTGATAACGCTCAAGTTAAGCTACCTAGCTTTAGGATAAAAAATGCCCGCACTTTGCGGGCAAAATTTTGAGGACATAAGGAGCGCTGACTACCTGTCAGTCTTAATATATTTCTCTATCAACCGTTCGATAGCGGGTAGTAGCCAGATAGCCAAAGCTACGATAAATAACAACACTAATAAACCAGTCTGAAATGCACTCATCTACCAATCGCTATCAATTCCAGACAAGTCGCTACAGCCAAAATCATCAATACCACTATCCATTGATGAGCTGTCGCATATCCAATCGATATCCGAGTGAATATCCATACCGCAGTTCAACGTATTATCGATAGAACAGTCATCATATGAAGGACTCAAATCACAGAAGTCTGACAAATCTGTTCCTCTGGGATTTCCTTCGACATCAATAGTACCAGAACAGCCTTTTAAACAGCTTGGAACCAAAGGTAATCCGGTGGCTTCATTTACCCCACACATTTCCATCTGGTTTTCATCAGTAAAATCAGAAGCAATAGCCTCCTCACCGTCGTCAGCGCAGTGTCCGAATAATTTCAAACTCAGTAATGACATCACTTTTTCCTCACTTTCAAATATTAACTGGTCTATTGAAAGTTAATGAAAAATGTGGCATTTTCAATTTCATTGACTGCAACGTTCAGCAACAATGATATTGCAGCTTAACTTCTTAAATCCTCTTATCTTCTCTTTTATTTTTTCACCTTATTTTGCTTTTACAGCACAAAAAGCGTCGTCGCGACAACTAGAAATTCAAACGAATTGGAGCAAAAGCGACGTCTTACTTTTGCGGAATACACACTTCGTTTGAGCGAATGTATTGTCTAACAAACGTTGTACACAAAAAAACGTAAATTATGCTTTTAGCTCAAACTGACGTTCTGAAAGCGAAGCGTAAGCATCACAGCGAATTACAAATTCGTCTGTAAAAAACTCGTTGTGAAACAACGTAACAGTTCGCGTAGAAAGACAATTGCGAAGCACATTTGATTACGTAGCAGGCGCATGTTCGAAGCTGCGAACTACCCCCTGTTTTGTTTTTTCTTCAGAAAAAATTTGATAAATGGTGCGACAGCGCTATGAATCAAACTTTTGCTCAGAGCGAAGCGGATGCAGTGAACCCGTATGTATGAAATACATTGACGTGAACGTGCAAAACGGGGGGTAGTGCGCAGCACAAGAACATGCGCCATTAGCGTTAGAGCTAGCCGCAATTGCGGCGTAGAGTCACTGCGTTGACGAACGTCAACATTAGCAGTGACGTGCACTATAAGCGTGTTAGCTCACAACGAAGGTTGTGAGCGCAATCCTTAACACCAGTTTTTTATTGGGAGATTAATAAGGGCGAGCAAGCAGTCATTATATCCCGACATAAAAACCAACAAAGAGATCTTCTACTTCAATATTTCTCGCCCTTTGAGCCTTTTTTCTAATGACTATTTTTAGATTTAAGGGAGAAATCATGTCTGAAAGTCGTATTACTAAAAGTATTCTTGAACGATACGAAATCTACTTCAATATTGATATGCAATATCGACTTGCGCCAAGTAATATTCAACGCAGTCGCAATAAAACACGTTTTGCACTAATAAATACAGCTCGATTCGGATTTATATCAGCGCTAGTCTGTGAGCAGACTTGGGGAGTAAAAAGGGCCAAAGCGCTAGAATTTTTAGGTAAGCTTGTTTCTCAAGGATACCTTGCGTTAGTCCAAACAGAACGCGCTGCGGACAGACGAATTTATGTTTTAACTAACAAAGGTGCTCAGTTTGCATCTGAAATGATGCGTCTTGATGTGCCATTTCGCTCGGCTAAAGAGCCTATTACACAAATAGACCAAAATGCGATAATGCACGACGCTGTTTTGAGTTTTGTTCTGAACGAGGGAATTAATAACAAAACCTCAGAAGGTTTAGCCAAGCCACTTTGGACTTCGTTTTTAACAGAAATGGAATTCAAAAGACTGTATCCATCTGCAACGATAAAAAATGTGGATGGCTTGGTGTTACTGCCGACGGGAGAAGTCGCTGCTGTGGAGCTTGAGGCTTCCTTTAAACGAAAGGCACAGCACGAGACAACACTGATTAAATTAAAAGATTCACTGATCAATGATAGCCCGCTGTATGATAAGGCGTTTATCATCACTTGCTCGGAACGAATCAATGCTGATACTCAGCGCTTCTATGAGCAACTATTAGAAGAGCTTCCTAATCGCATTGATAGAAAAACGAAACGGCCGTTATTGACCCAACATGACGCCGCTTTGCTTCGTGAAAGAATTATCTTTAGAACTAAGTTTATAGCCCCAATCGAGCAGACTTTTTATCGGTAGCAATAGAAAAAGAGCACCATTCGGTGCTCTCAATAATTACTTTTGAAATTTCTTACGAAGCCTCATTTCTTGTAGATAGATTGCAAGAGCTATCAGATATATTAGCAATATATACATAGCCCCCTTAAGTCCAACGAATGGGTATGAGCTATGCGCCTCAAACCCAGTGAGCATCTGAAATATCCAAATAACAAAAATTACGTCTCCGATACTCATCAAAAATTTAGTAATCATGTCTAATGCCATGATGACGATTTGTTGTTGCTTAGTCATTTGTCCTCCTAAGTTTCTTATGACTTGCATAAGTAACTAAGAACGGCTGATGAGAATTTTCTGAGAATAAGAAAACGGACATAGAATGCCCGTCAGTAAGATCGCTTTATTCGTCTGCCATAAACCGCAGAACAATGCCTGCCGACAAAGCGAAAAATAGCGACGCAGCTATACACACACAGTTGTAGTAAAAATACTCATTCAACTCAAAGTTAGCTTCAGCAGCAGGTTTCCAATCGAGCAGTACAGAGACTATCTCATGCCAGAATGGAAATAGTGCAAACGCAAGGAATATATATCCGAGTGTCATGCTATTTCTTGATAATTTAATAAGTGTGTTAAAAGCTATTTCTTTAGTGATCTTCATGTTGATATCCCTAGTTAGTCCTAAATATACCTAGGCTTGCCATAGGGAAATTTCTTAGACAAAAGAAAAAGCAGGCATCGAAATGCCTGCTTTTTTCCATTTTTTTGCTCTGCCGATCATCAGATATCTCAAGCAGCGCACTCGTGCTGAGATATCAACCAATGAACCTAGCATTGGCTCTTCACTGCAAATACAACAAGGTAAGCAGCCGGAGACCCTTGATGGCATCCAATCACGTTGCGGAGTCTAGGAAGTCCGCGGGTTGGCAGTTTACGAAGTGATGGTTGAGCACCCTTAGAATTTATTTATGTACTCTGCTTTAAGTACAATCGCTCTGAGGGAATTAGAGCGATTGTTTCGAGATCTAACTCAAAACTATTCATTCAATTTGGAAAGTTCTCATGAGTGCGAGATGAATTCCTGTACAATTTTAAGTCGATATTTTTGTCACTATTAGTCATCACTTTTCTTTTTTTGTAATTTTTATCAATTTCAATTTAGTTCTACTCGTTATTCCAGCGGATGCTATATCCTTAAATTTTTTTGAAGTTATCTCTAAATTTTGCGTTATATCTTTCAATATCCACTTCTCTCCAAAACTACCCGCTGGAACTTTAAGTGGTTTCAAATATGAAAACCAAATACCTGTTAAGAATTCCTTGAAATCGTCACACAATCTAATTTTCAACTCTGTACTCTCTAAATTCAAATCTGATAGGTCAAAAAAGATGGATACGTTGGTATTTTTCGTAACATAAGTGTCTACTCGACTGTAGATACTCTTAGGATCGAGGTTCAACTCTTTCTGTTCTACAACAAATCTCAGTCGCTCCGCATTCAAATTTGCTTCCATAGCTCGCCTTGAAATATCGAATACTTCGCCATCAGAAAGTTCTATATTATTACTGTAAACGTCTGATACTACCTTATCCCATCGCATTTTTTCCGACTCGATAACCGATATAACTTCGTTTAATTCCGCAATAGATTCGGCTGAATACTCTTCTTTTTTTAGCATATAAACATGTTGTAGCAATGCAGCTTTTAGTAATATTTGTTGTTGTTTTAATATGAGATCATTTAACTGCTCTATTACTTCACTGTTTCGTGTCTTATTTTGTATTTTATTTGTGCGTTGAAAATTGAATATTGAAAATGAAAGCGCGATAACAGAAAGTAAGAGTGAAAGCGTCCAAGTCACCTCTCTATATGAAAATTCCATTTGATATACCTTTTAATATAAGAAATTTAGTTTTGTAAAAAATTTAAAGACTTAACTAGCCTCGTTTCGAATCTAGGCTGGAATAAACATTGAAACCTACAAACTTCAGTTTAAAGAACTTTCACTGATCATTCCCCTACTGCCCTGCTCTCAATCCCTTTAAGGGTGTCCCTAATACGAATCGCTTCTTCCAAAGAAAAAACGCCTGTTATCCCCTCATAGTGAATGTCACTAAAAGGCGGTTGTGCTAACTGTTTAGCACTCATCACGCCGTTTTGCGTTAGATAATCGATGATTGTGTTGATAAACCGCAGTTGCTGGGCATTAAACTTCGCCTCATCCAAGTAGTCTGCGAAAGCTTCTTTTGCTGCGCCTCTGTCCATTCCAACTAGCTCACGAATGAATACACCAAGACTTTTGTCTGGGTGAATGGTTTCCTGATATCGTGTGAGGTCTCCGATACCACTTACTTCCATCAACTTACTGTCTAATTCGTCTAAATCTAAACGCGTGATAGGCAAGTTTTTGCGAAGTCTAGCGATGGTCAGGTTATCTTGGTTTTCTTTGATAAAAGACTCAACGCGCTTTCTATATAGCTGAAGTTCGTTGCCACTGCTTGGAACATAGATGCCTTCATTCTCATTTACACCTAAAAGCTCGTCTTGGAAGTTAGTGTAAACGTAGCCTGTGCCTTCCTTATCCATAAAGCGCATGAGCAGTCGAAGGCGTTTTCTCGTCTGTTCCAATTCATCTAGCGTAAGATCAGCCCAGAAATTGGCAGACTGAATAAACTCAAGCCATTCCACTTCTTCGGCTATAGCAGGAACATTAGTCTTGCTTTCAAGCTTCGCTGCAATATTCACTAGTTTGTCGCGGTAATAGTCGCTGATACCTGTTTTCTCAACCATTGCTAATTGCATAGTAAGTAACATGTGGTCGAAACGCAGCGCTAACTCTTCGTCTTTCTCTCGCGGCTCTATTGGTTCCGCTTCAGTGGGTAAGTCAGAAATATGCTTTTGAATCTCGCCCACATTTTCATCTGTCAAGTGCTGCCAGGTCTCTGGCTTCGGGTACTTCTCAACTACCTTTCGTCGAGGTCGAACGATGAAGTTGTCCAGATTCATACCCGCTACGCGGTTTTGTAAATTCTGTACTAGTGAACGTTGTAATTCAGCTCCGTCAGTGCCGAACTGTTCATTGCTTTTCAAATGTTGTGACAGAATTAGGCGCTTTTCAAAAATGGCTTGTGAAAGGGTTTTACTGCCTGAATCTTTTGCGCCCTCGGGCTGCATTTCGAAATACTCAAAGTTTTTGCAACAGTCGAAAACTTTAAAGAAAACCTTATCATCGCTTGGCCCAAACAAGTCATCACAAAGCCTTGTTCCCCGCCCTAGCATTTGAAGAAACTTCACTTTGGATTTTATTACTTTGAAGAACATCAAATTGACGACTTCAGGCAGGTCAACACCTGTATCTAGCATGTCTACAGAGACCGCAATAGAAAGTGGGCAATTGGGATCGGCTGGCTTCTTCTCGCCTTTGAATTCTTCTATAAGTGAGTCGGCATATTTCTCTTTATAGGTGATAACTCTGGCAAGCTTCCCTTTATATTTGGGGTAGTTTGCATTAATACGGTCTACAACAAATTCTGCGTGTTTATTGTTGGCGGCAAAAATAATAGTTTTACCTAACCGCTCACCTCCAGCTACTCGTATGCCTCGCTCAAATAACACCTCTAGTGCTTTATCCACTGTAGGTTTGTTAAATAAGAACTTGTTTACTTCACTTGGCAGAACTTCATCACGCTCAACAAGCTCTTCTTTACTTTCCCACTCTTCTTTCTCATCTTTGCTTAGATCGCTGTATTTAATACCTTCACGAATAAAACCCAAATCGACAGCAACATCTTTTGGCGGCACTAGCTTTTTATCAGCAATTGCCTCTTCAAGTTCATAAGCATAAGTGGGATCGCCGTCAGGCTGATCAAAAATGTCGTAAGTGTTTTTATCAATATCAGACTTAGGTGTTGCGGTTAAGCCAAGTAACAACGCATCGAAGTATTCGAAAATATATCGGTACTTCTTATAAATACTACGGTGAGCTTCATCTACGATAACCAGGTCAAAATGACCGATACCAAACAAACGGTCTCGGGCATCAACACTCAACAAGTTCATCATCGTATTATAGGTTGATAAATAAAGCCTTCCACGTGGTGTATCGGTGGCAGATGTAAGTATTTCAGGCGATGTTTTGGGCAAGAGTTTAGAGAACTCTTTCTTGGCTTGATTTACCAGTGCATTTCGGTCAGCCAAAAATAAGACATTTTTCACCCAACCTGCACGCATTAACACATCCACTAACGCGATAGTTGTTCGTGTTTTACCTGTACCTGTTGCCATTACCAGCAGCGACCTGCGCTGGTTTAACGTGAAGCGTTCGCACACACTTTGGATTGCGAGAGTTTGATACGGTCGATCTTTACCTGCAATGTCGGAATTAATAGCAA
Source organism: Cytophagaceae bacterium (assembly GCA_002710685.1). Taxonomy (GTDB): domain Bacteria; phylum Bacteroidota; class Bacteroidia; order Flavobacteriales; family Flavobacteriaceae; genus Leeuwenhoekiella. The sequence goes on along the minus strand of PALD01000024.1, from coordinate 26,541 downwards.
CATCTGGAAGTGGAACCCTAAGTGCCCGCCTATCAATGATACGCTGCATTTCATCGCGGTTGTGAAACCCTTGAACAGCTCTGGGTGGCTGTTGTGTGTCGTCCCAAAAATGAATTTCGTAACCGTTGGTGTAGTAAATGAGTGGGCGTTGGCCGTATGCTTTTTCTAAACAATCGGCATAGAGTACCGCTTGTTGTCTGCCCTGCGTAGCATCGACAGTGGTACGTTTTGACTCAACAACCGCTAATGGCTTCCCATCACTACCCCATAGCACATTATCAACGTACCCAACCCCTTTATTGTTGGGCATTCCTAATACTTTAAATTCCACGGTGTTGGGCTTTGTGACACCCCAGCCTGCTTCTTTCAGGTATTGGTCGATAATAAACTTACGGGTTTCAGCTTCGTTATAGTTGTGGCTATCTTTAACTTGCTGGTTTTGCTTCTTGTCTTCGGCAATTTTAGCTTTATGAGCGTCCAGCTCTTTTTTTAACGCTTCATTTTCAGCCAGTAATTGTTCTTGACGCTCTTTGTGCTTCTCATCACGTTCAGACAGTTGCTTTTGCAAAGCTTTAAGCTGCTTAGCACTGTTCATCACCAGGTTTGCATCTACCTGAACAGTATTTGGGATTTTCGCTGTATCAAAAAGCTGGTCGGTAGGCGGCTTGTTTGAGGTATATGTACGGTAAAACCAATACAGAAAGTGATGCAACTCTTTTAAGGTTTGAATGCTTTCTGCGACGCTAACTTTACGCTCGCTATGTACAGCATTATTCCCTGCACGCTGGACTGCTTTTATTTTGGGAAAAACGTTACTGCCCAGACTGCGTTTGAACTCGGGCTCATTGATAAGAGTGTTGAGAGAGTTATCGTACTTTGGTTCCTGCAACCAACCATCGAACTCGAACATCCACTTCACAGTGCGCTCCAGCGTATAACGGCTGTAGAAGCAGCTGGAACGCGGCTCAGCGGTTACTTGCTGTTCAGCAATAATCGCATTTTCGTGAAGTTGGGGCCACTCTTTTAAAAATTCGAAATTCGACATCAGCGTTCCTTGCTATTACATCCTTATGCCACATCTTTTAAGTCAAGTTCGCCTTTGAAAGCGCGTTGCATCAGAGATTTAAAATTTCTACAAAACTCGTCTGTTCTCTTTCTAGATTGCAAAACAAGCTCTCGTATTTTCTGTAACTTGCTCACAATCATTATTTGCCTATCGATATCAGGGAGGCATATTTCGAGTTTTTTAAAATCTCCAAGACCAATTCTAGACCTCGTCGCCTGAACAGTAATAATTTTGAGGCTATGTCTACCTATATCACTGTTCAAATAAGCAACTAGATACTCTGGGAGCACCACATTCTTATCACACTTCATTCGAATTACATCCTGTGTAACGATACCATCAGGCATTGATGGTGGATAAATAGCAGCAGTTCCTGGCGGATCGCCAACTTTTGCAACTAACACATCGGTAGAAGTTACAGAGCACGCAGATAAACTTAACGCTTTATCATTTGTAACAAAAACCTCTTTTTTTCGAATAAACTCCCCTTTTGCTATGTCGCGAATGTAAATAACCGGAACACCAGAAGTCGTTAGCTCAGATGAAAGTAAATCGCTCCCAAATGGGCCATTTACAAAAGAATGCTTAGTTTTCAGAACTATATCTTTGAATTGATGGTTTTGTTTAGCAGCATTTGAGTGAACTTCAATAAAAATAGACTCTTCAAGATCCCCTAGTTCTTGCTCCATCTTCTTGCTTTGTTGGCGTAAGTTATCTGCTTTTTCGAGTACCGCCGCTATTTGCTTTTGAACGGGCAGTGGTGGAAGTGGTACTTCTAGGGTTTTCAAAACGTCCAAGGTGATACCTTTGACCGTAGCGCCTTTCCCCTTTTTAACGATATTATGGGCTTGAGATTCTAAAAACCTCGCCAAATAGTTCTTATCCACTCTTTGCGGTGACTTTATTATGAGTGCCTTCAAATCCTGATTTATGGCTAAATCAAGTCCCGCAATTGCCACTTTTCCTAGAGCCATGCGCGTCGGAACAATTATCGTTCCACTGGGAATAATATTCGTTGCAGAATGAACAACGCCTTCGCTAGAAATATAGTCTTCTGTCTGATTTATTTCTCTCGACTTTAAGTCTTTGACAGTTGCCCAAGGAATATTTCCTTTCCAGTAACTAGAAATCTTTTTGGATGGAGTTCCTCCACCCTTCACATCAACCAGTTCATCCAACGCATACACTCGGAAACTCAAAACATTGCCTCCAAATCAGCAATGCCTTTTTCCATTTCTGCCTGAAGAGTCTTAATTCTTCCTAAAATGATCTGAGGTGATTCATATTCAACCTCTTCGTAAACCACTTCTTTGTAACGATTAATGGAAAGATCATAGTCATTTGACTGAATATCAGATATCGGTACGAAAAAGCTCTGCTCTGTACTCTCACGACCAGTTTCATTCTGTAAATGCTGCCAACGAAACAGCACATCTGGAATGTTATTGAGTTTATGGTTCTCAAGCTCCGAAGGTGCCTGGCCCTTCTCAAGGCTTTCACCTTCAGCCGCTTTATAATCTATAGCATCAGCTTCGGTTGTTAAGGCTTGTTCTTTGATAAGCGGCGTACGTTTATCATCGAGAGAAAAACCATCAGCCTGCATGTCGTAAAACCAAACATTATCGGTGCCGCCATCATTGGTTTTAGTGAAAAACAGAATAGCCGTTGACACACCCGCGTAGGGTTTGAACACCCCAGAAGGCAGTGACACCACTGCTTCAAGTTTGTGTTCTTCAACTAGTGTTTTACGAATTTCTTTATGAGACTTAGTAGAGCCAAATAACACACCGTCAGGCACTACTACCGCAGCACGGCCACCTGGTTGAAGCATTCGAAGAATAAGTGCTAGAAAAAGTAGCTCTGTTTTTTCGGAAGGGCCTTTTTTCTTTTTCTTGTTACCTTCTTCGTCGGTTTCTGTTTTCGCTGTAGCTTTCTTCGGTGTTTTACCCAAAGCGGTAAGTAAGTCTGGCGCTAAGTCATCGTACGACACGCTGCCTTTAAATGGTGGGTTTGCCAAAATGAGTGTGAATTTGTCTTTGATGTTTTGGTCACCCTGATCGCTTAAGCTGTCGCGATATTCAACAACTGGATGCTCCACTCCATGCAACATTAGGTTCATAGCCCCAATTCGCAGCATATGCTGATCGAAGTCATAGGCATTAAACATTTGGTTGTGGAAGTGCTTTGAGTTTTCTGGGCGCATTAGCGCACCACCCTGAGTATTACGCACATACTCTTCAGCTGCCATAAGGAAACCACAGGTGCCCACATATCCGTAACATTAAATACTAGTGACAATCTTCTAGGGCCAGCATTCCTAACAAGACATGGGTTCCTAAATTGTCCATAGAAGACTTCTATAAGTAGTGACATTTAAGTATTTTTGTCACCACTTCACAGTCAAGCTCTACCATCTTGCAGCAGGCCTCTGGCTCAAGGCGTTACAATTAATTTCCGAGTTGCTTCACCTCGTTATATAAGCTGTAAAGACGGTGAGCTGACATATCGAGAATCGGTTCATACATAAATGAATTCAAATGTATGTTCTCAGGGGTCATTAGATTTACCTGATCTAGTAAGAGTATTTTTTCTTCTTGTTCAGAATATATTTCAATATACTTATCAAACAGCTCTCGCGTTTGATTTGATTCTATACCGTCAACGAATTCTTGATCATTAATCTGTGCAATCATGAATTCTTCTGCTTTCAATCGGATAGCCATTGCAACGATAACTTTGGACTCAAGTTCTGGAGACTCAAGAGCTATATTTGATAATTCGTCGGCCTTTTGGACTATCTTGTCAATCACACGAACTGTGGGGTCAGGTAGAATTAAATCAGGCTTATCAACAAGTACGACACGATATATCTCTTGCAGATTTTGGACAGTTATATTTTGACTATTCGTCTTTAGATGAAGCAATGATGTAAGTGTTAAGTAATGAGTTTTATGCCCGCAATATTCAGCAAGGTTTCTTACAAACGGAATGCTGGCAAGCATATAAGATTCATTTTGATGAAAACCTCTTTTCCAAGCTACGAAAACATCATTTTGATACTTTTCTGAATTAAGCTTTATTTCAGTCGACGTTTTAGTTGCCAACACTCGTCTCCGGCGTGCGTCATCGCTTCTACTTCCAATGATTCGGCCACCTATAATTCTGTGAAAATCGAAGTTATGTGTAAGAATTAAAAGATAAAAATGTGATACTTGCGCGATGTCACGAAGATACTCAACAATAGCGTACTTATTTTTATAATCAAAAGAGTCGGCAATATCGTCTATCACAATCAACACCGGTGCGCCCGCGCTTTTTTTGGCCTCAATTTCAAATAAAACATTTAGAATATAAAGTGCGCGTTTCTCGCCTTGGCTAAGCGTGTCTAGCAAAGTATGGTGTTCAACCTTCTTTATCTCTCCGCGTCCATCATCAAAGTCAAATTCAATAGATGGGGCAGCATCGTTAAGAATGACGTCATCCTGATTATCTACCCTAAGCTTAAATGGGACAGAAAATCGTTTATTGAAAATGTCTACAACGCCCTTCCATATAGTTTCCTGTTGCTTCGCTTGATCGATAATGTATTTAACTCGTTCTTGGTTTGACTTGTAGGTCGATACAAGACTTTCCCAACTTGAATGACATGACTGGAGGTAGCCAGTGAACAGCTTTTTCTTAAAACTTTTTACATCCTTATACTCTGGCAACAATTCTTGGTGTTCAGAAATAAAATCTCGAAATGCCTGAGTCTCCTTTGTTGATAGCTTTTTATCAACCTTACTGAACTTTTCTTTTAGCTCTGGGTTCTGAAAAATCTTATTTTGTTCTTCCTGTAAAATTTCATTTAATCGGTCATTTGATGTTACTTCTTGCTTCTGACCATTAATTGAAATATTTACGCTATGAGATGCATCAAAAAAGCCGGTATGTGAGAGACTTTTTGAAACTGTCCCAGCTTTCTGGTGATTAAAATTCCTTGATAAAACAGTTGATTCGTTAATTAGCTTTTCGTAGGTTACAACATATTCAGTCAACTCCTGATCAAAGCTGTCTTTAGCGGCAAGATCCAAGACCTTAGGATTGAAAAGGTCGCCGTACTTAAAATCAGCGAGACTAGAGTAGTCTTGTGTACATTGATGCTTTAGCTCTGTCAAAAGGTCTAGGAATTCTTTTTCGGGACGATCAAATGCTTCACTGATAAGTTCTGGAATAGCTTTATTCTGCTTTCCAGATACCTTCGCCAAATCCTTTATTAATAGAGCTCTTTTATCATCGACTTCTTTTAAAGCTTCGTCATAGTCACGTTTTAAGACTTCGTTTACTAATAGAGTGGAGACTTGCTTAGAACTATAACTTTCGTCGTATGAATTAATAACCATTATGTGATTAGTATCGAGAGGTTGGTCATCTAAGCTAACAAGTCGCTTTGTTTCTCGTTCAGGAAAGATAATGTCCTTTGAAACCTTGGACTCTTCAATATCCTTCAACGCCTTAGCCAGTGATGTTTTTAATGTCCCATTGGGTGCGTACAATGAACAAACGCCGCCAACATCACCATCCCTGGTGAAGTCTAATTCCTTCACCAGTTTATTAATTCCATAACAATTTTCTAGGTCTAATATAAGTTTCATGCTGACTTCCTTTTCAGATTATTAGTAATATTAAAAGAGCGCTATTTAATCAAACATACTGGCTTGAAAAATCGTCCATAGAATCTGAAACTGTAAATTTCACATTATCACCGAGAGCTTCAAAGTGCGCGTGACCACATTTTATTTTAGCGTTTTCCTCTGGACGACGTTTTGCTGAAAGCAGAGTACTCTTTGTTTCCACAACAAAATAGAGTTTGTCTACTCCATCCTTTTCAATTAGTACCGCCCAGTCCGGATTATAACCACCTAACGGAGTATCGATTTTGAACCAGTCAGGAAGTTTAGTATATAGCTTAATATCCTCGTTATCTTCGAAAGCTGAGGCAAATTCATACTCGGTATCTGAATCGTAAATCACATAGTCAAAAACTGATTTTTCGGCTTTAACCAAGTTGTCTTTCAGGTAGCCAAACAACTCATGCTGTTGAAATAGCTCCTGAGCGTAAAACTCGTCGTTACCTATTTTTTGATATTTGATACCTTCGACAATGAACAAGCGCATCTGACTTTTTATAATATTGGCGGCCTGCTCGATAAATTTTTGAGGATTGTTCTTGAAGGAATCCAGTCGACCACTCTTATTAATTATGGCTACAATAGTGCGGCGCATCAGGTTAGTTTCGTTTTGCAAATAAGTGATGAGATCTGGCAATTCAAACGCTCGAGGTTCATAAACGCTGGTTGTTTGCTGAACCTGTTTGGTATTTACTCCCCCCCGATCAATTTCAGTTTTCGCTTTGCGGTAAGTGAAACGTGCCTTGCCTACCTGCAAATTGATCTTGATGTCCTCGGCGCACTTATCAATTAATGTGTTGACGTCGAAGTCTACGCGAAACGTAGTTTTGTATTTAATACGGTCCCATAGCGCCTGAAAATCGGGGCTAAGGTATACCGCTTTGTTTAGGGACAAGTTAGTTTTATCATCACGATTTCTAATATTCAGACTGCCTGAAACCTTCTTCAACACTGAAATAATTTTTTCGTCATGGGATTGAAACTCTTCAGGTAAAAGCAGGCTACCATTCTTTAATGAAATTTTGAGGCCATCCTGAATCTTACCTTTACTGTCGATATAGCCTTCTTTGTGTAAGTGTTTCCAAAGCTGTGTCGAAGCCTCTGTACCTAAATATTCACAATTCTGTTCGTCTACTGGAACAACTATATTAGCAAACAAGTGTTTCTCTACGACACCAAACTTAATGCCTTCCTCTTTTTCAATTTCTTTCTGTAAGTCCTCTGCAAACTGCTCATAAGATTCATTTGCCATAACGGTTAAGGTATTTACCTCAAAACCATGTACTCTTTCGCCTTTTTGATTAACACAGATTCGCAAACCGCGACCAATCTCTTGACGCTTTTTAATCACTGAACTAGTTTCGTTCAATGTGCATATCTGGAATACGTTGGGATTATCCCATCCTTCTTTTAATGCCGAGTGAGAGAAAATAAATTTAAGCTTCGAGTCGAAGCTAAGTAATTTCTCTTTATCTTTCATAATCAAGTTATAGGCACTTTCATCTGCGGCAGTTTTACCTGATGAATCTTTCACCATCTCGTTGCCTGAACTATCTTTCTTCTTATCAACAGAGAAATAGCCGTTATGCACACCTTCCAAGGCTGCATCCAAATCAATTCCCTCAAATAACCGACTATACTTCGGCTTACGAATAGCGCGTTCATATTCTTCTTCAAACATTAGAGCAAATTTGCCTAGTTGCGGTTTTCCTTTCTTGTCGTACTTGCGGTAATTTGCAACCTTGTCAATAAAGAATAAGCTCAGCACTTTAATGCCTTGGGGACGCAGACGTAATTCCTTGTCGAGATGCTCTTCTATGGTTTTACGAATCTGTAGGCGTTTAAACTCATCTGGATCAACTTCGCCAAGTGCTTGGCCCAGTTTCAGAATATCTGGCTTACTAGTAAAGCTAATATATTCATTTCCCTCTTCATAATAAACGTCATCAATAATGTAGCCGTCATACACATCGCGGCCTCCGCTATATTTGGCATCAAGTAAATCAGCCCCACTTTTTACCTTAACGGTCTTACGTTTGATGTTGCCATTCTTTAAGCGCGCATCGATTTCAATTTTTGCGACATTTTGACTGTTCTCATTTTTGACGCTGATTAGTTTGATATATGCCTTGTTGTGGGCATCTTTCATTTCAATGCCTGCGACTTCGATTTGCTTAACCAACCTCTGGGCATAAGCGTCGACTGAGTCAAGCTTGTAAAGCATGTGATGCTTTTCAACGTGCGTTGCAGAATAACGTAAAGTGCACATGGGGTTAAGATAGCCTATTGCTTCTTTACTCTTGTCCGTGGTATCAACGCTCTGTGGCTCATCGACAATTACAACTGGATTTGTTTGCTGAATGAATTCAATCGGCTTAGCGCCTGTCATGCGATCGTGTGCACGGTGGATGATGTTGGCTTTGCTTTCTTTTTCAGGATCTGCAAAGCTTTTCCGGAAAGCATCGATATTAATCACCATAATTTGAATATCAGGGCTTATTGCAAAATTGCGCACTTCTGAAAGTTTACTTGAATCGTAAGTAAAGTAGTCAAATGTCACGTTTTCGAACAGCTTTTTAAAATGAGAAGACGTGATATCTAAGGACTTCTGCACCCCCTCTTTAATAGCTATCGACGGCACAACTATAATAAATTTGGTAAAGCCATAGAGCCTGTTCATTTCGAAAATTGTACGAAGATAAACGTAAGTTTTCCCCGTTCCAGTTTCCATTTCCACCGTTAAGTGAATACCATCTTTGGAGTCAAAAGATTCTGACGGAGCAAGGCCGTTTTTTAACTGTATTTTACGGATATTGGCATGGATATCTTCATCCATCAGTCGTAAGTCATTACCTATACCCAAGTTATCACTCTTAGTATCGTTAAATAGTGTTCCTTGCTCCCAGGATTGCAGCGGAGCAACAGTAAAATTAGTCTTGCAGATTTCTTGTCCTGCAAACACACCAGTTACCGAATCAATCGCTTGAAGCTGATAATCGAGATCATCATCGAATTGAATTTCCATGCCCATACTACAAACTCCTTACTTCTTTAATTCCTGCCTGCTTAAGAATCTGTAATGCGTTTGTTTTCACCACATCGTCTTCAAATCCAGCATCTTTAAATACTACACGCATGACTTTAGGATTCAGTTCATCTTTAAGATTAGCGATACCTATCACCGCATCGAGAGTGATATCGTCAGAAAGGCATACAATAAGCTCTCCCTTGCCTATATTAAAAACTCTTTTCCCTTCAATGAGATGTTCGGTGACTGGTAATGTTAAGTCCAGACCGTATTTCAAAAGTATCTCGTAGAGCACGTCCACTTCTTCGCGCCCGTTTTTGATATTTGATATCTGATCTTCTAAATCCCGCTCTGTGAAATCAAAATCCAATTCCCACGGTTTGATATTGGTAGAATCGAGTTTGAATACCTTAAAGCCTAGATCACCTCTATAACTTGGATTTTGTTCTCTTATGTTGTTAGCAACTCTTCTCAAACGTTCCTTGGTTAACTCTGAAACAACACATGGGCGGCCGAGGTCTTTTAGGAAAGATATTGCAGGCTTAGCTCCCTTCGACTTAGGAAGAATAGTTTCTGGTAACTGGACTAAAATATAGCGAATTGAAGAGTCATTGGATAAATTAAGGTCCAACACTGCGTGACCTGTAGTGCCTGAGCCTGCAAAGAAATCGATAACAATATCGTCATCTTTGGTTCCAACGTAACCAATCCATCGCGCAAGAACTTCTCTATCTTTTGGATTATTGAATACTTTCTTACCAAAGAGTTGAACTAATTCATTACTGGCTTGCAACGCACTCCTGTAGAAATAGCTTCCAGCTACTTGAATAGGCAAGTCTTCGTTATCATCGTCAACTGCGTCCTCATCATCTTGAGTATCAACATTATCGACTTCTACAAGATAGGTTTTACGAATCGGTGGTTCGGTATGATCGTCCCTAAATACAACTTTGCCTATTCGAATCATTTCCTCCATTTTTTCAATTGTTCCGTAACGCCATCCGCCCTCAGGAACCGCACAAGCAATACCAGTGTCCGGATGAATTACGTCATATGTTGGCCCTCCACCGCCAGGCCAAGACATGTTGTCGTCTCTCCAAACCCCATTATCATCGACCTTATTATACCGGACGTGTTTTTTTGAAGGGTGTTTTGCAGGAAGCGATGCGTAGAACTCCCTAATCCCTTTCTCTACAGCTAAATTATCATCCTTAAAAAGCTTCCTAAGCCGCAAATATTCGTCAAGAATCTCTTTTGCGCCTGGCTTCGTCTCTCTCCATCTTACGTTTCTCTGCTGCAAGAAGGACTTTTTCTTCGCAAAGACAAGAATATATTCGTGGCCGACAGAAATTAACTTTGCATCATTTTTTCGCCCTTTTTCCCATATTAGGGTGGCAACAAAATTCTCTTCTCCAAATATTTCACAGCAGAGCTCTTTTAAATTTGCAAACTCAGCATCATCTATACTAACCATCACCACACCATCGTCTTGCAATAAGTTTCTTGCGAGCTTAAGGCGTGGGTACATCATATTTAGCCAATCCGTATGAAATCGGCCGTTGGTTTCTGGGTTACTGGATAGATTTCGCCCCTCTCCATCGACTTGACCAGTAATCTCTTTGTAGTTGGCAATATTGTCCTTAAAATTATCCTTATAAACAAAGTCTTTACCCGTATTATATGGAGGGTCGATATAGATCATTTTGACTTTTTTATGGTAACTCTTCTGTAAAAGCTTGAGCACTTCTAAGTTATCGCCTTCGATTAGGAGGTTTTTGGTAGTGTCCCAATCAACAGATTCTTCTTTGCAGGGCCGCAGTGTAGCTGTGCTTGAACTCTGTGCTAACATTCGGGCTTTGCTTTTGCCATTCCAAGTGAAGCTATAACGCTCCTCGCGGCTTTCAACATAGTTGCCGAGCAATCCCTTTAATGCTTCGAAGTCTACTTTGCCTTCTACAATCGCATCAGGAAAAAGCTCTTTGAGTTTGCCGATGTTTTCGGCGACGATGTCCATGCTTTTACTATCCATTTCCTGGATGACCTTCTTCACTGTTTTTCCTCACTTTTACTCTGTATCCTGCTTCTACAATTCGCTGCCAGAATTTCTGGCGATATTTTTGAAAAGCTATTCCAGATATTCATTTTGGTATCAAAACATTGCTGGCGAACTTCGGGTACAAGAACAATAAAATTTTTAAACCTAGCGAAACGAACTCAGCAAAAATGAGTATTGCTGCTTTAACTCGTGAATCAGCGGATTAAAACTGTACCGACAAAAAACTTGTTAGAACAGAATGACTGTGCCAAGAAAAGTTGTGTTATTTAGTTCGCTGTCAAACGTGGCCGCCTGGTTTTGCTATTTAATACCGTTCTTAATTTCCATTATTGTTTATCATTCCTTTGTTCTTCTATCCACGATTCGATGTCTTCGCGCTTGAAGCGCCAAGATGTACCAACTTTAAAAGCTGGTATCTTCGATGACGTTGCCATACGGTAAACTGTTCGCTCGTTGAGCTTGAGATACGACGCGACATCCTTGACGGTCATTATTTGCTCAGTCATATGAGTATTCTGCACTCTATAAAAGTTACATTAGCGTGTCGAAATAGTACAAGGTTGTAACTCAATGAGCAATGTTGTCGTAATTTTGCATTGTTTAGAGCCCTTTGAAACCAAAGCGGAAATGAATGGATTTTAAAAGCTTAAATTAGATTTAAATACATTTATTGGAGTAGCTCTGGTAGGTTCATGAATAATCGATCGCTTTACGATAAACCTATTGCTGTTCCCTCCATGAATTCCGATATCTTCTAAGATTTGGATTTTTTCGGTAAAAATTCACTACAGAAAAAATGGATAAATAAGCTCAGGCCTTACAACTAACAAAAGAATTTTTTAGAATTTATTTGAAATTTCGAACACTTCGAAACCTACTGAAGGGGTCCATCAATATAGCTCTAGCCAAGAACTAAAGCTGCTTCTTTTTTAATGAATTTAACAATTTTACTTTTTCCTCGTCACTCAAATTAGCAATTAAGCAACTAAGTTCTGCTGAAAGTTCTGACTCACAAAAAAAGTAAGCAAGGGGAACCTTTAGTTCATCTGCTATTTTTTTTAGGGTCTGAATATCAGGCACATGTCTGCCTTTCTCATAGTGGTTCATTCGGCTACTAGCGGAACTCTCATCCAAACCAATCCGTTTACCGAGTTCTTTCTGTGAAATTCCTTGTAACTTTCTCGCATGCCTAAGGCGAGAAGGAATCGGGTTAGGTGAAGCTTGCAAGTGGCCTTCATAATCTTTACCAATAGTACTTAGATTCTCTAAGTTTAATCAAACACTGTATACTTAGGAATACTAAGTTCCGTATCGGAGATGGCTTTGAATAATAGATACCCTGACTCATTGAAAGATCTAGCGTTGAAAAATGTTCTTCATCTAGGAAGAAGTCCTTCGGAAGTTGCAATAGAATTGGACATATCAAGAAGCACCATATACAACTGGCTAAAAAATGAGCGAATCAGTTCGAGGACCAACAAAGATAAATTCATCGCTGCTAGACTGGAAAACGAACTCCAAGTAGTCACTCATGAACGCGAGATACTAGCTACAGCTATAAAAATATTACTTCGAGACCAAAAAACTAAAGTAAGATAAAATCTCTGTACTTAATTTTATTCTGATCATTCCACACATACTTTCGCATGTTGCAATCAGTAAATCGCTAAAGAAAGGTTCAACATATGAATACAATTGGATCTTATAAAGTTCGATTAAGTTACTGGCGCACTGTAGATTCAAGATGGAAGTTGAACTAGTTGCCTGCTGAGTTTATTGACTTCTCAGCTTGTAAACTTTCACCATTAAGTTTTTTTGGAACCAGATATGTAATGGACGTCACTTAAAGGCTGCTGAGCTCGTAGCCTTTGGTTTTCAAGGGTCAATTCTACTAAGCGAGTTTGGGCATCTAATAACAGCCCCAAAGCCTTGTCTCGCTGCTCTTTCAATGATTGGATCTTTTCACGTAGTTCGCGGTTTCGTGACCTGCGCGAAAGCATCATCTGTCTTTTAGTGACCTGCGGAGCCTCATCTTTTTGGACTTCAATCCAGGCTTGAATATCCGAGACCAGTTCCGGAAATCTAGCTCGCCGTAGTGCGGAGGGATCTACCCCCGCCTCTCTAGCAACATTATTCTGACTCATTGGTGTACCTTTTGGCATGATGTTAGGCTTTCCAGCTTTTAAACGTTCAAACGCTTCCCTAAATTTCAATTCAGCCTTACTAACCTTTCTTGTTTTACTTATTTTCGATTGCATAGATTGCACGCTCTGCTGATTCCAATTGTGATTTTAAAGACTCATACAAAGGGGAGCTAGGTGAAGCCTCTATAAGCTGAGTGTTTAACACATTTTTAAGTTGCTTAATCATTGGCAACTTGGCCTTATCTAACAAAACTGAGGCGCAAGGTTTATTATTGCCATACCCCATACAGGAACTGATATTACTAATTCCACCTAGTGGACAGGGCGGTCCTGAATTTGCGCAGCCACCGAGAAATGTTTGGCGATAACTGAGTTGCCCCTTTTTCGCGGCTTTGAGTAACTGAACGTGGTCTTTCTCGGATATTTCATTGATTATTTGATGTGTGTACGCCTTTCCAAAGGGCGAGAAATGCTGATCAGATTGGAGAGCTTTAAACTCCCTAACCATTGATTGATACATTTCACGCAAGTAATAGTCGCGTGCAGAAGCATTCAAAGGTTCTTTGAGACGGTAGAAGTTCTTTCCATAGTATTGGCTCATAGCGCGAGAGGCATGTTTCAACTGATATTGAAGAGATGCTTCCGTTACTAATCCACTTGCAAGCATGTTTACAGCTCCAGTACGACGCAACTGATGCCACGATAGAGGCCAAATTTTGCCCACTGAGTACTTTTCAGGATCAAGACCAAATGTCATCCTGTTTGCCAATTCGACATCGGCTTCTGTAATCCTCAGCTTACTTTCATTAAAGAGCTTCGGCCACATATTCCAAACATCTCCATATGAACGGATTTTTTTGAAGGCTTTTATTGACTTAGAGCGCGGGGCTTTTGGGCTCCAAGGTTCATGCGCTAATGATTGTAACAGTGGGTTTTCAATGTCATCTTTAGTCAGTCTTAAATGCGGGTTATGTTTTGCAGCTTTCAGCCTTAGCTTTGCCACAGCTCTCATCGCTTTTACAGCAATTTCCGTAGTAGGTGAAACAATCCACCGAGCATCATTATCTTCAATAGTTTTGGTTGTTACGCCTTTGAGCGTGTGAATTTCATCGCCCAGCTGATTAGGCTCTATCTCATAGCAATTTGCTCGTAACCTTGATCCCTCTTCTACTCGCATAAGAGAGAAGTTCAATATATATGCTAATCCAACATTACTAATCATAGTTAAGTATGTGGATATAGCTCTTATCCCTGTAGAATCGTTAAACAATACCCAACGACTTAATAAATCAGATATTTCATATTCTTCAGCAGTTTCTTGAAAGGAACCATAAAATACTTTACCAGACCTACTGTCGCCCAGCCCTCGCGATTTCCGAAAAGGGGCATCACTCCTCAAGCCACCGAATGCATTGGATAAGTCACCGCCTGCATTTCTGGCATAAGCCGATAAACAAAATTCAAAACAGGCTTCTATCTTTTGTTGGTGTAACAAAAAGTCATCTAAACATTCTTTAAGTCTTGATATTTGATAACTCCATATCCTAACTGGTATATATGCAGTCTGAGTTGAATCGGTAGTTGTTAAAACACTACTAAGTAACTTTATTCCACTTTCATCGATTACAGAGAACCCCAAAACGTCTCTTGAGATAAATAATGAATGAAGACATTCAATTAGGCGATTTGAACGTTGCTTATAATATCTGCCGAGGTTCTCAATAATCTTAGGAAACCTATAGAGCTCGGTAGCCAGAATTCCGGCATCAGTGCATGCTACAAAGAGCGGTTTTATCGTCTCAAACTTATATACTAATGCTTTAGGAGACCGTATAGCCGCCTCCCCCCAGAGCCACCAGGCTACAATCTTACGCAATAACTCCGCATTTGCCGGGCTTACTTTTTTTCCCTGTCCAGGCCCATCCCCAAAATAGATAGTGAGAGTGTGGCCCGCCCAAGCAGAAAGATCCCATCTCACGTCACCGTATCGAGAAACAATATCGCCATAGGCGTCTATTACAACGGGGAAGTCAGGGGCAGGGGGCCAGCTTTCAGGCTTAAAATTCAAAGCATCTGATTTTGTGTAGGCAGTATCAATCTGCAACCCTGGGAAGTAAGCCAGATTCATGCAATTATCTCCATCAATTCTATATGGCCACGCCAATAAGGATGATATCTGCCAGCACGAATTAGATCTCGAGCTTCGCTTACCCACATGGCTCGTATCTCGCTTCCAGAAGCAATAGTTTCAAGCTTTTCGTTTATTCTATCAATTACCCGATACGCTGGATGAAGTTCTTGTCTTTCTGATGGTTTGTAGAGATTGGTTTCTAAGCTCTTTATCTTTGCGTGCGAGGAAAGCTTCCAGCAATAATCTTGGGTCATAACATCGCGATGCTTAGTACAAAAAAGACAACCTTCTGGGCTGATGCAATCTGGTTTTGGTGCATCTTTGGGCATACTATAGAGTAATTCTTCGGAACGACCTTTGTCGACGCACAATCCAGGACCTGGCGGTTTATAGAAAGGATCTGTTGAGCCGTGAAACCTGACTATTTCTGATGCTGCTAGCTGATGGTGAGGCCTGTGATAATCACGTAAAAGTACTTCCTTGTCATGGGCCATTTGCTCCGCCGTTAGTTCGAGGTTGTTATTTCGCCTTAATAACCAATTCACCCTAGTTTTCCGAATCTCCTGGGGCCCCAAAAATGAAATGTTGATTTTCTTAAAAGAGTCTTTCAATGTGTAAAATCTAACTTTTGACTCTTTTGCGCGAATCATGCCTCGACTTTGTAAAGGAAATAATCTTTTGTCGTGTTCTGTAAACCCAATATCGCGAAGCCATTTAAAATACCGTTGGAGATGTTCTTTATAAGAGCGATAACAGCGAAAAATTGCTTCTCCGCTACGCCGCCCTTTATATACGCGGAAAACCTCAAGATCATCTCCGTTAGATTTCCATCGATAAGATTCTCTCTCAAGAGAAGATGCCTGAGTCAGATTCATCCCAGTTTGGGCGATGAATATCAAAAGTTCTGATTCTATCCGTAAATTCAGTATCCCTGACCTTTTATGTCGAGCGAAAATGCTCTCGTTTGCTGCCAATGGCGCTCTGGCCCTTTCGGCATTTTTTCTTACCGATTTACACTCAATAGATTCTAAATCCAACTCCGTATTGAGAAGACTTCCAGCCACCACTAAGGTTTTGCCGTTTTGCAACGCTATCCGGATTGGTAGTCGTCCTCTAACTGTCGGAATATCCAAAGCGTCACAAATCGAACGCAAGCAATGACCAAACTCAAATGTATTGCTGAGGTTTTGCTTGTCCGCACTGCTTGTCATTACGCGCTTTTTTGAGCTCGGTTTTCTGATTCTTGTTTGCATCAAAAGTGCGCCACCAGGCTTTGAGCCTGGTAGCTTTAAGGCTCTTGCTATAAGATTAGCTAACTTCGAAGTCTGCCTGTAAGCGTATATTTCAGACACCTCCTTTGTAACTTTCGATCTATATAATTGGTGTTCTGACCATCTCTTGAAATTAACTACCACGTCTTCCTGAGACATGCTTAGTGAGTTGGTTTCTGCCCATGAATAAAATCTCCAAAGCACCTCCAAACTAGACTCAATAAGAGCGCGAGAACGTCCCTGTTTGATCATGCTAGAAATAGCTTCATGGAATGCACATACAGCTGGTATGCGAATAGCATCAATATTCTCAGATGAAGAATTATTTATTATTTCCATAGCTTTTTTTCTTGGTATACATGCAGCACCGTTATGAAGCAATATATTGAGATTCCAGGGAATCTGATGCGTACCTAGACTCATGTCTGGGAAAGTTAGACTTAATTCATACATTATCACGTCCTCTAGCCAATCCCATGAAGGCTTCCGAAAATGCGTCGGCAGCATCTGCCATTGCTTTGTTTGCCCCTATAAACTTAATATATTTCATTGTTGTAGCTTCATCTCTGTGCAGACATGCCTCTCTAACAAACTGAATGGCATCACCAACAGGCATAAACTCTAGCGCTACGCGCATTAACTCAGTGGCAAAAGTAGCTCTAGTGCGATGGAAGTGGAAGCCGCGAAGCACATGTAGCCCCGCTTTTTTACCCGCCGCTCGGAGACGAGACATTTCCACATTAATCGCTCGGCTACTATCTCCGTTATACGAATTTCCATAGCGTGTAAGAAATAGAAGGTCCTGGTCTTCTTGAGTTGAGAAGACTTGGCGCTTTAGCCGTCTCGTACTCATTGAATAAGCAATAAGTGTTTCAAGGAGCTCATTGGGAATCGGCACTGAACCAGAAACTCCAAATTTTGTCGATATCGGAGGTTTAGCACCAGGACCAACGGCCAATCGTTTCCAACCGCCCCCTGGAACCATCGTTGCGTTGTGAAGAGTTTGAACTTTTAGATCGGTAATTGAGCCAATGCGTAACCCTGTGAAGAAACCAACACGTAGCATTAACGAAAGCTCTGCGGTAGAGCAGCTATCTGCTAGGGTAAGTATTTCGCTCATTGCAGAAACTGTTACTGGAAGAAGGCCATCCTCAAGTTGTATGGCGCCGGCTACTTTTCGATTGGGAATAGCAAGGTCGGTTGAAGCAACTCGCATAGTATGCTCAAGCCCGAAGGAATTTGTTATTTTGACTCCGACTAATCGCTGCTCCCACATTGGCCACTCTGGTGAAATTAGTCGACGCGACTTTGCCCATTTATAAAACCGAATTACTGCTGCCATCCTTTGCGATACCGTACTAGGAGCGAGCTCGCCACTATTTCGAGCTGTTATAAGTGCTCCTCTGAAGCGAACAAGACAGCGCTCACTTTCTCGCTCAGGAAAATGCCACCACGTAATTGACTCTGCTTCTAGCCATTTAGCATAAGCGAGCAAGTGAGACATATTGGATCGAACGGTTTTCAAATCCCGTTTTGAAGATTCAGCTTGATTTAGTGCCCAAAGGTTAGCTTCTGTCCAGGTTGAATTATCTTCCCAGATTATTTGTGGAAGATTTCTGATGGGCGGTCTTTTTAATGGAGCCCACTGCAACGAGTCATATGATATTTCTGCTCGATGGGGCCTATAGTCGATATGCTCAAGGCTAGCCATTCATTTCCTCCTTCAATGACTCAATGCCGTTGAGGAAGAAATAACTTCTGAGCATGGAGCGGCTTAAATTGTCACCATTGAATCATGTATGGTGTGTTATTAAAAGTTGGTATGTAACGTTTGCCGGATGCTGGGTCGCAGATAACGTCTGACTTATCGCCATCTAGTTTTGGCGCTGTCATTTTAACCATCATCTGAATGATGTGACGCGGTGTTCTGAACTGACCGTTAGTGCCTGAGCTTTGTAACTTGCTGAGCATGTACTCATACAAATCACCTTTAGTATCTCTGTCGTCCATGTCGATTTTATCAATCATGGTAACAACGCGATCCAACAAGCCAGCGGTTGGCACCATGAAGATGGCATCTCGCATGTGTTTGGCAAACGTTGTGTCTTCGCCGTTTATTGTTTTAATAAACGGAAACACCTTGTCGCGAACCAACTCGAACATAACCTGGGGATCTTGGTTCTTGAATTTGCTCCAGCGGTAGCTGTCTTGCTCTGTACCGAAAATAGGCTTCTCGATTTCGGTTTCCATGACGAGCGCGTTTTTTACACGAGCCGTATGTATTTCGTCTAAACGACGAATAAACAGAAGATAAGTGAACTGTTCGATAACTGAGATAGGGTTGGTAATACCACCCGTCCAGAAGGCTTCCCAGATTTCATCGACTTGATTTTTTAGTTTGCCTGTTAGCATATTTTTGGTGTTGTCCTGTTTACTGCTTAGGGCTTCAATGCCCTACAATCATGACTTCTATATTGCCCGAGATTGTAACATTACCCGAGGTTTTAAGCCTCTTCGCATTGAAAAAAATCAGCTTTCTTCAAACGCTTTCTGTATAAGAATTTTTGCTTTATTCGCCTGCTCTTCATTGCGAATTTCAACCTCTAGGTCACCCGTCCCCCAATGACCGACATTACGTACATCTTTTGTAAAGCCGTTTTCAAGTTCTATGGAGGCAGGATCAAGCTTAAGCCAGATGATCACGCGAGGATCTTTATTTGGCACAATGCTGACACATGCGAGGTTTTTGATTCTTTTGAATGCGGTGTACAACTTTAAGTCTTTGCGAACGATGTCATCGCTCAGCGATTCTGTAAATAAACACAGTTCGTCAAAAAGTGATAGCAATGTTTCGCTACACTGACTCTTAGCTTTTTCCATCGTCCAGTCGTAAGCTGACGTCTTTTTAGTCTCTGCCTGCACTGTGTTAACGGTGACTGGCTCTTGAGCAGCAGGCTTAGAGGATATCTGGGTATTCACTAGCTCAAGGAGCAGTAAATCATTAGAAAAATACTTGTAGCGCATTAGCTCGATATTACGATCTATCTGCTTAATGGCGTACTCATCATAACGATTAAAGTCTGAAGCGATGCAAACAAGACGTGCGCCAGACCACTCAATTGTATCGGCAACATCATTACCCAGCACTGACATCGCCAGTAGCTTGAAATCGGCTTTGTGATCTAGCAGCCAGTCCAGATAAAACAGACCTTGGTTTATCACATTTTCATTCGAGTGCCGTTTGTACTCGATAATGACAGGACATCCGTTCTCGTCTAATCCTAGGCTATCTATGCGACCACCATTAGATGTTGAAAATTCAGTAGCCAGGAAACGGATACTAAGAAACGTATCCATGTTCGCTTCTATCTGCTTCTGAAGCTCCCGTTCGAGCTTAGCTGGTTTCGGCGTTAATTCTTCAACTGAATTTGGTAGCGTTCTGAATAATTTAATATCGCTCATTTATGCTTCCTGCATTTTATTGCCACTGCATCTGGCCAGGGGTATTGTTGCTTAAGAATACTGGATTCATGATATCTTAATTTCAAGTAGTACCTTAAGTATCCGAGCACTTCAACTATGCACTCTTTAATCGCGCCTGAGACTTTACGTCTAGATTCCGCAAGATTAAGACTATACACTCGCGCATTTTGAACATAGCATAAAGGGTTTACTTAATTAAAAATTATAAAAATCGGAGTAGTACATGTTAAGGACGACTTTTATTCTTCTTTTAGCAGCATTTTCATATAACTCTCACTCGCACACTTTAAATATTGTAGAAACGAGGCATAAAGCAGAGTCTTATGTTTACATGAATGGACTTTATGAGGACTGCACTCCGCATTTTAATAATAACCTAAGAATCTCTTACACTGAAGAATCAACATTTACGGTTAAGAACGAATACGGAGAACAGCGTTTGGAAAAAAATGAAGGCTCCTCCGAAAAAGTTTGGTATGACGAAAAGTGTAATATTGTGCGGTCAGAAACGCCGTACTTTGATAAAACAAAAGTAACTGAGTACAAGTTTGTTAAGAAAAATAAAGATGAAATCCAAACTCACGAATTTGAAGACGGATACTTGTGGCGAACTTATACTACTAGACTTAAAAACGGCAGAGTAGAATCACAATCCAAAGAATATTTTAACCCTAAACTCAAACTTGAAGTATACGATCCCCAAAAAGCTCAGGAAAAAACGGTCAAGGCTTTGAAGTACCACTCTGATGGAAGATTAAAAGCAGTGCTTTACTACGATAAAAGCGGTGAGATTGCCAAAACTTGGAACTTTTTTTACAAACCAAGCCTTATACAAGTATTTGAAGAAGATATCGATAGTGGTGATCAGTGGCGCTTAGATATTCAAATAGAACGCGAAAAGGTGCTTTCAACTAAGTATTATCCATATGATCCAAAAGCTCTTCGAAAACCCGAAACAGAGGTTGAGTATAAATATAGCGAGTCAGATAAGCTAAAGTCCAAAATATCCCTAAATAGAGATTTCAAGTCAATTTTACGATATAAAATAGATTTTGAGTCGCTCGAAAGTGTAGTTAGTCAACAATACACCTTGCCTTTTGGCTCAGATTCATTTTATGAACCAAAAGCTTTTACAAATACCTTTGAATTCTATGACAACGGAATGTATAAAAAAAGAACGATAAAAACATATGAGAAATTAAATGGTGAATGGGTTGCAGATGAAACAAGTGATGTAATAGTTAAAAAAAGGAAAGTAGAATATCACTAAATGATCATCGTAAAGAGGCGATCCCCCCCTCTTCGCTAAATTTCATATCACGTAGAAATTAAAAATATTCAAATTTTTAAGATACTATAAAAGGGCGACTCTAATGAGTCGCCAGCATTATTTAGATAGTTTTTTCCATCTAGCTTTACACGCAATCATCCACGTTTCAGCATCGATACCAAAAATACTTTCAACATCACGAGAAAAATGTCTCAAAAAGTCAGTTATTTCTTGATGGTAAGAAAGCAGTAAAGAAAGCGCTTCTTTTCCTTGGCGGTATTTACCACCTCCGTCATCTATTTCCTGCTCAAGAGAATTACTGATTGATATCCCCAACCATTTGCCGACATTATCGCGATGCAAATAAATGTATCGCTGGTAATCCAAAACAACGCCAGTTGGTTCATCAGTCACATTCGCTAACAATAGGATTGTTGAGTCATCTCCTTTAAATGGCGACCTGGATTTTCGTTGATATTTCCTGATGATAGATGTTTTTAAGTCTTGCATTTTGTTACTCCTGCTTTGTCCTTGGAAGTAACTAGGCTCCTAGATAGGAAATTCCTCCCTTTCTCCAGTGTGAAAGTCCAACTTCATCTGTTTTGAGAAAAAATCTAAATCATCTTCTGTCCATTCCGCATAAAATTCCGGTTCGCTCAGTACAACGCCGATGAGTTCACGTATCACGGGAAAATATGCAGGATTCGACACAATGTGATTTTGCAAAATGACATTCATAATAACGTCTTCGATATGCTGATTGTTTCTGTACTGACTTCCATCGAACTCATCTCGATAAGCCATAAATGCATTTGCCATGTTATTAAAAATTTCGGATACGATTGCGGAGCATAGATATGTATTTGTAGTCATGAATTTTCCTTTTTGTTGTTATTCATAATTACTTAGTCTCCCTATCAGAAAAATTTCCCTATTACTGACTTATTAAAAGATAAGACTAACTAGGAAAGGAAATAAGACATGACGCATCTATCAGTTGTTGAACAGCCAAAGTATTGCATCTCAGATGATGAGGACTACATTGCTTTATACGAGAACGGAGGCTCGTATATCTATTACGTGAGAAATTATGCAGCTCAAACTGAGTTTCTGCTGCTCAGCTTGGACTTGATGATGAGTTTGGACGAGAAGTTCAGAACCGTAGCGGGCGTTTATTTCACACCGCACTTCTCGGTTCTGAAACATTTTGAGTCAGAAGTCACACATCACTTGCTTACAAGTGCACTATTGCCTCACTTTTATTACTTGTTCAACTGTAGTGTTTCGAAGTTCATCAAAAGACTTTGAATTACTGAAGCCAGCTTTTCGCTGGCTTTATTTATACCTAACAGGCGAGTTCAAAACCTCTGTATCCATCGTTCCTCCTCTCATAAACGCTGCGGTGAATCGCGACGAAGCTCAATAGTTTCACTTCAAACAACATCCTAGCTCCTAACTAATAGCCACCAAAATAAATTTCAAACAATTTTTTGATTTTAAGGCGCTTTGTGTATGCCTAATCGCTAACATTTACCAATAATTTGTCATCGTAGAGAGAACCAATGTTCACAACGAAAATCATCTTTGAACCTAACCCCGATACGGCTAACTTTCGTTCGATGCTAAAGCATTACCCAAAGCTCGAAAAATACTGGGACTTTGAAAAACATGACGATGGTGAGTTGCTGTTACTTGATGATGAAAGTGTCTATATGACCAAAAGTGACCGCCTTATCTTCCGTTTTTTCAAGGCAGTCTGGACGGGTTCTGACGAAGATGCATTGAAATTTAATTTTGTGGAAGCTGCGTTTCGTTTGGAAATGAAGGATCGCCAAATGATTGCAAACTTCTTCATATCGCCAGTTGCACCGTAGTGTTTAATTACGGTTGAGCTGGATTCGCACGCTTGTGAATACTTGGTCTGATAAACGATGGTTAGCAGAGACATCACGTCAACTTTTAATAAGGTTTCAAAAGTGTGCCAGTCCCAAAGAACAGATTATTTTCACTAAAGCGCAAATGAGGTTGTGTTTATTTCTCTCTTTTCCAAATACACTTTTACCTGTCAGAACAAAATGAGGCTGTATCGATGGTGATCACTTTATTTTCATTATTAGTTCAACAATTCAACAAAGAGTATGTTCAACCAAGTGATATCTCGAACTGGTTTGCAGCTAAGCCTGCGTCGCAGAAGCTTCTAACCGATCTGGCAAAGTATTTCGCACAGTCTAAGGAATTGGATTGCAGAATTTCGTTGATGCAACTGGCTAAGGAACTAGTCCGAAGCAAGTCAACTAAACTGAGTACCCAAAAAACTATGCAAGATAACAGTCTTAACCAACAGTCTGAGGATGCACTAAACGCGTCAATGTCAAAACACCAACTTGCCACTTTTTTCTTTCAGCAACTAGGCAATCGCGCTGTTGTTCCATTTACTGAAGCTGCCGAAATTTTTTGTATGTCCGCTGGTTCGGCGGACGCAAAGCTGAAGAGAGGAGAATATAAAGATTTGTATTATATGGAAGTAGAGAAAGAAAATCGCAAGTCTCGTCCTTTGGTAAGCGTGTTAGACCTAGCCGATTACTATTACAAGAAGAGGGAGGTGGTGGTTCTCGGTGATATACCACAAGGTGAGCGCACCTCTTAAATGAAGCAGAGCGCTGGGTATAGAACTTTTAGAGCGAACGCAAAAACTGAGAACCAAGCTTTTGAGCTATTTGGGCGGTGAACGAGTTTTCACCGCCAACCCACCAAACTACTTCTTATTTCGGCGGAATATTAGTGGTAAAGCCCCTAGAAGCAAAAATATCGCTGAAGGCTCACTCACGCTAACTTGGTTTCTCTCGGAGATAGCACGCACTAATGCCGTCCCTTGTGTAGAACGCGTATGAAATTCTGATGACTCGAACTTCAAGGCTATTGACTGTCCAAACTCTCTTGGTGGATTTGAGTTTGTGGTTCTATCTCTCAAGTACGCTGAGCGGGCTGTAACAGTCCAAGGCATATTTCTAGTTGATGGGGACTTCTTGTAAAACCATGCCGAAGACCAGGTATTCGAATCACCAACACAGTCATACCAAATATTACCTTCAAAACAACTCGTGCCTGTTACGCCGAATAACTCTGAAAAGCTACTATATAACGCTTCACCTTCAGAGTAATCCCAAGAATGGGAACCATCTTGATATACCTGTCCTAGCGACTCACCGAAATGACTGCTTAAAAGTGACTCAACTTGATCATACATAGCAACTTCCCAGCCACCAGCTTGGTAATCGTCGCGAGCTGCTGCAAGAGACATATTCAAGGTTTCATCCCACTGAAGCCATTCAAGACCTTGTGAGTAATCAGTGACTATGTTGGTTTGAGTGTCTAACGAAAGATTTCCATGCGTAATAATCGCGGAGTTACTAAAGAAAGGGGTAATACATAATGCTGCAATCAATGCGCTTTTTTTAATCATTTTTATGACTTCCTTGATTTTTAACTACTCGCTCCAAAAAAGCGAACGCGCAATGAAGCAATTTAGAGGCCGTTTTTCAAAGATCGTCTATAAGCACCGCCACAAAGGGAAGCGACATTTTCAAAAAAATCGGTTCAACTAACAACTGTAAAGAAAACAGACACTTGAGAGGTTGATTATCAATCAAAAAAGGGAAGCACTGCTTCCCTTTTCAACAACCTTTAGTCTTCGTCGTCCTCACCACGATATTCCTCGTGGTTTGGGTTTAATTGGTTAGAGTGATTGTCCAAGCTATCCCAGTATGCATCGTTGTTTGGATTCATGCTGTCGCTTCTATCGTCATTCGATGTTCTACTCATTATTTTTTACCTCTGTTTTGTTGAATTTGCTTTCCACGGTGGCCCATCGCTTGGTCGTACTGCTTGTTTGTTCCAGATGTACCTTTATTGCGATTGGTCATGTTCGCAGAGTTGTCTTTAGGTTTGATGTTTGACATCAGAGCTTCTCCTTGTTTGTTGCTCGATTTGTATTCTGCTTTAATACAACCATCAAAAAAGGGACATTTGAGTGAAATATGTTTGGAGATAAACAAAGTATTGGTTTTTTATTTTATGGTGTGAGCGAGCTTTGGATAGAAGCCTCTAACCTAGTAAAAAGTGAGTCAGATTTAGTAGTTAAAATAGCAAGAAACCATTCTAGACTTGATAAATACTCTCACGGTAGGCAAGTACCGAGAGACATTAGAGCTGGCAAAGCAACTGTTGATGACATCTCAAATTTATTTGAATATCTTCCTTTCAAAAAGCCGCTTCCTCCCTACTCCCCCACTGAAGATGAGGCCAACTATTTGAAGGGAGAATGGTATCTTGTCCAATCATTAATAAGTGGAGTTCAGCAAGCAGCCGACGATAAGTTCTCAGACATTAAAGAAATCCTGCTTTTTATTGAAGCGCATTGCAAAATCGAGCGGGATTTTTTGCTCCAATTTAAGAAGCAACCTAAAGAGGAAAATGTTGCCAAGTACCTTTCTGAATGGCTCAGATTAGATGAAAAGCTTCTTTTAGAAAAAGGCCTTAAGAGCGATATTGCAATTCTCGTAAGAAGCTCACTTTATTGGTGCTCAATGTTAGAAAAAATCGCAGCAACGTGGATATACGAAAGCGAATCTAAGCTACTCTCCTCAATAATGCCTACTTTTGATCCTTACAAAGAGCAGTTCTATCCTAGTTCAGAAAAACTATTGGAACGCTTTAAAAGTATGTATGAACAGGAACACCACAATGGAAAACGAAAGCCTTGGACATACTTTTACAGGCATATTGCCATTAAGAAACAGCAAGATAAGCAGCTAGGTGAACAATACTACACTGACGATGTAGATCCCGATATTGAATCGATCAAAAAGCAATTTCTGCGATGGAAAAAAGGCGATCTTTTTTCTTTCAGTGCATTTCGTAAAAATGTATTGATTTCTCACTATTCGTTTAAAGGCTCCGACAGAGAATTAGAGGCTTTTCTCATTTACTTTATATCAAACTACCTAACTTTGGTTCAGAAGAAGCTACTTGTGAGGATTGATAAACGAGCAGATACGCCCTCTTTAATAGAGCTTATGATAGATGAGTACGCTAAAGTTGACGAGGTCAAAGCTCTAGTTGAACAGCGTTTTCAGCACTTTCTAAAAGTAGGCTCACTGGAACCTTGATATGGAGCCTAAATTCATTAACATAGTTTTGCGACACTTTCGCACTAACGCGGGGACTAATAGGTGGAATTATATTGAGGGAATACTGCTTAAAACCTTTTATTTAAAGGGCTAGAGAAGAGCTGCTTGTCCAATCCAGCATTGGAGCAACAGATAATTTACGATTTAGTGGAGTGATAGACACGACAGGAACCTCAGACACAGTTATTACTTATATACCTCGCGTACGCGCGAGCGGCGTATAGTACCTATGT
>PALD01000023.1 GCA_002710685.1 Cytophagaceae bacterium | reverse complement strand
CGACGCGGCGCTGGCCAAGGTGCTCTGAGGGCAGGGCGCGGCGAAATTCGCGGGCAGGGCGGTGATCTTAACCACGGATTCAGCTGCGCCGTGGCAATGCCCTGTGATGGATGAACCGCACCGCACCCGCCTCTCGCTTCTGGGTCACCCGCTTCGGGCGGGGGTGCTGCGGATGCTCGTGCGGCGCCTGCCGAAGGCAGTCGCGGCAGGTGAGATCGCAGAGCGGCTCGGGGTGCCGCCCTCGACGCTCTCGGCCCATCTCGCGGCGCTGACCCGGGCGGGGTTGCTGGTGCTCGAACGCGACGGCTCGGTGCGACGCTTCCGGGCCGCGCCCGAGCCGCTGGGCGAGGCGCTGGGGTGGGCGCGGGCGGATCTTTGCCTCGGGCGGGCCGGGGCCGCGCAGGCGCCGCTGCCGGCGCCGGTCACCATGGCGTTTTTCTGCGACGACAACGCGGCGCTTTCCCTGATCGCCGAGGCGGTGGCGCGACACCGGCTGCCGGGATGGGTGCACGTGTCCTCTGGCGGGGTGACGCCTGCCGCGCGAGCCGACCGGCTGGCGCTCGAGATGCTGTCGGCGCGGGGCCTGCCGTTGCCGGTGGCGGCACCGCATCCGCTGGCCGGGGGGGCAGGCATCGTCGTGGCGCTTTGCCCCGGGGCCGCCGCCGCGCTCGAGGAAGGGCCGGTGCGCGCCTACTGGCCGCTGCACCCGCCGCCCGAGGCGGGGCGGCTGATCCCGAAGGCCATGGTGCTGCACAATGCCTTCCGCGCGCTCGATGCCCGGCTCGCGGCGCTGCGCCGGATCCTGCGCAGCGACCTGCCGCGCGGCGCGGTGCAGGCGGCGCTCGACGATCTCAGTTCAGGTCTTCCAGCAGGCGACCGTGCTTTCGCGTCTCTTCCAGAACCTCGCCAAAGGTCCGCATTCCCCGCGCCGCAAGCATCGGCAGCATCATGACAAGCACCTGCGCCGTGGCATTGGCATCGCCAAGCGCGGTGTGGCGCAGCGCCTGCGGGATCTCGACGCCCAACCGCTGGCACAGCGCGTCCAGCGTGTGGGTCTCGCTCGCTCCGAACAGCACCGTCGACAGCAGTACCGTGTCAAGGATCGGGTGGTCCCACTCGACCCCCATGCGGTCCCGGTGTCGGCGCAGGAAGGCCATGTCGAAGGGCGCGTTGTGGGCCACGATGACCGACCCCTTGGCAAAGCGGTGAAAGCGGCGTCCGGCCTCGCCGATGTCCGGCTTTCCGGCGACCATGGCGTCGGTCACCTTGTGCACCCGGCTTGAGGAGGCGGGGATCGGGATGCCGGGATCGACCAGCAGGTCGAGCACCTCGCCCGGCACGATGCGCCCGTTCAGCACCCGCACCGCGCCGATCTGCACCACCTCGTCCTTGTGCGGCAGCAGCCCCGTCGTTTCGGTGTCGAAGACCGTGTAGCTCAGCGCCGAGAGCGGGGTGTCCTCGACCGCTGCGGGCGCGTCATGAGTCAGCAGGTCGAAATCGTAGACCAGGGGGCGCTCGGCCTCGGGCGCCATGTGGGTCTCGGCGCCCTCGATCACCATCATGTAGCCGCCGCCGTCCATCGGCTTCAGCCGCGCGTCGTAGCTCTGGGCGCCGTCGGTGCCCTCGGCGGTGAAGCGCACCTCGCGCCCGGTCTTGTGCATTCGGCCGACCGCGGCGTTGAGACCCTCTGCCTCGAAGAAATCGGTGAGCGGCGCGTTGAGCCGCGGCACATGGAGCTGCGACAGCACCTCGGCCGCCTGTCCGTCGTAGAGCACGATCTGGCCGCGCCGGCTCACCAGGATCATCGCCACCGGGATCTCGGTCAGCAGCGCGGTGAGGCGGGCGGTCTCGGTCGCCAGCCGCTCGGTCTCGCGCGCGACCATCTGCGCGGTCTCCATGGCGCCGTCGGTGGCGCGGGTCGAGACCGCCTGCGCGGCATGCGCCAGATCGCCGAGGAAGCGCGCGCCATGGGTGTCGACGTCGCGGGTGACGCCGGCATGTGCGCGCATCCGGAGCTCGGCGGCGAGCTTCTCGATGGGCTTGGCGACATTCTCGTCGAACACAAGCCAGATCCCCACGGTCAGCGCCAGCAGCGCGAGCGCCGACAGGATCGCGGCGAAGACGAAGCCGTTGGTGACCGTGGTCTCGAGCGCGCGGGCATGGCCGAGCCAGAGCGCCACCGCCACCGCCGCGGTGCCGCCGAGGCCGATGACCACGAACAGCAGGAAGATCCGCAGCCGCAGCCCGAGCCGGGTCATGCGTCGCCCCCCGCCCCCGTCTTGGCCCCGGTGCAGACGGTGCGCAGGATCGGATCCTCGGCGCCTGCCGGGCGCCACACCGGCTCGCCGCCGTCGCCTGCGGGGATCGCGGTGCGGCCACCGGCGCAGTCGACCATCAGCTCGATCTCGCGCGCGGGCTGCCAGCGCCCGTAGGCCACGGCGCGCACGAGGTAGAGCCCCTCGCTCTGGGCGTTCTCCACCCGGTTCGCGAGATCGACCGCGATGAAGCGGTCGATCATCGGCGCGGCAAAGGTCCAGGGCCGGTAGGCGGCGCGGGATTCGTGCACCGTGGCGACGGTGACCCCGTCCGGCAGGGCGTTGGCGGTGCGGCCGTACCAGCCGTATTCGCTCGAGATGGTGGCGACGAGCATGGCCGCGCCAGCCCCCAACGGCATCAGCCAGCGGGGCAGGCGACCGCCGGTCACCCGGTTCAGCAGCATCACCGCGCCGGCGCCCGCAAAGCCCGCGACGAAGACCGCGATCAGTTCCCAGAACATCTTTCCTCCCTTTCCTCCCGTTCCCCCGGCGCGTCAGCCCAGCATGCCGCGGCCATGTCCAAGCGCAGATTGCAACGACTTGATGACCACGAAGGCATCGCGCAGGTGGCTCCTCTCGAAATCCGACAGATCCGCCGGAGCCAGATAGTTGTCGGGCCGGCCGCCCTCACGGACGCGCTCGGCCTGGTGCTCGAGTCGTGTTTCGGCGATGAGATCGTAGGCGTCCAGCAGATCCTGCCCGCCGCTGCCCGAAAGCTTGCCCGCGCTCACCGCCGCCTCGAGCCGTGCCCGCGTGTTGACCTCGGGCAGGCGGCCCTGCAGGGCGTAGACCCGCGCGAGGTCTACCACCGGCACCACGCCGTTGTGCTTGAGGTCGAGCCGGTTCTTGTGCTCGCCCGAGCGGATCGTCGCGAAGCCCCGCAGCATGCCCAGCGGCGGCGTGTGCTTGAGCGAGTTGGCAATCATGTGCGCCACGAAGATAGAGTTCTGCGACGCGGCCTCGAGCGTTTCCTTCTGCAGCTCTTCATAGAGCGCGGTGGTGCCGCCGATCGGGCGCAGGTCGAACATCACTGAGGCCAGCATCTGCGCGGTGGGGTCGGGCTTGCGGATCCATCCGCTGAAATACTGCCGCCAGGTCGAGACCGGCTGGCACCAGCGCGGGTTGGTCGCCATCATGTCGCCGGGGCAGTAGAAATACCCCGCCTGATCGAGCCCGTCGCTGACGAATTTCGCCATTTCGCGGAAATACGAAAGATCGTCCTTGGTGGCGCTGTCGTCGATGAAGAGGCAGTTGTCCTGGTCCGAGACGCCGGTCTGTTCCTGCCGTCCCTGGCTGCCGCAGGCGAGCCAGAGGAAGGGCACGGGCGCGGCGCCGAGCCGGTCCTGCGCGAGCGCGAGCAGGCGGCGTGTGACGGTGTCGGCGATGTCCGTGACCAGCCGGGTGACGACCTCGTGCCGGTTGCCGCCCGCGACAAGCTGCACCAGCAGTTGCGGGATGCGCGCGGTGACCTCTGCCATCTGCGCGGGCGTCGCGGCGCGGGCGATCTCGGCCACGAGACCGGCCGAGCTCACCGCCTGGAAACGGGTCAGGTCGGTCTGGGTGACGATGCCCACCAGCCGTCCGCCCTCGGTGACCGGCACGTGGCCGATGTTGCGCTCCATCATCATGTGCAGCACGTCCGAGCCGATGTCGGACGGCGCCAGCGTCAGAGGCGCCTCGGTCATCACTTGCGTGACGGGGGTGTCGAAGGGGAGGCCGCGGGCCACGACCTTTGCCGAGACGTCGCGGATCGTGAGGATGCCCTTCAGCGCCTCGCCCTCGATGATGCAGACCGACGAGACGCGGCGCTCGGCCATCAGGCTCGCGGCCTCCTGCACGGTAGCAGCGGGTCCGATGGTGAGCGGATCCGCCGCCATCAGCGTCTCGACCCGGCTGTGGGCGAGGTCGGACTTGCGCGGCTTCGCCGTCCGTGAGCGGTCAAAAAAACGTTGCGCGGCGGGGTGTTCGCGGATGAGTTCGTTGAAGGCGTAGGCGGGCAGCATGAAGAGCAGCGTCTCGTCGACGGTGCGCGCCGAGGTGGCGGCGATGCCGTCGCGGGCCAGCCCGCGCTCGCCAAAGGAATTGCGGGGTCCCAGCAGCGAGACCACGACCTCGTTCTCGTCGCGGATCTCGACCTGTCCGGAATGGATGAGATAGAGCCCCTCGAGCGGGTTGCCCGCCGCATAGATCGGCTCTCCCGGGGGCAGGCGGCGCTGCACGAACTGCGGCACCAGCCCCTCGAGCGCATCGGCGTCGAGCGCGTCATAGGGGTGGACGCCTCCAAGGAAACGCAGGAGCTCTTCAGGCGCGATGGGCATGGTCTTCCTCCGGTCCGGTCGGATGAGGCGGAATGAAAATCCCGCCCCGGCATAGCGCGGGACGGGATCGCTGGGTAGGGGGCATGGCCACGCGCCGCGGCCATGCCCGCATCTGTCAGTGGTCCTGCGCCACCCCGGCGCCGCGCGGAATGCGGACGCTTTCGACGAGCTCGCTGATTTCGGCCGGGATCGGCTTGGTCATCGACGAGACCACGAAGGCCACGGTGAAGTTGATGACCGCACCCACCGCGCCGAACGAGGTCGACTTGATCCCGAGGAACAGCGGATCCGCATCGGTGTAGCTGTTGGTGTCGGGGATGAAGAACCAGCCCTTGTGCAGGAAGATGTAGAGCAGGGTCACGATGAAGCCTGCCAGCATCCCCGCCACGGCACCCTTGTTGTTCACCTTGGTGAAGATGCCCATCATGAGGACCGGGAAGATCGACGCTGCCGCGAGGCCGAAAGCCAGCGCCACGGTCTGCGCCGCGAAGCCCGGGGGGTTGAGACCCAGCCAGGTGGCGACGGCGATCGAGACGGCCATGGCGATCCGGGCTGCCAGCAGTTCGCCCTTTTCCGAGATGTTCGGGGTCAGCTGACCCTTCATCAGGTCGTGGCTCACCGCCGAAGAGATGGCGAGCAGGAGGCCGGCTGCGGTCGAAAGCGCGGCGGCAAGACCACCGGCGGCGACGAGGCCGATCACCCAGGAGGGCAGGTTGGCGATTTCCGGGTTCGCGAGCACCAGGATGTCGTTGTTGAAGTTGGTCAGCTCGTTGCCGGTCCAGCCTTCAGCCGTCGCCTTTTCCTGCATCGCGGGCGACTTCTCGTTGTAGTACTGGATGCGGCCGTCGCCGTTCTTGTCTTCCCAGCCCAGCATGCCGGTCTGCTGCCAGGTTGCCATCCAGTCGTAGGCCGGATCGGTCTCGATCTGCTCGATCGTCACCGCCGGACCGTCCGTACCCTCGGGCCAGAACTGCTGGGTGATGTTGAGGCGCGCCATGGCACCCACCGCGGGGGCGGTCAGGTAGAGCAGCGCGATGAAGACCAGCGCCCAGCCGGCGGACCAGCGTGCGTCGGCAACCTTGGGCACGGTGAAGAACCGCATGATAACGTGCGGCAGACCTGCCGTCCCGATCATCAGCGACAGGGTGAAGAGCACCATGTTCAGGGTGTCGCCGTTGTGGGCGGTGTACTGGTTGAAGCCAAGGTCGGTGACGATGGCGTCGAGCGTCTGCAGCAGCGGCTCGCCGGTGGCGGTGTCGCTTCCAAAGAGGCCGAGCGCCGGGATCGGGTTGCCGGTCAGCTGCAGCGAGATGAAGATCGCCGGGATGGTGTAGGCGAGGATCAGCACGACGTATTGCGCCACCTGCGTGTAGGTCACGCCCTTCATGCCGCCGAACACCGCGTAGGCGAACACGATCACCGCGCCGATCAGCAGGCCGGTGGTGGTGTCGACCTCGAGGAAGCGGCCGAAGGCCACGCCCACGCCGGTCATCTGGCCGATCACGTAGGTGATGGAGGCGATGATCAGGCAGAGCACGGCGACGAGCCGCGCGGAGGGCGAGTAGAAGCGGTCACCGATGAACTCGGAGACGGTGAACTTGCCGAACTTGCGCAGGTAGGGCGCGAGCAGCAGCGCCAGCAGCACGTAGCCGCCGGTCCAGCCCATGAGATAGGCCGAGTTGTCGTAACCGGTGAAGGCGATGAGGCCCGCCATCGACAGGAACGATGCCGCCGACATCCAGTCGGCCGCGGTCGCCATGCCGTTGGTCACCGGGTGCACGCCGCGGCCGGCGGCGTAGAATTCCGAAGTCGAGCCCGCACGGGCCCAGATCGCGATGCCGATGTAGATCGCGAAGCTCGCGCCCACGAACAGCAGGTTGATGGTAAACTGATCCATTGCGTCTTACTCCTCGTCCACGCCGTGCTCTTGGTCGAGCTTGTTCATCCGGAAGGCGTAGAAGAAGATCAGCACCAGGAAGACCAGGATGCTGCCCTGCTGTGCGAACCAGAAGCCTAGGTCGGTGCCGCCGACGCTGATGCCCGAGAGGGCAGGGCGCAGCAGGATGCCGAAGCCGAACGAGCACAGGGCCCAGATGATGAGGCTGATGATGATGATGCGAAGATTGGCCTTCCAGTAGGCCTCGCCACTAGATGTATGATCCGCCACGAGCGGTTCCCTCCTCTCCATTTTGTCCCGACCGCGCGCCGGTCCTGGCGCGCGGCCCTGCGACGGTCCTCAGCGGGCCGTCGCGTCCTCCACGATCGCGCCGAGATCGGCGGCGATCCTGTCTATGGCGCCCATCGCGTCGATCCGCGAAAGCGTCCCCTTCTCCTCGTAGTAGCCGATCAGCGGCGCGGTCTGGGCGTGGTACGCCTCGAGCCGGCTCGCCACGGTTTCGGCCTTGTCGTCGGCACGGCGCTTCATCTCCGTGCCGCCGCATTTGTCGCAGGTGCCCGCCTTGGCGGGCTGCTTGAACGCGTCGTGATAGCCCTCACCGCAGGCGGCGCAGGTGTAGCGGCCCGAAATCCGGGTCACCATCGCGGCGTCGTCGACCTCGAGGCTGACGGCGGCGTCGATCTTCTGCCCGGTCTCGGCCAGCAGCCGGTCGAGCGCCTCGGCCTGCACCGTGGTGCGGGGGAAGCCGTCGAGGATCACGCCCCGGGCGCAGTCGGGCTCGGCGAGCCGGTCGCGCAGGATGGCGATGACGATCTCGTCAGAGACGAGCCCGCCGGCCTCCATCACGGCCTTGGCCTGCTTGCCGGCCTCGGTGCCCGCAGCGACGGCCGCGCGCAGAAGGTCCCCGGTCGAGAGCTGCACCAGCCCGAACTTGTCTTCGAGCATGCGGGCCTGGGTGCCTTTGCCGGCGCCCGGAGGTCCGAGAAGGATGAGCACGGGGGCGGCGGTCACGGTCTGTCCGTCCATCTGTCCGATCATCCCTTGTTTGCGCGGTTTTCGATGAGGTCTTCGACGACGGAGGGGTCGGCGAGTGTTGAGGTGTCCCCTAGGGCGCCGTAGTCGTTTTCGGCGATCTTGCGCAGGATGCGGCGCATGATCTTGCCGGAGCGGGTCTTGGGCAGGCCGGGGGCCCACTGGATGAGGTCGGGCGAGGCGATCGGGCCGATCTCGGTGCGGACCCAAGCGCGCAGCTCCTTCTTGAGCTCCTCCGAGGGCTCGACGTCGTTCATCAGCGTCACGTAGCAGTAGATGCCCTGGCCCTTGACCGCGTGCGGGTATCCCACCACCGCGGCCTCGGCGACCTTGGCGTGCGCCACGAGCGCCGACTCGACCTCGGCCGTGCCCATGCGGTGGCCCGAGACGTTGATCACGTCGTCGACGCGGCCGGTGATCCAGTAGTCGCCGTCCTCGTCCACCCGGCAGCCGTCGCCGGAGAAGTAGTAGCCCTTGTATTGCTGGAAATAGGTCTGCTCGAAGCGCTCGTGGTCACCCCAGACCGTGCGCATCTGCCCCGGCCAGCTGTCGGCGATGGCCAGCACGCCCTCGGTCGGGCGATCCTCGACCACCTCGCCGCTGGTGGGTTCCAGCACCACCGGCTTGACCCCGAAGAACGGCTTCATCGCCGAGCCGGGCTTGGCGGCATGGGCGCCGGGCAGCGGTGTCATCAGGTGGCCGCCGGTTTCGGTCTGCCACCAGGTGTCCACGATCGGGCAGCGGCCCTGACCGATCTTGTCGTTGTACCAGTTCCACGCCTCCGGGTTGATGGGTTCGCCCACGGTGCCGAGCAGCTTCAGCGAGGATAGGTCGCAACCGGTTACGAAATCGTCACCCTGGCCCATCAGCGCCCGCAGCGCCGTCGGGGCGGTGTAGAACTGGTTGACCTTGTGCTTCTCGCAGACCTGCCAGAAGCGGCTGGCGTCGGGCCAGGTCGGCACGCCCTCGAACATCAGCGTGGTGGCGCCGTTGGCGAGGGGCCCGTAGACGATGTAGCTGTGGCCGGTGACCCAGCCCACGTCCGCGGTGCACCAGTAGACGTCGCCCTCGTGGTAGTCGAAGGGGATCTCCTGGGTCATGGCGGCGTAAACCAGATATCCACCACTTGCGTGCACAACCCCCTTGGGCTTGCCGGTCGAGCCCGAGGTATACAGGATGAACAGCGGATCCTCGGCATTCATCGGCCGCGGCGGGCAGTCGGGGGCCGCGTGTTCCATCAGGTAGTTGAGGTCGACGTCCCGGCCCTGGATCCAGGTGGTCTGGTCGCCGGTATGCTTGACCACGAGGCAGCGGACCTTGTCCGAGCAGTGCAGGAGGGCGGCGTCGGTGTTGGATTTGAGCGCGGTGCGGCGGCCGCCGCGGGGCGCGGTGTCGGCGGTGATGACGATCTTGGCGCCGCAGTCGTTGATGCGGTTGGCAAGCGCGTCGGGCGAGAAGCCGGCGAAGACGATGGAATGGATGGCGCCGATGCGGGCGCAGGCGAGCATGGCGTAGGCCGCCTCGGGGATCATCGGCAGGTAGATGACGACGCGGTCGCCGCGCATGACGCCCTGGCTGAGCAGGACGTTGGCCATGCGGTTCACCTTGTCGTAGAGCTCGGCATAGGTGATGTGGCGGGCGGGGTCCTCGGGGTTGTCGGGCTCGAAGATGATCGCGGTCTGGTTGGCGCGGGTCTTCAGGTGGCGGTCGATGCAGTTGTAGGCGACGTTGAGCACGCCGTCCTCGTACCACTTGATCGAGACCTTGCCGAAATCGAAGCAGGTGTCCTTGATGCGGGTGGGCCGGGCCATCCAGTCGAGCCGCTGCGCCTGCTCCGCCCAGAACCCGTCCGGGTCCGAAATCGAGCGCGCATACATCTCCTCGTACCGCTCCGCGTCGACATGCGCGCCGGAGACAAAGTCGGATGACGGCGGGTAGGTGACGGACATGGTGTGGTTCCTCCTCCACGAGTTCTTTCCACCAAGGGAAACGCGGGAGGCAGGCGAAGGCAATAGGCATTTGGTGGAATGTTTCAGCAGCATGCGCTGAAATTTCCGACATATTGCGCGAGCGCGAGGTGACGACCCGCCACGCGCCCGACGCCTTCAGATCGCGAGGTACTCGGCCCGCAGGCTCTCGTTCTCGAGCACCTCGGCGGCGGTGCCGTCGAAGACGATGGATCCGGTGTCAAGGATGATCGCCCGGTCCGCCAGCTGCAGCGCGCGTACCGCGTTCTGCTCGACGATGATCGTGGTCATGCCCTGCTCCTTGATGTGGCGCAGCGTCTTCTCGATCTCGTCGACGATCACCGGCGCAAGCCCCTCGTAGGGCTCGTCGAGCAGCAGCACCTTGATGTCGCGGGCCAGCGCCCGGGCGATGGACAGCATCTGCTGCTCGCCGCCCGAGAGGGTCACGCCTTCCTGCTTGCGGCGCTCGCCGAGGCGGGGAAAAAGGTCGTAGAGCCGCTCGATCGACCAGCCGACGGGCGGCGCGATCTGCGCCAGTTGCAGGTTCTCCTCGACGGTGAGGCCGGGGATGATGCGCCGGTCCTCGGGCACCAGCCCGAGCCCGTTCATCGCCGCCTCGTGCGAGGCCATGTTGTGGAGCGGCTTGTGGTCGAGCCAGATCTCGCCGCGCTGCACCTGCGGCGTCCCGAGCCGTGCGATCGAGCGCAGCGTGGTGGTCTTGCCCGCGCCGTTGCGTCCCAGCAGTGCCAGGATCTCGCCCTCGTGCACGTTGAAGCTGATGCCCTGCACGATGTAGCTCTCGCCGTAGTAGGAATGCATGTCCCACACCGAGAGGAAGGCAGGTGCGGTCTCGGCCTTGTTGCCGTGCCTGGAAAAGTCCGGTCTGACGTTCATTGTCCCGTCTCCTTACGCGTGCTCGCCGAGGTAGGCTTCCTGCACCTTGGGGTGGCCCTTGATGTTCTCCGGCACGTCCTCGACCAGCGGCGTGCCCTGCGCGAGCACGGTGATCCGGTCGGCGAGGCTGAAGACCACGTGCATGTCGTGCTCGATGATCGCCATGGTGATGTCGCGTTTGGCCTTGATCTCCTTGAGCAGGTCGATGGTGTTGTTGGTGTCCGCCCGCGCCATACCCGCCGTCGGTTCGTCGAGCAGCAGCAGCCGCGGCTCCTGCACGAGGCACATGGCCATCTCGAGCCGGCGCTTGTCGCCGCGCGACATCGAGGCCGAGTGCATGTTGCGCTTGTCGAGCATGTTGACGTCCTCGAGCATCGCCTCGGCGCGTTCGCGCAGTTCGGCCTCGCTTGCGACCGAGCGGAAGGCGTGCAGTCGGTAAGCCCCGTCGCGCCGGGCGAATAGCGGGATCATCATGTTCTCCATCACCGTCAGGTCGCCGAAGATCTCCGGCGTCTGGAACACCCGGCTGATGCCCATCTGGTTGATCTCGTACGGCTTGCGCCCGAGCACGGATTGGCCGTCGAACATCACCGAGCCGGTGTCGGGGATCAGCTTGCCGACGAGGCAGTTCAGCAGCGTCGACTTGCCGGCCCCGTTGGGCCCGATGATGGCGTGGACCGTGTTCTCTGTCACCGAGAGGTTCACGTCGGTCAGCGCCTTCAGCCCGCCGAAGCGCTTGTTGACGTCCTTGACTTCAAGAATGCCCATTCTCGCTCTCCTCATTCAGCCGGTTCGGTGCTGGCGGACTTGGCGGGCGCCTCCGCCGGCCTGCGGCGGAGGCGGCGCGCGATGCGCTGCCCGCCCTCGACCAGCCCGCCGGGCAGGAAGATGACGATCAGCATGAACATCAGGCCCAGCGTCAGGTGCCAGCCCTTGCCGACGAAGGGGTGGATCAGCGCGACCACGAAATCCTCGAGCCCGTCAGGCAGGAAGGACACCCAGCCGTGCACCACCTGGTCGTTGATCTTCGAGAAGATGTTCTCGAAGTACTTGATGAAGCCCGCGCCCAGCACGGGCCCGATCAGGGTCCCGGCACCGCCGAGGATGGTCATCAGCACCACCTCGCCCGAGGCGGTCCACTGCATCCGCTCGGCGCCCGCGAGCGGGTCCATGCAGGCCAGCAGCCCGCCAGCGAGGCCCGCGTACATGCCCGAGATCACGAAGGCCGCCAGCGTGTAGGGGCGCGCGTTGAGGCCGGTGTAGTAGAGCCGGTTCTGGTTCGACCTGATGGCCCTCAGGGTCATCCCGAAGGGCGAGCGGAAGATGCGGATCGCGAGGTAGAAGGAGATCAGCATGATCACTGCGGCAACGTAGTAGCCGACCGAGAACTGGAAGGCCCAGGGCCCGATGTCCAGGGTCTCGAAGCTGCGCATCTCGAGGCCGAAGAGGTTGGTGACCGGGATGCCCCCGTCCGCGGTGGCCGACTGGCCGAGGACGCGCGGGTCGTCGAGGGTGATCTGCAGGCCGGTCTCGCCGTTGGTGACCGGCGTCAGCACCGAGTAGGCGAGGTTGTAGCTCATCTGCGCGAAGGCCAGCGTCAGGATCGAGAAGTAGATCCCCGAGCGGCGCAGGCTGACGTAGCCGATTACCACCGCGAAGAGCCCCGAGACGACCATCGACAGCACGATGGCCGGAAGCACGTTCATGCTGAGCAGCTTGAACATCCACACCGCCGCGTAGCTGCCCACGCCGAGAAAGGCCGCGTGGCCGAAGCTGAGGTAGCCGGTGAGGCCGAACAGGATGTTGAAGCCGATGGCGAGGATCCCGAAGATCACGAAGCGCTGCATCAGGTCCGGGTAGCCTGCGTTGAACTGCGCCAGCCCGCTGTCGGTGGGGAAGGGGTTCAGGATGAATGGCGCGAACAGCGCCATCACCGCGACGATCAGGAACAGGGTGACGTCTTTTTTTCCGAGTCCGAACATGGCTCAGTCCTCCATCACGCCCTTGCGGCCCATGAGGCCCCTCGGACGGGTCAGCAGAATGATGATGGCGACGAGGTAGATGATGATCTGGTCGATCCCGGGCAGGATCGCCTTGATCTCGTTCATCGAGGCGAAGCTCTCGAGGATGCCCAGCAGGAAGCCCGCGAGCACGGCTCCCGGAAGCGAGCCCATGCCGCCGACGACCACCACGACGAAGCTCAGGACGAGGAAGTCCATGCCCATGTGGTAGTTGGGCGAATTGATGGGCGCGTACATCACCCCCGCCAGCCCCGCGACGGCGGCAGCAAGGCCGAACATGATGGTGAAGCGCCGGTCGATGTTGATGCCGAGCAGGCCCACGGTCTCGCGGTCGGCCATCCCGGCGCGGACGACCATGCCGAAGGTGGTGAACTGCAGGAAGGCGAAGACCGCGCCGATGATGATGGCCGCGAAGGCGAAATACACGAGACGCCAGTAGGGGTAGATGATCGCGTTGGGATCGAAGCCCAGCATCACGCCGAAATCGAGCGAGCCGCGGAAGACCTCGGGGGCCGGGGTCGGGATCGGGTTGGCGCCGAAGAGCTGCTTGATGATCTCCTGCAGCACGATGGCAAGGCCGAAGGTCACGAGGATCTGGTCCGCGTGCGGGCGCTTGTAGAAATGCTTGATCAGCCCGCGCTCCATCACGACGCCGATGACGATCATCACCGGGATCGAGAACAGGATGGCAAGCGGCACCGACCAGTCGATGATCGTGGCGCCGGCGGCCTCGCCGAAGAGGTCCTGCACGTAGGGGATGTCGACCTTGAGCGGGTTGCCGAGGAAATCCGTCCGGGTCTCGTCGACCACCTGGTGAGAGAGCGTCAGCAGCCGGTTCAGCGTGACGGCACAGAAGGCGCCAATCATGAACAGGGCGCCGTGGGCGAAGTTGACGACCCCCAGCGTGCCGAAGATGAGCGTGAGCCCGAGCGCGATCAGCGCATAGGCCGACCCCTTGTCGAGCCCGTTCAGGATTTGAAGAATGATTGCGTCCATGATCCGTGGCCTTCGAGGTCAAAGGATGGATGGGCGCTCCCGGTGGTCAGGCCGGGAACGCTGCGTGAGGGGCGGCGCGGGTCTGCGCCGCCGGATGTGCCGGGGATCAGGCGCCGGGGTTGCAGGAGCCCAGGGCGCCGCCTGCGAACATCGGGTGATCGGGGGCGTATTCGACCTGGCCGCGCGGGGTGATCTCGACCACTTCGAGCAGGTCGAATTCCGAGGTCGGGTTCTCCTTGCCGCGCACCACGAGCACGTCCTTGAAGCACTGGTGGTCTTCCGCGCGGTAAAGCGTCGGGCCATTGCCGAGCCCGTCGAACTCGAAGCCCTCGAGCGCCTCGGCGACGGCGCAGGGGTCGAAGGAGCCGGCGCGCTGCACGGCATCCGCGTAGAGCAGGGTCTGCACGTAGCAGGTGTGTGCGGCCTGCGACGGCGGGAAGCCGTACTTGGTGCCGAAGCTCTTGACGAAGGCCTTGCTGCCGTCGTCCTGCAGCGACCAGTGCCAGTTGGTCGAGCCGAGAATGCCCTTGATGTTCTCGCCCGCGCCGCGTGCCATCAGGCGCGAGAACAGCGGCACCACGATCTCGAAGTTCTTGCCGTTCACCTGCTTCTCGCGCAGGCCGAACTGCACGGCG
This sequence comes from Cytophagaceae bacterium, assembly GCA_002710685.1. Taxonomy (GTDB): domain Bacteria; phylum Bacteroidota; class Bacteroidia; order Flavobacteriales; family Flavobacteriaceae; genus Leeuwenhoekiella. The sequence continues at coordinate 1,294 of PALD01000023.1, read as the reverse complement.
TTGGTGAGCGAGTTCACCATGTTGCCGCCGTAGTGGTTCAGCACCAGCACGTCGGCGCCCGAATTCAGCACCGGCGCGATGTAGGACGAGAAGTCGGTCTGGGCGAGCGGGGTCTTGACGGTCTCGATGGTCTCCCAGCCGAGCGCCTCGGTCGCGGCCTTGATCGACTCTTCCTGGGTCCAGCCCCAGGTGTAGTCGGCGGTCAGGTGATAGGCCTTGCGGTCGCCGCCATAGGCCTTGGCCAGCACCGGCGCGAGCGCCGCGCCCGACATGTAGGCGTTGAAGAAGTGACGGAAACCGTTGGCTTTCTTGTCCTTTCCGGTGGTGTCGTTCGAGTGGGTGAGGCCGGCCATGAAGATGACGCCCGCCTCCTGGCAGAGACCCTGCACCGCCACCGCGACGCCCGACGAGGACCCGCCGGTGATCATGATGGCGCCGTCCTTCTCGATCATCGACTTGGCCGAGGCCCGGGCGGCGGCGGACTTGGTCTGGGTGTCGCCGGTCACGTACTCGACCTTCTTGCCCATGATGCCGGTGCCGTCGAGCGCCTTGGACGAGAAGGTGCTCAGCATGCCGCCGTCACCGCCGCCGTTCAGATGCTCGACCGCCAGCTCGTAGGCGCGCAGCTCGTCGGCGCCCTCGTCGGCGTAGGGGCCCGTCTGCGGAACGTTGAAGCCGAGCGTCACCGAGCCGCCGGTGGGCTCGTTTGTAAAGGCGCGGGCCGAAGAGGCTGTGAAGATCGTCGGCAGCGCCACACCGGCGCCCGCAACGGCACCAGTTCTCAGCAACCCACGACGAGACAATGTCGTCTTGGACATGAAATTCCTCCCAAATTTTGAAGTCGCGAGGCCAGGCTCCTCTCCCGGCGACGCATGCACCCTCCAGTGCAAAATCAGTATTTGCCAGTATAGGTAAACCGATCAACAACTCCCTTCGAGCGCACAATTTTTTTGTCAACGAATGAACAGTGTGCCATAGTAATCTGTAAATAAACTTATGTCGCGCCGCAGAAATGCGTTGAAAAGACAGGAAATCAGGGGAATGGCTCGCGATACGCTGACCGGTTCGCGGATCCGGGAACGCCGAAACATCCTCGGGATGAAGCAGGCGGAACTCGCGCGTCGTGCGAGTATCTCTGCCTCGTATCTTAATCTGATTGAACACAACAGGCGCAGAATCGGCGGAAAACTGCTGCTCGATATCGCCGAAATCCTCGGCGTCGAGCCCTCGGTCCTGACCGAAGGCGCCGAGGCGACGCTGATCGCCTCCCTGCGCGAGGCGGCGCTGCGCGCGG
>PALD01000022.1 GCA_002710685.1 Cytophagaceae bacterium | reverse complement strand
CGGGTGTACGAGATCGCCCGCAAGCATTGTGGCCAGCAGAAAACCTGGCGGATCACTCTGGCAAAACTCTTGCTCAAAACAGGTTCTCAAAGCCCACAGAAGCGCTTTCGGCAGATGATCCGGCAGCTCGCAGAGCATGACCACTTGCCGGATTACCATGTTACCTTTGAAGATGAAGCTGACATGGTGGTGTTCACTAATCGCGGCACGATGTCCCCTGCCCAGCTTGTCGAAGGCAGTATTCCACCGCTGCAATCCGACACCTACGAAGAAGCGCGCTATGCAGCGCCCGGTTGGGACGTTCGTTTCCTGGAGCGTGAGTGGCGCGACTGGTGCGTTGAGCCGCCTCGCAATGCCGACCGGGCCTTTATTGGGTTCTGCCGAAAGTGGTTCGAGAAGCGAGGCAGACCATAAGGTGAAAAACCGGTAACGGAAATAAATCCGGTAACAGATTTAATTTCGGTATTGGATTTATTTCCGGTGTGAGATATAAATCCGGTAACAACAAACTGGCAGGATCGAGCAATGCCCGTCATCGTCATGGCAAGCCCCAAAGGTGGGGTTGGGAAGTCAACATGCGCTGTAATTCTGGCGTCCCAGTTCGCTCGCATGGGTGCGGATGTCACGGTGCTTGACTGCGACCCAAACAAGTCCCTGACCAGATGGGCGTCGCATGGCACTCCCGCAGGCGTCACACTCAGGAGCGAGGTCGGGCGTTCAGAAATCGTCCCGACTATTCGGAGCGCAGATGGTGATGGCAAGATTGTCATTGTGGACTTGGAGGGTGTCGCATCTCAGCTGGTCAGCCGCGCCATCTCCCAAGCGGACCTGGTGATAGTCCCGATGCAACCGACAGCGCTCGATGCAGAGATCGGCTCGGAAGCATTGGCGTTGGTTCGTGAAGAAGAAGAAGCGCTTGGGCGGTCAATAAGGCATGCTGTGGTGCTGACCAAGACGAGCGCAGCCGTCAAGAGCCGTGTCCAAAAGGAATTGGAAGAACAACTGAGTGGGGCAGGGATCGATGTAATCGAACCGTCCTTAGTAGCCCGCGCGGCGTTCTCTGAACTGTTCGCATATGGCGGTGATCTGACTGCGATGATGAACGACCCCGAAATGGTTACGGGCGGAAAAGTAGATAAGGCACTGATTAACGCTCAGGCATTCACGGAGGCTGTCTATGAACGGCTCAAATAGACTGGGAGGCCTGAAAGCGCGTCCAAAGGCGACTTCACCCGAAGAAGTGCGGCGCGTAGACGAGGTGGGAGAGGCGAGGGGGTTCTTAGATCGAACTCCACGCAAGAAGCCGGGCCGAAAGCCGAGCCCTCGAACGCATCAGCTGCACCCCAAAGTTTTTCCAGAGATCGGTGAAGCGATTGCTGCGGAAGCGGAACGCCTAGGTATCACACAAGGGCAGCTAGTTGAGCAAATGTGGGGTCTGTATCAAGCCAACGCCACTCACAAGAACAAGAACGAAGGGGTTTAACCAGTGGTTAAAGGAGTAAGCATTTTCTCAGGGGCAGGGGGCCTCGATGTTGGTGCACATCAAGCTGGTGTGGATATAGTTGCATGTATCGAGAATGACCCTGATGCAGCACAGACATTGCGCATTAACAATGGCTTGCTTGGTGCAGACGTACTCGAGAAGGATATCAAGGAAGTTGACTTCCGGGTGTGGTCGAACACTGAACCAAGTGTGCTAATCGGCGGACCACCCTGTCAGCCCTTTTCGAAGAACGGTTACTGGGTCAAGAACGACAATCGGCTGATCGAGCATGACCCCAGAAACATGCTTGGTCAGTTCGTGCGCGCGCTCGGTGAAATGCTACCCACAGGTTTTCTGTTTGAGAACGTTGAAAGCATACTCCATCCGACGAACAAAAGTACCTTTGAGGCTTTCGTCGAAGAGGCCGAAGCGCACGGCTATGCTTGTACGGTTTTCCGCACGAATTCTGCTGATTTTGGCGTCCCGCAGAAGCGGAAGCGTGTCTTCGTCTTCGGCGTAAAGGGGGGCGGAACAGCGATACCCTGCCCGGTGGGGCGATATGCTGATCCAAAGAAACCGCACCAGATGAACGGGCATGCACCATACGTCGGAGTGGGAGACTTTATCGCCCCCTATGCGGGGCCGGAGTTCTCTGAACCACAAGAGGATGCAAGTGGCGGGACTTACTACCAGGAACTTCTCAATGTGCCCTCTGGGAGAAATTACATTGGGCTGCGAGACGTTGAAGGCTATAGCGGTCGCACCTTCCGGCCAGGGGGACGCTTCTGGAACTTCCTATACAAGCTGCACCCAGACGAACCATCAATCACGATTGCCGCCCAGCCTGGGCCTTGGGTTGGCCCTTTCCATTGGGATAGCCGACGGCTGAGAGTTCCAGAAATCGCAGCAATTCAAACCTTTCCTAAAGACTATCAGTTCTACGGTACTCGCAGGTCGATTCAGAAGCAGATTGGCAATGCTGTACCATGCTTGCTCGGCCAGGAGATGGTTGCTCACTTGATGAACCATTTGCCCTGATGTGCATGAGCGAGGCGGGAGACAAAAACGTGAGAAGCACCTTCTACGGTCAAAATGACGACTCTAAAACGGTCGGTGGATTTGCACGCATGCACTTGGCTTGGATTACGCACATTGAAGCTGTTCAACGGCATTCTGAAGAGGCTGAGGAGAAGCTTTCATACATCTCCGAATGCAAATCTGAGCATGAGCGCAAGAAGCTCGGGTCGTACTACACACCGACAGACGTAGCGGACTTCTTCTGGAGAGAGCTTTTCGCTCAGAACGAAGTACTCGACGGGGAAGATGCGCTTTCCTTTTTGCGCAAGCATCATTTTGTTGAACCAGCTGCCGGGGCAGGGGCCTTGATCTTCGCGCTCTTCAAGAGGTTTCTGACGCTTGGTGTGACCGCCGAACAGCTGGCTGAGATCGAACTATCCATTGTTGATGTGAACACCAACGCTCTGGCCTTCGTAGAAAAACAGTTGGAAGTTCTGGCTGGTGGTTGGGGTGTTTCCTTCAACAGAGTTCGGCTTGTCCGCGACGACTTCCTCTCAGCTGATCTGAGTAGTGGCTTCAAACCCTACTTCTTCTTCGGAAACCCGCCGTTTGTTGCAAACGAGAAAGGGCGGTCTCCTTGGAAGAACATCTATGCTGATTTTCTTGAGAAGGCTTTGACGCATGTTGGTAGGGAGGGTGGCATACACTTTATTGTGCCACTTTCGGTCGCCTTCAGTCGGGACTACAGCGCCTTGCGTACGATGATCACGGATACTCGCGGAACCGTCTGCCTATCCAATTTCGACAACATCCCGGACACCCTGTTCAAATCTGGGAAGCCAAGCCACACGAACACCAACAAAGCTAACAGCCAGCGTTGTACAATCCTCACAGTGCTGCCCGGGGGGCCAACGAAGCTTCTCGCAACTCCTCTGCTCCGGTGGAGCAAGAAAGATCGCGCTGATCTGCTTAATCGATCACCTAAGTACGTTGATGTGTCAGACTACAGCTTCGACCGCCAGTTTCCTCGACCAGAGAGCCAAGCTGTTATGGACTACCTCGACCTCGCAGAGGGTAGCCCTACGCTTGGCTCAATCATATCGAAGAGCGGCAAACACAAGCTGTTTGTTGCAGGGGTGGCGCGCAACTACGTTAGCCTTCGAGAGGGTCCAGCGAATGGCGTTCATGCCTTGGGCTTCGAAAGCGACGAAGACTTCCTCTTAGGTTTGGGTGTGCTGAGTTCTGATCTGTTTCTGTCCTACTGGTTGTCGATCGGCGATGGGTTTCACCTGACCAAGGGCAACATCTTCAACTTTCCATTGCACCAGACTCTTGTTCGAGAATGCCAACGTAACGCTCCAGCGCTTCGCTCGACCTGGAAGGCACGTCAGCGCTTCCAGAAGGGAAAACTCAACTCAGGTCGAATGACAAAGTCCTTCGACCTGAGAGACGCTGTCCCATCTCTAGTAGGAGCATGATCCTAAAGCAAAATCGTATGGTCACGCCAAACTCGTGCGACTAGTGTCTTTCGGAAGGCACTTAAGCACCGGAAGATTTGATGGCTACGCAATCTCGCCCGAATGGGGAACTATACGATGGGCCTGAACCTGATCGAGCAACAGCAGATCAGTGGGAAGATATCCTGAATCGATCCTTGGGTTCCCTTGGCTGGACCGTAAACTTAACGAGACACGACCCACCTCCACGATCTAGCTACGTCAGGTTTACTGCGGAAGTCAGTAAAGCAGGCGAAGCCCTGACACTCGAGATTTACCCATTCCGGAACCTTAATTGGCGAAATCGAGGCGTAGACGAGAAAGGCATCCAACTAAACAGAGATTACGACGAACATGCAGAGCATTTTCAGCTAGGAAAGAATGGCGACCATCGGTGCTTGCTCCTGGGAGTTTACAACGGGACTGGAAACGATCCTATCATCTGTGCTTGGGACACTTCCGCTTATTTAAATCATGCCAACCCGAACACTTGCTACACCAACGTGAATGCAATCGCGGATGCTTATAAAACTGGCTTTGGGCGATATTTTGACCGAGTAAACAACAGATACTCTTGCTGCTTCCAGCCGGAGTTTATTCATTACTATATCGCGAACATGGATACGCTCCATGTTCCCCCTGGGGCTGTCGATCACCAGGAAGATGAAGATGCCGCCAATCCTGAAGCTGTCACTGGGGCCGAGAACCTAATTTTCTATGGCGCGCCGGGCACCGGGAAGACCCATGCCGTCAATGAACTTGTCGGCGACAAGCCCTGCATCCGAACTGTTTTTCATCCGGATCTTCAGAATGGTGACTTTATCGGAGCGCTCAAGCCCGTCACTCGCAATGATAACGTAACTTATGAGTTCTCACCTGGGCCTTTCGCGCATGCTCTCAGGGCTGCCATCCTCCGCCCAAACGAAGAAGTCTTCCTTGTCATAGAAGAACTCAATCGCGCCCCAGCGGCGGCTGTCTTTGGGGACCTGTTCCTTCTCTTGGACCGGGATGCGACAGGCCTTGGCAAGTATGACGCAGACTTTCCAACGGACGAATTCAAAGCCTGGTTATGTGCGGAGTGCGACCAAGAGATCGAAAAGCTCAGATTGCCAGCAAATCTTTGGCTACTCGCCACCATGAACAGCGCAGACCAGGGGGTCTTCCCTCTGGACACGGCCTTTCGTCGCCGCTGGAAGCAACAGTACATCAATATTGATTATGCGATCTCGCCCGCAGGGCGTTTCAATGTCGTTAAAGCAGATGGCAACCAAGCCTCGATCACTTGGTCAGGCTTTGCCCGCATCTTAAACGACTATCTGACTGATCATCTTTCAATTGCCGAAGATCGCCTGCTGGGGCCTTGGTTTGTATCGGATGTCGAACTTGCTTCAAGCGACTTCGTGCCAGGCAAAGTGCTGATCTACCTTTGGGACGATTTGCTTCGCCATCATGGGCGCGATATCATCTTCAATACTGCTGTCGTCAAAACTTATGGGGGCTTGTCTCACCGCGTATCTCAAGACGAACAGGTCTTCTCTGAAGGTTTCTTGGGTGCCCTAGATGCGGCACTTCAGGAAGTTGTAGGCGATGCCTGACGAGCCTCGTGTCCTTCAAGACCGGGTGGCTGTTCGTTTTCTTGAAGAACGATACCAAAAGCTGACGTCAGAACTTCGTCGCCAAGACCAAGGCAAGACGCTTCAAAAGGAAACCGTCCATTTCTGTGGGCTAGCATGCACAAGTTCCTCAGAGAGCTATGTCTTTGTGCCGCGTAAGACACTCGGAGATTCAGCAACCGAGAACCAACGCATAGCCAGAACAACGATGCGGGTGCTGGCAAAGTACGGCCAAGATACTCGCGACCGGCAGGGCCTCTCTTCAGCTGAAGATGGGAACGTGGGTTTGATCTCCACAGTTCAAGATTTGGCCGATGATTTTCGACGGTATGGAGTCTTCGCTGAACGAGTACGCTACGCCACAAAGAACTCTGGGAAGGCCAACTGGCCGCGCACCGCTGCACGCGAACTTGCCATGGTCTCGGGCAACGGAAACATCGTCTACCCCAACATTCTCACAAGTCGGACCTCGAACGCACATGAAAGCGTTCTAGCGCGTGTCCAAGTTGCTGTTCTTTTGGAGATTGCCGAGCGTCACGGATGGTGGTTGGACGGCCTGCAAGGTCGAGAGGCAGAGCTCAAGGCTTTTGCCTCACCCGACTTTCCTCGGCTTCTATGGTCCCAGAAACTGAGATCATTGCTGCCAAACTTGTTCGCGCAAAGGGCAATCAGACTAGCGCACTCCTTGATCTCGTACCTTGACGAAGACCCACGCCAGAAAGACGGCATCACCTTATACGGTATCGACGACTTCCACGCCGTCTGGGAACGAATGCTACGAGAAGTCCTACCGGGTGTCGAAGGCGGATGGAACTCACGGCTCCCTAAACCTGCCTTCAGACAAGCCTCCAATGGACAACTCCTAGTCCAAGAGCGAGGGATGCAGACTGATATCGTGATACGCGATGGCACAACACTGAAAGTGCTAGACGCCAAGTACTACGATGCAACGTCGTTATCGAACTCGCCCGGCTGGCCCGACATTGTAAAGCAACTCTTCTACCATCTCGCTCTAAATTCGGTCGTCGGTGACGAGGTACGCACCGGAAGTTTTGTTTTTCCTGCTCGTAACCACGGGGAAGGCCCATTCACACAAGTGTCTGTGGTTAGGGCAGACCAGGAGCCAGCCGATGGCTTCCCGGGAATCAACTGCATGTACTTGAGCGTCATTGAGGTGATGGGGGCTTACCTAGGAAGGCGGAAACTTCAGGTAGAGATACCGTAGTTTCGTCCGTTCTACGCCCTTCGTACCGTTCGCTCGCTGACCTTGAACAGTCGCGCGATCTCTGGGATTGCGCGATGTTCCTCGTCACGCATGCGGCGAACTTCTACTTTCTGGGCTGCCGAAAGAGCAGGGGGTCTCCCACCTATCCGCCCGCGCTTGCGCGCAGATGCCAAGCCCTCTCTGGTCCTCTCTGAAATCCGCTCCCGCTCAAACTGGGCGATGGACGCGAAGACGTGAAACACCAAGCGGCCTGCCGGTGTCGTCGTGTCGATATCCTCAGCCAGGGACCGGAAGCCGGCACCTCGCTCCCGGATCGCCTCTACGATCTCCAAGAGGTCCTTCAGAGACCGCGCCAGGCGGTCATACTTTGTGACAGTCACAACGTCGCCGTCGCGGAGTTGATCCAGCATCTTATCCAACTCTGGCCTTGCGCGCCTCGATCCACTGATCCGGTCTGCGAAAACCTTCTCAGCACCGGCTGCTAATAGTGCGTCGGTCTGTGAATCCAGGCTCTGGTCGTCAGTGCTGACGCGTGCATATCCAATGATCATACTTCAGTGTGACAAAAACCTGCCAAAACCGCAAAGGTTTTGCCGAGGGTTTTTGTCTTGGCTAAGCGATTGATCCTAGGTAGGGTAGGGCGCTCGGCCAAAAACGACCGTTTCTGGCACTGCACCGGTCAATGCACGATACTTTCTGCCGCGTCCTTCAGCAGACGCCCCATGATCGTTGCGCGGGTATCTGGACTATTAGGGGGATGCTTTGCCTTCAGGTAATGTCCAGCTTGTTGAATGCGGTTGACGTTTCGCTGAAGGCCTGTGGGATAAAGCGGTCCTGCACTGAACGCTTCGTTCAGGCGGTCCAGCGATCCCTTGCTGCGATGCGCAAGGTTATTGCGAGTCGCTATTACAGCGTTGATCACCGCTTTTTGCTGGGCGCTCAATCCGGTGAATCTGTTGCGGTGGTGATCGGCAAGCCATTGCTGCACACGATCCTCAATAGCTACAAAATTCGGAAAAGACGTGTTTCGGCCCTCCGGGTCGAGTATTGCCTTAAGCTCTGATTTAGTCAGGTGATCCCGGTGTTTGAAGTCCGCAAACTTGTTGAACGCGGCTTCCGCCTTTGGAATGGCTGCAAGCGTTTCGCGCACACTGTTTTCGAGGTGCTGCATCACGCGGGAGCAGTCGCGGTTCGCATAGGCAAAGATGAGGTCATTTATATAACCTTCGAACATGACGCCAATGGTGAGAGCGTAGTTTTCGGTTGCGATCTTCCTATCAGCCGCACCAGTGAGCGTGTTCCATGAGCTTGTGTAGTATTGCGACTGTTCATCGAGCTGATCCTCAAAATCTTCCCAAACTCCTTCGGGATCAATCTTCCGCATCTAAAGTTCCTTTGGCGAAGCCATGAATGCTGCCAGCATTCCAGCCTTAGATGCTCGTGTAAACGGATCGGCCCAGGTTTTCCTCGGAGACCACTGCATGGCAAGCCTGAGGTCTAGTGATGTTCGCCTGATTACGCTGTGGGCCACGAGAGACCGAACCCGCGTGTGCCAGAAGGCTTCGCGACGATCAACAGGCTGCGACAGAGTCGGCATCAAGACTTTTTATTTGCATCATTTGGCACCAAATGGCAGCATACGGCAAAAAGGAGTTGAGCATGGCCGAAGAGTGGATGACGATCGAAGAGACTGCGCGCTACTTACAGATCGGGAAAACCGCACTGTACGATCTTGCGAGGGAGGGGGCGCTTCCATCCAATAAGATTGGCAGCAAGTGGCTATTCAGCAAGAAGGACCTAGACGCATGGGTCAGGTCGAATATTCCTCTCGATCAGTTTTTCATGAGGACACCTGCTCATATCGAGGAAAATCTTCAGCTCAGGGAGCCTCAAGTCGAAGCCTACAAGGCGCTCTACGAGTACTTTCGTTCGGGCCGCAAGTCCGCGATTATTCAGATTCCTGTTGGATGTGGCAAATCCGGAATCGCCGCAATTGTTCCATTTGGAATTGCCAAAGGCAGGGTGCTCATCGTCGCTCCAAACTTGACGATCAAAGAAGGTCTGTTCGAGTCGATGGACGTGACCAACCGCCAAAAGTGTTTCTGGCGCAGGCGCGGAATCTTGAGTGACGATGCGATGATTGGCGGGCCTTTTGCGACCACGCTGGACACCGGCAACATTTCAGTTTGCGAAAAGTCGCATATTGTCATCTCGAATGTGCAGCAGCTCTCTACCAACCCGGACAAGTGGCTGCATCGCTTTCCCAGAGATTTCTTCGATTTGCTTATTGTGGACGAAGCTCATCACGCGCCAGCGGCCAGCTGGCAAAAGGTGTGTGAGCATTTCGGGGATGCGCGAGTTGTCAACATGACGGCAACTCCGTTCCGGGGTGACGCCCAAGAAATCGAGGGTGATCTCGTCTATCGATATCCATTCAAAAAAGCGACCTTCAAAGGATACATCAAACGACTGACAGCATCGTATGCCGCACCAAATGAGTTAGAGTTCACAGCACACGGTGAGACCAAGACCTACTCGCTCGACGAAGTCTTGAAGATGAAAGAGAAAGACTGGTTTAGCCGCGGTATTGCTCTATCGGAGCCATGCAATCAAACGATTGTCGACAACAGTCTCCAGCGTCTTGAACAGCTACGCGAGACTGGGACCGCACACCAACTCATCGCCGTTGCATGTAGCGTCAATCACGCCCGGTCCATTGTCCGACTTTACGAGGCGCGAGGTTTTAGTGCCGATCTCATCTACAGTGAAATGGACGAAGACAAGAAGGTGGAAGTCAAACGTCGTCTGAAGAGCGGCGAGCTAGACGTCATTGTTCAGGTTCAGATGCTCGGCGAGGGTTTTGATCATCCGAAACTGAGTGTGGCAGCCATATTCCGGCCCTTCCGCACACTAGCACCCTACGTTCAATTTGTCGGCAGGGTCCTCCGCGTCATCGTGCAAAACAGCCCAGGTCATCCTGACAACTACGGACATATTGTAACCCATGCGGGTATGAACCTCGACGAGAGGCTTCGAGAGTTCAAGCTCTTTGAAAGCGATGATCAGAAGTTCTGGGAAGACGTGATTGGCGGAAAAGAGCCAGAGCCGTCTGATGAAGTCAAAAGCGGGCAAGCCCGAATGAAGCTCGGCGAGCAAGCAGTCGTTAACTACGAGATCGTTGACGAACTGATCGAAGAGCAATTCACGTCAGCGGAGCAAGAAGACATCATCAACGAACTTAGGGAAAAGTTGGACCAGCTCGGCCTCGATCCCGAACAGGCCGAAGCAATAGTACTAGCTAAGTCAAGTGGTCGGACGATGACCAAAGCGGCCCAACCGTTTCAGGTTCTACCTCAGCGTGAATGGGAAGCCCAACGAAAGGGCCTGAATGACCAGGTTACCCGAGCCGCAAACCTGCTTATGAACAGGCTTGAAATAAATCGCGCTGGCCGCGATCTCATAAATCTGGGGGTCGCGGCGACGAATAACTTCGTCGCGGGCGTGACTCTCATCAACAAAGAATTGAAGGCCAGCTTTCCCAAGCAGCGAAAAGAATGGTCAGTCGAGGAGTTCAAGGCGGCTGAAGCTGAACTTGAGAACATCCTCAATTCACTTACGCGCCGCTATAAGGGGCTAATGAATGGCAAAGCCAAAGGGTAAAACACCTTCACTTTTGTCCCAATCGACGGGCAAACCTGTCAGCCATATTTGCGGCAAGGCTACGAAATGTAGCAGATGCTCAAAGCTTGTTGGGACTGGGCGGAAATGCTTCAAAATCCCGAAGGTTAAGAACGGATTTACTACCAGGCCCATCTTCTGCGTAGGCTGCACAGCTGACATTATCTCACAAACGAATTCAGAGTTAACCGCGATCCAGGCTGAACTGGACGCCGCCAGCTGACCCGCCCCCTTAGGGGCGTCCGCGCGAAGCGCCGGGCCTGTCGGCGGGTGGTTACTCGGCCACCCGCCGACAGGTCACCCTGAAACCGCCCACCACCTGGATCACACCGAAACGCAAAAGGCCCCCGACTGCTGACGGGAGCCTCGATCATTGCGGCGGTGTGGGCTGTTACTCTGCGGCCATCCGGTCAGACTGCGCGGTGCGCTCCATGATGTAGTCCACGGCCTTCTGCGCCTCGGACGCGGCGCGGAAAATCGCCCGGCTGTCTTCCTTCATCGCCTCAAGCCATCCTTCGACATAGGCCGCGCTCTGATCGAACTCAGGCTCCACCCCGATCTGTGCGCAAAGCATGCAGTTGCCAATCTCCGCCACCAACTCTTCGAACGCATAAGCCTTGCGGTCATTGAACCGGCCCAAGCGGTCCAGCCGCTTTGTCGCCCCTGTCCAGTGGGTCAGCTCATGCGCCAAGGTTCCGTAATATCCTGCGGCCCGGTGAAACGTTCCAATCGGCGGCATGTGGATGCGGTCGGTCTTGATGTTGTAGTAGGCGCGCGGCGCCTCGGTCACGTCGATCTGTGCGCCGGTCGCTGCAAAGAACGCCTCCAGCTCGGGGTCGGCTACGGTGCCGAGATCACGTGGCAGATCAGGCAGGATGTAGAATTCAGCGGGCAAGCCCTCGATCTGATCGGCGTTGAACACGCGATAAGTCTTGGCATAGGGGATCTGACGCTCTTCGCCGTTCTCGTCCTCGCGCTCAACGGTGCCGTATTTTACGACCGTGGCGGATTTCTCACCCTTGCGGACATGGCCCCCGAGCTGCCTGGCCTGATTGAACGTCATCCAGCGGGCTGAGCTGTAATCCTTTGCCATCGCTGTCGACCAAAGCATCAGGATGTTGATGCCCCGATAGGCCTCGCCGTTGAACCGTTCCGGTAGGCTAACCCCTACCCCGCCGCCGGTCCACGGCTTGCGCCAAGGCGGCGTCCCCGCCTCGATCTGCGCGATGATCTGATTGGTGACATGGGTATAAACGTCAAACTTCTCTGCGGTCATTTGTGACCCTCCTTCGAGTGACGCGGTCCGGGTCTGCTCCCCTTTCCGCCAATGGGCGGGCCTTCCTGTTCT
>PALD01000021.1 GCA_002710685.1 Cytophagaceae bacterium | reverse complement strand
TAAAAGTTTTCTTTCAAAATAAATTTGAATTTTTGGACTATAATTTAAAATATTGTTAGAGAAATTAATGGCTAAATGAAGATTAAGAATTATATAAAGTTTAGCTTACTATTTTTGGCATTTGGAAGTATACTTCCAATAGTTTCAGACAGCAGTTCAGTACGTTATATTAGGTTTATATGTCCATTACTTATATTTCTAATAGCATTATTATTCAGTATTAAAAGGTATGATAATTCTTTTAATAGTATTACTAAAATATATAGAAGCCTTCTTTTTATTTTTATAATTGTTTCTTTTTTAACACTTTTTAAAAATTATGCCTATCTATTCTACGGCTTTACCTATAGAAATTTTGTCAACATTATATTCATCATCTCGCCTATAATTTGCTGTTATTTGATAGTCAAAATGTTAGATATAAGTTCAGTATTTAAAATAATCTATTTTTTGTTTTATTTATTTATGATGATGTATGCTATGGAACTTTTAGTTCATGGAGTAACAATATCTTCAATTTTAACAACCCTAACTGGAGGTTCTATTATAAATTCTGATTTCGATACAGAAAGTGGAAGTTCTTTAATTTTTGGATTTTATTCATTGTTTTTTTTGATGAATAAGAACTACTACCATTTTCTAATCTCTTTATTACTTATAATTTTGGGAGCTAAGAGAATTGCAATTGCAGGTGTATTGATTTCTGTAATTTTATATTTTCTTTATCCATTTGTATATAAAAAGTGGATTAGCAAATCAAAAAAGACATTTTTAATCATAACAACATTTATACTTTTTCTTTTAGCTCACTTTTGGACATTGATATATACTGGAGTTTATGATAAGGAAATACATAATTTGACAGGTATAAGTCCTAATGCTTTTTTTATGGGACGTCTTAATAGGGTTTCTCAATTTTTTGATGTCATTAAGGATTCGTCAAATTATTTTACCGGTTACGGCTTTGGTTATGTAGAGAATGTACTCTATTATAGTATGAATCTTCCTACTCCTTTTCATAATGATTTTTACAGAATGTTTTTGGAAATGGGTGCTATATTTTTCTTCTCCTTCATTTATATTTTATTAAAGTTTGCGATTAAAAATCGTTTGGCATTTTCCAGCTTATTTTTGCTATTAATACTTATGCAAACGGACAATGTTTTAATATATGAAACTGTGATGTATTCTTTTTATATTATTTTTTTCTCATCCATTTATTATAAAACAGGCAATACTAATTAAATTTTTAATCTTAAACTGTCCTAAATTGATAGAGTGTACACCTATAGTAGTTTTCGTTTATAAAAGATTAAATTCTTTACAAAAGTGTTTAGAGTCTTTAATGTTGAATTCATCAGTATCTGAAATAGAGCTATTTATATTTTCAGATGGGGCTAAAAATGAGTCATCCGTAAAACAAGTAATTGAAGTTAGACAATATTTAAAGAGAATAGAGGGATTTAAAAGCATAGTGATCTATGAAAGTGAAGTCAACAACGGTTTGGCAAAATCAGTAATAGATGGTGTTACAAGAATGTTTAAAACATATAATCAAATTATAGTTCTTGAAGACGATCTAATTGTAAGCTCAAATTTTTTTTCTTACATGAATCAAAGTCTTATGTGTTATAAGAATCATAGAGAAATTATATCAATATCTGGATATAAACCACCATTTTTCTTAGATGAAACTTATGATAAAGATGTTTTTTTCGCCCGTAGAAATACATCCTGGGGCTGGGCCACATGGAAGGATCGTTGGGAATTATTAGATTGGGATATCATAGAAAAAGGAACTGTGTTAAATACATTCAGGAAAAAGTATAATTTTTTTCAATTGGGAGCAAATCTGTTACCTATGTATTATAAACAAAAGAACCGAAAAATTGATTCATGGTCTATTCGTTTTACTCTTAATCAATATAAATTAAATATGTATACTGTTTATCCGGTTTTGAACAAGGTTATAAATATTGGTTTTGGTGATGACGCCACCCATACTTTAAAAAATGAAGGATTTAATGAGGAGCTCGACACAACAAATACTACTGAATTCAATTTTTCTTCGGTTGTAGAGGAAATACCTTCAATTAGCACAAAATTTTACAAAGAGTATAGTTTATTAAAAAAAATAAAAAATATTATTAAATAATGAATATAGGTATTTGGGGTCTTTATGATAAAGGGAATTTTGGGGATGATTTAATGGCAGCGATGTTTTATGATTTTCTTAATAGGAGGAATTGCAATATAACGGTCTATAATGCTTCTAACTATTTAAAAAAAGAGTTGGGATTAAGAGTTGTAAATGATATTGACGAATTTGTCAGATCAAATGATGTTATTGTAATAGGTGGAGGGGGTATGTTAGTTAACAATTCCTTACTGAAATTTTTATTAAAAAAAACAGAATTTAAATTTGAGTATTCCTTTTACCAGCTTTTTAAATCATTAAAAAAATATAATAAGAAAATAATTCCTATATCAATTGGAGGAGGTAATGCTAAAAGTCTAAATAATTTTTTTAAAAATAAAGTATTCTCAGATAAATATACTAGACAAGGTACTGTAAGATTACAATCTGATTTAAACTTAGTTTCAAAGCAATTATTTCAATATTATCCGGATATTGTTTTAAGAACTTCAGATTTCTTTCCTGTGGTCAAAAGTGATAATAATAGAGAAAATTTGAAAAAGAAAATAGTTTTAAATCTTAAAAATAAGAATGCCGCTCCCCTGATTGAGGCTTTTGAAAAAGAAAATATTTTTGAAAAATTTGACGTTTATTCTTTTTCTTCGCATGCTGTTTCCAAATCTGAGTTTGGATTATATGAGTATGAGATTCCTGACAAGCACTTTAAATTTGAAAAGCTAATTGATGGAATAAATTTTATTTCAAGTGCAGATTTAATAATTTCATCAAAACTTCATGTAGGTGTTACGGGTTGCTCTTATGGAATTCCTTTTTTAAGTTATAATGGTCCACAAAAGGCTAAAGAATTTTTAAGAGAATATGGAAAATCTGAGTGGATCGAGAATAATGTCAATGCTATTGTAAAATTACTAGCCAGTTTTGATACTAATTTTAATAAGAGTTTAAAGGATAATAGCTATATGTTAGAAAGTAGCAAACATTTTGATACGTTAAGTGAAGCTTTACTTGAGAAATGAAAATATTACTAATACATTGTTATTATACGGTTAAAGGTGGAGAAGATGCTGTATTTGAACAGGAAGGAAAAAAATTGGCGATTAATAATGATGTTAGGATTCTAAAATTTTACAATAAAAATTCTATCGCTGGCGGTTTTCAGTTCTTAGTTTCTATCTGGAATATAAGCGCCGCATATAAAATTAAGAGAAATATTAGAGATTTTAAACCAGAAGTAGTGCATTTACATAATTGGCATTTTGCAATAGGTCCATTATGTTTAAGGACAATTAAAAAATTAAACGTGCCTCTGGTGGTTACTTTACATAATTACAGGCTAATCTGTCCATCTGCAACCCTTTTGTTAAATGGAGAAATTAGCATAGAAGGTTTAAAGACTTTATTTCCATTAAAATCTATTTTTGCTAAGGCCTATAGAGAATCATATATTCTAACTTTTTGGCTGGCATTTATAAATTGGTTTCATTCAAAGATTGGCACTTGGAAAAAAGTTGATAAATATATTGTTTTAACGGAATTTGCAAAAGAAATTTTCTGTAACTCAAGACTGGAAATTGAAGATTCAAAAATAGTAGTCAAACCTAATTTTGTTGACACAGAAGAAAGTACATTAAAGTTTGTCAGGTCAGATCATTTTTTATTTGTGGGAAGATTATCTGAAGAAAAAGGTGTTCTAATTCTATTAGAGGTTTTCAAAAATTCACAAAACAAACTGCGTATCGCTGGGGACGGTCCTTTGATTGAGAAAGTAATTAAGTTTGCGGAAAATAACTCGAATATTACCTTTCTTGGAAGATTGGATAAATCAGATGTTGTTAAAGAAATCAGGCAATGTAATGCACTTATTTTCCCATCTATATGGTTTGAAGGTATGCCTATGACTGTTATAGAAGCTCAGTCTGAGGGAACGTGCGTTATAGCAAGTGATATTGGTGCAATGGCTTCAATGATTCAGCAGGATTTAAATGGTCTTCTATTCGAAATGGGAAGTGCGTTCGCTCTTAATAAAGCTTTAAAATATTGGGTAGAAATGTCTACAAATAAAAAGAATGAAATAGAATATAATGCACTTATGAATTATGAGAATTTATATAATCCAGAGAAAAATATAAAAGATTTGGAGGCCATATACAAATCTGTTTTATATAACTAATATATTTGAGTTATTCATATTTATTATATAGATAATTAGATCTTTATGTTTTTACGAATCGATTTTAACTCATAGAATCATGCCCAATTCCAAAAAGCGTTTGATTAATATTAATATTTCCACAGGCAAATATTCTTCTTTTATAAAAGAATTGCTTGAGATGGCTGCTTCAGGGGATTCAATGTATGTCTGTGTGGCTAATGTACATATGTTAATTGAGGCACAAAGAGATAAAGCCTTTGAGGCTATAATAAATAATGCATATATGGTTACACCAGACGGCATGCCTTTATCATGGTCCCTAGATATGATTTATGGAGTAAAGCAAGACAGAGTTGCCGGTATGGATTTATTACCAGATCTGCTGCAAGCTTCAGCAGAAACAAATTTACCGGTTTTTTTTTATGGGGGCTCACAAAATATGCTTGATAAGACAGAAATATTTTGTAAAACTACGTTCCCTGATCTTAAAATAGCGGGTATGTATAGTCCTCCATTTCGTCCTCTAACTGCTGAAGAAGAAGAAGAGAATATATATAGAATTAATAAAAGTGGTGCACGTTTTGTTTTTGTTATTTTGGGTTGTCCAAAGCAGGAAAAGTGGATGGCTTCCATGTATGGTAAAATAAACGCATGTATGATTGGGGTGGGTGGTGCTCTTCCTGTTATGATTGGTATACAAAAGCGAGCTCCAAACTGGATGCAAGAGGGCTCACTGGAATGGTTTTATCGATTCATGCAGGAGCCTAAAAGACTTTTTAAGCGCTATGCTCTTACCAATACTTTATTTATTTATCTAGTTTTTAAGGAGTTAGCTAATAAAAGATTAAACTCTGGATCTAATAAGAATAAGAAATTATAATTATATCAAAAATTTATCTTACTTATTTGCTCTAGATCATTTTTTTGGGTTAAAAACCATATATTTTAAGTAAGTATGTATCATTGCAGCTTTTGAAGGTAATATATTTATAAAATGAAAAAAACAACAACCTTATTTTTATTAATAATAGTAATCTCCTGTCAGTTTGGGTTCGGTCAAGTAGAAAATCTCGATGTTTCTTTACAAAGCCAGGTTATTGCAACAACAAAAGATCAGGTTCCATTCTGGATGTGGGCAAATCAATATGGGAGTATACCATTATCTGGAATTTCAACCAGTATTATAGGTTCTGCTTATAAAGAGTATGAAGATTCAGGAAGCTATAATGGTAGAGAATCTCAATTATTTGATTGGGGTGCAGGTTTTGAGGGTAGGGTAAATGTAGGAGAGGAGACTGAAGGAATACTTATAGAGGCCTATGCCAAAGCAAGGTTAGCCATGTTTGAGTTGAAAGCAGGGAGAAGCAAGGATGTTGTGGGTTTGGTTGATACAACCCTATCTTCAGGCGCATTTTCAGTTTCCGGAAACGCTTTAGGAATACCTAAAATAGAAATTTCTGTTCCAGAATTTTATGCTTTGCCGTTTTGGGATGGCCTATTTGCCTTTAAAGGGAATTTTGTGCATGGTTGGTTGGGGAAAATCCCTGTGCAGTATAAAGATGGAGGGAACATAACTACTTATTTTCATCAAAAATCTTTGTATGGAAGGTTAGGGAAGCCCAACTGGAGGTTGCATTTATATGGAGGGTTTAATCATAATGCATACTGGGGAAATACTATAGATTACATACCCAGTTTTAGACTTTCAGATTGGCAAGAGTATTGGTATACTATTTCCGGTAAAGTTAATAATTCTTCCAAAACTGGGAATCATGCGGGTTCGATAGACTTGGGTATGACTTATGATTTTGATGATGTGGAAGTGTTTGGATATAGACAACAATTTTATGATATAGGAGGATTGTATCATTTTTCTAATATAGCCGATGGTTTAAATGGACTTAGTTTATCAAATAAAAAATCAAGCCAAGGCAAAACTTTTTATTGGAAAAAAATATTATTTGAATTTTTATATTCTAAAAGTCAGGGTGGAGAGCTAGATGCTAAAATTACACCCTCTGGTGATGAAAATTATTACAATAGTTATATATATACTGAGGGTTGGTCATACAATCATTTAGCGTTAGGGAGTCCTTTATTTACTACGACTCCTGCTGCAAGAGATGACTTGGTTTCTAATGAAAGTGATTATTTTTTAAATAACAGGGTGATGGCCTTTCATTTGGGATTTGAAGGATCTTTAAACGATTGGAATTTTCTTTCTAAGCTTACCTTTTCTCAGAATTATGGAACCTATGGTTCAAGTATAGGTCATTCACTAGGTACTAGACGAGCAAAACCTTATGGTCACTTTGGAAAAGAAAATCAGTTTTCTGGGTACATTGAAGCTGCTAAATATTTCACAGATCAATGGAATTTAGGAGTCATTGCAGCAATTGATAGAGGAGGTTTATATGAGGATTCCATAGGAATGTCAATAAAGGCCTCATACCATTTTTAAATATATTTTTATATATAAACAATTAGTATATGAATAAATTTTACTTGTTTAAACCTGTCATTTTTATAGTCTTCATTATAGTGTCAGTTACATCTTGTGTTCCACGTCAGGAAATTGTTTATTTTCAGGGACTTGATCAGGCTGAAAAGCAGTTAAATGCAAATCAATTAAAAAGTTTAAAAATTAAACCTAATGATCTGCTAACTATAAGTGTTTCAGCTGCAGAACAGGAAGCAGCCATTCCTTTTAATTTGCCGGTTACAGGTTCAGGTAATGTACTTGATTTTACCAGCGTTTCCGGGCAGCCTAGATTGCAATCGTATTTAGTAGATGGAGACGGGTATATTGATTTTCCAATTTTGGGAATGCTAAATGTGAAAGGTGTTAATAGAAATGAATTAGCACAGTCCTTAAAACATCAAATTTCTAAATACGTACAGGATCCTATTATCACAGTAAGAATAGTAAATTTTCAAATCAGTGTGTTAGGAGAGGTAACGCGTCCCGGTACTTTCGATATTAGTGATGAATATATAAGTTTGCCTCAAGCTTTGGGTCTTGCAGGAGATATGAGTATTTATGGGAAAAGAGAGAATGTTTTAGTAATGCGAGAAGAAAATGGAACTACCTTGCATCAATATCTTGACCTGACAAATGCAAATGTCATTAATTCTCCTTTCTACTATTTACAACAGAATGATGTAATCTATGTAGAACCAAATAGCGCCCAACGCCAGGCCTCAAGTTACAACCGTAATTCTTCCGTTTACATTTCAATTGCTTCAGTTTTAGTTTCATTAATGGTTTTAATAACTCGATAACATGGAAGAGAACAGACATATCCCTGCATACTTCGAAGAGGATGAAATGAATATCAGGGAAGAACTGGAAAAATATTTAAGATACTGGCCCTGGTTTTTAGTTACTGCTATATTCTTTTTAGGTATCGCATTTTTGTATTTAAAAATAGCTACTCCTGCTTATAATACATCTGCAAGTATTATAATAAAAGACGATGATGCCAAGTCTGCGGGGTCAGATCTTGCTGCATTTGCAGATCTGGGTTTAATGGAAGGTTTAGGAACAAACAGTATAGAAAATGAGATAGGCATTCTGCGCTCTCGCCGTATGATGACAAACGTTGTAAATGCGCTGGGTATTGATTTGCAGTATTATGAAGATGAAACTTTTAAAAATACTGAAATCTATAAATCAGTTCCTTTTGAGATTGAGATTATAGCTTTAAAAGAATCTGATTTTGAAAAAGCAATTGAGAAAGAAGAGAATACTTTTTCGGTTAATGTAAGCGGTAATACATATAAGCTTGTACAAAATGAATCAGGAAAGGAAATCAATGTTGTAGCCGAAAAAATTACCGATTTAGGCTTTGCTGAGGTGATTTTTCATTACACTCATGAGAATAATTTAGATGAAGATGGAGAAGCAATTGATGACTTTACAATAAAATTTAGACCTGTTCAGTCAGTAGTAGATCAATACCGGGAATTATTAAATGTAACTCTCGTTGACGATAATGCTACTTTGATAGAGCTGTCATTAGAAGATCCGGTTAAAGCAAAAGCAAGAGATATACTAGATCAATTGATCTTTGAGTATAATAAAGAGGCTATAGAAGACAAGAATTTAGTAGCTACTAATACAGCCTTATTTATTGATGACAGGCTTGCCATAATTAATCAGGAACTAGACTCTGTAGAGGTGGGGAAAGAGGAATTTAAAGAAGAAAATAGATTGACCAATATCGAGGCAGAATCAGAACTCTTTATTACCAATGCCAGTGATTACAGAAAAAGAAAACAGGAGATAGATACTCAGCTTGAATTGGCAAATTCAATGATAGATTATATACAGAACAGTGATGCTTCAGATCTGTTACCCGCAAATTTGGGGATTGAAGAGACCGGGGTTAATCAGCAGATCACAGAATATAATAATCTGGTACTGGAACGTAACCGTATTTTAAGCGGCTCAACAGAATTAAACCCGGTTGTTAAACGCTTATCAAGCCAAATCGATCAAATGAAAGGCAGTGTAGCTGCAAGTTTGCAGCGTATGCGTTCAAATTTACAAATTGCGCAAAAAGATCTCAACCAACATGTGGGCCTGATAGGCTCTCAAATTGCAGATGTACCGGCAAAAGAAAGACAATATAGAGGTATAGAACGACAGCAAAATATTAAAGAAGCCTTATATCTTTTTTTATTACAAAAACGGGAAGAAACCTCATTGACCCTTGCGGTAACTGCACCTAAGGCCAAGATTGTTGATAGTGCCTTTAGCGGGAATGTACCTGTATCGCCCAAGCCTAAAATAGTTATGGTAGGAGCTTTATTAGCCGGGCTGGCCCTCCCTTTTATGTTTTTATACGTTCAAAACCTGCTCAATAATAAAGTGCAGCGCAGGGAAGATTTAGAAAAAGCAGGTAAAGCGATACCTATAGTAGGAGAACTACCTCAAATTCCTAAACGGGATAGTGATCTTGTTAAAGAAAATGATCGTTCGGTACTTTCAGAAGCATTTAGAATATTGATAACCAATTTACAATACCTTTTAATTGATAAGGATGATAATAAAAAAGGCTTTTGTCTATATGTTACCTCTACAGTAAAAGGAGAAGGCAAGACCTTTACAGCTGTAAACCTGGCAATAACTTTGGCCAATACCGGTAAGAAAGTTCTTATTATGGGAGCAGATCTTAGAAATCCTCAGTTGCAGCGCTATGAACTTGATGCTAAACATCGTTTAGGAGTAAGTGATTATTTGGTCAACAATGACATAGTACTCAACGACATCATAGAGCCTTCTACGTTGCATCCTAATCTACAGATTCTACCTTCAGGAAGTATTCCTCCTAACCCGGCTGAGCTTTTGAGAAGAGATAAACTGGGTGAATTATTTAAAGAACTTGAAAGCCTTTATGATTACATTATTGTAGATACGGCGCCCTCTATGCTTGTTGCTGATACTTTTCTCATCAATAAATATGCAGATCTAACCCTGTATGTGGTGAGGGCCGGTTACACAGAGAAAAAGTTACTTGATTTTGCTATTGATGCTAAAGAGAGCAAAAAGTTGCATGACGTAAGCTTTGTCCTCAATGATGTGCAGGCAGCCAACTTTGGCTATGGCAATAAATACGGCTACGTATATGGGGAATCTGCTCCATCTTTCTGGCAACGTTTAAGGAGTAAATTTTAAGTTAATAATTTTTATAAAATGGGCATTTTCCTTATATAAGTGATTTGAGTTGGGTTAAGATTTTGAAATGTAATTTAAAACCGGAATTTATTTTTATAGAAAGTATGCAGAGTCTATTAAATCCTGTCACTGAAGGAAATTAAGGGGATAACTTTAGTAATTTTTTCTCTGTGTGCTATTTAATATTTCTTTCATCTTTGCTGTACTATGAGCTTGAGAGATCATATCCTCTATTAAGATCATAACATTAGAAGCTAATGTATCTTTTTTACCCGCTTTATTTGAATGCGGCAGCTTATTGGGTATGATTGTTTTTAAATCTAAATAATTTATCAGGCGTTTATACTCTTCTTCCTGTGTATCTTTATCAGTGATATCTATAATAATTAATCTTGAAGGATCATTTTGTTTAAAGAAATTTATTACTTTTTGTTCATAGCTCTCTTTATGTTCAATAAATTTTTTTATAGTAAGTAATGATTTATACTTCCAAAGATCATGTGTAATTTTTCCCGGATTGTCTTTTTCTATTATAGTTTGAGAATTCCACCCGGCATGCTTTAATTTAGATATTATCCATTTTTTAGTAGCACGAGTTTGTAAAACGAAACGAGAATTAGGGTACTTATAGAAGAGCTGCTCATAATTAAATTCATGCTGTCTATCAAAGTGACTGCCTCCATCTGAAAAAAAGTCAAATGCATTAAGTTGATTTTCATCTGTATTCCAATCTGTAGAATGCGTAGACTTAAAACCATATTTTTCAGCCACTTTACCTAATGTAGTTGTTCCTGTTTTATGTAATCCTATACAGAATACCTTGTTGGTAATAGATTTCCTATTTAGTAATCTATTAATCTTTCTTTTGGGTAATTTTATGAAATGAGAAATTTTATTCATGTTCACGATTTAACTGTTGTTTCAAACGGCATAATGCAAGTGTATACAGCGTAAAATTATGGTTTTCCTGCCGTTTTAAGGCAGGATTTTTTGTTTTAAGCCAAATCAAAAACAAATTAAACTTGATTCTTAAATCTTACTATAACGATTTATATTAGAATCTAATTTTTATTTATTTTTTGGCGGTTGAAAAAAAGTATAGCATAACGATTTGTATATAAATAAATTATGGCTTTTTAAGTCATAAAATCGGGTAAAATTGCCAATTTATCCGCGTAAAGCTTGATAAAATTCAAGAGACTAAATACATTTGTCTCAGAATGAATAAGGCATTTAGAACATACTTTGTACTTTTTATTTTAACCCTTTTTAGTGGTTTTGTTCATGTTTATGGCAACTCTACTTCGCGGGTTTCTTCTTTTTATGCTAATTCTGAATGTATTGAATTAGCGGCTCAGCATTCTCCAGATTCTCATTTTCTTCCTTCATCATCTTCAGATTCTCCTTTTTTATCAAAATTTATAGTTACCGAAACTGATAGTGAGGAACTAGTCGATAATCTTGGTAATGATCATGAAGATCTATTCACTTCAGATTTTTACCATGCCTTTTATACCTGGTATTACAACAATCTTTTCCAAAAGAAAAGCAATAACGTTTCTGGCAGATCTTTTATTCCTGAACTTCAATACCCGAAACAATATATTCGGTTTCAGGTCTTTCGTATTTAAATAATTCGTCCGTTATCCTAAACGGACTCTCCACTAACACCTGTTAGTAAATCTAATCTTTCAGGTATATCGTCATGTTTTCGCGTGACGCGTTTCTCAAATCATTAAACATTTTAAAAATTCATTTAATTATGAAAAGAATACCAATTTTCATTGGTCTGTGGGCTGCGCTATGTGCGATAGGCTGTAATTCTCATAAGGAGGAAGTACATGAAGACCGCTCGTTTCAGGTCACAAATCCTGTTTATAAGGATACTTCTATTGTAAAAGACTATGTAAGTCAGATTCATTCAATTAGGCATATTGAACTTCGTGCTCTAGAAAAGGGTTATTTGCAAAAAATATCTGTAGATGAGGGTGAGCATGTAAAGAAAGGTCAGCAATTATTCCAGATCATGCCTAATATCTACGAGGCTGAATTACAAAAAGCGCAGGCTGAAAGCGAAGCCACAGAGATAGAGTATCAAAATACAAAATTGTTAGCTGACAGTGATGTTGTTTCTCCTAACGAACTCGCTATTGCGAAAGCAAATAACGCTAAGGCGCAAGCTGAAGTTCTTTTGGCACAGACACATTTAGGTTTTACAAATGTAAAAGCACCATTTGATGGGATTGTAGATCATTTGCATGTGCGAGAAGGAAGTTTGCTTGATGAAGGCGAATTAATCACCACCTTGTCTGATAATAGTAAGATGTGGGTATATTTTAATGTGCCTGAATCTGAATATCTGGATTATATCATGAATGCAGATAGAACTGAAAAGCAAAAAGTTAATCTCCAACTGGCAAACGGAAAGCAATTTAACCAGGAAGGATTTGTGGAAACCATAGAAGGTGAATTTAATAACGAGACCGGAAATATTGCCTTTAGAGCTACTTTTCCTAATCCTGACGGGATTTTGCGCCATGGTGAGACAGGTAGTATTTTAATGACGATTCCGCTGGATCATGCTTTGCTAATTCCGCAGAAAGCAACCTTTGAAGTGCTTGATAAGAAATATGTATTTGTTATTGACGATGATAACATTGTAAGACAAAAAGAAATCATAGTGGGCGGCCAGTTGCCGCATTTATTTGTGGTAGAAAAAGGTCTCACGCCAAAAGACAAAATCATACTTGAAGGTATACGAATGGTAAAAGAGGGTGACAAGGTGAATTATGATCTTGTAAAACCCGATACCGTACTGGCTAATCTCGATATGTACGCAGAATAGCAAACCTCTAATTTTTCGACAACATGTTTAAAAAGTTTATTCATAGACCGGTATTGGCTATTGTCATTTCGGTTATAATAGTTTTTATTGGCTTTTTGGCAATCAAGCAATTGCCAATCTCCCAATTTCCACAGATCGCACCTACCACGGTAAACGTATTTATCGCATACCCGGGTTCTAGTGCAGATGTACTGGTTAAATCAACTTTAATACCTCTGGAAACCTCAATTAACGGCGTGCAGGGGATGCGCTATATCGCTTCTGATGCTACTAGTGCCGGTGAGGGAACGTTACGTGTAATTTTTGAACCAGGTACAGATCCTAACGATGCGGTGGTACGGGTAAAAACACGTGTAGATCAGGTGATGCCGTTATTACCCGAACTCGTACAACGTGAAGGTGTGACGATTACGCCGGTGCAGCCTAGTATGTTGATGTATGTCAACCTGTTCAGCAAGAATAAGGATAATGATGAAAAGTTCCTTTACAATTATGCCTATACACGTATAGTTCCGGAAATTCAGCGAATTAATGGTATTGCGAGTGCACAGATTTTGGGAAGTAGAAAATTTGCCATGCGTATCTGGTTAAAACCGGATAGAATGCGAGCCTACAATATTTCTGCGGAAGAAGTAATGGAGGCTATGGAAGATCAAAGTATTCTTGCAAGACCGGGAAGAGTGGGTAGAAGCTCTGGCAAAACCGCTCAATCTCTTGAATATGTACTAACCTATCGTGACAGGTATAGCGAGCCGGAAGAATATAAGGATATTATTTTAAGGGCAAATAAAGAAGGAGAGATCATCAAGTTGGGCGATGTTGCCAATGTTGAACTGGGTAGCGAATTCTTTGACATTTATTCTAATCTTGACGGAAAACCGTCGGCATCAATTGTGCTTAAGCAAACTTTTGGTAGTAACGGTAGTGATGTAATCAAAGATGTCAAAGACAAACTTAAGGAGCTCAAGGCAGATCTGCCGCCGGGGGTGGATTATAAGATTAGCTATGATGTGTCTAACTTCTTAGATGCCTCAATTGAGCAGGTGCTGCATACTTTGCGTGATGCTTTCATACTGGTGGCAATCGTGGTTTTTTTGTTTCTGGGGGATTGGCGCTCTACACTTATACCTATTATAGCGGTTCCTGTTTCATTAATAGGTGCATTCTTTGTCATGCAAATGTTTGGTCTGTCAATAAATTTGATCACACTCTTTGCGCTGGTACTCGCCATAGGTATTGTGGTAGATAACGCCATTGTAGTGGTAGAAGCCGTGCATGTTAAGATGGAAGAAGAGAATCTTACACCTTATAAAGCGTCATCTGCAGTATTGGGAGAAATAGGTGGTGCAATTGTAGCTATCACTTTGGTTATGGTTTCGGTATTTATACCTATTTCGTTTATGTCTGGACCTGTAGGTGTTTTCTACAGGCAGTTTTCCATAACAATGGCAGGATCTATAGTTATTTCTGCTGTGGTAGCACTTACACTTACTCCTGTTTTATGCGCTATGTTACTCAAAAATACACATGGCAAACCCAGAAAGAAAACACCTATAAACAGATTTATAGACTGGTTTAACAGAGGTTTTGAAAGACTTACGGGCAGATATGTTGGTTTGCTAAACTATATAGTTAATAGAAGGGTGATTACTTTCGGAATCTTAATCGCTTTTTGTGCCGGTATTTTTATAACAAATAAGGTGTTACCTGCAGGATTTATACCAAGTGAAGACCAAGGGATGATCTATGCGATTATTCAAACTCCACCCGGTGCAACGCTTGAACGTACTAATGAGGTAGCTAAAAAATTGCAGAAGATCAGTGAGGAGATAGAAGGCGTAGAATCGGTTTCATCGCTTGCGGGATACGAGATCATGACAGAAGGGCGTGGCTCAAATGCGGGTACTTGTCTTATAAACCTTAAGCCCTGGTCTGAACGGAAACACACCGTGCACGAAATCATGGAAGAGTTGGAAGAAGAGACAAGGGATCTGGGAGCGGTTATCGAATATTTTGAGCCGCCAGCTGTACCAGGATTTGGTTCATCTGCAGGATTCTCTATGCGTTTACTGGATAAAACAAACTCCACAAATTATCATGAGTTTGAGCGCATAAATAACGAGTTTCTTGAGGAATTAGGTAAACGAAAGGAATTGACCGGACTCTTCACCTTTTTCGCTGCAAACTATCCTCAATATGAGTTGAGTATAGACAACAAGGCAGCAATGCAAAAAGGAGTTTCCATAGGTAAAGCTATGGAAAATCTCAACATTCTTATAGGGAGTACCTACGAGCAGGGATTTATCAAATTTGGTCGTTTCTTCAAAGTATATACTCAGGCATCTCCTGAATATAGAGCACTTCCTTCAGATATTGAGAAATTATATGTAAAGAATGAAGACGGGGAGATGGTGCCGTATTCTGCTTTCATGAAAATGGAGAAGAAATTAGGGCCTAATGAGATTACGCGTTATAACCTTTACAATTCTGCAGCCATTCGCGGACTTCCGGCAGCCGGTTATACTACCGGTGATGCGATAAATGCAATACGGGAGGTAGCTAAAGAAAAGCTTCCCCGAGGTTATGATATTGCCTGGGAAGGACTTTCATATGACGAGGCAAACCGCGGTAATGATGCCTTGTATGTTTTCGTTATCGTATTAGTATTCGTGTACTTCGTACTTGCTGCGCAATATGAAAGTTTTCTGCTTCCATTTGCGGTTTTACTTTCTCTACCTGTTGGAGTTTTTGGATCATTCTTCTTATTAAAGTTAATGGGGCTTTCTAATGACGTTTATGCACAGATAGGTGTGATTATGTTGGTAGGTCTTCTGGGTAAGAACGCGGTATTAATTGTAGAATTCGCAGTGCAGAAACACCGGCAGGGCGCGACCGTTTTTGAAGCAGCTATAGAAGGTGCTAAAATGCGTTTCAGACCAATTCTAATGACTTCATTTGCATTTATAGCAGGATTGATTCCCTTAGTCATTGCAACTGGTGCAGGAGCTATAGGTAACAGGACCATTGGTGGTTCGTCGCTGGGCGGTATGCTTATAGGTACACTTTTCGGTGTAATTGTAATACCCGGACTTTATTACATTTTTGGTAAAATGTCTGAAGGACGCAGTCTGATTAAAGATGAACATGATGAACCTATATCGGAAGAATTCATGAGAACCAGTGAAGGAGAGAGTAAAATCAGTCTCAGGTTACGAAAAATGAATAAACAGTTGAAAAAACTAATGAAAAGAAAAGACGATGAGTAAGCAGCATAAATATAAAATAAGCAATTATATGCGATGGTCGGTTTTTGTGCTTTCAGCGTTGATTTTACACAGCTGTGTGCCTAAACAAATGGTAAGAGAAGAAACCACTGCATTGCCAGAAACATATAAGGATTTTGTAGAACGAGATTCTGTAAACGTGGCGCGTATGCGCTGGCAGGATTTCTTTGCAGATCACAATTTGCAGACGTTAATAGACACAGCTCTTGTAAATAATCAGGAGT
This sequence comes from Cytophagaceae bacterium, assembly GCA_002710685.1. Taxonomy (GTDB): domain Bacteria; phylum Bacteroidota; class Bacteroidia; order Flavobacteriales; family Flavobacteriaceae; genus Leeuwenhoekiella. Next base: position 4,130 of record PALD01000021.1, on the reverse strand, counting down.
TAAACATTACGTTACAGCGGGTCGCTATGGCTAATAATGAGATAAAGGCCAGAACAGGCGAATATTTACCTACAATTGGTATTCGGGCTGGAGCCGAAGTCGAAAAAGTAGGGCGCTATACAAGCCAGGGAGCAAATGACGCTACTACAAATATAAAACCAGGTGAAGAATTTCCCGAACCTTTGAATAATATCAGAGTAGAAGCTTTTGCCTCGTGGGAAGTAGATGTGTGGAAGAAACTGCGCAATTTAAAAAAAGCCGCTGTTATGGAGTATTTATCTTCTGTAGAAGGGAAGAATTTCATGATAACCAATTTGATTTCTGAAGTAGCTGAAGCTTATTACGAACTTCTGGCGCTTGATAATAAATTAGCTATAATTCAGCAGAATTTAGGGCTTCAGAATAATGCAGTAAAGACCGTGAAATTACAAAAGCAAGCTGCCCGTGCTACAGAACTTGGTGTAAGAAGGTTAGAGGCTGAGGTTTTAAAAAATCAAAGCGAAATGTATGCCGTGAAGCAGGAAATTACTGAAACAGAAAATAGAATCAACTTTTTAATTGGTAGAACACCACAACATGTTGAGCGCAATTCTGAAGAATTTATTGAACAGAAAATTGATACTATTTATTCAGGGGTTCCAGCTCAATTACTACAGAATCGTCCCGATATAAAGCAGGCAGAATATGAGTTAGCTGCCGCGAAACTGGACGTTAAAGTGGCTAAAGCAAATTTTTTTCCTTCTTTGTCAATAGAAGCGGGTATGGGATTAGAAGCTTTTAAAACCAAATATTTAACCACCACACCAGAATCTTTATTATACTCTGTGGCTGGAAATCTGGTTGCACCGGTTATAAACCGCAACGCGATAAAAGCTGAATTTAGTAATGCTAATGCCAGACAACTACAGGCGGTATATGACTATGAGAAAACCATTTTAAACGCATATATCGAGGTGGTAAATCAGCTTTCAAATATTGACAACCTGAAAAAAAGCTATGAATTAAAAGTAGGTCAGGTAAGAGCGTTGACTGAATCAATAGAAATTACTAATAAACTCTTTCGTTCTGCACGTGCAGACTATATGGAAGTTTTATTGACGCAGCGCGATGCTTTAGAATCAAAAATGGAGCTTGTAGAGACCAAGAAAGAGCAGCTTCTGGCTCGCGTTTCTATGTATCGCGATCTAGGTGGTGGCTGGATGGAGACAGATTAGAGATAAAAGAGAAGTTTTAGTTAGTTTTATTATTGGGGACATTGTTTCTCCTGAGAAGCCGAAAGTTTACTTTCGGCTTCTTGTTTTAAGAAATGGCCAAATACACCTAAAAATCGGCTATACAGTCTAAAAATCCACTTTTACAGGAAAACTTAATAATTAAAGAAAATCTTATTAATAATATATAATGATTTAAAATTATCATAATTTATATTTTCTTCCAGCCAAATGCTTTAATTTAAATGTTATAATCTGATTATTAGAAAGATAAGAATAACAGATCGAACTTTAAATGTTTAGCTATGAAAAAAATATTACTTACCACAATGATTGTATTAAGCATGATTCTTCTCATTTATGCTTGCTCCAGTGATGATGATATGTGGGATTCCATTATTCCAGAAACATCAGAAAATCCTACGCAAGATCACACTACTACTAACGTTTTTCAACCTGCGATCGTAGCAGCCACTGCAGAAAGAGTCAATCAATTACAACTTCCTGAAGGATTTAGCATTCACAAATTTGCAGAAGATCTGGGTGAAGCTCGCATTGTTGAGATCAGTGAGGCAGGGCGTATTTATGTATCGCTGAGAGAAGAAGGCCAAGTGCTTTTACTAGAAGATACTAATGGCGATGGGACAGCAGACCGAAGAGAAATTGTTGCTACTCTTGAAAATGCACACGGGTTGAAAATTCATGACAACAAACTTTATATAGTGACTATTAAAGAAATATATGCGGCAGATATGCATACTGATGGTACCCTGGGTGAACCACAACTTCTATATACCGGTTTACCTGATGGTGGTCAACACCCCAACAGAACGATAGGTTTTGGACCAGACGGAATGATGTATGTTACTGTTGGGAGTACCTGCAACGCATGTGTAGAACCTAATGAATTCAATGCGACGATGCTTCGGGCGAATGCAGATGCAAGTGATATGCAGGTTTTCGCTGAAGGATTGCGCAATACAATCGGTTTTGGATGGAATCCTGATACCGGTGTTCTATGGGGTATGGATCACGGCATAGATATGCTGGGTGATGAAGAACAAAGTGAGGAACTTAACCAGATCCAGGAGGGGGCACATTATGGATGGCCGCATATTTATGATGATGGGCAATACAATCCTAATCCCCGGCCTGAAGATATGACATATGCTGAATTTGCTGCCATGTCCACCTTTCCCGAATTGCTTTATACAGCTCATGCCGCTCCCATGGAAATGGAATTTTATACGGGCAATCAATTCCCCGAAGCCTATCAAGGAGACGCTTTTGTAGCATTTAGAGGCTCATGGAACAGGAGAAATCCTATGGGTTATAAAGTATGCCGGATAATGTTTGAAAATGGATCGCCCGTTCGCATAGAAGATTTTCTTACTGGCTTTTTGGTTGATGAAAATACAGCCCATTTTGGCCGACTTGTTGGCCTTGCAGTACATCCTGATGGTTCCCTGTTTTTGACGGATGATACTAATGGTGTGATGTACCAGATTAAGTATGAGTAAAGATGATAAGAGTTTTTAATAGCGGCACTTACCGAATAGATCTCTATTTATTAATCAGCGTTATTATTCTATATAAAATAAAAACCCTGTAAATAAACTATTTATAGGGTTTTTGGTGGAGTTTGAAACTCTACACTTGGAGTCGGGCTGAACAACCGAAATTTGAATTCTCTAGTGTTTATAAGGACTTCCGGAGGCTCAAAAAACAGGCTACTGAATTGATGACGCGTTAACAAAGTTTAGCGCTTTATAAAAGGATTAATAGGAAATACAGGAGTTTGAGTAGACCTAGAGAAGATTTATAAACTAATGAGGCCAGTTTTGATTCTTGAATTAGGATTACCTTTTTAGCGTAAAATGATTTTTATAGACCCTACCATTGCCCAGATCTATATGAAACCAATAATCATCTGACGGCATTTGAGTGGTATTAAATGTGCCGTCCCAACCCGCACTTTGAGTAGTGATTTGTTTCAACAATTTAGCATAGCGATCAAATATGTATATTTTGGCATCCGGATAGGCTTCAATTCCTTCTACTTGCCAATAGTCATTATAACCATCCCCATTGGGAGTAAATACTTTTTTATAATCTACCAGGACTACTTCTTGGGAATCCTGACCACAGCCTTCTTTGTCTCTAACGGTAACATTATAGACCCCGCCGGAAATAAATGGAAACAGTTCGCTGGTTTGAAAATTAACCCCGTCTGTACTGTATTCAAAATCCCCATCACCTGATGCCTGAATAGCTATATAATTGTTATCAGACCGGTCTGCAAAATCTATTTGCTGAATGCTGGGCGGTTCTGATCTTTTAAATTCGAAAGTATTGGAGTTGGTACACAAGATTCCATTTTCAAGTTTGCCTACGGTAAGTGTGTAAGTTCCTTCAATACTGAGATACGCCTCAGAAGAGGTTGAAATTATAGTACCCTGAGGGTCTTCCCATTGCCAGCTGTCAAATTTTTCGCTGCGCGAAATTTGAAGTCCAGGTTCATTATCACAAATCACAAAATTGGCGGCAATATCCAATTCAGGCAATTCATTTATAAATAGATCTAAATTCGTTTCACTAAAGCAAAGCGGGTTTGAAATATTTTCTACACGCACCCTAATGCGTTGCGACCAAGCCGAGGTATTTTGAAAATTCGCCGGTAGCGGACTGGCTAATGTGGTTCCGTTTTCGTCAAAATAATAAATAGTCAACCCGGATTGATTCCCAATTAATTCTTCTTCAATATCCCCTAGATCAAAGGTGGAATATCCATTGCCGGCATCGCACGCAAATCGTGTTTTAGGCTGATTAATTTGCGGCTTTACAGACGTGATTAAATTTAATGGAGTTTCTGCGTAGCAACCGGTTTGAGTGTTTGTTACCCGAACGGTTAAAGTTTCT
>PALD01000020.1 GCA_002710685.1 Cytophagaceae bacterium | reverse complement strand
GAATATGATCTGCCTTTTTCATTGCTATGAAAATTCGATACATGATCATGGGAGAAAGCAAAATTGCCCGCAATATCTGATAAATAGATCTTAGTGAAATTTCTGGTATTGACGTTAATTCAATTTCATTCTTTTCATAAGATTCATCAATTAAAGTAGGTTTCAGATTTGATTTAGGAGCGACGATCTCGACATCATCAACATGATTCAACCACATATTCATCTCTTTAACATAAGGACTATACGCATATAATCTGCTATCATTTTTTATATGTGGAGCATGACTAATTATTACAAATCTCATTTTAATTTGGGGGGATTAAATATTAAACTAAACCACCCAGACATCCGCCCAATCGCTTCCAGAAAAGCTTCTTTTTTTTTTGGAGATGTAACCGCATTGCTTAATCTAATAAAAGTTAAAATTCCCGCTGTCGTATGCCATTTTAGTTTATTTTTTAAAGAAGGATTAGGGAATTTAACTTTCCATACATACCAACCGTTCCTTATCACCATTTGTCCATATTTATATAAATCTGGTCTGCCTGACTCCACATGGTAATGATAAAGTTGAGCATTTGTATTTACAAAAAGTCGACCCATTTTACTTAACCTAAGCGTAAAATCGGCATCTTCATATAATCCATAACCTTCAAAATATTCAGAGAATTTATGTGTTTGAAATACGGCTTTTTTAAAAGAGGAAACACCACCCATTAATTGCTCAACTTCATAAATTTCCCCAGAAGGCGGCAGAAAACTTACAGAACGCCCATGGCCAAATTCAGGGAAATGCGCCGGTGGTCGGTCCGCATCTAGACCTAACTTCTTACGTAACACATATCTGCTCCCATCAGGCCTACAAAAACCATCATAGCAAAACTCATTATCTTCAGCTTTGTATTCTTTAGCAACTTTACGCCATTTAATATCTTCAAGTATATAACCTCCTACTCCTAAAGCTTCTGGATGTAATTGATATCCTAAAAGTAACTGTTTAAAATAATCGGGCTTTAGAATTACATCATCATCTAAAAAAGCGATAATTTCAGTATCAAAATCAGTTTTTTCTATACCAAAATTGCGCTGTTTCGTTAGACCTCGATCTTTTTCGCTTACGCGAAAATAGTTGAGATTATCTATCGCTACTTCTTCAATCATTTTACCCGTCAAATCATCTCTAGAACCATCAACTATTATAATTCCATCTGGAGAATGGGTTTGTAAACCAACCGAATCTAAAAGTTTCCGGAGTGATCCCGGTCTTTGGTAGGTGCATATGATGAGGGATAATTTCATTTTGTATGCATTAGCTTAACCGCCCAATCTTTACTCACTCGCCATCTAGAATTCATCGATTTTATATACTTAATTGGATTTTTTATAGACTGTTTATTATAGAAATTGATGAAAAGCAAAGTTTTATATCTTAGTAATTGATAATTCGTAAAATGCTTTAAAGCATGTAACATGACTGTGGGAGAAGGTTTAGGCTGCACGCTTTCTTCGTCCCATGAAAATCTAATTTTCTTTCTAAAACCTCCTATGGGAGACTTGAGGTGTGTCAACAGCAAAAAGGGGTTATAAAGAATATCATTACCATCCTTGCGCAGTTGCATCCCAAAGTCGGTATCCTCCCCGTAGCCGTGCTCAAAGCCCATATCAAATTGCTTACCTTTTAAAGCTGTTGCATTAATCCAACTGTTACCTGAACCGAAAGAACCCCATTGTACAATGTCTAAAACCTTTTCCTGCTCCCCTTCCTGAAGGTAGCCCACATTAAAGGCAGCAGGCTTATATTGCCTAATAAAATTAAAACCTTCTTCTATAAAATTTTCAGGAATGCGTATATCATCATCTGCCATAAAAACCCAGGAAGTTCTTACTTTCGCCAAAGCCAAATTTCGTGCATTACATGCTCCCGTGATATGAATTAGGTTATGCCTAATAGGAAAGGGCCAAACTTCATCTTTAATATAATTCAACTCACTCGGAATAGTAGAGTCCTCATTTTGCTCTATAATTATGACATTTTTGGGTAGTACAGTCTGATTTTTCAGGTCAACCAGCACATCATAAAGATATTCTTTTCTTCCCAAGGTGGGGATAATAACATCTACCTCCTTAATTATTACCGCCTGCAGACTCGATTCAACCTTAGGAAAACACAAGTCTGTATTCAACTTAATTTTCGATTTAAAAAGTCCATAAATAACAGATAAAATCGGGAATCTATGGGTGTAAATCAGCTGTTGCAAAAGTAGCAGGAACAACCATCTGGATCGATAATGTTGACTTATGAAAGAATATAGAACTTTGTTATTTTTGGTCCACTTGTTCTTCGCATTATCTTTTATTGAATTCAGCAAACCGGGAGCGGAGTAGCATAGTAAACCCTGACTCATTCCTGTTTTTGCAAGCGAACTCAGAAAGTAGTCAAAGTTGGCAACTGGTTTAATTATGTTCTTAAAAACAACTAAAGTTTCACTATAGATACCACCCACTTCACCGCTCATGATCCACGTGGGATACTTGATATCTTTTTTGATATCTATAAAAGGTGTTCCTTCTACAAATCCTATTTCGTCAGAAATAAAATATTGGGTTACGCAGTAACTGGCCATTATGCGTTTGTGGTGAAAAATCTTCCATAAATTTTCTTGTGCGAGATTTTCCTCAAAATTTTCATTGCACCATATCAATAATTCATTGGGAAATTTGATAGCCAAGTCAAACAACACATCTGATATATTCAACCCTTTATATGCTATAGCATTTATACCACACCCTTGAATGTTTAAAACATATTTTGTATTGTGTATAAGGAGTATCATTTTCCGGTTATCTGCCTATAAAACTTAATGTTTCGGCGATTAACTACTTGGGTAGAAAAATGACTTTCCACTCTTTCTCTTGCCATTTTGCCCAACTTTTTTCGCATTTGCTCATCATCTAATAATTCCAGAATGCGCCCGGCATATTTTTCATGATCGTTTGGAGAAACCATAAATCCTGTTTCAGCATTAATCATTACTTCCTTTGCCCAGCCAATATCTGAAGTCACCAAAGCTTTTTCCATTGCCATCGCTTCTATCCAGGTCATGGGCAAAGCTTCGGCATAACTGGGTAAAATAATAACTCCCGCACCGGCTATAAGTTCAATCACATCGTCATAAGGTTGAGGCCCCAACCAACTAACTCTATCAGTATATCTTTCATCTAACAGATCAGCAAATAACTCCCAGGTAGACTTGCCGGTTTTAATATCTATCACATCATTCCCTGCCAAAATAAGTTTTACATCTTTATTTTTCGTAGCAACTGTATTGAAAATTTTGGGTATTTCCAGAACTCCTTTTTTACGAATTAACGTGCCAAAATATAAAATAAACGGCCCATTGTGTAATGTATTCAAATTGGGTTTAAACACTTCAGTATTTACAGCATTAGGAATTATAGCTATCTCTTTTTTAAGTCCAAAAATTTTCCGGGTTTCATCTGCTGTGAACTTACTTACCGATACCAAATGATCTGCCCCCTGCAGTGCAAGTTTTTCAAACCAGAAATTTTTCTTCTTCTGCTTTCGTCCTTCCAGTTTACAGAAGTAAGCATCAGAGCCATTAAAGCGAATTATCAAAGGGCATTTAAACTTCATAAAAGCCGTTATGCCCGTCCAATCAGGAGCTTCAATGGCATCAATATTTGTTAAAGCCACATATTTGCTTGAATAATGTTGTATATGTTTTCTATAGAGAAACCAACCTCCTACTTTATAGCTCTTTTTAGCTATACAATGTACAGTAATACCTTTGTCATTAAATATTTCAGTGTTTTTCTGATTATATACAAACAGGGTTATTTTGATATTTGCCTTCACCAGTGCAACGGCCATATTTTTAATACTCGTTCCCAAGCCTCCCGAACTATTTAAGGCCGGATGCGGATATTCAGGCGTAAGAAAGGCTATATGCATCATGAGATTAAACTATCTAATGCCTTCCAAATACGATTAATGCTGTCTTGAGGCGGGTTTTTATTAATTCGTTCAAACCAGTTACGAGCCTCCTCAACAACAGCTTCTGTCTTATGTTCAAGTACCGCTTGTATATTCTGTGAGATTTCCTCCTTAGCATTACCCCATAAAACCGCATTCTTTGAAGGCATAGAGCGAAAATGAACGTAGTCATAAATACTGCATGTGTCTTTTTCTAAATCAATTCCAGCCGGGTTATAATTAATATACATACAAGGTTTATCATAGGCAACATAATCAAAAACCATTGAAGATGCCACATTTATAACCATACAAGTATGCTGTATAATATTGGATTGAAGTACAAGATCTTCCGGCAGAGGTAATATACTGTTCCAGGCATTTCCCTGTTTCTTCCATAACGGTTCTATGGCAACAATCACATCATCATATTCTTTTATAAACCTATCATATCGATCTGAAAAATCCACAGGGCAACGTCTAAAAATCACACCTAAATCCCCACCTTTTGCATTCATTTGCCGTACTGCCTCTGCAACGTCCCTGAGGTAAAATTCATCATGCGGTGAAGTGGTAACATCATCTCCTGAAAAACACACATACTGTCTCCCTGGCACAAGATCATGTGCTGCAAAAAAGCTTTCTCTGGAAACTTGTGTTTCTTTTTTAAAATGAACTTCAAACTGTGGCGTCCCCGTAACTTTGATTTGTTCACCTTTAATATAAGGATAATAAGTTTGCAGCTCTTTCTGCATATAATCGCTCCAAACCAGGTAAAAATCGGTTTCTATAACCTTGGTAGCTTTGGGCAAATTGTCCCATGAAAATATAAAACATCCGGTTTTAATGCATAAATCCCTAGCAGCCAATAACGGGGCAATTGCGTTTACCGGGCGCTGATTTGTACAAAAGACCAAATCTGGTTTTTCTTTTTCCAATACAGTTTTACAACTTTTATAAAAAGAAGATCCCGCCTCTGCATTACGCAGCATTTTTTTTAATCGACGAACACCACTTTCCCCTTTATTCATGGCAACTAAAAATGAAACTACACTATTTTTTATCCGTGATTTTACTCCGTTTTTTGATGATGAAAATTTATAGGTCTGGTAAACAGGATCGTTAAACTCTTGAGTAAAAAAATCTAGTTCTGACTGTATTTTTGCCCTTTTAACAAGATCTGTAAAGGCTCTTGGTTTACCTCGTAGCTTGACCTCAGCGTATCCCAGCTTTTTGAGGTCAAAGGGCGTCTGATTCCAGAAAATAATTTCCCAGCCTAATTTCTGCCCCGCCTCGACAAAGGAAGAATATGCAAAATTGCGCAGACCTACACCATCTGGAAGTAGTATGAAAATTTTTCTGGAACTCAATTATTTGGGGTTTTCAGTGCCAAATATAAGCAATAGCCCTTTTTAATCGAGTCCCTGACTTTTAAATGAAGTAGAAAGTAAAGAAAAATTGATCCATTGCCAGATATGAAAACTGCTTTGTCTTTCGCCCGACTTATATTTTTGCAATTCGAATTCAATTTCTTCATGTACAAACCAATCAGCAAATGGTGAACTCTTTAAAGCTTCTACTTGTTGATCTACGTAAGGTTTTAGATCTTCAGCAAACCATTCCCGCTGGGGAGTTTGCAATGGCCTCTTGGGTGCGTAAGTCAATTTTTGAGGCAGGACATCTTTAACAAGTTCTCTAAGAAAGTACTTATGCACATCCCCTTTTATCTTAAATGCTGCTTGTTGTGCAAATGCAAATTCAATTAATCGATAATCTAAAAATGGTTCACGTAGTTCTGTACTGCTTGCCATGGAAATACGATCGTTAAAACGCAATGCCCGCGTTAATTTTGTGTAGAACAAATCTCTGTACTGCAGATTTTGTAGTCTATTGTCAAATGGCTGGGGATATACCGGTTTTTCGGCATAACGAGCCAGTTTTTCAGAAATACAAGCAGATTTAAAGGGTGTGGACTGTGATGAAATGCCTTGTATTGTACTGTTTTCTTTGGCTTTTTCAGCATAATAATCGTAACCCGCCCATTGCTCGTCCATTCCCTGGCCATCCAGTAAAACAATAACTCCATCTTTTCGCGCCTGCTCAAATATTTTCGCGTAGGCAATAGTAGGAATTCCACCAAATGGTTCATCTTGCGCAGCGGCCAATCTACGCGCGTAATCTTTAACCTCACTACTTTTTAGCCTCACTTTCTGCAGGGGATTTTCTACCGTCTGCAACATTTGCTCTACCCAAGGCAACTCGTCATAGCGCTCATCTCCCGTATAAAATGTGTATACCTTGATCTGACTGCCCTCATGCATATTATTGACAAGAGCCAGCAAAAGAGAGCTATCCAGACCGCCGCTTATATTAAACCCTATAGAAACATCTGCCCTAAAACGCAGATTAATGGCATCTTTAAGAAGGTCAAGATATTGTTCCTGGGCAATTTTAAAATCGGTTGTTCGTTCAGCCTCCAATACATTTTTCACAAAATCATACCAGATTTTGACTTTAATTTGGTCATTCTTTAATGTTAGAAAATGTCCTGGGGGCAATTGATTCAATCCATCATAAAATGTTTCGTTAGGAAGGCCATAGCTACCATGCAAAAAATAATTTGCCCATACTTTTTTATTTGGTAACAAGGCACCAGTAACGGCACGAATGCTTTTTATTTCACTGGCGAAATAAAAATCCTCTCCATACATAAAATAATAAAAAGGCTTTACCCCAAAGCGGTCCCGGGCAGCAAAAAGTGTTTTTTTATGAGAATCCCAGATTGCGAAAGCAAACATTCCATTTAGATGTTCCAGACAGCTTTCGCCGTAAATGATAAAAGCAGCCAGAAGAACTTCAGTATCAGATTGGGTGGTAAAGTCATAACGTTTTTTTAGCCTTTCGCGAAGCTCAATATAATTGTAGATTTCCCCATTAAAAACCAACTGGTATCTCCCCTTTTTATCGGCAAAGGGCTGGTTTGCCTCCGGTGATAAATCTATAATTGAAAGCCTGTTGTGCCCTAAGTAAATAGATGATTCCTCCGCATAAAAGCCTGTATAATCGGGACCGCGATGCTGCTGAGTATATAGCATCTTTTCTAATGCAGCACGCTTGTTAGATTTTGTAATTATTCCCGCTATACCACACATAAATTACATTTGATGCTTCAGAATTTTTTCTGCTTCTTCCCAATCCTTCATCGTATCTATATTTACATAAGGAGTATTTGACGTATCAATAAAACCGGTTGTACTCCCGTATAAAGAGTTCTGCTCAAGCACAACGGTACTTCTCACCAGATAAAGCGCACCATCCCGGTGATAGCATCTAGGAAGATCCTGCCTGCGTGTTGCCCGGTTTTTTGCTTCCATAACCGGTTGCAAACCAACTTCACTCTCCTGATATGCCCAATAAGGGTTATATTCTGCCGGTATTTCCCGTACAGAAATCAAGGAGTCTGTTTTTTCTCCTATAAATTTTTCAATAGCCCTGTCTATTAGTTCGTTTTTCCGAAAAGGTGTTGTCACCTGCAATAAACAAACCGCATCAAAGTCTTCCCCATTATTGCGATAGAACTCAAGGGCATGCTTTACCACATCTATACTGGGGGAGTGGTCTTCTGCCAGATGGGCGGGTCGTTTAAAAGGAACCTCAAGTCCTAAATGCAAGGCTACTTCTATTATTTTTTCATCCTCTGAACTGACTATGGTTTTTGAGAGCAATCGTGAGTTTTTTGCAGCATCTGCGGTATAAGCCAACAATGGTTTACCCCCTATAATTTTAATATTTTTACCGGGAACCCCTTTACTTCCGCCACGGGCAGGTATTATGCCTAAAATTCTCATATCATTCTTCCTTAACGGTTACGATAGGTTTCAAACTATCGCGTTGCCCTTTGTTGTTAAGATACTCCTTTAATCCTTCCCCATCAAAGAAAGCATAAATCTGCCGTAAAACACCCGGACTAAAATCTTGTATTCGGCATATCCTGCCTTTACCTTTTTGCTCAACCGGAACAGATTGTGATGTATCATAAGTACTAATAATCGACGCCAACTCTTTCCCAGCTTTTAAAATTACTTTATTCCCAATTGAATGCAGGGAATCTTCTAATGATATATCAGGGCGTAACTGGTGTAAAATTCCACCCGCATCCACCTCTGCTGTGGCAATATGAATTGTAGCTCCTACACATTCAGGCTCATTGTACAGGTAGGGAAATATGTTTGTTGCAGAACCCTTATAATAGGGGGAAAGTCCCAAATGCAGGTTGATAAACCTATTTGGAAATAAATTAAGAATTTTCTTTTTTATTATGGAAGTACCAAAAAGAATTATATAATCAGGAGCAGTTTTTTGCAATAAATCTGCCACTTCCTCACTATTGATAGTGCCATGTTCCAGTGAAACATAAGTTGCTCTTTGAGGAAAATCATACGCAGCAAAAAACTGCCTTTCTACTTTCTCCCTTGCTTTAAAATGGCGGTCAACAAACACTTTATCTTCAACAGACAACTGACTGGTTTGTTTAATTTTTCGCGATTTTTTTTCGGTTAATATTAATTTTAAATCAAATGATTGGGCTAACTGTCGTGCAATGTACTTGTGCCGATAACTATCGCTGGTAAACAATGCTATTTTCAACATCAAACCCAGTTTCTTAGAGGTGGATTTTTAAATATATTTTTATGCTCAAACAGATTAGACTTTCCGCCGGGAAGATCATTGCAATCAAAACGTGATAACAATAAACGTTGTTCATAAATTTCACTATTTACAGCACGTTCCATAGTAAAACCCATTTTAAAACCGGCTTCTTTTATTTCTTTTTGCATGCCCACACTTGCTGCATGTGAACCGTATGGATAACTAATAGAAGTAGCTTTTGAGCCAAAATTATCCATAAAAAAATTTTGGCTCACTTTTAACTCAGTCTTTAAATCTTCTTTATCCTGCATAGCCAACGGATTGTGATAATGACCATGCGAACCCAGAACCCCCTCATTTGCCAGTATGGTTAATTGCTCTAAATTTAGATATAATTCACCCAGTACTGATTTTTCATCAAAATAATAATCAAATAAGGGATTGATAATCCCTTGCTGCTGAGCATAACCAAACTTGAAATTAAGCATGTATTTTAAACATGCAGTTGCTTTGGTATCATAATTATAATGTTGATGAGCCTTCATTTTTTCTGCCTCGTCAAGGTACAGGGAAAACTTATTTGCTATAATTTCATTGAGTTCATGAGGAGGGATTCTGGAACGTAGTAAATGAATTTTATGAACTAGCGAAATTTCTTCATCTGTGTACACCGAAGTATTAATAAAAAAAATATACGGTATTCCTTTCTTTTCTAAAATTGGTTTGGCATATTCAAACTGCTCCTTTAACCCGTCATCAAAGGTGATCAGTATGTAATTTTTATCAAGTGGCTTTTCTGTAAATTCAATGAGCTCTTGCTGCGAAATAAAATCGCCGTGCTGTGCCAGCTTATCGAGTTGCGCTTCAAATTGAGCTGGGGTAACTCCAAAAATACTCGGATAAGCAGCCTTAAAATCGGGTCTTATATAGTGAAAATTGGCTACTGCCAGCATATTAATATGTTATGGTTTTGAAGTAATTCAACTCTGCTGTTGCCAGAATATCAGCAATACGCAGACCTGCTTCTCCGTCACCGTACATTGATTCCCCTGGATATGATTTTGCTTCCATTTGTTTTAAAATAGCATTTTTAATCACTTCAGAATCATAATTAACATCATAAACATTTTTCGCTCGCTCCCTGCGGTTTTGGCGATTCCCAATATTAACAACAGGAACTCCCAGGTAAGCGCATTCCCTTATCCCTGCGCTGCTGTTGCCCACTAATCCTTTACTGTTTACCAGAAGCTTTAGGAAGTCTAAGGGTTCCATATTTTTAAAGAAATGAATATTGCCAGGCTGCTGCAATTCCCTGTATGAGCGTATGCCGTTTGAAGTTCCATCTGCGCCTGAATCTACATTGGGCCAAAACCAGAAAGTGGGCATATTTAATTCATGTACGGCTTTAAGGGTTTGCTGCACATCTGTTTTTGCTTGTTTATACCTGTTTGTCTCAGGGTGCTGCATAGCCACAATATAACCTGATTTCCAGTCAACTTCCGGACCTACTCCTCCATATTTTTCTATGGGATCAAAATCCAAAACCGGATTTTCTTTTATGGTTTTGGCCAAATCGAGAGAAGGACAGCCTGTATTAATTACGGTTGCCGGTTCTTCACCCATTTTTATTACGCGTTGCCGGGCATCCTCTGAAGCAACCAAATGCAAATCTGCTAGTTTTGTATTGGCATGGCGAACTTTTTCATCAATATTGCCCGTTACTTCACCACCCTGAATATGCACCAGCGGAATATTTTGATAGGCAGCCGCAATTGAGGTGGCTATAGTCTCAAACCGATCTGCGATAGTTACCACAGCATCCGGTTGTAAGTTGTAAAAAACATTGGCAAGTTCCATAACACCAAGTCCGGTAGTTTTTGCCATGGCTGTGGGATTTTCACCTTCTAAAACAATAAAAACCTTTTCAGCTATTTTAAAACCGTCCCTCTGAATAAATTCAACCGCATTCCCGTATCTATCCAGCAAAGCAGAACCGGCAATCACCAATTGCAATTCAAGGTCAGGATGCTCGTCTATGGCCCGCAAAGCAGTCTTGACCCTGCTATATGAAGGCCGCGCGGTAACTACAACACAAATTCTTCGTCTACTCATTCATCAAGATCATTTTCATTTAAAAAATCCCATTTATTCAAATCACGCACCAATCTTTTACCGATAACATCTTCAAAAAAAGATGCTTCCAAGCCATAACCTTTAGGCTTTTTCGCTTCAAGATCATCAAAAGTTAGAATGTGACCTTTGGATAAATCTTTATTAACGGCAAGGGATTTTTCAAAAATAGCTTTTAAATTGCTAAAGGAAGAATTATCCCCTTTATCTACCGGATTTTTGATCGCTAAAGCAAGGTTTTGAACACTTTTAACCAGATTTTTGATCTCCTCAATTTCAAGGGATGAAGTAGCATCGGGGCCAAAATCGTTTCGGCTAAAAACCGCATGAAATTCCAGAATTTTGGCACCAAGGGCTACAGCCGCTATTCCTGTTTCTATTCTGGCTGAATGATCTGAAAAACCTACCGGCACCCGGTAGCGTTCTTTCAACTCCCTGATCACATTTAAGCCGTAATCTTCAGGTTTTGTGGGATAACTGGTGGTGCACTGCAGGATACTGAAATCTGCCCGTGCTTCTTTTAAAAACTTTACGGTTTGGTCAAGCTCTGTAAACGAACTCATGCCGGAAGAAAGGATTATAGGCTTCCCGGTTTTGACGATTTTTTGAAGTAGCAACCAGTTATTTACCTCACCTGAGCCGATTTTATATCGCTTAACCCCGATTTTTTCAAGAAGATCTACAGCCTGATTGCTAAAGGGGGAAGACATAAATTCAAGACCAACCATATCACAATGTGCCTTTAGGCCCTGCCATTCTTCCAGGGTAAATTCCATGCGTTTCCAATAATCGAAACGCGTTTTGTCATCTGTGAATTTAATTCTGAAAGGCTCATGAATACTACTTTCTGCTTCAGCAATATGTGTTTGAAATTTTACCGCATCTACGCCTGTAGTAACCAAAGCTTCAATGTAATCATGTGCTTTATTAATACTCCCGTTATGGGCCTGGGCTATTTCTGCAATGGTAAAAATTTTCATTTCTTACGTTTATACTTCACTACCTATTCTACTATATGTCTTCAGAACCTCTTTGCGTACCTTTTTATATTCATAGTTGGGTTTTACTTTTTCAACATTATAAACAAAAGATTCCTGAAGCATTTTTTTTGAAGACAAAGCTGTTTGGAGCAAAAGGGCAATTTCATTTGCATCTTCACAATTTTCTATAAGCAATCCGTTTTTTTGATGTAGAACAACTTCTGCCGTGGCCCCACCAGGATTGGACTGTATGGGAAAAGCACCGCAGCAAATCGCTTCCAGTAAGGTATTGGGCAAACCGTCTGAATTACTGTTCCCGATGTAAATTAAAGACTTTGACATCAATTTTAAAATTTCATTATGCGCCAGAAATTTAGTTTTGGGCAATACTGTTATGTTTAACGATGGTTCTAACTCAACATCTAAAACTTCAGGATCTGCCCCAAAAACCAGTATTTCATAGTGGGTTAATTGTTCTGCTATACGATTTATGGCTTGCAAAACAGGTACAGCACGCCCTGATCTTCCCTGATAGCCTTTAATCAGAATCAGTTTACGATCTTCCAGTGGAATCTCATATTTAGCAATCAAATCAAAATCAAAACCACCACCTCCGGGAAAAACACCAAAAAACTTACCGGCAAAACCCATTTCTGTCGCTAACCGCTGATCACGTGCACAGTCACTAAACATATAATCCACCCACGGAAGAACGGCTTCAATATCTTTTCGATAAGCCGGTATCTTTTTAAAATAAAAGAGGTCACTGCCCCAGGAAGAATAAATCCATTTTACCTGAGCATGCTTCTGCATAATTTCTAAAATGGGAACACACGACTGGTAAAGTACAAAACTATGAACCACATCGGGCTGTACTCCTGTTATTGCTTTCGCGAAAGCGAAATCTACTTTTTTATCGGTCAAATTGGTTATTTTGGTATAAAAACCAGGAAAATTTTTCTTCACAAACGTGCGCCCCTTGCTTTTCCATAATCTTCTTTTCCAACCAGTAATCTGGTGTATCCATGAAAGTTGAGGAATATAACCCATATCGAGAATATCAAACCAAAAGACCTCGTGACCGGAATCTTTTAATTGACTTGCCCACCGCCTGAAGTGCAGGGAATTTATCGATACCAACAGGATTCTCATAAATCGTTTTTAAAAAAAAATGGTACCCGTTATTATACCTGTTTCCCGATCAAAATTATATCGATAGGGTCTGTGCCGATGATTGCTAATAATCTCTTCCAATATGATTTCGTTAGAACGTTCTGCATCTATAAATAATGGAATTTTCTTTTTCAGTAGTTTTTTCAGAGGTGTTTTAATTTGTTTTTTTTCAGGATGTGTGGTGATTTCAAAGCATACTACCGCATCATTTTTTTGCTGTTGCAAAGCAAAACACAATCCCGCAACCTGATCTTTTGTATGATGTAGTTGAAGGTTTATATCGGGAAAGCCAAGTTTAGTATCATCTTCTTCGTTCGGCACAACTCCCCACGGCAAGTGCGGATTGGCTGTCGTTGCTTTAAGTTGCTTACGCAGTTGCATATACTGCATATTGATACGTTCTAAATGCAAATGAACTGGTGCTATGCTTTTAGCAGAACGGTATATCTTGGGATGCCACTGGTGTAGCAAAATCTTTTCATCAGGATGAAAAATCACCTTGTACCCAGCGTTTTTCAATCTGTTATGTACATCTGTATCTTCGGATCCCCAACCGTGAAAAAATTCATCATACCCATGTATGCCTTTTAGAATCGCAGTCGGAAAAACTGTAATTCCTGTTGCTTCTGCATTCGTCCAGAACTTAACTTTATATTCAGAAAAAGCTTTTTTAATCTTACTTTCATCTGCTGTCAACACCCCCACGGGAAAATACTGACCTTCTTTTGGAGATAAAAGATTAAAAATTTCATTTATAAACCCGGGATGATAGATCATATCCATATCAGACAGCATAAAATACTCTGTTTTACAGGTTTTCAGGACAATATTTATGGCACGGCTTTTATTCCACAATTGACCCTGAACGGGTAATTGTTTGCATTTTATTTTGGGAAAAGTCAGCAACAACTTCTGTAATTGCTGCTGGTAGGCTACCGTACTTCCATAATCAACCACCGATACCTCAAGGCGCTCATCCAGCTGCTTATAAAGACTGTTCAGGCTGCGCTCTACTATCTTCAGTTCCCTGTTCCTGTTGGGAATAACAAGGGTTAATATGTTGTTTTTTGTCCCGTTCACCAGCGTATTTATAGAAGTTTAGTATATCCTAAATGATGGGTTTAAAATACTATTTTTCAGTTAGTATTTGAATTAATCGTGTATTGATATAATAATTAGCTGTTCCCAATTTTTCTTTTTCCAAAAGTCCATCTTCTGCGAGTTTGTTCAAGTAATTGGCGGCAGTTATTCTAGAAACGCCTAAATCATTTTCTATAAATTCTATTTTGGTATAGGGATGTTTAAATAGATTATTTAGTAGATCCTGACTGTAAAACTTATAGTTTTTCCTAATTAAATGTTTGTATTCAAGAAACAATTCTTGAATTTTTTTAATGATAATAATGGTTTCTTTAGATGTTTGTTCTACAGCATTTAGTATGTAAATAATCCATTCTTCCCAATTATCTGTATCTCTTACTTCTTGTAAGAATCTGTAATATTCCTCTTTGTGATTGATGATGTAATGACTTAAATAAAGGATTGGTAAATTCAGTAAATCTTTCATTACAAGGTATAGGACGTTGATAATCCTTCCTGTTCTACCATTTCCGTCATAAAAAGGGTGGATGCTTTCAAATTGATAATGAATGACTGCCATTTTTGTTAATGGGTCAAAATCTGATAACGTGTCATCATTGATGAATTTTTCAAGATTAGTCATTAGATCCTGAATGGTTTTCAAATCCTGTGGCGGCGTGTAAACAGTTTCTCCTGTAGCAGCATTTTTCAATGCCGTTCCAGGAACTTTTCTAAATCCAGCATTGTTTTTTTCCAAAACCGATTGTATATCAATAATGTTATTATTGGTTAAAATCTTATGCCTTGAAATTGAATAAAAACCTTTTTTTAAGGATTCGATATAATCTTGTACTTCTTTTGCTTCTAATGATTTTAATCCTTCAAGATTTAATTCAGCTTTGTATAAATCATCGTGGGTTGTTATTATATTCTCTACTGCAGAACTATCTTTTGCTTCTTGTAATCCAAGAGTGTTCAATAAAATATTCTCATTTGGGATACTAGTAGCAATTCCTTTTAATTCGGCCAATGCTCTATGAGCGGAAGATAATTTTTTTAAAACTCTTTTGGTTTCTATCTCTTTTTCTAAAGGTAATTTCTTTAACTCAAAAGGTTTCATATGATAAGGAAATCTATTTTTCTTAACAAAGGTAATTAACAATGTAAAGAAAACTTACTTTTCTTTACAATATAAAAACTAAATGATAAGATATGAGCAGGTCTTTATCAAACCCCCGCTTTTGGTTCGTTTTTGGCCAGATTGCTAATTAGTCCCTTTAAATATGAAGGTGAAAGATATGCCATGAGTTCATTAGAATACAGCTGCTCATTTTCACCATTATTTTTCCACCTTTCATACAGGGATTGTAAATGCTTAAATATTTTTTGTTCATCTTCAATTTCTGAGATATATGGATAATCTGTCCCGAGTAGACGGCCAACTTCGCTCTTAACAGGACCTAAGTGTAAAATAGGTTTCCGGCTCATAACACAATGCGGAAATTTTCCGGGCAGAAACGGACTTACCGGACCTTTGGCCTCCAAAATCACATTTACCGAAGCTTCCATTTGCATACGCAAAACCTGATCAAAAGAGATATATCCTTCACTCGAGTACAATTGAGGGTACTTATTATGCAAAAACTCTATTTTTTCATGAAAAATCGATCGCGAACCTACAAAAACCAGCCTTGCCTGCTCTGCTGCTCCCGGTTCCTCCTCTATCAACCTTATAAAAGCCTTAATCAAAGTTTCCGGATTACGGGCACTCATCATAGAGCCGGCATGCAGGATATTAAATTTAGTTACATCAAAAAAATCTGGAATTCCCTGAGCGACCTGTGCATCAGTATCGATTTGATGTGGAATAATAATCGATTTTCCGTGTGCGGGGACATAATAGCTTTCCATCCATTCGGCCAAAAGTTGACTCGGGTAGGCCAGATATTTAGCCTTTTCGGCGATTTTTAAAAAGAAATTGCGTTTATGTTGATGTCCGGGCTCTACCCAATCATATGGCCTGGGATAACTATGCTGCGGGTAGGGATCGTGTACATAGGCAATCCATTTTTTATACCAATGCGGAAGTTCTAACAAAGCTTTATGTGCCCGAAAACTTCCCGAAAAACTTAAGGTTAATACATAATCCGGATTAAAATCTACTTTTTTTTCCAGAGCGGTGGCTATACTAATCGAATCGTTAAACCAGGCTAGCGAAAATCCGAACTTTTTTTCTATCCATTTATTACTATTGATACCTGTTAATCGTTTGAATACCAATTGTAATTTACTCAAGAAATAGGTAAGGTTTATTTTGTTTTCAGGAATTGAAAAGACAGGAATATCCTCAAGCTGTACCTCCTGACGGGTATAATGCAAAATTGTGAGATGGAATCCGGCCTTTTGAAGGTTTTTAATCAAAGCTAGATTAGCTTTAGCCCCACTATTTGCATTAGCATCAAGAGATTCTACAACTACCGCAATATTTACTGACTTACTCAAAAGTTAGAAATAATAAATTTTGCTATACGCTTGCAGGCCTTTCCGTCTCCATAAGGATTTTCAAAGAATTCTTGTTTTTGTTTGTCAAGAAGTTCTTCTGCATACTTACAGATAAGATCAATATCGGTTCCTGCTAGGTAGGAACAACCAGCTTCTAATCCTTCTGCTCGCTCAGAGGTTTTACGTGTTACAATAACAGGGACACCCAATGTAGGTGCTTCTTCCTGTATTCCTCCTGAATCAGAAATAATTAAATCTGCCCTGCTCATTAACCAAACGAATGATGGGTAATCTAATGGGTCGATCAAATGAATATTACTAATATCTGAAAGCAGGTTAAAAACGGTATTCTTAACCTGTGGGTTGAGATGTACAGGGAAAATAATCTCAACAGAGTGTTGATTTGCTATTGTTTTTAAAGCATTACAAATATTAGTGAAACCCACACCAAAACTTTCTCTACGATGACCTGTCACAAGTATAATTTTTTTACTGAAGTCAATTTTATCCTGTAATGCCTTTATACTCTCACTTGCAAACAGCCTAGATTTTAGTTTTATCATAGTCCATTCTAAAGCATCTATAACCGTATTACCTGTAACGAGTATTGTCTCTAATTTAACTCCTTCTTTAATAAGATTAGCTTTAGCTTTAATAGTAGGAGCAAAGTGATAATCTGCGATTCTGCCAGTTAATTGTCTATTAATTTCTTCTGGAAATGGCGAATTTTTATCAAAAGTTCTCAGACCTGCTTCAATGTGCCCAACGTGTATATTACTATAAAAAGCAGAAAGGGCGACAATCATTGATGTTGTAGTGTCGCCATGCACTAACACGAGATCAAAATGTTCACTTTTATATATGCCATCCATTTCCTTTAATATTCTTGAGCTCAATTCATTTAAAGAGTGATTTGACTTCATCAAGTTTAAATCATAATCCGGCTTTAGATCAAAAAAATTAAGTACCTGATCAAGCATTTCACGATGTTGTGCAGTTACACAAAGTTTATACTGAATCTTTTGAGAGTCAAATGCTTTACATAACATAGCCATTTTAATAGCTTCAGGGCGGGTACCAAAACATATTAAAATATTTTTCACGTCAGGATATAATTATTAATATATTCTCATTATTTATTTGAATTGTTTTTTCAATCTTATCCACATCTTTATTATTGACCTTAATTTATAACGTAGCCACACTTTAAGCTTCTGATAGCTGGAAATATCATTTTTTTGGAGTAGATGGTGCAGTAATTCCTTACTGTTCAACCTAACACTTTCCCATCCAAAATGCTTAATAAATACAGAGGAAAATAATTTATTTTCGACCAGATTATCAATAATTAATTTAGAAGCTTCTATATTGCTGTGAAGTCTTAATTTATTCCCCTTCCTAAATTCACCTGTGTTGGATCTAGTATGTTTTCTTGCATAATATAAAATATTTTTTATACCCACTCCATGAAAACCTTTCATCAATAGTCTAGAATAAAACTCCAACTCTTCAGCATATTGAAGATTTTCATTAAACCGATCTTTAAGGCTTTTTTGTTTCCACATAACCGTACATGATGCAAGGGGTCTTTCATTAGAAAGCACCTTATGAAGGTCTTCATATCCTATAGGGTATTTTTCTAACGCATCTATCGAATAATTATCGAATATTTTTGGTAAGCCATCGCTAAAAGGTATTTTAGCGAAATTTATAAAATCAACACATGAGTTCTTCAATATTTCAGTGCATATTTCAAGATTTTGTGGATGCATAATATCATCATCATCACAAAAAGAAATATAATCTCCACTTGCTTTATCTAAGCCAAAATTCCTACAACCCGAAAGTCCTTTTTTATAATTTTTAGTACGTTTATAGTATAAAAAACGCTTATCAGACAAAAAAGGGCTGAGTATATCTCTAGTGTTATCTGATCCTCCATCATCCAGAATAATACATTCAAATTTTTTATATGTTTGATTTTGGATTGAATGCAAAGTTTCCCTAATCAGATGAGCCCTATTATAAGTTGCCATTATAATTGATACAGTAGGGTTTTTAATATACACAGATAATAAATATTTAAAGAGCGATAAGATATTTGCTAAGCAAGAATATTTTTTATTAATTTCTCCAATAAATTCCCGGAAATTACTGGGTCAAACTTTCGCGCAAAAAAGGCATTGCTACTTACAATTTTATCGTAATCTGACCCGTCTAGAACTGCAGGATTATTGCCATTGCGCCAGTTCCAGTCCATATATCTTAAGTTTTCATTTACAACACTTTCCGTAAAACTTGAATTCATAATTATTGTCTGGAAATAAAATTCTTCTGGACAGAATGTATATTTAAACCGATTTAGAAAACGCTTATTTTCCCTTGTGAAATCCATTATATATGAGAGACAATTCCGATTCATACTCCACCATAATGATCCCCCATATAATTTGGGATGTTTTTTTGAGAATTTTCTTTTTAGTTTAAGCTTCCTCTGAATGGATACAATTTTATCAATCCACAATTTGTGACTTGCATTTTTTTGATTTAGATGATCGAGAAAATAATAATATTCGACACGATCCAGACCACCATATAACGACCATCCAAGTCTCGGAATATGGAAATAATCCAGATATTGTTTATTAAAGTTCTCATGAAAAAATTCATAAAAGTCATTCGCCCCTTTTACTGGAAAATCTTGACCACTTATTAAATGAAAATAGAATATATTTTTATTTTTTAATGCTTCGTGACATAAATATAATACAGCTTTTAAATGATTTAAACCTCCCCAATTAACTTTGTATTTTTTCTCTACTAACTTAACATTCTCTTTCTCTTGGAGTTTCGCGATTTCTATGTCATAGATAGTGGTTTTTCTATCAATATGGATGTAAACTTCAAATCCTTCATTAAAATAATCCACTAAACGTGTTAAATTCTCATAATCCTTATATGCCGTTATTAGTATAGCTTGTAATTTCATAAATTCATATTGCGCTTAATCCAGCGTAATGGTTGTAGTAAAAATTTACCTAGTTGATAATTTTTACTACTAAGAATTTTCTCTGCACTTTTATCCTGACTCTTCAAAACTTCAATAAAATTTGAAATCAATAATGGGTAATGCATTTTATACAGTTCTTCGTGTTTTATATAAATATATTCCCATATTTCGTATTTGATTTTATTTGCGCTCAACCGCATAGATATTTTCTTTTGCCTATAATTGAAAAGTGGTTCTTGGAGCACGTAGGCTTTGCCTGAGTCTTGTAATAACCGTATAAAGAATTCCCAATCTTCATATCCGTTTTTCATTTCAACATTGTAGCCTCCAGCTTCTTTCCAATGACTTTTTTTAAAAAGAGAATTACCAATAGCTGAATTGGAAAATAAAAAATCTTTGAGCGTTCCGCCAGAAGGAGTGAAGATGTCAATTGTACCAAATTCATTAAATCGTCTTGCCTGACATGTTATTAGTTTGCAATCTCTTGCTGTAGTAATTATCTCATAAGCTTTTCTGCAAAAAGAAGGTTCAAAATAATCATCTGCATCCCAAACTAAAATATAATTTCCTTTGGCCATAATTATACCATTGTTGCGTGCTGCACTTAGACCTTGATTCATTTGATAAATAATTCTATCAACTTGAGGTTCTAGTTTTTTTAAAACAGAAATGGTGCGCTCATCGGAGCCATCAGCTACAATAATTATTTCTTTATTCTCATAATTCTGATTTATCGCACTTTTTACTGCTTGCTCAATGTATAAATAATCGTTATAACATGGGATGACAATTGAAATAAAATTAGAAATACCTACCATATAAAAGATTTAATTTTATCACTTAATTACTATTTCTCATCAAATTATTTCTTACTTCGAATAATAAGTATTTGATTTTATAAGTGAGACCATACTTATAAAAGTGATAGAAATTATTATTGCTGCAAATTATGTGATATTAATTTTTCGCCTTTTTTAAAGATTATAAAAGATGTAAACGCGATCATTGTTCTCAATAAAAATAAGTGCTTTTTATAATACCTTATATTGACATATTTAATTGATTTTATTAAAAACATATAAAGTTTTACTGCTAGCCAATAATTACAATTAATCAAAGACGCCTTAAACAGTATGTTAATATCATTAAATTTATTCACTATTGTTTGATTTGAGATTCGATCATATAGTATTTTAATAATGTATAAATCAACTTTTGCATTTGAGTAAATCTTTTGAGGAGAATTAGTTCTGGAATTTGACATATTTCCAGAATGTATATTTACTTGAACCAATACTTCATTTGTACAATTGTAATTAGTGGACTTCAGCAATACTCTTAAATGAAAATCAAAATCTTGCGCTTGATAAAGTGATTCATCAAAAGACAGTTGATTTTTTTCAATGAATTTTTTTCTCCATAACGAAGCTTGAATTAACCAGCCAACTTTATATGTGACAAAATCTTCAATTAAATTCTGTGATTTCAAAAAAGCGGCCTTCAAGCCGATATTTTTTTTGTTTTTCACATCATATAGCATACTTTGACATACTGTAAAATCGTATTGGTTACCGCATAAAAGAAGTACTTGCTTTTGGATTTTATGCGCTACCATTCTATCATCACTGTCGAACCAATTAATGAACTCCCCTTTACTCAATTCCAATCCATAATTTCGACAGGCATTTGCTCCCTTAGGGCGATCTGGTGGACGCTTGTGATATTGAAACCTATTGTCCTTTTCAATATAAATCTGCATTAATTCTTCAGTTCCATCAACACTACCATCATCGACAATAATACATTCCCAAGTGGTATAAGTCTGCGCCAAAATCGAATCTAGAGTCCCACCAATCAAATTAGCTCTATTATAAGTTGGAATAATTATAGAAACAAGATGGTTTTTCATTAATGGATGCGATAGGGTGCTAGATCAAATTGTTTGTTATTCTTCATAACCGTATATCTTTTATAATCTATTTTATGAAGACCACTTTGTCTTTGCCACTCTCGTATAATTTCTTTTTCTTGCTCACGTTCAGTATCGTCTAATATCCAAATACTGTCTATGGAAGATTGCTTTTCTAAAAATGGAAATGCGCTATATCTGGCAAATGGTGTACTTCCGCCAAAAGGACCATCTACAATAATAAGATCAAAATGTTCTAATGGCTTAATTACAGGATTTAGAATTTGAACATCATACCATGTCTCTTGGTCTTTATATCTTAAATCAGTAGCACATTCAATAATTGGAGCTAATATGAGAGTGACATAATCTTGTAGATTGTAAAGCTGGAGTTGCCTCTCAATCTCCATTTTCCATTGAGGATCAGATTCCACAGAAATAAAAGAAATTTTATGCTTTCTTAGCTGTAAAAGTTTTGCAATGTATAGCGTTGTGGCCCCGCTACCAAATTCAATTATCGATTTTGGCTTGTTAATTGAAATAATATTTAGGCAATGCACAATAGCCTGTGGGCTTAGCGACCAACTTGTTTGTGGGATAAAATGACCTTCAGAAAAGAAAGATTGCAACTTTTGCGTTGCCCATAACTGATTTTGACCAGATTTGATAATCTTTAAATCCTGACGCATATCTTTTAAAAAGCTCTTAAAGCGATTAATCATGATAGTCTACATTAAAATTTACTAATACATTGCTCTGATTTTTATTTACAGTTTTCAAAGAATTATAAAAAAAACCTTCATTTACCTGAAATCTAAATCCTTGTTTAGCCCAGTCAACTACTTCTTTATCATAAGTAAGGTGTGTTGTGACAATATAAGTGCCATAGTTCAGAGGTAAGCTTTCAAAATGGAAGCTTACAGTCCTAAGTTCTTTGTTCTGAATATTTTCTTGAATTGATGTACTTAACCATATTAACTTTTGTCCCATATTATCATCTATTCGAAAATCAAAAGTTATTTCTTGAGAAGATATATTTTTTGGATTATCAAAAACGAATTTAATTTCTAATGGTTTTCCTGTTATTGGAGTCTTTAGAACTCCCTCAACTAATAATTCTACATGATCAAGTTTTATTAAACCATTACCCTTTCTATCAGAATTATTTATTGTTTTAACAGCATTACTATCACCATTCATCTCATCCATTGATAAATAATATTCCACTGCTTCTTCAACTTTTCCATCAAATACAGTAGAACCATCAGCCAGAATTAAACTTCTGGTACATAAATTTTTAATGCTCGCCATATTATGACTTACAAAAAGCACTGTCCTACCCTCTCCTTGAGTAATATCTTGCATCTTGCCAATAGCTTTCTTTTGAAATTCTGCATCGCCTACTGCTAGAACTTCATCTACAACTAATATTTCGGGTTCTAAATGTGCAGCTACTGCAAAAGCTAATCGCACAGTCATTCCAGAGGAATAACGCTTTGTAGGTGTATCAATGTACATTTCACATCCAGAGAAATCAACAATCTCCTCAAATTTGGAGTTTATCTCTGCCTTAGACATTCCCAGAATAGCTCCATTCAAATAGATGTTCTCTCTGCCTGTAAGCTCGGGATGAAAACCGGTCCCCACCTCTAACAAACTAGCTATTCTCCCTCTGGTTTTTATAGAACCTGTTGTAGGAGATGTCACTCTGGATAAAATTTTAAGCAAAGTAGATTTGCCCGCTCCGTTTTTGCCAATAATTCCTAGTACTTCGCCGGTTTTTACTTCAAAATTGATATCCTTTAGTGCCCAAACATATTCTGAGGACACTTTTGAGCTACGATTATTAATAGCTCCTACATTTAAGAATGGATCTTCTTTACCCCTAGCTAAAAACCACCATCTTTTAATGTCGTGACTTAAAGCACCTGTACTAACAACACCCAGCCGGTATTGTTTTGAAATATTTTCAGCTTTTAATATAACGTCACTCATTTTTAAAAGGACATACTTTCAGTATAGCTTCTTTGACCGTTCTTATTATTTGTGAAGAAGGTAAAATTTGTTCTGGTAACAATGTATCAAAAATGGAACTAAAATTCATGCAACCGTCATGTTCTTTCTCAAAATCATTTATTTTTAACCCTTGATACGGATTTATACCTACCGTCTCCATGTAATCTATAAATTTTATATCATCCCCAAAGAGATCATCAGATAACTTTATCCATATAGCCGGTATACCATATGCATGTGCTACAATAATACCATGTAACGAAGAAGAAAGAATCTTTTCGCAGGATAAAATTGAGCGTGTGGTTTCTTCTATATCATTGGTATTTACATCTATAATCAAATGTTTTTCTGAGTTTCTTAAATTGCTCAGTTTGTCCTTGTCAATATAATGTGGAATAAAGCCTACTTCATATTTTTTTACCACTTGAGGGGAAAAAAAATCAGGTAAGAGCAAAGCGGGATCACCGTAGATTTTCGGACATTTTATACCTAATTGGGATAATCGCTTTTGAGTTCTGGGACCACGGACTAAAAAGAATTTTGCTTTAGCAACTCTTTGATTCTCTTCTATTATTCCACTTCCCCATACTAGGCTGTTTTTAGTAGCCTGTCCTAAAATACTACCTATAGCTAAATAATGTTTTTTGCTTTCAAACCATTTAAACTTTGATGGATGCACCCATTTTATAGTCCTTTTTGATATTTTTTCGACAATATACTTACTCAACAGGTCACCATAATTTTCCTTCTCCTTCCCCTGAAGGTATACATTACTCCAATAAAATAAAGGAAGCTTCATTTTCATTATACTAATATAACTCTGTAATAATATTTTAAACGGTATCAATAAATGATTTACCCGTGCGGTTAAATAATACTATACCACTAAAAAAGACAAAACAACTCATTAAAAGACAGTAACCAATCAATAGCCAACTAAAAACTCCCTCCCCTAAAGTAATATATCTAAAACTTTCTATAACAATAGCTATAGGATTGTATTCTACAATCCAGGCATAAGCTTTTAGTGAGGCATTATTCCTTACTTCAGACAAAGGATACATAACCGCTGAAATATACATTAGTAAGGAAACAGCAAACGAAACAAGGATCTTAAAATCCCTGTATTTTGTGGTTAGAGATGAAATAATCATTCCCATTCCCAAACCTAAAACTGCCATCATTAAAATTAAAACAGGAATTAACCAGATCATAATATCTGGTCTTAATGCCGCTCCTTTATAAATGTAATATGTATAAAAGAGTGCAAATAAGAATAGTTGTATACCTAATTTAAACAAGCTTGATATTGACTTTGAAAGTGGCACGATAACTCTGGGAAAATAAACTTTAGAAAATAAATTCGAATTCGTGGTAAATGTGTTTGAAGAATCTGTAAAACACTCTCTAAAATAATTCCAAAGTGTTACGCCTGCAAGGTTAAACAGAAATGGTGGCACAGCGCCGGTAGTTATAGATGCTATATTATTAAATATTAATGTGAATATTATTGAGGTAAATAAAGGTTCTATTAAATACCATATAGGCCCTAATATTGTTTGCTTATAGGTAGCCACAATATCTCTACGAACAAATAGAAAGAGTAAATCTTTATAGCGCAAGATGTCGCTAAGTCCTATATCTATAAGACGCTGTT
>PALD01000019.1 GCA_002710685.1 Cytophagaceae bacterium | reverse complement strand
TGAGGACCCTGAAATCCTTCGGCCAGCGGATCACCTCGAGGGCCTCCGGCCCCCCGACAGCCGAGATCGAACGTGCGGCCTGACCTCAGCTGGGATAGGGCCATCATGTCCCGATGCCGACTTCTGCCCCAATGCTGCGCGCACCCATCAAACGTTGCGACGAAGACCCGGTAATGCTAAGAATTCTGACAAGTCCGATTTTTCTTACACACTGCATTTGAACGCTCAGCTCATCAGGATCACGGATGTCTATTTCCACCCACCAGCCAGACAAAAGAATAAATGTCGTTTACGCATGTGACAACATACAAGCCCTTCCGCTCGGCGTTTCAATTGCATCCGCCCTTGAAAACAGAGCCGAAGGGACGCCGATAAATATCCACGTCCTGTCATACCGTATCAGCCGATCCAACAGAAAGAGCATCGCGTCACAATTTGATGGAAGGGACGACACGCTCTGTTGGCACGAAATCACCGGAGAAAACCGGAAGCTTCTGGAGGACCTCTTTACATCCTCCAATCGACCCTACCCTCCCGCGGCCTATGCCAGGCTCCTGATTTCTGAAGTTATCCCGAATATCGACAGAGCGATCTATCTGGACACGGACATCATCGTAGCGACCGACCTGTCCCCCCTCTGGAACACGCCGTTCGACGGAGCGGGACTGCTTGCGATCCAAGACCTTCCCACCTCGAACGACCACATCAAGAGACTGAGAGCGTTGCTGTCACCGGAGGACATCTCGCGCTACGGAATCGAAGATGGCGACAGTTATTTCCAGTCGGGCGTGCTGGTGTTCGACATGAAAGAATTCACCAAGACCCGCGCGTCCGAGCTGATTGAATGCCTCAGAAACTATCCAGATCTGACCTTTCCCGACAATGACGCGCTCAACATCGTCTTTCACGACAGCTTCAAACTCGTCGATCCGAGATGGAACCAGATGGCATCGGTGTTCAAGCTGGATGCAGCACGGGACACCCCCTACTCGGCCGAGGTCTTTCAGGCGCTTTTGCAGGACCCTTATATCATACACTATTCAGGCCGCCCCAAGCCGTGGGAGGATGGCTGCACCCACCCATATCTGGACCGCTGGGTCGAGGCGCTCAAAAACTCGGCCTGGAATAGCTGGAAACCGAGTCGTCTGAATCGCGCAATCGATCGCATCCCACGCATTCAGCGCGTGTTGGCCAAGCGCTTTCGCCGCTTCGTTTCCCAACATGTCTGACGCCAGCATGCGCGCCTCTCGCGGCACATCCACTGCCCTGATGACATATCGCTCGGCCCTTTCGGCAAAAACGCATGGGCGCCTGAACAAGCCCACGCGCCTCAAGGAGCCGGAACGGCAATCGCTTGCGTCAAACCTATCCAACAGGCCCTGACATGACCTCAAGCCAGACAAGCGCGGCAGAACGCGCGCGCCGTACAGCAGGCTGGCGACCGAAACCGGGCCTGCGCAGCGCCATGATCGCTCTCTTCGCCACGATGATGGTTGCCAATACCGCTCACGCAGATGACCGGCAGGACCTCATCGCTGCGCTGAAGGGCGCAAAGGGCGGCGAGGTCATCTCGCTTCCCGACGGCGACTACGGCGACCTGACCATTGATCGTGCGTTCCCCGCGACCGTCTCGCTACGAGCGTCGAGCCCGGGCGGTGCTGTCTTCGGAACGTTCACGGTCTCCGGCGGGAACCTGATCATCGACGGCGTTACGGTGACCGAAAGGCTCGTGATCAAGGACGCCGACAAGGTCCGGATAGTCAACTCGAGGCTCAAAGCCTGGTCCGAGGCTCTATTCAGCAGCAACATAGAGCTGCAGGGGAACGACATTCCCGCGACCCTGAACTTCGATACCGTGGATACGTTCGACATTTCCGGCAACGTCATTGGACGCGTGCCGGGTGGCATCAACGACGACCTCATCCGGATCATCGGCGCGTCCTCGCAAGGCACGATCCAGAACAACTCGCTCGAGGATGCGGCCCCGCAAAGATACCCGGATGGCACCTATACCCACGCTGACGGCATCCAGTTCATCAACCGTGGCGCCGACTGGCCGCATGACATCGTGATCCGGGGCAACCTGATCTACGACGATCCGTCGACCGGCGACCGTGAGCTCTGGATGCAACCGCTCGCCATTGGCGGAAACAACATCCTTATCGAGGAAAACTTGGTGATGGGCGGCACGCCCAACACGATCATTGTCGCCAACACCTCGGGCGGCGTGAAGGTCCTGAACAACACCGTGCTGCCTTGGCCGAAAGGTGGCGGCGGGACCATTCGCGTCAACTCGACCACGAGCGGCGTTGTTGTCGACGGAAACGTAACTGCCGGGATCATTAACCAGGGCAACGCCACGGTCGGCGACAATTACGTCTATTCGACCCGGGCAAGCGCTCCGAATCATTTCGCCAAGCTCTTCGCGGGCGACGGCAGGGCCTGGCAGGATTACGTTCCGGCGGCCGGCTCGCCGGTGGCGCTCGGCACCCGCTACGGGGCGCAGAAGCGCTTGCGAGAGCTGCTGGGCCGGTAACGGAGCGGATCAGCCCCGCGTGCCAGCCCCGTCGGTGCGCAGGAGCTGTGCGAACATCCAGCCCATCCGCACCAGACGGATCCGCGCGAGCGTCCCCACTGCGCGCAGCTTTTCCTCAGAATTGGCACCGGGCGCCGACAGAACACGCGGCGCATGGGCCAATATGCTGAGCGGCATGATCAAGCCGCGCATCGCCCAGGCCAGCTTGGCCCGCGGTCCGGTGCCGTTCAGCGCGAAGCTCTCTTCCGTCAGACGCTTCCACTTCTTGCGAAGCGCGGCCCAGTCGCCGCGCGACGGGTGACCGACGCGGAGGCTCTCGGCGTAGACGATTGAGAACCCCTTGTCGCGTGCACGGTGACACCAGTCAAAGTCCTCGGAGAGCCCGTGCTCGAACGGTCCCACCGCGTCGAAGACAGCGCGGGTGGTCAGCAGGTTCGCGGTGACCGAAAAGCCCTTTTGTTCCACGTAGGTGCGGTTATCAAAGGCGAAGATCGCCTCGAAAAGCTGCGGCCCGGTGCGCGGCGGTGGTGTCTCGTCGAAGACGCTGACCGCCCCGCCGACGAGATCGCCACGGTCGGCCACGGCCAGCGCCGTGTCGAGCCAGTCTGGGGCCGGCAGGCAGTCGGCGTCGATGAAGAACAGCCGCGGCGCCGCGGAAAGCGCCACCCCGCGGTTGCGCGCGTTGGCGGCACCGGGCAGCGGCTCGTGCGCCAGCCGGAAGGGCGCCGGCACTGCGGGCGGCTGGCGCGAACCGTTGTCGATGACAATGCCCTCGACCTCGGGCCGCATTTGCGGGGCCAGCGCCTCGAGGCAGCGGGCCAGCCGCGCCCCGTCGTTGAAATGGGGAATGATGATTGCGGCGGTGTAGGTCATCGCCCTTTCCTCGCCCACCGGGTCGACCAGCTCAGCGCCACCCGCAGCATCTGCGCCGCCCCGCGCGAAGACGGGACGTCGCGCATCGCTTCGGCGAAGTAGCGCATAGCGTTCCGATGTTCGCCGAGCGCGAGGTATTGGCTTCCGAGGACGTAGTTCTGCCGGCTCCGCGCCGCGGTATTGTGCGCGAAATCTTCGGCATATTGATCAAGCATGCGGACCCGGAAAGCGGTGTCCCGGGCCATGTGCGACGAGACGCTGTCCGGAGTTCGGTAGATCATCACCAAGGGCTCGGGCACGAAGGCGAACGGCGTGGCACGGGCCAGTCGCAGCGCGAGATCCCAATCCTCGTTGATTCGCAGGGTATCGTCGAACACCCCGGTCTCGGTCAGCAGGCTGCGCTCGATCAGCAGCGTCTGCGGCGTCGTCGGATTGATCATCAGCGTGTCGGCGAAGATGTCGCCCTTCGGCGCTCCGCGCGCCCCTTCGCGCGGAATGTAGTAGCTATGCTCCTTCGAATAATAGACCGCGCCGCTGTAACAGGCGCGGCAATCCGCGCTTGCCTGCAGCACCTCAAGCTGGGTCTCCAACTTCTCGGGGAACCAGCGGTCGTCGCTGTCCTGGAACGCCAGGTAGCGCCCACGGGCGAGCCCGATGCCGACGTTCCGGGTGCCCGCCGCGCCAAGGTTCTGCGCGTTGCGCACCGTCCGGAAACGGGGATCGTGGGAATATCGCGCGAGCGTGTCGGGCGTGTCGTCCGTGGACGCATCGTCGACGGCGATCAACTCGATATCGCGGTACGTCTGCCCGAGCACGCTGTCGATGGCGCGCGTCACGAGGCTGCTGCGGTTGTGCACTGGCAAAACGACAGAAACTGTCGGTACTTCACTCAACGTAGGGTCTCCGGATCCGCGATTCTCAGTCGGCGCGCTCATAATACGCGTGTTCTCCCGCATTCGAGATCCAGCGCCGCTCGAACCCCATGTCGCGCAGCTTGGCCTCCATGTCGGCGATGGCCTCCTCGCCGACCACACCCGGGTGCAGCTCCATCGCGACCTTGCGGATCGTGGACGGCGCGAGGTGCTGGATGACGTCGATCTCGCCGCCCTCGATATCCATGATGAGGAAGCTCGGCCGGATCTCGGCCACCGTCCGGTTAAGCTCGATGCAGGGAGTGCGAACTTCGCGCGCACCGGCCATCGGGGTCGTCGAGGCGGCCCAGAACAGTTCGGGGACGTGCAGCGTCGCCTCGCCATCATGGTCGGTCAGGAACCCGATGGAGAGGTGCGGGGCCCCGGCATTGAGCGCGTAGTTGGCCCGGATCACCGGCTCCATCAGGGGGTTGGCCTCGAAGCTGTGAACGTTCTCAACGCCGACCGTCTGCGCGCAGAGCATGCCGATGTAGCCGATGCCGGCGCCAAGCTCGATGACCACATCCTCGGGCTCGAGGAACATGCGCACCATGCGCGCCTCGCGCCCCTCATAGTCACCGCGCAGGATCAGGTCGACGACTTCCTGTCCCAGCTTGGCGGCATCGGCGTGCAGCCGGACACCGTTGAGGGTCACCACGCCATCGCGGGCGGTAATGCGGTTTCTGAGGAGGCTGAAGGCCCGGTATTGGTTGTAGATCGTACGCCGCAGGGGAACGGGAAGGCTTCGTGCAAGCTGATCGCGAAGTGCCATTGTCTCTAGTCTCCAATGGGGGGCACCCGTCCGGTCGACCGGAGCGGTGCTGCATGGTTGGTGGGACTCGCCGGCTGCGATGCGGCGGAGGACTGGGTCCGGTTCACGGGAGGTGCTCCTGTGAGCACCCTCGAATTTCCGCGCGACGCGAAGCGGGTATATTGGACACGCGAGCCCGTATCGGCCTCCTCCGTCTCCGGCGCGGTCGTTTCCACCGCAGCCGGCGCGTCCCGCACCCAAAGCGCGCAGCCCAGCAGATAGAACAACAGGACATAGCTGGCATTCCACAGGTGAACCGTGAAGATCGACACCGAGAGTGAGGCCAGTGTAATACAGAATGCCGTCTGGCAGGCCCGCACGCGCTCGTCCTCCTGGCGGACGCGCCCGACCACGATCAGCGCTGCAAGCGCCGCAGCGAGGATGAGCGCAGCGGAGGGGTAGCCGTTGCGAAAGGCCACCGCGAGCCAGAAGTTGTCGATGCTGGTGGTGACCACGTGTGATGGCGGGTGCCATTCGTATCCGAGTCCGGCTCCGAAGAAGGGGAACTTCTTGATCTCCTCGACCGCGGCTTCGTTCACCAGGAGGCGGGTCCAGGCGGTGCCCGGATTCATCGCGAGGAACGAGATCGAAATCTGCGCCATCGAGCGGTTCGATGCCAGTTCAAGCACCGTGTAGAGGATGCCCCCGCTCCAGAGCAGCGCGGCCCACCGCCCCCGCCACGCTCGCATAATGCGGTCGTAGGCGAAGAGCCCCGCCTGAAGCGCGACGCAGACCAGCGCAGCGGAGGACAGCGACTGGAAAGCCGCGAGGCCGACCAGCGCCCCGGCGACGAACGCCGGCCGGGTGCCCGAGCGCAGGCGCCACGTGTAGAGCGCGAACGAGAATCCGCCCGCAGAGAAGAGTCCGTAAAGGATCGGATGATCGAATACGACCTGCGCGCGGTCGAGCCCGAAGCGTTGCTCGTGCGGGACGTTCGGGAGCACCTTCAGGAACTTGCCGAGCACTGTCAGGACGATGGGGTCCCGCGTGAAGTTCTCGTAAAGCGCAAATGGGATGGTCAGGATGATGCAGAGCACGAAAACCCGGGCGCAGCGGATGAAATCTTCGGAGGTGCGGATGAAGGCCCGCGCGAGGCAGTAGGGCCCCAGCGTCTCGACGATGTGGATGCCGATGGTGGCGACCGATGCCCCGGTCACGGCGAAGGACAAGGCCACGTAGAAGGTGAATGCCGTGACGAGAATGTCGACGCTGCAGATCCGGATGGACGGGTTGCGGAAGATCTGGACGACGGTCGGGAAGAAGGTCGCCAGCAGAACGACACGATAAAAGGACAGCCGCAGCGGGCCGACCTGGATAACCAGCGGAACCAGAAGCGCCACGATAAAGAGCGCGACCATCCCCACGCCGAGGGTGCTCGTGCTCTCCGGAATCACCCGGATCGTGTTGGCGCTTGCGGTGCCTGGCAGTGCGGCAGCCTTGGCCATGGGCTCAGACCGCTTTGGCCGTCACTGGTGACGTGGCGATGTCTCTTGGCCAGCCATCGCGCCACTCGCCGCGCCGTGACCAGACCTCGCGCCAAGTGCGGGCGGATTCGCGACGACCGAGCAGGGTGGAATAGACGGCACGGCTCAGCGGCCAGAGCGACAGCAGAAGGCGGCCGACCGGATGCGCAAGCCCGGTCATGTGGACGTCGAGCAGCGAGATCTTGCCGCGCATCAGCCGTACGAGCTTGTCAGCGCGCACCTTCTCAGAGGCGCCCTTGTAGTGAACAATCTCGACCCCGGGCGTCATCAGCGGCCGTGCGCCGTACGCCCGTGCCCGCAGGCAGAGGTCCGCCTCTTCGCCGTACATGCGGAAACAGAGATCGAAGCCACCGAGCTCTTCCCAGAAGCTGCGCCGGATGAGCAGCAGGCAACCGGTGACGATATCGACCTCGCGCTCGGTGTCGCGCGGCCAGCCGCCGTAGCCCTCGGGGTTGAAGATCGCGCTGTCACGGAAGATCGAGTTGAGCCCCAGCACCTGCGAAGTGAGCCCCCAGAGCGTCATCCGCCGCCAGCAGTTGGTCACGTTGAGCGATCGGTCGCCGTAGAGCGTCCGCCCACCCCAGATCCGCGCGGAGGGGCGGCGTTCGGCAAAGCTCACGAGCTTGTCGAGCGCCCCGTCGAGGACCACCGTGTCGGGATTGAGAAGAAGGAGGTATTCGCCTCGGGCGCGCTGCGCGGCGATGTTGTTGGCCTTTGCAAAGCCGTGATTCTCGGTCTCGGCCATGAGCACGAAGGTCGGGAATTCTGCAGCGATTGCTTCGGCGGATCCGTCATTCGAATCGTTGTCGACGACGATCACTTCATAAGGAATCCGTGTCTCTGCAACTATCGAGCGAAGACACTCCAGTGTCATCTCACGTGTATTGTAGCTGACCACGACAATTGAAAGCACCGGATCGGAACTGGTAATATTCAGCATCAGAAAACGCTTCCCAAAAAGGAGTTGGCGTTGATAATATCAATAGCTGAACCATGCCCGGGTTGCCGGAACATTGCAAGCATTGACCTGCATGCGCCGTCAGGCAAGGTTGGAATACAAGATATTTTTAGCTTTTGATTTCGAGAAGCGAGCGGCACGCTGACACGTCTTCTTACACTTCTGCCGATGGCCGCCGATGGCGTTGGCCCCAGCCAGACCTGCGCCTCCCTGCTTTCGGCGATGGCGCGCGGCGGTCTGTCCGGACCGCTTTTCGTGAACCGTGCCCGCGCGAAACGCCCGGGCGTGAACTACCAGACCGCCT
Organism: Cytophagaceae bacterium; assembly: GCA_002710685.1. GTDB lineage: Bacteria > Bacteroidota > Bacteroidia > Flavobacteriales > Flavobacteriaceae > Leeuwenhoekiella. Next base: position 10,359 of record PALD01000019.1, on the reverse strand, counting down.
TGCCGGGATTTCTGGCATCCCTCCCCTACAAATACGTCGAGGCGACCGCGACTCGACGGTCCGAACTCTGCTTCCGCAGGATGCTTCGCGAAGGCGACATCGCCTATCTCTGGCCCCACGCGAGCCTGCAGGCCTACCACTGGGCCAAGAGTCTCGGGGTGCCGATCGTCGGAGAGGGAATCAACTCCCGCATGGCCTCGGCCCGGACGATTCTCGACGAGGCCTATGACGCCGAGGGGCTCTCCCCGGGGCATGGCATTACTGACGCAAGAATCGCCGAGGAAGAAGAGAAGCTGGCGATGACGGACATCTTCTTTGCGCCCAGCCCTGGCGTGGAGAGCGCACTTGTCGGTTCGCAGCTACCCGAATCGGCGCTGCTGTCGACCAGCTACGGCGTCGATCTCGACCGGGCGCCCGCACCCAGCCTGTCTCCTGTGCGACGGAACCGCCCCGTGTTCCTCTTCGTCGGCTGGGGCAGCGTTCGCAAGGGCCTGCACCTGCTGCTTCGCGGTTGGGTCGAAGCGGGGATCGACGCGGAGCTCTGGATCGCGGGCCAGCTCGAGCCCGCGCTGCAGGAACGCTTCGCGCCCCACCTCGAACGCGACGACGTGCGCACGCTCGGTTTCGTCCGGGACGTCGATGCGCTCTATTCTCAGGCAGACGCCTTCGTTCTGCCTTCGCTTGAGGAGGGCGATCCGCTGGTGACTTACGAGGCCGCGGCGCGCGGGCTGCCGATCATCGCGACGACGATGGGCGGCGGACGGCTTGGGGATGCCGGCCACGTGCGCATCGTCGATCCCCTGGATCCCGGAAGCATCGCCACGGCGCTGCGCGACTTCGCCCTCGATCCCGAGACGCGCGCGCAATGGGCGGCTCGCTCGACCAAGGGCGTGCGCGCCTTCGACTGGTCGGACGTCGGCCTGCGGCGCGCCCACATGCTGGCTGAACGGCTTGGCCTGGAATTGGGCGAATACGCCTCCTGATTCCGCGCCAGCGAAAAGCAAACCCGACCTGGCCTGGGCCAGATCGGGCAGCGGAATTCAGAAGATGGAAGATGTCAGACTGACAGAGCCGGCTTCTGACGTTTGCCCCAGTAGAACAGCCCACCGAGAGCCAGCGCCAAGACCGGAAGCAGCGGCGGGACCGGGGTCGGCGCGGGAGCATCAAGCGGGACGAGGTTCTCGGCGACCAGGTAGACGTCGCTCGCGACCGTCTTGCCGAACGAGAAGGCCGATCCTTTCTCGAGCCATACGCCGATGTCGGACCCCTGATCGAAGCTCACCGTCTGGTAGGCATCTATCCAGGCCACGGTGCCGCCGGAAACGATACCGAGGAAGGACCAGAAAAGACCGCCCCCCTTCGTGGAGGACGCCTGCTCATCGGGCGCCGAGAAGAACAGGTCGAGCGTGACGTTGTAGATACCCCCGAAGACCGCGGCCGGCGCCGCCATCGTCCATTGGATGAGGTTGGACAGGGCGACCACATCGCCATTGCCCGAGAAGTTCACGTCGACCTCGCCGGACTGCGAGAAGCTGCCCGCGACACCGCAGTTCGAGGCACAGCTCGCCGTGGTGACGGAGATCTCTGACTGATCAAGGTCAATGGTGAAGGTGGGATAGGATTCTGCAGCGACTTGCTGCGGGACACTGGTGAAAACGGCAAGAACCAGGGCCGCCAGCAGGCTGGGAATATATCGCGGTATGACCATGTCTATGCTTCACCCAATATAAAAATTTGTTCCAATAGTTTGCCCGATCTGAGGGAAATCTCAAGGTCGCAAACGTGTCTACGGATGAAGCCCCCGAAATATATGGAGTATATTTCCGGCGACCGCACAACGAATGATTACCCGGCCGGCAAATGTCAACAATAGGATGTGATGGCGGAATTTACTCTACCTATGCGGTTCCGGCGCGCCGGGTTTCGCTGCAGCTTCGGCGCGAAGATTCGCCTCGGTCAGCCGCTTGCGAAGGTAGAGTAACACATAGGCAGACCCGAAGGACGCAAGGGTAGAGGCCACCGCCCAGAGCAGCGATGTCGCCAGTCCGGATCCCGAATGCAGCGCAATCGCCAGGACGATCCAGAACACTGGGCTCGACACGGCGAGTGCCAGAAGCAACACCGGAGTTTGCGTTTGGAAATCAGTCTGCCCGTCCTGCGACACTGATACCTCGTCAGATACATATACGAGGTATCAATGTAGCATCGAAATGTTCATTTCAAGCATTCGCTGCCGCAACTCCCATACGGAATGAGATGTGCGGATTTCTTACACGGAGTCCCGGCGAATTGTCGGGCACAGCCCGAACGTATCGACAGCCCTATTCCGCCGCCTTGCTCAGCGCATCGGGACCGAGGACGAATGGCTCGGTATCGATGAAGAGCCCGTCGTCGAGCACTTCGACGACATGCTCGAGCTCGACCGTCGGGCTGTCCGACATGGCAGCATAGACCAGCGACAGTTCGCAGAGCTTGTTGGTGACGCGCGGGACGCCGTGCGACTCGCTGTAGATGCGTGCCACCGCCGCGGCGCTGAACTCGTCACCCTTGCCGCCGACGTGGCGCAGGCGGTGCTGTATATATTGTGTCGTGCCCTCGTGATCGAGCGGCTTGAGATGGTAGAAGATCGACACCCGCTGCGCGAACTGGCGCAGGTTTGGCGAGCGCAGCAGGCCCTTGAGTTCGGGCTGCCCCACCAGCACCAGCTGCAGAAGCTCATCCTTGCCCGAATTTACGTTGGTGAGCATCCGCAGTTCTTCGAGCCGCCGCGCCCCGAGGTTCTGGGCCTCGTCGATGATCAGCAGAACCCGGCGCCCCTCCGAATATTCGCGGACCACGAAGTCCTGGAAGGCGTGGAACATCGCGACCGGATCGGCGCGGTCGGGAGCGTCGAGCCCGAAGGCTGCGAGCACCCAGCGCAGCAGGTCCCCGCGATCGGCCTGCGCATTCGACATCAGCCCGACGGTGAGGTCCGCGGTGATCGACCCGAGCAGACGCCTCAGGAGCGTGGTCTTGCCGGCGCCGACCTCGCCCGTCAGGACGGTGATCGGCGCGCCGGTCACGACGCCATATTCGAGAACGGTGTAGGCCTTGCGGTGCAGCGCAGACCAGTACAGGAACTCAGGGTCCGGCGTCAGCGCGAATGGCGTCTCCCGAAAGCCGAAGTGTGAGTTGAAAAGCTCGCTTGCCACGTGTCGCCCATGAAATTGTGTAAAATGAAAATCGGAATCAGACGCAAGGCGCCGCTCATGACAAAGGATGAGGCGTCCGGTGCGGCCTGTCTAGGGCCGGAGCATGGATCGGGCAACGAATCATTGAAAATGTCTATCCCATGGCGTGAAATGATGTTGCCCAGGCCGCATGTGATCAATTAATTACGGGTTGAGCGCTTCGGTCGCTGGTATTTTTTCGAGGATCCCTTGCTGCTGCCGTGGTGAGGGTTATTGGTTACACGCGGGCCGCACGTTTTTGTCTCAGCGGTTCGTTAGATTTCATGGTTGCGGACAGGCAAGGGTCGGATGACCCGGGTTGGACTCCGCGCAGTTACTTTTACCTAAGCCGCCATTTTTGGGGGATTTGAAATGATTTTTAAGATTGCAGGTATCATCCTATGAAAAGCTATGTCGAAGAGGATGACCACGGGAGAACCTCCCAAGCACTTGATTTCGAACATTCCTATGTCTTCGCCGGTGACATCAACTGGTACCGCGGCCTGTTCAAGCGCGCGCTCGACGTGATGTGCGTCATCTTCATGCTGCCCACTGCCCTCTCCGTGATCGCGCTCTTCGCGGCGCTGGTCGCGATCGACGGCGGCAACCCGTTCTACAGCCAGATCCGCGTCGGCCAGGGTGGCCGCCTGTTCCGGATGTGGAAGCTGCGCAGCATGGTGCATGGCGCCGACGCGATGCTCGAGGACCATCTCGCCGCCAATCCCGACGCCCGCAAGGAATGGGACGCGACGCAGAAGCTGAAGAACGACCCGCGCGTCACCGCCATCGGCAAGCTCATCCGCAAGACCTCGGTCGACGAGCTGCCGCAGCTCTGGAACGTGCTTCGCGGGGACATGTCGCTGGTCGGGCCGCGCCCGATGATGCCCTCGCAGGAAGAGCTCTACCCGGGCCGCGCCTATTACCGGCTGCGCCCCGGCATCACCGGCCCGTGGCAGATTTCCGAACGCCACCTCAGCGACTTCGTCGAGCGCGCGCGCTTCGACAGTGCCTACGACCGGGAACTGTCCCTCGGGACGGATTTCCACATCCTGCGCCGGACCATCACCGTGGTTTTCCGCGCAACCGGCGTCTGAACGCCGGAATTGACCTCAGAGAGCGTGTCGTCCCGGTGACAGGATCCGGCGTAACGGCACGCTTCTGCGTTTTCTCCAGTATTTTCCGTGCATATACGCTGCAATCATGGAATCAATTTTCCGTACGCGACACGAGGAAGGTCGGTTCGATGCAGGTTCTGTTCAAATACTTTTTCGCGCTGATGCTCTGCCTGGTTTCCGGCACCGCGATGGCGCAATCGGAATACCGGGTGCGCGCCGGCGATACGCTGCAGGTCGAGGTTCTCGAAGATCCCTCGCTCAACCGCAGCGTCGTGGTGCTTCCCGACGGGCGCTTCTCGTTCCCCTTCGCCGGATCGCTGCCCGCGGCCGGGCGCACGGCGGATCAGATCCGCGCCTCGGTGACCCAGGCCATCGCCGGCAACTTCGCGGCCACGCCCAACGTCTTCATCGGTGTCCAGCCCGCCCCGCGCGAGCCCGCAGCGCCGAGGGAGCCCGCCCCCAAGCCGGTCATCTCGGTCTACATCATGGGTGAGGTCGGCAGCAGCGGCATGATCGAGGTCAAGCCGGGCACCACCTTCCTGCAGGCGCTGTCGCAGGCCGGCGGGCTGACGCCCTTCGCCGCGACCAAGCGGCTTCAGCTGCGCCGGACCGATCCTGTGACCCGCGCGCAGAAGGTCTACCGCGTCAACTACCGGGCGATCATGGACGGGGCTGCGCTCAACCGTGACATCTCGCTGATCGAGGGGGACGTGATCGTGGTGCCGGAGCGCCGCCTGTTCGAGTAAGGGCACGCCCATGCACAACGGTTTCAAGATACCGGCCGCAGCGATCCTCGCCGCTGCAGCCGGTCTGACCACATACAGCGCCATGGCACAGGAAGCCGGCGGCATCACCGCTTCCGCCACAACGGGCATCGGCGTCATCTCGGACGACGACGGAACCCGCGCGCGCGGCGATCTGTCGTTCTCCCTCGGCTCTGTAACCCGCACGCAGGGGTTCGAGCTCGGCATCAGTACGGGGCTCGAGTACCCGGACGCGGACGACGAGTTCGAGCTGGCCGATCCCGAACTGCGCTTCTCCTATCGCCGCACCGGCAAGAACGCCGAGTTCGAGGCCTTCGCCAGCTTCCTGCGGCAGGAGATTGGCACGCTGGTGCTCGACGAAACGCCGGACTCGATCGAACTTCGCAACGACACCGGCTACCGCAACGACACCCGCCTCGGCGCGCGGCTCACTTTCGGGAAGGAAGCCCCGTTCGGAGGAGACTTCGGTCTCGGGGTCCGGCGTGTGAACTACACCGACCTTACCGATGACTCGCTCAACGACTACGTCAGCCGCGATTCAGACCTGACGCTGCGTTTCACCGTCGATCCTCGACTGGACCTGCGCCTCACCGCCCGTGTCGAGGACACCGAGTCCGAGGGAACCGGTACCGACCGCACCACCACCACCTTCGGCACCGGCGCCGACCTGCGGATTTCAGAAAGCCTGCGGGCCTCGCTCGACCTCAACTTCGTGGAAATCGAGGAAAGCGCCGACGGCGGCCCCACAAGCACCGACAGCGGCCCGACGTTCGCTCTGGCAATCCTGCGCGACCTGCCGAATGGCGAGGCGCGCTTCGATCTCAGCAGTATCTTGACGGATGACGGCACCCGGGTCGAGGTCCGCGCCGGGCGCAGTCATGAGCTCCGGCTCGGTGAATTCGACTGGTCGGCGGGCCTGTCGCGCGGCGGCGACGGAGACGTCGACGGGCTTCTGCAGGTCGGCTACGGGCGCGAGTCGCGCAATGGCAGCCTCGAAGCGGGCTACCAGCGGAGCGTGAACACCAGCATTTTCGGCGAAGAGACGCTCGTCGATCAGGTCAGCGTTGGCTACAGCTACGCCCTGTCGGACGTCACCAACTTCCAGACCGGGCTGGCCTACCGCAACTACGACTACTTCACCGAAGGCTCAGAGAGCGTGCGCAAGCTCGAACTCGACATGTCCCTGACCCGGCAGCTCACCAGCGACATCGACATGGTCGCGAGCTTCTCGCACGAGCGGAGCCGCACCGGCGATGAAGACGCAGAGAGCGAGAACACCATCTATCTGGGCGTGCAGCGGGCGCTGTCATGGCGCCCGTGACACCGCTTTCTGCCTGACAATCCCAGTGGTGCGGGCGGGCGCCACGCCCTTGCCGCCAGCCGCGATGAACTGGCCGATCCCATCCACCAGCGCGGCATGACGGCTGCCCGTGCTGCCGTCGGCCGATTTCAGCGCCCCTCCGTCGAGCAGCTTCGGCAGGTCCTCGATCTCCCACGCCACATGCAGGCCGGACAGGCCGACCAGTGCCTGTGCAGTCGCAAGCTGGTGATCGTTGCGATGCTCACCCAGCGCATGGCGACGCGGCACGATCACCAGCGGCCGCTTGTAGCGGCGGGCGGACAGGATCGTCCCGACCCCGGCATGAGCGACCACGACACGGGCGCGGCGGAAGATGTCGACAAACTCGTCCGGCGGCAGCATATGGCGGACGTCGAGGTTCGGCAGGGCTGCATCGTCGCCGCCCACCTGCGCGATGACCTGCTCGTCATGTTTGGCCGCGTAGTCGTTCATGGCGCGGGCAAGGCGCGGGAAGGCGAGCTGGGTACCGACGGTCAGGAAGATCATAGTATCGCTCCGTAATAGTCCGCGCCCTCCGCCTCCGCGACATGCGGCCACTGGCTGAGCCAGAGATCGGCGACCCGGCGCGCGTGTTTGCCGGACATGGACATCTCCTCGGCGTTGGCGATCGAATCTACCCAGATGGTCTGGGCCCGCATCACCTTCGCCAGCGTGAGGGCGACGAGCCCCGGAAGCGCCCCGGTCGAAATCACGACATCGGGACGGTAGGCCAGCAGCCGCGCGCCGATGGTCAGCACCATCCAGGGCATCCGGAGCACATCGTTGCGGTTGCAGTCGGGCACGATGATGGACGGTGCCGCGTCGAATTCCTGCGGCAGGCCCTTGAGCGTCGTCGCGAAGAGTACGTCACAGCCCTCGAAGGCCGGACGCAGCTCCATCAGCTGCTGCCAGTGCCCGCCAGCCGAGGCGATGGCGAGCACCCGGGTGGGACGGGTCCGCGCCGCGGGTTTCGCCGGGCGCTCCGGACGCGGCTCGGCGTGCTTTCCGCGCGAGGAGAAGGCGAGGCTCAGCATTGCCCCTGCCCCATCGCTGCGGTGGTCCGAATGACAAGGCGGCATGCAGTGCCGCGAGCTGTGAAAATCCGTGCCATCAATGTCCTGTGCCCCTCTCAAAATTCGTCAAAAAAACTGTTTCTGGTCTCAAAACGGAATGAACCCCGGCATCTGCGGCAGTGCCTGCCGCATGAGGTCTCGAACCCGCGCCTCGGCCGCCAGGAGGCCACCGGCGCTGTCGTCGATGGGCGTGGTGAAGCGCAAAAGCGCCCCGTCGCTGCGCCCGTGCAGCACCTCGTCCGCAAGCACACCCAGCTTGACGGCAAGGTCGTTGGCAACGCGGCGACCGCGCTGCTCGAACCAGTAGTATACGAGCTGGCGGTCGGTGCCCTTGGTCACCACCGCGCGGTTGGCCTCGAAACGGCCATAGCCCGCGGCGCTCATGTCGAGCTCCCGGGTGCCGATCTCGGACACCTCCCAGCCGTTGGCAGGCAGGCAGATCTCGGGCGAGTGGATCGCGGCCCCCCGCGTCTGGTTGTGATAGAAGGCCGAGAAGATCTGCACCGGGACCATGCTCCCCGGTTCGAAATAAGTGGTGTTGAGGTAGTCATCCGCCGCCACGACCTGCGCGACCGCCGGATCGAGCGCGCCCCGCACGCCCGGCCAGGCACCGACGCGCTGCGGGAAGCGGTCGAACGTCATCCTCCCCGAAGCCTCGGGCTGGCTGCTGCCCAGTACCAGGACCAGAACCCCGGCCGCCAGCGCGACCACCGAGAGCACGCCAATCGCCCGGGCGGGTGGCACGTGCAGCACGCGGCCCAGCACCTCGCCGGTGCCCGAAATGTCGAGATCCAGCATCGGGCCGCGCTGCGTACCCCGGCCAAAAAAGGCCCGCAACAGCAGCATCACCCCCACCAGCACGGCAATGGCGGCGAGCAGGATCGCCCAGCCCTCGAAGGCGTGCAGGAAGCCCTCGGCCGCGCTCACCCCGTAGTGCTCGACGACCAGCGCAGTGATCGCGATGCGCAGCGCGTTCATCGCCACGGCGAGCGGCGCGGCCAGCAGCACCAGCGCCACGCGGCGCCAGGCCGGCTCGCGGCTGATGGTGGCGAAGAGCACGGCGAAGGCCACGATGGGGAACAGGTATTGCAGTCCCGAGCATGCCTCGGCCACCTGCAGCCGGTAGACGCCGAGGTCGATGATGTTGCCGTCGAGATAGACCGACATGCCCATCGCAGAGATCATCCACGCCGCGAGCTCCGAGGCCAGCGCCTGCAGCTGCGTCGTCACCTTCCAGTACAGCACCTGCGGCAGCGGCAGGGCCAGCAGCAGCAGCGCCACCGAGAGCCACAGCCGCCGGGCCCGGGCCCAGCCCATGCTCACGACCAGACCCCCCGCGATCCACGGGATCAGCCCATAGGCCGAGACATCGCCAATCCGCCCGAGCGTGCCGACCAGCCCCCCGGCGATGCCGAGCAGCGCCAGCAGCACCCCCGGCCAGATCACCAAGGCAGGATGGCGACGCAGCGCGCGGGGCTCGTCGCGCAGGGTGCGCAGCCCGATCCAGAGCGCCATCGCGACCACGATGGGCCCGTGCGAATAGACCGGCGTCATCCAGTTCGCGGCCAGCTCGCCCAGCCCCAGCGCGAACACCGGCGCGGCGCAGGCCAGCACCAGCAGCCAGAGCCCGGCCACGCGCAGCTCGGCCCCGCGACCGGCGGCGAGCGCCGGGTATGTGTCCCCGACGCTCAATTCGCCGCCTTCGTGCCGTCGGCAGGCATCGCGTCGAGCGCCGCGCGGGCGCGCGCCGCAAGCGGATCGTTGTCGTTTACTGCAAGCCGGATCACCGCCTCGTAGTGCTGGCGTGCCTCGTCACCGCGGTCGGTGGCGGCAAGCGCCTCGGCGGCGTGGAACTGGACCTTCGGGTTGTCCCGAAGCTGCAGCGCGGCCGCGGTCAGCGCCTCGGCGGCGGGGCCAAAGGCGTTGCGGCGGAACTCGATCCAGCCATAGGTGTCAAGAAAATGCGGCACCGGGCTGCCGGCCAGCGGCGCGGCGATCTCGGCCGCCCGCGCGAGGCTCCCGCCGTCCTCGCGCGCCGTCGACAGCAGCGTGGCGAGGTTGTTGCGGACCGGTGCGCTGCTCGGATGATCGGCCAGCAGCGCCTCGTAGACCTCGATGGCACCATCGTGGTCGCCGCGAGCCTCGCGATTCAGCGCCAGCTCCCAGCGCAGCAGGGCGGCGCCGGGATTGGCGGCGAGCCCGGCGTCGATCACGTCGGCGGCGGCCACCAGATCGTCCTGCCGCTGGCGCACGCGGAGCAGGTCGATCCAGAGGGGTTCGTTGTTCGGCATGTCCTGCAACAGGTCCTGAAGGATCGCCGCGGCCTCGTCGAACTTCTGCTCTGCCAGCGCCAGCGTGGCGCCGGCGGCGCGAAGGTTCCGGTCTTCGGGAAAGCGCGAAAGACCGAGTTCAAGCACCCGGCGGGCACGGTCCGGATGACCGGAGGACAGGTTCGCGCGGGTGATCGCGGCATAGCTGGCGGCGCTGTCGCGTCCCTCGGACCAGCGCTGGTCGAGGTAGCCGATGGCAACCTCGATGTCTTCCTGCGCCACCTGCCGGTCGAAGCGGATGCGCTCGGCCACCAGCAGCGCCTCCCCGGTGCCGATCTGGCGCAGCCGGTCCTCGATCGAGGCGGCGCGCTCCCATTGCGCGGTGAGGCGGTACTGTTCTCCCAGCGTCGTCAGCAGCCCGAGATCCTCGGGGAAGCGCGCCAGCGAGGCGTTGAGCACGTCGATGGCCGCGCTCTCGCTGCCCGCGTCGGCCAGCAGCAGCGCGTAGCGCAGCGCGGCGTCGGGCGCGCGGCCCGAGGCGTCGAAGGCCTCGGACTGAAGTTGCCGCGCCATCACCGCGTCGCCCGAG
>PALD01000018.1 GCA_002710685.1 Cytophagaceae bacterium | reverse complement strand
CGCCAATGGGGCGAATATTTGCACCTTTCTGGGGAAATTTATTGAGGCGGATTTTATCTGCTGTGCGTTCTACATGTTCCTGAATAACAATTGTATCTGCATCATCAGGCACCAAAGCACCGGTAAAAATGCGTACTGCCTCGCCGGATTTTAAGCTCAAATTACCGGAATCACCCGCTTTTGACTCATTTATTACATTGTATTCTGGAGTTCCATTGAGTTGAATAGCATAACCATCCATCGCTGATTGACGAAAAGGCGGCATATTAATAGGCGATTGTACAGCGGACGCCAAAATGCTTCCACGTGCTGCCAGCAGGGATAAAGTCTGTGTTCCCAGCGGGAAAGTTTGTGTTTCAATATGTTTTAAGGCTTCATTAACAGCTATCATAGCAGCGGGCGTTATTTCTCTACGAATATAACGAAAGAATGAAGAGGAAACAAGATAGCAGCAAAAATTAAGTATTATTACGTATTTATACGTATTAATACTTATATTTGTTTTTAAATAATAAACTGAATTTAAATGAAAGCCAACACTACTCTCTTTATTCTACTTGCTTTTTTTGCAACAGTCGCCACTGCACAAACCTTTAATGTAGATGCAGATATACGTTCACGATTTGAATATCGCCATGGTTTTGGGAACCTGTTTCCAGATGATGCAGAACCTGCTGCTTTTGTAACACAACGCTCACGTCTCAATTTTGGTTATGATACTGAATGGTTGAATGCCTTTATAAGTGTGCAGGATGTAAGCACATGGGGCGATACCCGCCAAATTTTACCGAGTGATAATAATGATTCTTTTTCACTTTTTCAGGCGTGGGTAGAATTAAAAGTGGATGAACATTGGTCTACAAAATTAGGACGTCAGGTAATTGCTTATGATGATCAGCGCATTTTTGGTGGTCTGGACTGGGCGATGCAAGGTCGTTTTCATGATGCGGCTTTAATAAAGTATAAAAAAGATTCTTTCAATATGGATCTTGGTTTTGCCTTTAGTCAGGAAGAACAGCGGATAACCTGCTCAGACTATGCAATTACCGGCTTTTTTACTTATAAAACCATGCAATTTGCACATCTGAACAAATCCTGGGAAAACTCATCACTGAGCTTTCTCTTCTTAAATAATGGTTTTCAAAAATATAATGAGGAAGAAGAAGCTGATGGAACTTATAACAGGCAGACAACCGGGGCTTATTTTACTTTTCCTATCGGTGCTGTTAAGTTTGCCGGAAGCGGTTATTATCAATTTGGCAAAGCCGATGCCAGCACAGACTTGAGTGCTTATCAATTGTCTTTAGAAGGTTCATATAAACCGGCCAACACGGTGTATGCTTTGGGATTTGAAATGTTAAGCGGAACAGATCAAACCGGAGATTCAAAAAATAAATCTTTCTTCCCACTGTATGGAACCAACCATAAATTCAACGGCTTCATGGACTATTTCTATGTTGGGAATCATGCCAATAATGTGGGACTAAATGATCTCTATGCTAAATTGGTTTTGAAGACCGGCGAGAAATCTAATCTGCTTGTTAAAGGGCATTACTTTGCGGCAAATGCAGACCTTGTAAATGATGCAGATAACTATTTAGGAACTGAAGTAGATTTTGTTTTTACGCAACCGCTTATTAAAAATGTAGTATTAAACTTAGGCTATTCGCATATGTTTGCTTCAGACAGTATGAGTTTAATAAAAGGCGGCTTACCGGCTGATAATACGAATAATTGGGGGTGGGCGCAGCTCATTATAAATCCCAATCTTTTTAAACACACATTTACTCCGGAAGAATTATAGTAAACAGTTTTATAAATTGTTGGTTAGTCCCGAAAGGCTGTCTTTTTGATCTTAGACAGTCTTTCTTTTTGCAGGATATTTAGATATTTCTATAAATCTGTGTAAAAAATATAGCCTGATAATCAGTACTAAGATTAACAGGCTATATAATATTAGTAAGCTTAATTTCTATTTTAACGAATTAATCCAGGCGGCTATTTTTAATGCCTCATCTTCTGGGACTTGAGGCATGGGAGCCATTGGCGTAGCATATTCAGGCCAGTTTTTAGGCTGAGGATTATAAATTAATTCCAGAATCTTTTCATTAGAATACATGCGTTTTGCTATGTTTTTAAATGAGGGACCCACAACTCTTTTCTCTTTATTATGACATGCTGTACACGTATTTGCAGCTAATAGAGGTTGTACCTGGCTATCTGTTAAAACTTGATTTTGAGCTACTTTTTTGGCTACTGGTTTCTTTTTAGGAACTACAGTTTTTTTAGGACTCACTTTCTTTGATGTGAATTCACTAGCTGAAAGTTTTTGACCATCAGGAATATTGTTAAGTGTATAGTAAAAAGAAGGGTGAAGGGTTAACTCTTCTTTATCCTTAGATTTCACACCTTGCAACAACATTTCATGAACGTAAAATTGGCGTAAATTGTCTATTACGACTCTTACCTTCATCCCATCATCACTTACTTTGACACCTTTAACCGGTACATCTTCTATATTTACTTGCGGACTTCCATAAACAGCCTGGTATTTGTAGATATAACTCTTCCCTTTATAAGAACTCAAATCTTCTGCGGAAGCTTTGTCAACTGCTTTAGTAAATTCGATTTCAAAACCATCAGGCATTGCTTTTACGGTTTTCATTTCAAAAGGAGTTTTACCCGTCCATGACAAGAATTCTATACCGGAATTTGTTGTTCCTGCAGATCCCCAGCCTCGGTTTGTCTCACCAATAAAAAGATTACCGTTATGATCAAAATCCATTCTCATAACACCAGACTGAAACCCGGCTCTAAAATCAAAAGCCACACCCTGATATTCACCTTTAACTTTTTCCAGGGCGACTCTCATAATTTTACTTTGACCCATATCACCCACAAGAAGCTGACCGTCAAACGGACCAAATTTTGAATTGGCATCAATAGCTTTAATTTGTGAAGTAGATATTCCTAAAATGCCATGAGGTAAAATCACAGAAGGTAATTGAAGCTCAGGGAAAGTTTCTTTTATTTTATAAAGAAAATCTGGATTTTTCTCATCCTGAACGTTTTCCGGTTTTACATATCTTCCATTTACTTTTGTCTGTCTCTTGTCAATTTTAGCGTAAAATTGCTCCTCAGTTAATTTTATAGGAGAATCTTTCATCCCTGTCCATTTAAGCCCTGCCGGATGGCCGGTAAATGCTCCTTTTGGCAAATGCCAAACTCCACCAGAGCCTACCCAGTCACCTTGATTATCTGTATAAAAAAGTTCGTCATCGTACATACCGTAACCTGCTGGTGATCTCATTCCTGTTGCCCAGGGCTGCATTGTGCCATCTTCAGAAATTTTCATTGTCCAGGCTCTCCAGGGTACACGACTCTCACCACGCCACCATTCTTCGTCACCAAAAGCAACATTTGCAGTTACAAAAAATGTGTCGTCTGGTGCTAGAACAGGCCCAAAAGAATATTCATGATAATGTGTAGATAATGGCCATGCATACACGGTTTTATAAATGTCTGCGACGCCATCACCATCTGTGTCAACCAGTTTTGTAAGTTCGCCACGCTGGGCTGTATATAAAGCTCCATCTTTATAAGCCAGACCTAGAGGCTCATGTAATCCGGAAGCAAACTTCTTAAAAGTCACACCTGTGCCACCACTCATCGTTGGGTTTTCAAGTATCCAGACGTCACCACGTCTTGTGCATACAGCCATGCTTCCGTTAGGCAATGATAGGACACCACCACCTTCTATAAGTACACCTTCAGGCGTAGGGATTGTGGTAATTCTATAAAAATCATTTTCTTTAGATCCTTCTTGTTTAGGCTCATCTTGCGCCATCAATCCAGAGGTGATCAATAGTAGCAGAAGAACAGAAAAGTTTTTAAACATTGTATATATATTGTAATTCTTATTTTTCATGATCGTTACCATATTATTTCATAGTTAATAGTACTACCATCAACTGGTATTATCAGTTCTGTTTCTCCATTTGTATCTCTTATTACAGGTGTTTGTGCAGAAATAAGTTTTAGATAATATGCGTTGTCACCAATGATGTATGAGCCATCTTGCATTTTCTTTACTTTGCCTGAAGCTAATTTATAATACCAACCAGATAAGCCCGATTTTGAAAAACTTATCTCGTTTTTCAGATAGTTATTATTTTCATCGGGAGTGATTTTATTAGAAATTTCGACACCATTATATTTTTGTTTGAAAATAGGTAATCCCGTTTCGCTGTCTATGGTATATCCTTCTGAAACAAAATCTGGAGCCTCTCCCGTTTCTGGGAAAGCAGTTTTGTCTGTAGCAAGTTTAGCTAAAGGTTGATTTAAAAAGGTCCATTGTACAGATCCTTTTGGTTTAAAAGAACCGTCACCTCTGCTATGCCACATGGGAGTAGCATCTACAAAATCCCCTCTCCAGAAACCAATTATATTTCCTGATTTTAAATCGTATACGTAATTTATACCTTCTGGTGTACCAACCCCTATTGTATGAGAAAGTCTTTTTTTATTTCCTTTAAAACTTACAAAACCTCTTAATAAAGCTGGTTTTGCATCTGGCTGTACATAGATCGCAGAAACATCGTTCACATTAGGTGGGTAGGATTCATAAGCGTGAAAGGTCTTAGGATTTGTAGTTGCGGTAGTAACCGTAAAACCTAATCGTGGCGCTCTCCAGCCTGCATTTTTAATATTCTTTATTGTAAATGAATGTTGACCTGCTTTAAGGTTAGAATTAGAAGATATACGTCCCTCATTGTCTGAAGAATTTTCTTTAGCAACAACTTTCCCATCTATAGATAATTCTGCACCACCGGTATAATTTACCAAAAATGTGTATTTATCATCTTTTGGGATCAAAATTTCCCCATTAAATATAATACCATAAGCATCTTCCTCTTCAGCAAGATTTACATCAATATCTTTAGTTTTTCCTTTAGAAACTACAGTCGCGTTATCAAGATCTTCTAGACCTTTAAAATCACCTTTGTAAGTCTGGTAAGCAATAGAAGGGAGAGTGACTTGAGATTCTGCCATTACCTGATACTGTATGTTTTTGAATGCCACAGCACCATGATCACCTTGAATCATAAGAGGACCCATTGCAGTTTCTTCAGCAGATATAGGACCACCTGTAGCTAAAGGAACTTCAACATTATTTTGAATAAGCTCGCCGTTTAGTTCAATAGAAACAAATTTCGCATTCGCTATTTTATTTCCACTTTCATCAAATCTTGGTGCTTTAAAATGAATTTTTAAATGTTGCCAAAGGCCAGGAGCCTTGGCAGGATTGCTTAGAGGAGCGATACCTCTAAAAATTTTGCCGGGTTCATTTTCCCAATTGCGGTAGATACCGCCTATATCAGAAAATTTAGGAACTTTTACACCCCAGGCGTCATTCAATTGTACTTCATATCTGCCTTGTAAATAGATTCCTGAGTTAGAACCTTTAGGAAGCATAACATCCATTTCCAGATAAATATCTCCGTGTTCCCATTTAGTCACCAGATTATCTTTTCCGTTCTCGGGATTATTTAAAAGAATTCCTGTTCCCGGAGAAAAGGTAACCGCCTTTGCAGGCTCAGTTTCATTTTTTCTTTTTCTCTTTTTTCTTTTTTTGCCAGATTCTTCTTCTGCTGTTTCGGCCTGGTGTATATCAATGTTGGGATTCATCACCACATCACCCACAATTTGCCAATTGCCTGTCTGGTCTTTAAAATCATTAAAATTGTCTAAGGTTAACTGTTCCTGTGCAAATAGACTAAATCCAGATAATAGGACCAGGAACAAAATCGTGTTTCTCATGAAAGATTAGTTATATTTTCTGTAAGGATACAAAAAATATACTAAATCGATTTAGTATAAATGCATGAACCTGGATTTTAACAGTGAAAAAATCAATTTTTGCGAAAGAAGGCTCACATAATTGCTCATATTCTCTCAACTGTTGTTACTGCCAAATTCGATAGCGGTTTTAAGGTCTTGAAGTTCCATATTGACACCATAATTTACCTTATCTATATTTTTATTACGCATCAAGAGGCGGAAACCATTTCGCAAAGCAAAGTCGTGCTCTCTTTTTACCTTAAGGTCAATAACAGAGATTCTCTTTGGATATCTATGTTCTAATTCCTGCAGCAGCGTTAATGTATTATCTATGCTTCCGTTATTTACAAGACATAAGCGCACATCAGGATATTCTTTTAAAAAAGTAGTGAATTCATCTTTATCTAAATGCTGCTCTCTGTTTGAAAATATGAGAATGATGCCTGTCATAATTACTTTTAATAGATTATTCTTACTACATTAAGCTCCCTACTACCGTGTAGTAGATATCAAAATTAGCCGGGACCGCTCTTGCTTTAGCACTTGGTCTTACTTTGAACTGAATAGGAATATTTGTTCTGCAACCTATAAATTCAAATACTTTAATGGCTTGTGAAGCATTATTGGGAACAGCTATATAAGCGCCGCCGTTTTCAGGAGTTAGACCTCGTGGTCCTAATGGTTGAATAGGTAAATTATCATAAGGGCTTGAACCTATAAGCGGTAGGGCAGTACCACTATCTGTAAATGTACGCGCCTCTATTATAATATCTGCAGGGGCATTTATAGTGTGCATATATACTTTATATCTAAAGACATTTGCACTGCAATTTGTTTCAGTATCTGAAACTTCTACACCAAATACTGATGTAGGATCGAGTACAAAGCCTATTTCTGTTGCGTTAAATGTGGTTTCAAAACCTAAAGCCGCATCGTCTTCCCCGGCTTCCATCACTACATCTGTTATAGACTGGCTAAAGTTGGGCATGCCCTGCACATCCAGAGTTCCCGGCAGCAATACTTGAGCATTTACCGCCGTAAAACATAACAGTGCTATTATAATTTGAAATTTTCTCATGGTAGCTTATTTTATTTCGTAGATGATTTCAAAACCGTCTGGCAATGATACCATCCCGGGATTGTCTATTGTGTATTTTAACTGGTAGCCATTGTTCATGCCGTCGCCCGTATATCCATTTTGAAAGTCATATATGAGGCGGCTGTCAAATCTGGCACCATTATTTGCAATTGTAACAACCGGACTAAAACTGGGCGTTGTATAGCTGCCCGTAAGTGCAAAACTTATAACTTCTACAGTAATGGTCATGCCTGCGGGAACGGGCAATGTAGAGTAGACATACACATTACCGGGTTGATAATCTGCATCTCTAAAGGTGAAATTTAACCACAGATCTGCATCTTCTATTGAGCCACTGGCACTAGCGGGAAGTCCTGCCTCAAGGCCACTTAAATTTGTGCTTCCTCCTGTTAATGATTCTGGTTCTACATCTATGATCTCTATAGGCTGCAATTGTAATGATGCCGTATTAAAGTCTTTACCGCCGCCAAAAAGATTAACACTGTTAGCATCTATGGTTTCCTGTGCAAAACATATCGACATATTGACAAGAACCAGATTAATAAATATATAGCTGAATTTTCTCATAATTAATTGCCTACTTTAAAGTTCTTATTGTCAAACTTGATCTTTCTCTTCTTGCTTTCAACCTCTATAGAGATGGTTTCCCTGGCATTTTCTGCTACCGCGATTTGGGTTGCTTTAGGGATATCAAACAAATCACCGGCTTTAAATCTCATAATCTCTATTTTATAAGTACCCGGTACTATTTCCTGAAAACTAAATGTGCCGGTCTTATCAGATTCTATGGTGTATGTAAACTCTTTATTTTCAAGTTTTATATACGCTGTAAGATCCTTTTTAGTTAGATCTTTTTCGATGAAATCTATGCTGCCGTTAATGGTAGAAGAACGCACCAGCGGTATGTCTAAACTCGACATATTGTCTCTGGCAACTATTACTTTAAAAGGTGCTCTCTTAGCAGCTACAATGCCCAGTGGTAATGATGACTCATCTATAAAAATATAGTTTGTGCCTAGCGGAAGATTGTTTAGCTCAAATTCTCCTTTTGCATTTGTAGATAAGGTTTTACCAGAACTTACTATGCGTATTCCTTTTGTTTTAATGGTTTCATCTGCAGCAAAAACATATCCTTTTAAACCTCCTTGCTCAATTGTTCTACGAAGTGGAATCCCAAACATATAGGTGTATTTTCCAAAACCTAAAAGCTCTTTTTGAGTGGTATTGCCAGCGTTTTCATAATAATTTGCGCGTAACTCAAACCTGTGGTTTTTATTTATCTGAGCCATTAGGCTGGCGTTAATAAAATCCCGTTTCATATAAGAATCTTCCGGACTGAAACCGCTGTTGTAATTAAAGTCAAAGCGGAACATTCTGCTTAAGCTGTAATCAACACCTAAACTGTATCTAAAATAATTGGTGTTGAAATCTGATTTTCCGTAACGGTTGTTATAATTATGATTTAAAGATCCTTTAAAAGTTAACCTGTCGTAAATTCTATAAGAACTCTGTAGAGTGTGTGCGTATGTTTTTCTGTAAACATTAGTCGCAGCAAGTAAATTTTTTGTTTCTGCTAGTCTACCGTTAAAACGAAGGCTAAAGTCACGAGATGTAAAGGCATATCTATAATTAAGACCGTACTCTTTGTAATAGTAGTTTCTGGGCTTTAACTGGTCTTCACGTACTCTTCTGTCTAAACGAATACTTACATAATGTCTTTGATTAGGACGATAACCTAAACCACCGTAATAATCTTCATAATAAGGAGCGGCAGCAAAAAACAAAGGGTTTAAGCGCTCATTGATTTTAGACATGTTCTGGCCTAAAGTGAAATTCCACTTGTGCAGTCTGTAACGCAGATTATTTGAATACTGAAGGCTATTTCTAAGTGCGCCAAAGTAATTTTTGCCCGCAATGGTGAAATTACCTGAGTACGTCAAATTCTCAAATCTCTGTATCAGGTTAATATAATTTGCATAATCTACCTTTTCATTTGTTAAGCTAAATGACGACTCTGCATTAATTAAGGTTTTGTTATTTACATATTTAAAATTGAAAGTTGTGATTTGTCCTTCCTCATTGTCGTTACCGGGAATGTTGAAATATGCACCTTGCTCTGTACCGCTTGATCTGGCTACAGAAACGCCTACCTGTAAAGAGTCTGTAAAATGATATTGCGCTTTTACACCGTACAGCGGCTCGTCATTAAAATCGTAAAGTCGTGGGTTTGTATAAAAAGCTGAAAGCATCCAGTTTTTTACGCGGTGATCTATTCGCGCGCCCATCCCGTAACGGCTGTTAAAACCTAAGTAATTAAAACGATAAGTATGATCTCCCAGATGTACAATGGTTTTATTGTCATAATTGTAAATCGCACTGTATTGATCTATTACACCAAAACGCTTTAAATTTATTTGTTTAGGACCTCTTAATGTGAAATTTAAATGATGCTTTTTCTGGCTGTCTAAAAAGCCGTGACCTCTTAATTCTGCTGAAACTGTTGAGTAATGCTCATCTTCATTTGTGTAACTGTTATACAACAAACTTGCTTCTATAGGAAAGCGCTTAAAAGGATCTGTTTGCTTAATTCTCGCAGGGAAAACATCAGTTTTAGAGAAAGACTGATATGCCTTACCAGAAGCTGCGCTTTCTACTTTTAAGTTTGTGATCATTGTGCGTAAAGCGAAAACCTTTTTAGTTGTTTTTTGAGTCACATCTACTACGATTATTGAGTCTGCAGCAAGATTGATCATCTCATTTCCTTCTATACTATTACGAGAAGAAAGCACTATTTTTTGATTTACATTTCCTGTATTTTTAATAAAATAGCTGGCTTTTATGGTTTCACCGGCCTGTACATTTTGTGGAGCGAAAACATTGAAAACCTCAATACCGAAATTTTTGGCTACTTTAAAAGTCACTGGTGAAGAACCTAATAAACTTCCTTTGTCTGTAATTAAGTCTACCTGTGCAGATGTGGAACCCGACTTATATTTTGCCGGAATAAAAAAGCTGATAAGCGCCAGTCTTTTTTCACCATTCTGCATGGTATTAATAGTGCTTGCAGAAATAAGATTCCAGGTATTGGGCAGGCGCACATCAAAATTTAATCCTGAAACATCGCTACCCATATTCACCACATCTATTACAAGCGTGTGTTTTTTACCCGTTTCATACGTGTCTTGCTTATGCAGAGGCGTTAATTTAATATCACCTGCATTTGAAGAATCTGTAATAATGATTTTTCTTTTTTCTGGCTGGCTTTGCGATTTTGATACTTTGGCGACCGATTTTGTGCTGTCTATGACCGATTTTTGAACTCTTCTCAGGTTATCTGAATAGATATTTGAGTCGGTTGCAGCTTTTGTCTCTGTAATACCGGCTGTTTCTTGCTTTGTGTTTTGAGTTTGTACAGATTTTACAGAATCTGTTTTTGATATTCTGTTTTCGGGAGCGTTTTTTGGTGAAAACGCCCGATTTTCAGCTGTTTTAACCGGTTTTTTTACGCTGTATATCGTTTCATTATTGATTGATTTTTGCTCTTCTTTTACCGATTTTTGATTGTTTTGAGTGGTTTTTTTCGCTTTAGCGGAATTATTTACAGTCGAAGAAGTTTCAGACTGAACTTTTACTTTTGTTGTGTCTTTGGTTTTAGGAGATGCGGGAACTGCTCTTCTTGTTTGCAGAACATTATTTTTAGAATTTGTTGCTGTATTTGTTTTTTTCGCAAGAGCGCTATTTACATCTATTACCCCATTATTTTCTTTCGCTTTAGCTGAAATCGTTACAACTTCAGAAATAAGAATTTCGTTTTTTGTGGTATCTGGCTCAAGTGTTGCAGCGGTTGCGTTGCTATATTTAAATGTGGTACTGTTTGTATCTGTGTTTTTAATTTCTTCCACTTCATTGTATTCAATTACATCAACATGAGGATATAGATCAAAACCTTCATTAGGTGTATCTTTTGCACAGCCTATATAAAAAGGTAGTATGATGAATAAAAGTTTTAATCCCTCCAGAGGGTTTAATTCACCGAGACTTGTCTCAACCAGAACAAAAATTTTCTGATTCACACCTCGTTGGTTTGCCCTGAGGTTCTTGATTATAGAGTTCATATTGACGAGTGTTAAATTGTAGAATGAGTGATTTGGGGTCTGCTATTCTATGTTAAGGTTGATGTTTGCACCTACATATTCTTCGCGGGAATCTGCAATAAGCATACACTGGTAATTGCCTTTTGCAAGTGATGTGAGATCTAAGATAAATTCCTGGCAGAAACCCGGGAAAATTAGGTTTCTAATGGTGTTTTTCTCCATGATCTTGGTGCCTGTAGCATCGTATATTTCAAGCAGTAGTTTTACATCTTCTACAAACAGATTTTTATTCTCAAGGTTTACACTAAGATTTTTTGAAGGCAGACCTGCCTCTGGTAAAAAGTCAATGCTCGTGAAGGTTAGGTCAAGCTCTTCTATGTTATTCACATTTGTCATGACGCCTACTGCATATTGCATTTTAGAATTAAGTGCTACCGCATTAGATTGCTGTTGTTGCATAGGCTTTTCTACTTGTATCATCACCATATTCCAGTAAGAGCCTTTTAGGTTAGCATCTTCAGGAATATTGATTGAGAAGCGATATACAAAACGCTCGTTAGGAGCTAGTACTTTATCACCCAGGTTACCTTCAAACCAGGTTAGCGAAGAGCGCTCGTGGCTCATATCTTTTGTGAATTTTCTAAATTCTGAACAGGAGAAAATAGCCTCGCTAAGATCAAAAGTTACCAATTGATCTATGTTAGAAGTATTTTGAAGAATGATCTCTCCACGCACTCTGTCTCCAGAAGATCCTTCATACGTATGTGTAAGACCGTTTACAATAAGAACACCGCTAAATGCTGCAGCATTAATGAAAAATGTAAAGGCTATGGTAAGTATAATTCTTGCTTTCATCTTAACTTATTTTAATGGTATAATTGCTTGTTGATGTTTTATTATACTTCAAATTTAGCCTGATAAACAGGGGTTTTAGGCGTATTTTCGTTAGGCCGCGTTTAAGTGTAGACGAATGGTCGCAATGCGTCTTTGAAGCAAAAACGACTTTCTATTGAAGGAGAGAATCGTTTTTTCAGTTTATTAAAAAAGGCCGCTCTACCTGGGCAGAGGGCCTTTTTTATTACATTAGAATAGTGATTTATAAACCGCTAATGGTGTAGATCAAAGTTGAGTTGTAGGTACCCGCTTTGTAATCTGCAAAATTTCCATCTTCTGCAAGAGAATAGGTGAACTGCAGTCCTTTTTGTCCCTGACCTGTGTACACACTTCCTATTCCTGTGATCACCGGTACAGATACATCTGTAGGTACTACTTCAATTGTTCCTGCTGCTGTACCTAAAGTACCGTTGTCTGCGGTAAAAGTACTTTTGTTAAGAACCAGTTTCACGCCGCTGGGGAAGTCATTTGCGTTCTGATCAAAGCCTACAGTGATGTTTCTAAGTTGGCCATCTGCGACTACACTTGTATAGTTGAGCCACATAGGAGAGGTCTCTACACTGTCAAACTCGTAAACCCCGGCTTCTTTTGTTACATCTGTAAGGTCTAAAGTGATGGCACTTACTTCTGCTCCAGATGCATCTTCAATATCTAGCATTGCAAGGGTAGGTACATCTACAGTCAATGCCTGATTAAAGGTGTTGATGTCATTGTTGTCTGCCTGTGCATTAGCATCGATTGCAAATAATGCTGTAAATGCTGCTGTAACTAAACTAATTTTTTTCATAATAAATGATTTAGGATTGAATAATAAAGAGTTAATGATTAAATGTTTATTTGTTTATCTGATGTAAAACTAGTCATGCTGTCATTGTATTTAGGGCTATTTTCGGTGGATGACCGGTTGCTGTAGATGAGTTCATGCTTTCAATCTTTAAAGCTTTCGCGAAATGCAAAGCGCAAAAAGAGATACACAGAAAGGAATTTTTGTTGAAGGCGATAAAAGAAAACAGAAACTTTGAGGCAAAGGTTTATTTCGTGAAAACGATAAATTGTTTTATTACAAATCATAGAATGAAAAAGGTATCGGTCAGGTGTAAAATCGGGTTATTTATGCTGAAAATCGGTCAAATTCCTATGAAAAGTAAAAAGGCATTCCACATAAGTAGAGTGCCTTTTAATTACTAAATCCCAGTTGAATTATAACCGAAGATTATTTCGATATTATATACCGCTAATGGTGTAGATCAAAGTTGAGTTATAGGTACCTGCTTTGTAATCTGCAAAATTTCCATCTTCTGCAAGAGAATACGTGAATTGCAGCCCTTTTTGTCCCTGCCCTGTGTATACACTTCCTATTCCTGTGATCACAGGTACAGAAACATCAGTTGGTTTTACTTCAATGGTTCCTGCTGCTGTACCTAGTGTACCATTGTCTGCAGTAAAAGTACTTTGATTAAGAACCAGTTTAACGCCGCTGGGGAAGTCATTTGCATTCTGGTCAAAACCTACAGTGATGTTTCTAAGCTGGCCATCTGCGACTACACTTGTATAATTGAGCCACATAGGAGAGGTTTCTACGCTTTCAAATTCATACACACCGGCTTCTTTTGTTACATCTGTAAGATCTAAAGTGATCGCGCTTACTTCTGCTCCTGAAGCATCTTCAATGTCTAACATTGCCAAAGTTGGTACATCTACTGTCAATGCCTGGCTAAAGGTATTGATGTCATTGTTGTCTGCCTGAGCGTTAGCGTCGATTGCAAATAAAGCTGTGATTGCTGCTGTAACTAAACTAATTTTTTTCATAATAAATGATTTAGGATTGAATAATAAAGTGTTAATGATTAAATGTTTATTTGTTTAT
>PALD01000017.1 GCA_002710685.1 Cytophagaceae bacterium | reverse complement strand
GGAATTTCCGAGAGGAAATTCCGCAGCAATGAATTATAGCCCCTGTTACATATGGTGGCGACACACCTGGATGGTCCGTTCCGTTTTGGCCACAGGGTTTTGATTTTTTTTGCTCAGTTTGGCTAAATCCCACAGGGTTTTCATTTTTCCGGCCTGGTTGGGAGAGGTGATTTTTCCAAGTCAAAATTTAACTCCTGTTTTTCCATTCAGCGGCGTAGTTGATTTCGCGGTCCTGAGAGTGATTGGTCCGCTTCATTGATTTCGCAACCACTAGGTGAGCCTGTTGATCCCATCAACACTCCTGATCATAACCCGCTTTGAGTATGCCGTGGTTATTCTGGAGCCATGATATGTAACACGTAGATAACTCTGTATTTTTAAATCAAGTATCAATATACAATTTATTCCCTATCACCTGTAAACAACACCTTTATAAAATTTTTGAGTCATGCATTTTGTATAACATAGCTTGCGCCCTCAATAAAGTGTTATACAAAATACCCGTATAAATATATCACCGTCTTACTTATACAGTACATACCGTGCTCGTATCTTTTTAAACGCAGCCAGACCGGGCTGCCAACTCTCCCGTATTTCATCCATGGTCATGCCGCTTTCTATCTGCTTTTGCAATGTATCAGTACCGGCATGTTTAGTGAATCCGCTGGTGAGAAAAAAATTTTCCTTGTTGGTGTGCGCATGGTAAGCATCAATGATCCAGCTTAAGTCTACTTCGTGCATAGGCGGCACCTGTCGCAGGTCGATGCCATGGCATAGTTCACCATTATGTTTTGGGCTTTTACTGCCAAAGTTGGGCACAGGCGTATAGCTCAAGGTATATTGACCTGCCGGCAAATAGGGTGAACCCAGCACCTGAAACTGCATCTCAGTCCCGCGGCCGGCATTCAGGTTGGTGCCCTCACAAAGGCCCAGGCTGGGGTATAGGTTGATGCTTTGGTCATTCGGCAGGTTGGGCGACGGCCGCACCGGTAAAGAATAGGCTAAGGCGTGATTATAATTTTTCATGGGTATCACGGTTAATTTTGCCGTAAGGCCATCACCCAGCCAGCCCTCGCCGTTGATCATCTGTGCATATTCGCCCACGGTCATGCCGTGCACCAGCGGTACTCCCGCATGCATCCCCAGGAAACTCGTGTGTGCAGCTTCCATCACCGGGCCATCCACATAACTGCCGTTGGGGTCAGGGCGGTCGAGCACGATGATCTCTATATTGTTTTCGGCGGCAGCCTGCATCACATAGTGCATGGTCGCCACATAGGTATAAAAGCGCACCCCCACATCCTGTATATCAAAGACAAGTATATCCAGGTCCTTGACCTGTTCTGGTTTTGGCTTGCGGTTGTTGCCATACAGCGATACAATGGGCAGGCCGGTCTTAAGATCCTTGCCATCTTTTACTTTTTCGCCAGCATCTGCCGTACCGCGAAAACCATGCTCTGGTGAAAAAACCTTCACGATGTTAAGCTTTCGCAAAAGCAACGAATCTACAAGATGGGTGTATGTCCTGCCGTCCTTTTTCAATATCAGCGAACTGGGATTGCCCACGATACCTATGCGTTTACCTTGCAGTAGGGGGATGTATGCCTCCGTGCGGTTGGCACCCAGAATGATTTCTTGATTTACGATTGACGACTTTTGATTTTGGGCAATAGTATTTTCCGTTTTTATGGAATCAAGTCTTTTGTCTTTTATCTTTTGGCTATCATCTTTTACTCCGTTTGCACACGAAATCATTACGGTGATTGCCAAGAAAAGGGTAATTTTGGGCAAATTAAACGCCATAGCTGTATTGAATTTTGAGTATTTCATAGCCCAACGCATCATCCGCGCCGGTAAGCATAAAAGTACTGCTTCGGCACCTATAATTAAAATTGCGATCATAGCAATTATTCTAGGCTTGGTCATGATGATGATCACCATAGCCACAGGGGTGGGCCTGCAGCAAAAGATACGTGAAAAGGTGTCGGCCTTTAACGGTGATGTCATCATCTCAAATTTTGATGGCAACCAGAGCGACGTTACCCTCAACCCCGTTGATATAAACCAGCCGTTCTATCCAGATTTTAAAGCTGTCCCACAAGTTACACACGTGCAGGCCACCGCCACAAAGGCCGGTGTTATACGCACCGCGACTGACTTTGAGGGCATTATCCTCAAGGGTGTGGGCAAGGACTACCGTTGGGATTTTATGCAGGAGTTTCTAGTAGAGGGCCACTTGCCAGATTATATGGGCGAGGGCATAAGCCGTGAGATATTGATGAGCCAGTACATTGCAGACCGCCTGGGGTTTGTCAATGGAGATAAGGTCATTGTATATTTTCTCAAGGATGACGGCACCTTTCGCTCAAGGCGGTTTGACATCGTGGGTATTTTTGACAGTGGCTTTCAAGAGTTTGACCAGAGCTTTATATTTACTGACCTGCGCCAGGTACAGAACCTGAATCAATGGAACGAGGACCAGGTGGGGGCCTTTGAGGTTTTTGTAAATGATTTTGACAACCTTCAGGAAATAGGCAACAAAATCTATGAAAACACGGGCTCGACCCTCAATAGCATGACCATTACCCAGAAGTACTATTCCATCTTTGAGTGGTTGTCGCTTTTTGACTTTAACATCGCGCTCATCATCGTGGTGATGATTATCGTGGCAGGTATCAACATGATCGTGGCCCTGCTCGTGCTTATTTTAGAGCGCACCCGCATGGTGGGCGTGCTCAAGGCGCTGGGCAGCAATAACTGGACGATACGCAAGATTTTTATGTACAATGCACTCTACCTGGTGGTGATAGGGCTGTTTTGGGGCAACGTGATAGGTATGGGCCTGCTGTTGATTCAAAAGTATTTTGGAGTGATCTCGCTCAACCCTGAGACCTATTATGTCACAGAAGCCCCGGTTTACATCCATTGGGATTATATACTCATCCTCAACGTGGGCACATTCCTTCTTTGTGCCGCCATGCTCTTGATACCTTCATATATCATCACAAAGATTTCGCCCGTCAAGACCATTAAGTTTGAGTAGTTTATTGCTTTCGCAAAAGTTACTCTCATCCCTTAACGTGGTGTCTTGGGATAAGCAGGTTGCCATAAATTACTGATAAAAAAGGTTGTGCCAGGACCTGTTTCAATGTCATTTCGCTACAGCGAAAACCATAAACATGCATTATTAAAGGCGTCTTAAACTGCCCGTTTCAATCTGCTCAAAATGGTATCTTTGACAAAATAATCTAATGAAGTACGCCGAAAATATACTGGGGACCATAGGGAACACACCACTCGTTAAAATGAACAAGCTGGTAGAAGCATTGCCCTGCCTGGTCCTGGCAAAATATGAAACGTTCAACCCCGGCAACTCGGTAAAAGACCGCATGGCCTTGAAGATGATACAGGAAGCCGAAAAATCTGGCAAGTTAAAGCCCGGCGGCACCATCGTTGAAGGAACTTCTGGAAACACGGGTATGGGCCTCGCCCTGGCAGCTGTGGTAAAGGGCTATAAACTGGTATGTACCCTTAGCGATAAGCAGAGCAAGGAAAAGATGGATATGCTCAGGGCTATGGGTGCCGAGGTAATCGTGTGCCCCACTGATGTGGCACCTGATGACCCCGGGAGTTATTACAGCGTGGCAAAGCACATTGCAGAAGAAAGGCCCAACGCATGGTATGTCAACCAGTATGACAACCTGGGCAACACCCAGGCACATTATGAAACCACCGGCCCTGAAATATGGGAGCAGACAGCTGGTAAAATCACTCATTTTGTGGTGGGCGTGGGCACTGGCGGTACCATAAGTGGCGTGGGTAAATTCTTAAAAGAACAAAACCCGGATATCAAGGTTTGGGGAGTGGATACCTACGGCTCGGTTTTTAAAAAATACCATGAAACGGGTGAGTTTGATGAAAATGAAATCTACCCATATATCACAGAAGGAATAGGAGAGGACATCCTGCCCAAGAATGTGAATTTTGACATCATTGACGGTTTCACAAAAGTAACTGATAAGGATGCAGCCGTCTATACCCGTAAACTTGCGCAAGAAGAAGGCATGTTTTTGGGCAACAGTGCGGGGGCAGCTATAAAAGGCGTCTTGCAGCTCAAAGAACATTTTAAGCCTGATGATGTGGTCGTGGTGCTTTTTCATGATCATGGGAGCAGGTATGTGGGCAAGATGTTCAATGATGCATGGATGATTGAAAAAGGGTTTTTATGATCAAAAAATACACATTGAATAATTGATGCAAAAAAGCCGGCTATTGCCGGCTTTCTTGTCAAGTCTAAAAAAAAATTAGGATTTTAATTTGCTTCTTGGTCCAGGTCTAGTTCGGTGATTTGATATTTAGCATTGTCTCCACTCCCTTTTTTGAGTACAGCTTTACCATTATAGGTCTCGCTGTTGCCGTTTTTTGTCAATCCCACTACGCGTACCGGCAGCGTTACGTTGCCTCCTTGTACGATGGCATCATCTGTAAAGGTGACCTTCATGCTTTCATATTTTGAATTCATCTTGCCAAAATCAGCAAACGTGCCCCGGTTGCTATTTGCGGTCATCATGTCGTATGCGTCACGGGACCCGGGGTTTGCATAAAAATCATTGATCACTTCCTTGGCATCTGCCACTTCCTGCATATCTTCATTGCTCATGGTATCATCCTCGCTTCCCGAGGTCTGATACATATCTTCGGGGGTGGTAGATTGAGATTCCATGCCTATTTCAACATCTTCATTGGGGTCATCCTTGGTCTTCCTGTCTCCACATGAAATGGTAAGTACCGCGGCAAGCGCGGTAGCGATAAGTGTGTTGGTTTTCATAGTTTTTTATTTAAAAGTACTAAAGGCTTTGACCATCAGCTATTAAGGTTATCCCAAAATTCTCTTACATTTATGTTATGAAAGAAGATTTTCTGCATTATCTATGGAAATTCAAGAAGTTTGATTTCATCGGGGCGACCACGACCCAGGGACAGGAACTTCAGGTTTTAAAACCCGGAATGCACAACCATCTTGCAGGGCCAGATTTCTTCAATGCACAGG
Organism: Cytophagaceae bacterium; assembly: GCA_002710685.1. Taxonomy (GTDB): domain Bacteria; phylum Bacteroidota; class Bacteroidia; order Flavobacteriales; family Flavobacteriaceae; genus Leeuwenhoekiella. The sequence continues at coordinate 8,223 of PALD01000017.1, read as the reverse complement.
TAAGGATAGATGGGCAGCTATGGGCCGGCAATGTCGAGGTGCACTTAAAATCATCTGACTGGTATGCACACCATCATGAACGGGATACGGCGTATGAAAACGTGATACTCCATGTGGTATGGGAGCATGACGTTGACGTGTATGACAGGACAAACAGGGCATTGCCCACGCTGGAGCTGCGGCATTTTGTGAAAAAGGATATCCTGTCAAATTATTTCAGGCTTTTCTCAAGATCCCAGAAAAAATTCATCAATTGTGAGCGCGATATCACAGAAGTGCCCATCCCGGTCATGGACACGTGGATGGAGCGGTTGTTTTTTGAACGCTTGGAGCGAAAGGTCGGCGAAATAGACCTCTTGTTGCAAGAATCGGCTAACGACTGGGAGGCGGTGCTCTTCAAGATGCTCGCACGCAATTTTGGCACAAAGATCAACGCGGGTTCATTTATGGAGATGGCCAGGTTGATCCCGTTTTCCACCATAAGAAAATGCCGGGGAAACAACGGCCAGCTTGAGGCCATGTTTCTGGGTGCCTGTGACTTGTTGCCGCCAGAGACCCAGGATGTCCATGTGCAAGGCTTAAAGAAGGAATATGAATTTCTAAAGGTAAAATTTGGCGTAAGCCAAAAAATAAGCCAGCCGGTACAGTTCTTTAAGCTACGGCCACAAAATTTTCCCACCATAAGGTTGTCGCAGCTGGCCAAGCTTTATGAGCAAGAAGATTCATTGTTTTCCAGATTGATTTCGGCGAAAGCCAAAAAAGAGATTTATGATGTGTTACAGGTGGAGAGCTCAGCATTCTGGACAACGCACTATACCTTTGAAAAAGCCCATAAACCCCGTAAAAAGATGTTGAGCCCTGGGTTCATGGACCTGATTATCATCAATACCATCATGCCCTTGACGTTTGCCTACTGGCAAAGGCAGGATGCGTATAAAGAAGATGTTTTACTGGGGCTCATCAATAGCCTGCCCAGGGAGAAAAACAGCGTCGTGAACGGGTTTGTTGACCTGCGGCCCCTAAAGAAATCTGCACTTGTATCGCAGGCTCTGTTGAGGTTGAAAAATGAATATTGTGACAAGAACCGCTGCCTGCATTGTGCGGTGGGCAATTATTTGATAACCGATGCCCAGGGCGGTTCTCCTAAACTTTAATTTTACTATTTTGCAGCTATGGGAATGATGAACAGGATAAGGCATTATTTTGAGCGAAATGGATTTTACGTTTCCTCAAGGCTGGCAGACAGACTGGGGATACGGGCAAAGAACGTGAGGTTGTTTTTTATCTACATTTCCTTTGCAACCTTTGGGCTAGGTTTTGCCATTTATCTCACGCTGGCATTCTGGTTAAGATTAAAAGACTTGGTCTATACTAAACGTTCATCGGTTTTTGACCTATAATTATGCTTAAACTATTTAGGTCAAAAATCTATCTCGCCCTCCTGCTCGTGGTGTCTATGTTGACCATGGGCATCTTGGGGTTCAAGATTTTTGCGGGGTATAGCTGGACAGATTCTGTGTACATGACCATAATTACCATTAGTACGGTAGGTTTTGGCGAAGTAGAACCACTCAACGATGCTGCAAAGATCTTTACCATAGTACTCATCCTTACCAGTGTCTTTGCACTGGGATATGCAATATCCATCGTGACGGAGTATGTATTGAGCAGGAGCAATTATCAACTTTTAAAGAAAAAGACCATGCAGCGAAAGATAGATAAACTCAAGGACCATGTAATCGTGGTGGGTTATGGCCGCAATGGAAAGCAGGCGGTACAGAAACTCAGGACCTATCACCGCAATTTTGTGATCATAGAGCTTGATGAGCAGTTGGCCGAAAAATTTGAAAGTGATGAACATCTTTTTATCACTGGCGATGCCAATGAAGATGATGTACTTAAACAAGCTGGCGTGGAGCGTGCAGCAACCTTGATAAGTGCGTTGCCCAATGATGCTGATAACCTTTTTGTGGTGCTTTCTGCCCGGCAATTGAACAAGGATTTAAAGATTATAAGCCGTGCATCAGAGGAGACAACCTATGACAAGTTGAAGTTTGCCGGGGCAAACAATGTCATCATGCCAGATAAGATAGGCGGGGACCACATGGCGAGCCTCGTGGTGACCCCTGACCTTGTGGAGTTTTTTGACAACCTCTCGGTTTCTACCGCAGGTAGTGTGAATGTTCAGGAAATAACCTATCATGATGTCTGCCCGGACCGCCAGGAAAGGACCATACGCGATATTGACCTGCGCAATAGGACCGGTTGCTCAATAATAGGGTATAAGTCTGCCCAAGGTAATTATACCATCAACCCAGAAGCCAACCAAATTATTGAAGTGGGGAGCAAACTCATCGTAATAGGCCGCCCAGAACAAATAGAAAAATTGCACAGGGAATTTTCAATTTGATAGTATTCAAGATGCTGGATTTAACGTTTACTTTACATTTTAACGGGATAACCTTTGATAAAGTCTAATTTTTTATGAAATTGCCCACTTCATAATCCAAAATCATTTTAACAAATCTACAATTTGAACATGAAGAAAAAACTTCTATCGCTTTTTGCCATTTGCTTGCCATTTCTAACTATAGCGCAAGAGGCAGAAGGCCTTAGCGTTTCAGAAAAAATAGATAAGACCTTTAGCGATTATACAAGCTGGTTCGTTGATGGTATTTTTGCAGAGATACCCTTTAGCGATACCCTGCATATTCCATGGGTGTTGATTGTTCTTATAGGAGGCGCCCTTTACTTTACCATTTATTTTAAACTTATAAACATTACCGGTTTTTTTACTGCCATCAAGGTGGTACAGGGTAAATATGAAGATATAGAAAAACATGGTGTCGATACCCTCTATGGCGATCAAACGCCGGGTGGGGATGTATTTGAGACCATAAGGGATGAAGGTGCTGACGGTGAGGTATCGCACTTTCAGGCATTAACTGCTGCATTGTCAGCCACCGTGGGGCTAGGTAACATTGCCGGTGTGGCCGTGGCACTCTCCATAGGTGGGCCCGGTGCCACGTTCTGGATGATAGTTGCTGGGCTTTTAGGTATGGCCTCTAAGTTTGCCGAATGTACGCTGGGTGTTAAATACCGTGATGTAGGTCCTGATGGTACCGTATATGGTGGTCCCATGTATTATCTTAAGAAGGGCCTTGGCGAAAAGAACATGGGGGGACTAGGTAAAGTACTTGCCGTGGTGTTTGCTATTTTTGTAATAGGTGGTTCATTTGGGGGTGGTAACATGTTTCAGGCAAACCAGGCTGCAGCACAGTTCACCCAACTTTTTGACCTGGGCGCCAATGCCGGGATGTATTTTGGTTTTGTAATGGCTGCCGTGGTAGCTGTCGTTATTATAGGGGGTATCAAGCGTATTGCTTCGGTTACGGAGAAGATTGTACCTTTTATGGCCGGTATCTACGTGCTTGCAGCCTTAGTAATCCTTGCTGTTCACTGGCATAGCATCGATGATGCCTTTGGGCTTATTTTTGAAGGTGCATTTTCAGGACTGGGCATTGCCGGTGGTCTTGTGGGTGTTATGATACAGGGTATACGCCGTGGGGCATTCTCTAACGAGGCCGGTGTAGGTTCTGCCGCAATTGCTCACTCTGCCGTACGTACAAAATATCCTGCTTCTGAGGGTATCGTGGCACTTCTTGAGCCTTTTGTGGATACCGTGGTAATCTGTACCATGACCGCGCTTGTGATCATCATTACAAACTTTGACGCACCATTTTTAACCTACGGTCAGGAAATTACCGAAGGTGTAGAACTTACGGCGACCGCCTTTGAATCTGTAATCCCAGGCTTTTCCATAGTGCTTACCATCGCGGTAATCCTATTTGCATTCTCAACCATGATCTCATGGTCATATTATGGTATGCAGGGATGGAAATATCTTTTTGGAAAAGGACAGATAACAGACCTGATCTACAAAATCCTCTTCTTGATCTTTGTAGTGGTGGGAGCTTCAATAGGTTTAGGATCGGTGATCAACTTCTCTGATGCCATGATTTTTGCCATGGTGGTGCCTAATATTATAGGTGTACTATTGCTCACCCCTAAGGTAAGACAGGAACTCAACAAGTACCTCAAGGCAATCAAGATGAAACATCAGGCCATTGATGAAGGTGCTGATGACCTTACAAAAGAAGTATAACAGTACAAGAACATGAAAAGAATAAGATCCCGCTTCGATATGGACTCAGGTCAACGAAGCGGGATCTTGATTTTATTGCTCGCGCTGTTGATTGTTTTTGTGGGATTGTTGGTTCGGCAAAATTCTTCTCAGCCAAGCTTGCCAGACGCCCAGGTCCTCGCGATACGGCAACAGATAGACAGCCTCAAGCAAGACCGCCTCAAGGATAAGAAAGATACTATCTATCCTTTCAACCCTAATTACATCACGGATTATCGGGGGTATGTACTGGGCCTGAGCGTTGAGGAGATAGATAAGTTACACGCTTACCGCGAAAGCAATAAATGGATAAACTCAGCTTCTGATTTCAAGAAAGTGACCGGGGTGGCAGACTCGACCTTGGAGAAGATTTCACCTTATTTTAAATTCCCTTCTTGGGTCACTTCCCCAAAGCCCAAAAACAAGAATACATGGACCGGGAAGGCCGTGGATAAAAAGGGAGATCTTAACCTGGCCACGGTACGTGATTTGATGCAGGTGGATGGTGTTACGGAAGATTTGGCGAAAGCCATATTGAACTACCGCAAGAAGTATGGTGGATTTGTTGAAGAATTTCAACTGTATGATGTTGATGCATTATCAACTGAGATGGTGCGCGCGATAAGAAAGGACTTTACCGTGAAGACGGTGCCACATGTTGAAAAGATGAACGTGAACACGGCATCCGCCTCAGACCTTGCCACACTACCCTTCATCAAGTTTTACATGGCCAGGGATATTGTGGATTACCGCGACCTCCATGAAGGTATCGACTCTATTGCAGAGCTTAAAAAAATACGTGGAATCACTTCCTTTACTTTTGACCGAATTAAGTTATATTTGGCAACTGATCAAAAGTGAAATCATTACTTTGCAGCTTACCAACCAGAGTATTTTTAAATCCTAAATTTATTAAATGAATTACGTTTTTTTTTCAGAAGAGCATAAACTCTTTAGGGAAAGCCTACGGGATTTTTTGGCAAAAGAAGTTTCTCCCCATGTTGATCAATGGGAAAAGACCGGCCAGATAGATCGCGCGATATGGAAGAAGGTAGGGGAGATGGGCTTTTTTGGGCTGGCATATCCTGATACTTATGGAGGGCTCGACCTGGATATTTTTTACACCATCATATTTCTAGAAGAACTGCAAAAGGTAAGGTCTGGTGGTTTTGCGGCGGCAATGTGGGCACATGCCTACCTTGCCATGACACACCTCAATGCAGAAGGCGATGAACGCATAAAACAAGAATACCTCGCGCCCAGTATTGCGGGAGAACTTGTGGGGTGTCTTTGTATAACAGAGCCTTTTGGCGGAAGCGATGTCGCAGCAATGCGCACCACTGCCGTAAAGGCCGGAGACCACTATATATTGAATGGCTCAAAGACCTTTATCACAAATGGGGTGTATGGCGATTATATGGTCGTGGCCGCAAAAACAGATCCTGATAAAGGAAATAAAGGAATTAGCCTTTTTGTGGTAGATAGCAATGCTGAAGGGGTAAGTGCCACAAAACTAGATAAACTGGGGTGGCGCGCCTCAGACACGGGCGAGATTGCATATGACAACGTGAAGGTACCTGCAGAAAACCTCCTGGGAGAAGAAGGCAAGGGCTTTAGTTACATCATGCAGCATTTTGCCCTTGAGCGCTTGATCATGGGGGTCAATGCACACGCCCGGGCTGAGTATGCTATAGACTACGCGTTGCAGTATATGAAGGAGCGGGAAGCCTTTGGCAAAAAGCTGAACGAGTTCCAGGCACTGCGTCACAAGGTCGTTGAGATGGTGAGCCAGGTCGAGATGTGCAAGACCTTCAATTACAACATTGCCTTTAATATGGACAGGGGCGATTATGTGGTAAAGGAGGCAAGTATGTCAAAACTCATGGGGACAAAGATGGCTGATGAGGTCATTTACGATTGCCTGCAATTGCTGGGCGGTTACGGGTATATGGAAGATTACCCCCTGGCACGGTTGTACCGTGACAGCAGGCTGGGGCCCATAGGCGGTGGCACCTCAGAAATACTCAAGGAAATCATCGCTAAGATGGTCATTGACAAAAAAACCTATAAGCCTGCGACCAAAAATTTGCAGGAAGATTAAAATAAAATTTGATTAGGGTTTGCATTGTGATAAAAAGAATTATCTTTGCAGCCTTAAAAATCACAAAAGAAAGGAGGTAACGCTATGTTAATAATACCAGTAAAGGACGGAGAAAATATAGATAGGGCGCTTAAGCGTTTCAAGCGTAAGTTTGACCGCACGGGCACAATGCGTAAGTTGCGTGATCGTCAGCAGTTCACAAAACCTTCTGTACAACGTAGGAGGGAAATTCAAAAAGCTGCTTACATTCAAGGGCTTCGCGATAAAGAGAATATCTAGAAATTCCGTTCATTTCGCTACAGCGAAATAAAATTGGGATTTTTAACTGGGAGACTAATCCTCTTTCATAATATACATCCGCTGCATGGGCAACCTTGCAGCGGATTTTTTTATATTGTGCACATGCTTCTAGATAATTTTTTGGAATACCTCCAGCTTGAACGTCATTACAGCCCCCATACCATCAAGGCCTATGGTGATGATATAGGCACTTTTTTTGCTTTCGCTAAAGCGGAATATGACATAACGTATGATGAAGATGTCAACTATGCCATGGTACGCAGGTGGATAGTAAACCTTGCAGGGGCGGGCGTAAGCAACCGAAGCATTAATAGGAAGGTGTCTTCCTTAAAGTCCTATTATAAATTCTTGCAGAAAATAGAGGCAGTTGATGTCTCACCACTGCAAAAGCACAAATCCTTCAAGATAAAGAAAAAGGTGGATGCGCCCTTTTCCAGGGAGGAAATAGACAATGTACTGTCAGGCTTTGAAGATTCAACTGATTTTTGTGACCTGCGCGACCGCTTGATGATAGAGCTTTTTTATGGCACCGGTATGAGGCGCAGTGAGTTGATCAACCTTAAGATCATGGATGTCGATTTCTCCAATGGAACAATAAAGGTCCTGGGCAAGAGAAACAAGGAAAGGTTGGTACCCCTGTTGCCCTTTTTAAAAAAATCAATCACGCAATATCTTGAAACCCGCCATAAAGACTGGGGGAGTGGTGGGCCATCACAAATCCTGCTCAACGACAAGGGGGTTAAAATGAGCGATTCTTTTGTTTACCGAAAGATTAATGACTATTTTAGTAAGGTGTCTCATAAGGTCAAGAAGAGTCCTCATATGCTACGGCATACGTTTGCCACTCACTTGCTCAACAATGGGGCCGATTTAAATGCTGTTAAGGAATTGCTGGGGCATACCAGCCTTGCCGCAACCCAGGTTTACACCCACAATAGTATTGCGGGTCTGAGCCAGGTACATAAAAAGGCCCATCCCCGCAATAAAAAACAGTGATTGCTAACCCTTAAATTATGTAGTCATGAAAGTAAATGTGCAAACGCCCAACTTCATTGCGGACAGAAAACTAATCCACTTTGTTCAAAAAAAGCTAGATAAGCTGGAACAGTATTATGATAGGATTGTTTATGCAGATGTGTTTATGAAAGTCCAAAAAACAAAATCAAAGGAGAACAAGATGGTCGAGATTCTTTTGAGTGTTCCAGGAGATGAATTTATTGTGAAAAAGCAAGCAAAATCATTTGAAGAGGGAGCTGACAGTTGTGCGCATTCGCTTGAAAGATTGTTACTTAAAAGAAAGCATAAAATACGTGCTTCAGCTTAGGTAAAAAAAATTCAGCAAAAATTTTGTTAGAAGCAAAAATGTTTTACATTTGCAGTCCGTTTGAAAAGGCGGACTTTTTTATGCTAAATTTTCAGCGTAATTGCCGATGTAGCTCAGTTGGCTAGAGCACGTGATTTGTAATCTCGGGGTCGGGGGTTCGAGTCCCTTCATCGGCTCAATATCAAAGAGTTAGGCTTTAACTCTAGGTTATTTGAAATATTGGAAAATACCAATTTATTGGGGAGATACTCAAGCGGCCAACGAGGACAGACTGTAACTCTGTTGTCTTTCGACTTCGCAGGTTCGAATCCTGCT
>PALD01000016.1 GCA_002710685.1 Cytophagaceae bacterium | reverse complement strand
GAACTCATAGTAGTTGTTGTAGCTGGTGATTTCTTCCCAGCTATTGGGTTCGAGATCCCCCTCGGCGGCGCGGGCGCCCCCGGCGATGCCCATGAGCCCGAGCCCCGCGGCCCCGCCCAGCAGCGCGCGGCGGTTCAGCCAGAGCGCCTCATCGGTCACGTCGCGGTCTTTCAGTGTGCCTTTCCAGCGCAGGGCCATGGCGTCCTCCTGTTGCGTCCCCCGCAGCAGAAGGTAGCCGACGCACCGGCGTGCTCAAACAAACAAAGACTCACTTTGCGGTGTCGGGGTTGTAACTTGGCCGGATCTTGTTGAACGGGATCGAACTGCCGTCCGCCTGCACGATGCGCACATGGCGGCGGCGCATCTGCCGGGGCTCGGAGACGCCGACAGAGTGTGCGATGGTCTCGACCTCCTTGATGATGCTCTTGGCGTAGTTGGCGACCTTCACGTACTTATCCTCGACCACCAGCCCCTTCTGCAGGCGCGGGTCATGGGTGGTGATGCCGGTGGGACAGGTGTTGCGGTTGCACTTGAGCGCCTGGATGCAGCCGAGCGAGAACATGAAACCGCGCGCCGAGGTGACGAAGTCGGCGCCGAGGCAGATCGCCCAGGCCACGTCGGCCGGGTTCACCAGCTTGCCGCTGGCGATGATGCGGATGCGGTCCTTGAGCCCGTAGCGGTCGCGCAGGTCGACGATCCGGGGCAGCGCCTCGCGGATCGGCATGCCGACAAGGTCGATGAGCGGCATGGGGGCCGCGCCGGTGCCGCCCTCGCCGCCGTCGATGGTGATGAAGTCGGGCGCGCTTTCGGGGCCGCGCTCGATGATCAGCTTGAACAGGTTCTCCCACTCGTCGGACGAGCCGATCACCGTCTTGAAGCCCACAGGTTTGCCCGAGACCTCGCGGATGTGGCCGATCATGTCGAGCAGGTCGCCGAAATCGTCGATCTCGCGGTGGCGGTTGGGCGAGATGCCGGCCTGCCCGACCTTGAGGCCCCGGATCGCCGCGACCTCCTCGTTGACCTTCTCGCCGGGCAGGATGCCGCCCTTGCCGGGCTTGGCGCCCAGCGCGAGCTTGAGCTCGAACATCTTCACCTGCGGATCGGTGCCGACCTTCCGGAGCTTCTCGTCCGAGAGCCCGCCGGTCTCGTCGCGCAGGCCGAACTTGGCGGTGCCGATCTGGAACACGAGATCGCAGTCGGCCACCTTGTGATAGGGCGAGAGCCCGCCCTCGCCGGTGTTGAGCCAGATCCCGGCCTTGGCGGCGCCGCGGCTCAGGGCCTCGACCGCGGGACGCGAGATCGCACCGTAGCTCATGCCCGAGATGTTGAAGATCGACCTGGCCACGTAGGGCACCCGCGCGTGCGGGCCGATCACCATGGGCTCGGTCGTGGCGAACTGGTCGTCGAGCGGCGGGAACACCGCGTTCACGAAGATCGGCGTACCGGGGATGTTGAGGTTGCGGGTCGAGCCGAAGGCCACGGTGTTATCCTTGCCCTTGGTGGCATGGTAGACCCACTCACGCTGCGCCCGGTTGAACGGCATCTCCTCGCGGTCCATGGCGAAGAAGTACTGCCGGAAGAACTCGCCCAGCTTGGTGAAGAGCCCGCGGAAGCGCCCGATCACCGGGTAGTTGCGCCGGATGGCATCGCCGGCCTGCGTCGAATCGACGACATAAAGCGCCGCCGTCAGCATCACGGCCGCGCCGATCACCGCGACAAAGAGCAACGCGAGGACCTGCAAAGCATACATTGCGGCGCCCATGACTTTCCCTCACATATTCATTGATTTGCATGACTGGCGGAATCTTAGTACTTCGGTATCGTGACAATCGTTGCCGGGAACGGCAACCATTGGGGAGGAGAGAGATGAAAAAACTGATTTCGGCGCTGGTCTTGGCCGCGTCACCTGTCGCTGCGGAGGAGGCAGTGACCTATGACACGGACCAGAGCTTCGATGACGTGATCTTCGGGCTCGAAAACGCGATCCTCGGGGCCGGGCTGGTCGTCGACCACATCAGCCACACCGGGGAGATGCTCGAGCGCACCCGGCAGGACGTCGGCTCGGACGTGGTGCTGTTCGATCATGCGGATGTCTACAGCTTCTGCTCGGCACAGCTGTCGCGCGAGGTGATGGAGGCGGATCCGATGAACGTGATGTTCTGCCCATACAACGTCTTCGTCATCGTCCGGCACGACACGCCCGACGTGACCACGATCGGCTTCCGGCCCTTCCCAGAGGGCGAGATGCAGACCATCCAGTCGCTGCTCGACGGCATCGTGCGCGACGCCATCGGGCTGGACTGAGCGCGGCGCTCGCCGGGGTCCTTTCGCCGGGGCGCCGCGCACATGAAAAGGCCCGCCGGTGGGGCGGGCCTGTCGGTCTTGTGAGACGTCCCTCAAAGGGCGTCCTGTCGGGCCCCCGCTGGCGGGAGCCCGTGCCAGGCATCAGTGGACGACCGCATCGTCCGGCCGCGGCCGGCTCGAGGCGCCGACCCGCTCGCCGATCAGCAGGCCTTCCGAGCCCGCGGTGACCGGGACCGTGTCGCCGTCCCTGATGTCGCCGGCGAGGATCATCTCGGCCAGCGGATCCTGCAGCGCGCGCTGGATCACCCGCTTGAGCGGACGCGCCCCGAAGACCGGGTCGTAGCCGTCTTCCGCCAGCCACTTCTTGGCGCCCTCGTCGAGCTCCAGCGTGACCTTGCGGTTCGCCAGCCGCTTGAGCAGGCGGGCGAGCTGGATTTCGACGATGCCGTCCATGTCGCCGCGCTTGAGCCGGTCGAAGATGATCGTCTCGTCGAGCCGGTTGAGGAACTCGGGGCGGAAGTGCGCCCGCACCGCGTCCATCACGTCGCGCCGCGCCTGGCTGCTGTCGGCCCCCTCGGGAAGCTGCGACAGCGCCTGCGAGCCAAGGTTGGACGTCAGCACGATCAGCGTCTGCTTGAAGTCCACCGTGCGGCCCTGGCCGTCGGTCAGCACCCCGTCATCGAGCACCTGCAGGAGCACGTTGAACACATCCGGGTGCGCCTTCTCGACCTCGTCGAACAGCACGACCTGGTAAGGCCGACGCCGCACCGCTTCGGTCAGCACACCGCCCTCGTCGTAGCCCACGTAGCCCGGAGGCGCACCGATGAGACGGGCCACCGAGTGTTTCTCCATGAACTCCGACATGTCGATGCGCACCATCGCGCTGTCGTCGTCGAACAGGAACTCGGCCACGGCCTTGGTCAGCTCGGTCTTGCCGACGCCGGTCGGCCCGAGGAACAGGAACGACCCCAGCGGACGGTTCTCGTCGTTGAGACCCGCACGGGCCCGCCGCACCGCATTGGCGACTGCCTTGACCGCCTGGTTCTGGCCGACGACCCGCTTGTGCAGCCCGTCCTCCATGCGCAGGAGCTTCTCGCGCTCGCCTTCCAGCATCTTGCTGGTCGGGATGCCGGTCCAGCGTTCGACCACCTCGGCGATCTGCTCGGGACGCACGGCCTCTTCGACCATGACGTCACCCTCGGCCGCCTCGGCCTCGGCCAGCTTCTTCTCGATCTCGGGGATCTTGCCGTATTGCAGCTCACCGGCCTTGGCGAAGTTGCCCTCGCGCTTGGCGATCTCGAGCTCGGCGCGCAGCCGGTCCAGCTGCTCCTTCAGATCCCGGGCCGAGGCCAGCTTGTCGCGCTCGGCCTGCCACTGGGCGGTCATCTCGGCGGATTTCTCCTCGAGATCGGCCAGTTCCTTTTCGAGCTTCTCGAGCCGGTCCTTCGACGCCGCGTCGTCCTCGAGCTTCAGCGCCTCGACCTCGATCTGCATCTGCAGGATGTTGCGGTCGAGCTGGTCGAGCTCTTCGGGCTTGCTGTCCACTTCCATCCGCAGCCGCGATGCCGCCTCGTCCATCAGGTCGATGGCCTTGTCCGGCAGGAAACGGTCGGTGATGTAGCGGTGGCTCAGCGTGGCGGCGGCGACAAGCGCAGAGTCCGAGATCCGCACACCGTGGTGCAGCTCGTATTTCTCCTTGATGCCGCGCAGGATCGAGATGGTGTCCTCGACCGTCGGCTCCTGCACCATCACCGGCTGGAAGCGCCGGGCCAGCGCCGGGTCCTTCTCGACGTGTTTGCGGTACTCGTCGAGCGTGGTGGCGCCGACGCAGTGCAGCTCACCCCGTGCGAGCGCGGGTTTCAGCAGGTTCGACGCGTCCATTGCGCCGTCCGTCTTGCCCGCGCCGACCAGCGTGTGCATCTCGTCGATGAACAGGATGATCTCGCCCGCAGCTGACTCGATCTCCTTGAGGATAGACTTCAGCCGCTCCTCGAACTCGCCACGATATTTCGCACCGGCGATCAGCGCGCCCATGTCGAGCGCCATCAGCCGCTTGTTGCGCAGGCTCTCCGGCACATCGCCGTCGATGATGCGCAGCGCGAGGCCCTCGGCAATCGCCGTTTTACCGACGCCGGGTTCCCCGATCAGCACCGGGTTGTTCTTGGTGCGGCGGCTCAGCACCTGCATCGAGCGACGGATTTCCTCGTCCCGGCCGATGATCGGGTCGATCCGGCCCTGCTCGGCGGCCTCGGTCAGGTCGCGGGCGTATTTCTTGAGCGCGTCATAACCCTCTTCCGCCGATGCGCTGTCCGCGGTGCGGCCCTTGCGCAGGTCGTTGATCGCCTCGTTCAGGCGCTGCGGCGTCAGATTGCCGGCCTCGAGCGCCTCCTTGGCACCGGATTTCTCGATGGCGAGGGCGGTGAGGATGCGCTCGACGGGAACGAAGCTGTCGCCCGCCTTCTTCGCGATCTTCTCGGCCTCGTCGAGCACGCGCGCCGTTGCCGGGTCCAGATAGACCTGGCCTGCGTCGCCGCTCACCCGGGGGATCTTGCTCAGCTTCTGCTCGAGCACCTCGACCACGCGCGGCGGCTGACCGCCCGCACGGGTGATGAGATTGGACGCGAGCCCCTGCTCGTCATCCATCAGGGCCTTCAGCAGATGCTCCGGGACCAGTCGCTGGTGGTTGTCCCGCATAGCGATGGTCTGTGCGGCCTGAATGAAACCACGCGACCGCTCCGTGAACTTCTCCAAGTTCATGGTGTCTCTCCTTCCATAAGCGCCCGCTGGGAAAATGTCGCGCCCGCCTGGGCGGCACGCGGCTGTCTCGGGCCTCGGATTACAGATGGTTGCCGTCGCGAAAGGCTTCAAGATCCGTGATGGCAGAATCCGCATCCATCATATCTTTACCCGCATCGCGGATAGTTTCACGGGAAACGGAGGCTGACGCGATGCACGTACGGAGAATCACCTTTGACGGGTTCGACGGGCCGGAACCCGAGGGGATGAAACCGGGAACGGTCTCGCTCATCGCCACGAACGGCCGGATCGAGATCGCGCTGCTGGCCCCGCCCCGGGTCTCGCCATGGCGCATCGCCCTGCCCCGGCGCATCCTCGCGCGGGCCATCGATCGGGTGATGCGGATGCCGGAATACCGCACCGGCCAGGAAGAGCTGTCCTTCGACGAAGGCGTGCTGACCGGCCTGCGCATGGGTCATCCGCCAGGCTAGCAGGCGCGCCCGCCCCCGCCGGGCTTGACGGCAGCGCCCCTGCGCCGCATGAGGGGACGATCCCAAGACAGCAGGAGCGCCCGATGACCGACGACCGCCTGATCGTTGCCCTAGACGTGCCGAACGCGCTGGAGGCGCTGAAGCTCACCGACCAGATCGGCGATGCCGTGTCCTTCTACAAGATCGGCCTCGGGATGCTGACCGGCGGCGGTCTGGCGCTTGCAAACGAGCTCAAGCAGGAGCACGGCAAGCGCATCTTCCTCGACATGAAGCTCTTCGACATCGGTCAGACGGTCGAGAACGCGGTACGCGGGCTGGCCCAGTTCGACCTCGACTTCCTCACGGTGCACGGTGACCCGCACGTGGTCCGCGCCGCCAAGGAAGGCGCCGCCGGCAAGGATCTCAAGATCCTTGCGGTGACCATCCTGACCTCGCTCGACCGCGCCGACCTCGATGCCAGCATGATCCAGACGGGCGAGGTGGCGGACCTGGTGGTCGAGCGCGCCGCCCGCGCCTTTGAGGCCGGGGCCGACGGCATCATCGCGTCGCCGAACGAGGCCGCGCGCATCCGCGCCCTGCCCGAAGCCGAGGGCCGGCTCATCGTGACGCCCGGCGTGCGCCCCGCAGGCAGCGCCGACGACGACCAGAAGCGCATTGCGACGCCCGCCAACGCCGTCGCCGCCGGGGCCGACCACATCGTGGTGGGCCGTCCGGTCTGGCGCTCGGAAAGCCCGCGCGACGCGGCGCTCTCGATCCAGCGCGAGCTGGCCTCGCCGCAGGCACAGCGCCCGAACCGGGGCTGATCGCCGCTTGCGCGCGGGCCCCGTTCGGTCTACCGAACCCGCATGACCCGCGCGACGACCCATATCCGCTTCTGGTGGCAGCCCTCCTGACAGGGCGGCCAGCGCGATCATGCACGACACAGGGCCGCCGCATCCGGGCGGCCTTTTTCATATCCCCTCCCCCAATGCGGCGTCCCGTTCCCCCACAACGGAGACCCAACATGTCCAGACCCGTCATCCTCACCGGCGACCGCACCACCGGCCCGCTGCACATCGGCCATTACGCCGGTTCCCTGAAGAACCGGCTGGCGTTGCAGGACAGCCACCGGCAGTTCCTGCTGCTTGCCGACACCCAGGCGCTGACCGACAACGCCGACGACATCGGCAAGGTGCGCCGCAACGTGCTTGAGGTGGCCTTCGACTATCTCGCGGTGGGCATCGACCCGGCGAAGACCACGATCTGCCTGCAATCGCATCTGCCCGCGCTGGCCGAACTGTCGATGCTCTATCTCAACTTCGTCACCGTCGCCCGGCTCGAGCGCAACCCGACCATCAAGGACGAGATCCGCGCCCGCGGCTTCGGGCGCGATATCCCGGCGGGCTTCCTCTGCTACCCGGCCGCGCAGGCCGCCGACATCACCGCCTTCAAGGCCACCGTCGTCCCGGTGGGCGAGGATCAGGCGCCGCTGATCGAGCAATGCAACGAGATCGTCCGCCGCATCAACGCCAGCGCCGGGCGCGAGGTGCTGCCCGAGGCGCAGGCGCTGATCCCCGAGGCCGGCCGCCTCCCGGGCATCGACGGCCGGGCCAAGATGAGCAAGTCAGGCGGCAACGCCATCGCGCTCTCTGCCGGGCCGGACGAGATTCGCGCCGCCGTGCGCGCCATGTTCACCGACCCCGACCACCTGCGGATCGAGGATCCGGGCCGCATCGAGGGCAACGTGGTCTTCACCTATCTCGACGCCTTCGACCCGGACCGCGAGGAGGTGGCGCGGCTCAAGGACCACTACCGGCGCGGCGGGCTCGGCGATTCCGTGGTGAAACGCCGGCTCGAGGAAATCCTGCAGGAACTGCTCGCCCCGATCCGCACCCGGCGGGCAGACTACGCCGCCGACCCGGGCGAGGTGCTGCGCATCGTCGCCGAGGGCACCCGCGCGGCGCGGGATCTCACCGATGCCACGAAACAGGAGGTGATGGAGGCGCTGGGGCTGTTCCGGCTCTGACCGGCCCCCCGGAACGACGGCCTGCCCCGAGGCGACCCGGGCGGGCCGCTCAGTCCTCGTTGATGTCGCGATCCCAGAGCTTGACCTGCCCCTTGCGGACACCGACGAGCTGGCGCAGCACGATCCACGCCACCAGCGACACCATCGCGAAGACCAGCACCAGCCACGGCCAGGCCACGGCGTAGCCCGCCAGCAGCCAGAGCCCGACCGCCGCCGCGCCCACCGCGAAGCCGAGGAAGATGAACCCCGGCGCCAGCATCTCGAGAACCAGAAGCAGCACCGCCGCCGCCATCCAGGCCCACCAGAGGTAGATCATTCGCTGCGCCCCTTCAGCATGCCGAACGCGTTGCGGAACGCGTCGAGCGCATCGGCCGGGACCACGATGGTCTGCTTGCCCTCGCCCTTGCCGAGCGCGGTCAGCGCCTCGACCTGCTTCAGCGCGACCTGATACTGCGCCGCCGACAGGCCGTGATCGGCGATGGCCTTTGCAACCACCTGCGTGGCATAGGCCTCGGCGTCTGCGGCAATGCGGCGGGCCTTGGCAACCTGCTCGGCGGCGTAGAGCTCGGCATCGGCGGCCAGTTCGACCGCGCGCTTCTTGCCCTCGGCCTCGGTGACCTGCGCCCGGCGCGCGCGCTCGGCGTTGAGCTGCTGCAGCATCGCGTCGCGCGTCGCCTGGTCGAGGTTCACGTCGAGGATCTCGGCCCTCGTCACCTCGATGCCCCAGTCGTCGACCTGCTCCTCGACATTGCCCTTGATCGTCGCGATCAGCGCCGCGCGGTTGGACTGCACCTCGTCGAGCTCCATCTTGCCGATCTCGGCGCGCACGATGCCGGTGACCGTGGTGGCGATGGCCGCGTCGACATCGCGGATTCGGTAGACGGTCTTCTCGGGTTCGAGGATGCGGTAGAACACCGAGGTCTCGACCTCTACGAGAACGTTATCCGCCGTGATGGCATCCTGGCTGGCGTTGGGCAGCTGGCGTTCGAGGATCGACACCTTGTGGCGGACCCGGTCGAGGAAGGGGACGATGAAGTTGATCCCCGGTCCAAGCACCGCACGCAGTCGCCCAAAGCGCTCGACCACATGTTTTTCTGACTGCGGAACGATGCGGACGCCCAGCAGGATCGCCAGGATGATGAAGCCCGCCAGCAACAGGACGACGAGATTTCCGCCCTGTAGAACCTCGCTCAGAATGTCTTCGATACTCATCAAATTCGCCTCATTATTCGGCGGCAGTATGCCGACCGTCACAGGGTCGCGAAAGCGGTTTCCGGAACCCTTGCGCTGTTTTCGGCGTTCTCGAAGCGTAACAGGCAGGAGACTTTCCGATGATACAGAGCCATGCTCAGATCGGCAATCTGACCTACAATGCCGGTGAAGAGTGCTACGAGGCGCTCGTGACCTTCCACACGGATGAAGGCCGGCTGCGGGTTGCCAGCAGCTTTCAGAGCCCGCTCGACGCAAGCGAAGAGCGGGTCCGCCGCGGCCTTCTGGCCAACGCGATGAAGACGAGAAATTCCTCCGAGGGGCTGCGCGCCCGGCTCATGCCGCGCGCCGCGCAGGGACCCTTCCGCGAACCGCCCGCGCGCTCGCACCCCTACGATTCCTTCGCGTGGCTGCGCTGGATGCGGGCGGCCTGACACGGCGGCCCGCCGGCGCGGGCCCTGCGTCTCAGTTGCGGCCCTCGAGATAGGCGGTCAGAAGCGCACGGAAATGTGGAATCGCATCGTCGCGCGCGGCGTATTCCTCGGGCGGCATGAGCTGCCAGCCATAACCCTCGTCACCGAACCGGATGTCACGTGCGCGGTCGGCGGGCAGATGCGCCGCGAAGAACACCGCGTAGCCGTGCTGGTGTCCCCATTCGAGCAGCTCCTCGCTCAGCTCGAGCCCCACTTCCTCGCGGGTTTCGCGCAGCGCGCAATCCTCGGGGCGCTCGTCGCCCTCGCGGCCGCCGCCCGGAAAGTCGAGATACCCCGGCCACGGAATCCCCTCGGTTTGATCCCGCCGGATCACCAGAAGATCGCCGCCCAGAAAGAGCATCACCTTCGCACCTTCGAAGCTCATGACATGGCCCCGGCCACCGTTTCCCACTATATTGGACAGGTAGCCATTCGCCCGGGAATTACCACCCATGCCCGCGCTCTGCCGCGACTGCCTGACCGAATTCGACGACGGGACCCGCTGCCCG
Source organism: Cytophagaceae bacterium (assembly GCA_002710685.1). Classification (GTDB taxonomy): domain Bacteria; phylum Bacteroidota; class Bacteroidia; order Flavobacteriales; family Flavobacteriaceae; genus Leeuwenhoekiella. The sequence continues at coordinate 2,032 of PALD01000016.1, read as the reverse complement.
TCCTGCGGGCGCCCGAGGGTGGTGCGCCATGACGAGCTGTGGACGCTCGGCATCGCGCACATGGATTGCGACGCCTTCTACGCCAGCGTCGAAAAGCGCGAGAACCCCGAGCTTGCCGACAAGCCGGTCATCATCGGAGGCGGCAAGCGCGGCGTGGTCTCGACCGCCTGCTACGTGGCGCGGATCCGCGGCGTGCGCTCGGCCATGCCGATGTTCCAGGCGCTGAAGCTCTGCCCCGACGCGGTGGTGCTGAAGCCGCGCATGTCGCTCTACGCCGAGGTCTCGCGCCAGATCCGCGGCTTCATGGAAGAGCTCACCCCCGCCATCGAGCCGCTGTCGCTGGACGAGGCCTTTCTCGACCTCACCGGCACCGCACGGCTGCACGGGGCGCCGCCCGCGGTGGTGCTGGCGCGGCTGGTGAGGCGGATGAAGGCCGAGCTTGGCGTCACCGGCTCCATCGGGCTCTCGCACAACAAGTTCCTCGCCAAGATAGCCTCTGACCTCGACAAGCCGCACGGCTTCTCGGTGATCGGCAAGGCCGAGACGCAGGACTTCTTGCGGCCACGACCCGTGCGGATGATCTGGGGCGTGGGCCAGGCCGGGCAGGAAGCGCTCGACCGCGCCGGCATCCGCACCTTCGAGGACCTGCTGCGCTGGGACCGCGAGGCGCTGGCGGCGCGCTTCGGCAGCATGGGCGACCGGCTGTGGCACCTTGCCCGTGGCGAGGATCACCGGCGGGTGACCCGCGACGCGCCGGTGAAGTCGATCTCGAACGAGACGACTTTCAGCGAGGACACCGCCGATCCGGACATCCTCGACGGCCACCTCTGGCGCATGTGCGAAAAGGTCGCCGACCGTGCCAAGGCCAAAGGGCTGGCCGGACAGGTCGTGGTGCTGAAGCTCAAGCGGGCAAATTTCCAGCTGATCACCCGGCGCCACGCGCTGGGACATGGCGACGCGACGCAGATGGCGGACCGCATCTATCGCGAGGCCCGGGCGCTCTTCGACCAGGTCGGCGCGCGCGGGCCCTATCGGTTGCTGGGGGCGGGAATCTCGCAACTGGTGCCGGCGGCGCAGGCCGACCGGCTGGGCGACCTGCTCGACCCTCAGGCGGAGCGGCGCGCCGGGGCCGAACGCGCCACGGATGCGATCCGCGCAAAGTTCGGCGACGACGCGATCATGAAGGGCCGCGCCCTGCGCTGACCCGCGGAACGCTCTCAGGCGCCGCGGCGCAGAAGCTCGTCTTCCTCGTCCGAGGGATCGTAGCCAAGCGCTTCGAGCCCGGCCTCGAGGTGGTCGGCCACGTGCGGCGTGCCGATCAGGTAATCGGCGGTCGGGGTCGAGGCCTCGGACATGGCCGTCGCGAAGGCTTCCTGCCATTCGTCGGCTTCAAAGGCATCGCGGCCGATCCACATGATCGCCACCAGCGCGCCCTGCTCCTCCTCCGTCATGTGCTCGATGACACCGCGCAATTCACCTTCGCCGCGGTCCATCTCGCGCGCCAGCAGGATGACATGGGCGACCTTCCTGACACTGATCTCTTCCATTTTCCCCGTCTCCTTGATCGTGGCGATCCACTTAGGACACGTCCGCCACGTCCCGTCATTGATCCTGCTCAAGAGTACGGCAGGTTCGGGCGTCTGGCAAAACTTCTCGCACGCGGCTCAAACATGGGCCGCGCGCCGGCCGGGTGTCAGGAGTTACGCGGCAGCGGCACGATGGTGTCGTCGCGCCCGTCCTCGAAATCGAAGGCATCGAGACGCCGCGCCCGCAGCCCCGCCTTCTCGGCGCTGATGCGGATCTCGGCGACGTCGCGCGCCGCCTGTCCGAAATGCCGGTCGAGGTTCTCGACCCGGGTTCCGAGCCGTTCCACATCTGCGTGCAGCAGCGCCAGCTCGCGCCGGATCGCACCCGCCTGCTCGCGCATCCGCGCGTCCTTGAGGATCGCCCGAAGGGTGTTGAGCGTCGCCATGCAGGTGGTCGGCGAGACGATCCAGACCCGCAGGTTGAAGCCCTCGCGCACCACCTCGGG
>PALD01000015.1 GCA_002710685.1 Cytophagaceae bacterium | reverse complement strand
GGCATTTTTACAGCTATATATTGTCCCTCCAAAAAGAAGAAGAACCAGAACGCTTTTTAAAATATTTTTTTTCATGATGGTTAAGATTGATTATGCATTATTATAGATGTCCTTAAAAGTTCATTAATCTAACGTCACCCTTAAGGTGTTTCAGGGTCTCACCAGATAATTCATTAGTCATCAGACTTAAGATGTGGTGTTGAAACAAGTTCAACATGACCAAAAAAATATTAGGACTAATCACAGGTATCAGGGTTATGCATTGAGTTTATAAGTGAGACCTAATTCTAGTCCGCGTAATTCCGCAAGTCCTTTTAAACGACCAATTAACGAATAGCCAGGATACTGTTCTTTATCACCTTCCATACTAAAAAGGAATCCGTGATCGGGTCGCATAGGCAGGCTAATATTTCTTTCCTGCATAAGCAGAATGAGTTTTTCTACGACAGCTTCCATAGGATTATCGCCATTTAAGTGCTCAGATTCCCGAAAAATGCCGTCATTTTCCCGTTTTACGTTACGTAAATGCAGAAAATGAATGCGATCACCATAATTATCGATCACTCTTGTTAGATTATTATCAGGTTGCGCACCCAGGGAACCTGTACAGTAGCAGAGTCCGTTGGCATTTACAGGCACTGCTTCAAAGATTTTTTTAAGATCTTCTTCTGTACACACAACTCGTGGCAAACCTAAAACCGAAAACGGCGGATCATCAGGATGAATGGCGAGTTTTACACCCAATTCTTCGGCTACAGGAGCAACCTCAGAAAGGAAATAAATTAGATTTTCGCGCAGCTTATCGTCATTGATATCTTTGTAATTATCAAGCAAAGCCAAAATTTCTTCCGCAGTAAAATTGACCGTACTTCCCGGTAATCCCAGAAGTACATTTCTGAACAATGTTTCCTTTTCTTCCTGTGATAATTTTTCGCCGTAGGCTAAAGCTTCTTGCTTCTTTTCATCAGAATAATCATTCTCTGCATTTGGGCGTTTAAGCAAAAACACATCAAAATAAATGAACGCTTTCGGGTTATACAGCAGTGCTTTTGTGCCATCAGGATTAAGATGCGCGTGATGCGTACGCACCCAGTCTAAAATGGGCATAAAGTTATAAGTCACCACTTTTAAGCCGCATTCTGCGATATTTTGCAGGCTGATCTTATAATTTTCAATGTACCTTTTATAATCACCCAGACCTCGTTTTATATCTTCATGCACAGGGAGACTTTCTATTACAGTCCATCCCATCCCGGCGTTGCGTACCATTTGCTGCCGTTCTTTTATGTCATCAACCGTCCAGACTTCTCCCACAGGAATCTGGTGAAGTGCCGTAACAGTACCGGTCACTCCCGCCTGTCTGATGTCTGTTAACTTGATCGTGTCCTGAGGACCAAACCACCGCATGGTTTGCTGCATCTTAATCATACTTTTTTCGTTTTAAAAACCAATACTATTACCGCCGTCTACCGGCATTACAATACCTGTGGTAAATTTGGCTTCGTTTGAAGCGAGATAATAAACTGCATCTGCAATATCTTCCGGCTCACCCATTTTACCCATAGGTGTTCTTGAAAATACTTTGTTTTTACGCTCAGGGTCGCTGTCTAAAGCGGTTGCTGTCATAGGTGTTTTGATAAATCCCGGAGCCACACAGTTCACGCGGATGTCATATTGCGCAAGATCTACAGCCATAGACCGGGTCATACCCTCTATCGCAGTTTTGCTGGCAGAATAGGCTATCACTTTTGGTATACCATATTGCGCAGCCATAGAACTGATATTCACAATGCTACCACCGCCGTTGTCTTTCATGATTTTAACCACCTCTCGGCTTATCACAAAAACACTGGTAATATTTGTATGAATGATCTTGGTGAAATCATCATTTGTAACTTCGGTAAATTCCTTTTTCATATTGATGCCCGCATTGTTTACAAGCACATCTATCTGCCCTTCGGCTTCTGCTATTTTGTGCACCATCTCAGGAATTGCTTCCAGGTCTGTAAGATCAAAAAGTACAGGTATCGCATTGGGACCCATTTCCTGGCAAGCGTTTAAAGTCTTTTCTTCACTGCGCCCAATTACATAGGTTTTATAATTGTTATCGCAGAATTTTTTAGCAGTTGCGTAACCAAGTCCGCTATTACCGCCGGTTACTATAGCTATTTTCGTCATTATATAATTTTAGTTAGTTTGTTCGTTTTTTTAATCCCATTGTGGTCGTATTCCCGGTGAAAACGGAAATTTTAAAGATTCGTAATATTCAAGAGCATGAGCCGGTTTCTCAACTCCTTCTGGTAAAGGCATTCCTGCATATTGTTGAAAATACAACAAGCACGCATCACGCCACCATTTCGCTTCTTTTAATTGAATATCAAGCAGCATGCTCACTTCTTCAAAACGCTGAGTATCTACATAAGCTTTCATTTCGCTCCATGTATCTTTCATCTGCTCTACCTCTTCTACTCCTTGTTGGTATTTATGCGCAATTCCGTTCCATAAGGTTTCGCCGTTTTTCAGTTTATAATCCCATGGTAAATGATGAAACCATAACAATAGATTTTCAGGCGTAGTTTTAGGATCGTCAAATTGCTTAGCGATTTCATCAGCATACTGTGCGGTGGCTTTACTCCCTGTTTTAGAACGATTAAAGCCTATACCCAGGCTATCAGCTTTATGATAGTAAACAGGATTCCATTCTGGTCGTGACAGATTACTCACCCAAGGTCCCGGCCCGTAATGATGCCCGGTATTCATGATATGATGTAGTCCTAACGGAGTCATATAATTAACCACCGCTTCCCGTGATTCTATCAACAGATCTTCCATAGGTTTTACAAACTCCTCTTTATTAGAAAAAGTTGCGCGCAACCATTCATCTGCTATTTTTTCTGAGCTCATTTCTGGATCCCAGGCGAGTCTTCCAAAGCCGTACCAATTAGACTGACCAAAAATATGCCCGGTCCAATTAATAGCTGTACCTATATTGGCCACACCGGCCATACCGGTAATTTTCTTATTGTCAAGCGAGCCGTCAATTACTTTTGCTACTGTTGAGCCTTTTCCTTTTCTATAGGTATCTGCTTCGAGCACTTCTTCAAAAAGCTTTGGCAGAAAGACCAGATTTGTACTTTGACCTAAATATTCCTGAGTGATCTGAAATTCCATCATCAGGTTAGTTTTTGGCATTGCGCCAAACATAGGATGAAACGGTTCACGCGGTTGAAAATCTATCGCCCCGTTTTTTACCTGAATTAATACGTTGTCACGAAATTTCCCATCAAAAGGCACAAACTCGCTATACGCCTGTTTTGCACGATCTGTAGGATCATGTTCTGAATAAACGAAAGCTCGCCACATCACAATTCCGCCGAAAGGCTTAACCGCATCTGCCAGCATATTTGCGCCGTCTACATGTGTGCGATCATAATTCTGTGGCCCAGGTTGCCCTTCAGAATTAGCTTTTACGAGAAATCCGCCGAAATCCGGCACATATTCATAAATTTCTTTTGTCTTTTCTTTCCACCAGTTTTGCACATCAGCATCAAGTGGATCTGCTGTTTTTAAACCGCCTATTTCAAGCGGTGCCGAAAAGCGTGCTGTTAAATAGACTTTTATGCCATACGGGCGAAAAACATCTGCTAATGCCTTTACTTTTTCCAGATACTGCGGAGTAAGCACCAGCGCATTTGCATTTACGTTTGTGAGCACCGTTCCGTTAATTCCTATTGAAGCATTGGCACGTGCGTAATCTATGTAACGCTGATCGATATATTCCGGAAGTTTGTGCCAGTCCCAAATCGAAAAACCGGCGTAACCGCGCTCTACCGTTCTATCCAGATTATCCCAGTGATTTAAAACTCGCAGGTCGATTTTTGGCGCGTCAGCGAGGTTTATGGCAGATAAATCCCGATTTTCCTGCATAAGCATCAATAACCTGAAAGTCCCATACAAAATCCCCAGATCGTTGTTTGCGGTAACGAGAAGCGTATTATTTCCGTTTTGTTTAAGTGTCCTTATTATAAAGCCATCTTTTCCCAAGTTTTCAAGTTGGCTTTTTACAGCTTCAGCAAGTGTTTCATTTAAACTACCGGCGGTTGCAATTACAGTAGTGTTATCTGCAGAGAATTTTTCGCTTAAAGCGAAATCTGCACCCAGCATTCCTGCCAGCCCACGTTTCAATTCATCCTGAGCGATTGCAATTGTTGCATTGCCATCATTAAAATAAACCGACTCAAATTGTTGTCGATACTGACTCGCTACTTTTTCATTATCGATAGGCGCATATCTTAACCACAGATCATAACCATTAGAAGCAAAACCAGCCGCAATCACAAAGAAGTAGGCAAAAACCGAGAATATTATATGTCTGCGTTTCAAATTATATATTTTAAATTTCGAAATCGATTGAAAAATCGGGTGAAAAATGGCAAAAATCGACCTTTATCATCCAATAATTAACCAAATATAGCTAACCTCAACAAATTATCAACGCAATCGATTGCATTTGTTGTTAAATTATGTGACATTTGATTATCGCTTAGCAAAAATCAACTTTTCTCAACCTACTAATCTATGAAAAAAACGCTATTCTGTCTGTTAGGAAGTTTTCTTCTCCTCCTATCCTGCGACACCAAAAAACAGTCGGAAAAAGGTGATCTCGCCTATAATTTTTCAACAAATACCTCAGCACCCGACTTTCCGTTTTATGACACTTCGCTTTCAATAGATGAGCGGGTGAACGATCTTATCTCGCGTCTTTCTTTAGAAGAGAAAGCGATGCAAATGACGCATAACACACCAGCGATTGAACGGCTGGGAATTCCGCCTTACAGTTACTGGAATGAGGCTTTACATGGTGTAGGCCGCGGTGGTATCGCAACGGTTTTTCCTCAGGCAATAGGCTTAGGCGCCACTTTTGACAGTGATTTGGCTTTTAGGGTTTCATCTGCAATTTCAGATGAGGCACGTGCTATGCATAATGCTGCTAAAGCGAAAGGTTATTATAAACAATACGGCGGACTCACATTCTGGACGCCTAATATTAATATATTCCGCGATCCTCGTTGGGGACGCGGTCAGGAAACTTACGGCGAAGATCCTTACCTCACTTCTATTTTAGGAACTTCGTTTGTAAAAGGATTGCAGGGCGACAATGATAAATATTTAAAAACTGCCGCTTGCGCGAAACATTTTGCGGTACATAGCGGTCCTGAAAAATTGCGTCATGAGTTTGATGCCGTGGCTTCTAAAAAAGACATGTGGGAAACTTATCTGCCTGCTTTTGAAGCACTGATAGAAGATGCGCATGTAGAAGCTGTGATGTGCGCTTATAACAGCACAAATGGCGAACCTTGTTGCGCCAATAAGTATTTAATCTCTGATGTATTAAGAGACAAATGGAATTTTAAAGGGCATGTACTTAGCGATTGCGGAGCTATACAAGATCTGTACAATCAGGAAAATGGCCACGGTACTGTGCAAACAAAAGCTGAAGCAGCAGCACTTGCCGTAAACAGCGGCGTTAGTCTAAACTGTGGTGATACTTATCCTGCGCTGCCGGAAGCTGTAGAAAAAGGCTTTATTACGGAAGAGAAAATTGACGAAGAACTTGCCATTTTATTACATACGCGATTTAAACTAGGTTTATTTGATCCTGCCGGAAGCAACCCGTATGATAATATTTCTGGCGATGTGGTTAATAGTGAGGAGCACAGAGCTCTTGCTAAAGAAGTAGCACAAAAAGGAATTGTCTTATTAAAGAATAACGGCACGCTTCCGCTGAAAAAGGATTTATCTAAATACTTTGTAACCGGCCCAAATGCTGCAAATACAGATATTTTATTGGGTAATTATTACGGTGTCAACCCTAAGCTTGTAACTGTACTAGAAGGTATTGCCGCAAAAGTTGACCCGGCAAGCCAGTTGCAATATCGCATTGGCGCACTACTTGATCGCGATGCTGTAAATCCTATCGACTGGGCTTCAGGAAATGCGGGGAACAGCGATGCTACAATCGCAGTCCTGGGAATTTCAAGCCTACTGGAAGGAGAAGAAGGAGAATCACTGTCATCAGCTACTTTTGGTGATCGTCTTGATTATAATATTCCGCAGAATCAAATTGATTACCTGCAGAAATTACGCAATGCAGCAGGAGATAAACCTGTCATCGCAGTGGTTACAGGCGGCAGCCCAATGAATTTAGCCAAAATAGATGAACTGGCAGATGCTGTTCTTTTAGTGTGGTATCCCGGTGAAGAAGGCGGTACTGCAGTGGCAGATATTCTCTTTGGTGATATTTCGCCATCAGGCAGACTACCTATTACATTTCCAAAATCTTTAGATCAATTGCCTGCCTATGAAGATTACACCATGAAAGGCAGAACCTATAAATATATGAATGCAGAGCCGCTTTACCCGTTTGGCTATGGATTGAGCTACACGACATTCTCTTATTCACAACCTGAAGTCTCTGCAACCACATTTTCAAAAGACGAAACGCCAACTGTAAAGGTTACTGTTACAAATACCGGCAAAACAAAGGGAGATGAAGTGGTACAATTGTATGTTATCGATGTAAAAGCTTCGGTAGATGTACCCAACTTTCAATTGTACGGAACAAAACGTATTACATTAGAACCCGGAGCTGCTCAGGAAGTTTCTTTTAAGATCACGCCGCACATGCTCGAGCTGGTCAATAATGACGGGGAGCGTGTTCTGGAAAACGGAGATTTTAAAATTTACATTGGCGGGTCAAGCCCCATGCCCAGAAGTTTTGACCTGGGAGCGCCAAAAATGGCCGAAACAACCCTTAAATTGCAATAAGCACTTATACTTACAGATGATGGAGACGACAAGTTTTATTCATGATGATTTTCTTTTGGAAAACGAAACCGCCAAAGCATTATATCATGATTTTGCCAAACAACAACCTATTATAGATTACCATTGCCACCTTCCGCCGGATGAGATCGCAAATGACCGGAAGTTTGAAAATATGACGAAACTCTGGATAGAAGGCGATCATTATAAATGGCGTGCGATGCGCAGTCTGGGTGTGCCCGAAAAATTCATTACCGGAAAAAGTTCTGATAAAGAAAAGTTTGATAAATGGGCGTATACCATTCCGTATACCATGCGTAATCCACTTTTTCCCTGGAATCAACTGGAACTAAAACGGTATTTTAATGTTGACGAAATTTTGACTCCGGAGAACTCCTCTGTTATTTATGAGCATTGCAACAGCTTATTGCAAAAGCCTGAATTCTCTGCCCGCGGACTCATAAAACAAATGAACGTAAAGGTGGTTTGCACCACAGACGATCCGCTGGATGATCTGGCTCATCATAAAAAAATAGCAGAGTCTGACACTGATGTACAGGTTTTCCCCACTTTTAGACCAGACAGCCTGATTTTCATCGAAAAAGTTGACTTTACAGATTATCTTTCTACCCTTTCTCAGATTACAGATATTGAGATCACCGATGTGGAATCGCTGAAGGCAGCCATAAAAAAACGCATTGATTATTTTCATGAACATGGCTGCCGACTTTCAGATCACGGTTTGCCACATGCTTACGGTGAATTTTTCACTGAGGAAGAAATAAACAGTATTTTAAAAGACCGAATCGAGGAGAAAAACTTGTCTAAAAAGGAGGTTTTTAAGTATAAATCGGCGATTTTATACTATTTAGGCTGCTTTTATGCCGAAAAAGACTGGGCAATGCAATTGCACCTTGGCCCTATACGCGATACCAACAAGGCATTACTGGAAAAAATAGGAATAAATGCAGGTGTAGACAGTATTGGCGACTTTCAGCAAGCGGAACAATTGGCTCAATTTCTTAACAATCTCAATAACAACGGCAGTTTACCGAAAACCATTCTCTACAATTCAAATCCCGTAGACAATGAGGTTTTCGCCACAATGGCGGGTAATTTCAGCGGTGAAAATACAAAGGGAAAAGTTCAATTTGGCGCAGCTTGGTGGTTTTTAGATCAAAAAGATGGTATTACAGACCAGATAAACGCGCTTTCTAACATGGGCCTTTTAAGTTGCAGCATAGGAATGCTAACTGACAGTCGCAGTTTTGTGTCTTACCCGCGTCATGAATATTACAGGCGTATTTTGTGTAATATCTTAGGAAATGACATAGAAAAAGGAATTCTACCAAAAGATATGAAATGGTTTGGGAAGATTGTTGAAGACATTTGTTATAAAAATGCCAAAGAATATCTTAAATTTCCCAATATTATTTCGAAACAATTAAATAATGTCATCTAGCACTTCCGGTAAGAAATTAAAAAAAGTTGTAACATTTGGTGAGGTTCTCCTTCGTTTGTCTCCTCCTGATAATCTTCGTTTAAGTCAGGCAGATACTTTTTCTGCTGTTTATGGCGGGAGCGAATTAAACGTTGCCATATCACTTGCAAATTTTGGTTTGCCTGTAGATTTCGTAACACGTTTACCAGAAAACAAATTAGCCAAAAGTGCCGTGATGGAAATGCACAAATATGGTGTTTCTTCAGAAAATATAGTTTATGGCGGGGATCGCTTAGGTCTTTATTTTATTGAAGTAGGCGCCGGCTTACGCGGAAGCAGCGTTGTTTATGACAGGCAGTTTTCGGCAATGACAACGATTGAAAAAGGAATGATTAATTGGGAAGAAGTATTTGCAGATGCGCAGTGGTTTCACTGGTCTGGGATTACGGCTGGTATTTCAAATTCTGCGGCAGAAGTTTGCTCTGAAGCTATTGAAGTTGCAGAAAAAATGGGCTTAACCATTTCTACAGATTTCAATTACAGAGCCAATTTGTGGAAGTATGATAAGAGTCCGCAGGAAATTATGGAACCCATGATAGCCAAATGCGATGTTGTTTTAGCTGGAGAATATGCCTGCGCTCAATATTTTGGCATCAAACCTATTCACTCACATGTACATCAATCACTCGCACAACAACTTGAAAGCAGGTTCCCGAAATTAAAATATGTTGCGATAACGCATCGCGAAATGATTAGTGCCACACATAATAAATGGTCTGCTGTTCTTTATAATAAAAAAGAGGAGTTATTACATTCAACGGTTTATGATATAACTGATATTGTAGATCGTATAGGCGCGGGAGATAGCTTTATGGCAGGCTTGATCTATGGGCTGATCGCGCTTGATGATGATCATAAAGCACTTGATTTTGCAGTGGCTGCATCTGCTTTAAAACATACCATTTACGGTGATGCAAATCTTGCTTCTGTAGAAGAAGTAGAAAATCTTACCAGCGGAGATCTTGGTGGGTTAGTTAAAAGATAATTTGAATAAAATAATAGCTGGTTATTAGCAGAATTATGGAATATACAAGAATAGAAGTTGCTTTAAAGATGGAAGAAATTGGATTTGTGCCTCTTTTCTATCATGCTGATGCTGAAATTGCAAAAAATGTGGTGAAGGCCTGTTATGATGGCGGTGCCCGGCTATTAGAATTTACGCACAGAGGGCTTTTTGCCCAAGATGTTTTTCATAAATTAAGCACCTATTGCGCTCAGGAATGTCCTGAAATGATATTAGGCGTAGGCTCTGTTACAGATGCGGCCACCGCATCGTTGTATATGAACATGGGTGCTCAATTTATCGTTACTCCGGTTTTCAGGGAAGACATTGCCAGGGTTTGTAACCGCAAAAAAATTCTATGGGCACCAGGCTGTGGCTCTCTTACAGAGATTGCCACAGCAGAAGAACTTGGTTGTGAAATCGTAAAATTATTCCCGGGAGCTATTTATGGACCTGAGTTTGTAAAAGCTGTAAAAGCACCTCAACCATGGACTAAAATTATGCCTACAGGAGGTGTAAATGCAACTAGAGAAAATTTAACAGATTGGTTTAAAGCTGGTGTAACCTGTGTGGGTTTAGGGTCTCAGCTAATTACCAAAGAAATAGTCAACAAGGCCGATTACGCATCTCTTACTGAAAAAACAAAAGAGGTCCTCGCTATCATAAAAGAGATCAAGAAGGCATGAAATTAAAGTTCTTCTTGATTCCATGTATATTATTGCTGCTTTTTTCCTGTGAAAAAGCTACCGATACGAAAACGATTAAGTTAGCACACAGCTTAAGCACTAATCACCCTGTGCATGAAGCAATGGTTTATCTGGCAGATCGAGTGGCTGAAAATTCAGATGGAAAATTACAAATTGAAATATATCCTAATAGTCAGTTAGGCTCTGAAAGACAATGTCTTGAACTGCTGCAAATTGGCAGTTTAGGGATGACCAAAGTTTCAGCCGCGGTTATGGAGAACTTTTCGCCTGACTTAAAGGTTTTTGGCTATCCTTATCTTTTTAGAGATAATGAGCATCGATTTAAAGTTTATGATGGGCCTATAGGTCAAAAATTGCTGCTTGAGGGTGAAGAATATTGGCTACGTGGTCTCACCTATTTTGATGCCGGAAATCGCTCTTTTTACACGAAAAACACCGAAATTGATAAACCTTCTGATCTTGAAGGTTTAAAAATAAGAGTGATGCAAAGTCCCACAGCTATTAACCTCGTTAAAAGTTTTGGCGGTGCTCCTACTCCTATTTCATGGGGAGAATTATATACAGGACTACAACAAGGAGTTGTGGATGGGGCTGAGAATAATTTGCCCAGTTTTTACACCTCAAAACATTATGAAGTCTGTAAATATTTAACGTTGAATGAGCATACTGCAATCCCTGATATTCTGGTGATAAGCACAATAATCTGGAAAGATCTAAATGCTGATGAAAGAAAATGGCTAACTGATGCTGTGGCAGATGCTACTGTTTACGAACGCAAATTGTGGCACGAATCAGAAATTGAGGCACTTGACGCTATAAAAAAAGCTGGCGTTCATGTTACATATCCAGACAAGGAATTGTTTAAAGAAAAATCTGATCAGATTTTTCTTTAAACAATTCCTTGTCTGGATATGTAACATGAACGCCAGCTTTTTTTATAGCGTCAAGTGCCTCAATTTCTGATTCGTGCCACAATTTGCGTTCGTAAACAGTAGCATCTGCCACAGCATCAGTTAGCCATTTTCTTTCATCAGCATTTAGATCTTTCCAGATTATTGTGCTTATCACCAGAATATCAGGGATTGCAGTATGCTCATTCAACGTTAAATATTTACAGACTTCATAATGTTTTGAGGTGTAAAAACTGGGCAAATTATTCTCAGCCCCATCCACAACTCCTTGTTGTAGTCCTGTATATAATTCTCCCCATGAAATAGGAGTAGGAGCACCGCCAAAACTTTTAACGAGGTTAATAGCTGTGGGACTTTGCATCACTCTTATTTTTAAACCTTCAAGATCAGAAGGTTTATCAATTTCGGTGTTTTTCGTGTAAAAAGAGCGATTTCCGGCATCAAAATAGGTGAGACCACGTAGCCAATATTCTTCACCCTCAAGCAGCAATTTTTGACCTATAGGCCCATCATAAACTTTAAATCGATGCTCATTATCTCTAAAAAGATAAGGATAGCCAAAAACCTTTAAGTCAGGCGAAAAGTTCTCCATAACCGCGGCTGAAACTTTGGTCATCCCTAAACTGCCAATTTGCAGCAGTTCAAGACATTGTCTTTCAGAGCCTAACTGACTATTAGGATATATTTCAATTTGTAATTTTCCATCTGAATTTTCAGCCACTCGATCTGCCAGATAAACCATTGCTTCATGCACAGGGTGATTAGTGCTTAAGCTGTGTGCTAACTTAATCGTTTTCGTATCGGTAGCTTTTTCACAGGAAAAAAGCAGCAATAATATACATGGAATCAAGAAGAACTTTAATTTCATGCCTTCTTGATCTCTTTTATGATAGCGAGGACCTCTTTTGTTTTTTCAGTAAGAGATGCGTAATCGGCCTTGTTGACTATTTCTTTGGTAATTAGCTGAGACCCTAAACCCACACAGGTTACACCAGCTTTAAACCAATCTGTTAAATTTTCTCTAGTTGCATTTACACCTCCTGTAGGCATAATTTTAGTCCATGGTTGAGGTGCTTTTACAGCTTTTACAAACTCAGGTCCATAAATAGCTCCCGGGAATAATTTTACGATTTCACAACCAAGTTCTTCTGCTGTGGCAATCTCTGTAAGAGAGCCACAGCCTGGTGCCCATAGAATTTTTTTGCGGTTACAAACCCTGGCAATGTCTTCCCTGAAAACCGGAGTAACGATAAATTGAGCACCCATGTTCATATACAACGATGCGGTGGCCGCATCTGTAACAGAGCCTACGCCTAATATCATTTCAGGACATTCCTGAGCGCAATAGGTGCTTAATTTATGAAAAACATCTTGGGCAAAAAGCCCTCTGTGCGTAAATTCTAATAGCCGGGCACCGCCATCATAACAGGCCTTCACCACATTTTTTGCAATTTCAGCATCAGCATGATAGAAAAGAGGCACAAATCCAATTTCTTCCATCTTTAAAGCAACTTCTATTCTTGTATATTCCATAATTCTGCTAATAACCAGCTATTATTTTATTCAAATTATCTTTTAACTAACCCACCAAGATCTCCGCTGGTAAGATTTTCTACTTCTTCTACAGAAGCAAGATTTGCATCACCGTAAATGGTATGTTTTAAAGCAGATGCAGCCACTGCAAAATCAAGTGCTTTATGATCATCATCAAGCGCGATCAGCCCATAGATCAAGCCTGCCATAAAGCTATCTCCCGCGCCTATACGATCTACAATATCAGTTATATCATAAACCGTTGAATGTAATAACTCCTCTTTTTTATTATAAAGAACAGCAGACCATTTATTATGTGTGGCACTAATCATTTCGCGATGCGTTATCGCAACATATTTTAATTTCGGGAACCTGCTTTCAAGTTGTTGTGCGAGTGATTGATGTACATGTGAGTGAATAGGTTTGATGCCAAAATATTGAGCGCAGGCATATTCTCCAGCTAAAACAACATCGCATTTGGCTATCATGGGTTCCATAATTTCCTGCGGACTCTTATCATACTTCCACAAATTGGCTCTGTAATTGAAATCTGTAGAAATGGTTAAGCCCATTTTTTCTGCAACTTCAATAGCTTCAGAGCAAACTTCTGCCGCAGAATTTGAAATACCAGCCGTAATCCCAGACCAGTGAAACCACTGCGCATCTGCAAATACTTCTTCCCAATTAATCATTCCTTTTTCAATCGTTGTCATTGCCGAAAACTGCCTGTCATAAACAACGCTGCTTCCGCGTAAGCCGGCGCCTACTTCAATAAAATAAAGACCTAAGCGATCCCCGCCATAAACTATATTTTCTGAAGAAACACCATATTTGTGCATTTCCATCACGGCACTTTTGGCTAATTTGTTTTCTGGTAAACGTGTTACGAAATCTACAGGCAAACCAAAATTTGCAAGTGATATGGCAACGTTTAATTCGCTCCCGCCATAAACAGCAGAAAAAGTATCTGCCTGACTTAAACGAAGATTATCAGGAGGAGACAAACGAAGGAGAACCTCACCAAATGTTACAACTTTTTTTAATTTCTTACCGGAAGTGCTAGATGACATTATTTAATTGTTTCGAAATAATATTGGGAAATTTAAGATATTCTTTGGCATTTTTATAACAAATGTCTTCAACAATCTTCCCAAACCATTTCATATCTTTTGGTAGAATTCCTTTTTCTATGTCATTTCCTAAGATATTACACAAAATACGCCTGTAATATTCATGACGCGGGTAAGACACAAAACTGCGACTGTCAGTTAGCATTCCTATGCTGCAACTTAAAAGGCCCATGTTAGAAAGCGCGTTTATCTGGTCTGTAATACCATCTTTTTGATCTAAAAACCACCAAGCTGCGCCAAATTGAACTTTTCCCTTTGTATTTTCACCGCTGAAATTACCCGCCATTGTGGCGAAAACCTCATTGTCTACGGGATTTGAATTGTAGAGAATGGTTTTCGGTAAACTGCCGTTGTTATTGAGATTGTTAAGAAATTGAGCCAATTGTTCCGCTTGCTGAAAGTCGCCAATACTGTCTACACCTGCATTTATTCCTATTTTTTCCAGTAATGCCTTGTTGGTATCGCGTATAGGGCCAAGGTGCAATTGCATTGCCCAGTCTTTTTCGGCATAAAAGCAGCCTAAATAGTATAAAATCGCCGATTTATACTTAAAAACCTCCTTTTTAGACAAGTTTTTCTCCTCGATTCGGTCTTTTAAAATACTGTTTATTTCTTCCTCAGTGAAAAATTCACCGTAAGCATGTGGCAAACCGTGATCTGAAAGTCGGCAGCCATGTTCATGAAAATAATCAATGCGTTTTTTTATGGCTGCCTTCAGCGATTCCACATCGGTGATCTCAATATCTGTAATCTGAGAAAGGGTAGAAAGATAATCTGTAAAGTCAACTTTTTCGATGAAAATCAGGCTGTCTGGTCTAAAAGTGGGGAAAACCTGTACATCAGTGTCAGACTCTGCTATTTTTTTATGATGAGCCAGATCATCCAGCGGATCGTCTGTGGTGCAAACCACCTTTACGTTCATTTGTTTTATGAGTCCGCGGGCAGAGAATTCAGGCTTTTGCAATAAGCTGTTGCAATGCTCATAAATAACAGAGGAGTTCTCCGGAGTCAAAATTTCGTCAACATTAAAATACCGTTTTAGTTCCAGTTGATTCCAGGGAAAAAGTGGATTACGCATGGTATACGGAATGGTATACGCCCATTTATCAAACTTTTCTTTATCAGAACTTTTTCCGGTAATGAATTTTTCGGGCACACCCAGACTGCGCATCGCACGCCATTTATAATGATCGCCTTCTATCCAGAGTTTCGTCATATTTTCAAACTTCCGGTCATTTGCGATCTCATCCGGCGGAAGGTGGCAATGGTAATCTATAATAGGTTGTTGTTTGGCAAAATCATGATATAATGCTTTGGCGGTTTCGTTTTCCAAAAGAAAATCATCATGAATAAAACTTGTCGTCTCCATCATCTGTAAGTATAAGTGCTTATTGCAATTTAAGGGTTGTTTCGGCCATTTTTGGCGCTCCCAGGTCAAAACTTCTGGGCATGGGGCTTGACCCGCCAATGTAAATTTTAAAATCTCCGTTTTCCAGAACACGCTCCCCGTCATTATTGACCAGCTCGAGCATGTGCGGCGTGATCTTAAAAGAAACTTCCTGAGCAGCTCCGGGTTCTAATGTAATACGTTTTGTTCCGTACAATTGAAAGTTGGGTACATCTACCGAAGCTTTTACATCGATAACATACAATTGTACCACTTCATCTCCCTTTGTTTTGCCGGTATTTGTAACAGTAACCTTTACAGTTGGCGTTTCGTCTTTTGAAAATGTGGTTGCAGAGACTTCAGGTTGTGAATAAGAGAATGTCGTGTAGCTCAATCCATAGCCAAACGGGTAAAGCGGCTCTGCATTCATATATTTATAGGTTCTGCCTTTCATGGTGTAATCTTCATAGGCAGGCAATTGATCTAAAGATTTTGGAAATGTAATAGGTAGTCTGCCTGATGGCGAAATATCACCAAAGAGAATATCTGCCACTGCAGTACCGCCTTCTTCACCGGGATACCACACTAAAAGAACAGCATCTGCCAGTTCATCTATTTTGGCTAAATTCATTGGGCTGCCGCCTGTAACCACTGCGATGACAGGTTTATCTCCTGCTGCATTGCGTAATTTCTGCAGGTAATCAATTTGATTCTGCGGAATATTATAATCAAGACGATCACCAAAAGTAGCTG
Source organism: Cytophagaceae bacterium (assembly GCA_002710685.1). Taxonomy (GTDB): domain Bacteria; phylum Bacteroidota; class Bacteroidia; order Flavobacteriales; family Flavobacteriaceae; genus Leeuwenhoekiella. The sequence goes on along the minus strand of PALD01000015.1, from coordinate 6,076 downwards.
ATGACAGTGATTCTCCTTCTTCTCCTTCCAGTAGGCTTGAAATTCCCAGGACTGCGATTGTAGCATCGCTGTTCCCCGCATTTCCTGAAGCCCAGTCGATAGGATTTACAGCATCGCGATCAAGTAGTGCGCCAATGCGATATTGCAACTGGCTTGCCGGGTCAACTTTTGCGGCAATACCTTCTAGTACAGTTACAAGCTTAGGGTTGACACCGTAATAATTACCCAATAAAATATCTGTATTTGCAGCATTTGGGCCGGTTACAAAGTATTTAGATAAATCCTTTTTCAGCGGAAGCGTGCCGTTATTCTTTAATAAGACAATTCCTTTTTGTGCTACTTCTTTAGCAAGAGCTCTGTGCTCCTCACTATTAACCACATCGCCAGAAATATTATCATACGGGTTGCTTCCGGCAGGATCAAATAAACCTAGTTTAAATCGCGTATGTAATAAAATGGCAAGTTCTTCGTCAATTTTCTCTTCCGTAATAAAGCCTTTTTCTACAGCTTCCGGCAGCGCAGGATAAGTATCACCACAGTTTAGACTAACGCCGCTGTTTACGGCAAGTGCTGCTGCTTCAGCTTTTGTTTGCACAGTACCGTGGCCATTTTCCTGATTGTACAGATCTTGTATAGCTCCGCAATCGCTAAGTACATGCCCTTTAAAATTCCATTTGTCTCTTAATACATCAGAGATTAAATACTTATTGGCGCAACAAGGTTCGCCATTTGTGCTGTTATAAGCGCACATCACAGCTTCTACATGCGCATCTTCTATCAGTGCTTCAAAAGCAGGCAGATAAGTTTCCCACATGTCTTTTTTAGAAGCCACGGCATCAAACTCATGACGCAATTTTTCAGGACCGCTATGTACCGCAAAATGTTTCGCGCAAGCGGCAGTTTTTAAATATTTATCATTGTCGCCCTGCAATCCTTTTACAAACGAAGTTCCTAAAATAGAAGTGAGGTAAGGATCTTCGCCGTAAGTTTCCTGACCGCGTCCCCAACGAGGATCGCGGAATATATTAATATTAGGCGTCCAGAATGTGAGTCCGCCGTATTGTTTATAATAACCTTTCGCTTTAGCAGCATTATGCATAGCACGTGCCTCATCTGAAATTGCAGATGAAACCCTAAAAGCCAAATCACTGTCAAAAGTGGCGCCTAAGCCTATTGCCTGAGGAAAAACCGTTGCGATACCACCGCGGCCTACACCATGTAAAGCCTCATTCCAGTAACTGTAAGGCGGAATTCCCAGCCGTTCAATCGCTGGTGTGTTATGCGTCATTTGCATCGCTTTCTCTTCTAAAGAAAGACGCGAGATAAGATCGTTCACCCGCTCATCTATTGAAAGCGAAGTGTCATAAAACGGAAAGTCGGGTGCTGAGGTATTTGTTGAAAAATTATAGGCGAGATCACCTTTTTCCGACTGTTTTTTGGTGTCGCAGGATAGGAGGAGAAGAAAACTTCCTAACAGACAGAATAGCGTTTTTTTCATAGATTAGTAGGTTGAGAAAAGTTGATTTTTGCTAAGCGATAATCAAATGTCACATAATTTAACAACAAATGCAATCGATTGCGTTGATAATTTGTTGAGGTTAGCTATATTTGGTTAATTATTGGATGATAAAGGTCGATTTTTGCCATTTTTCACCCGATTTTTCAATCGATTTCGAAATTTAAAATATATAATTTGAAACGCAGACATATAATATTCTCGGTTTTTGCCTACTTCTTTGTGATTGCGGCTGGTTTTGCTTCTAATGGTTATGATCTGTGGTTAAGATATGCGCCTATCGATAATGAAAAAGTAGCGAGTCAGTATCGACAACAATTTGAGTCGGTTTATTTTAATGATGGCAATGCAACAATTGCAATCGCTCAGGATGAATTGAAACGTGGGCTGGCAGGAATGCTGGGTGCAGATTTCGCTTTAAGCGAAAAATTCTCTGCAGATAACACTACTGTAATTGCAACCGCCGGTAGTTTAAATGAAACACTTGCTGAAGCTGTAAAAAGCCAACTTGAAAACTTGGGAAAAGATGGCTTTATAATAAGGACACTTAAACAAAACGGAAATAATACGCTTCTCGTTACCGCAAACAACGATCTGGGGATTTTGTATGGGACTTTCAGGTTATTGATGCTTATGCAGGAAAATCGGGATTTATCTGCCATAAACCTCGCTGACGCGCCAAAAATCGACCTGCGAGTTTTAAATCACTGGGATAATCTGGATAGAACGGTAGAGCGCGGTTACGCCGGTTTTTCGATTTGGGACTGGCACAAACTTCCGGAATATATCGATCAGCGTTACATAGATTACGCACGTGCCAATGCTTCAATAGGAATTAACGGAACGGTGCTCACAAACGTAAATGCAAATGCGCTGGTGCTTACTCCGCAGTATCTGGAAAAAGTAAAGGCATTAGCAGATGTTTTTCGCCCGTATGGCATAAAAGTCTATTTAACAGCACGCTTTTCGGCACCGCTTGAAATAGGCGGTTTAAAAACAGCAGATCCACTTGATGCTGATGTGCAAAACTGGTGGAAAGAAAAGACAAAAGAAATTTATGAATATGTGCCGGATTTCGGCGGATTTCTCGTAAAAGCTAATTCTGAAGGGCAACCTGGGCCACAGAATTATGATCGCACACATGTAGACGGCGCAAATATGCTGGCAGATGCGGTTAAGCCTTTCGGCGGAATTGTGATGTGGCGAGCTTTCGTTTATTCAGAACATGATCCTACAGATCGTGCAAAACAGGCGTATAGCGAGTTTGTGCCTTTTGATGGGAAATTTCGTGACAACGTATTAATTCAGGTAAAAAACGGGGCGATAGATTTTCAACCGCGTGAACCGTTTCATCCTATGTTTGGCGCAATGCCAAAAACTAACCTGATGATGGAATTTCAGATCACTCAGGAATATTTAGGTCAAAGTACAAATCTGGTCTTTCTGCCAAAGCTTTTTGAAGAAGTGCTCGAAGCAGATACCTATAGAAAAGGAAAAGGCTCAACAGTAGCAAAAGTAATTGACGGCTCGCTTGACAATAAGAAAATTACCGGTATGGCCGGTGTGGCCAATATAGGTACAGCTATTAATTGGACCGGGCATATTTTTGGTCAGTCTAATTGGTACGGCTTTGGAAGACTCGCCTGGGATCCAGAAATGAGCTCAGAAAAAATAGCAGATGAATGGTTGCGCGCAACTTTTTCTAATAAAGAGGAGTTTGTAAAACCTATGGAAGATCTGTTGATAGAATCACGGGAAGCGGTGGTTAATTATATGACTCCGTTAGGACTACATCATATCATGAATACCGGGCATCATTACGGGCCGGGACCTTGGGTGAGTAATCTGTCACGACCAGAATGGAATCCTGTTTACTATCATAAAGCTGATAGCCTGGGTATAGGCTTTAATCGTTCTAAAACAGGGAGTAAAGCCACCGCACAGTATGCTGATGAAATCGCTAAGCAATTTGACGATCCTAAAACTACGCCTGAAAATCTATTGTTATGGTTTCATCATTTACCATGGGATTATAAACTGAAAAACGGCGAAACCTTATGGAACGGAATTGCGCATAAATACCAACAAGGAGTAGAAGAGGTAGAGCAGATGAAAGATACATGGAGCGAAATGAAAGCTTATGTAGATACTCAGCGTTTTGAAGAAGTGAGCATGCTGCTTGATATTCAATTAAAAGAAGCGAAATGGTGGCGTGATGCGTGCTTGTTGTATTTTCAACAATATGCAGGAATGCCTTTACCAGAAGGAGTTGAGAAACCGGCTCATGCTCTTGAATATTACGAATCTTTAAAATTTCCGTTTTCACCGGGAATACGACCACAATGGGATTAAAAAAACGAACAAACTAACTAAAATTATATAATGACGAAAATAGCTATAGTAACCGGCGGTAATAGCGGACTTGGTTACGCAACTGCTAAAAAATTCTGCGATAACAATTATAAAACCTATGTAATTGGGCGCAGTGAAGAAAAGACTTTAAACGCTTGCCAGGAAATGGGTCCCAATGCGATACCTGTACTTTTTGATCTTACAGACCTGGAAGCAATTCCTGAGATGGTGCACAAAATAGCAGAAGCCGAAGGGCAGATAGATGTGCTTGTAAACAATGCGGGCATCAATATGAAAAAGGAATTTACCGAAGTTACAAATGATGATTTCACCAAGATCATTCATACAAATATTACCAGTGTTTTTGTGATAAGCCGAGAGGTGGTTAAAATCATGAAAGACAACGGCGGTGGTAGCATTGTGAATATCAGTTCTATGGCTGCGCAATATGGTATACCAAAAGTGATAGCCTATTCTGCCAGCAAAACTGCGATAGAGGGTATGACCCGGTCTATGGCTGTAGATCTTGCGCAATATGACATCCGCGTGAACTGTGTGGCTCCGGGATTTATCAAAACACCTATGACAGCAACCGCTTTAGACAGCGACCCTGAGCGTAAAAACAAAGTATTTTCAAGAACACCTATGGGTAAAATGGGTGAGCCGGAAGATATTGCAGATGCAGTTTATTATCTCGCTTCAAACGAAGCCAAATTTACCACAGGTATTGTAATGCCGGTAGACGGCGGTAATAGTATTGGTTTTTAAAACGAAAAAAGTATGATTAAGATGCAGCAAACCATGCGGTGGTTTGGTCCTCAGGACACGATCAAGTTAACAGACATCAGACAGGCGGGAGTGACCGGTACTGTTACGGCACTTCACCAGATTCCTGTGGGAGAAGTCTGGACGGTTGATGACATAAAAGAACGGCAGCAAATGGTACGCAACGCCGGGATGGGATGGACTGTAATAGAAAGTCTCCCTGTGCATGAAGATATAAAACGAGGTCTGGGTGATTATAAAAGGTACATTGAAAATTATAAGATCAGCCTGCAAAATATCGCAGAATGCGGCTTAAAAGTGGTGACTTATAACTTTATGCCCATTTTAGACTGGGTGCGTACGCATCACGCGCATCTTAATCCTGATGGCACAAAAGCACTGCTGTATAACCCGAAAGCGTTCATTTATTTTGATGTGTTTTTGCTTAAACGCCCAAATGCAGAGAATGATTATTCTGATGAAAAGAAGCAAGAAGCTTTAGCCTACGGCGAAAAATTATCACAGGAAGAAAAGGAAACATTGTTCAGAAATGTACTTCTGGGATTACCGGGAAGTACGGTCAATTTTACTGCGGAAGAAATTTTGGCTTTGCTTGATAATTACAAAGATATCAATGACGATAAGCTGCGCGAAAATCTAATTTATTTCCTTTCTGAGGTTGCTCCTGTAGCCGAAGAATTGGGTGTAAAACTCGCCATTCATCCTGATGATCCGCCGTTTTCGGTTTTAGGTTTGCCACGAGTTGTGTGTACAGAAGAAGATCTTAAAAAAATCTTTGAAGCAGTGCCTGTAAATGCCAACGGACTCTGCTACTGTACAGGTTCCCTGGGTGCGCAACCTGATAATAATCTAACAAGAGTGATCGATAATTATGGTGATCGCATTCATTTTCTGCATTTACGTAACGTAAAACGGGAAAATGACGGCATTTTTCGGGAATCTGAGCACTTAAATGGCGATAATCCTATGGAAGCTGTCGTAGAAAAACTCATTCTGCTTATGCAGGAAAGAAATATTAGCCTGCCTATGCGACCCGATCACGGATTCCTTTTTAGTATGGAAGGTGATAAAGAACAGTATCCTGGCTATTCGTTAATTGGTCGTTTAAAAGGACTTGCGGAATTACGCGGACTAGAATTAGGTCTCACTTATAAACTCAATGCATAACCCTGATACCTGTGATTAGTCCTAATATTTTTTTGGTCATGTTGAACTTGTTTCAACACCACATCTTAAGTCTGATGACTAATGAATTATCTGGTGAGACCCTGAAACACCTTAAGGGTGACGTTAGATTAATGAACTTTTAAGGACATCTATAATAATGCATAATCAATCTTAACCATCATGAAAAAAAATATTTTAAAAAGCGTTCTGGTTCTTCTTCTTTTTGGAGGGACAATATATAGCTGTAAAAATGCC
>PALD01000013.1 GCA_002710685.1 Cytophagaceae bacterium | reverse complement strand
CGACCTCTCCGGCACGCCTGCGGGCGCCGCTGCGCCGGGTCGGGCCGCGCGGGTCGGGCACCTTCGAGGAGATCAGCTGGGAAGAGGCGCTCGCCACCGCGGTGTCTTGGCTGAAGCCCCTGCGCGAGACGGCGCCCGAGAAGCTCGCCTTCTTCACCGGGCGAGACCAGTCGCAAAGCTTCACCGGCTGGTGGGCGCAGCAGTTCGGCACGCCCAATTTCGCGGCGCATGGCGGGTTCTGCTCGGTCAACATGGCGGCGGCGGGGATCTATACGCTGGGCGGCTCGTTCTGGGAGTTCGGCGCGCCCGACTGGGAGCACGCGCGCCTGCTGCTGCTCTTCGGTGTGGCCGAGGACCACGACAGCAACCCGATCAAGCTGGGGCTGGCACGGCTGAAGGAGCGTGGCGCGAAAATCGTCGGCGTGAACCCGATTCGCTCGGGCTACAACGCCATCGCCGACGAATGGGTGGGGATCACGCCGGGCACCGACGGGCTCTTCATCCTGTCGCTGGTGCACGAGCTTCTGCGGGCGGGGAAGATCGACCTCGAGTTCCTCGCGCGGTTCACCAACGCGCCGGTTCTGCTGGACAGCGATCCCAGGTCTCCGGACTACGGGCTCTTCCTGCGCGACGAGGAGGGCCGGCCGCTGGTCATCGACCGGCACAGCGGCAAGGCCGCGCCGTGGGATGCCGAAGGGGTGGAGCCCGACCTGCGCGGTCGCCTGCGCCGCGCCGGGATCACCCACCGCGCGGCGATGTTCGATATCGCCGAACGCTACCTCGCTCCGGCCTATGCGCCCGAGAAGGTGGCCGAGCGCTGCGGCATCGCCCCCGACCAGATCCGGCGGGTGGCGGCCGAGCTCGCCCGTGCCGCCTTTGACGCGCCGGTGGTGCTGGACCGGCCATGGACCGATTTCCGCGGCAAGGAGCACCGCACCATGCCGGGCCGCCCGGTGGCGGTGCACGCCATGCGCGGCATCTCGGCCCATGCCAACGGCTTCCAGACCTGCCGGGCGCTGCACCTGCTGCAAAGCCTGCTCGGTGCGGTCGAGACCCCCGGCAGCTTCCGCTTCAAGCCGCCCTATCCCAAGCCCGCCGAGGCCCACCCGCGTCCGCATTTCCGCGCCACCCCCGGCCAGCCGCTGGACGGGCCGCACCTCGGCTACCCGCTGGGCCCAGAGGATCTGGCGCTGAAGGACGACGGCAGCCCCGTCCGAATCGACAAGGCCTTTACGTGGGAGACCCCGCTGTCGCCGCACGGGCTGATGCACATGGTGATCTCGAACGCCGCGGCGGGCGATCCCTACCGCATCGACACGCTGTTCCTCTACATGGCCAACATGGCGTGGAACTCGTCGATGAACACGCGCGGCACGATGGAGATGCTGACCGCGCAGGACGAGGACGGCGAATATGTCATCCCGCGCATCATCTATTCCGACGCCTACAGCTCGGAGATGGTGGCCTATGCCGACCTGATCCTGCCCGACACCACCTATCTCGAGCGGCACGACTGCATCTCGCTGCTCGACCGCCCGATCTCGGAGCCCGAGGCCGCGGCGGATGCGATTCGCTGGCCGGTGATCGCGCCCGACCGCGACGTGCGGGCGTTCCAGTCGGTGCTGCTGGACCTGGGCGCGCGGCTCGGGCTGCCCGGCATGACCAACGCCGACGGCAGCGCCACCTATGCCGATTACGCCGACTACATCGTCAACCACGAGCGCAAGCCGGGCATCGGGCCGCTGACGGGCTGGCGCATGGGGCCGCACGGGCTGACCCACGGCAGGGGCGGGCCGAACGCCGCGCAGCTCGACAGCTACATCGCCAACGGCGGCTTCCACGCCGAGCATATCCCGCCCGAGGCCGCCTATTACAAGCCGTGGAACCGCGCCTATCAGGACTGGGCCGTGGCCTTCGGGCTGCTCGACAAGCCGCAGCCCTATCTGATCCAGCTCTGGTCCGAGCCGCTCCGCCGGTTCCAGCTTGCCGCCGAGGGGCAGGGGCCCCGGCAGCCGCCCGAGCACCTGCGCGGCCGCATCCGCAGCACGCTGGACCCGCTGCCGGTCTGGTACGCGCCGATGTCGGACGCCTTCGAGGACCCGGCCGAGTATCCCGTGCACGCGATCACCCAGCGGCCCATGGCGATGTATCATTCGTGGGGCAGCCAGAACGCGTGGCTGCGGCAGATCCACGGGGTCAATCCGCTCTACCTGCCGACCTTCTGGTGGGAGCGGCTGGCGCTGTCCGCCGGCGGCTGGGTCCGGGGCGTCTCGAGCCACGGCGAGATCACCGTGCCCGCCGCGCACATGGCGGCGCTCAACAAGGACACGGTCTGGACATGGAACGCCATCGGCAAGCGCAAGGGGGCGTGGGCGCTGGATGCCGATGCCCCCGAGGCCACGAAGGGGTTCCTGCTGAACCACGTCATCCACGAGCTTCTGCCCGCACGCGGCGACGGGCTGCGCTGGGCCAACGCCGACCCGGTCACCGGGCAGGCGGCCTGGTTCGACCTGCGCGTGCGGCTCGAGAAATCCGCCGCCCCCGACCAGAGCCAGCCGGTCTTCGGCCCGATCGGCTCGGTGGTGGGGCAGGGACCGGGGGAAAGACCATGAGAACGGGATCGTATTCGTCGCAAGCGCTCGATTGTTTCCCGCTTGCCGCCAAACTCCTGCCGGAAAGCGGGCGCAGCCTTGGCCTTGTCACGGCGATGGAGGTTGCGCATGAGACGGTCCGACAAGATCCGCATCGGCCGCGACCCGGAGGGGGTCGGTCGCGAGGAACCGGGCAGCTACCGGGGCGAGGGCATCTGGTCGTGGTGCCACGAAAGCAACACCGCGCGGGAACTGCCCCGCACGGAGGATTTCGCCGACACGCTGAAATGGGTGGGCGCGGGCTATCACGCCAGCCTGCCGCGGCTCTATCGCGACTTCGGCCTCTCCGAGAACGGCGGCGCGTGGGAGGTGTTTCCCGACCACGGGCTCTTCAAGGTCACCACCGTCTCGGGGCGGAGCTGGTTCGCCGAGTATGGCCTCGTCGCGTCGTGGAACCACGAGACCCACAGCTGGCTCTGGGCCTGGGCCTTTCCGCGCGACTGGCAGGTGCCGCCGCCGCTGATCACGGCCGCGGGCCGGACCTGTGCCGTGGGCCACGAGATGGGCTGGGCGCCGCTGGTCGAGCCGTCGCTGCTGGTCAACGAACGCGAGGCCTGGGCGCTGACGGCGCTGGCCGCGCATGTCTCGGAGCTACCGCTGATCTACCGCGCGCGGGTGAACGAGGTGAACACGCACTACTTCGCCATGTCGACGCCGGTCTGGGCCAGCTGACCAAGTGGAGGGGGGCTCGATGACGGCGCTTCCCGACCGCACCGAACGCACGCTGGGGCTGGTCATCGACCTCGACACCTGCGTCGGCTGCCACGCCTGCGTAGTCGCCTGCAAGGGCTGGAACGATCAGGGTTACGGCGCGCCGCTCTCGGATCAGGACCCCTACGGCGCGGCGCCGCAGGGCACCTTCCTCAACCGCGTGCACAGCTACGAGGTCACGCCCGCGTCCGGCCCCGCCCAGCACGTGCATTTCCCCAAGTCCTGCCTGCATTGCGAGGACGCGCCCTGCGTCCCGGTCTGCCCCACCGGCGCCAGCTACAAGCGCGTCGAGGACGGCATCGTGCTGGTCAACGAGGACGCCTGCATCGGCTGCGGGCTCTGTGCCTGGGCCTGCCCCTATGGCGCACGAGAGATGGACCTCGCCGCGGGGGTGATGAAGAAATGCACCCTCTGCGTCGACCGCATCTACAACGAGGCGCTGCCGGAAGAGGACCGCGAGCCCGCCTGTGTGCGCACCTGTCCCGCCAAGGCCCGCCATTTCGGCGACCTCTCCGACCCCGAGAGCGCCGTCTCGCAGCTGGTGGCCGAGCGCGGCGGCATCGACCTCATGCCCGAGCAGGGCACCCGACCGGTGAACAAGTACCTGCCCCCGCGCGACCGCGACGCCTGGGGCGAGGACAGCGACGTGCTCGCGCCCTTCCTGACGCCGGTGGTGGAGGAGCCGCAGGGCTTCCTTGGCTGGCTGGACCGGGCGCTGGGGAAACTCTGATGCATCCTGCCCGTTCGCTGCTTGCCTTCACCACTCTCTCCGGCATGGGCTTCGGCCTGTTGTTCTGGCTGGGCATCGACCCGACGCCGCCCAAGGGTTGGGCGGCGCTGGCCTTCTTCGCCGTCGCCTACGCGCTCTGCCTCGGCGGGCTCGCCGCCTCGAGCCTGCACCTGCGCCGCCGCGAGCGCGCGCTGCGGGCCTTCTCGCAATGGCGCACCAGCTGGCTCTCGCGCGAGGCCTGGGGGGCGCTGGCAGCGCTGACCGTCTCGGGTGCCTACGCGCTGCCGCTGCTGATCGGGGTCGCCGTGCTGCCGCTGGGCTGGCTCGCGGCGCTGCTGTCGCTCGCCACCGTGGGCGCAACGGCGATGATCTACGCGCAGCTCAGGACGGTGCCGCGCTGGCACCACTGGTCGACGCCGGCGCTGTTCCTCTTGCTCTCGCTCACCGGGGGCGCGCTGCTTTCGGGGCGGGTGCTGATCTGCAGCCTCCTGCTGGTCGCCTCGGCGGCGCTGCAGGCCTGGGTCTGGTGGGACGGCGACCGCCGCTTTGTCCGCAGCGGCACCACGCTCGCCAGCGCCACCGGGCTCGGCGACCGCGGCACGCCGCGCGCCCTGTTCCCACCGCACACCGGCAGCAACTACCTGCTCGACGAGATGGTCTTCGTGGTCGGCCGCCGTCATGCCGCCAAGCTGCGGGTCATCGCGCTGGTTCTGATGTCGGGCCTGCCGCTGGTGTTGCTCTACCTGCCGCCGCCACATCTCTTCGGGCTGCTGGCACTTGTCTCGCACGCCGCGGGCGTGCTTGTCTCGCGGTGGTTGTTCTTCGCCGAGGCCGAGCACGTGGTGGGCCTCTACTACGGGAGGCGCTGAGTGTCCTTTCTCGCCGGGTTCGATGCCCGCTGGCAGGATGCCGCGGACTACCTCGAGGCGCTGCGCCGCGATCTGGGCGAGGGTCGGCGGCTCGACCTGCTGCCGGGCTACCTTGCCGACGAGGTGACCTCGCAGGACGGCGCCCGCACCCTTCATAGCCCCGAGGCGGTGGGCACCGCCATCGCCGCCCGTCTTGCCGCGCTGCCGGGGTTGAGCCTCACGCGTGAGGAAACGCTCTGGGCCGCCTCGGCGCAGAACGCCTTCGTCGCCGCGCAGCGCTTCCAGTGCGTCGGGCGCCATGACGGGGCGGGGCTCTACGGCCCGCCGACGGGGCGGACCCTGCGCTACCTGACCATGACCGAGAGCCTCTGCGCCTCGGGGCGGCTGCGGGCGGAATGGGTGCTGCGGGACGAGGCGGCCATCCTCGCGCAGATCGGCTGCAGTCTCGAGGACGGCGCGCGCTGGCGCCTGTCGCAGATGCCGGACGAGGCACCTGAGGCTCCGCATGCGCCGGCCGATCCCGGGCGCGGCAACGACGACACCTGGGGCCACACGCTGGCCGATCTCGTGACCCGCATCATGGGCGGTGAGCTGTCGCTGATCGCCCGGCACTACGACGANGCGGCCGAGCTGCACCACCCGGGCGCGGTCACCGGCTGCGGTCCCGCCGAGGCCGAGGCCTTCTGGCTTGGGCTGCGCGCCTCCTTCCCCTCGGCCAGCTTCCGCGTCGCGCATCTGCTCGGCGCCGAGGAGCCGCTCTCCCCGCCCCGCGCCGCGATCCGCTGGAGCCTCGCCGGGCGGCACGACGGCCATGGCGCCTTCGGGGCGCCCACCGGGGCCGAGGTCAGGGTGCTGGGCATGACGCAGGCCGAGTTCGGCCCGGACGGGCTGCGCCGGGAATGGACGCTCTACGACGCGCCCGGCGTGCTGGCGCAGATCCTGAAGGCGCGCGGCTGAGGCGGCCTCAGCCCTTGCGGCGGAAGAGCCCGCGGATGCGGCCGCCCGCCTCGTCGAGATTGTCGCCCACATCCTCGAGCACCGGGTCGATGCGCGCCTCGCGGAAGCGCCGCCAGCGCACCCAGATCGCCCAGCTTGCCGCCACGAGCAGCGTCAGCAGCACGTTGTTGAGCCAGGGGATGATGCGCACGTCGGGCCCGTCCACCGGGCGGATGCTCACCACGTTGGGATAGACCGAGAGAAATTCGTTGCGCCAGCCGTAGTGTTTGATGACCACCCATTGCGGCGCCGCCGCGGTCGAGCGCAGGTCCGCGGCCTCAGCCTGCAGGTTCGAGGTGTCGAACTTGAAGTAAGGCGGCCAGCCCCAGCCGGTGTCCTCGTTGCGGTAGACCATGACCTTGTCGTTGTTCAGCCGGGTCTGGATGAAGAACACGTCGCGGCCGGTGAGGTTGACGTTCTCGCCGGTCGAGGCATTGGCCCAGAACAACGCGTTCTCGCCGGGATCGATGCGCTTCTCGTAGGTGTCGGTGATCCGCGCAACGTCATGCTGCGGCAGGGTGTAGTGGAGAAATCCCGCGACCAGCACCCAGAAGGCGATGATGACGAACCATTTCACGTAGCGCATGACGGACCCCTAGTTGAAATTGGTGAGGTAGGTGATGAGCGCTATAAGGCATAGCGGCAGGATATACACGCCCAGGATCAGCTTTCTGCGCAGCGACCGGTCGTAGTGTCGCAGCCCGTCGGCGACGAAACGCTCGCGGCTGCCGGGGCCCTGCGCCTCGTCCCATTCCCGCCCGAGTCGCCGCCGCCGCACCCGGCGCGACCACAGCGAGAGCGCGGCGTAGATCACCGTGAGCACGGCGAAGCCGATCAGCAACAGGCGCAGAAGGGCGAGCATGGGGGCTCCTTGTTCGGGGAACGCTCTGGCCTCCCACCTGCACAGGCCCGGGCGCGGAAATCAAGTCGCCGCGGCGACGCGCGGCTGGTCAGGAAAACCGCACCTTGCGGGATCACGGTCGCGTGTGCTCTCGTCGGGGCGAGCCCATTTCACACGTAGAGGTATCCCATGTACCGCAGCATTGTTCTGGCCCTTCCCGTCCTCGCGCTCGCCGCCGTACCGCTCCACGCCGACGAGATCTCCGACACCCTGCAATCGGCCATCGAGGCCTACGAATCCGGTGACGTGCAATACGCGCTGGAAGAGCTCGATTACGCCCGCTCCAAGCTGCTCGAGCTGAAGACCGACGCGCTCTCGGGCTTCCTGCCCGAGGCCCCCGAGGGCTGGACCCGCGAGATCGACACCGAATCCAACGCCGCCATGGCGATGATGGGCGGCGGCGTCTCGGCGCAGGCGGATTATACCTCGCCCGAGGGCGAGCATTACGGCCTGCAGATGTTCGCCGACAATCCGATGGTGGCCAGCATGTCGGCGATGATCAACAACGCCGGCGCTATGGGTCTGAAGACCGACCGCATCGGCCGCCAGAAATTCGCGCTGCAGGACAACCAGACCATGGGGCTCATCGCCAACCGCATCCTGATCCAGCTCGAAGGCCCCGACGCGGACGCCCGCAAGATGCTGCTCGAATCCATGGATTTCGAAGCCATGGCAAACTTCGGCAACTGACCCGAAACCAAAGGGCGCGGCCCACCGCCGCGGCCTGCCACCTCTAACGGCGCACCCCCGGCACACCCGACCCTCCGCCAGAGCCACCTCCACCCTTCATCTTGCCAGGCAAACTCCGGGGGAGTCCCGCAGGGACGGGGGCAGAGCCCCCTCCCACCTCAACGCCTCTAGACGACGTTGAAAGCCGGGCCGTAGGGATAGCCGGTGATGTTCTCGGCGCCCTCTTCGGTGATCACCAGGATGTCGTGCTCGCGGTAGCCGCCGGCGCCGGGGAGGCCTTCGGGGATCGTCAGCATCGGCTCCATCGAGATCACCATGCCGGGCTCGAGCACCGTGTCGATGTCCTCGCGCAGCTCCAGCCCCGCCTCGCGGCCATAGTAGTGCGACAGCACGCCGAAGGAGTGGCCGTAGCCGAAGGTGCGGTACTGCAGCAGCTCGCGCATGGCGAAGAAGGCGTTGATCTCCTGGGTGACCTCCGAGCAGCGCGCGCCTGGCTTCAGGAGCGACATGCCGTATTCATGTGCGGCGACATTCGCCTCCCAGATCTTCAGCGACGCGTCATCGACCTCGCCCATGAAGAGCGTGCGTTCGAGCGCGGTGTAGTAGCCCGAGATCATCGGGAAGCAGTTGAGCGACAGGATGTCGCCGCGCTGCAGCCGGCGCGAGGTCACCGGGTTGTGGGCCCCGTCGGTGTTGAGCCCGGACTGGAACCAGACCCAGGTGTCGCGATACTCGGCGTCGGGGAAGCGCCTGGCGATCTCCAGCTCCATGGCGTCGCGGCCGGCCATGGCGACGTCGATCTCGCGCACGCCCGCGCGAATGGCGTCGCGGATGGCGTAGCCGCCCACGTCGGCCACCTGTGCGCCATGGGTGATGAGAGAGATCTCGGCAGGGGACTTGTGCATGCGCTGGCGCATCGTCGCGGGGGCCACGTCGACCATGACGAGGGGCTTCAGGAAATCCTCGAGCAGGTCGCGCTGCGCCAGCGTCAGGTGGTCGCCCTCGTAGCCGATGGTCCGGCCCTCGCCGGTCACCGACAGGATCGCGCGCCAGTAGTTGTTCCGGGCCCAGTCGGTGTAGGTGATGTTGTCGCCGTGGCAGCGCCGCCACGGCTGGCCGGCGTCGATCCCGGCCGAGATCGTGACGCTCTCGGTCTCGGTCACCACCAGCGCGTAGGGGCGGCCGAAGCTGCAGTAGAGGAAGCCCGAGTAATAGGCGATGTTGTGCATCGAGGTCAGGACGCAGGCGGCGACGCCGGCCTCGTCCATGCTGGCGCGCAGCCCGGCGAGGCGCGCGTCGTATTCCTGGGCCTCGAACGGCAGGATGCGGTCGCCCTGGTGGAAACGATAGAATTCGGGACGGTCCATGGTCGGCCCTCCTTTGAAGTCGCGGAGGGCCGGACCCGACCCTGCTGCAGTGGCAAAGCAAGGTCCCGGCGTACAGGACGGGTGATGCGGGCGTGCCTGTCTCGGCACCGGCGACGCCATCGCCTGCCCGGGCCGATGATGCGACGGGCGCCGCGATTTGGCAAGCGTCCTGCGGGGCGGACTGCCGCGTCGTGAAACGGTCACATCGTGATGGCAGAAGGGCGCGACGCATGGCCGGGGCGATTGCCCGGCCGCGCGGCATCGCAACGGACATGGCACGCCACGCATGACACCCCCTTCCGGGAGACCCCGCTTGTTGCTGATCGTCGGGCTGGATCACAGCGGCACGACGATCCTCGACCTTGCGCTCGGCGTCTCGCCGCAGGTCCAGGGCATCGGCGAGGCGCTGCGCATGTGCAACCCTGGCGCCGCCGTCGGCAGCATGCGCAGGCTCTGCGAGGGCAGGGCGGCCGAGGTCACATGTTCCTGCGGCGGCACCGGCGCGGAATGTCCGATGTGGTCGCGGGTGACGCCGCGCCCCTTTGCCGAGGTCTCGATCGAGACGAGCTTCCTCGAACTGGTCGCCATGGCACGCGCGCTGCGTCCGGACACGCGCTTCGTGCTCGACAGCTCGCCCAGCGGCTGGACCCATCTGCACCAGCTTCGGGGCTTCGAGCTCTGGGTCGTGCACCTGACCCGGGACGTGCGCAGCTGGACCCATTCCAAGCGCAGGCGGCGCGGCACCGGGCTGGCGGCGGCGCACTGGATCTGGTTCCGCGACAGCCGGCTGATCGAGCGGCAGGTGGCGCGCCACGCCGACCACAGCATCGCGGTGGGCTACGAGGAACTCGCGCTGCGCCCGCGCGAGACGCTGCAGCGGATCTGCGACTGGGCCGGGGTGGCCTTCGACGCGCGAATGCTGACGCCCGGCGGTCACACGGGAAGCCACGTGCTGGTGGGCAACGCCGCCTCGCGCAGCGGCAGCGGCGCGCGCGAGATCCGCTACGACGGTGGCTGGATGGCGCAGGGAGAGGCGCCGCTCTGGCAGGGGCTGCTGCATGCCGCCTGCGCGCGGCGCAACCGGCGGCTGGTCTATTCCAACGGCATCGTCCGGCGCCGCGCCTGAGCGGCTAGTGGGCCAGGGCGGTCACGCCGCGCTGCCGAGCCAGAGCTTGTACTGCAGCCGGGCGCCCTCGTTCCGGGCGAGGGCGAGTTTGTGGCGGAACAGCGCGAAGGCGCGCTGCGGGTCCCGGTGATCCTCCCAGTTGTCGCCGGGGTCGTCGGCGCCGAGGATTTCCCAGCCGATGTCGCGGGGCGGTTCGTGCAGGATCATGGCGGCGGCCTCCATCAGCCGCACGCCCATGCCCCGCATCAGCGCGAAGCGCGCAAGCGCCTCGGCATGGGGGGCGGGAAGCCAGGGGGTGCCCGCGCCGGTCTGCGCCGAGGCGACCCATGCAAGCAGGGTCGCCTCGGTCGGCATGTCGTCCGGCGCCGGGCGTTGGTTCATACGCTGAGGCAGACGTATTTCATCTCGAGGTAGTCCTCGATGCCGTGGTGCGAGCCCTCGCGGCCGAGGCCGGACTGCTTCACGCCGCCGAAGGGGGCGAGCTCGGTGGAGATGATGCCGGTGTTCACGCCGACGATGCCGTATTCCAGCGCCTCGGCCACCTTGTACACGCGGCTCAGGTCCTTGGCGTAGAAGTACGACGCCAGACCGAAGATGGTGTCGTTGGCAAGCTCGATGACCTCGTTCTCGTCCTCAAACTTGAAGAGCGGTGCGAGCGGGCCGAAGGTCTCGTCGGTCGAGAACAGCATGTCCTTGGTCGCGCCGGTCACGATGGTCGGCTCGATGAAGTTGCCGGCGCCCTGCAGGGTGTCGCCACCGCCGAGGATGACCTCTGCGCCCTTGGACTTGGCGTCGGCGATGTGCTGCTGCACCTTCTCGATGGCCTTGGTGGTGATCAGCGGGCCAAGGTCGGTGCCGTCCTCGAGACCGTCGCCCACCTTCATTTTGCTGACCGCTTCCTTGAGCTTGGCGGCGAAGGCATCATAGACGCCGGCCTGCACGTAGATCCGGTTGGCGCAGACGCAGGTCTGGCCGTTGTTGCGGAACTTGCACATGATCGCGCCCTGCACGGCCGCGTCGAGATCGGCGTCGTCGAAGACGATGAACGGCGCGTTGCCGCCCAGCTCCATCGAGCACTTCATCACCTGGTCGGCGGCCTGCGCCAGCAGGATGCGGCCGACGCCGGTGGAGCCGGTGAAGGTCAGCTTGCGGACCTTCGGGTTCGAGCAGAATTCCTTGCCGGCCTCGGAGGCGCTATTCGACGGCAGGATGTTGAGCACGCCCGCCGGGATGCCCGCACGCTCGGCCAGCACCGCGATGGCCAGCGCCGAGAGCGGGGTTTCCGAGGCCGGACGGCTGACGAAGGAACAGCCAGCGGCCAGCGCCGGGGCGGCCTTGCGGGTGATCATGGCGTTGGGGAAGTTCCAGGGCGTGATCGAGGCGGCGACGCCGATGGGCTGCTTCAGCACCATGATGCGCTTGTCGCGCTGGTGGCCGGGGATGGTCTCGCCGTAGACGCGCTTGGCTTCCTCGGCGAAGAACTCGATGAAGGACGCGCCGTAGGAAATCTCGCCCATGGCCTCGGCCAGCGGCTTGCCCTGCTCGGCGGTCATGATGGTGGCGAGGTCCTTCTGGTTCGCCATCATCAGGTCGAACCACTTGCGCAGGACGTTTGAGCGCTCCTTGCCGGTCCAGCTGGCCCACTCTTTTTGCGCGGTGTAGGCGCCATCGATGGCACCGGCGATCTGTTCACGGCTGAGGTTGGCGACCTTGGCGATCACATCGCCACGTGCCGGGTTGGTGACCTCGAATTCACCATCCGCGCCGGTGATCCACTCGCCGTTCACGTAGGCCTTCGTCTGCAGGAGGCTCGGGTCCTCGAGAAGCGACGGGAGATTGGTGGCGGTGTGGTCGAGCATGTCATCCTCCTGGAAATTCGCTGCTGCACAGGGCAGAGCATCTGTCGAGAAGGAAGTCTAGTATAAGCGCGGAGAATTACCATGGACCTCAGCGACGCCTATGCGAACGGGCCGTATATTGCGCAGGCCGAAACCTACCCGCCTCGCTGGAGCGGGGCCGCGCGCGGCTTTCGCGCGGCGCTGGCGGCCGAGGGGCGGCTGCGCGAGGGGATTCGCTACGGCGACGGTGCGCGCGAGGCGCTGGACCTGTTCCTGCCGGAGGGCACGCCCGAGGGGCTGATGGTCTTCGTCCACGGCGGCTACTGGATGGCCTTCAGCCGCTCGGACTGGTCGCATCTGGCGCGCGGCGCGGTCGAAAGCGGCTGGGCGGTGGCGCTGCCCTCCTATGATCTCTGCCCCGACATCCGGATCTCGGGCATCTCCCGCCAGATCGCGGCGGCGGTGACGGTGGCGGCGGGCGAGGTCGCCGGGCCGATCCGTCTTGCCGGGCATTCGGCGGGCGGTCATCTCGTGGCGCGGATGCCAGCGCCGGGGGTCCTGCCCGGCGAGGTGGCCGCCCGCATCGCCCACGTGATGCCGATCTCTCCGCTGTCGGACCTGCGCCCGCTGATGCAGACCGGGATGAACGCGAAGCTCGGGCTTGACGAGGACGAGGCC
>PALD01000012.1 GCA_002710685.1 Cytophagaceae bacterium | reverse complement strand
CTCGTCGAGGCCGACCGCACCGCGCTCGACTGCGCGGAACGCAACGTCACGGACCCGCGCGCCAGCTTTCACTGGGCCGACGCCACGAGCTGGGAGCCGCCCGCGCTGCTCGACACCGTGGTGATGAATCCGCCTTTCCATACTGGGCGCAAGGCAGATCCGGCGCTGGGTCAGGCCTTCATCGCAGCCGCCCGCCGCATGCTGAAACCGGCCGGGCAGCTATGGCTTGTCGCCAACCGACACCTGCCCTACGAGACCGCCCTCGCGACGCATTTCCGGGCGAGCGAGGAGATCGCCGGCGACAGCTGCTTCAAGATTCTCCATGCCTCTCGCCCGAAACGCTGATCTTCGCTAACGTCCTCGCCAGGGGACACATCGCAGGGAACGCTGCATGAGCTATTCGATCGAAGGCAAGACCGCCATCGTCACGGGCGCCGCGAACGGCGTCGGTCTTTCCATCGCCCGCCACTTCGCCAACAAGGGCGCGAACGTGATGTTCGCCGACATGGACGAAAACCGCCTCGCCAAGGAATGCGGCGCCAACGAGGACGGCGACAACATGCGCTACTTCGCCGGCGATCTCCGCGAGCGGCTGACGCTCGCCAACCTGCTCTCGGCGACACTCGACGCCTTCGACCGGGTCGACATTCTCGTCAACGGTGCGCGCCAGATGCTGCCCAGCGACCCGCTCGACATCGAGGACACCTCGACCGAGACGCTTCTCGGGCAGAACCTGATGACCGCGCTGCGCCTGAGCCAGATCGTCGCCAAGCGCATGATTAAGCAGACCAACGGTGACAGCGAGCGTCCCGCGGGCTCGATCATCAACCTTTCGTCCATCGCATCGCGCTGCACCCAGCCGCAGCTGATGGCCTATTCGATTTCCTGCGCCGCGCTCGACCAGATGACCCGCTCTATGGCGGTCGAAATGGCGCCGTATCGGGTGCGCGTGAACGGCGTGGGCTTCGGCTCGGTGATGTCGGCCTTCCTCAAGGACATGCTCAAGGCCCAGCCCGACTACCGCAAGGAGATCGAGGCCCACACCCCGCTCGGCCGCATCGCGGGGCCGGACGCGCTCACCGAGACGGTGCAGTTCCTCGCCTCCGACGCCTCTGGCTTCATGACCGGGCAGGTGCTGACCGTGGACGGCGGCCGCACCCTGCTTGACCCGGTGGCCGCGCCGGCGCACTGACGCAGGGCCATTTCCCAGGCAAGCACCGCGCGACCTCAGGAGACTGCAATGACCGACACCGACGCCTTCGCCGAGCGCAAATCCCGCGCCTCGGCCTGGTTCCGCAGCCTGCGCGACGAGATCGTCGCCGCCTTCGAGGGGCTCGAAGCGAGCCATGCAGAGGGCCCGTTCTCGGACATGGCGCCGGGCAGTTTCGAGGTCACGCCGACGACCCGCACCGCCGATGACGGCTCCGACGCGGGTGGCGGGCTGATGAGCGTTATGCGCGGCGGGCGGGTCTTCGAGAAGGTCGGCGTCAACGTCTCGACCGTCTACGGCACGCTCGGCGAGGCGGCGCAGAAGTCGATGGCGGCGCGCGGCGTGCCCGGCATCGAGGCCGACCCGCGGTTCTGGGCCAGTGGCATCAGCCTCGTCGCACACATGCAAAACCCGCATGTGCCGGCGGTCCACATGAACACCCGCATGTTCTGGACGCCCAACGCCTGGTGGTTCGGGGGCGGGTCCGACCTGAACCCCTGCCTCGAATACGACGAGGACACCGCGCATTTCCACGCCATGCAGCAGGCGCATCTCGACCCGCACGACCCGGCGCTCTACCCCGCGCTCAAGGCTTGGGCGGACGAGTATTTCTACATCCCCCACCGCGAGCGCGCGCGCGGCGTGGGCGGCATCTTCATGGACGACCGCAACACCGGCGACTGGGAGGCGGATTTCGCGCTGACCCAGGACATCGGGCGCGCCTTCCTTCCCGCTTGGGTGCCTCTTGTCGAATCGCGGCGCACCCTGCGCTTCGGCACCGCCGAGAAGGACGCCCAGCTCGTCCATCGCGGGCTCTACGCCGAGTACAACCTCGTCTACGACCGCGGCACCAAGTTCGGCCTCGCCACCGGCCACGACGCCAACGCGGTGCTGATGAGTCTCCCACCCCTCGCGAAGTGGGTCTGAGCGGCTCGTCGCACCGCTGACCTCCCGAACCGCGTTGGTTTCGCCGCGTATCCCATAGGCGCAGGTCAAAACAGCCCCGCCTCCTTGGCAAAGATCGCCGCCTGCGTCCGGTTGGCCGCGCCGATCTTGCGATAGAGCGTCTTGACGTGCAGCTTCACCGTGGGTTCCCGGATATCGAGATCGCGCGCGATCTCCTTGTTGGACTTGCCCTGCGTCAGCCGTTCCAGCACCTCCATCTCGCGCCGCGACAAGCGATCCGCCAACGGGTTGCCCCCTTTCTCCTCGGCCGTGCGGAGGAACTCGAGCGGCGCGTATTGTTCGCCCATCGACATGAAGCGCACCGCGTTCACCAATGACTTCGCCGACAGCGTCTTGGGCACGAACCCCGCGGCCCCCGCGGCAAGCACCTTTTCGGCGACCTCGGGACTAGCCGTGCCCGAGATGACCGCGACCCGCCGGGCGCCGTTCAGACGGCTCATCCGGGCGAATCCCTCAAGCTCGTTCATTCCTGGCATCGAATAGTCGAGCAGCACGAGGTCGAAGACTTCGCCCCCCTGCACAAGCGCCTCGGCCTCGGAATAGCTGGCGACGGTGACGGTCTCGAACTCCCCCTCGCCCTCGAGGAAGAGCTTCAGCGTGTCGCGCAGCAGGTCGTGATCGTCGGCGATCAGAACGCGCAGCGCAGGCAGGCGGCTGCTCGCCGCGCGCGGGTTCGGATTGGCCGTCAAGATGTCGTCCCCTTGGTGTTGTCCGGCGAATCGCCTGCGGTCGGTCTGGCAGGCAGCACGCGAAAGACGTTGAAATCATGGACAGGCGCGGCCCCCGTCCGGTTTGCGGGCGCACCCCGATCGGATGGGGCGCTCCTGAAGGATAGCTGCCACGTCTCTCCGATTTGTTAACGGTCATCCGGTATTCCGAGAATCACCTCACACCGGCGTTCTACCCGAGGCACGATTCGACCAGGAAAGGAGTGGCCCGCCCGATGCACCGTCTCGCCCGAGTTCTTCTCGCGATTCTCCTGCTTGCCGGACCCCTTGCCGCCGAAAGCCTGCCGGCCGCTNTCGCTGCGCCACTGTTGACCGTCACCNGGCAGATTGCGGACCGCAATGCNGGCGACGCCGTCGTCTTCGACCTCGCCATGCTCNAGGCCATGCCGGCGCAGAGCTTCNCCACNCGGACGACCTGGACCGNCGGCGCCCAGCACTTCACCGGCGTAGCNCTNCGCGANCTGATGACGGCAGTCGNGGCCTCGGGTTCTCGGCTCCGTGCGACAGCGATCAACGGATNCAGTGTCGAAATCCCGGCCGCCGGATNGCGCGAACCCNTGCCCATTATCGCCTACCGGCGCANTGGGGTGGTGATGTCATTGCGCGAGCGCGGGCCTCTCTGGATCGTCTATCCCTCTGATGACGCCACCGAACACCGCAGCGCTCGGGCCTATTCGCACAGCATCCGGCAACTCGCCCGCATCGCCGTGCTCGATTGATCCATGCAGCCTCTGGCACCTCCCGAATCGCGCGATACCGGGACCGCGCTGCTGCAGTCGGCGATCGCCAGCGTGTCTCTGCTGCTCTGCGGCGGGCTGGTTGTCTGGCTCGGCTGGATGGTCCTGCGCGAGATTGACGCCTTTTCGACCGCCAATTCGGACAACCTGCAATGGAACCTGTCGCAGGCGGACGTGGAGGTCCTGCAGTTCCGTCTCGCGGTTGCTGAAGCGCGCGAGCGGCCCGATGCACTGCCTGAGGTCCGGCTGCGCTTCGACATTCTCTACAGCCGCATGACCACGCTGCAAAACGGGCGGCTGTTCCGGCTGCTCCAGACCGTACCCGACTTCGCCGCGCCGCAAGAGCGGGTAAGCGCATTCCTTGACCAGAGCATCCCGCTGATCGACGGGCCGGATGATGCGCTGTACGCGAAGCTGCCCGAGCTTGCCGAAGGCGCTGCCATGGCGGGCGCGGACGTGCGCGCGCTGTCTCTGGCGGGACTCTCGACTTTTGCCGAGCTGTCGGATTCCCGGCGCGAGCGCGTGTCAGGCCTGCTGGGATACATGGCCGGCGCGCTGGTCACCGTGTTTCTCGGGCTGAGCCTTCTGGCGCTCACGATGTTCCGGCTCTTCCGCGTCGCGCGCCGACGCGCGGACGCAATCGAGATCGCCGGCGCAAGGCTGCGGACAATTGTCGAGACATCGCCAGACGCCATCGTCGTGACGGATGAGGACGGCCTTGTCCGCGGCTTCAACACCGCCGCAGAGCGTATGCTGGGCTATGGTCGAGACGATGTCTTCGGAAAGCCCGCGCGTCAGCTCTTCGCTCCGCCCGAATTGCCGGACGAACGCACCGCCACGCTTTTCGCATTTGCCGATGAGCGCCGCCGTCCGACCCCCGAAGAGCGAAGATTCGAAATATCGCTGCGCGACCGTGACGGGAGGTTGTTCCCAGCGGAGTTCTCGATCGACCGCGCCGGCACCGACGATCCGCTCTATGTCGCTTACATTCGCGACATCTCGCGGTGGAAGGAGGTCGAGGAACAACTGACCGAGGCGCGTGACCGCGCGCTCGCGGGCGAACGCTCGAAATCCGAGTTCCTCGCCGTCATGAGCCACGAGATGCGCACGCCGCTCAACGGTCTCCTCGGGACCCTTCAGCTCCTGCGCGATGAGGAGCTGACGGAGCGACAGTGCGCCATGATCGACCGGACGGAAGCGTCGGGCAGGTTACTGCTTGAGCTCGTCAATGACGTGCTTGATCTCACCAAGTTTGAGGCTGGCAAGATGACCGCCGAGCACGCACCGTTTTCGCTGACTGCGCTTGTTGGCGGTGTCGTCGAGACTGTGCGCCCCATCGCGGACCGCTATCGGAATGCGCTGAGCTGGCGCTGGGTCGGCCCCGAGGGCGATTGGGTGGACGGCGACGCGCGACGGCTCCGGCAAGTCCTGCTGAACCTGGTCGGCAATGCGCTCAAGTTCACCCGCGACGGCACCGTGGAGATCGAGGCCGAATATCTCGACGACGTAGGCAACACGCTGGAACTGCGCGTGATCGACAGCGGAATCGGGATTCGCGAGGAAGATCTCGCGCTGATCTTCCGAGACTTCGAAACACTCGATTCCTCCTACGCGCGCGAGGCCGGAGGCACCGGGCTCGGGCTGGGGATCGCACAGCGGTTTGCCCGACTGATGGGCGGCAGCATTGGCGCCGAGAGCGAGCCGGGTGAGGGAAGCCTGTTCTGGGTACGGCTTCCTATGCCTCAAACTGCACGTGGCGCAACCGAGGATGCGCCTGTTCCGGAGAGCGCGGAACTGCCCCAGCGACCTCTCGACCTGCTGATCGTCGAGGACAACGAGATCAACCGGTTCATCCTTTTCCGGTTTCTGGAGAAAGATGGTCACAGGGTGGAGCTGGCGCTGGATGGGCAGGCGGGTGTCGATGCTGCCATGCGCCGGCGCTTCGACGCGATCTTCATGGACATATCGATGCCCGTCATGGACGGCACCACCGCTGCCCGCCAGATCCGCGCGGGTGGCGGTGCGTCGGCCAAAACACCGATCATCGCGCTCACGGCTCATGCTTTCGCCGAGGAACGGAAGAGTTTCGAAGCGGCAGGCATGAATGCCTTTCTGACGAAGCCAGTAGACCGCGGGCAGATCCGGGAGACACTCTCGGGACTGTTCGCGGGTGAGTTTCCCTGCGCCCCGCACGACCAAAGCAACGAAGAAGAGGCAGGCCGCAATGTCGCGTTGGTCGACCTCGAGCGACCTCGCGAACTGATCGACGCGCTTCCGGAAGAAGCGGCTCGGGCCCTTCTGGAGCGATTTCTCGATGAGACCGAGCGTGATCTCGAGTGGCTCGCGCAGGCCGACGTTCGTGATCCGGAGATCGCCGCGGTGGCGCATCGCTGCGCAGGTTCTTGCGGAACCTTCGGTGCCGAGGCGCTCCGCCATGCGCTGCTCCAGATCGAGGCGGTCATCAAGGCTGGAGACCTGGCTGACTCGAAAGCCCTTCAGGCGCTCGGTGGATTGTGGCAGCGGACACGCTTTGTCCTGGAGGGGCTGGTTGATCAGTCATGATCGCTGCCATGAGGCTTCTTCAGAGCAGGACGTCAGAAAAGCAGGGACGAATATCGAGCTCTGCGAAACTCTGCAGGATCAAAGTCCGCGTCTCCACCGCACGCCTGCGAACAGGTTGTGGCTATTCGCAATTATCCCGGTCAGCCTGATCCCTCCGGCATCGGAAAACGCCCGAACGCGCGCCCGGCATCCCAGTTACTGGATTGCGACATGCCCTCGGCCTGGGCCTCAAGCGTAGGCGGCAGCACCTGTTGGCGGTCTTCGCTCATCGCGCAGATGGCGCCCACTCGCGCCGCCTCCGGTGCCGAAGTGGCGCAGCCCCGGCCATAACGTTCGGCTCAGCAAAAACGGTCTCCGAGACGCCGAGAGATGCCAGCCGTGCACCATCAGCCGCAGCAATGCGGCTCAGGCGGCGCGGCTGGCCTCGGGGGTAGAGCGGCGCGTGGCCGGCTTGCCGAGATCGAACTCGCCGACCAGCCGCGCGAGGTGCTGGGCGCGTTCGGCGAGTTCGGTCGAGCTCACACGGCTGGCATCGGCCACCTCGGTGTTCTGGGTGGTGAGGTCGCTCAGGCGGCGCATGGCGCCGTTGATTTCCTGCAACTCACGGCTCTGGCCCTCGGCGGCGTCGCTGACGCCCGAGAGCACCTCGTCGACACGGCGGATCTGGTCCAGGATCGCCTCGAGCGCATCGCCGGTCTCCCCCACAAGATCCACGCCGCCCTTCACCTCGCGCGCACTCTCGTCGATCAGCTTCTTGATCTCGAGCGCCGCGTCGGCCGAGCGGCTGGCGAGCCCCTGCACCTCCATCGCGACGACTGCGAAGCCCTTGCCCGACTCGCCGGCGCGCGCGGCCTCGACGCCGGCGTTGAGCGCCAGCAGGTTGGTCTGGAAGGAGATGTCCTCGATCACCGTGGTGATCTGTGCAATCCGCCCCGAGGATTCGGCGATGCGGTCCATGGCGGCGACCGCGTTGCTCACCACGTCGCCGGAGCGGTCGGCGCGGCCCTTGGCCTCATCCGCGAGGCCCTTGGCGTCCTTGAGCGAGCTGCTCGTCTCCTTCAGCGTCTCGGTCAGGCCCGCCACCGTCTCGGCGGTGCGGGCGATCATCTCGACCTGGGTGTTGGTCCGATCGGCGAGATCCGATGCCGAGGCGCGCATGTCGCCGGAGCGCTCCTGCAGCTCGGCCACCGTCTTGGCCAGCGTGAGCATCACGTCGCGCAGACGCGCGGTCGCGGTGTTGAAGTCGCTGCGAATTGAATCGTATTCTTCGGCGAGCGGGTCCTCGAAGCGCAACGTCAGGTCGGCGCTGGCCAGCGCCTTGAGACCCTCGGTCATCAGGTCGACCACCTGCTGGTGCCGGGCGTTGAGCTGCGCCTCGTCGCGTTCGCGCTTTTCGATGGCGGCGCGGGTCAGCTGCTTGAAGCGGTAGATCGAGTGGGCCATGCCGCCGATCTCGCCCCGGCTCTTGATGTAGGGCACCCAAGCCTCGAACCGGCCCTCGATGAACTCGTTCATCACCGCGGTCAGGTTGCGCAACCGCCGGGTGAGCACCTCGGCCTGCAGAACGGCGACGCCTGCAAACGTCAGCGCGACCGCCCCGGCGATCACTGCCTCGACCCAGAGGTTGCGCTGGGCGCTGGCGGCATCGGCGGCGGTCTGGGCCTTGAGCTCGGCCATCAGGCCGGCCTCGGCCTCGCGCAGGTCGTCGATCCAGGCGGTGGAGGCGGCGAACCATTGCGGCGCGGTCAGATTGCCGACCTCGCCGCCGTAGGACAGCGCGGCGATGGCGTCGCGCATCGGCTCGACCGCCTGCGCCGCCGGGCGGGCGCGCAGCGCCATGACGAACTCCGGGTCGCCCAGCACCCCTCCGACGCGGGCGAGGAAGGCGCGCTGGCGGGCGCCGAGCTCGGTGAATCGCCGGTGCACCGCCTCGGGAAACTCGGGCGCGCCGAGGCCGGTGGCACCCATCGCCCGCTCGAGACCGGCGCTTTCCTTGGCCAGCGACAGGAGCTCTGCCGCCTCCATGAGCTGCGCACCCCAGTCGACACCGGCGCCAAGACGGATCCGGCTCGCCGCCGCGAGCAGGTCGTCGATGATGCCGGTGTAATATCCCGCAAGCTCGGGCACCGTCAGCGCGAAGGCGTCGATGTCTCCGCGCTGCCCGGCAAGGCTGACAAGCCCGTCCTCGGCAGCGCCAATCTCGTCCGGGGCGATTTCTCGGATATCGGGCGTATTGGCGGCGAAGCTTTCGAGCACGCGGTCGGTGTCGCCGCGCTGCGTCGCCAGCGCATCGGCGAAATTGCCGCCCCGGGAGGCGGTGAAGCCTGCGGAGTAGCCGCGTTCCTTCTGCAGTTCATGGACGAGATCCGAGACCTGCTGCGACTGGGCCGCGACACTCGACACAAGGTTCGCATGGCGCGAGTGCTGGGAGAGCACGTGCACCTCTCGTCCCGCGAAGAAAAGCACCAGCGCCAGCAGCGGGGCGATTGCGCAGAGCATCATCAGACGCAAACTCATCTCAGCCTGTCCCTTACAAGATCTCGCCTTTCGGCGCTTTTCGCCAAATCGGATGAACAGGTTCTGAATGGTAAAAATGTAAACAATCGAATGCGCCCCGGCGCGTCCGGGTCCCGTCCCCTCGGGTGTGGTGCTCGGCCCTGTGGCGTGCAACTCTGGCCGCAACAATGACGGAGGCACGGGACGATGGCAGAGCTCGAGACGCGGATCGCGCAGGGGCGTGGCGACGAGGTGGCGGACCTCGTGCTGAGGGGTGGCAAGCTGTTCGATCTGATGACCGGAGAGCTGCTGGACGGCGACGTGGCGATCTGCGGCGACACCATCGTCGGCATTCTCGACGACTACGAGGCGCGCGAGATCATCGACGTCAGCGGGCTGATCCTCGTCCCCGGTTTCATCGACACCCACCTGCACATCGAGAGCTCGCTGGTCACGCCCTTCGAGTTCGACCGCTGCGTGACCCCGCGCGGCGTCACCACGGCCATCTGCGACCCGCACGAGATCGCCAACGTCATCGGCGCCGAAGGCATCCGCTACTTTCAGCAGGCCAGCCGACACACGCTGATGGACATCCGCGTGCAGCTCAGCTCCTGCGTGCCCTCGACCCACATGGAGACCGCCGGCGCCGAGCTGCTGGCCGAGGATCTGGCGGAGCTCATGGGGCATCCGTCGGGCATCGGGCTGGCGGAGTTCATGAACTACCCCGGCGTGATCTTCCGCGATCCCGAAGCGATGAAGAAGCTGCGGCTCTTCGACGGCGGCCATGTCGACGGCCACTGCCCGCTGCTCTCGGGCAAGGACCTGAATGCCTATGTGGCCGCCGGCATCCGCACCGAGCACGAGGCGACCAGTGCCGAGGAGGCGCTGGAGAAGCTTCGCAAGGGCATGCGGGTACTGATCCGCGAGGGCTCGGTCTCCAAGGACATGCTGGCGCTGCGGTCGCTGCTGACCGAGCGCACGGCGCCCTACATGTGCCTCTGTACCGACGACCGGAACCCGCTCGACATCGCCGAGCACGGCCACCTCGACTACATGATCCGCACCATGATCGCGCTCGGAACCCCGCCGCTGGCCGCCTACCGGGCCGCGTCGCTCTCGGCCGCCGAAGCCTTCGGGCTCAGGGACCGGGGCATGATCGCGCCGGGCAAGCGCGCCGACATCGTGGCAGTGGACTCACTCGAGGGCTGCCATGCGCAGCTGGTGCTGGCGGGCGGCGTAAAGGCCGGGGACGCGGCCTTTGCCGCACGCGGCACGGTGGCGCCGGTTGGGCGCGCGTCGGTGAAGGCGCCCAGGCTCGCACCGCAGCAGTTCCGCGCCACCGGCAACCGCGAGGAGACCGACGTGATCGGCATCCGCGAGGGCCAGATCCTCACCGATCACCTGCGCGAGACCATCGCCATCGAAGACGGCGACAAGCGGCCCGACACCGCGCGCGACCTCGTGCGCATCGCCGTGGCAGAGCGCCACGGCAAGAACGGCAACGTCGCCACGGGCTTCGTGAAGGGGTTTGGGTTGCAGGCCGGGGCCATCGCCTCGACTGTCTGCCACGACCACCACAACATCGCCTGCGTGGGCGTCGATTACGACGACATGGCGCTGGCAGCGAACCGGCTCTCCGAGATCGAGGGCGGCTTCGTCGTGGCGAAGGGGGGCGAGATTCTCGCCGAGCTGGCACTGCCGGTGGCGGGGCTCATGAGCCTCGCGCCCTTCGAAGAGGTGCGCGACCGCCTGGTCGAGCTGCGCGCCGCGGCGCGGTCGCTGGGGGTGACGCTGGAAGAGCCGTTCCTGCAGCTCGCCTTCCTCGCCCTGCCGGTAATCCCCTCGCTCAAGATCACCGACCGCGGCATGGTCGACGTGCTGAAGTTCGAGATCATCCCGGGCTGAGTGCCCTGCCCCAGATCCGCACCAGCGGGCCATCGGCACCGTGGATCGGGTCGGTCTGCGGCAGCGGCACCTGTGCGATCACCGGCGCATCGGCGCCGGCCTGCGCGTTGGCCTGCCGGGTGATGAAAAGCTCCTGCCCCGGGGGATAGGCGCCGCAGATCCGGAAATCGCGGCTCTGAGACAGGCGGCAATGCCCGGTGCCCGCAGGCAGCACGAGGCAGTCGCCCGCCGTCACCGCAAGCTCCGTACCCTCGGGCCCGCCGAGTTGCAGCCGCGCCTCGCCCGCGGCCACCGCCAGCGCCTCGTGCGCGTCGGGGTGGTAGTGGTGATAGTCGAAGACGGTCCACGCCCACGCGCCGCCCCAGCCATTGGCGGCCATCCGCGCGATGATCTCGTCCGAGGGCGCGGGCGCGAACGCGCCGCGCAGGATCACCACCGGGAGCAGCGGGTTGTTCGGCACCGTCGCCGAGGCCGCAAAATAGCGCGTCCCCACGGGACGCTCGGTCACCTCGGTCATGGCCGCGCGTCCTTCGATCATTCGCATCGGGAATAGACCAGTTCGAGCGGTCCCGCGTCCGGATCGGTCTCGCTGCGGGTGAGCGTGCCCTCGTCCTCGTCGAGCTCGAGCACAATGTGGCGCTCCCACGTCACGCCCTCTCCGCTGAAGGCGAAACTGGCGTCGAGCCGGGTCGGGCTCGCCTCCTCTATCTCCTCGAGAAGGCCGCGGGATTCATAAAAAGTGAGCGCCGCGACCGAGACCTTCATGAGGCCCTTGGCATCGTCGCGCGTTGGGTCGCAATCGTTCGGCACGAGCCCCCAGCGCCCGTACATCGCGACGGGAATNGCNGTGACGACNGGGTCNTTGGCGCCTGNGTCCTCGGGCTGGCAGAACGTTACCTGAGCCACCGCGAGCAGCGCGGCAGGAAGCACGATATCTCTGATCATGCCGAAACAACCGGCAAACGCCCCGCGGGTTCCCTGCGCTCAGAGCCGGTTCAGGAGATCCTGCGTTGGCCAGCCGTCCGCCGGCAACCCGAGCTGCGCCTGCATGTCGCGCACCGCGGCGCGGGTTCCGGCGCCGAGGATTCCGTCGATGGCACCGACGTCGTAACCGCGCCCGGCCAGCGCCGTCTGCAGCCGCTTCATCTGGTCGCCCGAGAGCCCCGGATTCGGGTTTCCCGCGTCATAGACCGGCGCACCTTCGAGCCGGGTGGCGAAATAGGCCGCCGTGGTCACGTAGACGAAGCTCTGGTTCCACTCGAAATAGACCCGGAAGTTCGGGTAGGCCATGAAGGCCGGCCCGCCGCGCCCCTGCGGCAGCAGGATCGAGGCCTCGAGCCGCCCGTCGTCCAGCGCGCCCTCGCGGGCGGCGACGCCGAGGCGCTCCCACTCAGCCACGGTCATGGTGGTCTCGAGCCCGGTGAGCGACCAGCCGAGATTCGCGGGCAGCACCACCTCCTGCAGCCACGGCTCGCCGTAGCGCCAGCCGAGCGAGGCCAGCATCTTGGCGCCCGAGACCAGCGCGTCGGGGACCGACGTCTTGAGCAGTACGTGCCCGTCGCCGTCGCCGTCCATGCCGTTCTCGAGGATGTCCTTGGGCAGCATCTGGACCTGGCCGATCTCGCCCGCCCAGGCGCCGGTGGTCCTGGACGGATCGAAATCGCCGCGCTCGTAGAGCTCGAGCGCCGCGAAGATCTGCGGACGGAAGATCTCGGGGCGGCGGCAGTCATGGGCCAGCGTCACCAGCGCGTTCAGCGTGTTGAAATCGCCCTGGAAGGTGCCGTAGTCGGTCTCGAAGGCCCAGAACGCCAGAAGCACACCGCGCGCGATGCCGTAGTCGCTTTCGATGCGGGTGAAGACCTCGTCCCAGCGCTCGGCCAGCCCGCGGCCGCGGTCGAGACGGTCCTGGCTGATCAGCTTGCGCGAGAAGTCGATGAACGGGGTCTGGAAGATCCCCTGCCCACGGTCACGCTCCATCACGCGCTGGTCCAGCCGCACCCCGGAGAGGAAGGCATCGACCGTTGCCGCGTCGTGGCCCATCGCCACGGCCTCGTCCTTCAGCCCTGAGACGAAGGCCGAAAAATTGCCCCCGCAGGTCGCCTCCTGCGCGGCGGCGACACCGGGCAGAAGAAGGGCTATGATGAGGGGAAGGCTGCGCATCGTGACCTCGTCGCCAGTTTTGCGGCACAGTACCAGCCCGTTTCAACAGCGCAAGAAGCGGGATCCCGCCTGTGTTTGCTTTTTGTTCACTTTATTTACGAGTTCGTTAAACATTTGTTTAGAAGTCGAACGGAAAACGGTAGCAGTAGCCACGGGCATTTTCGCGGCCTCATTGGAGGCAATCATGAACGTCTTGATCGTCGAAAGCAGCAAGGATTTGGCCGCTGTCTGGCGCCGGCACCTCGAGCGGATGGGTGCCGTCGTCTACACCGCAGATACGCAGGATACCGCCACCGACCTGCTGCACGAGATCCCGTTCAGCGTCATCGTGCTCGACCTCGTGCTTGAAGAGGGCAGCGCGCTCGCGGTCGCGGATTTCGCCAGCTACCGTCAGCCCGAGACGCAGGTGATCTTCGTCACCAACACCTCGTTCTTCTCGGACGGGTCGATCTTCCAGCACTGCGCCAACGCCTGCGCCTACCTGCCGAGCGCCACCTCGCCCTCGGATCTCGCCACCATGGTCGAGCACTACGCGCAGGTGGCCGAGGGCTGAGGCGCCGCTCAGGCGGCGGCCAGCCGGTCGCGCCCGTGCGTCGCCCGGAGGTCCAGATCGGGGCCTATGGGCACGATCCGGTTCGGGTTGATCATGTCGTGGCTGTAGTAATAGTGGCGCCGGATGTGATCAAAGTTCACGGTCTCGGCGACCCCCGGCCATTGGTAGAGCTCGCGGGTGTATTCCCAGATGTTGGTGTAGTCGACGATGCGCCGCTTGTTGCACTTGAAGTGGCATTCGTAGACGTGGTCGAAGCGGATCAGAGTGGTGAAGAGCCGCCAGTCGGCCTCGGTGATGCGCTCGCCCATCAGGTAGCGGCGGCGCGAGAGGCGCTCCTCGATCCAGTCCAGCGTGTCGAACAGCGGCCCGACGGCGGCGTCATAGGCCTCTTGCGAGGTCGCGAAGCCGGCCTTGTAGACGCCGTTGTTCACGGTGTCGTAGATCCACTCGTTGATCGGCTCGATGGCCTCGCGCAGCGACTCCGGCCAGTAGTCGTCGGTGTTGCCGGTGATGCCGTCGAAGGCCGAGTTGAACATGCGGATGATCTCGGCGCTCTCGTTCGACACGATGGTCTCGCGCTTTTTGTCCCAGAGCACCGGCACGGTGACCCGGCCGGACATCTTCGGATCGACCTGCAGGTAGACGTCGCGCAGGAAGGGCAGGCCCATGAGCGTGTCGCCGGTGGCGCCCTCGAAGTCGTCCTTGAAGGACCAGCCGTCGGACAGCATCTCGGGGTGCACCACGCTGACGCTGATGACCTTCTCGAGCTGCTTCAGCTTGCGGAAGATCAGCGTCCGGTGGGCCCAGGGACAGGCAAGGCTGACATAGAGGTGGTAGCGGCCGGACTCGGCCTCGAAACCGCCCTCGCCGCTCGGCCCGGCGCTTCCGTCCGGCGTGATCCAGTTGCGGAACTCGGTGTTCCAGCGCTCGAAGGAGCCGTCACCCTTGTTGTAGTCCCAGCGATCTTTCCATTCGCCGTCCTTGAGGAAACCCATCGTTCTCTCCTGTGCTTTGCAGGAGAAAATAGGTGCGGCGGCGCATCCGGCAATTCCGCCCCCATGCGCAGGGTCTTCGCGGAGACGCACAGCCCCCCTGCGCCGCGCACGGGGGTTGAGGGCGAGGGCGCCTCAGCGGCGCATGTAGATCTGCCAGAGCCAGATCAGCAGGATCGCCCCCAGCACCGCGCCCACGAGCCCCGCCAGTGCGCCGGTCACCGCGATGAGGAAGCGCAGCACCAGCCCGCCGATGACGGCACCCGCGATGCCAAGTCCCACGGTCTCGACCACGCCGAGGTTCACCCGCATGACGCGGGTCGCGAGGAAGCCGGCGGCGGCTCCGACGATGATCAGCCAGACGACGGGCATGGTCTATCTCCTCTGCCGCTGGGTCGGCACGCCGGGGCCCGGGCGCATCAGTCCGCGCCCGGAATCGCGCCCAGCACCGTGCCGCGCGGAATGGCCATGCCGCGCAGGAAGGTCTCGGCCTCCTGCGCGCCCTTGCCCGCGCGCTGCGCCCGGGTCACCTGCACCGCGCCCTCGCCGCAGGCGATGGTGAAGCCGTCGTCAAGCGCCGCGCCCGGCGCCCCCGGCCCCGCCACGACCCGCGCGCCAAGAAGCTTGATACGCTCGCCTCCCAGCGTG
>PALD01000011.1 GCA_002710685.1 Cytophagaceae bacterium | reverse complement strand
CATGACATTGCAGTTAATGCAACTACTGCCATACCTAAAAAAATCTTTTTCATAATAGTTTATTTTTTTGTTTGTTCAAAGATAATGGTGTAATCGTTAAACAATATGAAAAGATATTGTAAGATTAAGTTAATTGTTATGCTCTCAATTCTATCTAAAGTAGTTGTATTTTTAAACTGATTTTCAGTCAATTACAAACGATTTTGTGCCCTTTTTGGCTATTTTTTCGTTTTAACGATTTTTAAGGAATTAATCACTGATTATCAAATAGATAAATTATGAAATCAATCAAAATTATGGGGTTTAGTTCTCTAATAATAAATCCGGGAGAAATAACTTTAGTAAAGAATCTGTATAATTGCCTTTTAAACCAATCTAAAATCGGTCTTTTTAAGGTGAAAATCGGTTGTTTTTAGGCAAATATTAGACGATATCTATGCGCTGTGAGTGAGCAATCGCTTCTTCGCTATATTTAAAATAGCAGGTAGCAACACCCATTGCCTCTATATTATAAAGTACATCTTCTACTTTCTTTTTACGACGGTGACTAGTTTGTCTAATGTAAACGGCTTTTATGTTTACAGGGAATATTTTACAAATACGCTCATAAATAAAAGGATCATGTTGAGAATCGTCTCCCAGCAAAACATATTGTATGGTGGGGTAAAAAGAAACGATATCTTTTATTTTTTCAAACTTATGATCATGACTCCCTCTGCCGGTAAATAAAAAATCTGTAATTCCTGTTTTTATCTTTTTCAGCTTTATTACAGCTTTAGGCAATTCATGCATTTTTGTAAAATCTGTAATAAACCCATATAGATTCCACTCGCTGCTAGAAACAAAAAAGAACGAATTACAAGCTCCATCTATCTCTTGCCCAGCATTGCTCAACATCTTATAATGAGCCACCACATCATCAAAAATTTTGCGCTTGTTTATATTTCGCAACAGCATAACATAAAGCTTTTTAAAAACGCTGTTACTGTGTGAGATTAAAAAGGTATCGTCTATATCTGAAATTATGCCCAGCTTACTTTCAAAAGGTTTTAAAAGTTCGCCTTGTTCAATTATCCCAAAATCACCGTCTTTGTTCTCAATATTAACCGTATATGTATGCCAGCCGGCTTTTAATTCCCTTGTAAAAGGCAACGTGAATCTAAAGTAACCATCTTGCATCGTGCGTGTCTTCACATCAATATCTAGAAATTTTAAACGTATCTCAACATTTGCCAAAGGTTTTATGCGAAACATATGAATAATGGAGAAAGCATGTTTAATGCCTCTGCGGTCAAGACGGTATTTATCTGGCGCCCAAGATTTAAAAACGTGACCAAAGACTACTAGCTCGCGGTCATTAACGTAACCTCTGTATAATTTTAGATCTAATTTTATCAATTGATATTCTCTTAACGATTAGGTCCTTTTAAAATAGCTAATTTTAGAAAGAAATAATTAATAATGGAACCAAATAGTCAACTATTGTTTATTGTCAACCCAATTTCTGGTGATAGTAATAAAGACACATTAATAGAACTCGTTTGTAATGAAACCCAAAAGAGGGGTTTTTCAATTGAAGTTTACAAAACAACCGGAAACAATGATAATGAAAAAATTAAGGATCTAATCTCATCTTTACAACCAGAACGTGTACTTGTTGCTGGCGGTGATGGTACAATTGTACAGGTAGCAGATCTGCTTGAAGGTAAAGATATCTCATTAGGTATTTTCCCCGCAGGCTCTGCAAATGGTCTAGCGGCAAACCTGCTTTTGCCAGACAATCGTGAAGAACAGTTAGAAATAGCTTTGGGTAATACCCTCAAAGAAATTGATATGATCAAAATAAATGGTCAAACTTCTTTACACATTGCAGATCTTGGCATAAATGCAGAGCTTATTAAAAATTATGAAAACTCTAAAATTAGAGGCAAATTGGGTTATTTACTGCAGGCTGTCCCTACTCTTTTTAAATGTGAATACCCGTTTAATTTTACCATAGAAGCTAATGGCGAGGAGTTCTCACAGAGTGGTATCCTGCTGGCAATAGCAAACGCTAAAAAATTTGGCACAGGTGCTAATGTGAATCCTGATGGTAAAATGGACGACGGACTTTTTGAAGTACTCATTTTTAAAAAAATGGACATCGTTGAGATTCTAAAAACACTGTACAGTGATGATGCGCCTAATCCTGATTTTGTAGATATCATTAAAACCAAGCAAGCAACTATTAAATGTAGTATAGACACAGCGCTGCAAATTGATGGCGAATTTATAGGTGAGCTTACAGAAGTTGAAGCTAAAATTGGTGAGCACAAACTAGCTCTGGCGGTATCTGGTAATAAATAGATTTGTAATTAAAAGGGTTCAAGTCACTTCAATCGATATAGGGACTGCGCAGATTCTTTAACTTGTAAATTATTTACAAATCTTTGTTAAGCCTTTGGTAATTCTTTGGTAGCCCAAGGCGAAACAAGTAATTTTAATATTGAATTACTAACCTAAAATTATTTAAACAATGAAAAAATACACAATGCTCTTTATCATGGTGTTTACACTGGGACTCGTTTCCTGTAAAAATGATAAAAAAACTGATACAGATGAACCAACTGTAGACGAAACTGAAATGCAGAGTACAACTGCAGAAACTGAAGCTCCTAAAAAAATTACCATAGCGCTAGAACCTAAAAGCGGTAGTACAGCAGAAGGAAATGTAGTTTTCACCGAAGAAAACGGAAGCGTTAAAATGACAGCAGTTCTTAGTGGTCTTAAGCCAGGAACACATGCCATACATATTCATGAGAATGCAGACTGTTCTGCAGATGATGGTACCTCTGCAGGTGGTCACTGGAATCCTACTCATGAGAAACATGGTAAATGGGGTGATGCAGAAGGATATCACAGAGGTGATATAGGTAACTTTGAGGCCGATGACAGCGGTAACGGTACGATCACGATGACTACAGACGAGTGGTGTATAGATTGCGACGATGATACTAAAAACATTGTAGGTAAAGGGATCATTGTACACGAAGGAGCAGATGATTTTACATCTCAACCTAGTGGAGATTCTGGATCTCGTGTAAGTTGTGGTGGAATTATAGAATAATATATTTTTCTTATATATTTTACTAAAGCAGCCAACTGGCTGCTTTTTTATTGAAATTTATTTATATTTAGTCACCTAATATAATTTATGCAACCCGACGATTTAATTCTGCGTCTTCAGCAGAAAGACGAGAAAGCTTTTGAACGCATTTACGAGTTATACTCAGAGAGTATTTTTGGTGTNATNTTTAACATNGTGCGCGANGAGGGGGCTTCAGAAGAAATTTTACAAGANGTNTTCATNAAGGTNTGGGACAATAGNGAGAGTTATTCNCCTAAAAANGGAAGGTTTTTTACCTGGCTNCTTAATATTGCGCGCAATGCNGCAATAGATAAAACCAGATCAAAAGCATTTAAGAANTCCAGAAAAAACCTGNCAGATGAATATTTCGTAGATATTCTAGAACAAAAAAGTAGTTTTTCAAGTAAAATTGATGCNATAGGAATNAGCAAGTATATNAACATGCTAGAGCCTATTTGCAAAAAAGTNATAGACCTNCTGTTTTTTAAAGGTTTTACNCAAAAAGAGGCTTCAGAAGAANTGAATATGCCCCTGGGNACCATTAANACACGGAACAGGATTTGCATTAATAAGCTNAGAGAAATTCTTGTTGAATAANAGATTATGGAATTACANGAATATATAGATTCAGGAATTTTAGAGCTCTANGTTTACGGTGCTCTAACCGAAGAGGAAAGCATTGCTGTTTCTACCTTTCTTTTNCANCATCCNGAAGTTAAGGAAGAAGTTGAAGAAATAGAACGCGTGCTAAGAGATCTGGGCATNGCTACAGCTCCNTATAATCCAGAGGCTTTGCTNGCTTCTCTTAAAGGTAAATTAGGAAATAATGGCGCTGCAAAAGTNGTNANCATGCCACCACCTGCNNGNGTTGATANNACTTCGCGTATNATNATGTACTTNAGNCTNGCNGCATGTCTTGCACTACTGGTGGGTATCTTTAGTCTNTTNCANAAGAATAATAANCTNAGAGATGAAATACAGGTGACGCAGGCAGAAAATGCCATAATGGAAACNAAAATTGAAGATGCGCGCAACGATCTGGAAAAAACNCAGAANCTGCTTTCTATTATAAGAGATAAGAATATNACTAANGTNCCNCTNGCGGGACANGAAGTTGCTCCAGATGCTTATGTAAGTGTTTATTNGGATAAAGAAAATAATAAAGCNTANATAGATGCGCAGGGATTACCAGAACCNCCACNAGGAATGGTTTATCAGGTATGGTCANTAACGCTTGANCCTNTAACACCCACNAGTATGGGGCTTCTTGAGAATTTTGAACAGGATGAGAATAAAGTATTCTCNCTTGAGAATCCNAATAATTCGCAGGCCTTTGGTGTAACTCTNGAGCCTGCCGGCGGAAGTGAAACACCTACAATGACACAACTCTATACTTTAGGAGTCATAGACGCATAAATCAAACACTATATATAAATGAAAAGCAGCCTATACGGCTGCTTTTTTTGTTTAAAGGATTAAGGGTACAAATCATTTAACACTTCAAACAATATTCTTATAGTTCATTTTAAATCTAAAACTGGTGGAGTATAAAAAAGATCGCCTGTTTCCCCCGAAACGCGGCGATCCTTCAACTAACAAAAAATCCAAAAAACTAATCAACTATGAGCTGATATCTCTTTTTCATAAAAATTTTTACGCCTAAACGTAATGTAAGTTGGATTTCAATTCATGTAAAATCAAGCTACCAAACTTTGTTTACAGTCTATTTACGAAAAGATATATGTAGTGGTTTTCAGAAACATTCTATATTTTTGATATGCGCTGTTAAAGTTTGTTAAGAGAATATTTTACACGCGATATTACTTATTATTCAATAGTAAACATTTGAACTACAATATTCTATGAATCCATCATCATCTGGCTGGATCAATAAAAAACTGCATCTGCAAAGACAGGGCAAGAACCTTTTAGTAGGTGATGAGCATGTATTTTATGAGCGCTTAAGAAAAACCGGTTTTTTGTATGGCGTATCAGTCAATACACTTAAAAAACCGGAGAATACATCTTCACAGTGGACGGAGATGGAGAAAACAAAAGTCAATCTTTTTGATGCCCTAACTTATATTCACAGAACGGTAATGGGCAGTACAGATGAGCTGCTCACAAATGCGATTGCTTTCTATAATAAATTAAGCCCGGAAGAATCATTTTTCGCGACAGCTTTCAGACGAAAAAGTCCGGCAGAGCTTCTTGAAAAAATAATACAAGAACGTGTGCAGACCAATGAAGCTTTTATTCAAAAAAACTTCAGCAATCTTATCACAAACGCGCTCTTGTTTATAGATGTGATCGCTTTTAAGCACTTTCTCATTTCGCAACGCGATCCACAAGAATATTTGCCGAAGCTGGAAAGTATCATCATGAATACCGTTTGGCTGGCATTAACTACAA
This sequence comes from Cytophagaceae bacterium, assembly GCA_002710685.1. Lineage (GTDB taxonomy): Bacteria > Bacteroidota > Bacteroidia > Flavobacteriales > Flavobacteriaceae > Leeuwenhoekiella. The sequence continues at coordinate 6,000 of PALD01000011.1, read as the reverse complement.
AAGAAGAAAAAGGCACCTATGACAAATTGCTTTTAAACCTTTTTGAAAAATCGCTGCGTTACACTAAAAATCCGGAAAAAAGTATAAAAAACCTCGATGAGCTGGCTTTCTCTAATTTTGACACGGTTCTTGAAAAAAATTATATTTATGATCTCGCTTGTTTAGCGGTTTGGGATGATGAGAAAGTTGACCCACAGGAATATGCCTTTTTGTACAAATTGGGCGAAAATCTGCAGCTTAATGCAACTGCAATCACAACCTCAACAAGGTATGTTCATATATTTATAGAAGAACACCGGGAGCATATTTCTTATTTGCATTACAGTAATCCTGTAAAACATTTTTATAACCAAACAATAAGAACGGTGCGCGTTCTTATTTTACGGAACAAAAAAAGACTTATACTCGAGCTTTCAGAAAGTAAAGAGCTGGTGCTTCTTCTGGGCCAATCTACCTTACGCGAACTATCAAAAAGTGAGAAAAAGAAAGTAAAAACCCAATTGCTTGATATTTGTAAAAGCATCCCGTCTTTAGCAATTTTTCTCTTGCCAGGCGGCGGAGTTCTGCTGCCGCTCTTAATCAAGCTTATCCCAGAATTACTCCCCAGTGCATTTAATGAGAACCGAATAGAAGCGACAGACTCTAAAGAAAAGTCCAGATCATAAGACATTTCCTGTTAAGGTATTGTAAAACGCCGTCTTTATTGCTTTAAGAATAACTAACATTACAGCATGAATGCTGTAGTCACGCGCTTTAGAATACTTTGGAATGATCTTACCGGTAAAATAGCCTTCTATCCTGCCCTTCTCGCCCTCTTTGGTCTGTGTTTCGGTTTTATAATGTTATATGCCGAAGGTCAGGGAATTTCTGTATTTCTTATAAAAAATGCTCCTGCCTTAGTCATCAATAATGCAGATACGGCGCGTACTTTATTAAGCACTTTTGTAGGCGGCATTATTTCACTTATGGTGTTTAGTTTTTCTATGGTGATGATCTTATTAAATCAGGCATCTAATAACTATTCGCCAAGAATTTTGCCAGGTCTTATCTCTAATAAACGTCATCAACTTGTATTGGGATTTTACATTGCCACGCTTACTTATACCATCCTAATTTTATTGAGCATAAAACCTACAGACGATAAATATCAACTACCTGGTTTTTCTGTATTGATAGGCATTATAATGGGTATGATCGTACTGGCATTGTTTATATATTTTATTCATGCTATTTCTGAAGCTATTCAAATAAACAATATTATTGAATCTATATATGCTAAAACTAAAGATCGCTTAAATAAGCTCATTGAAGAAACCGATGAATCTGGTTATGAAACACTTTTTACAGATACTTCATCCTGGCACACCTACGTGATAAATCGTACAGGATATTTACAAAATATATCTCTTGACGCCTTAGTTAACCTTTGCGAAAAGAATGATTGTAAGATTGATTTGTTGATCACTAAAGGCGCTTTTATTTTAGAAGGTTTGCCTATTGCAAAATGTGATAAAAAACTTGATGAAGAAGAACTAAAAAGTTTGCTAGCCTGTTTTGGGTTTTCGCGCAGCGAAATAGTAGAGAATAATTACATTCTGGGTTTTAAACAACTTACTGAAATTGCTATTAAAGCAATGAGTCCTGGTATAAATGATCCCGGAACTGCAATTACATGTCTGGATTATATGACAGAATTGTTCAATTTAAGGCTTAAAAAAGCCGATTTTAGCTTCATTCACAACGATATTAACAAAGCTATTATTCGGTTAAAACCGGTGAAGTTTAAAGAACTCATCTATTTTGTCTATGCACCGTTGCGTACTTATTGTAAGCAAGATGTGATCATGCTCAACAAAATGCTTACATCATTATATTACATTCAGCGGTCTGGTGGATATACAAAAGATTATCAAAAAGTAATCATACAACAGGTTAATCTCATTTTAAGCGATATTAGAGCAAATATCCCCAATGCTGAAGACCAGGCGCGACTAATAGCAATAGGAGATAAAATCTCTGCATTAAATGAAACAGATATAAAGATCAATTAGCATTTACTCAAGCCATAATTTAAAATCTTTTACCCGCTCCCGGCTCACAATAACTTCCTGCTCGTTGTAAGAATGTAGCTTAAGTTGCAATCGAGAATTGGTGTAAGATATAATATCTCGTATTGCTTTAATATTAATGTAGAATTTACGGCTTACGCGAAAAAAAGTATCGGGTTCAAGCTCATTTTCAAGATTCTCAAGAGTGGTTTCAAGCAAGTAATCTCTGCCATCTTTTGTGTGGGCATACGTGCCTTTATTTTCGCTGTAAAAGCATTCTACATCTTCTACATTTATCATTTTTAAATGCTGACCTATTTTTACAGTAAACCGCTTTTTATATTCCCTCTCCATTGGTGTAGCACCAAGTAACCTACGTATATCTTCAAAGTTTAGCTCTACTTGTTGCTTTTGTGGTATGCGGTCTTTGTACTTGCTCACCGCTTTAACTAACTCATCTTCATCTATAGGTTTTAAGAGGTAATCTATACTGTTTAACTTAAAAGCCTGTAAAGCGTATTCATCAAAAGCGGTGGTAAAAATAATTGCACTTTTTACCTCAACCTGATCAAAGATCTCAAATGAAAGTCCGTCGCTTAACTGTATATCCAGAAAAATAAGATCGGGATGCTTATTAGCTTTAAACCAGGTTACAGACTCTTCTACAGAGTGAAGCATTTCTGCTACATTTAAACCCAGTTTCTCTACCATTCTGGTAAGTCTTCTTGCAGATGGTTTCTCGTCTTCTATTACCAATACATTCATTACATTCAAAATCTTTTCAGGTTATTCTTTAGTAAATGTTTGTACTTCTTTCTCTTCTTTGTCTAGATATTCCTGAATCTTGCGCTCTTCCCACCTTTTGTAAAAGTGGTCAAATTTGTATCCTTTAAAAGCGTAAATGCCGCTTATGAGCACTCCTAACCCCCAGCATATTGGCATAGTAAGCGATGACCACCAGGGTATGTAACCACTTATGCTGCCGCCGTCTATTATACCGGTGTTGAATATTATGAAGACCACATTTATAACTATGTAAATTATAAGATGATAATACCAGGCTTTTATGTGAGAAACCCGCTTTCTTGCTCTTTCGTATTTTACTGCATTTGTTTCCATTTTTTCTAATATTTATTCCCAGCGCCCCAGTGAGTTCTTATTGTGTTCTTCTTTCTCCATAAACTCCTTTATCTTTCGTTCTTCCCAATCTCTGCTAATAAAGGGATTCCAGTCAAAGGCACGTACAGCATGAAAGATCAAACCAATTCCCCAGCCAAATGCAGCCCATAAAAACCAGGCGTATCTAAATTCATTAGTGTAGTAATTAATAAATGCAAGCAAGCCTATAACCACAATATAACTTAACAGGCTGGTATAGAATTTTTTAATCTCCTTTACTTGCTCTTTAGCTTTTAAATATCTGTTCTCTTTGTCAAAATTGGTTTCCATCGCTGTAGTTTTTAAATGATCTTTTATACTATCAAATTTCTCTAATTAATGATCATTTTTAAAAAGGGTCTTACCGTATTGTTGTTTTTGTTTACTGAATTGTCATAAACCAGACTTTTCTCTATCCATCAGTTTCTTGATCTTACGCTCTTCCCAGTTCTGGCCTAAAAAAGGATTCCATGCATGAACGTCTGCCGCATGAAAGAGCACACCTATTCCCCACCCGAATATGGGAAATATCGCCCAGGGAAATGAACCAGAAAGTAGATTAAAACCTATAAAAAATGGTATTGCCACTAGGTACATGAACAGGTGTATATAGAAAGCCTTTAATTTTTCTACGTGCTCTTTTGCTCGTGCATATTTTTTATCAGAAAGAAAATCTGCAGAGCTTTTTACATATTCTACCCTCCGGGTAAGTACAGGGATTTCTACCATGAAATGATCATCTGTTTTGCTTATTTGTACTCCTTTTTTAGTTAATAGCTCGTAACGTTTGTGAATGTTATAAAGACCTACCCCACTGCTTTTTTTAATTACCTGTTTTTCCTGAAGGTTATTCTTAACCTGAAGAAAGTCATTTTCTTCAGTTATTTCTATGATGAGTTTGTCTGTAGGTGTTACCCGATTATGTTTTACTGCATTCTCCAGCAATAATTGTAAGGATAACGGAACCACTTTTGCTTCAGGATTGACCGATTTTTCGGGTATTTTCACGATTATGCTATCCTCGTAGCGCATTTTTATGAGCGTCATGTATGTTTTCGCGAAAGCTAATTCTTCATCTACCGTGACCAGTTCTTTATTTTTCTGCTCTAGCACGTAGCGATAAACTTTAGATAAGGCCGTTGTAAATTTCATAGCCTGATCTGGGTTCTCTTCTATCAAACTGGTGAGAACATTAAGGCTGTTAAACAGAAAGTGAGGGTCTAATTGATTTTTAAGTGCATCAAATTGTGCCGAAGCTGTGCGTGCGATGATCTTCTGCTCTTTTACCTGTTTTTCTTTTTTGCATTTGTAATAGTAGAAAAAGTAAAAAATCGCTGTTACCACCATTGAAATCACAAACGAAACAAAATAATATTGTACTCGTTCACCGGCGATAAATATTGAAAACGTTTCCCCTTCTATAAAAATAGCTTGAAGAAGTCTGCATAGAAAAATGCCAAGAATTGAAACGCCAATACCTCCTGCAATTGCTCTGCTTAGGTGAGCTGTACTAAAAAGTCTGTCTTTGTATTTCTTCCAAAAATAAATGTAAACCACATTATTACACATATACAGTATAACGGTATACATAATATTGAGGCCATATTCATACAGGAGATCTTGGTCCAGATTTATAGGCCGTCCCATAAAAAAATAAATAATAAGGAACACCAAGAATATTGATGTTCCTACTATTATGGCCTTGCCTAATTCTCTTAACAAATAAGTCATAGTTATGCTTTACAAGCTTTTAATGCTTCTTGAGCCCGGTCTGCTCCCCAGTCAGGATAAAACGGATCTTCATTTTTAAAGGTACCAAAAAGTTCTAAAGCGCGCTCAATGTCTTTACAATATGGCGTTACATCCTGACCAAAATACTTGGCAGAACCCATGTCCCACTCTGCTTTGCTAAAAACAACACGTGGATTATCTGGTGCTAATTGTTTGGCTTTACTATAAATTTCAGACACTTTTGCGGCATATTGCATACCATAGCGTTGCCCGTCAAAAGCGACATACGCCGTGTAAAGATGCGCCTGCAAAACCATAATTTCGGCATTGTCTTGAGAATTTGTAGTTGCCATATTGATAAATTCTTGTGCCTTATCGAGTTGAGCTTTTAAAACGTTCTCATCTTTTACAGTCCAGCTTTTATTAATATTTATTTGCGCCACATAATAATATGGCAGCCATTTGTCCTGCTCTGCATTGCCTATACGCTCAAACATATTTACTGCTTCATCTAGTTTACCTTCACCGTAAAGAGTAAAAGCCTTCTTCATACCCTGCTCATATTGAGCTTGTGCGAAAACCGGAACAGTTAAAAAAGCCGCTAAAATTATTGTTATTATTTTCATGATGTAGTTTTTAAAATTGAAATGGAATTTGGTTATCTGTTTAAATTCTTAATACTTTTTGTTTTCTTCAATGTCAACTGCGCAATTATTTAGTTCATTTGTAGCACTAAAAGGCGAGCCAAAATCGGTGTAACAAGCCTTAAAATCGGTTGTTTTTAGGTGATTTTCGTTAATATTATGCTGATAATTAACTTCAACTGTTTGAGCAAATGAGGTGAGAGCTGTTGTAGCACTCACAATTAAAAAAAGAATAAATTGATTCATGACTTTCGATTTAAGATTGATTGATTCTACACTTCAAAAGTCTTTTGTTTCTGTAAGTAATTCAACACTTTATAACCCAACTGTAAAATATGAGGGATGAATTGTATAAGCATCATCAATCGCAAAACAGTTTAATCTAATTAAATCATTCTTTAGATTCTCTTTAGAATCTT
>PALD01000010.1 GCA_002710685.1 Cytophagaceae bacterium | reverse complement strand
CCGGGAGAACGTGGAATCGCCCTTCTTCGCCGAAGAGCGCAACGGCGACACGGTCACCTGGCTGTCGGTGAACAACGAGTTCCTGCTGCTGCAGGACGGCGTGCTGTCGGGGACGCGCGGGCTTGGCGGCGACCTGATGAACGCCGATCTCAGCGAGGTGCACGAGGCGCTGGCGGGGCGCCGGACGCAGGCGGTGCGCATCCACCGCATGCTCGACGGCGAGAATCACATCGTCGCGGAAAGCTATGTCTGCGACTACGCGCAGCGCCCCGAACGGGTCGCGGTCGGGGCCTACCTGACGCAGGTCCAGGCCACCCAGATCGACGAGACCTGCACCGGCGTCGAGCGGGTCTTCGAGAATCGTTACTGGCTTTCGGGCAGCGGCACCATCGTCCGGGCCCGGCAATGGGCGGGCGAGCCGCTCGGATATCTGGAATATGAAAGGTTGAGTGACTAGAAAACCACCTTTCCGAGTATCGCACTGGACATTTCTTGCCGCAGGGTTACTTCGCATTTGCAGAAAAAACTGCAGGCTGTTACATCTGAACCAAGTTTTTCCAGGAGAAAAGACATGACCACGAAGACCATTCTCGGGCTTGCTGCGGCCAGCCTTTTCGCCCTCGCCCCTGCCGTGCACGCAGAGGGTGTCCAGAGCAAGAGCCCGGTGATCTCGACCCAGGGTCCGGATTTCGCAAACCTCACCCCGGACCAGATCGCCCTGATCATCGCCGGCGGCGCTGGTGCGGGTCTCATTCTCTCGGGCGGCAAGAGCAACGGCTCGTCCTCCACGACGACCACCACGACGTCGACCACCAACTGAGGTCGACGCTCCCAGCGGGTCGTCAAATCGGCCACAGGTTGAGAACAAAAAGGGCGAACCTCCGCGGGGTTCGCCCTTTTCACGTGCCGGAGCATGGTCAGCCCGAACAAAGGCAATTACGCTGCGGCGCAGGACAATAACCCTGGAAGACAGAACATGGGCGGGGACAGGACATGAGCAGACAGGTGTTTGGCAGCCTGGCGGTTATCGGGACCTTGATGCTGGGCGCATGCGGCATGATTTATCAGTCGCCGGGCGTGAATCCGCTGCTGGCAGATAGCGACGGCAAGGTGCGGGTGCTTCCGATCACGCCGGAAAGCGTGATGGTCGCCAACAGATCCACTTACCAGCCGAAAGAACTTCCCAGTGTCTTTTTCGCCAATGCAGGGGGGGGCAGCCTGCAGCGTGGGGCCGGGGCGACGCCGGAGCCGGTGATCGATTACCAGAACCGACCGGCCGCACTGGAGACGCGTGTTCCGCCTGCAATCCCTGCAAGCCCCTATGCCATCGGGGTGGGCGACGTGCTTCTGCTGGCGACGCCGCAGACTGGCTCGACCGTTGAGCAGCTGACCGGACTGCTCGCCGCGTCCAATTCCCGTCAGGGCTACACGGTGCAGGACGACGGAGCGATCGCCATTCCCAACGTCGGCCGCGTACAGGTGGCAGGCATGACGCTGGAAGAGGCCGAGAATCAACTTTTCCAGCGGCTGGTGGAAAACCAGATCGATCCCACGTTCAGTCTCGAGGTCTCCGAGTTCAACTCCCAGCGGGTCTCGATCGGCGGCGCTGTAGCGCAGCCGGCCGTGGCGCCGATCACGCTTAAGCCGCTCTTTCTCGAAGAGGCTCTGGCTGCTGCAGGCGGGGTGACCGCCGCGGACCTCGACTACGCCTCGATCCGGATCTACCGAGACGGCACGATCTACCAGATTCCGCTACGCGAACTTTATTCCGACCGCAGCCTCGCCCGGATCCAGCTGACCGACGGCGATGCAGTCTTCGTGGATACCGAATACGAGCTCGACCTAGCGCAGGCCTACTTCGAGGAACGCATCCGCCTTGCCCAATTCCAGCAGGATGCGCGGATCGCGGCGCTGAACGAACTGAACGCCGAGGTCAGCATCCGCCGCAGCGCTCTGGAGGAGACGCGGGACAACTACATGACCCGTCTCGAACTGGATTCCGTGGATCGTGACTATGTCTACCTGACCGGCGAGGTCGGCTCGCAGTCGCGCTACCCGCTGCCTTTCGGACGGACGGCGACTCTGGCTGATGCCGTCTATTCCAGCGAAGGGGTGCCGACGCGTACCGGCAACGTGGCGGAAATCTACGTGCTGCGCGGCTCACCTGACCCACGGGAGTTCGGGGCGCTCACGGCCTGGCAACTCGACGGGCGGAACGCGGCGAACTTCCTGCTGGCCACCCGGTTCCAGCTGCGGCCCAACGACGTGATCTTCGTGGCCGAGCAGCCGGTCACCAAGTGGAACCGCGTGATCACCCAGATCACCCCGTCGCTGATCAATACTGCAGCAGCGCAATCCCTGAACTGATCGTCAGGACGTGGATCGCTGCGGAGGCAGGCGCCTATCGGTCTCGACAGCCGGGGCGCCTGCCGCCTGCTTCCATAGGTGGCCGGCATGTTGGATAGAGACCGGCGCAGCCGTCCCCCGCTCAGGCCGAGCTGTTCATGTCTTGGCGGCGCGGGCGTTACATCCTATCTCTCCATTCATGCGATTTCTCCTCCGACGAAAACCTCCACAACCACAGTTCGATGCCCCGCTTCGCCCCGATGAGGCGTTCTTTGCGGTAGGCGATATTCATGGTTGCGATGTGCTTCTCGATAAGCTCATGGCCAAGTTGGAGGCGACGGAACGCGCTTCGGCCAAACTGGTTTTCCTGGGTGACTATGTCGATAGAGGGGATCACAGCGCAGATGTGCTGCGTCGGCTTCACCGTATGCAATCGACGATCGGTGCAGATCACATGATCTGCCTGCGCGGGAACCACGACCAGATGCTGATCGATTTTCTGGATCGCCCCAAATCTTCCGGCGCCCGCTGGTTTCGCCATGGTGGGCTACAGACCCTGGGAAGCTACGGCATTCCGGGCGTCGGGCTGACGGCCTCGGACGACGACTGGAACGCGTGCAGGGACAAGCTGCGTGCCGCAATGGGAGAAGAGCTCGAGAGTTGGCTTCGGGCGCTTCCCTTGAGCTGGAAGTCGGGAAACGTCTTCGTCTGTCACGCCGGTGCGGATCCCGCTCTGCCGATCGAGATGCAGAACGGTCAAACGTTGATCTGGGGGCATGACGACTTCGAGAAGGTTCCCCGGGCTGACGGCTTGTGGGTGGTGCATGGCCACACGATCACCGAGCAGGCCAAGCCTATCCACGGGCGCATTCCCGTGGACACTGGCGCATATGCAACGGGCCGCCTGACGGCGGCCCTTCTCGAGACTGGCAAGGTGCAGTTCTTCTCGACCTGAGCGCGATCAGCGGCCGGTGCGGTTCATCACCGAGCCGGCGGTTTTGGCGATCAGCTGCAAGTCGGTTTTCAGGGACACCGTCTGCAGGTACTCGATGTCCATGGCGACGCGTTCATCGTAGCTCACGTCGTTGCGGCCCGACACCTGCCAGAGCCCTGTAATACCGGGTTTCAGCGCCAGGTATGCCGTCCGGCCATGACCGTATTTCTTCATCTCGGCGCGCACCACGGGGCGGGGGCCGACGAAGCTCATCTCGCCCATCAGCACGTTCCAGATCTGCGGTAGCTCGTCGAGGCTGGTCTCACGCAGGAAGCGGCCGAGCTTCGTGATCCTGGGGTCGTTGGTCAGCTTGTGGTCTTGTGCCCACTCGGCGGCAGCGGCGGGGTTGTTCCTGAGATAGGCAACCAGGCGCTCTTCGGCATTGGGCACCATCGTGCGTATCTTCCAGCAGCGGAAGACCTTGCCGTTCTTGCCGATGCGGCGGTGACCAAAGAAGCCGGGGCCGCCGTCGGTACGGGTGAGGGCCCAGAGCGCTGCAATCACCGGTACCAGTACCGGAAGCATCGCCAAGGCCAAGCAGACGTCGAGGATTCGCTTGGTGTAGCGAGTGTAGAATTTGTGAGCTTCGCGGCGATAGGCCATGCGTTGCGAGAAGACAAGCGAGGCGTCACCTGCAGCTGTACCGGCATCGAGCATCGTCACGGGATCATCCTTCAAAATCTGAATTCTGACAGAGGTTTGGCAGCTTCAAATCATAACTGCCGGTTGCGGTACCTTTTTGGTGGAGCAGGTCTCTCCAGACTCGCTCAACTCTTAATTAACCATTCGTGTACTGTCCAGTTTCTGCAAGTGCGAAATTTTTCCGAATGCGCGGACAAACCGCTGGCATCAGGAGGCTTGACGGCGGAAATCCGCTGTTTGCGCTAATTCTGCCATGAAGCATCCTGCCTTCTGAAGTGCAGTGATGTGTTGTATAATCGTTTATTTTCAACTTCTTGACCATAGATCTCGACTGGCGGAGAGCATCTTCGGACCATGATAATCCATAATTCGCTCTCAATTTTTTCTATGTGTTTCCGGACGTCGACCAGACGAGCCAAGATTGCCATCGCTCAAGATGCAGTAGCAAAGCGTAAATTATGGACGAAAGAGTCATCTCTTTTGCAGAGCGTAGCGACCTCAGCCTTGAGGTGAGTCGGGTGCTTCCCCTCTAGGAGCGCCACGCTCGTCTTGCCTGGCTGCTTGTTGAATATGGACATGCTGCAGAGCACTCTGGTCGTGCGAGCGCTCTGCCCCTGTCAGCGGATGCGGCCTTATCAGTTGATGTAATATTTGTTTCCATACGCGGCGTAGGCGCCGTAGTTGCCGCCGTAGCCATACCGCTTCATTCCGCGGGCACTGATGTTGTTCAGAACCAGGCCGCTCACCGGGCAGTTGACGCGCTCGAACATCGTCAGAGATTCTCTGACCTGGGTCTTCGTGGTGCTGTCCCATTTGACAACGAAGACAACTGCGTCCGCCTGCTGTGCGATGATCCGAGCATCCGGAACCACGAGGACGGGGGGCGTGTCTATGATCACGTAGTCATAGAGCTCCCGCGCGCGCCGCACGAATGCCGCAAAAGCTTCGGAAGAAAACAGGTCTGCGCCGTTCACCGCGGTTTCTTCGCCCAGAAGGACGTCGGCCTGAAGCAGCTCGTCATAGGTCACGGTCGTTTCCAGATCGGTCTTGCCCGACAGTACGGAAACGAGCCCGGCAGGCTTCTGCCGTTTGACATACTGGGTCATCACGCGGCGCCGGATGTCACCTTCGACCAGCAGCACCTTCTTTCCAAGACCCACGAGGTTCTGCGTGAGCGCCAGGGCCATTGTGGTCTTTCCCTCTCCAGGGAGGGAAGAACACGTCATGAGCACCTGAGGCGGAGAGTCGATATTGGAGAGAAGGATCGAGGTTCTCAGGTTCCGTACCGCCTCGGCGGCAGCCGATGTCGGTTTGTCGGCCAGATAGGTAATTGTGTTGCGGCGTTGCCGGATGGGCAGCGACGGGATCTGTCCGAGCACGGGATATCCCGTGCCTGCCTCGAGCAGGGACGCAGTTCGATAGCTGTTGTTCCGAAGTTCGAGCAGAAGCACGATCCCCACCCCTGCGATCATTCCCAGGATGGCATTCATCGCCATGATGAGTTTGACGTTCGGGGCCGACGGAGCCTTGGGCGTGACCGCTTCGGAGAGAATCCGGCTATCGGCCTGCTGAATGCCCTCCTGTGCCGAGGTTTCCTTCAGTCTGGTCAGGAAGTGCTCGTACAGGAGCCGGCTTGCCTCAGCCTCCCGGGTAAGTTGCTGCAGTTCCGTCAGGTCCCTGCCTTGTGTCTGAATCTGGCCCTCAAGCTCCTGAAGAGCGCCGCTCAGGGTCTCGCGCTGTGCAGTGAGACGCTCGATATCGGTGTTGGCCCGAGCCATCAGGGTCTCGTAGCGGTTGTCGAAAGCGGTCTGAATCGTAGGTTGATCGATCCTCGGGAGGAATTGTTGAAGCTGAACATCCCCGGCAGCCTGAGCTTTCTCCGGGTATTCGCTCGCGGCCTGCATCGCAGCGATCTTGGCTTCGGCAGTCTCGATGCCGCGCGTGGAGTTCTCGATACGGTCGCGTAGATCCTTGAGCTGCTGCTCACGGAGGAGAAGGCCGTCGGCATTCACGAGTTCCGTTTCCGACCGGAACTGTTTGACCTTTGCATCGGCGCTTTCCAGGTCGCTCTGGAGCTCAGCGACGCGGTCGGCGAGCCAGCTGGTGGCTTGCCGGGATGCGTCGTACTTCACGTCGAGCTGATTCAGGATGTAGATTTCAGCGGTTCTGTTCGCCAGCCGGGCCGACTTTTCGGCGCTCTCGGTTTCGACCGTGATGTTGAAGACCAGGCTGGCTGAAATGTTGCGCACATTGATCACGTTGCGCAGCATGGAAATTGTGTCAGAGCGCTGCACCTCCATCGGAGGCAGGGCGCGTTCCTCGACGTCCGCGCCCAAGAGCGCCATGATGTTCTGTTGCAGCTTGGTCTTCCAGCCGATCGGCCGGAGGTAGACGTTGAATTCTGGGTCGGACGTCAGGTCAAGGTCGTCCACTACCTTGCCGAGAAGGCCCCGACTACGGATGACTTCGGCCTCGGAATTAAGGACCGACTGGTCTGCCGAGGGAAGACCTCCGACGACGCTGTCGAGATTCACGACCGTCTGTTCCCGGGATTCCATCATGACGACGGAAGACGCCCTGTAGACCGGCTCGGCCACGTAATTGGCATAGTACCAGCCAAGGCCAAGGCCGATGAGCAGGCCAGCAAGAATGATGAACTTTCCCCGCCACAGCACGTTCAGGATCGCGAGAGGAGCGGGTGCCGAGCCAGCCTCCTCGGTGGTCATCGTGGCCTGAGGGCGTTTCAGCATATCCATCCTTGAGCTACTATGCTTGTTCATGTCTTCCAGCCTCGAGGTTTCAGGTGCGCCGAACTTGGAGGAGTGCCCACCGTCTCGCCCTGCGTGGTTGATCTTCGAAATGATACTCGTCCGATCTGGCCATCATGTACTGTTCTAGATCTTGGCCGTAGAGCCTGCTCCAAAGGATTTCACGGACGCACAAATCCTTGATTCGACCTTTGGCTACCATGCTAACGGGGTCCATCCAATCTACACAAACAGTTTTGCCGCACCGCAGCGTTCGCATGCTTCACGTTTTGGCAACTCGCTGCCTGAATTCTTGGCTTCAGGCATGGGGTGAGTACCAATGGCATGCTGCAACCTGTGGGGAGAGAATGGGCAAACTGAACGTCAGCGATCAAGTCCAGATGAAGGGTTTCTCCGGAGATGCCGAGCCTGGAAGCAGGATGTACATCTATCAGGTCCGGAAGGATGCTCTGGTTCCGCTGTTTCGTGACCCAGATCTGACCGAGCTGCTTGCACAGCCTCAGGTTGCAAACGAAAGCGGTAGGTTTGCGTTATGCCATCTCATGGATGGCCGGTATCGCGTGGTCATTCGCGATGCGGCGGACCGGACTGTGCTGGGGCAGGGGGTGGTCTACGTCGGGAATGGTGCGGATGGCTGTCCGGCCCGAGAATTCCCCGACGCCGCTTGCCTTACGTCCGATCAGTCGCTCAGCTATATTGAGGGCGCCGGTCTTCAGAAAATCGATGCCGGCATGACGGTGCGGCTTTCCGATAGCGGGTGCATCTTCCGTGTCGAGCAAGCCGACACGCTGTCCTGTCATGTTCGCACGCTTGGCGGGGTGGCGCTGACGATCGTCGGCGGGCATTGGTGGGCCTCGGCGTTCGGCGTGGTGGCGGATTCCGATGTGTCAGGCAGCGTCGGTACGGACAACGCAGAGGCGCTGGGTCGGTTGTCGGCGGCACTCGCGGCAGCGACATCGGCCATCACCGTGACGTTCCCCCCCGGGGTCATGCGCAGTTCCGCTGTCTTCAACGTCGAGAGCGCTGTGGTCGGGAATATCCACGTGCTTGGCTATGGCAGCCGGATCGTCTTCACGCATCCGACCCCCGAGATGTTCCGCCGGTATTTTTCGGTGCGGAACACGGCCGGCAACGGAGGCCGCTGTGTGGTTCAGGGCATCGAACTGGACCTTGCTCGGAATCCGGTCCGGACAGGAGGGTCGGACATGTTGTCCATCGGTGGCTTCAAGGATGTATCGGTTGCGGATGTGGTAATCCCGTCTGCCGATAACATGGGCATTGCCATCGACCGTGGCATCGTCACCGAGCCAAACTCGGTCAGGATATGTGGCAATCGGGTCGGGGGGAAGGCTCCGGTCACGGGAACCACGCACGACCATGGCTCGATCGGTGACTCCGGGATCTGGGTGCAGCATGCCGGCTATTCGACCATCATATCTCAGAACACCATCACCGGGACCGGGGACGATGCCATCGCCATTGCGGAGACTTCGGTGTCCCCCGCGTATGCGCCGGCGGTCGTTTCCGGCAACGTCGTCAGCAAGTGCCAAGGGACCGCCTACAAGTCAGGGGCTGCCTATACGATATTTTCCGACAACTACGCCGAGAACACGCGCAACGACATGTTTCGTGTGATCGATCTATCTACCGGCAGCGGCACCACGGTTCCGTCAGGGTTTCAGATCCTCGGGGGCTTCGGGCGAGAGATCGGAATGGCGACGGCGGAAAGCCTCGGCGTGGAACATACCCTGCTCGCAACCCACCGTTGCGGCGTGCACCTGCAGGATATTCACGGCGGCGGTTCGATCGTCGGATTGCGGCTGGTCCGCACCGCACAGGATGCCGTGAAGGTCACGACCTCGTCCCGGAGCTTCAGCGGGCTCGAGATCCGGTCCTGTACCTTCGAGCAGATCGGAGAGGCAGATCACGCGGTTTTCAAGCGCGAAGGCAGTGCTTCGTCCCATTCTCTGACCGGGCTTCTGTTTTCCGGGAACACGATCAAGGACACCTCGGCAAGGCTGATCGCCTGGCAGTGTAGGCTCGTCTCGGGCACGGAGGGCAATATCGACTGGCTCGGCAACGAGATCCGGCAATGCGACTTCTCGGCCTGCAAATCCGTGTTCGCGTTCTCGGGAGACCAGACCCAGAATCTTCGCAACATGCGGATGGTCGGTGATCGCTGGCATGATGTTGTGGGCCCGAATACGATGGTCGTGGATATCGAGGACGCTGCGCCAGAGCATGTCGTCTGCCACTTTGATCGCGCAGGCGCATTCACGAACATTCCCACGTCCGGCGTCCGGGTCCGCAACAACAACAATCCCGGCGCCATCGGGGTGTCTAGGGAGAGCCGGATCAAGCGTGGCTGCCGCAAGACCATCCCGGGGAGCCGTGAGTTCAATGCCGACAATGTCCTGATCACGCTGGATCCGGCACACAGCTGGGAGATCGAGGCTCGCGCGATGCGGAACTCGGTCGCGTCCTATGACGCAGTATTCTACAGGGCGCGTTGGGATGCCACCTACCAGAGAGTGATCCACGAGACATCGGGGCTGGGTGGTCCTAACGGGGACTGCGGCCTGGAGTTGCAATGCGTCACGCCGGCTTTGGCTGCGGACCAGGTCTTTTCAGGCAGCGATGTCCTGCAGCTCCAAGGGGCAGTGACGGGGTGGACGGGCTCTGGCGGTGCCAGCGATGATCCGCTTGTCAATTTCGAGGTCCGTTGGCGCCAGATCCTCGACCAGGGGACACAGATCAAGACTGCTTGAGATGTCCCGAGGTCTTGTGGGCGTTCAGAATGGCGGCTTTACAGGATGCCCGCGGACAGGCCGGAGCCACGGATTTCGCGCCATGAAACATCACAGGATATGAGCGGGTCGTAGCTCCAGCCCGAAGTGGATCCCTGCAGCTGCAGAATTGCCGGGCCGCCGAAAACAGCCTTCGAGGGATCGTCGGGAAAGACTTCGACAAGCTCGGCCGTACAGTCCCCGCCCGGGCCGCCGGAGCGGCTGACGACCTGCCCCACCCGGCGCTGCAGGGGGTCCCAGCGTGCGCGGTAATAGAGTTCGTCATATTCCGCCGCGAGGTTTCGGGTCCCGGTGACCTCGACCTCCCAAGCTCGTGCTGGATCGAGCCTGAGGAGCGTGTTGTCGCCGTCGATGTCGCGCCAGCCCGGGATCGTCTGTCGGATGCTGGAGCGGGCCTCGCCATCCCAGGCGCCGTTGCCACCCACCAACTCGGCATGGGGGTTCCCGCTGCGCAGGTGAGCGCCACGCGTCAGCGGAGCAATGCGCCGGCCGTCCAGATGCAGAGACAGCTCGAATTCGTCTCGTGGAGCCCGACCGATACTTACGATCCGTCGTGCCGGACGAGTCCTGTCCCAGTGATCGCCGCTGATCCGGACGGCGCGGAGATGTGGCGTCCCCGACCCCGCGAAAGTGAACATGGTGGCGTTCTCATGCATGGCGCTATCGACGATGCTGTTGCCCTGCCATTCCAGTTGACCTTCCTCTCGGGCATCCAGCCCGCAATCCCAGGCCACCAGCGCCGAGCGGCTCCGGGAAATCGTGTTCCCGACGAAGCGTATCTTGGAGACCGCCATCTGATCTGTGCCCTTGCGCCGGAAGATGACCTCCCCGGTTTCGCCGATATCGTTGAAGGAGCATCCCCGGACCTCCAGCCCCTCGAAGTCCCGGTTGTTCGCCGATATCTTCACGGCCTCTCGCTTGGTGTTCCGGAGATCGAGCCCGAGGATGGTCACGGCCCCGGCACAGTCTTGCAGATGGACACCGCAGGCATGCCGCTGTCGCAAGACCCGCTGCACGCCCAGGGAGGTTTTCGTCGCTTGTCCGATATCCAGTCCCAGGCCGCCGAAGATCTTGCCTCCCCGAGGGAACACCGTACCGCCCCGGCGTGACAGGTCGATCAGCCGATACATGTCGTTGCGGGTGTTGCGGGCATAGTTGTCCGCGAAGATCGTGTGCGTCGCCCCCGACTTGTAGGCCGTGGCTCCGACGCCAACAGCGATATTGTTCGTCACAAGCGCAGGTACGCTCACATCCTCGACTCGTGTCTCCGCGATCGCGATGGCATCGTCGCCGCAGCCATAGATAACGTTTCCGCTGACGAGGGTGCCGTAGCCGCTGCTCAGCACCCAGATGCCCGTGTCTCCGATCGAGCCGTATTGATGCCGGTCGCCGTCTACCGGAAGCTTGCCGCCGAGCCGGCATCCGGTCACTTGGACAGAACGCGGAACGGTGACGATCCCGCGGTCGATCGAGATCGCCATGTTGTCGGCCGAGGGGATGACGACGTCCCTTACCCGGACGTCCTCGAATCCGCCGATGGAGAGCATGTCCGACCCTCCCGTCCGAACGGGGTTCCGGTCCAGGTCCAGTTGCAGCCCCTGGATGTCCAGAGATGCGCCGCTTCGACCGGTCTGTCGCAATGACAGGAACCGCTGGTTCTCTGTGGGTGTGGTGCCCCTAAACAGCAGGCGTGACCCCCTGCCGTCAATCACGATCATTTCGTTCACGTCGTTGTCGGCATCGAGCGGGGCTTCGGTGATGAGCACGCCGCGCGGGAATGTGAATTTCTTGCGTTTTTCGTTTCGGATGGCCTCCGTCAGGCGCTGCAGCGCCGCGGTGTTGTCCGTCCCTGCCGAGCCGTCGAGCGTGCCGTCCGGCACTGCGCCGAAATCCGTTGCGTCCCATACGTCATGCAGGATCGTGAAGCCCCGATCGACGCCCTGGAGATGCGCGTCGGGCGCCCCCGCCCGGGTCTCTCGGTAGGTCTGGCCGCTCCATGTCTGCCAGGGGCTTTTCGGCCCGCGCCTGGGCTCCCGGCTTGCGGCGAGGTGCGCCGGGCTGTCGTAGACCCGGGGGGTGACACGGGAGTAGTCTCCACGCATCCAGTTCCCGCCGTAGAGCGTTTCGTGTGCGTCGTCTTTCAGGGGGATGAGCCAATCCCCGATGGCGAATGTCTGGCCATCCACGGTGCCCGGCCTGTCGGTGATGTAGAAGCCCCCGAGTTCGGCCCGGGCCGGGAAACGGCCGGTCGAGGCATCGAACTGTCCCACCGGAAGAAGGCCCGTGACGATGCCGCCGATTTCCTCGTAAAATGCATCGACGACGGCCTGGATCGCCGCTTCGTGCGCTTCACGTGCGCTGCCCGAGCCGGCGTCGTCTCCGGTGGAGAGGGAGAATGTCGGAGCTGGCATGGATATCCTTTCTGCAAGGAGAGCGTCCCTGTCACCTTCGTCGAACCAGCTTCAGTCGCTGGTGGCAACCATATCGAAGATCCCTGTTGGACTTTTGAAATTACCTGCGCAGCATCTTGCCGACTTGCCGAAATCCACGTCATGCTCGGCATGGTCTGGCTGTCACGGGCAGGTGGTATCTTTGGCCCACAGGGCGATGAGCCGTGGTCGGATGAGGAGTGTCGGATCCCCCGGCCAACCGGGGAGCGATGTTTGGGCGGGCATGTTGCGCACCATGTGCACGCTCGGCAGGCAGCATGGATCTTGAGCGTCGTTGGAGAACTCTCGGGATCCTGATGCTGCAACTGCAACACAACGCTTGCGGGTGCGGTAGACATTGTGCATCAGGTTGGCAAGGCCAATGGTAGCGGCCAAAGTCGCTCCATGAATTGACAGAGATTAAGGGACAACGCGACCAATGCGAACGGGCATCATCACGTTCCACAACACACCGAATTTTGGTGCGACATTGCAGTGCTATGCTCTGTCCCGCTATCTTGAAAGTCTCGGGCACGATGTCGAGATCATCAATTACATGCCGGTTCAGGCGCTTAAAATGTACGGCAAATCCCAGTTCTTGGGCCGCCGGAGATCTGCCCGGAATGTCGGCAAGATCTGGCGTTTCAGAAACTACGTCCATTCGAACCTGAAGCTCAGCGGCCCGCCGGTCTTTGACCCCAAGGGCCTCAAGCAGCTGGACGACGGTCGTTACGATGTGGTGTTCACGGGGTCGGACGAGGTCTGGAAGGTCGACGAAATCCGTCCTCTGGATGGAAGCTACTATTTCGATTTTCTGTCGCCCGAGAAGACCCGGCTGTGTTCCTTCGCGGCAAGTGCCTCCACCGTCACGAACCTGCGTGACTACAGTGAGAAGACCGGGCCCTGGCTCAACCGGTTCCATGATATCGCAGTCCGTGACCCCCATACCGGAGAGGCTGTGCAGGATCTGACCGGCAAGGAGCCGACGCTGGTCTGCGATCCAACGTTCCTGTGGGATTTCGCCGCCGAGGAGCATCCCAAGCCTTATACCGGCGGCCCCTATCTCGCCCTGTACGGATGGCCCAATGCCCAGCACAGCGCCGAGATCCGCAAGTTCGCCGACAGGCACAACCTTAAGGTGATCGGGGTTGGCGCGCGCAACAAGATCTGTGACGAGGAGTTCGTTGCCATCGGCCCGCAGGAATGGCTGGGGCTGATCCGGAACTCCAGCGTGGTCGTGACCGATTTCTTCCACGGCATCATCTTCTCCCTCCTGTTCAACCGGCCGCTGTACGCCTACGTGGCGCCGAAGAAGAGAATGAAGCTCGAGCGCATGATGGCCTTGGCCGGCCTCACGCATCTCCTGCACGACACCACCGCGGAGATCGACAACTACAGCCTCGAGGACCTGAGCTATTCGCCGGAGACCCTGAAGGGCATGGAGCCGCTGATCACCGGGTCGAAGGAGTTCCTGATGCGCAATGCGCCCGCCGACAGGGAGGCTGCGGCATGATCCGTCCCTATCTGCGCCGGGCCAAGGCGCTGAAGAATATCATGCTGGACCTGCACAACCGGGGATTGGGCACCTGCCCTCTGAACTGGCCTGCAGATCGCACGAAGAATGAGAAACTCATCTCGCTCCTGTCCCTTCCGAAAACAGACCTGATCATCATGATGATCGGCGTCGGCCAGCTGCCGGAAGAGTTCCACGTCGCAGCCTCTCCGCGTCGTGAAATTGGCGACCGTCTGATCGAGTTTCCGGCGTGATCCCGAGAAAGCACGCGGTCATTCTCACCGGACATTTCCCGGTTCAAAAACGCCGGGGCAGTATCCTCTGGCTCTGCGACAACCTGCGTGCCAGCGGTTGGCATGTGACAATGATAACCGTCGGCTACAGCTGGGTCTCGAAGGTCCGCGGAGACAAGAGGTTCGCGACCTTGGATGGCAAGCCCGTTCCAGGGATCCATGACCATGACGAGACGCTGACGTCTATCTTCGGATATTCTCCGCTACATCCGTTCAGCCTGCGACGGCCTTTTCTGGATCGGCTCGCCAGGCCCCTTCATCAGAGCTTCCCCGCGTATTGGCGCAAGAAACTGAAAGCGCCGCTGGCGAAGGCGGATCTTGTTGTCATCGAAAGCGGCCAACCGGTCATGCTGAGCCCGCTGGTCCGGCGTTTCGCCCGCGATGCGGCCATGGTCTACCGGGTCAACGACGACGTGAACGTGCTCGGCCTGCCGGCGTTCATCGGCGAGGCCGAACTGAAATACGCCGGCCTGTTTGATCGGATCAGCGTTGCAAGCCCTCATCTGGCGCGCCGGTTCGCAGCGTACCCGTCCGTCCAGATGGACCCGATGGGCGTCTCGAAGTCCCTGCTCGATCAGGATCTGCCTGATCCCTTCGAGCACAGGGAGCGCGCAGAGCGGGAAGCCGTCTGTGCCGGGACCACCCAGTTCGACATGGACGCCGTGCTGAGCATGGCGCGGCTGCGCCCGAACTGGAATTTTCACATCTTCGGGCGCCTGCGCGGAACTCCTTCCGACATACCGGGGAATCTCATCCTTCACGGGGAGATGCCCTTTCTGGAGACTGCGGCCTGGATCAAGCATGCCGACATCGGTCTTGCACCCTACCTGGACAAGCCCGGGGTCGAATATCAGACGGCGCATTCCAACCGGATGCTCATGTACCGTTATTTCGGCCTGCCGATGATCGGTCCGAAGCGGATCTGTGATCCCGCGGTCCCGAGCCTCGTGGGGTACGAGCCGGGGCAGGAGGTCAGCTTCGTTGCCGCCTTGGACAGGCTGGATCAGATGAAGCGGACTCTCGCCGATCCCGCGATCCAGGACTGGTCTGTCCTGGCTGAGAGGATTGCGTCGACTGTGCCTGCAGGGCAAGCACATGCGCGCACAGGACATCACGAGCGGGCGCGGAACATCGCATAGATTTCCGGCCGCGAAAGGAGACCACGGCATGCCTAAGAGCTTGTTTCCGATCTCACCGTTGGCGCTCGTCATCGGCATCTGGACTCTCACCGTCGCGATCGCCGTACTGCCTTTCGCTTTTCCGGACACGTTCGATATCGCGGCTTATCTGCTCGGGCGGCAGGGGCTGACCTCGGACGATTTCACGCCGCTTGCGACCTACTGGCTGATCGTGGCCTTTCTCGTGTTCGTCATTGCCACTGCGACGACCATGGTTGCGTTGCCGCGCCCGCAGGACTTTGAGACGGATACCGACTTCGACCGGGCTGCCCGGATCACCTTCATTGTCAATACCCTCTTCGTCGGCATCACGCTGCTCTGGGTGGCACTCTCGGCGATGAAGCTCGGTGGCTTCCGGGCAATGCTCATCCTCGTGCAACTCGATGCTCTGGAGGCGCGCGAGCAGCTTCTGGATAACAAGCTGTTCACCGGCATGAGGGTGATCTACGCCTCGTTGCCAGCAAGCGGGGCCCTCGCGGCGACCCTGCTGGCGGCGGGTCGCAAGACTGGGAAGCTTTCGTTCCATGCGCGCAAGCTCTGCCTCATCTCATTCCTGACCAACCTTGTCCTGCTGATCTTCCTGCCCATGGTGATGTCGCAACGCCTGCTGCTGCTGCAGCTCATCATGGCGGCATATTTTTCCGTATGCCTCGTTCACCGGCGCCTTGTTGGCCTGCAATACGTACCGATTGGACTCGCCCTGTTCATGGTGACCTGGATCGGTCGGGAATCCCTGACGAACGCGACCATTCAGGGAAGCGCCCTGAACATCGGGGTTCAGAAGCTGATCTTCTATTTCTCGAACGACCTGCTGAACAGCTTCATGCCTCTCAACGCGGAGTTCGAACATACCTACGGCTTCTTCTCGCTGAAGTTTTTGATATATTTCACTCAGACTGACGAGTTCTTTGGGCAGCTCCTCGAGACCCAGCTGATCAGCATCGACAGCGTCAGGGGAGGGGGGGCGTGGTCGATCTTCACCATGCCCTATGTCGATTTCGGGGCCATCGGCGCGGCGGTTTACATTGCGATCCTCGCCGCAATCAGCACCGTCGTATTCTACAAGGGAACCCAGAACGTCTTCTGGGCCTCGGCTTACGGGCAGTTTGCCGGAGCCTACGTGCTCTGCACGCACACCATGTATTTTGCCAACGCGAATTTCGTGGCGATGATACTCGTTATCGCCCTCATCGGCGGCCTGAGTGGGCGGACAAGCTCAGCCGGAAGCCCGGATGTTGCTCATGTGGAGGTCCCGCCCGTAGTCTGACAGGCTGGCGCTGTCTGCACTCGAATACCACGTATCCAGGATGGGCTTGGTAATGCGGGCGATTGTGTCGATCTGTTCCGGATCCAGTTGCGCGACGCTGTGATCGAAAATGTATGACGCGTCCCGGAAGAAATCGTGAACCACTCCGGATTGCGCGCCGGCTTTTCCTGACGCGGTCGATGTCTCCGTAATTCTGGAACTGACCTTGGGGGTCCATTCCAGTCCGAGGTGATCATATATGCGCCGGTAATGGGCGACGGGGTCTGCGGAAATCTCTTCGTGGAAAACAGGAATGATGGGGATTTCCGCCTGTTTGAGATGTTCGAGCTGCCGGCCGATGGCCAGCCAGATATATGCGGCGTGCTCGGTCCAGCTGAGCGTGTCCGGGTCCACATCGACCAGTTCGGGCAGATACATGGCACAGAGGTCACGGTTTCGGGACAGTGGGTGAACCTTGAAGTTCCAGCCAAGGCGCTTGAGGCTGCCGACGAAGGATAGCGGGTGGCGGACCAGGAAGAAGCAGTCAAGCTCACGCATCCGGTACAGTGGCTCGACCAGGAAGACCGCGATGGGATCCTTGATGAGAGAGTACTCGGCGCCCCGGTTGAACCGTGCCTTCAGCAAGGCCAGTTCGTTGCCTCCGAACAGGACGGTCTTGAACACCTTCTCGGCAAGCTTGTCCCGGGAACTGTGAACCGTCTTGAGCTTGAAATCATACTTGTAGAGCTTCTCGAGCGTGCCGCGGTCCAGCTCCGACATCGTCCCGGGGGACACGCCGTACATGTAGCGCTGGGTGACATCCGGCATGCCTGCATCGGGATTGAACGGCTCGATGATCGAGTTGACCTTCGGATCAAGTGCAAGGATGTCGCCGAAATAGCTTGTTCCGCTTCTCGGAGCGCCGGTGACCATCATCCAGCGATGCTTCGCCGGGTCCGTAAGCATGATTTTCGAAAGCATCCAAGTCTCCAAGTTCTGTGAACGATATCGTCCCGTCCGTGACAGCTTCATGTCTGCAGGATAGGTCACGCATCACCCGCATTGCCGGCGTCAGGGCCGAATGTTCCCTTGCAACTGTGCAGGATTCCGAGACGCCCTGAATTGGTGATATTTACATGACAGGGCACTCATCCAGCCGGGTTTCGACAGGTCCGGAAGCCACTCTGGAGAACATGGTGGCCGCTTCGCTCCGCGTCTGCAGCAGGCGTGCCGTATATCCTGCTCCCATCTGTGTCCGATCACTTCAAGAAAGTCTCGCAGTTCCGATTATCTGCCGGCGTCAGAGGCTGCAAGATCGAAGCGTGGTGAAATCCATGCTCATGAAAATAGCGTATGAAGATCATGCACTTCTGTGAAGAGAGGGTCATCGTTTAATCTTTCCCCGAATGTTGGGGGCGTCACCGCTACCGGACGAGCAGAGGCTGTATGCCTCATGGCCTTTGTCACAGTAGTTTCCGATACAAAGGCTATCCGGTTTTCCGCTGCGGTCTGCATTTGCGTCGGCCAGAGAAAACCAATACCCACCGACTTGAAAGTTCTGCTCAAAGGGAAATGCGATGCGCATAGTCCACGTTCTAACGAGACTGCTTCGCGCGGGGTCTGAGGAAAACACCATAGCGACCTGTCTTTGGCAGGCACGGGCAGGGCACGACGTCACCGTGCTGCATGGGCCCGGAGCAGACCCTTTCTGGGAGGAGACGCACGGGCAGTCGATCTCTTTCGTCGAGGTGCCCTCCCTCGTGCATCCCATTCATCCGGTTCAGGACATGCGCGCCGTCTCCGAACTGAGGAAGCTCTACCGTGACCTCGAGCCCGACGTGATCCACACGCATCAGAGCAAGGCGGGGATCCTCGGCAGGCTCGCGGCCTCGTCGGTTCCTTCGGCCTTGCGGGTGCATGGCATCCACATCATTCCGTTCGATGGCGTGAGCGCCGCGAAAGCCAGGTTCTACGTCTGGGCGGAGAAGCTCGTGGCAAGGCACACGGACCTGTTCATCTCGGTCTCGCGCAGCGTCGGCCAGGCGTATGTCGACGCCGGGATCTGCCGCCGCGTCGAGCCGGTCTATTCGGGAATGCCCCTTGCTCCGTTCCGTAATCCGGAGCCGCCAGAGGACTGGCGCGACCTGCTGGCCATGGAGGCCGGCGATGACAGGGCGCCGGTGGCAATTCTGATGCTGGCGGCCTATGAGCCTCGCAAGCGTCATGTCGAGTTTCTCGAAGCCTATGCGAAGGTGCTCCCGGAGCTACCGCCGAACCACCTGCTTTTTGCCGGCAAGGGTCCATACGAGCCACAGGTCCGTCAGGCTGTCGAGGATCTGGGACTGACGGAGCAGGTCACGTTCTGCGGGTATCGCTCCGATCCTCATGCTCTGATCGGGCTGGCGGACATCTGCATCCTGACGTCCGAGCGCGAAGGCCTTCCGCGTGTCGTCGTGCAGTACATCGCGGCGGGACGCCCCGTCATCGTCGCCGACCTTCCCGGGATCGAGGAAATCGTGAAGCACGAGGTGAACGGGCTCGTCTCGGACCCGACCGATATGAACGACACCGCAGGCAAGCTCCGCGACCTGCTTGCAAACCGCGACCATCTCGCGGCGCTGGCAACCGGCGCGCGCGAAACCGACGTCTCCGAATGGGATCTCGAGCGCCTCGGCGCCAGAACAACGGAGCTTTACCTCGAAAGCCTCCAGTCCCTGCCGAAATCGCGTCGCAGCCCCTCCACCGTCCCCGCGACACTCTCGTAAGTCCCATGAAAATTCACATCAACGGTCGTTTTCTCACGCAACAGGTCTCGGGCGTGCAGCGATACGCTCGCGAACTCCTTTCCGCGCTCGACAGATGTCTGGACGCCGACGCCGAGCTCGCATCCCGCTTGGGGCCCATCCCTGTCTGGTACCCGGAAGGTGCCGAACTCGTCGATCCTCCGGCTTGGAAGCACCTGCGCCCCAGCCCCCTGCCGGGTCGCAAGGGGCATGCCTGGGAGCAGCTCACGCTGGGTTCGAAGGCGAGGGATGGTTTCCTGCTGAGCCTTTGTGGGGCTGGTCCACTGCAATGCCGTAATCAGCTTCTGGTCATTCACGACGCCAACATATGGGCCTTTCCCGAGGCCTTTCCCAAGAGCTACCGGGTGTTTCACAAGCTGATGCGTCCGCTGCTGGCGCGCAGAGTAACGCATCTGGCGACGGTCAGCCGGTTCTCGGCCGGTGAACTCGGCCGGTGTCTCCGTGTCCCGGCAGAGCGCTTCACGGTCATCTACAACAGTGCCGAACACATGATCGGCGCAAAAGCGGACCCGTCGGCTCTCGAGAAGTTCGGGCTGGAGCAGGGAAAGTACTTCTTCGCCGCTGGCAACCAGAGCCCCAACAAGAACATCGGCCGGCTGATCGAAGCTCTTGAACGCGCCTCCGACACGGACATGCCTCTCGCCGTGGCAGGCGGCTATGCCCCTGGCGTCTCTCAAGCCCGCATCGCAGAAACCGACCGCATCCGGCTACTCGGCCGGGTCAGTGACGAGGAGTTGAACGCCCTCTACTCTGGGGCGGCGGCGTTTCTCTGGCCTTCGTTGTACGAGGGGTTCGGGATTCCTCCGCTCGAGGCGATGATCCTTGGCACCCCGGTGCTTTCCTCGAACAGCACTGCGATGCCGGAAGTGCTTGGCGACGCGGTACCCTACTTCGACCCGACAGATGTCGACGACATCGCAAAGGCCCTTTCGAGCTTCGCAGCTCTCGGATCCGAAGAGAGGTCCGAAATGGCGGAACGCGGCCGCATCCGGGCCCGGTCATTCTCCTGGGAGAGCAGCGCCGAGACCGTGCTGGACATCCTGCGCGGTCTCGGCTGAGCCGGAAGAGTTCAGCGGCGCAGCACGCGCCGCAATTCGCCGAAGGCCTTGGGCGCGATAAACTTGGCTGCGGCCAGGTAGAGCAGCGCGCCCAGAAGTATCTGCACGACGAGGATGCCCCAGAGCGGCATGATCGGTTGCAGGTACCACTGCAGTGCGAAGACCGGTGCCATCGCGAGGGTGGCCGCAAGATAGGGGCGTGCCACCGCCCCGAACGTCACGGCGCCGGAAATCGCGAAAACCTGTTCAATCTGCCGATAGAAGACCGCCAGAGCGACGTAGGACGAGATCACGAAGCCCAGTATGACGGCCTCGACGGATAGCATGAGCGCCGGACCCGAAAGCACGATGGTGATACAAAGCATCCAGATCGAGCGCCAGAAGACCATGCCCGCGTGGCCGGCCACAGTGAACGCCTGGCTCAGGACCGTGATGCTGGTGATGTTGATCCCAAGGAGACAGAAGATCTGCAGGAGGGGAACCGCATGGCTTGCGTTCTCGGGTCCGATCACTAGGGTCAATGCCGGATCCGCGATTGCCAGTGTCCCGAGGTAGAACGGGGCCGACACCAAGCCGGCGATACGCATCGTGCGCAGCACCGTGTCTCCCGAAAGCTTCCCCTCGCTGGCTTCCGCCGCACGGGAGAAGAGTGGCAGGACGAGAAACCGCAGCGGTGCGAGGCAGAGCGCATCGAGGATCTGGTAGACCCGCTGCGCGATCTGGAAGGCGCCTGCGGCTTCGAGGCCGATGACGATCCCCACGAGAAACTGAAGCATGGGCATGGCCGCGCCAGACACAAGCGCCCGTCCGGAGATAGCGCTGAACTGCGGCAACTGCGCCTTCATGCTTGACAGACTTGGGGAGCCGGAGGGCCTCCAGCCCGCCATGACGATCGAAATAATAGACGACGCCACCGCATTCAGAACCGCGAAACCGACGAGGGACCAGGCTCCGAAGCCCTCGATGGCCATCACCACTGCAAGACCCGCCGCAGCGGCCTGAACCGCCAGGGTCCGCAATGCCAAGGACCTGATTTCGAGATTCTTGCGCAGGAGCCCTTCAGGGACCGAGGCGAGCCCGAAAGCAAAAGGTACGATCGCCATGACTAGCATCATTGTGCCTACCGGCTGATCGCTTGTCGACGTGCGCTCCATGACCAGCCCGCTCACCACCAGCAGTCCCACGACCAGCAGTGAGATCGCCATCGCGAGATAGAACAGCGTTGTGAAGACCGGATCTCGATTGATCTGTTCCGTGTCATGACGGGAGCGAAGCGAGACGATCACCGAGTTCGAGATCCCGGTCTTCTGAAGTACTTGTGTCCAGCGGATGGGAGCATAGGCGAGACCAAAGGCTCCGATTTCCTCAAGGCTGAGGAACCTTGCCATGGCCAGAAAGATGACGGCGTTGCCGCCGAAGCGCGAGAACTGCAGCACAGCCGACCATAAGGCGTGCCCCTTGAGACTGGATTTTTTCGTCATAATGTCAGGCGAGCTGTCGTCTCGGTCGCGAGAACAGGGCGAGCATCGGACGCTCTATCAAGTGATACACGACGATCGAGCCCAGAATGGCAACCGTGCAGGCGAGAAGGACGAAGAGACCGGCGCCTTCCGCGGTTCCCGGCAACAGGGGCACGAGAACGATGGTCAGGGCGCGCAGAACGAAGCGATGCGACAGGTAGAGCGCAAATGAGCAGTCTCCCATCAATGCACCGAACCTGGACAGTATCGAGTGCACCTCGCTCTGATGCCACAGGAAGACGACTGCTCCGACCATGGCCGCTGCGGGGAGCCCGCTGGCGAGGAATCGCGGAAGATCCTCGGGAATATTCAGCAGAACGAGCAGAAGGAAGCCGACTGCAAGTATCACGAACGCCAGGCCATTGCGTCCCGGCACGCCTTGCCAGTGGAAAACATAGACATACCCGAGCAAGACCCCGAAGCAGAATTCGATGATCAGCGGGTTGGTCCAGACCCGGAGCACAGTTTGCTCGAAGCCGATCACTGCGCCGAGAAGTGACCAAAGGGCCATGGCGGCGATCACGGCCCAAGGGCCGATCCGCCTTGGCAGCAGAAGGGCCAGGGAGAACACCGCATAGAAGAAGATTTCGAAGTTGAGCGTCCAACCCAGAGACAGAATGGGGGCAGCCCGGCCGTCATAGCGCTCGTAAGGGATGAACAAATAAGACGTGATGGTCTGCATCCAGTCCATCTGCGTATCCTTCGTGGCCCCCGGCATGACCAGCAGCACGATGAGCATCAGCGTGGTGAAGAACCAGTATAGCGGGACCACCCGAACAAAGCGATTTCTCAGGAAGACGCCGACTCCGTTCTGCATGTCATAGTATTTCTGAGACGACACCATGATGATGAAGCCGGAGATCACAAAGAAGATGTCGACGCCTCTGGTCCAAGGAATGAGGTCCAACGGAAGATCCACGCCGAAGTAATGTTCGGCCTCGGCAATGACATGCCCGATGAGCACCATCATTGCGGCCAGCGCACGCATGTATTGTACGCCGATCAACTTGGTATTGGTCTTGCTCATCTCTGACCCTCCATAAGGTTAGGCATAGGCGGGAAGTGACTTGGCATGCTGAAATAGGGAAATATCGGGAGCGCATATTTCCTCGATCCGCGCACGCAACTCTTCGGGGACATCGCGGTTTCGACTCGGTTTCTGGTCGGGGCGCTTGTTGCGCTCCCAAGTGATGAGAGGTCGGCCGATCAGGGATTTGAGGCCGGCCCGGAATTCGCCGGTGCGTGAGAGGTCGCCGATCAGATCGAACTTTGTGAGGTTGTCCTGGGCCTTCTGCAGCGCCTCGGACAGATCGTTCGTCGTGTGCTGATAGGTCCCCGCGAAGAACAGCAGGTAGATTGATCCGTACCGCTGGGCCATCTCGCTGTCGAGGAACTCGGCCAGCGTATCCGGCCTGTCCTTGTTCGGGTGAGTCCTCTGGACATAGGCATAGTGAGACAGGAAACGTGCGACGGGATCACGCAGCAGAGTAACCAGCTTGCGATCCGGGTCCAGCGCCTCGTGAAGGTCGCGATGGTAGAGTACATGCGCCGACACGCACTGGACACCGCGGGCCAGCAGCTCGCCCAGCATGACCTTGCGGACCTCTTGTTCGCGCAGCACCTTCTCTGCCCCGGAGGCCTCCGGGTACATGGCCTCGCGGATCCGCCTCGAAGTCTTAAGATCGATCGTCGCTTGTGAGTTGCAATAGGCGAGCCGTACGGCAGAGCCAAAGCTTGTGCCACCGCATTTCGGAGCGTGGATGTAGAGAAGTCGAGGGGCCATGTCGCGTCTTCCGTGTATCAGGCCGAGTAGGCGCGCTGGTCCGGGATGGCATAGTAGTCACGGTACCACTCCACGAAACTTGCGACGCCTTCCGGAACCGACGTCTGAGGACGGTATCCGGTCAGATCACGCAACAACGACGCATCCGCCCAAGTGGCCGGCACGTCGCCGGGCTGCATCGGCATCAGGTTGCGTTCCGCGGTCAGACCGGTCGCCTTTTCGATTGCCGCGATGAAATCGGTCAATTGCACCGCATCGGAATTTCCGATGTTGACCACTCGGTGTGGGGCGACCGGCGACAGGCTGTCACCTGCGGCGACCACACCATCCTCCGGGCGCTCGGGAACCGCGTCCATCAGCAACCGGATGCCTTCGACAAGATCGTCGATGTAGGTGAAGTCTCGCTTCATGTCGCCATGGTTGTAGACGTCGATGGGGCGCCCTTCGAGGATCGCCTTGGTGAACTTGAAGAGCGCCATGTCCGGCCGCCCCCAAGGCCCGTAGACCGTGAAGAAGCGGAACATGGTGACCGGGAGACCGAAGAGATGCGCATAGGAATGCGCCATGTTCTCGGTGGATTTTTTGGTCGCCGCATAGAAGGACATCTGGTGATCGGCCTTGTCCGTCTCGCGGTAGGGCATCTCGGTGTTGGCGCCGAAGGCCGAGGACGTGGAGGCCAGAAGCATGTGCTTCGGAGGATGCGCTCGGGCCGCCTCAAGGATTTCGAAGGTGCCGACGATGTTGCTTTCAAGGTAGGCGCGCGGGTTGTCGATCGAATAGCGCACCCCGGCTTGGGCGGCGAGATGGATCACGTAGTCGGGCTCGTGCTCCTCGAACAGCCCCATGATGAGCCCTGGCGTCTCGATGCTCTCGTTGACGATGGTGAAGCCCGGGTTCTGCATCAGCATTGCCTGCCGGCGTTGCTTGAGAGCGACGTCATAGTAATCCGAAAGATTGTCGATCCCGATCACCCGGAACCCGTCTGCCAGAAGTCTTTGGCAGACATGGAATCCGATGAACCCGGCGGCGCCGGTGACAAGAACGGTTGCGTCAGTCATTAGTCAGCTCCAAACAAATCGCGAGTGAAGACCTTGTCCGAGACGTCGGTGATCTCGTCGGTCAGGCGGTTGGCGACGATGAGATCGGCCTCGGCCTTGAAGGCCTCGAGATCGTTCACGACGCGGCTGCGGAAGAAGTCGGGCTCCTGCAGCACCGGCTCGTAGACGATGACCTCGATGCCCTTGGCCTTGAGCCGCTTCATGATCCCCTGGATCGAGCTCTGGCGGAAGTTGTCCGAGCCCGCCTTCATCACCAGCCGGTAGATGCCCACCACCTTGGGTCCGCGCATCAGGATCTGGTCCGACAGGAAGTCCTTCCGCGTGCGGTTGGCGTCGACGATGGCGCGGATCAGGTTCTGCGGCACGTGGCTGTAGTTGGCCAGAAGCTGCTTGGTGTCCTTGGGCAGGCAGTAGCCGCCGTAGCCGAAGGAGGGGTTGTTGTAATGCCCGCCGATGCGCGGATCGAGGCTGATGCCGTCGATGATCTGGCGGCTGTCCATGCCCCCCGCCAGCGCGTAGCTGTCGAGCTCGTTGAAGAAGGCCACCCGCATGGCGAGGTAGGTGTTGGCGAAGAGCTTGATCGCCTCGGCCTCGTCGGGATCGGTGAAGAGAACCTCGACCTCCTTGGTGACGGCGCCCTCGAGCAGCAGGTCGGCAAAGACCCTGGCGCGCTCCGAGCGCTCGCCCACGATGATGCGCGAGGGGTGGAGATTGTCGTAGAGCGCCCGGCCCTCGCGGAGGAATTCCGGCGAGAAGATCACCTGGTCGGTCTCCAGCTCGCGGCGGACGCTGCGCACGTAGCCCACGGGGATGGTCGACTTGATGACGATGGTGGCGCGGGGATTGACCGCGATGACCTGCCGGATCACCGCCTCGACGCTGGAGGTGTCGAAGTAGTTCGACTTGGTGTCGTAGTTGGTGGGGGTGGCGACGATGACGTAGTCGGCGTCGACATAGGCCTTCTCGGGATCGGTGGTGGCCGTGAGGTCGAGCGTGCGGTTGGCGAGGTAGTCCTCGATCTCGGCATCGACGATCGGGCTCTTGCGGTCATTGACCAGCGCGACCCGCTCCTCCGACACGTCCAGCGCCGTGACCGGGTGGTTCTGCGCCAGCAGAACGGCGTTCGAGAGCCCCACGTAGCCCAGGCCTGCGACTGCGATCTTCATGTCCAAATCCCTTTTGGAAACAGGTTGTCTTCGATGTCCGGCACAGCATTGCCTGTGGCTGGCCGTGACGTCCGGAACGGCAGATCCGGTTTAACCACCGTGGATGCCGACCTCAATCGGCGAAGACCCCTCGCCGGTCCTCCCGGCAGAAAGCGGAGCATTTCAGCTCCGCGCATAGGCATCCTCGTAGCGCACGATGTCGTCCTCGCCGAGATAGGTGCCGGTCTGCACCTCGATCAGCGCCATCGGCACCTTGCCGGGGTTGTGCAGCCGGTGCACGCAGCCGAGCGGCAGGTAGATCGACTGGTTCTCGGTCAGCAGGCTGACCTCGTCGTCCCGGGTCACCCGCGCGGTGCCCTGCACCACGACCCAGTGTTCGGAGCGGTGGACGTGCGACTGCAGCGACAGCGAGGCGCCGGGATGCACGACGATCCGCTTCACCTGGAAGCGGCTGCCGGTCACCAGCGTCTCGACCCAGCCCCAGGGCCGGTGGTCCTTGGGGAAGGACGTGGCCTGCGCCGCCCCCTTCGCCTTCAGCGCGTCAACGGCCTTCTTCACGTCCTGCGCCCGGCTCAGGTCAGCCACCAGCACCGCGTCGTTCATCGCGATAGCCATGACGTTCTTCAAGCCGATGCCCACCACCTCGAGCCGCTCGCTGTCCGAGCGCAGCAGCGTGTCCTCGCAGTCGATGGCGGTGGCGCCGCCCGAGGTCACCACGCCGGCCGCGTCCGGGCCGCTGTCGCGCCAGACCGCGTCCCAGCCGCCGAGGTCGGACCACGCGGCGGTAAAGGGCACCACCGACAGGTTCGGCGCGCGCTCCATCACCGCGTAGTCGATCGAGATGTCCTCGGCGCCGCTCCACGGCCCCGGCGCGAGGCGCAGGAAACCGAGATCGGGAAGGGCATCGGCGAGCGCGGCCTGCACCGGGGCGAGCAGCGACGGGCTGTGCGCTTCGAAGGCGGCGATGATGTCGCGGGCCCGGAACAGGAAGATGCCGGCGTTCCACATGTAGGTCCCGGCGGCGAGCATCTCCTCGGCGCGGGCGGCATCGGGCTTCTCGACGAAGCGCGAGAGCTTCACCGGCAAGCCGGAGCCGGAGGGCTTCGCCGACAGCTCGAGATAGCCGTAGCCGGTCTCGGGGCGGTCGGGGGCGATGCCGAAGGTCACGAGATCGCCGTCCTCGACCGCGGCGAGGCCCTGGGCCACGGCGGCATGGAAGGCCTCCGCATCGGGCACCACGTGATCCGACGGCGCCACCAGCATCACCGCGTCCGGATCGCTTGCCGCGACATGCAGGGCGGCGGCGAGGATCGCGGGGGCGGTGTTGCGGCCCTCGGGCTCGATCAGGATGGCACCGGGGTCGAGCCCGATCCCCATCAGCTGCTCGGTCACGATGAAGCGGAAGTCGGAATTGGTCAGCACCAGCGGCGGCTGGAAGGCGAGCGCGTCGCCGGTGCCCGAAAGCCGCTTCGCCGAGGCCTGGAACAGGGTCTCTTCGCCCATCAGCGGCACGAACTGCTTGGGGTAGGATTTGCGGGACAGCGGCCAGAGCCGCGTGCCGGAGCCGCCGCACAGGAGGACGGGGGTAATGCTTTTGGGAGTCATCGTGATGCTCTTGGTTCGGAGATCCGTTTTCGGAACCGTTAACAGGGCGGAGGGGAGTGGCAACCGCGGGCGCGCCCGTGCTCTCTCTAAAGTTGCGTCTGCGGCACATGTGCGGCAGAAACACGCAACGGCTCCGGCCCCTCGTGGCGGATGTGCCGTCACCGGGGACAGATCCGGTGACGGACGGGCTCAGAGCCGCGCGCGCAGCTTCCCGAGATGGCTGGCGAGCAGGTCCTCGGCGCGGGCGGGGTTCGCCGCCTCGGTGTAGCAGCGGAATTCCGGCGCGTTGCCCGAGGGGCGCAGGTGGATCACGTCGCCGCCGGCGAAGCGCAGCCGCAGCCCGTCGGTGCGGTCGACCTCCGTCTCCGCGCCCAGCCCGTCGAAGAAGGCCGCCCGGGCCGCGGCGTCGCCGTCGAGCTCGGCGAGGAAGGCCCGCGCGGTCTCGGGCTCGACCCCGGTCAGCCGGTCGGCGGCGGTGAAGCGCGGCGGCAGGGCGGCGACCAGTGCCGCGAGGTCCTTGCCCCCGGCGCGGGCCAGCGCCAGCGGCGCGAGGATCGGCAACAGGCAATCGCGCGTCATCAGCGGCNCCAGCGGGCCCGCGGGNGCCTCGGCGGTGAAGCCCAGCAGGAAGCCGCCGTTGGCCTCGTAGCCCACCACCNTGGCGGCGGGGTCGTCGGCCAGCACCGCCTCCATGGCGGCGATCACGAAGGGCGAGCCGATGCGGGTGCGGTGCAGCGTCCCGAACTCGGGCATCTCGCCGATCATGGTGTTGGACGAGACCGGTGTGCAGATCACCTGCGCCCCGAGCGCCCGCGCGGTGAGCGCGCCCAGCACGTCGCCGGGCACGATGCGGCCCGAGGCGTCGGCGACCATCGGTCGGTCGGCGTCGCCGTCGGTCGAGATCAGCGCGTCGAGGTTATGGTCGGCGCACCAGCCCGCGAGCTGGTCGCGGGTTTCGGGGTCCACCGCCTCGGTGTCGACGGGGATGAAGGTCTCCGATCGTGCCAGCGGCACCGCCTCGGCACCGAGGGCGGTGACCACCTCGACCATGGCGTCGCGGGCCACCGAACTGTGCTGGTAGACGCCGATGCGCAGCCCTTCCAGCGCCCCGGGCCCGAAGGCCCTGGCATAGCGCGCCACGTAGTCCTGCGCCGGAACAGAGCCTGTTTCCTGCCGGGCGCCGGCCTGCCCCGCATCGGGGGCGGGGCTGTCGAGCGCCGCGAGGATCGCCGTCTCGTCGGCCTTCGAGATCTCGCCTCCGGGCAGGTAGAACTTCAGCCCGTTGCGGTCGGCGGGGATGTGGCTGCCGGTGACCATCACCGCCGCATGGCCCGCCCCCATCGCCGCCAGCGCCAGCGCCGGGGTCGGCAGCACGCCGTCGTCGATGGCGGTCAGCCCCGCGCCGGTGATGGCGCTCATCACCGCCTCGGCGATGGCCGGGGACGAGGGCCGCAGGTCCTGTCCCACATGCACCGCGCCGCCATTGGGGCAGGCGGCGAGAAAGGCTCGGATATGGGCGGAAACGAGGTCGGGGGTCAGCTCGGTCACGAGACCGCGCAGCCCGCTGGTGCCGAATTTGGGGGCCATTCCGGGGCAGAATCCTTGTGTTTGGTCATGGGGCCGGGCGGGGCTCCAGCGTCGTGGCGAGGCTAGGCGGGCGGCGCCGCAAGGGCCAGCCGCCGCGCCCGTTATTCGGGTGGTGGTGGCGTGGCGTGGTCGTTCAGGTGGCATGCGCCCTCTCGCAGCCGGAGGGGCGAGGCGGGGCATGGCCATGTCCCTATCGGCGGATTTCGAAGAAGCGATGACGGTTCCGGAGTTTTTCGCGCCGGTCGGCGGGCAGGGGGCAGACGTGACTTCCGAGGATCCAATCCTTGGGCGTTTGTGGGATTATGGTCACGATGGCGGAACAGAAATGCTCGTCGCCTGCCGCTCGACATTTGAACTTCTTCGCCGCAGCCGCGAGAATGGCGGGAAGACTACAAGAATGGGGCGACCCGGGGTTCCCGGCAGGTATTGAGCAGGTTCAATCCCGCAGGGCCGGGAACGCGCCGAATGGCGGAGTTCCGGAATGCCGATTCCGAGATGCGGGTTGCGAGCGGCCCTGAAGACGACGGTTGCGCGGCGGCTGTCCGCAGGTCTTTGCCTGCTGGCGATCAGCGCGCAGCCCGCGGTGCCGCAGGAAGATCCCTGGGCCCGTCCGGTGCTCGGTTTCATGGGCGTTCCCGGGATCCTCGACATGCCGACGGCGCATTCGATGCAGGATGCGGACCTGAGCTTTTCGCTGGGGATGCTCGAGGGAACCCGTCGAGGGACGCTGCATTTCCAGATCACGCCGCGTCTGTCCGGAGTGTTCCGATATGTGAACCTCGAGGGCTATAGAGCGGAGGTCAGTGCCCGGGATCAGTACTACGACAGAAGTTTCGACCTGCGCTACCTGCTCGCCGAAGAAGGGCGTTACATGCCTGCGGTGACAGTAGGTCTGCAGGACTTCGGCGGCACGGGGATCTATTCCGGCGAATATGTCGTCGCGACCAAGACCTTTGGGCGCCTGCGGGCAACGGGAGGGATCGGCTGGGGTCGGTTTGGCAGCCACAACGGCTTTACCAACCCGCTGGGCGTCTTCTCAGACAGCTTGGAGAGGCGCCCCA
>PALD01000009.1 GCA_002710685.1 Cytophagaceae bacterium | reverse complement strand
GCCTGAATAGGACTACCCGAACTCATACTTGCTTCTCGTATAGGCGCCATTTCTACCACACTTATAGCCCCAGTCAGGTCAACCTTTCGCTCTCGAGCATATCCTGTCACAATAACATCGCTAAGCTGCTGAGCATCTGCTGCTAACACTACATTTATAGTAGATTGATTATTTACGTTTACTCGTTGAGTTGTAAAGCCAATGTAACTGAAAACAAGTGTCCCTTCTGCAGCAACATTTTGCAGTGTATAATTACCATCAAAATCTGTGATTGCCCCTTGCTGTGTGCCTTCTACCTGAATAGAAACCCCGGGAAGAGGAACCCCATCATCTGCAGAGGTTACAACACCACTTATATCTATATTTTGCCCCCAGACAAAAACTGCCGGACAAAAAATATAGAACATTAATAATTTAAACTTCATAATTGTGATTGTTTAGTGTTAATTGATTTTAGTTAGGTCTCTTATTTATCTGCTTATATGGTATAAAGAATTTAACCCAAGACTAATTCTTAGAAAGAATTATTAGAGCTGATACAAATAGATTGAAGAGAAATGAGTCGTAACGAAATGAAAGAATTTCGGTTGGAAGAGAGAAGTATTGGTCTTTGCATATAGTATTAGATTAATGAAAAACTAATATATATGTAATATTTTGGTATCTATTTTAAGAATACTGCAAAGTCTTCTAAAAATGATAAACCTAAGTTAAAATTTAATAAATAACTGATTGTCAGTGCTATAAATTTAATTCGCCTTTTTACTCAAACGTTGTAATTATAAATTTGATACATGACTTTCAGTTTAGTTACATATTTAAGGTTCAAAAATTAAGCGCTGTTTCTAAAGCTGTTTGGAGTAATCCCATATTTGTTCTTGAAGGAGGTTGAAAAATATCCCGGAGAAGAATATCCTACATGATAAGCAATCTCTGAAATAGATAATTGCGAATCTAAAAGATAGTTTTTTGCCTTTGTGAGGCGTTTATCATTTATGTACTCACTTATGCTAATTCCCAGGAGCGCCTTAACTTTTCTGTACAATTGAACTCTTGAAATTTTGAGTTCTTCTGCTAAATGTTCTACAGAGAATTGACTATCTTCAATATGCTCATCTATCTTTTCATTTATACTGCGTAAAAATGTCTGCTCAATATTCCCAAAAGAATCTGATGTCTCGATCTTGTGAATATTGTTAGTGAAATAAAACCTGAGTTTCTCCCTGTTGTATAAGAGTGACTTGAGTGACTGTATTAATATGGAATAACTAAACGGCTTAGTTAAATAAAGATCTGCTCCCGCTTGTAAACCTTTAATGTAAGATTCCTTATCACTTAATGCGGTGAGGATGACTGTAGGAATATGAGAAGTGCGTAAATCATTTTTAAGCTCTTCACATATTTCAAAACCATCTTTCTCTGGCAGATTTATATCACAAAGAATAATGTCTGGTATAACATCAAAAGCCTTTTCAAGAGCATCTGTACCATCTGATAGAAATATATTATACTGTTCGCTCAACTTTTTACTCAGGAAACCAGAGAGTTCTTTATTATCTTCTATAATTAAAATGCTATAGTGATCATCATCATAAGCAGGATTAGGATTTACATAATAATTCGCTTCAAGCTCGCCTATTAGATCTTTTCTATTATTACTTAAAATATCAGGCTCCTGTATAATATCATCCTGACTAAAATGAGATTTCCCTTTATAAAGTGTTATTTTAAATTCCGTTCCTTTAAGAG
The DNA here is from genome assembly GCA_002710685.1 of Cytophagaceae bacterium. Lineage (GTDB taxonomy): Bacteria > Bacteroidota > Bacteroidia > Flavobacteriales > Flavobacteriaceae > Leeuwenhoekiella. The sequence goes on along the minus strand of PALD01000009.1, from coordinate 10,459 downwards.
ATTTAACAGTTATTTTTCCCTGATGCAGTTCTACTAATTCTTTCGTTAAGTGCAAACCAATACCAGAACTATTTTTCCTATTATTAGAACCTTTAAAAAATGCCTGAAAAACATTTTCCAGTTCTTGTTCTGGTATACCTATACCAGTATCTTTAAAGATGATGGTGGCGTAATCTTTGTCTTTGTGATCATCTATCTCAATCTCGATTTTACCATTATCTGGAGTGAATTTAAAGGCATTTGAGAGGATATTAAAATAAACTTTATCCATTAAATTTCTATCAAAATATAAATCAAGATCCTGATTGTTGCTTTTTAGATTGAAGGTAATACCTCTCTTTTTTGCCTCTCTTTTAAATTCATTATAAACGTTTGATGAAAAAGCGAAAATATTAGTTTTAGAAGCTTTCAAACCAAATTTACGATCTTCACTTTTTCTAAAGTCAAGCAGTTGATTTATAAGCCTTAATAGCCGGTTAGAATTGTTGTAGATAAGCTCAACTTCATTACCCAACTTAGAACCTTTCTCTTTTACAGTTTCACCTATTGATTCTATAGAACTTAGAATTAAAGTTATAGGTGTTTTTAATTCATGCGATAGACCGGTGAAAAAATTAATTTTAGCTTCGTTGCTTTCTTTAACCTGATTAGCAATTTTTTCTATTTGATTTCTTTGAATGGTGATCTTCGTATTGGTTAACTGTAGCTGTCTGTTTTTCTTTCTGATCGCAGTTACTGAGAAAATAGCATAAACAATAAGAAATAATATGATAATAATAAACAGCAGTGATAGTTTAAGCAGAACATTTTGAGAAGCATACAGCTCTTCTTTCTGTACAATTGTATCGACCTGGTGTTCAATTTCGGTTTGTTGCTGATTGATCCTGTTGAGCTGATCTTTCATAATACCGGCATTAAACTTATCAATCACAGTAGTTGCAAGCAGACTGGTTTTAGGAACCTCTTCACCGTTTAATATTTTAAGAGCAAGTTTTATGACTTCAGACCCACCTGTAGGATAAAGTAATGTAGCATCCAGAATACCATCCTGTACCATTTGTATGCCACCATCAGGGCCATTAAGACCATCTACCCCTATGAACTTGATCTCATGCTCTACTCCCAGTTCTTTAGCCACTTTCCATCCATCTCTTGCCATCTCATCATTAAAAAAATAAACATAATCTATATTGCCAGCACCCAGTGAATTAATGAGATCCTTAAACTTATCTTGCGCAAGTCCTCCTTTTCTGCCATTTAATGTACCTACAATATGCACACGCTCGTTGTTATCAACTACTTGATGAAACCCAAGACTTCTTTCTATTACCGGCGTTGAAGAGTCGCCACCTTTTACCTCAATTATGTTAACCTCATCTTTTGTGGAGGACAATATATACTTGCCTGCATTTCTGCCTACTTCAATATTATCTGCTCCCAGATAGGCCGTATAATTAGCAGAATTGATCTTTCTATCTAATAAAATTACAGGAATATTTGCTGCAACAGCTTTGTCTATGACATCAACAATTAAATTAGGTTCCAGGGGCGAAACTATTATTACATCCATCTCATCAAGAATCATTTTTTCAATATCTCTTATCTGCTGTTGTGGATCGTCTTTACTATCAGTAATAGTAAGTGCTACATTAGAATGTACTGAAGCTTCTACCCGCATTGAGTAATTCATATCTTTTCTCCAATCTGCGTTACTGGTACATTGAGAAAANCCTATTTTATAGATNCTCTCTTCTTNAGAGGTACAAGAACTTAACATTGCAATAGCTACAACGATTGAGAGGAATTTAAAAACTAACTGCATTATTNATATATGTATGCGTATGAAAGAATAAGTATAAAAAATTGGCCTTCTAGTGCCAAAAAGTAGCTAAATATACCCATTAATTAGTGAATTCGTTCGAGAATTCATCAAATGAAAAACTGATTCAAAATAGGAAAACATAGCGATGGTTCCATCACGAGGCCCACTACTGCAACTAATGTATGGAAAGAATATTTTTAATTACAGATGGGTTTAGCTGGAGAGAACAACATCATGGCACGGGGAAATGCCGAAGCATAGTTTAATTAATTGCTAAAGCATTAGAAAAAGGTTATTTCTGCTGCTTTTCGGCAGCAAGAAATGATATCAAATCGTCAAGTTCTTCGCTTGATAATGAACCCCCATAAGCAGGCATATTCTCTGCACCATTAGTAATCCTAATTATCATTTGATCTTTTGTAAGTCGTTTTTCCACCTTAGTGAGATCGGGTCCTCTAAGGCCTCCTTTTTTTCCTATTTTATGACAATAAATACATCCCATAGTATTAAAAAGTTCAACACCTTTTTTCACCTGGTTTTCATTTTTAGCGGGCAGAGCTATGTAGGCCGAAACTGGTTCTGCATCAAATTCAGGAACCCATGGTGCTATCATGCCTATGTATGTTAATGAACCTAAAGTTACTATGACAAATATGATTCCTGCAATCGCCCAGGGTCGTTTTATAGGGTGACGCTCCCCACCTTTAGACAAAAAGGGAATAGAAAAAAGGACGATCCCACCTATTAATGGACCAAAAAACAGGAAATAGGGTTCTAATTTCCGGTTCATGGTGGCAAAAATCGCATACAGCCACTTAAAATACCAATCTGGTTTTGGCTCTACTTCTAAGATTGTGGGATCTGGTGGTTTAGTTAGTTTGGGTGCCCCCACAAGAAAGGCCAGAGCTATAAGAATTAAAAGTACAACTAGTGTAAAAACTACATCACGCCAGATGACATCAGGAAAAAAAGGAAGGCCTTTTTTCTTTAAAAGCTTATCATACCACTTCCTGTACGTAGCTGGGTTGACAAGTCTTCCCGGTTTGGGTGGTTCTGAGATTCCGTTTTTGAAAACGAGAAAAATATGATAGCCTATGATTGCAGATAGAAGACCGGGTAAAAGAAATACATGCATACTAAAAAAGCGATTTAGGGTCTGCCCTCCCATTGTCTTTCCTCCCAGAAAAAAATAGGCTACATAATCGCCTATTACAGGTATTCGCCCCATTTGTTCTGCTCCCAGAATTGCGGTCCAGACTCCATTACCGTCCCATCTCAGCAGCTGTCCTGTAAAAGCCATGGTAACCGTGATGCCCAGAAGAAAAACGCCACTTATCCAACTCATTTCTCTGGGATATTTGTAAGCAGCATTGAGATATACCCTAGCCATATGTACTCCCAGCAACACTACCATGCCAGAAGCTCCCCAATTATGTAATCCCCGTATAAAACTTCCTAAAAAGGCTTCATTTTCAATATGCTGCAAAGATTCATATGCTGCATTTACTGAAGGTTGATACATAAACGAGAGAGCTATACCCGTAATTACCTGTACGGTAAAACAAAAAAGCACACCACTTCCCCATATATAATTCCATTTAGTCCCCGGCGGTACTAAATGTGTTTTTAACGGCTTTACAATATCTGCAAATTTGCCCCTATCATTTAACCACTTTCCTATTCTTCTCAGTATCTTCATACTGTAATATTTGTAATTGGTATTGCTTGAGTCTCTAGCTCTACACTTCCATTTTTTATTCTTATAGGATATTTATATAACCCACGGTTAGGTGGCCCTGCTGCTCGTGATCCATCCCTGTAAAATGCACCCCCATGGCACGGACAACAGAATAATTGAGGTTTGTCTTCCCAACGTACGGGGCAACCTAAATGGGAGCAATTCACACTAAATGCTATAAACTCATTATCATTATCGCGACGTACGTATGCGGCTGTTTTTGAAATATCACTGCTCCATTTATATAAAGTTGAATTCTTAAATGTTACTTTTTTAGTTTCACCTATTTTAAAATCATTAGCTTCTGCAACTCTTCTCCATACTGGTTTTTTCTGCCGCAGAAATGGCTCCAGCATTGCCGTAATAAATGGTATGGCCAGAATAACTGTAACTATTCCCATAATACTATAGATAAGCTTGCTTAAAAAGCTTCTTCTACTCTGCTGCTCTTTTTTACCACTGTTACAATTACAACTCATCGCCTTTTTCCTTTTTTAGCTGCTCCCTGTGTAAATCGGTTATCCATCCGGCAAGAGCAATAATAAATACAACCACCCCTACAACAGATACGATCACATTACTCACAAATCCCCAAACTATCAACATACAGCTTAGAGCCAAAAAAAATGGCCAGTAAGTAGGCTTAGGTAATTTCTCAGGCTGGGCTTTATATTTTCTCTCCATGGCGATTTCTTTTTTAGGTATTTGTAATTACAGCTTGCTGATTTTCGGCAGTAATACCCCGTTTTTTCTCTATTACAGGAAGATTTTCAGGAATATGATTCTTTCCCTCTAGCCATTGTATGGCTATGTAACATGACATTGAAACATACAAAATACATCCCGGCACCCACATAATCATTCCTGCCAATTCCTGATCTTGTTGTAGTGAGATTGTTACAGGATGCGTAATACTAGCAAGACCATATGGCGAGATAGAAGCTGAAAATGCTACCCATAAACCCAAAATAGAACAACTCACACAAGAAGTAAAGAGATAAATTATTTGAGCTAAAGGGTTAATTCGTTTGTTATTATTAAAAATGGCCATGAAGAACAAAATCCCGGAAATTAGCAGAAACAACAATACTGCTTCATCAGGAATTTGGGCAATCCATATATTTGAAGAGGAATCAACCCCGCATATCGACATACCGGTTACAACCGCCGCCTTTTTAGCATTGATAAAATGAGCAATCCACATCGCAAATGTGCCGGTGAACCAATAAAACAGCGTATATCTTGTGGTATTTCTTGAGCCATTCTGTCTACTTAAATTGGTGCCAGAAATAGCATACCATATAAAAACAGGCGCAATCATTAATACAACAACTTGTTGAATCATCGCTGCACTCTGCAGCCCGTATTCATGCAGGCGCATTAGTGGTGAGCCTGCAATCACGTAAATTAACCCAATGAAAAGCGCTACGAAAAATAATTTGATTCCCTTCACTCTGGTGAAGTACCACATTGAACAAAAAACAATCAGAAGACTGATTAACCACGCCCCTGACCAATTATTAGCCGATAATATAAAATCTTTAAATGTCATAAAAGTGGTTTTATATAAACGAAAAAGAAAACAAACAGCCACACTACATCCACAAAATGCCAATACACCTCAACCGCGGAAATCGCATTCTTGATTAGGTTTTTAAATTTTATAAATGAAAATGAGAAGAGTATACCTATCGCGATAATTCCTATAATTACATGTAGACTATGAAAGCCCGTAAGTGTAAAAAAACTTGACCCGAATATATCTTTATCAAGCGTGATCTGCTTTTTATAAAGCTCGATATATTCTATAATCTGCCCTCCCATAAATACTGTAGAAAGTAAAAGAGTAACGGACATTCCTAATTTAAAATGAGCGGTTTTATTTTTAAGAAACGCTTTTTTACTCCACATGAGGCTACCACTACTTAATACTAAACAACAAGTTAAAACTGCTGCTCGCGGTACATTTAGATTGGCTGTTACCGTATCTGTCGCGTGTGTAATATTGCGATAATAGACATAGGCGATGATCAGGGCAATAAAGAAGAAAGCCTCTGAACCGATTAAAAAAAACATCAATAATTTTCCTTTATCCCTCATCTTAATTAAGTCTTTTATCTTTATTATCAGGGTTTTTTAAATCCCATAGTGGCCTTCTGCTGTGTACTTCAGGGAGCGTATCAAAATTCTTCAATGGCGGCGGTGATGCGGTTGCCCATTCCAGCGTCCAGCCGTCCCATGGGTCTGCCTCGGCATCAGGTTTATGACGCATTGTAATGATTAGATTGTAGAGAAAAACTGCTACTCCTGCAAACATGAGAAAAGCACCCGCAGTTGATATCATATTTAAGCTTTCAAAATAAGGTAAGTCCAAATAAGTATATATACGTCGTGGCATACCTAATATTCCTAATATATGTTGCAGTAAAAAGGTCATATTAAAACCTGTTACAAAGAACCACAAATGCCACTGCCCCAGCTTTTCTGAAAGATGACGCCCGCAAAATTTAGGAAACCAGTAATAAATACCCGCAAAAATGGAAAAGGCTGAACCTCCCAGAAATACATAATGAATATGAGCTACTACATAATAAGAATCTGTTAACTGCCAATCTATGGGTACAATGGCAAATGAAACTCCACTAAGCCCTCCTATTGTAAAATTAATTAGAAAAACCAGCGCGAAAGTCATAGCGACTGTAAGCTGTATTGATCCTTTATACATTGTCCCTATCCAGTTTATAACCTTTACACCGGTAGGTATGCCTATTAAAAAGCTGCTTGCGGCAAAAAAACCGTTTACAGTATTTGTCATGCCAACAGCAAACATATGGTGTGCCCACACGCCAAAGGAAAGAAGTGCGATCGCCACAGTAGATGCAGCTACAAAGACGTAGCCGTATATCGGCTTTCGTGAAAACACTGGTATTACCTCTGAGATTATTCCAAAAGCAGGAAGTATTAAAATATATACTTCCGGATGACCAAAAGACCAAAAAAAATGTTGCCATAATATAGCAGAACCTCCGGAAGACGGTAAGAAAAACAAAGCATCGAGCTGCCTGTCTATGAGCAACATGACAAGACCTGCATTAAGAAGAGGAAAAGCGCCTAAAATGAGAAATGCATTAATAAAGGTCATCCATACAAACAGGGGCAACATGGTTAATTTTATGCCCGGCAACCTTAGGGTAAGTACAGTCACAACAAAATTAAGTGCCGCCCCAATGCTACCTATTCCTGTAAGCAAGAGACCCAGAATATAATAATCTATACCGGTGGTGGGCGAATATGGCTTTTCACTTAAGGGGGCATAACTAAACCAACCGGCAGTGGGTGCTCCTCCTGCAAAAAAACTAAAATACAACAGCAAGCCACCAAAACATGTTACCCAAAAACTAAAAGCGTTCAACCGCGGAAATGCCATCTCATTAGCCCCAATCATCAACGGGATCAAATAAACACCCAGACCTATTAAACCCGGAGTGAGAACCAGAAAAATCATAGTTGTACCATGCATGGTAAAAATCTGGTTGTAAAAATCTGGAGATACAAAATCATTTTCTGGTACGGCAAGTTGCCATCGTATGATCATCGCTTCAAGTCCGCCAAGTATGAAAAAGAACAAAGACAACAGTAAGTACATAATACCAATTTGCTTATGATCTACAGAAGATAACCATGATAGGCGATCCTTATCATTTTTTATTGAAGGCAATGTTTTATCAGGCTCGGCTATGTTTACAAATAGACTCATCGTAAGGTTTTTATGTAATATACCAGAGCATTTACTTCTTTATCTGTCAAGGCTAAAAAGGGCATTTGAGTATTTGGTTTTACGGCAGGTGGATTTTTGATCCATGCGTATAGGTTTTCTGTTGTGTTCAATTCTATATTGCTTAAAAAATATTTTCGACTTGCAAAATGAGCGAGATTAGGGCCAATCGCCGGTTCCTTGTCATGAATATTTACAGAATGACAGCTAATACATGTTTTTTCCTGAAAAAGGCGTTTTCCGGTCTCAAAAAGGGGATTTTCTGTCACTGGGGGAGGTTTTAGCTGGGATGACTTCCAGATTTTGAAATCATCTTCATTATCTGCAATTACATGAATACGCATAAGTGCATGTTGTGCTCCACAGAATTCACTGCATGTGCCCCAATATTCCCCTTGTTCTGCTGTAAGCCACATGTAATTGTCATATCCCGGCACAAGATCCATCTTACGACCAAGTTTTGGAATCCACCAACTGTGTATCACATCGTCAGAATTAAATTGCACCAGAACTTTTTTACTAGCAGGTATATGAATTTCATTAGCTGTTATTATACTATCGGTTCTATATTCTGCCTCCCACCACCACATGTGTCCTGTGATAATTATATCGGGAATAGGATTATCTGGAATATTCTGAATTTGGTTCATTCCGTTTACCGTAAGTACAAAAAAGACTGAGGTTATTGCGAATGCAATTCCTATCATTAAAACCTCAAAGCGTTTGCTGCCATGATCCTGAGTGGGAGTTTCAGCATTAGGACGGCGCCTGTATTTCCACCCGTAGAAAATGGTGAAGAAAATGACAAGGCCTAAAATAATAGTTGCTACTATTAAAAAGTAGACAAATAGTTCCCTTATGATATGGATGTTGTTAGTTTCCCAATTCATCAAAATCATTTTTAAACTCGTAAAACTACTCTCAGGTAATTCTACAAGCGTATTTGTAGGGTATGAATTTAAAATTACAAGAATTTAATTGTAAGAAAATTTCAACACTGATTATTTTCTCTTGTGTTAACAAAGTTTAACAAACCCTTGCTTTACGACTGCTTTAAGAATTCATTGCCAGAAAACTTTCTGCTTTTTCAACCATTTTTTTATTCCCACAGAAAAAAGGAACGCGTTCATGAAGTTCATTGGGTTGCAGTATCATAATTCTTACAGTACCATTGGTACATTTCCCACCGGCTTGTTCAGTTAAAAAAGCCATAGGGTTACATTCATAAAGCAGGCGTAATTTACCTTTAGGTGAAGTGGTTCCTGTTGGGTAGAGATAAATACCACCCATAATCATATTTCGATGAAAATCTGCTACTAAAGATCCTATATATCTGGAGGTGAATGGGCGCCCGTCACTTTCATCAAGCTCCTGCATCCATTTAATAAATTTCTTAACGCCATCAGGAAAATGAATATAATTCCCCTCATTGACTGAGTAAATTTTACCTGTAGGCGGAAATTTCACATTGGGGTGCGATAGAAAAAAAGATCCAATCCCCGGATCAAAAGTGAAACCGTTTACCCCATTACCTGTAGTATAAACTAATATTGTAGAAGTACCATAGATTAAATACCCTGCAGCAACCTGGTTAATACCTGGCTGTAGAAAATCATCTATAGTTACGGGAGAGCCCACTTTAGAAATCCGCCTGTAGATACTAAAAATCGTTCCTACAGTGATATTAACGTCTATATTAGAGGAGCCATCGAGCGGATCTATCAAGACGATATATTTAGCTTCTTTATGTATATCGTCATCAAATACCATAAAATCTTCCATCTCTTCTGAGGCAAGACCACAAATCTCTCCTCTACTTCGCAAGGTGCTAATAAATACATCATTTGCCATTACATCAAGCTTAGCCTGCTCCTCTCCCTGTATATTATCCTGACCTGCCTTACCCAAAATTTCGGAAAGACCTGCTTTATTAATAGCTTGATTTACCATTTTTCCGGCTAAACGAATAGAACTTAAAAGAGCACTTAATTCTCCTTTGGCATATGGAAAATCCTTTTGATTTTCTATAATAAATTCACCTAATGTAATGTGTCTATGCATAAATTTTTGCTGTTTAGATTACTAGTATAACATTTTGATTATTTTATATTCCTAACATATTTCGACTTACTTTTTTCCATTAAATGATATTTTATCATAAATATCCTCATTTTTTTATAAATACCTCACTATTAAGACCATAATAAAACAGTGCGATTTATCGTCTCAGAACCGCATTTTTAATAAGATTTTACTAGGAATTTTCATTTTCTCAAAAGGGTCATTGTATATTTTAGACATTAACATTTATACCTAGATTTAAATAGGTTAATAGCAAAAACAAAGCATCCTTTTTGTAAAAAAGTTGCATGTGATTGTTATTAGTGCTGATAATTTTTTTAATATTACTATAGAAATTTGGTTTTTGTTAACGTTTAACCCGCCGTTTTAAACCAATGTATTTTCAATTCTTATCAAGTTAAATTAACCTAATTAAACAATTATGAATCAAAAATGCGATTACAAGTATTTAAAATCCAGAACAGGCCTCACCTTTCTTAAGGTAGGTCTTTTTTCTATGATTTGTTTAGCCACCCAGTTGGTTCGAGCAAGTCCTGAAATGGTTAAAGTAGCACATGAAGAGGGCGTGCTACAGAATACTATTACAGGTACTGTTACAGACGATAATGGCGCACCTTTACCAGGAGCTAGTATTTTAGTAAAAGGAACTACAACGGGTACACAAACAGATTTTGATGGTAACTACTCAATTTCAGCAGAAAGCGGGGCAACATTAGTATTTAGCTACGTAGGTTTCGCTACTCAGGAAATCGTTGTAGGGGCTCAAAACTCAATCGATGTATCTATGGCTGAAGATGCAGCCGCTCTTGAAGAAGTTGTAGTTGTAGGTTATGGAACACAAAGAAAACAAGATTTAACCGGTGCTATATCTGTTGTTAAAACAGACGAGATGGTACAGCAACCATCTGGCCAGATAACGAACCAGTTACAAGGTAGAGTTTCCGGGGTTACAATTACCGGCGGTGGACAACCGGGTGAAGCACCACAAATTAAAATACGTGGAGCTAACACATTTGGTAACAACAGTCCGCTGTATGTAGTA
>PALD01000008.1 GCA_002710685.1 Cytophagaceae bacterium | reverse complement strand
CGCCGCACCGGCTCGGCGGCACATGGCTGCACATTGGCACGCTCGCCCCCCTCGCACGCCACCTGGCCACAGCGCTCGCTGCCTGAGCCAGAGCACCCGGTCCTGCCAGATTTCCCGGTGGGGAGGTGAATTGCCCCGGCACCGCCGGGGCAAGAGGAGGGCAACGCCCTCCTGAAACGGCGTCCCGCGCCGAAGGCGGCGGGAGGCTCGAACCGGCGCGCGCCCGGCAGGGCGCGCACCGGCAGGGGACGGCCTCAGTCGGTGACCTTGACCGACACCATCTGGTCGGGCAGCCCGATCACCGCGCCATTGCGACCGGTGCCGCGCTTGATGGCATCGACCACGTCCATGCCGCGCGTCACCTCGCCCACCACCGTGTACTGGCCGTCCAGATGCGGTGCTGGCGAGAACATGATGAAGAACTGCGAGTTGGCCGAGTTCGGGTTCTGCGAGCGCGCCATGCCGACGACGCCGCGGTCGAAGCTCTTGTCCGAGAACTCCGCGTTGAGGTCCGGCAGGTCCGACCCGCCCATGCCCGCCATGCGCATGTCAGAGCCGATCTTGCCGAACTCCACGTCCCCGGTCTGGGCCATGAAGCCGTCGATCACCCGGTGGAACACAATGCCGTCATAGGCGCCCTGCTCCGCCAGCGCGGTGATCTGCTTCACGTGCCCCGGGGCCACGTCGTCGAACAGCTCGATGTGGAAGGTGCCGTTGGCCCCCTCGCCCTTCACCGTGACGTCGAGACCAGCCGCGGACAGCGGCGCCGCCAGGACGCACAGCGCGGCTGCGACAAGGTTACGCATCCGCGGCCACCTTCACGCTGACCATGCGGTCCGGGCTCGCGGGCGGCTCGCCGCGCACGATCGCGTCCACGTGGGCCATGCCCTCGATCACCCGGCCGTAGACGGTGTACTGGCCGTTGAGGAAATGGTTGTCCTTGAAGTTGATGAAGAACTGCGAGTTCGCCGAGTTCGGGTTCATCGAGCGGGCAGCGCCCAGCGTGCCGCGGTCGTGCGGCAGCTTGGAGAATTCCGCCGGAAGGTCGGGCAGGTCCGAGCCGCCGGTGCCGGCGCGGCCGAGGTTGAAGCCCTCTTCCATGTTGCCGTGCTGCACGTCGCCGGTCTGTGCCATGAAGCCGTCGATGACGCGATGGAAGGCGACGTTGTCATAAGAGCCGGCGCGCGCCAGCTCCTTCATGCGCTCCACGTGCTTGGGTGCGACGTCCGGCAGCAGCTCGATGACGACGGTCCCGTCCTTGAGCTCCATGATGATGGTATTCTCCGGATCCTTGATTTCAGCCATCTTACACTCCTGATGCATTCGAAATACGTTGCCCCTGACTTAATCCCCCCCCGCCACTTTGCCAAGCGCAGCGCGCATTGACGCGGCCGGTCCTTCGGGGCAGACCTTGGCGCAGGAAGAGACAGGAGGACAGAATGGCCTGGAAGACCCTCGACGACATGGACCTCAACGGTAAGCGCGTGCTCACCCGTGTCGACATCAACGTGCCCGTCGAAAACGGCGAGGTGACGGATGCCACCCGCATCGAGCGCGTCGGCCCCACCGTGCAGGACATCCTGTCGCGCGGCGGCAAGCCGGTCCTTCTCGCCCACTTCGGCCGGCCCAAGGGCAAGGTCGTGCCCGAGATGTCGCTGAAGATGCTGGTGCCCGCGCTCGAGGCCGCCTTCGGCACCAAGGTGCATTTCACAACGCTGGACGAGGCCGAGGCGGTGATCGACGCCTGCGACCCCGGTCAGGTGGTGCTGCTCGAGAACACCCGTTTCGAGCCCGGCGAGGAAAAGAACGACCCCGCGCTGGCCAAGACCTACGCCGCGCTCGGTGACGTCTATTGCAACGACGCCTTCTCGGCCGCGCACCGCGCCCATGCCTCGACCGAGGGGCTGGCGCACCTGCTGCCCTCCTGTGCCGGCCGGCTGATGCAGGCCGAGCTCGAGGCGCTGGACGCGGCCCTCGGCCAGCCCAAGCGCCCGGTCCTGGCCGTGGTCGGCGGCGCCAAGGTGTCGACCAAGCTCGAGCTGCTCGGCAACCTCGTCGAGAAGGTCGACATCCTCGTGATCGGCGGCGGCATGGCCAACACCTTCCTCGCCGCCCAGGGCGTCGATGTCGGCAAGTCGCTCTGCGAGCACGAGATGACCGGCACCGCCAAGGAGATCGCCGAGAAGGCCGCCACCACCGGCTGCGAGATCCTGCTGCCGCGTGACGTGGTCGTCGCCCGCGAGTTCCGCGAGAACGCCCCCTCCGAGGTCGTGCCGGCCGAATCCTGTCCGGCCGACGCCATGATCCTTGACGCCGGCCCCGAGAGCGTGGCTCATGTCGAGCAGGCCATCGACCGCGCCGAGACGCTGATCTGGAACGGCCCGCTCGGCGCCTTCGAGATCGCGCCCTTCGACAAGGCCACCAACGCCGCCGCGGCCCACGCGGCCAAGGCCACCGCCAACGGCAAGCTGGTCTCGGTCGCCGGCGGCGGCGACACGGTTGCGGCGCTGAACAAGGCCGGTGCCTCCGAGGACTTCACCTACATCTCGACCGCCGGCGGCGCGTTCCTCGAGTGGATGGAAGGCAAGGTCCTGCCCGGCGTCGCGGCGCTCGGCTGACGGATCGCGGGCCGGGGCCACGGGTCCCGGCCTGCCTTTCGCCGGTGCCGTCGCCGGCCAGCCCCTTGGCCCCTCACGAAATTTTTTGCACGGCGCGCGATGCAGGGGATTCCCAAGGCGAATCACCTGTGGCATAGTCGCCCTCACGCATCCGCCAGAGATGCGGGTTCGAGGCAAGGCAAGAGCGCACCTTCATGAGCGCACGGCGCAATCCCCCATTCGGCATCGTGATCTACGCGGCCATCACCCTGAGCCTTTCGGCCTACTTCGTCTTTGCCGCGGTGCAGGGCGATTTCGGGCTGTTCCGCCGGGCGGAAATCGAGATCGAGGGCGAGCATCTCGCCGAAGAGCTCGGCCAGCTCGAGAAAGACGTCGCGCGGATGGAGAACCTGACGCTGCGGCTGTCGGACGATTACCTAGACCTCGACCTTCTCGACCAGCAGGCCCGCGACGTGCTCGGCCTGATGCGCGCCGACGAGATCGTCGTCCGCTGAGGCGAAGACCGACACGGGCATCAGGCTGACGCGCGGAACCAGGCTTTCAAAGACAGCGACCGGAACGGGGCCTGCGCCAATGCCCGGGCTTCTCTCAGTCCCGTCCTCTGGCGCATCGCCAGAGAGCGCCTCTCCTGCGCGCACGGCCCCCTGACCAGATCGCTCTTCCGCCCCTCGCCGCGAGAAACCTACGCGCGCCCTGCCCGCTTACAGGCCTGTCAGCGGCGATTTTGCGTCTCACGGTGCCGTCTGTTCACGAATTCTGACAATCCGTGCCGATTTGCGCGCCGCTTTCGGCGCGCTATCGCCCAAACTCGGCCGCGCCCGGCGCTGCCCGCGTCGTACCGGATTGAAAAGAACGCAGGCGGGACTAGATTTTCTGCCGGGCTGCGAGTCGGTCCGAACAAAAACAAGACGGTTCCTCGATGAACCATTGCGAGGCAGTTGAATGAAACTCATTACGATCATACAGGCGGCGGCCTTGGCCGTGCTGGCGATATCAGGCGCGTTTGCAGCCCAAAGCCAGACCAGCACTCCCCCGGCCCCTGTCTGCACGCAGCAGTCCAGCGACACCTGCGATCTNTGAGNCCGTTCCGCGCGGGCACACGGGGTCGTCCCGTTCGCCNGCGGCCGCGGCGNCCCGCCGCGTCACGGGCCCACNGCAAGGACCGGCACNCATTTCAAGACGCCAGTCCGGAAACAAGAAGGGCGCGTTCCCCACGCGCCCTTTATCCTTTGACNNTANCCTNGTCCGCCCGGCGNNTCTCAGCGCCCCAGCGCCTCGTGCAGTGCCGGCAGGAACACGTCGGTGTAGAGCGTCCCTGCGAGCGGCCCCACGTGCTTGTGCAGCACCGTGCCGTCGCCTGCCACGATGAAGGTCTCGGGCGGGCCGGTCACGCCCCAGTCGATTGCGGCGCGGCCCTGCGGATCGAAGGGCACGCCGATGAAGGGCGACTTCTCCTCGGTGAGGTAGCTGCCCGCGGCCCCGGCCTTGTCCTTGAAATTGACGCCGACGATGCGCACGCCCTCCTGCTGCAGCTCCAGCAGCCGGGGGTGTTCGGCGCGGCAGGGCGGGCACCACGAGGCCCAGAAGTTCACCACCGTCACCTGCCCGTCGCGCAGGTCGGCGTCGGTCACGCCCCCAAAGCCCTCGAGCGTCTCGGGCGGCAGCCCCGGCGCCTGCTGGCCGATGAAGGTCGAGGGCAGCGTATGGGTGTCGCCGCGCTGCATGCCCAAATAGGCCATGATCGCGAAGGCCGCGAAGATCAGCGGCGGCAGGATCATGAGCGGTGAGATCTTCCGCGCCGGTGCGTCGTTGCTCTCAGCCATGTCGTTTGCTCCGCTGTTCGATCTGTTCCAGCTCTGCCCGGACCTTGCGGGCCCGCAGCACGCTTGCCACCACGAGGATGACGATCAGCCCGAGCCCGACTCCGTAGGAGGCGAGCACGGCAAAGGCGTATTTTCCGAGGTCGGGCATCATGCCTGGCGCTCCCGTGCCAGCAGCGCACGCGAGCGGCGGGCGCGGATTTCGGTCTGGGTGCGCAGGAAGACCAGCGCCACGAAGAGCAGCACGAAGCCCGCGATGCAGACCAGCGCCGGGTACCAGAAGATGTCTGACACGTTCTCCTGCTTGTCGAGCGACAGCGACGCGCCCTGATGGAGGCCCTGGTTCCAGAACAGCACCGCGTAGCGCGACAGGATCGCGAAGACCGATCCCACGAGGCAGAGGATCGAGGTCAGGTCGGCGGCGGTGTCGTCGTTCTCGATCGCGGACCAGAGCGCCATGTAGCCGAGGTAGAAGAGAAACAGCACCAGGAACGAGGTCAGCCGCGGATCCCACGCCCACCAGGTGCCCCACATCGGCTGCCCCCAGAGCGCCCCGGTCGCAAGCGCGATCACCGTGAAGGTGGCGCCCACCGGCGCGGCGGCGCGGGCGGCCAGCGCCGAGACGTGGTGGCGGCGTACGATCCAGACCAGCGACGCCACCAGCATCATCGCCCATGCGTTGATGGCCATCATCGCGGCGGGCACGTGCAGGTAGAAGATCTTGACGGTCGAGCCCTGCCGGTAGTCGTCGGGAGTGAAGAAGAAGCCCCAGACCAGTCCGGTCGCGAGGCACAGCACCGCCGCCACCGAGATCCACGGCAGCACCACATCCGTGGTGCGGATGAATTTCACGGGGTTGGCGTATTCCCAGATCGACATGGCTCTCCCCTAGCGCAGCTGCTGGATGGTTTCACCTGAATTTTGCGTCATGAGCAAGGGCACGTGGCGCCGCAGCCCGAGGCTCCCGGAGCGCACAGGCCGCCCCCGTCACCGCAGGTTGATGCGCAGCACCGCGGCACTCGCGAAGGGCAGAAGCGCGATGACGCCTGCGCTGACGCCGCCCAGCATCAGAAGCGGCGTCTCGACCGCCAGCCCCTCGGCCCCGCGCCGGGCCACTTCGGCGCCGAAGATCAGCGTCGGCACGTAGAGCGGCAGCACCAGCAGAGACAGCAGCAGCCCGCCGCGCTTCAGCCCCACGGTCAGCGCCGCGCCGAAGGTGCCGATGACCGACAGTGCCGGCGTGCCCACTGCGAGCGACACCATGACCCAGAGATAGCCCCCCGGCGGCAGGCTCAGCAGCACGCCCAGCAGCGGCGCCGCCAGCACCAGCGGCAGGCCCGTGGTCAGCCAGTGCGCCAGCGCCTTGACGGTGACGATGCCCTCCATCGGCAGCGGCGCGGTGGCCAGCAGATCGAGCGAGCCGTCCTCCCAGTCGAGCGCGAGGATGCGGTCGAGCGACAGCAGACAAGCCAGAAGCGCGCCGATCCACAGCACCCCGGGCGCGATGCGCGACAGCAGGCCGGTCTCGGGCCCGACGCCGAAGGGTACCAGCACCGTGACAATCAGGAAGAACGCCAGCCCGAGGCCGAAGCCGCCCCCGGCGCGCACCGCCAGCCGCAGGTCCCTCAGCAGCAGCGCGATCACAGGAAGGCCTCGTCCTGCACCGCCGCGCGGGGCGCGGCCTTGTAGGGGGTCATGTCGAAGATCTCCGCCTCGGGGATGCCGAGGTCGATGTGGGTGGCGATCAGCGCCGAGCCGCCCTCGGCGAGATGCCGGCGCACCGCCGCGGCGAAGAGCGCCACCGAGGCCGTGGCGAGCGACACCGTGGGCTCGTCCAGCACCCAGACCGGGCGCCCGGTGACCATTAGCCGCGCCAGCCCCAGCCGACGCTTTTGCCCGGCCGAGAGATTGCCCGCGAGCCGGTCCGCCAGCCCCTCTAGATCGAAGTCCCGCAGCGCCGGGGCGATGTCGGTCGTGCCAAAGACCTGCGCCCAGAAGCGCAGGTTCTCGGTCACCGAAAGCATGGATTTCAGACCGTCGGAATGGGCGGCATAGGCGATGCGCTCGCCGGCACCCTCGATGGTGCCCTCGAAGGGCGGCTGCAGCCCCGCCACGGTGCGCAGCGTCGTGGTCTTGCCGCAGCCATTGGGGCCGCGCAGCACCAGCGCACGGCCGGGCCCGAGGTCGAACGAGACCCCCTCAAGCACCGGCACCCCGCCCCGGGAGACCGCAAGATCGCGCACAGTCAGCATCATGGGGTCGGAAGTACCTCAGCCCCACGTCCGGGAAAAGCGGCAAAAGCGCGCGGCGGAACAACGCCCCGCCGTTTCGTCAGTCCTGCAAGACGCACCCTGCCACCGCCGCCCGAAGGCGCCGCGTCAGACCGGCAGAACCGCCAGCGCGACGCGCCGGCCTTCGCCGAGCAGCACGTTGTAGGTACGGCAGGCTGAGGGCGAGTTCATGATCTCGAATCCGACTCCGGCCTCTGCCAGTCGCTCCGAGAGCCCCTTCGGCAACGGCGCCATGGCGGTGCCGGTCCCGATGAAAATCACGTCGGCATCATCGGCGAGCCGGACCAGCGTTTCCGCGTCCTCGAGCCCACCCCAGGCGAGGGCGCCTTCCACAGACAGGCACAGCGCACCCTCGACCGGACGGCCACCGACCCGGAAAAACCCCGGGCCATAACCGTCCACGGGCTGCGCTGCCCCGAAGCTGATTTCCTTCATCTGCATGGTAGTCCCCTAGTCCCATACCGGCAATCCCAGCACGATTGCCGTTGCGATGATAAGGTAGGCCACAACACGGTATCCCTCCTCCCGTGCCGGTCTGAACAGCGCCTGGCCCACTTTCGTGCCCAGACCATACGGCAGAAGCATGAGAAGTCCAAGAGGAATGGCCGCCTCGGTCAAGAGGCCCTGAAGGGCCATGAGCGGCAGCAACAGCACCGTGGTAAGGGTCAGGAAGACGAGGATCGTGGCCCGCGACCGCGCCACCGTGTCCTGCCCCGCAAGCTGGAACAGGATGAGCACCGGGCCCAGAAGGCCGGTCGCGCCGCCGACGAAGCCGGTGGCCCCGGCCACCGCCATGCGCATCCCCGGCCCGGGCACCGCGCGGTAGCGCCAGCCGGTCACGAGCGCCGCCAGCGTCACCGCGGCCACGCTCACCACCGCCCAGCGGAGCCACGTCATGTCGGCCTGTTTCAGCACCCAGAGCCCGACCGCGACGGCGGGCAGCGCCGCGCCCACCATCAGCACCGTGTTGCGCCGGTTCACCTCGGTGACGGCGCGCGGCAGCACGGTGAAGACCGAGGCCAGCGAGCACAGGCTGAAGGCCGCGATCGAGGTCTGCACCGGCAGGAAGATCGCCCCCACCGGCATGAAGACCAGCGCCGAGCCGAAGCCGGCGAAGCCGTAGACCAGCCCCGCCACGAAACACGTGACGAGCATCACCCAGAGCCCGGGGACTGCCAGGGCCTGGGCGAAGGCGTCAGACACTCGCGCCTGCGGACGGGCCCTTCGACTTGGACTTGCCGTTGGCCTCGGCCTCGGCGTCCGGCTTCGACCAGTCGCGCTTGACGCCCAGCCACAGCAGGAGGGCCGAGGCCACGAAGATCGACGAGTAGGTGCCGACGAAAACGCCCCAGATCATCGCGAAGACGAAGCCGCGGATCACGTCGCCGCCCAGTGCGAACAGCGCGAAGAGCGCCAGCAGCGTGGTGAGCGAGGTCATGATGGTCCGGCTCAGCGTCTCGTTGATCGAGATGTTCAGCACTTCCTTCAGCGGGCGCTTCTTGTACTTGATCAGGTTCTCGCGCACCCGGTCGAAGACCACCACCGTGTCGTTCAGCGAGTAGCCGACGATGGTCAGCAGCGCCGCGATGATCGACAGGTCGAAGCGGATGCCCACCTCGGAGAACACCCCGATCGTCAGCAGCACGTCATGCACCAGCGCCAGAACCGCCCCGGCGGCGAACTGCCATTCGAAGCGCAGCCAGATGTAGACCAGCACCGCGCCGATGGCGAGCGCCACGGCGAGGAAGGCGGTCTGGATGAGCTCGCCCGACACCTTGGGCCCGACGCTCTCGACCGAGACGAAGCGGATGTCCGGTGCGACCTGCTGCAGCGCCGCCTCGACCGCGGCGATGGTCTCGGGGGTGACGGCTTCCTCGTCGTCCTGCGCCTGGATGCGCACCATGGCGACGTTCTGCTCGGGGCCGAAGCTCGGGTCGAAGACCTCGGAGATGGTGCTGTCGCCGATCCCCAGCGCGTCGATGGCCTGGCGATAGGCGCCCACGTCCACCGGCTGCGCGCTCTCGGTGCGGATCGTGGTGCCGCCCATGAAGTCGATGCCGTAGTTCAGGCCGCGGACCCCGAAGCTCACCATCGCGAGCATCAGCATCACGCCCGAGATGCCGAGCCAGAGCTTCCAGTGCTTGAAGAAGTCGAACGAGGTCTCGTCCTTGACCAGTCGAAGATGGCGCATGTCAGATCTCCAGCGTCCGGGGGCGGCGACGTTCGAACCAGATCACGATCAGCAGGCGCGTCACCCAGATCGCGGTGAACACCGAGGTGACGATGCCGAGGCCCAGCGTGATGGCGAAGCCCCGCACCGGCCCCGAGCCGATGACATAGAGGATCACCGCGGTGATGATGGTGGTGAGGTTGGCGTCGATGATCGCCGACAGCGCCCGCTCGTAGCCCAGTTCGATGGCGCGGGCCGGGCCGCGGGCGGATTTCAGTTCCTCCCGGATGCGCTCGAAGATCAGCACGTTGGCGTCCACCGCCATGCCGACGGTGAGCACGATGCCGGCGATGCCGGGCAGGGTCAGCGTGGCGCCGATGGCCGAGAGGATGCCCATGATGAGCCCGATGTTCAGGATCAGCGCCACGTTGGCGAAGAGTCCGAAGAGCCCGTAGGTCAGCGCCATGAAGATCAGCACCGCGGCGAAGGCCACGCCGGTGGCGAGCTTGCCCGCGTCGATGCTATCCTGCCCGAGTTCGGGGCCGATGGTGCGTTCCTCGAGGAAATCGAGCCCGGCGGGCAGCGCGCCTGCGCGCAGCAGCACCGCGAGGTTGGTGCTTTCCTCGACGCTGAAATTGCCGGTGATGATGCCCGAGCCGCCGGCGATGTGGCTCTGGATGACCGGGGCCGAGATGACCTCGTCGTCGAGCACGATGGCGAAGGGCGAGCCGATGTTCTCGGCGGTGTAGTCCCCGAACTTGCGCGCGCCGCTCGGGTTGAAGCGGAAGGTCACCGCGGGGCGGCCGTTCTGGTCGAAGGAGGGCTGGGAATCCACCAGTTCCTCGCCGGTCACCACGGGCGCCTGTTCGAGCACGTAGTAGACGCCGTCCTCGTCGAGCGACGGCAGCACCTCGTTGCCGGATCCTGCGTTTTCGTTGGGGTTGGTGGTGCGGCTCACCACCGGCTGGAAGGTCAGCTGAGCGGTGGTGCCGATGATGTCCTTCAGCTCGGTCGCCGAGCCGATGCCGGGCACCTGGATCAGGATCCGGTCAGAGCCCTGGCGCTGGATCGTGGGCTCGCGCGTGCCGACCTCGTCGATGCGGCGGCGAATGATCTCGAGCGACTGGCGCATGGTGCGCTCGTCGGTGGCCTGGCGCTCGGCCTCGGAGAGCTGCACGACGATGTCGCTGCCCTCGCCCGAGACCTCGAGGTCGGTGGCACCGGCGCCGGTGAGCGAGACCACCGGCTGCGCCAGCGCCCGCACCAGCTCGAGCGCGCGGGCCATGCCGTCGGGCTTCGAGATCCGCACCCGCAACGTGCCGGGCTCGGAGCTCTGCAGCCGGATGGTGCCCACCTCGTCACGGGCGCCGCGCAGGGCGTCGCGCACGTCGGGCCAGAGCGCCTCCATCCGGGACTGGTAGACGTCCGCCACGCGGACCTCGGCCAGAAGGTGGGCCCCGCCCCTCAGGTCGAGACCGAGGTTGACGAGATCCGAGGGCAGCCACTCGGGCCATTGCCCGGCCTGCGCCTCAAGCTCGGCGGTGGACCCCGACTTCTCGATCGCCTTCACGGCGTCGTTGTGGGATTCCACGCGGGAGTAGAAGAGGTTGGGCGCCGCCAGCACCAGCCCCGCCACCACGAGCGCCCAGATAAGGACGCGTTTCCAGGTATCGATCTGCAGCATCTAGGCGCCCTTCGGGTCTTGATCTCAGCTTTCGGCCGGTTCGGTCTTGGAGAGCACCTGCGCGATGGTGTTCTGGACCACGCGAACCCGGACGCCGTCGGCAATCTCGATCTCGACCTCGTTGTTTTCCTTGACCTTCGAGACCTTGCCGATGATGCCCCCCTGGGTGACCACCTGATCGCCGCGGCGCAGGGCGGTAACCATCTTCTGGTGATCCTTCATCTTCTTCTGCTGGGGACGGATCAGCAGGAAATACATGATCGCGAAGATCAGGATGAGAGGGATAAACTGGGCAATCGCGCTTGTGTCCATGGGCGGGCTCCTCGTGTGTGATGGGTGGGGGCCTCCCCCCGTGAAGTCGCGCGGAACCTATGTGCGAACGTTAGCGGATGCAAGGCGTCAACACCGCGTCCCACCGCCCGGAAATGCGCCGCATCAAGGGTCCCCGCGCCGTCCCTGCCCCCAGACGCGCCTTGACGCATCGGCAGCAACCGCTCCGGTTGCGGCGGAGGCGGGAGATCGGCGCGGGAACGAGGGTGCGCCCGTTCACACCGGCGCCAGCACGCCGACGCTGGCGAAGGGATCACGGCACGGGTACCGCACGGAGCGCTAGACCCCGAGGGTCACTGATGGCGTCGGCACGGGGAACGCGTGGCCTCGCAAGGTCCCGTTGCCACCAGCACAAGGAGCGCGCGGCCTCAAAGATCACCGATGACGCCAGCGCCGGGGCCCCTGCCGCCTCACCTGCCCCTGCGGCCCGCGAGTGCCTGCGCTATTGCGCCAGGGACCGGCCTCCGCCTAGGCTGGCAGGGTCGCCGCAGTGCTGACGCGGCACGGGGCCGCCAACCGATGCCCCGACCAGAACCACGGGCGAACCGCCTACCCCATGCGAACCAGACGGGACGGGATCCGATGCGCTTCTTGATCACTCTAGGCCTCACCGCCAGCTTCCTTGCGGGGTGCGCGCAATGCACGCCCGGTCGTCCGACCGCCGACGTGAACATCAATGTCGGCACCGGCGGGATCGGCACCGGCGTCTCGGTCGGCAAGCAGTGCGGCCCGATCAATTTCAGCGTGGGCGGCGGCAAGTACTATCACCCCGACTGGTGAGCCCGTGCCCCGGCGCCTCCACCCCCCGCGGCTGCTGGCCGCGGCGCTCCTTGCGCTGAGCACCGGGGCCGCCGCCGCGCAGGAGCTGCCGGCCCTGCCGCTCGAGGATCACCCCGCGTGGCAGGCGGTGGGACGGCTCAACACCAAGGGCTACAACCGTCGCGGCATGTGCTCTGGCGCGCTCGTCGCTCCCGACCTCGTGCTGACCGCGGCGCATTGCCTCGCCGGGCCCGACGGCAACCCGGTGCGCCCCGAGACCCTGCATTTCGTCGTCGTTGG
>PALD01000007.1 GCA_002710685.1 Cytophagaceae bacterium | reverse complement strand
GCGTATTACTTGAATTTTTTGACGTAATACCGGAATTTGGTGTTTTGAAAACGACCCAATCGGCGTGATTTTCGGTTTCAACATAAAAGAAAGCTGAATGGCTAAAATCAACTACCGTATCCGTTCGCATCCCATTCCCTAAAAGTATGCTCCACGTATCAAGATCAGGAAGCACATCACTGGGATCTTTGATATCTGCCTGCATATTAGCAGCAGTAGTATCGTCAGGAGTATTATCAGCATTCTGTTTACAAGCCAGTAGTACTAGAAGTGTAAGTAGATTGAGAAAAGTTTTTTTCATATCTAAAAAGAATTATATATGTTTAATAAACCAGTTTAAGTTTGATATTCTGTTCAACTCTAATCACTCCAGAGTTAATGATGATGTTGTCAACAGGTTTTTGCCCTTTCTCACCCCAAAGCACAGCTATGTACTCCACTGGATTATCCTTAAAGGTGTTTTCTGAAATGATTACGTGAACAATACCTCTGTTTTTAATCAAAACAGTTGTCTCTTTTGAATTACCGCAATTACTAAAAGTGTTTCCTGTAAGACCTAAGTTTCCTCCGATTGTGGACTCATCGTAACCTCCTCGATAATAGTCTATGACCGTTCCTGCAATATTTTCAAATCTTGACTCTTGAATAGTTACAAATTCTGCATTATACTCGCCGGTATCATCTGTTTCCTGAGCCAGTTGAATCCCTCGCTCAAAATTCTTAAATGTTGATTTTATAATCTGAATGGTATCTGCAAAAGATGATTTTGAACTTTTCAAAATGCTTTTAAAATTTTCAAAATGAGAATTCGCGATAAATACATTGTATGCACTTGACATATTATTTTCTAATGTACCAATGGCATCTTCCTGATTATCGCCTATTATGATTAATCCTTCTAGTTTAAGTTTTCCTTCAGGATGCATCCTGAATCCAAGTTTGTCCTTTGTTTTAAAATGCAAGCGCGCAGCATCCGCCGTATCTTTTGCTTTGATTGTTATTGTTTTATTTATTTGCAAAGCCTCATTAAAAGAATAATCACCGCTTTCTAAAATTAAAACTGATCCAGACTCAGCGCTTTTTAGAGCTTCTAATAATTCTTGTTCGTCTGCAATAGAAATTGGCATCGCGTCTTGTGTTTCCTTTTTAGGCGAAAACCAATCTGTTCCATATCGTGAAAAATCTACAAGGGGTTCATCTTTCTGTGAAGTGTTCACAATTGCACCGACACGCTTTTCTTTTTCACGAGAATTACCAAACAAATCGGTTGCAATGGTTTCAAAATCAAAACCATTATAAACAGTATCGAGTTTCTCTTCTGGTACGTACAAAAATTTATCCTTTTCTGCAATCGTTATAGTAGTGGCTTCAATTCCAGAAATGTTTTGCACATTTTCAGCCCTTCCACCCAGATAATTATTTTTAAACTCAATGCCATCTATAGAATCATATTGTTTTATTACAGGCATCACCTTTTCGTTATAAATAAGATTATTAGCTAATAACATACGCTCTGCGCGAGCGGAGCGAATTTCAGAAGCAGGTAAAACCTCCCGTTGTTCAATATTAGAACCCACTCCAAAATTCCAAGGCGTCCCGCAGTCCACCCACGAATTATAGGCGACAACCACATCAGTCACCTGATTATATCGATTGAGTGGTGATTTAGGAATACCATTCATCACCGCAAGTGGAGCTCTAAATTCTTCTCCTTTTAATTTGTAGAAATAATTATTTGTGATCCAGTGCCCAGTATTTATGACCCTAATCCCACCAATATTTGTAGAGTTTTCATTTCCAATAAATATATTCGCATCAATTGTTGCATAATTTCCGTGACGTAAGACTAAAGAGCCTTCCGATTCAAAAAACACATTGTTTGAAAATGTATTAAAATTAGATTTGCTGGAAATTATTTCCACCTCTCCGTTACAATGATCAAAAAGATTATGAGAAACATTTGTATATGAGGGTGTCATTGAAGTATAACTATCTCCTATCTGTAACGTTTCACCGTGTGGACCCCCTTTTCTGGGACGCGGTCCAAAATAATTATTTGTTATCTGATGATGGTTATTTATATGCTCATTACCCTTGAGGAAAACTCGAATAGTGGGTCCAGTATTCGATTTACCGGCAATATAACAATGATCTAATGTATTGTGACGCCCCCAAAATTCAACCCAATGATCCTTTGTATCTCGATCCGGTTGTGTAAAATTTTCAATTACACAATTGGTTACTTTAGAATTGTTAGCAATTAGGTCATTGATTTTGAATTGAATAACCATATTATCCGGCGTGTACCCATTTGTAAAATATAGATCTTGTACCACCAAATAGTTTCCACCCAACTTTAGAGAAGATTTTCCTTCTATAGTGACACCTCCCGGTTTTTCTGCTTTTAAGATAATAGGATCTTCTGCTGTTCCTTCTCCATTAAATTCCAGCTGAACATCTTTCCATACACCATTTGCCATAATTACTACACTACCCGGTTTGGCATCACTTACAACAGCATTAAATTCTTCTAAGGTTGAGACCAATGTTTCCGACTTACTTGCATTTTGCTGTGCACAAGAAATAAAACAAGAAAGGAAAAGAATTAAATAAGAATTAATTTTAATCATAATTATTGGTTTACCAATTTGGTTTACCAAATATATGTATATTTACTCATTAACCAAAAAATTAGACTGTAAACTGTTGATTTGTTTTAAACTCATCTAAATATGATTAAACAAACTAGAAATTATCAAGAAAATTTTAAAACCATTAGTACTGCTACTTTGGCCACCGCCCTATTTAAAAGGGGTTTAAAAAATCAATGTATTCAGAATATAAAGCCAGTACATACGTCTGGAAAAAAATTAATAGGTATAGCGTTTACCTTAAGATATATACCAGCCCGGGAAGATTTAAATACTTTAGAAGTATTTAAAAATCAGGATCATCCTCAGCGTGTCGCTGTAGAAACCTGCCCTGAAGGCTCCGTTTTGGTAATAGATAGTCGTAAAGATGCTAGGGCCGCCTCTGCCGGTTCTATACTAATTACCAGATTAATGATGCGTGGGTGTGCAGGAGCAGTAACCGATGGAGGTTTTAGAGATAGCGAAGAAATAGCCTCACTGAATTTCCCCTCTTATCACAGCAGACCGTCTGCACCTACTAACTTGACGCTTCATCAGGCAATAGGCATTAATGAACCTATAGCTTGTGGTGATGTTGCTATTTTTCCCGGTGATTTATTAGTGGGAGATGCAGATGGGGTTATAGTGATCCCCCAATATCTCATTGAAGAACTGTCAATAGAATGCCTTAAAATGACTCAGTTTGAAGATTTTGTAATGCAAGAAGTAAAAAATGGAAGAGGCATAAGAGGACTTTATCCTCCTACAGATCCTAAAACATTAGAACGATTCGAAAACTGGAAAAATAAATAAACTTAACTACCATGGAAAGACACATCACATTAGGAGAATTTATTATCAACAATCAAAAGGACTTTCCCTATGCTAAAGGTGAACTAAGTGCGCTGTTAAGTTCAATTCGGCTTGCGGGCAAAATGGTTAATCAGGCCATTAACAAAGCCGGCTTATCGGAAATTATAGGGAAAATGGGACATCAAAATGTTCAAGGGGAAGAACAGGCGAAACTTGATGTAATGGCTAATGATGTTTTTATTAGCACCTTAAAAAGTCGTGGAGAAATTTGTGGTATAGCTTCAGAAGAAGAAGAGGATTTTATCGTTTTTGATGAGGCAAAGCATAAAAACGCCAAATATGTCGTACTTATTGATCCCTTAGATGGTTCCTCTAACATTGATGTTAACATAACTGTAGGGACAATTTTTAGTATTTATAGAAGAATTTCTCAAGTGGGCACACCTGCCATTTTAGAAGATTTTCTTCAACCCGGTAATCAACAGGTTGCTGCGGGCTATTTAATTTATGGGACTTCAACAATTTTGGTGTACACCTCCGGCAATGGGGTTAACGGTTTTACTTTTGATCCCGGTATAGGCTCATTCTTCTTATCTCACCCCAGTATTCAAATTCCCAAAATAGGTAAAATATATTCTGTTAATGAAGGTAACTATATCCACTTTCCGGATGGCGTAAAAAAACTGATTCGCTGGGTGCAGGAAATAAATGAAGCTGAAGATCGCCCCTTTACATCGCGNTATACTGGTTCGTTAGTGGCAGATTTTCATAGAAATATGCTATTGGGAGGCATNTATTTTTATCCTCAGGGNACTACCGCNCCAGAAGGNAAATTACGGCTTCTTTATGAATGCAATCCTATAGCATTTATNACNGAGCAAGCNGGGGGTGTTTGCAGCAATGGTATTNAAAGAATTCTGGATCTNCAGCCTAGCCAGCTTCATCAACGTGTCCCATTTTATTGNGGAAGCGAGAATTTAATGAATATTGCGCATTCCTTTCTACGCTAAGTNCTCACTTTAAAAAAANTANTTTTTNNNGTNCTAGAGTTTTAAAAAAAAAAATTTTTTCGGGTAAAACATAGATTTATTTTTTTTTTAGACTTCTTAATTTTATGGTAACCTATGAGTAATATTAAACATCTTAGCTCATAGGTTTTGACAAAATGAAAAAGGCTAATTAACGCTGAACAATGATGCACAAAAGAACTCATCTCAGCTTAAAATTAAACACACTCGGTTTTGAACATCTAAACCAAAATGTACCTTATTTTTCCTCCAAAAGAACAATGAAAATTGCTTTAAACACTTTGATTTAGATGCCAATACACAAGCTTGGATAAATTAGTCTTGACGTAGATAATAATGAACTTAATTTTAGAACCGAAAACACCTTTTTTTCTGCAAGTCCAATTTGTGGGTTATTCAACAGGAAAACACAATAAAAGAACAAAAATATACTATTATAGAATTGAAATTACTTAATAAAAAATTGAGGAACTATAGGTTAAAGTTGATATTATGTAGGCAAACCAATAAATAGATTTCGGAAATTTGGATCAAAAAGAGAACAGGTGCGTTATTCGGTGCCTATTTTCAAAATAAAACTCGTAAACATTTAAAAATCAATAATATAAAAATATACAGATAGTTCCTCTTTCTCCGCTAAAAGCCCCGTAAACATTTCGTTTACGGGGCTTTATTATTTTCTTTGATATCACGAAGAAAATGTCTTTAATAAAAATATAATAGGTTTTTCCACTCCAAATCAAGCTTGCAGAAGTCTTGATTGTTTGAAATAAATTTTATCAGACAATCTAATTAGGAAATATTTTAAACGAAGGGTTACAACATTTCTATAGATAGTCTATAACACTAAATATATTTTCCAATATCTTAATTGGCATATATAAAGTTTGTGTTGCCTTCTGAGTTAAAAAATGATTTAAGTAGTATTGATTCTTATAGTACGTTAACTAAATCATTCACAAATAGTAAGTAGTTTTCAATTTCGTGGAGAATTTAAGACGGTAAAAATTGTCAGTATTTTATTTAAGTAGTTTTCTTTTCAATAAGACTAATAAATTCGTCTTTTATACCATCGCAAATACTTACAGAATTATGCGTGCAGTTTTTTAAAGCAATTGGGTCAAAACTATTAATAGTAATTTTTGAAGGTTTAAATTCTTTACATTGCAAATGTGTGAACATGTTTAAAGCTGCTTTTGAAGTTGCATATGCGGTCATACAATAGTTAGCATAACAGAAATCTTCATCCTTCATTTTATCAATATCCCCTAATGCACTTGTAATATTAATAATACTAGGGTAGTCACTTTTTTCAAGCAAAGGCTTTAGCACTTGTATGATTCTAATCACAGCAAATAGATTTGTTTCATATACTTGCCTTACATCATCAATACTTATTTGGTCAATTTTTTGTCCAAACCCATTAGCAATTTCTGCATTATTAATTAAGAGATCCAATTTTCCAAATTTGGAATAAATCAAGGATTTTAGCTCCGTTACGCTCTCGGAAGAGGTGAAATCTGTCTTAACTAATTTGTAATCCTGAAGAACTCCCCCATCCTGAGACAGTACATCATAACTTTTTTTACTGGCTGCAAGAATAACGTCATAATCATAGTTCAATAAAATGTTAGCAAAAGTTTTTCCTAAACCATTACCCGCTTCTGTTACAACTGCTAATCTATTAACTTTCATGAAACTCCTAAATTAATACGTAAACTTAACTAAAGTCAACTTCAGAAAAGAACCACTTTCTTTTTATAAATGACACAAATAGTGAAATTTTAATTTTTAATAACAATATGTGTACCAATCTTCTCATCTTAATCCATTTGACGGAATTTGTTTGGTGTTGTTCCACTCCATTTTTTAAAAAACCGGGTAAAATGTGTGGGCTCCTGAAAATTAAGCCTATAAGCAATCTCACCAATATCAAGCCCTGAAAACTTTAACAGGCTTTTACTTTCCATAAGAAGTCTCTCCTGAATAATATCCTTAGCACTTTTCCCCGTTAGTTTTTTTACTGTAGCAGTTAGATAATTAGGGGTAATATTGAGTTTTTCTGCATAATCACTCACATTTTTGGTATCTACATACATTTTGTCTACAAGAATTTCAAATTCCTGTGTAATTAGTTGTGCTCTCGACATATGGTTTTCTGTCGATTTATATCGCTCATACACCGCTTTACAGAAATATAAAAAAGAAACTAACATACCTTCTAGCATCTTTTCCTGATAAGGGTGCGGGTTTTTAAAGACTGACTGCATTCGTTGCGTATCAAAATAAAGCGATTCATGTTCTTCTTTGGTAAGCATTAATAAACTCCTTTCAGACATTTTTAAAAACGGAAAATCCTCAATAACATTATCAACAACATTCATTAAAAACTCCTTTCTAAACATGATATTAAATCCGGCCATTTTTTCATCCCTAACCCAAGAAAAAACCTGACCCGGCACCACAAACCAAAGAGGGTATTCTTCAAGTGTAAGCCAATCTGTATTAAGGCTTAATTTACTTTCCCCTACATAGCTCAATAAGCCTATTTGATAAAATCCTTGCCTGTATGGCGGCATACAACGTCTTGCAGATGGCTCTAATCCCTCTAAAGAATAAACGTCAAAATTGGGAATATGGCTTCTGTGAGGAAATCCCATAGCTTCACTCAAATCATTGCTTGTCTCAAAAACCGGAATTTCAGTATGGGTCATCGTATAAAAGTATTAAAAAATGACCAAAATCTTATCTTTTGATTTATTCGAAAAGTTTCTATATACAAAAATCTGTATTTAATAATTAAACTGCCATTTGTACTATTTGTCCACGATTCAATGAAGCTATCTTAAACAAAATGTTCTTAATCATTTTCAATTTAGAATTATTTGGAATTAGTTTCTTCGAGTTTCATCTGATCAAACTTATTATTTAATTCATCTTCTGAAATAATTCCCCATCCTCCACATAATGCCTTATATATCGCAATTAATGAGGTGGCTGAAGAAATTTCACTTTCAGCCAAAGAATTTTCTGATTGAAGCAAAGTGTTATCTGCACTTAAATAGTCAATAAAACTGTCTAATCCTGCATTATAACGCTGTCTGGCAAATTGTGCAGCTTTCGAACTCGCCTCAGAAGAAATTTTTAATATTTCTCTTCTTTGCAATTCATTTGAATAGTTAGCAAGGGCTGTCTTTATTTCTTCCAATCCCTGCAATACGGTTTTTTCATATTGATTTAGTGCTCCTAATGTTAAAGCATCATTCTGCCTTATTTGCTGTTTAACCCTTCCCAGATTAAATGCTGCCCAACTTATATTAGGCATTATGCTCCAGGTAAAAGATTCCTTACTTCCAAACTTAGCAAAGTCAACCGCCGAAAAACCAATAGAACCACCAAATTGAATTTTAGGATAAAGCTCTGCTACAGACAGATTATATTTGGCTATCTGTACTTGTAATGTAGCTTCTGCTCTTCTAATATCTGGTCTACGCCGTAATAACTCATTAATATCTCCTAAAGCAACTGAAGGAGGCAGACTAGGCAACGGTTGCTTGTCAATAATTTTTAGATCCAGTTGGCCCGGCACTTCTCCTATCAACACACTCAAACTATTTTTTAGTGCCTCCAACCTTGCTTTTAATGGAGGAATGGTAGCCCGTGTGTTTTCTAACTGCGCCATCGCTCTGGAAACATCAAGACTATTACTTGTGCCTGCTTCAGATAATTGAACTGTGAGATCATACGTATCCTGTTGTCCCTTCAAATTACGATTGGCTATATCTAAAAGAAATTGTGTTCCGCGTAATTCCATATAATTATTGGCGACTTCTGCAAAAATACTTACATACATACCTTGCATATCTGCCAGTGCCAACTGATTATTTGCGTAAGCACCTTTGATACGGTTAGAAACACGGCCAAACAGGTCTGCTTCCCAAAAAGCATCAAAACTACTATTATAGCTGCTATATGTAGGATTACTGCCTGGTACAAAAACATTTTCTCCCAGACGCGTTCTTGTATAATCTCCATTGGCAGTTATGGTAGGTAGTCTGTCAAATTTCGTTTCTTTAACAAAGGCGCGCGAGGCATAGAAATTTGCCACAGCTGAATTAATATCTAAATTATTTTTTCTTGCTTTTGATATTAATGTATCTAAAACAGGATCATTAAATTTTGACCACCAATTCTCAATTATTTNTGAAGTTGTGACTTTTNCGTCAGAAAGTTCCTCNNGTAAAAAATCATCTTGTATTTCCGTTTTTGGTTTGACATTAAAATCTCGTTTTGTCATACCGCAGGATAAGAGGAAAAACGAAAATAATGTTATTAGAATCAGATTTTTCATAGTTTAAATTTGAATTTATTTCAACATTTCAATTGTTGAACTTCTTTTATTTTACCTGTTTTGGTGATTTGGTTGTCCATTTTCTTCCCAGATAGTAAAATACAGGTGTAAGAAAAATTCCAAAAATTGTAACGCCCAGCATTCCGCTAAACACTGCTATTCCTAGTGAGACGCGCAGTTCTGCACCGGCGCCAGTGGCAATTGCAAGTGGCACAACACCTAATATAAATGCCATTGCCGTCATCAAAATAGGACGCAAACGAAGCTGTGACGCTTCAATAACAGCCGTTTTTAAATCTTTTCCCTGATCTTCTAATTGCTTGGCAAACTCAACAATAAGAATAGCGTTTTTGCTCGCTAGTCCTACCAAAACAATTAATCCTATTTGAACCATTATGTTATTATCCAGTCCTGCCAAATCAATTCCTATAATTGCTGACAACAAGACCATAGGCACAATAAAAATAACAGCAAGAGGCAGTATGAGGCTTTCAAATTGGGCAGCTAACAAAAGGAATACAAATACAACGGCAAGGAGAAAAGCAACACCTGCTGTACTTCCTGTTTGCTTTTCCTGATAAGCCAATTCTGTCCATTCATATGAAATACCGTCAGGCAGAATTTCATCAGCAAGTTCTTCCATTCTGTCTAAAGCCTCTCCAGAGCTATGCCCCGGCGGAATATTACCATTTAGAGCCGCTGCAGGGTACAAATTAAATCTTGGTATGCGTGATGCTCCTGAAATATCTTGCTGACGTGTGAATGTTCCAATTGGAACCATTTCGCCTTCATTGTTGCGCACTTTGATCCTAGATATGTCGTCTGGCGTTAATCGGTTAGGTGCATCTGCCTGCGCTGTAACCTGATAGGTTCTTCCTAAATAATTAAATTCATTAACAAAAGCAGAACCCATATAAATTTCTAAGGATTGAAATACATCACCCACATTAACACCCAGTTTTTCGGCCTTTACCCGGTCAATATCTAAAAACAATTGTGGGGTTTGATCATTAAAGAATGTAAAAACATTACTCAGAATAGGGTCTGCATTTGCAGCTGCTGCTAAAGCATAAGTAGCCTTTACCAATTCATCTGTTCCTAAGTTGGCTCTGTCTTGTACCATCATTTTAAAACCTCCCGCATTACCGATTCCCCGTACAGATGGCGGTGGAATCACAAGTACAATCGCATCATCTATTTGAGCTAATTTTGTACTGATTGTACCTAATAAATCTTCATATCCTAAATCTTTCTCTTTACGTACATTAAAATCCTCAAGAGTTAAAAATACCGCAGCAGCATTTGAAGAGTTTGTGTTTGAAGCTGCATCAAATCCCGTAAAGGCAACGGCATTTTCAACTCCATCAATCTCTAATCCTATATCTAGTACTTCTTTGATTACTTTATCTGTTCGAGACAAAGATGATCCCGGCGGCAATTGTACCAATGTGATAAAGTATTGCTGATCCATAGCAGGAATAAATCCTTTTGGCACTCTTCCAAATTCAAAACCTGTAATAAGAACCAGTCCTCCATAAACAACTAAAACCAGTATTGATGTTCTTACTAGTTTCTGAACACTCTTCCCATAATTACCAGAGAGTTTTTCAATGAAATTATTAAAACCATTTCCTATATAAGTAAAGGGTTTCAGCAATAATGGTGTTTTTTTATTAGGATCTTTTACCTCGTGACGCATTAACAATGCTGCAATTGCAGGACTTAAGGTTAAGGATACAAATACTGAAATAGTTGTAGCTACGGCAATGGTCATTCCGAATTGTTTGTAAAACTGACCCGAAATTCCATCTAAAAATGCAGTGGGAATAAATACTGCAACCAGCACTAAACCAATTGCAACTAAAGCGCCCCCTACTTCATCCATTGTTCTAACGGCTGCTTCTCTGGGTGAAAGTCCTTTAGCTAAATAACGCTCCATATTTTCTACCACCACAATAGCATCATCTACCACAATACCTATTGCCAGTACAAGACCAAAAAGCGTAAGGTTGTTAAGGGAAAAACCTATGGCCTGCATTACTGCAAAAGTTCCTATAAGTGATACGGGTATAGCCAAAATCGGGATAATGGCTGCTCTCCAGGACTGGAGAAACAATAAAATCACAAACACCACTAATAGAATAGCTTCGAATATAGTGTGATATACTTCGTCTACAGATTTTTGTATGAATTCTGTAGGGTTGTATGCAATTTTATATTCGAGATCTTCTGGGAAGCTTTTAGAAAGTTCTTCCATGGTAGCTTTTATTTCAGCTGAAGTTTCCAAAGCATTTCCTCCTGGCTGTTGAAAAATTGGCATAGCTATCGCGGGATCTTTCCCCAAATATCCCTTAGTAGCATAATTCTGAGCGCCCAATTCTACACGACCAACATCTTTTACCTGCACAATTCTGCCACCTTCATCAGATTTTATAATTACATTCTCAAACTGCTCAATGGTTACAAGTTTACCCTGAGTTTGAATATTTATTTCGAAAGCAGATTGGCTTCCTGATGGTAATGTATTTAATGTTCCACTTGCAATTTGCACATTCTGAGCCCTAAGCGAAGCGACGACCTCACCCGCAGTCATATCTAAATTTGCAATTTTATCGGGGTCAAGCCAAATGCGCATAGCATATTCTGCAGCTCCAAAAATTTGTATATCCCCAATCCCTTTAATACGCGCCAGTTGATCTTTTAATTGAAGGGTGGCATAATTACCCATATACGTTTGGTCATAGGTCTTATTGGGTGAATACATATTTACCACCAGTAATATATCTGGGGATATTTTTTTGGTAGTAATTCCCAATCTGCGAGCAGATTCTGGTAATCGTGGCTCTGCAATTGCCACTCTATTTTGAACTTGGACCTGCGCTCTGTCAAGATCTGTCCCCAGCTCAAACGCTATCTGAACAATTACCCTGCCATCTGCCGATGATTGAGAAGTCATATAAAGCATTCCCTCCACACCATTAATTTCTTTCTCAAGCGGTGCTGCGACAGTTTCTGAAAGTGTCTGGGCATTTGCTCCCGGATACAAGGCTACAACTTC
>PALD01000006.1 GCA_002710685.1 Cytophagaceae bacterium | reverse complement strand
ACGTCGAAGCCCAGAAGGTCGAACGTCTCGCGGGTGCGGGTGGCGGTTGAACAAAGCCCGTGGTCCGGCACGTGGCCCTGCGCGCGCAGCCAGTCGCCAAGCGCCTTCGCGCTCTTGCGGCCGCGCTTGTTCAGGGGGCGTTGGTGATCGGCCCCGCCCGTCGTCCAGTCGGACTTGGCATGGCGCATCAGGATCAGGCGTTTCACGCTGGCTCTCCCTTCTTGCCCGCCCGGTCGGTTTCGGGCGCGGTCCCTGTCGGCCAGTCTTCCATGAAGGCGGCCATGTGAAAAGCGCTCTGTTCGTCCTGCCGCGGCAGCGTGGCCGAGATCGGGCAGGCGCGGCGGGCGAGGCACCCCCGCTCGCGGCAGTCGCGCCCGGCCTCGGTGCGCAGGTAGGACTGGCAGCGGGCGACGTCGTAGGGGGCACCTGTGCTGAGCGCACCCACGGGGCAGGCACTGGCGCAGGGATGGCCCGCACAAGCGGGGCAGGGCGGCGCTGACGGCTGAGGCAGCTCGAGGCGGCCGGGCAGGGCCACGGCGCCGCGATAGCTGATCCAGAGCCCGGCCCTTGCGTGCACGTACAATCCGATGGGCGAGGGGAAGGCCTGCCCGCTGCGCGCGGCCCACGACAGGAACGGCGGCCATGGCGGGCCGTCGGCGGGAAAGACCGCCATGCCGCCCCAGCGCGCTGCCAGTGCCCCGATCACCCGCCGCGACCAGCGGTCGAGCGGGGGGGGCGCGTCATCGCTATACTCGGGAGACCTGCGGAACTCCGGCCAGAAGCCCGGCTCGTCGGGGCCGAGGAGGATCAGCGTCCCCGCGCCCTCGGGAACGGCGTTCCCGGGGGCCGGGTGAAAGGCGCCACGGATCGCAAGGCCCGTGGCGCGCGCGTCGCGGTCGAGCGCCGCGAGGCTCACGTCCGGGCGCGCACCGGCTCCAGATCCGGCGAGCGGATCAGCGAGCCCGCGCCGTGCTCGGTGAAGAGCTCCAGCAGGCAGGCATTGGGCACCCGGCCGTCAAGGATCACCACGGCGCGCACGCCTTCCTCGATCGCCTTCAGCGCGGTCTCGGTCTTGGGGATCATGCCGCCCGCGATGGTGCCGTCCGCGATCATCGCGCGCACGTCTTCCGGTGTCATGGCCGTGACCACCTGGCCCTCGGCGTTCTTGACGCCGGTGACATCGGTGAGCAGCAGCAGCCGGTCGGCCTTGAGCGCGCCGGCAATAGCGCCGGCGGCGGTGTCGCCGTTGACGTTGTAGGTCTCGGTGACCTCGGTGCCGGTGGCGACGGGGGCCACGACGGGGATGATCCCGGCGGCGAAGAGATCGCGCAGCACTTGCACGTTCATCTCGATCGGGCGGCCCACGAAGCCCAGTTCCGGATCGTCGGGCTCGCACACGATGAGATCGTCGTCCTTGCCCGAGAGACCCACGGCGCGGCCGCCCTCGTCCATGATCGCCTGCACGATGCGCTTGTTGACGAGGCCGGTCAGCACCATCTCGACGACCTCGACGGTGGCCTTGTCGGTGACGCGCTTGCCGCGGACGAAGCTGCTTTCGATGTTCAGCCGCTTGAGCATGTCGTTGATCATCGGGCCGCCGCCATGCACGACGACCGGGTTCACGCCGACCTGCCGCATGAGCACGATGTCGCGGGCGAATTCCGCCATCGCGTCGTCGTCACCCATGGCGTTGCCCCCGAATTTCACCACCACCACAGCGCCGGTGTAGCGCTGCATGTAGGGGAGGGCTTCGTTGAGGGTGCGGGCGGTTGCGATCCAGTCTCGGTTCATCTTCTGCTGCTTCATGTCTGGGTGGCATCCCTTCGATGCGGTCGGGTTCGTTCCCTGTGTCCGGGATGCCCGCGCAGGACGCAAGAATTTTCGTGGATCCGGTGCCCCGGTCGGGGCACCGCGCGGCAGCCGGCGGGGTGCCGCTCAGTCGAGCCCGGCGATGATGGCGCGCAGCGTGGCGATGCCATCGCCCTTCTCGGAACTCGTCAGCACCAGCTCGGGATAGGCGGCGGGGTGCTTCGAGAGCTTCTCGCGGACCTGGTCCAGCACCTTCTCGCGTTCCTTCTCGCGGATCTTGTCGGACTTGGTGAGCACCGCCTGGAAGGTCACCGCGGAGCGGTCGAGCAGGGTCATGATCTCCTCGTCCACCGCCTTCACGCCATGGCGCGAATCGATCAGCACGAAGGCCCGTCGGAGCGAGGCGCGCCCCGAGAGATACTGCTTGAGCAGCCGCTGCCACTTCTCGACCACCGCCACCGGAGCGTTGGCAAAGCCGTAGCCCGGAAGGTCGACGAGATAACGCTCGTCGCCCAGCGTGAAGAAGTTGATCTCCTGCGTCCGGCCCGGCGTGTTCGACGCGCGGGCCAGCGCCTTGCGCCCGGTGAGCGCGTTGATCAGGCTCGACTTGCCGACGTTCGAGCGTCCGGCAAAGCAGACCTCGGTGCGGTCGTCCGGCGGCAGGCCGTCCATGGCCACCACGCCCTTGAGGAAGTCGACCTCGCCGGCGAAGAGCTTGCGCGCGGATTCGCGGGCGGCGTCATCGGGTTCTTCGGCGAGCGGGAAGGGAAGCTGTGTCATGCGGGCGAGACCTCATTGCCGACCGCGATCATGCCAGTTTGGACGACGCGGGCATAGACGCCGAAATCCCGGTGACGGAAGGCGCCGTAAAGCGCGCGCACCGGCTCGGCGTCGCGTTCGCCGGTCACCGGGTTGGCCTCGGTGGCGCGGCAGCGTTCGATGCGCCCGGTGACCTCGAGCAGGGCGGAGCCGATGCGCAGGGTCGTCCCGCACCAGTCGAATTCCTGCCACGGCGCGAGATCGTCGAGCACGAGATTGCCGCGGAACCGCTCGATCTCGAGCGGTTTGCCGATCCGCTCCGAGAGGTCACGCAGGCTGGCGAGGCTGAGGATCGAGACCTCGGCCGCGCCATTGTCGCCCATGCCCTGCGGCGGCGCCTTGACCAGCGCCCGTGGGGCGGGAGCGGTCTCGGGCCAGACCGGGCGGACCCACTCGGCGAGCGCGGCGCCCTCGGTCTCGGGCGCGAAGCTGAGGGCAGGGCGGTCCGGGTGCGACAGGGCGATGCGCCCCGTCTCTTCGGTCTTCGCCGTCACCTGCGCCAGTTTCGGGCCGTTGGCGACGACGAGGAAGTTGCGGCGCGGCTGCCAGCCCGGCTCATCCGGGGCACCCTCGTGCTGAAACGCCCATGCCCGGTCTCCGGGCATGGGCGCATCGGCATTCAGCGTGACCGCGTCAAGGGGTTCGCGACCGATCCCCTTGACCGGATGCCGCCAGATCTGGGCCAGGCGCGCGGTCATTTCGCCGGCTTGTCGTCCTTGGGCGTCTTCTTGAACCCGGACTTGATGTTGCCGAACACGTCGGGCGTGTAGCCCTGGCTCCGCATGATCAGGTACTGTTGGGTGAAGGTGATCGTGTTGTTGGTGATCCAGTACACGACCAGGCCGCTGGCGAAGCCGCCGAGCATGAACATGAACACCCAGGGCATCCACGCGAAGATCATCTTCTGCGTCGGATCGGCGGGGGCCGGGTTCAGCTTCTGCTGCAGGAACATCGAGATGCCCAGCAGGATCGGCAGGATGCCCACGAAGATCAGCGCCAGCGTGCTGCCCGGCTCGGGTGCCGCCCAGGGCAGCAGGCCGAACAGGTTGTAAAGCGAGGTCGGATCGGGCGTGGAGAGATCCTGGAAGGGACCGAACCAGGGCGCCTGCCGCAGCTCGAAGGCCACGAAGATCACCTTGTAGAGCGAGAAGAAGATCGGGATCTGCAGAAGGATCGGCAGGCAGCCCGAGGCCGGGTTGACCTTTTCCTTCTTGTAGAGCTGCATCATCTCCTGCTGGAGCTTCTGGCGGTCGTCGCCGGCACGCTCCTTGAGCTTCTCCATCTCCGGCTGCAGTTCCTTCATCTTTGCCATCGAGACGTAGGACTTGAACGCCAGCGGGAAGAGGATCGCCTTGAGGGTGATGGTCAGCGCGATGATCGACCAGCCCATGTTGCCGATCAGACCGTGCAGGTGGTGCAGCAGCCAGAAGATCGGCTTAGTCAGGAAGAAGAACCAGCCCCAGTCGATGCTGTCGATGAAGCGGTCGACGCCGGCATCCTCGTAGCCGCGGATGGTCTCGTATTCCTTCGCGCCGGCATAGAGCTGGGTGGTGACCTGCTGGGTCTCGCCGGGGGCGAGGGTCACGGTCGGCAGCACCGCCTCGGTCTGGTAGATGTCGCGACCCTCGTCGTATTTCGCCACCTGCTTGAAGGCGGTGCCCTGCGACGGGATCAGCGTGGTCATCCAGTAGTGGTCGGTGAAGCCGATCCATCCGTTCTCGGCAACCTGGGTGACGTCGGCGCGCGCGCCCTCGCTGGCGACCATGTCCATGTCGGGCATGTCGGAGTAGTCGATCTCGTTGAGCTTGCCGTCGGCCATGGCGACGACGCCCTCGTGGAGCACGAAGAACTTCTTGCGGCCGATGGGCTCACCGTGGCGCGCGACGATGCCGTAGGGCGCGGCCGAGACGCTGGCCTCGCCGGTGTTCTCGACTGACTGGGTGACGGTGAACATGAAGTTCTTGTCGACCGCGACTGTGCGGCGGAAGGTCAGCCCGGCGGGGCTGTCCCAGCGCAAGGTGACGGGGCTGTCGACGGTCAGGCTTGAGCCGGACTCGACCTGCCATTCGGTGTTCGCACCCGGCACGTCGGCGGGTTCGAGCCCGTTGCCCGGAGCCCAGCCGTAGAGCGCGTAGTAGGCGTGGCCGGTTCCGACCGGCTCGAGGATCTGCACCTTGGGCGAGTCCTCGTCGATGGTGACGGTGTAATCCTTGAGGATCAGCTCGTCGATGCGGCCGCCGGTGAGCGAGATCGAGCCGCCGAGACGGGCGGTGTCGATGGGCAGGCGCGGCGCGTCGGCGGTCTCGGCCTGGGGCGCGGTGGTGGTGCCCTCGGTCCCCTCGGTCGGGGTCGCGGTGGACGGAGTCGTCGCCGCATCGCCTTCAACCGGAGCGGTCGCGACCGGCTCCTGCTGATCCACGGCCGGCTCTTCCGGCGGCGGGAACAGCAGGAACCAGATGAGGATCACCACGAAGCTCAGACCGGTTGCGATGAGCAGGTTCTTGTTCTGATCGTCCATGCGAGACCGACGCCCTGTCCTTGAAAAGTCACCGCCGGGTTCAACAGGCAGGGCCCCCAAAGGTCAAGCCGATTCCGGGGGACTCGCGGCTTTTGTGACCAATGGCAGCAGGCAGGACAGCGGTTCCGGCCGTGGTCGGGGCAGGTGCCGGGGCTGCCGCCGGGGCAGGGGGACTCAGCCGGCGCTGCGGCCGATCTGCTGGGCGGCATGCACCCGCTCGGCGTGCGCGCGGGCCCAGGTGGCGAGCTGGTCGGGCGGCATCGGCCGGGCGATGCCGAAGCCCTGCACGTGGTCGCAGCCGAGCTGGGCGAGCAGCGCGTGCTCGGAGACGCTCTCGACCCCTTCGGCCACGGTCTCGAGCCCGAGCCGGTCGGCAAGGCCCAGCACCGCCGCCAACATGCGCCGCTGCTCCTCGTCCCGGTCGACGCGGGTCACGAAGCTTCGGTCGATCTTGAGCCGGTGCACAGTGAAGCGGCGCAGCGCAGTGATTGAGGCATGGCCGGTTCCGAAGTCGTCGAGATCGACCTGGCAGCCAAGCCGCGACAAACCTGTGATGTTTTTCGCAACCACCCCCTCGGGCGACTCCGCGATCACGGTCTCGAGCACCTCGACCCCGAGCCGCGATGCGGGAAGGTTGAAGCGGTCGAGCTCCCACTTGATGCGTTCGACCAGTTGCGGGCTGCGCAGCTCGACATCGGAGAAATTGACGCTGACCCGGGGAATCTCGATCCCCGTGGCGTCCCAGCCGCGCAGGGCGGTGAGGCTGTGCTGTAGCATGACCTCGCTCAGCCGGTCGAGCTGGCCAGATTCCTCGAGCGCGTTGAGGAATTCCATCGGCGGCACGATCCCGCGCTCGGGGTGGAGCCGGCGGGCCAGCGCCTCGACCCCGCTGATACGCCCGGTGGAGGTGCAGAGCTGCGGCTGGAACCACGGTTGGATCTGTCCCTTGGCAAGCGCGCGCTCGACCTCGGCCAGCAGAGATTTTCGCGCCCGCCGCTCGGCCCGCATGCTGTCGGACCAGGCACGAATCGCGGAAGGGCTGTTCGAGAGCGCCTCGGCCAGCGCGGTCTGCGCAGCCTCGACAAATTGCGCGCCATCGGGCGTGCCGGGCAGCCGGCTGGAGCCGCAGAAGCCAATGGCCACAGACAGATAATGCGTGCCCACGTCGCTTTCGACCGGCTCTTCGAGGGCGCGCTGCATGCGGTCGGCGAGGGTAATCAGCGCTTCGAGATCAAGACGCAGCGACGGGCTGAGCAGCACGAGATAGCGGGAATCCCCGATCCGGGCGGCGCAGTCGCCCCGCCGCATCAGCGCCCGCAGGCGCCGCAGGAGCATGTTGCGCAGGTCCTGCACGGTGTCGTCGCCGACCCGCCTGCGGATGCTGTCGAGCCCCTCGGCCTCGAGCATGAAGCAAGCGGCGGCGAGGTTCGAGCTGCCGGCGCGGGCGAGCATCTGGTCGGCGAGATCGCTGGCGGCGGCACCATCCACCAGATCGGGCAGCGGTCGGTCGGGATCGAGCGGGCCGGTGGTGCCGTCGGAGGAGAGCGCGTAGAGCGCGGGAAGCCCGAGCGCGATGGCGATGAGGGCCATTTCCCCCCCGATCCAGAAGCCTGCGAGCGTGAGCGCCGGCAGGAACGCGAGCATGTGGGCCCCGTGCAGCCATTTCGAGAGACGCCCGCGGCGTCGAATCAGGCCTGCCAGCATCCGCGCTTTCATGGCCCCAGCCCTTTCATCCGTCAGAAGACCGGAACAGGACTAGAACAAGGAAGTAACCCGAGACTTAACAAAGGTCGGGAATATCCGGGCGTTCACGCTCCGGATCGCGCATCAGCCCCGCAAAATCAAAGAGTTTGGGGTCGAGCATATGCGAGGGGCGAATGTTGGTCAGCGCCTTGAACATCACCTGCCGGCGGCCGGGGCTGTTCTTTTCCCACTGGTCGAGGATCGCCTTGACCTGCATCCGCTGCAGCCCGTCCTGCGAGCCGCAGAGGTCGCAGGGAATGATCGGGTAGTTCATGGCGCGGGCGAACTTCTCGCAATCGGCCTCGGCCACGTGCGCGAGCGGGCGGTAGACGAAGAGATCGCCCTCTTCATTGACAAGCTTCGGCGGCATCGTCGCCAGCCGTCCGCCGTGGAAGAGGTTCATGAAGAAGGTCTCGAGGATGTCGTCGCGATGGTGGCCGAGCACCACGGCGGAACAGCCCTCCTCACGGGCGATGCGGTAGAGGTTGCCGCGCCGCAGACGCGAGCAGAGCGCGCAATAGGTGCGCCCTTGCGGGACCTTGTCGACGACGACGGAATAGGTATCCTGGTACTCGATACGGTGCGGGACGCCCATCTTCTCGAGGAATTCCGGCAGGACCGTCGAGGGAAAGCCCGGCTGGCCCTGGTCGAGGTTGCAGGCCAGCAGCTCGACCGGCAGCAGCCCGCGCCATTTCAGCTCGTGCAGCACTGCGAGCAGCGTGTAGCTGTCCTTGCCGCCCGAGAGACAGACAAGCCAGCGCGCGCCGGGCTCGATCATCCGGTACTGGTCCACTGCCTCGCGCACGTTCTGCACGATGCGCTTGCGCAGCTTCTTGAACTCGGTGCTCTTGGGCGCGCCGTGGAAGAGCGGGTGGATGTCGTCGGCGTTGTCGAACATGAGCTGCCAGTGTTGCTGTGCCGCGCGGTCAGGCAGGCGGCGTGAGGGGGCGTTGGTCAGGTCTTGGAGCGGGGCTCGGGCACATTGTCGATGCCATGCCCACCCCAGGGATGACAGCGTAGGATGCGCCGGGCGGCAAGCCAGCATCCCCTGAGGGCGCCGTGCTTTTCAAGCGCCTCGAGCGCATAGGCCGAGCAGGTGGGCTGATAGCGGCAGCCATGCCCGACCCAGGGCGAGAACACGAGGCGATAGAAGCGCACGGGCAGGGCGGCGATATGTGCGAGGGGGCTCATCTCGCGGCACCGTGGATCTTGCGCAACGCGTATTCGAGATCCTTGCGCAGAAGCTCGAAGGGCCTCTCTGCGGTGGCGTCGCGGCGGCCGATCAGCACGTAATCCCATCCCGGCTGCCCGAGTCCGGGCAGGGTAAGCCGCGCGATCTCGCGCAGGCGGCGCTTGGCGCGGTTGCGGGCCACGGCGTTGCCGACTTTCTTCGAGCAGGTAAACCCCACGCGAATGGTCGTATCGCCGTCGTCGCGCAGACGCGCCTGCAACAGGAAAGACCCGACGGGTTGACGTCGGGCGCGGGCCGCAGACAGGAAGTCGGGACGCTTGCGCAGCGTCTCGAGCCTCGGTGCCGAATCGTCCTGGGCAGGCATCAGGGCCTGCTGATCGGCATGAGGAAAAGCCGCCACGGTTTGGTCCGGGGCGGCTTTTCTATCCATGGATGCGTCTCGCTCCGCCATGGGCAGAGCGACCGGCTCAGGCGCTGAGGCGCTTGCGGCCGCGTGCACGGCGCGCGTTGAGAACCGCGCGGCCGCCTTTGGTGGCCATGCGGGCGCGGAAGCCATGACGGCGCTTGCGAACCAGGTTCGACGGCTGGAAGGTGCGTTTCATCGCGCTCTACTCCGTTTTTCGGTCAGCCCAAGACGGATTCGCCGGGCCGGTGTCATTCGAAGCCCGTGCTATAGGGAGGCGACGATCCCGTGTCAAACCTCTATCGCGCAAAAGCTGCAACATTTCACCCGCCCTCACGGGGGCCAATTGTTACAGCCACGGTCCTCCGGGGCCGATCCCGGGGGGGCAGCGTCACCGTGGATCAAGGCGGCGTGATGGGGCTGTTGCGAAGGCACGACCTGCCGCATCTTGGAACGATGACAGAGATACCCACCGACTCCGCCCGGGCCAAGCCCCGGACATCATCCCGCCGCAGCGAGGGATTCGGGCGGCACCTGCCGCTTGCCGTGATCCTCGTCGCCGCCGTGGCGGGCTTCTTCCTGCTGCGCGACTACATCAGCTTCGACACGCTGCGCGAGCACCGCGAGTCGCTGCTGGCGTTGAGGGATGCGCATTACGTGGTGGTCGCGGGGGCCTTCCTGCTGGCCTACGTGGCGATCGTGGCGCTGTCTCTGCCGGGGGCGGCGGTGGCCTCGGTCACCGGCGGGTTCCTTTTCGGGCTGGTCGCCGGCACCCTACTCAACGTCGCGGCGGCGACCGTGGGCGCGCTACTGATCTTCCTTGCCGCACGCGCGGGGCTCGGCCAGACGCTGGCGGCACGGATGGAGGCTTCGGAGGGCACGCTCGGCAAGGTGAAGGCCNGGCTGCGCGAGAACGAGGTCAGCGTGCTGTTCCTGCTGCGGCTGATTCCNGTGGTGCCGTTCTTCGTGGCCAANCTNCTGCCCGCGCTGGTNGGGGTGAAGCTGCGCAACTTCGTCTGGACCACGGCGCTGGGAATCATCCCAGGTGCGATCGTCTTCACCTCCATCGGCGTCGGCGTTGGCGAGGTCTTCGACCGTGGCGAGAACCCGGACCTGAGCCTGCTCTGGGCGCCGCAGGTGATCGGCCCTCTGCTGGGCCTCGCGGCGCTGGCGGCGCTTCCCATCGTGATCCGCGCCCTGCGCGGGCGAAAGGACATCTGACCCATGCAGCGGCTGAAGACGGATCTCCTGGTGATCGGCGCGGGCTCGGGCGGGCTCTCGGTTGCCGCCGGTGCGGCGCAGATGGGCGCCGACGTGGTGCTGCTCGAGCGCGGCGAAATGGGCGGCGATTGCCTCAACTACGGCTGCGTCCCGTCGAAGGCGCTGATCGCCAGCGCCGGGCGAGCGCATGGCATGGCGGGCGCGGGGCCGTT
Source organism: Cytophagaceae bacterium (assembly GCA_002710685.1). GTDB lineage: Bacteria > Bacteroidota > Bacteroidia > Flavobacteriales > Flavobacteriaceae > Leeuwenhoekiella. The sequence continues at coordinate 2,758 of PALD01000006.1, read as the reverse complement.
CGGCGTCGCCTCCGTCGCGCCGCAGGTCGATTACGCCGCGGCGCAGGCGCATGTGGCGGAGACGATCTCGCGCATCGCTCCCATGGACAGCCAGGAGCGGTTCGAGGGCTTCGGCGTGCGTGTCATCCGCGAGCACGGGCGCTTCATCTCGAAGACCGAGGTGCAGGCTGGCGAGCATGTCGTCACCGCGCGGCGAATCGTGGTGGCGGCGGGCTCCTCGCCTTTCGTGCCGCCGATCCCCGGGCTTTCCGAGGTGCCCTTCCTCACCAACGAGACGCTGTGGCAGCTGCGTGAGCGCCCGGCGCACCTTCTGGTGATCGGCGGAGGGCCCATCGGGCTCGAGATGGCGCAGGCGCACCGGCGGCTCGGCTGCAAGGTCACGGTGATCGAGGCGGAGCGCGCGCTCGGCCGCGAGGATCCCGAGCTTGCCGCCATCGTGCTCGAGGACCTGCGGGCCGAGGGCGTCACCATCCTCGAAGAGACGCAGGCCGCGGCGGTGCGTGGCCGCGACGGTGCGCTCGAGGTCGAGACCGTGGGCGCTCGGGTGCTGCGCGGCACGCATCTGCTGGTGGCAGTGGGGCGGCGGGCGAATCTCGACGGGCTGGACCTTGAGAAAGCCGGGATCGACACCACCCGCAGCGGCATCGCCGTGGACGAGGGGCTGCGCACCAGCAACCGCCGCGTCTATGCCATCGGAGACATCGCGGGCGGCGCACAGTTCACCCATGTGGCGGGCTATCACGCAGGTCTCGTGGTGCGGAACGCGCTTTTCGGCCTGCCGGTGCGGGTGAAGCCGCAGATCCTGCCGCGCGCCATCTACACCGCCCCGGAGCTGGCACAGGTCGGCCTGACCGAGGCCGAGGCGCGGGCGAAATACGGCGACCGGCTCGAAGTGGTGCGATTTCCCTACCAGCACAACGACCGCGCCATCGCTCTGCGCCAGACAACCGGGTTGCTCAAGGTCATGGTGGTGAAGGGCCGTCCCGTGGGTGCCTCAATCGCCGGTGCGCAGGCGGGTGAACTCATCGGAACCTGGGCGCTGGCGCTGTCGGCGGGGCTCAGAATGAGCGATCTCGCAGGGATGGTTGTGCCTTATCCCACCATCGGGGAGCTTAACAAACGCGTCGCGGGAACCTATTTCTCTCCCCGTCTGTTTGAAAACGAAACAGTGAAAAGAATTGTAAGACTGGTGCAGCGCTGGCTGCCCTGACGGGACAAGACGACACTTCATGCTCAACTCGCTCTCCGGCCGTTTCCTCATTCTCACGACGGTGTTCGTGATGCTGGCCGAGGTGCTGATCTTCGTGCCCTCCGTCGCGCGCTATCGCGAGGACTACCTGGTGGACCGGCTGGAGCGGGCGCAGATCGCGTCGCTGGCGCTGCTGGCGGACGACATGATCGACCCGGATCTCGAGCGCGAGCTTCTGGCCAATGCCGGCGTCTACAACGTTGCCCTGCAGCGCAACGCCACGCGCGAGCTGATGCTCTCCTCGCCGGTGCCGGGCCCGGTCTCCAAGACCTACGACCTGCGCGAGGCGGGTCCCGTGGTGCTGATGCGCGACGCGATCCTGCGACTCGTCGATCCGGCGCCGCGGCTGATCCGGGTGCTTGGCTACCCCTCGCGCGAGGCAGGCCAGCTCATCGAGGTCACCATGGACAGCGCGCCGTTGCGCTATGCCATGCTCGAATACGGGTTGCGGATCCTCGCACTCTCGGCGGTGATCTCGGTGATCACCGCGCTGCTGCTCTTCCTCGCGGTCCGGCGCCTGCTGGTGAAGCCGATCAAGCGCGTGGTCGGCCACATGCAGCGCTATGCCGAGGCGCCCGAGGATGCCCGCAGGATCATCCGTCCCTCCGCCGGCGTGCGCGAGCTTCGCGAGGCCGAAGAGGCCCTGCAGTCCCTGCAGACGCAGCTTTCCGCCTCGCTTCGGCAGAAGGAGCGGCTGGCGCAGCTCGGGGGCGCCGTGGCCCGGGTGAGCCACGACCTGCGTAACATCCTGACCTCGGCGCAGCTCTTCACCGACCGCATCGAGATGTCCGAGGACCCTTCGGTCAAGCGCATGGCGCCCAAGCTCGTGGGCTCCATCGCCCGCGCCGTCTCGCTCTGCGAGAACACGCTGGCCTTCGGCAAGGCCGAGGAGCCGGCGCCGGTGCTCACCCAGTTCAACCTCGCCGAGCTCGTCAACGAGGTGCTCGAGGCCGAGCGGCTGGCCATCGGCGAGCATGAGGTGAGCCTCTCCGAGGACATCCCCGGCACCATGCAGATTCGCGGCGACCCCGAGCAGATCTACCGCGTGGTCAGCAATCTCGTGCGCAACGCCCGGCAGGCGATCACCGGCACCGGGCAGGAGGGCGAGATCAGCGTCGCCGCCCGCGAGGAGGATGACGCCTGGATCATCGAGGTCACCGACACCGGCCCCGGACTGCCCAAGAAAGCCCGCGAGCACCTGTTCCAGCCGTTCCAGGGCGGGGCCCGGAAAGGCGGGGCGGGGCTCGGCCTCGCCATCGTGGCGGAGCTGGTGCGCAACCACGGCGGAACCCTGCGTCTGGCACGCTCCGGCGCGGACGGAACCTGCTTCGAAATCCGCCTTCCGATGGGTGACGTCGGGTGATGTTCGAGAGAATTTGAAAAACTTCAAAAACACCTCTTGCGCATCTCTGCGGCTAAGTCTAAACCCCGCCTCCACGGACCGATAGCTCAGCTGGATAGAGTACTTGACTACGAATCAAGGGGTCGGGGGTTCGAATCCTCCTCGGT
>PALD01000005.1 GCA_002710685.1 Cytophagaceae bacterium | reverse complement strand
GCTACAGCAGCACCTGGTGATAGCATCGATTTATCATTTGATGCTCCTGAGAAAAAAAGTATGGCCCAGTCAATCCACGAAATCCAAACCATTCTAATGGATTCCACTATTGATAATTCAGCGCTTCAAGAGTCGATATCTGATGCATTAGTAGGATTAGATAACGGGCTTGAGAAGCTTTCTTTGGAGCGGGCTTCTATTGGTAGTCGATTGAACATCGCAGAAAGTACCTATGAAAGTAACTTAGATATGGAAATCGCAGCGAAAGCACAGCGTTCGTCCATTCAGGATGTCGACTATGCTGAGGCATCTACTGAGTTTGCAAAACAGGAAACGGCATTGAGTGCTGCATTATCTACTTTTCCTAAAGTAGCTAACTTGTCGCTATTTGATTTTGTTTAACGGTCTTAATTTATCAAGTCATTAATGCCACTCAAGTGCGCCATGTAGACTCTGGCTTGATTGTCGATATGGCTGGAGTAGTAAGAGACATATAGGCTGTCGTTTTCTAATACAAGTCCTGGATAACTCGTGTCACCACCACTCGGGAGTGTATGTAGTTCTTTAAGTTCTTTTGATTCGCTGTTGAACAACCATATCCTTGTGGAAAACTTGCGAGTCACCCAGTCTACATGTCTTCCAGCGACAATAAATATGTTAGCGTTGAGTGCAACAGCCGCTGGCCCACCGATATATATACCTAAATCATGCCATGTCCATCTAGTGTAAGGTGGTTTAGACGTTCCAAACTGCGCGCTAAATGAATCAGCATCTCGTCTTAGAAATACTGAGGCATTACCTTCACTATCAAACAAAATGGTACTTTCGTTGGGATAGCCTTTGCCTTGCTTGTTCAGGTTGAAAACATCATCTTTATGCAGTTGCATTGTGCGTGTGGGGTCGCCTTTGTAGAGCGACAACTTATTGGATGGTCGATCGTAAGCAAATCCATAGGCTTCACTATCCAACCAATTATGATTCCAAAGCCACCAACCGCTTTTGCCGTAATTATTACTCCCAGACCAAGATAGGCCTGTGGTGGAAAAATAGGTCCGCATTTTTGACACCATTTTTCCATTATATAAATAGGTTTTTGCGTAAGTGCTGAGTATTAGCCGTTTGCCATCAAATGAAAACTTTGGGTCTCTAAGATCTGCATTGTGTTCTTGTATACGAATTCTTGCTAAAACACGAAAAGTTTTCTTATCGACAGTTAGCACCACCAACAAACCATCTGCGCTAATATGATTAGTCGCTTGGCGATAGCAACACACTAACGTCTTTCTACTTTCGTCGAAGGGGTTTTCTATAAGATCGGTAAAAGCACTATGGGCGGCAGGCTTAGAGATCCGTTTTAAGTCGAACAATTTTATATTTTTTTGCACTCTAAATCTCCTTTAAAAATCCACCACTTATAAATGAATTTTGTTTAGTGTAGCGGCAACATCTTACCGCTTATCGGCAAAAAACGTAATTTTTTCTAAAGGGATNNTNNATNNTGTCGATANAGNTTCTGAGAGAGCCAGTTCATCAATTACCCCTCAGGTCTTGATGANTANNAAAACNAAAATNTCGGTNANTCNGANTNCCAGCNNNCGCTGGATTNAAATGTAGGAGAGACANNATGTCTTTATTTGTCAATACCAACGTATCTTCATTGAATGCCCAGCGTCAGCTTTTTGATGTTGGAAANTCTTTNAGTACTTCNTTTGAACGTCTATCTTCAGGCTTCCGTATCAACAGTGCTGCTGATGATGCTGCAGGCCTNCAAATTTCAGATCGTTTAACGTCACAAATTCAGGGGTTGGACCANGCAGTTAGAAATGCGAACGANGGTGTTTCNCTGGCGCANACTGCAGAAGGCGCNTTACAAGAAAGCACCAATGCTTTNCAGCGTATTCGTACATTAGCCGTGCAAGCACAGAATGGAATTAATAGCACCGCAGATAGGGTAGCGCTGAACGAAGAAGTAACTGCGCTGAAAGAAGAGTTGTCGCGTATTGGTACCGATACTGAGTTTGGTGGTCTAACTATTTTAAGTGGTAGTTTTAGCGCAAGTTTCTTGGTTGGTGCTAACGAAGATCAGAAAATCGATATTGAAATTTCAAACGCTAATGGTTTTGGTGCAGAAGGGTTATCGATTACCCAAACGGTCTTAAGTGCTGGCGCTGCTTCTGGCTTGCTAACGCAAGTTGATGCTGCCATCTCAAACATCGGTTCAACCCGAGCGGAGTTGGGCGCGATTCAAAACCGATTCCAGTCTACCATTAGGAACCTGGGTAACATTTCAGAGAACGTGTCTGCAGCGCGTGCGCAAATTAGAGACACAGACTTTGCAGCGGAAACTGCAAACTTGACGAGAAATCAGATTATCCAGCAGGCTAGCACGACTGTGTTATCTCAGGCTAATCAGAGACCACAGGCTGCATTGTCGCTTTTAGGATAATAGCTAGCATAGCTTTATCCTAATGAGTTAGAGGCCAGTGTACTTACACTGGCTTTTTTTGTACGTGTCTTATCGGTTCTTATAGGTTGTTAATACCGATGCGTTAATTGCTAGTTTTCCTAAGTTTACCCTATTTCCAATCACCCACTTCTAAGATTCCCTTCCCTTCATTTGTTTTTTCAAAAAATACCTAAAGTAAACGTATTTATTGGACGATAAATAGAACAAAGGGGAGTGATAGGTCAAAGCCTCACTTTCTTTTCAAAAGTATGACTTAAGGTTTGTATTTCGTTTCTTATGATGATGTTTGGCTAAAAAAATATATTTTATTTAAGTAAAATCAAAGTTATGAAATTATTTTTTGAAATTAAATCGAATCATTAAAGTTATTTTTTATGAAGTCGATATAAAGATAAGTTTGCTGATGAGTGCTGGGGCTGCTGACTGGCGAGAGTGAAGCCAGGAGGTAGTGAGAGGGTTGAGGTCTGAATACACAGACTCACCAGCCAGCAAAGAGAATAATATTCTCTGTTTAGCAAGTCCCGTTGGTAGTGTGCCAATAGGACGTCAGAAAATTCTGACATATGTATAATGCATAAAATGCACCAAGAATAAATGTATAACAAAAATAATAGCATTTATATCTCGACTAGTTAGGAGAAGAAAAATGAGTTTATTTGTAAATACAAATGTATCTTCACTGAACGCTCAGCGTCAGTTGTTTACAACAGGTAATAACCTGAGCACCGCTTTTGAGCGCTTGTCATCAGGTTTTCGTATCAACAGTGCAGCGGATGATGCAGCAGGTTTGCAAATTTCAGACAGGCTNACATCACAAATCCAGGGGTTAGACCAAGCGCANCGTAACGCNAACGATGGTATTTCGCTTGCNCAGACCGCAGAAGGGGCGCTGCAGGAAAGCACNAATGCNCTACAGCGAATTCGNACNCTTGCTATTCAAGCNCAAAACGGTATTAATAACACGGCNGATAGAGTAGCGCTTAACCAAGANGTGACNGCACTNAAAGAAGANNTGTCACGTATNGGAACTGATACCGAGTTTGGTGGNCTTACCATATTAAGNGGTAGNTTTAGCGCAANNTTTTTGGTTGGTGCNAANGAANANCAGANAATNGATNTTNNNATTNCNAACNNNAATGGNTTTGGTGCGTCAGGTCTATTNGTGACCGGTGATGTANTNAGTGCAGGCGCNGCGTCAGGGCTTTTAGCGCAAGTNGATTCNGCGATATCAACGATAGGTTCGACCCGAGCTGAGCTTGGTGCGATNCAAAATAGATTTCAATCAACCATNAGAAATCTATCTAACATATCTGAAAACGTTTCAGCGGCAAGAGCGCGNATCCGAGATACAGATTTTGCCGCCGAAACGGCAGAACTTTCGCGCAATCAGATANTGCAACAGGCTACAACGACGGTGNTATCTCAGGCNAACCAGCGTCCNCAGGCTGCACTATCANTANTAGGTGGTTAANTAATTTAAGTCAATGANGGAAAGAAGTTGAGAGGTCATTCCTAATTGAAAATGGCGGCCGTATTGGCCGCCAATATNAAAAGATAGTCTACNAATAGGTTNGGAATTAGAAGTTATGGTTGAGAGGCCAGTTCACCCTAANANATATCTATTCGACGACTAAACGAGAATTTGCTCAATCTCCTAACTAGAGCANATTGGCCGAGGNTNACGTCTCGGCCTTTTTTATTATTACCGAGATTTCCGCTAAAGCCAATTNACNTGAACAAAAACNGTCACCNGNNATTTAAGCTATAATTGTGCCAACAATAAAGTTCTATTATTGAATAATACCNTTCCTATTGTTNATTCCANACCATCNCAGCAGATAAAACCTTAAGCTCGAATTTCACGTCACCCGCTCGCAATTCCCAANATGTTGAATAAACGGTATACCGATTAAACTGNATCCTGCCANTGCTCGGCATGACATAGTCGGTTTTGGCTTANATNTTTACTTCGNAAATCTCGTNACTCTAATTTTTTATGAAAAATTAANCAATAAAATCANTTNCTTATGATTTTCTTTCAACAAAAGTAAAAAAATAGCTAAAGAAGCTTANTAAATTGTCGATAAATTAGTTGAGGGGTAATTTNCTTTAATTTTATGAGGCGTTGAGACGGAGTAGTGACCTGACCANCGTATAGTTTAGGACCAGCGCCTTCTACTGGCAATGGTCCCCAGGAGGTAATCTATGTCTTTATTTGTTAATACTAATGCATCGTCATTAAACGCGCAGCGTCAGCTTTTTGACGTTAGTAATTCACTAAACACGTCTTTCGAACGTTTATCGTCTGGTTTTCGCATTAACAGTGCGGCAGACGATGCTGCTGGATTNCAAATTTCAAANCGTTTAACGTCNCAGATCCAAGGTTTGGAGCAAGCGAGTCGNAACGCTAATGATGGTATTTCGGTTGCGCAAACTGCTGAGGGCGCGCTACAAGAAAGTACTAACGCACTTCAAAGAATCCGTACACTAGCGGTGCAAGCACAGAATGGTATCAACAATACTGCNGATAGAGTAGCGTTGAACGAAGAAGTGACCGCGCTTAAAGAGGAATTGTCACGAATTNGTNCNGACACCGAGTTTGGTGGTCTGACCATACTAAGCGGNAGCTTCAGCGCAAGTTTCTTGGTTGGTGCTAACGAAGATCAGAAAATCGATATTGAAATTNCGAACGCTAATGGCTTTGGCGCAGNAGGGTTATCGATCACCCAAACGGTCTTAAGTGCTGGNGCTGCTTCTGGCTTGCTAACGCAAGTTGATGCTGCCATATCAACTATAGGTTCGACCAGAGCTGAACTCGGTGCAATACAAAGTCGATTTCAAGCTACAATCCGCAACTTAGGAAGTATNACTGAGAACGTCTCTTCAGCGCGAGCACAAATNAGAGATACNGATTTTGCTTCAGAGACGGCTAACTTAACGAGAAACCAGATTATACAGCAGGCATCANTTTCNGTGTTNAGTCAGGCNAATCAGCGTCCTCAGGCTGCGCTTTCTTTACTTGGTTAAGTNTAGTATTCAGTACTATANTCTAGTGTAAGTGTGACGGNTGCNNACATTTATGTTCGCATCCGNATCATTCGTTTAAANGAGGAGATATTAGATGGATGTGCAAAACACTCNANTTGGCCANGGNNATGCTANNGCNGTACCTGCNAATGCGGNGCCNGCTANNGCAGNACCTGCAANTGCAGACTCTTCGGTCCCATCGNCTTCAAAACTGCAAAATGGCGNGCTCGANCGCAATGNTATTGNGAAAGGCNNTGAGAAGCCTGNTTCACTGTTAACNAACGACGANAATCTGNGGGANACAANGCAAAATTTATCTCAAGTTTNTCAGGAACAGTCCGATANANNTGTTAAGTCCGGTNATGAAGGGCAANTAGGAGAGGCAGCGACGGTAGTAGAATCGTTTTTGCAGGGACAGAATAGGAATCTGGCATTTTCNATCGANGANAATACCGAACGCTCNGTGGTNACGGTACTCGATTCAGATTCTGGAGACGTCATCAGACAAATTCCTTCTGANGAGATACTGGTGCTNGCTAAGCGAATTCAAGAGCTACAGCAGGATATCGGAAGCAGTGTCGGGGTGTTGATAGANAATCAAGTTTAGNAAGAGGTGAGTGATGTCAATAAGTTCTTTAGGTGTAGGCTCGGGNCTAGCGCTCGANGATTTAGTTCNACAACTCATTTCTGCNGAAAGACANCCCAANGAAAANCGTCTTGATNNNCGAGAAAAAGCGGTAGATGCTGAAATTTCTGCTTTGGGTAAAATAAAGTCAAAGNTATCAGACTTTCAAAATGTCATTGAAGAACTTCGCAGTGGTAGTAATTTAAANAGNCGTGAGCCTANCATCACTAACCCNTCNGAAGACGACGATGTATTGTCTGCGGATGCGTCTAAATCAGCGCTCCGTGGTTCNTANGACATTGTGGTAAAACAATTGGCTTCAGGCAGTCGAATTACCACNGACACGGCTGCTTTTTCGTCAAGTTCTGACACCTTAATATCTTCAGGGACTGGCTCGCTTACCTTCAGCGTGGGCTCTGACAGCTTCACTATTAATGTTGATACTACAACAACTTTGACCGATCTGCGTGAGTTAATCAATGATTCAGAGAACAATTTTGGCGTAACGGCAAACATCATTGAAACCGGTACCGGTGATGGACCTCGATTGGTTATCTTGTCCGACAAAGAGGGCGCTGGAAATGATTTGGTCATCAACAATGATACTGGCAATGCTGAACTCGATCGATTATCAACGACGGGTGGAGCAGGCAGTATAAGTGCCGCTAATATTCAAGCTGCACGTAACGCTATCGCTGAAGTGGATGGTATTGAAGTACAAAGCGCGAACAACGAGTTTGAAAATACTATTCAGAATGTTTCTTTTACCGCTAATGAACTGTCTCCAACGAACAGTAGCGGCGTTCAAGAAGCGACCAACTTAACCATAGGGTTTAATAAAAAAGGCGTAGAGGAAGATATCAATAATTTTATTGATAACTACAATGCGCTAATTGATGAAATTGAAAAACTCACAAGTTACGGCGCTACTGACGAAGATGAAGACGGTGCTTTAGCTGGTGATTCGCTATTACGTGGTTTACGGCAAAGTATGGCGACCATTGTTGGCGAGGAAGTCGCCGGTTCTGAGGTGAGTAGCTTGTTCGAACTTGGTATCGAGCTTAACAAGGACGGTAGATTAGAGATAGGCACCAATGATTTTGGCTTGGGATCAGGTAAAACGCGACTGAACGACGCATTGGAAGATAATTTTGACGATATTTCGTCGTTGTTTAACGACGAAAGTAACGGTATAGCCGTTAGGCTCGATGACTTGATCGAACAGTACTCATCGTCAAGTGGACTAATAAGCTTGAGAGAGCGCAGTGCACGTGATGAAAAAGATAGCGTCGAAACTGCGAGAGAAGCACTAGAGCTTCGAATGGCAAGTTTTGAACAAACAGTAAGAGCGAAATACGTAAATTTAGATAAAACGATCGCTCAGTTAAGCCAAACAGGTTCAGCCTTGTTTGCGGCATTGGTTTAATAAAGGTGTAAGAATAGTATGTCGTTACGTGGAATAAAAGCCTATCAAAAATCAACGGTAAAACAGGACATAGCAGCCTCGGATCCTCATAAGCTTACATTAATGTTAATGCAGGGGGCCATGGATAAAATTGCCTATGCCAAAGGTGCCATGGAGCGTAAAGATTTTGTTGACAAGTCTAAGTTTGTAACAAAAGCCACATCTATTGTTATTTATCTGAGAGATACACTTGATATGGATGTAGGTGGCGAAATAGCAGCAAACCTATTTTCGCTTTACAGTTACATCGTCGAACTCATCAACGATGCTCATTTTAATAACGACATCGCTAAGTTGGACGAAGCTTACAGCTTGCTAGAACCCATCCGAGATGCGTGGGTTGCAATTCCTGAAAGCGCAAAGCTTGAAGCTTACGAGAAGAAGGCCATGGCTGCGTCAAATGTATGATGATGACCACTTAGCGCTTACACACGATTTGACGCCGCTGTTTTTATCGCTAGTAAACGATAAATTAGCGGCGCTACTTCAAGAGGCAGAGGTAGAAACAGCATTTTTCCTTAGACTTGTCTCACTTCGGCATAAACTAGTTGTAAGAGAACTGAACAGAGCGCGTTTGAAAAATAAAAAACAGTTTGTCAAATCTGAAATAGAGTGCAATAAACAACTTGAATCTATAACGTATCGTTTGCGTGAAGAGGCAAAAAGTGAGGTAATAAACCTTAAACGAGCGAGTCATGCAGTTAAGAGATACAAATAACAATGCGTAAAGCCATTCAGCTGTTTATTGAAGACGATGAAACACAATTAAAAAAAGAAGAAGCGCTACTTCCTGTTATTACTCAAAATTACAATAAAAGCCTAACTGGCTTTCAGCGCACTGTACCCTCTATCTATAAGATTCTTAAGAACCACACATTTCAACACAATTCAGTATACGTTAATAAAGACGGTGAAATTGATATCGTAGAGTCGAGTTCAGGGACGGTGTTCTACGGATCTCAGGTATCGGAATCGATAAGTCGCCACGTTGAGCACTTTCTAGCTAAGCCACAGCAGATACAACTCTCAACTGCTGAAGAGTGCTCCACATCAATAACCCCCGAGGACAGCGAACAAGCTCTGGTGGTATTAGGTGTTGGACTTGGGCGGCACTTGGTTGAACTGCTAAATGCGACTGACATCAAGCATATTGTCGTCTATGAACCCAATATGGATTATTTGGTATGTTCGCTTTATGCCGGTGTATGGCCACGCATCTTTGATATTGCGCATAAAAACAACGTGTCACTCTACCTTCAAATACCTAATAACGGCAAGTCGCTCTTTTCAGACTTGAACGAGTTACACCGTGCCTTCGGCATCTCCTCTTCACAGGTTTACTTTCATTATCACTGTAGTGAATTCGATGATATTCGTGACGAATTGACCGCTAATAATTGGTATTTAAATCGAGACCTAAGACCAAATGTAAAAGAGCCTCGTTTTGAAAATTACGTGCCCAAGTGGACACCTGTACTGTCTTCATCGTCATGGAGCGCAGATAATCTCGATCACGCTAGATTTGAACGCAACCTAGAGGCTTTTAAAAAGTACTTCCCTGATATTGCAGAGGAATTTGCACAATATACTCCAGTGCATTGGCAAGTAGTCGCTAACGTGGCAGGCGAAGTCAATTTGCTCAACGTGAAGCATCAAACCTACTTACTCGGCGACAATGCCAAGAAAGAGTCTGAAAACATTTATGCAATGTTTAAGGACAACCCCAGCAGAGATGAGTTGGTTCTAAATTACACCGGTGGAAAACTTTATCCCCACTTTCACTATCGCACCGTTGTAAGAATCCAAAACGAATTGAAAAAGTATACGACAGATAGCGCTGTTTTAAATCAGGATATCAAATCGCTACTTCTATTTGGCATCGGCAATGGCTATCAGCTTCAGTGTTTATTGGATGCTCACGAGATAGGCAAACTGTTTGTTTATGAACCTAATCGTGACTTTTTCTATTCTTCTTTGTATTCAATAGACTGGAAAGCGCTGCTCGAAAAAATGGATGCCAGTCAGAGCAGTATTTATCTCAACATTGGGGACGATGGTTCAAACTTAGTACGCGATTTTCTCACTCAGTTCGATAGGGTAGGCAGTTATAACCTGGCAAACATGTTTTTGTTTAAAAGTTATGATAACGATGTGCTCGAACCCACGCTGAATAACTTACGAGAAGAAATAAGGCTCGTAATAGGGTTAAGTGATAATTTCGAAAATTCTCGCTATATCGTGTCGCACAGCAAATGGTCAGTCGAAAATAATTTCAAATACTTGTTAAAAACTGAAACAAAACCGCACGTTCTCAATCACGTGCCGGTATTTATCGTGGGCAATGGCCCGTCCTTAGATAATCTTCTCCCTATTTTGAAAGAAGAGCACGCGAATGCGATAGTCATTAGCTGTGGTACCGCCTTACAGGTACTGCATAAAAATCATATTGTTCCTGATTATCACGTCGATTTGGAAGTAAATAGGTCGCCATACGACTGGTTGGTCAGAATAAATGACAAAGAGTACCTAAAAAAAGTTACCCTTATCAGTGGCAACGGTGTTCACCCCGACGTCATCAGTGCGTATAAGAACGCGTTCTTGTCATTAAAAAGAGGGGAGCCAGCAACGCTCATTCTTGAGTCTTTGTTTAGCGAACACGAGTTTGTCTCGTTAAAGTATTCTTACCCGACGGTTTCTAACTTTGCGATTGACTGCGTATTAGAGCTCGGTTTTAAACAAATTTATCTATTCGGCGTCGATTTGGGCTTTGTCGACCATAAACATCATCACTCTAAACAGTCTGGATATTACCTAGAGGATGGGGAAGAGTACATTGAGTATACGCGCGCCTACAATACGTCTTTGACTGTAGAAGGTAACTTAAGGCCGTTTGTCAACACAAAGTACGAATTCAAAATGTCCAAGACTATCATTGAATTGGCGTTAGGCAACGCCAGTGCAGATGTAGATGTTTACAATTTAAATGACGGCGCCAAAATAAAACGTACCATTCCGTTAAAACCTGAAAACATTTTGATCCTGTCAGATGCGCAAAAAAAAGCCGAAGCAGTAGACTGGTTAGAAAATACCGCACACCAAACGCTCGATAAGAACATTTTTGCTGAACGTTTTAATGAAAAAGTCAAAAACAGCGACTTACTCTATGGCCTCAGTTTGCTTGAAAAAGTGATGTGTAAGCCATTCAGAGAAAGAGTTGACGCGGAACAAGCGATATTAAATAGTAGAAAAGTGATTATTGACCTGTTTAGAGACGACAAGCCAATAGTGATTTATTACCTGCATGGCTCAGTAAATTACGTAAATACCGTATTAAGTAAAACACTTAATATGTCAGACGATGCAGAATGTTTAGAGCTGCTCAACGGAATTAGAGAACAGTGGATGTTGTTTTTGGCTGACACAAGCGCGAGTATGAAAGTAGCGCCCTATGAGCTCGACTTCATATCCTGTAGCCCACTAGAGCGTGCTCAGATCAGAGTGCCCGAATATTATGCTGCGCAGAATTTATCGGCATACAGTGAGTACGCTCAAACGGCATTAGCGCGCGCTTCAAACTTACTTGGCATGCCGTTCGACAAGTCTTTGCCAACCTGTAAAAAACTTCGTATTGAGTTTTTTAAAGATGACCGTGCGCTTGCCCCACGAAGTGGAGAAAAGCTATGCTTGATTGTAACCAGTCAAGAAGATTTGGAAAGGTTGCTAACTGCAGAAAGTCACGCACTAATCGTCTACCTTCCTCAGTATTTCAGCAACAAGAACTATCTTTTCGAAGGCTTTGGTAGTAAAGAAAACTACGCGTTTTTTATTGCATTAAATGCCGCTACGTGTAGCCCTTCAATAAAAGTGGTGGTGCCGAAACTCACTGAAAGAGACCCACTTGATGTACTGTCTGAGTACCTAACCGAGTTTACTTGCTTGTCGCCCTTTACTTGTTATGAGTCTTATTATTATACAGCTTTCACGCGTGAGTATTTAAGTGAAGAAGAGATGGTGAGCGGTGCGGACGAACGTTTCAGGTTTTTACCTGCTGTTAGGGAAGAGAACCTGTTTTTAGTGCTTTGACTTCTGTCTTGTGCCCTTCTTACGATTGCACAGAAAATAAGCTCTATAAGTTTGTTATCACATGTGTGATTCATAGATATAATTTCACTTTTCGTTTTTGTAGATAACGCTGATAATTCCATAGCTGAATGCGCTCTTTTTCAGTTGAGTAGTTAGCGTAAACGTCTTCCCAAAGTTTGGTTTTTCGAGGCGGTAATCGTTCAGACTTTATTAGACAGATTGTGTCCGTCCGGTAATCCCCACATTCAATTCATAAATTAGCTACGGCATGGTGTTCTCTTTTTGTTAAGGAGAATGACCATGCCGCAATATCAACGAAG
>PALD01000004.1 GCA_002710685.1 Cytophagaceae bacterium | reverse complement strand
GACGCGTTCGTCTATCACAACTATTACCTAGGAAATATGCCAGGCCACCTGCGGCTTGGCCAGCAGGTAGTCAGCTGGGGCGAAAGCACCTTTATAGGCGGAGGTATTAACTCTGTGAATCCTTGGGATGTCGCTGCTTTGCGCCGTCCAGGGGCGGAACTAAAAGAGGGTTTGGTACCAGTGCCGATGGTCTTTGCCTCGCAACGGTTGAGCAACACTGTGAACTTGGAGGCATTCTATCAATTGAAGTGGGAGCCCTACATTTTAGACAACTGTGGCACCTTCTTCAGCTCCGATGTCGCCGCGCCAGGTTGCGCAGATAACTTCACTGTGCTTGATGGCGACCTTATGGCTTTATCACCCATCGCGGCAATCCATGGCCAGGCGTATCCGGGTGGTGCAGAAGGGGTATTGATTCCCCGCCTCAAAGATCGCGAGGCCCGAGATGGTGGTCAGTGGGGGCTTGCGCTCCGTTTGCAAACTGACAGTACAGAGTTCGGCTTTTTTGCCATGAACTACCATAGCCGCGTCCCCTTTTTGGCATACCAAGCCGCACCACTGAGCACCTATGCAAGCCTCAACGATATCATCGGCAGCGCGATAGATATGGGCGTAACCGACCCGGCGACACTGGAAGGGCTGACGGCAGCAACTGTGTTAGGCAGTGCAAGGTACTTCATGGATTATCCCGAGGATATACGCCTATTCGGTGTTAGCTTCGCCACTACCCTGCCTAGTGGCACAGCGTGGAGCGGTGAGCTCAGTTACCGTCCCAACGCGCCGGTTAGCTTTAACGCCGCGGATATGACTCTAGGTCTACTGACTCCAGTAGATCCGGCCATATCCAATCTGGGAGTTGAACCCGGCGGTCAGGTCCGCGGTTATAAGCGCAAAGAAGTCAGCCAAGTGCAATCTACGCTAATCCACACCTTCGATCAGGTCCTCGGCGCAGAACAACTGGTACTGGTAGGCGAGGCAGCGCTAACCCATACATCCGGCCTGGAAAGCACACGCCAGCTCCGCTATGGCCGAGATACTGTATTCGGTGACACTCGAAGAAAAGGCTATACCACAACCAACGCCTGGGGCTACCAGTTGGCCGCCAGCCTTGAGT
This sequence comes from Cytophagaceae bacterium, assembly GCA_002710685.1. Taxonomy (GTDB): domain Bacteria; phylum Bacteroidota; class Bacteroidia; order Flavobacteriales; family Flavobacteriaceae; genus Leeuwenhoekiella. The sequence continues at coordinate 11,948 of PALD01000004.1, read as the reverse complement.
ACAGCGATGTCATTGCCGGCATCAACCTAGAACCCAACTTGGCCTGGTCACATGACGTATCCGGCTATGGTCCCAACGACAACTTCATCGAAGGGGCCAAAGCTATTAGCCTCGGGCTCGACGCCAACTACCTAAACAAGTACAGCGCCAGCCTCAACTACACCAACTTTTTCGGCGGGCGTTACAACACCGAAGTTGATCGAGATTTTATTGCGCTGAGCCTCGGCGTGAGCTTCTGATTTCCTGTACGCAGACGAGAGATAACCATGAAAACGACTATCTTCACCTACGTCGCGGTGAGCTTGTTGGCTGCCGCGTCCCCACATGCTTTATCGGCAGTTTCAAGCGAGCAAGCTGAGCGCTTGGGCAAAGACCTGACCCCTATCGGTGCAGAGCGTGCTGGCAATGCTGAGGGCACCATCCCAGAATGGACTGGCGGGCTGGTAACCAATGCTGGCCAAGTCGATGCCAAGGGTTTTCTGGAAAACCCCTTCGCCGATGACAAGCCATTATTCATAATCACCGCTGCCAACCTGGAGCAATATCGTGACAAGCTGACGCCCGGACAAATCGCTATGTTCAATCGTTACCCGGCCACTTTCACAATGCCGATTTATCCAAGCCGGCGCAGCGCTGCTCTGCCAGACGATATATACAACCGGATTAAAATAAGCGCCCTAGAGACTACAGCAGAGAACAACGGTTACGCGGTAGGCAACTTTCAGAACAGCCGATATTACGCTTTCCCGATCCCCCAGGATGGCCTACAGGTATTGTGGAACCATATCACCCGCTATCGTGGCGGCAATATGCGGCGAATCATCACGCAGGCAACGCCAAGTACCAACGGTACCTTCATTCCAGTTCGCTTTGAAGAGACAGTCGCGGCTCCCCAAGACTTGCTTGATCTGCCAGAAGGCAAAGGTGACAACATTATCTCGTATTTCAAGCAGCAGGTTACCGCTCCAGCCCGACTGGCCGGCAACGTTTTGTTAGTTTACGAGACATTGGATCAGTTGAAAGAGCCTCGCTCGGCCTGGCTATACAACGCTGGCCAGCGTCGCGTACGTCGCGCCCCTCAAGTCGATTACGATGGCACCGGTACTGCCGCAGATGGCCTTCGCACTACCGACAACTTCGATATGTTCGGTGGTGCGCCGGACCGATATGACTGGAAGCTGGTGGGTAAGCGTGAACTGTATATTCCCTACAACAGCTACCAACTGGACTCTCCCAGCCTTAAGTATGAAGACATCATACATGCGGGGCATCTGAATCAGGAAAACGTACGCTACGAATTGCATCGCGTATGGGAAGTCGTCGCCACAGTCAAGCCCGAAGCACGCCACATCTATGCCCAGCGCCAAATGTACTTCGACGAGGACACCTGGCAGCTCGCCCATGTGGACCACTACGACGGTCGCGGCCAGCTATGGCGCGTTGCGGAGGGACACATGCAGCAGTATTACCACGTCAAGACCCCAGCCTATACCTTAGAAGTCATATATGACCTGAATGCTGGACGCTATTTGGCCTTGGGTATGAAGAACGAAGAGCGCAACAGCTTCGAATTTGGCATACCCGCAAGGTTTTCCGACTTCACCCCTGCAGCTCTCAGGAACGAAGGGGTGCGCTAAATCACTCCCCTCCACAAGTAACCGACTCGGTAACAGCCGGGTCATAGCATCTAAAGGAAATAACATGAAAGTCTTAGCCGTAGGTGGCAGTGGCGGCATGGGGCGCGCAACGGTGCGAACCGCGTTAGCTTACGATTTTGTAAGTGAAGTCATCGTTGCGGGCATTGATGGTGAGCTAGCCGAGCGCTTCGTCGCCTCATTAAAGGATCCGCGGGCTCGAAACCTGCATCTGGACATTACCGACAATCAGGCGCTCCGCGCCGCCATGCGTGACGTGGATGTGGTGCTCAATTCTACCGGCCCGTTTTTCCGTTTCGGTGTCCCCGTACTCAGCGCCGCCATCGACGAAGGGAAACACTACTGCGATATCTGCGATGACTGGCAACCGACCCTTGACATGCTCGCTCTACACGAACGAGCCCGTCAGAACCAGATCAAGGCAGTCATCGGCCTAGGGGCCAGCCCCGGTATCATCAATCTGCTGTGCGTCAAGGCTGCCCAAACCCTGGATAAAGTGGACACCTTGGTCTCAGCGTGGAAGCTTTCCGGCGCAGTAAATGACGATGACGGCTTCCCTCCGCCACCGACCGCGGGCCACGTGGATGCCGCGGCAGTGCATTTAATGCACTGTTTATCCGAAAAGATTCGTGTACTCCGCCATGGACAGTTCATTGATGCCGACCCGCTAGAACATTCGGCAATTGAATTTCCCGGTCTCGGTAGCCTCGACGTGTGGTCGCTTGGTCACCCTGAAGCAGTCACGCTGGTACGCCGCTTCCCCCAGCTGCAGAACTGCTATAACGGCATGCTCGGCATCGATGATATCGCCAGCGACCTGCGCCAGGTAGCCAGTGCTGTAGCGATGGCGCACATGAGCGTAGATGATGCCGCGCGACTGCTGGCCGGAGAGGGTGGTCGCGAAGCTCGTCAGGCCAGACTAGCAGAAAAGGACCGGGCGGATGTTCCCGGTGCGCTTGCCTTTGCCGCCGGCTACCGCAATGGCCAACCTGCCACCGCCGGAGCCTATATCAACCACCGACCTGTCGGTGGCATGGCGACCATTACCGGTATTCCCCACGCCCTTTTCCTTCCGCTGCTACAGAACGGTAACATCAAGGAGTTCGGCGTTTTCGCGCCAGAACAGGTAATCGACCCAGATACCTTCTTCAAGCTTCTAGACCCGTTCTGTGGCCCCCAAGGCGCAGGCCTAACAGTGGTCACAGCGTAAAACCAGCTGGGGTGGCATACTCAGGCCACCTCGGTATTCGCCCATTTCTTTGTGAGACTCGGTCATGATCGCCATGCCCGGCAGTCGGCGCATCCTGAACAGGAGCTACACCATGCCCAAAACTAAGCGCCCCCCAGGGCTGAGTTTTGAACTTGCCTATGGCGTGGGCAGTATCGGCACGGCGATATTCGTCATCGCCCCACAGATTCTACTTTTATATTTCATGACAGAAGCGCTGAGCATTCCGCCCGGCGCTGCAGGAATGGCGCTGCTGTTCCCGAAGTTGATCGAGCTTTTCACCGATCCTCTTATCGGTCGCTGGTCCGATCGAGCAGATACGCGCTGGGGGCGGCGCCGACCATTCATGGCCGTGGGCGCAGTGCTGTTCGTAATTGGGTTCATCGCGCTGTTCTCCCCGCCTGACTTCAATCACTGGCGCAGCGCTTTGATCTGGGTACTGCTTCTCTACACCCTCACCACTACAGCCTATACACTCTTCGAAGTGCCCTATATCACCATGCTCGCCGAGGTCACTGAGGACAGCAAAACACGGACCAGAATAGCTGGCTGGCGTAGCGTTTTCCTTTCAGTTGGCTTTCTGCTTGCCGGCGGGCTGGCCCCTTGGCTAGTTCAAAGTGGAGGTGGCGACCGATCGGCATTCGCCACCATGGGACTGCTCATAGGGCTCATGTCCTTTGCAGCGATGGCCACCACGGTCCTTGGTACCGGCAGCGGCCGCGTGATGCGGCGCAGTCCGCAAAGCAGTAGCAACCTGCTAAAGCCGCTGCGGGTGCCGGCGTTCGCCTGGCTTTGGCTGGGCTTCATCATCCAGATGGTCTCGGTCAGCGTGAACTCATCACTAATCAGCTATTACAACAAGTACTGGCTGGGTAACGCGGAGCTGACCGTTAGCAAAATCTTTATCGGCGTAATGACCCTGACGATGATTACTACCATCTTCTGGACCCGCTTGGCACGCTGGAGTGGGAAGTACCAAGGGTTTTATCTGGCCACCACCGTCTATGCGGCGGGAATGGCGCTATTCTGGTTTGCAAAGGATGGACCCTGGGGCTTTTGGCTAGCCGTTACCGTCCTAGGCATTGCCAATGCCGGTCAGCAACTGTTCTGCTTTGCCATCATGCCTGATATTGTCGCAGCGGAACGCCAACGCTCCGGTCTCGCTGAGGAAGGCGCCTTCACCGGAATCTGGGTACTCGGACAAAAGCTCGGACTGGGGCTGGGGGCAGGGCTGGCCGGTATAGGACTGCAGCTCAGCGGCTTTGTCGAGTCCAGTGCAGGAGAGCTGGTTGAGCAAAGCAGCAACGCCCTACTGGCCATAGTTATGCTAACGTCCTTAGTGCCCGGCGCCATCTGTCTACTGTCGCTTTTCCCCATCCAAAAATCCAGGCAACACTTCGCCCCGATGACATAACTCGTTACAGGAAGCTTTAATCTCTGAATAATCACTAGAGTCTGATTCCCCCCGAGAGCCCTCAGCTCATACTTGTCGATGTTTGAATCGCTCTCACTGACTCCATAGCGGAACAGCCAAGTCTTATGACCGGATTTGGCTTTCGACCTGTTTTTTGTGAACTGGCACGATGACTTTCTGAGAGCGCAGACAGGCACTATTCAAGGTGGACAGCTAATGAGCTCTAACCGCCCGCCTCCCAAATACGTTGTCAAGGATTCCTTGACAACTCAAAATGCCCAACAGCGAAGCGCGGCTGACTGTACTGAAAAGCAGGTGAAATCGGTACAGTAGCAGTACACTCACCCGTTCTGGCCATCTTCGCAAAATTACGCTAACCTACTGTCACGTAAATACTTTTAGCTTTTCTGGCTTACGGTAGATTACCCCTGATTTTGCTGGGCTTGCAGCGTTGCGTGCAAACTCATAAATGGAAAACCTTAGTTATACCCAAGGAACCTCTTCATTGCGATGGGAGTTAACCGTCATCGGGGGAAGGTCTAGCCGAGCAAGAACAGGTCAGGCGCGACGGGCAATGAAACAGAAACAGGCCCTAGCACCTGTACAAAAATCCCCGAGTACAGGCATTTTCTCTATAAAACCTATCCTAGAACAATACCGAGCTGTTTTGCCTTGGCAATCGCCTGTGTGCGCCTAACCACACCAAGCTTCTTGTATATCCGTTGCAAATGCGCCTTGACCGTATGCAACGAAATAAACAACTGGTCGGCGATCTGCTTGCTGGCCAACCCGGCAGCCACCAACCTCAGCACTTCCACCTCGCGTGCGCTCAGCAGCTCTTCCTGAGCTTCAATTCCACGCTCGGTATATCTACCCAACAACTCAGGAAACAGCCGGCACATTTCATCGGAGATGCCAAACAATCCCAGGTCATGGCAAGGCTTGAACAGAGCTTCTATCTGCGACAGGCTCGGCATGTGACAGGCCGCCCCGTATTGAGCCAGCTTCAACAACGCCTGGCTTTCCGCGCTGAGGGTGATCAGGCCGCGCTGCAGCGCGTAGGCCAGCACATCCTGTATCTGGGTAATAGCCTTCTGATACTGCCCCAGCAGCATCCACGCGATGGATTGGTATAGCTGGCAGCGCTGGAGCATCTCGAATGAAGCCGGTGGTGGCGTCAGGCTTGGCTGGTCTGCGTAGTCGCGCAGCAACTCGCCAAGCGCTTCTTGCGCAAGCTGGAAGCGCCCCTGATACAAACGAACTATGCTGCTGGCAAACGACAGGTACGGGCGATAGACCTCATCTGGAATATGATTGCGCTGCATGCAGCGCTCGGCATCCTGTAAGTAATCCAGAGCAGCGGCATCGTTATGCGCCCCCAAGGTGATGAAAGCCAGACCGCAATACCCGTAGAATGCGCGATGGTCGCCCCAGCGCAGGGTCTCCTGCAGGCCGCAGGTGAAATAGCGGTGCGCAGCAGCCAGCTTGCCCTGGCGCAACATGAGCTGCCCCAGCCGCAGATGGATACGGCCCAGCACTGGACTCTGATTGATATCATCCTCATTGAGCAGCAGACATGCTTGCTGCAACACCCGTTCGGCTTCAAGCAATGCACCACGGTGCTCCAGCAGCTGCGCATGGTCCAGCTCCAGATAGGCTTCCAGCACCACGCTTCTCCGCTGCCTGGCCTGGCGCAGGCCGGTCCGGCTCAAGCGCTGCGCAAGTTCCAGATCGGCAATCAAGAGAGCCTGCTGGATTAAAGCGCTGTAGCAGGTCAGTCCCAGCTCCCAGAAGGCTTCCCCGGTCTGTTGCAAGCCCTGTTCAAGCAGAGGAAGAGCTTGCTCGCGCCGCCCCTCGAGGTGATGACTCCAACCACAGAACACCTGCCACTGGGTGACGATGGCGGCCTCCAGCTCGGCACTAGGCTGGGGCATGAACTTGGCAAAGTGCTCCATGGTCATAGCCGCTTCTCGTAACTGCCCAGTGAAAATCTGAGCACCGGCCAGCAGCGCCACCAATCGCGGCGAGCTCGGCAGGATGTCCTCGGGCACCATCTCCTGCAGACGTCTAAGCACAGTAACGTTATCGCCGCTCATGGACTGCTCATCAGAAACCCGCTGCACCATGCTGAGCGCCTCCGCCTCCCGGCCGGCATGTAACGCATGCTCCACAGCTAGCTGCCAATGGCCCTGGCCTGCATACCATTGGCTGGCACGCTGGTGTCCTGACGCCGGGACACCAGCCCAGCAATTGACCATCTGGCGCACTGGCTCATGCATGCAGTACCAAAAACCGCTTTCACCTAAAGGTTCAATGTAAGCACCCAACTCCACCAGCCCCTGCAACCGGAGCGCGCAATCAAACTCACGCCCCCCGGTAACGTAAGCTACTAACGCCGCGCAAAACCGACCAAGCTGTGCCAGCAGCAACCACAAATCACGCTCTTCATCGCTCAGCTGTACCAACAGCTCACTCTCAAGATACTGCCGCAGCGAGGCCGGCCAGTGCGGTTGCAGGTCCGCGCGGTCCGCAGTCAGAAAACTCCGTACGGCAATGCACCAACCCTCGGTCTGCCGGGCAATGGCCAGTTGCTGTCTGCTTGGCAAGTCTAAAGCGCCACAATCCAGCAAAGCCTGACTCTCCACAGAGGTGAACGCCATGGTCGACCAACCACCCGTCTGGAATACATCACCCTGCACGGCGAGACGACTGAAGACTTCAGACAAGGGGCGGCGGCAACTCACCCACCAGGTAATAGACGGAGAGCTTGCTTGAATCAACTGCACTAGCAGGTCATCCACCCCAGCAACGGGTTTCCTACAATAGTCATCCAGCACTAGGTGCACGGCTTCATCCTGATTACTCAGCAGCCGAGCCAAGCTTGAAAATGACCTCACATCTACCCCAAAGACACTCCCCAGCTGCTGCATCAAGGTCTCTGGATCACTCAGACTAGCCAACTGAGGCACCCAGTACACCGTGGCCTCGGTTGGCAACTGCTGCAGACATTCCAGCAGCAATACGGTCTTGCCAGTACCGGCCGGTGCGCAGAAGAGCAGTACACGAGTCTGGGCCTGCAATATCGGCCCGCTTAGGCGGGGACGCGGAATATGAGACCGCGGTAAGCGAGGGGGCAAGCACTCGGGGATGTTCATGTCAGCAGTGTTCCAGCAAAAACAACGGCGGAACACATTCTTACCATAAAAACATCTATCACGGCACAGAGCAGCCAGTTCTAGAGACGCTAACGCCCCTTCTGGCCGGCAGGACTCATCAGCTTCCGCAAAAAGTTCACTTCCGTAAGGCGCCGACTTGCAAGAGTGCGCCCGTATTCAGCAAAAGCCCTGAGTACCGTGCATTAATTCCAAAGAACTAACGCCAGAATGAGCTCTTTCGGGGACTTATCACCCCTTCTCCAACACGCTTCAATCACTCTGCTTAAACAGCTTGAATGGAGCTCACGACAATGAACAATAATCTACGCTCAGTATCCCGTTTGGGTGTGCTTACGGCGGCGATTGGTGTTGCCACCGCAGCCCAGGCGGTGGACTTCGATATAGGTCAGGTCCAAGGTAGCCTGGACTCACAGCTATCGATTGGTGCCAGCTGGAGTACCAGCGAGCCCAGCAGCAGACTAATCGACACCAACAACGGCGGTCACGGCGCATCTTCCACCGGGGATGATGGCCGCATGAACTTCAAGCGCGGTGAAACCTTCTCCAAAATCTTTAAAGGGGTCCACGACCTTGAGTTCCGATACGAGGATAGTGGGGCTTTTTTCCGCGGCAAATACTGGTACGACTTCGAGCTTAAAGACGAGTCGCGCACCTTCAAGCAGATAAGCGACCAAGGACGCTCACCAGCCGCCAAATCCTCAGGTTATGACCTGCTAGACGCGTTCGTCTATCACAACTATTACCTAGGAAATATGCCAGGCCACCTGCGGCTTGGCCAGCAGGTAGTCAGCTGGGGCGAAAGCACCTTTATAGGCGGAGGTATTAACTCTGTGAATCCTTGGGATGTCGCTGCTTTGCGCCGTCCAGGGGCGGAACTAAAAGAGGGTTTGGTACCAGTGCCGATGGTCTTTGCCTCGCAACGGTTGAGCAACACTGTGAACTTGGAGGCATTCTATCAATTGAAGTGGGAGCCCTACATTTTAGACAACTGTGGCACCTTCTTCAGCTCCGATGTCGCCGCGCCAGGTTGCGCAGATAACTTCACTGTGCTTGATGGCGACCTTATGGCTTTATCACCCATCGCGGCAATCCATGGCCAGGCGTATCCGGGTGGTGCAGAAGGGGTATTGATTCCCCGCCTCAAAGATCGCGAGGCCCGAGATGGTGGTCAGTGGGGGCTTGCGCTCCGTTTGCAAACTGACAGTACAGAGTTCGGCTTTTTTGCCATGAACTACCATAGCCGCGTCCCCTTTTTGGCATACCAAGCCGCACCACTGAGCACCTATGCAAGCCTCAACGATATCATCGGCAGCGCGATAGATATGGGCGTAACCGACCCGGCGACACTGGAAGGGCTGACGGCAGCAACTGTGTTAGGCAGTGCAAGGTACTTCATGGATTATCCCGAGGATATACGCCTATTCGGTGTTAGCTTCGCCACTACCCTGCCTAGTGGCACAGCGTGGAGCGGTGAGCTCAGTTACCGTCCCAACGCGCCGGTTAGCTTTAACGCCGCGGATATGACTCTAGGTCTACTGACTCCAGTAGATCCGGCCATATCCAATCTGGGAGTTGAACCCGGCGGTCAGGTCCGCGGTTATAAGCGCAAAGAAGTCAGCCAAGTGCAATCTACGCTAATCCACACCTTCGATCAGGTCCTCGGCGCAGAACAACTGGTACTGGTAGGCGAGGCAGCGCTAACCCATACATCCGGCCTGGAAAGCACACGCCAGCTCCGCTATGGCCGAGATACTGTATTCGGTGACACTCGAAGAAAAGGCTATACCACAACCAACGCCTGGGGCTACCAGTTGGCCGCCAGCCTTGAGTACAGCGATGTCATTGCCGGCATCAACCTAGAACCCAACTTGGCCTGGTCACATGACGTATCCGGCTATGGTCCCAACGACAACTTCATCGAAGGGGCCAAAGCTATTAGCCTCGGGCTCGACGCCAACTACCTAAACAAGTACAGCGCCAGCCTCAACTACACCAACTTTTTCGGCGGGCGTTACAACACCGAAGTTGATCGAGATTTTATTGCGCTGAGCCTCGGCGTGAGCTTCTGATTTCCTGTACGCAGACGAGAGATAACCATGAAAACGACTATCTTCACCTACGTCGCGGTGAGCTTGTTGGCTGCCGCGTCCCCACATGCTTTATCGGCAGTTTCAAGCGAGCAAGCTGAGCGCTTGGGCAAAGACCTGACCCCTATCGGTGCAGAGCGTGCTGGCAATGCTGAGGGCACCATCCCAGAATGGACTGGCGGGCTGGTAACCAATGCTGGCCAAGTCGATGCCAAGGGTTTTCTGGAAAACCCCTTCGCCGATGACAAGCCATTATTCATAATCACCGCTGCCAACCTGGAGCAATATCGTGACAAGCTGACGCCCGGACAAATCGCTATGTTCAATCGTTACCCGGCCACTTTCACAATGCCGATTTATCCAAGCCGGCGCAGCGCTGCTCTGCCAGACGATATATACAACCGGATTAAAATAAGCGCCCTAGAGACTACAGCAGAGAACAACGGTTACGCGGTAGGCAACTTTCAGAACAGCCGATATTACGCTTTCCCGATCCCCCAGGATGGCCTACAGGTATTGTGGAACCATATCACCCGCTATCGTGGCGGCAATATGCGGCGAATCATCACGCAGGCAACGCCAAGTACCAACGGTACCTTCATTCCAGTTCGCTTTGAAGAGACAGTCGCGGCTCCCCAAGACTTGCTTGATCTGCCAGAAGGCAAAGGTGACAACATTATCTCGTATTTCAAGCAGCAGGTTACCGCTCCAGCCCGACTGGCCGGCAACGTTTTGTTAGTTTACGAGACATTGGATCAGTTGAAAGAGCCTCGCTCGGCCTGGCTATACAACGCTGGCCAGCGTCGCGTACGTCGCGCCCCTCAAGTCGATTACGATGGCCCCGGTACTGCCGCAGATGGCCTTCGCACTACCGACAACTTCGATATGTTCGGTGGTGCGCCGGACCGATATGACTGGAAGCTGGTGGGTAAGCGTGAACTGTATATTCCCTACAACAGCTACCAACTGGACTCTCCCAGCCTTAAGTATGAAGACATCATACATGCGGGGCATCTGAATCAGGAAAACGTACGCTACGAATTGCATCGCGTATGGGAAGTCGTCGCCACAGTCAAGCCCGAAGCACGCCACATCTATGCCCAGCGCCAAATGTACTTCGACGAGGACACCTGGCAGCTCGCCCATGTGGACCACTACGACGGTCGCGGCCAGCTATGGCGCGTTGCGGAGGGACACATGCAGCAGTATTACCACGTCAAGACCCCAGCCTATACCTTAGAAGTCATATATGACCTGAATGCTGGACGCTATTTGGCCTTGGGTATGAAGAACGAAGAGCGCAACAGCTTCGAATTTGGCATACCCGCAAGGTTTTCCGACTTCACCCCTGCAGCTCTCAGGAACGAAGGGGTGCGCTAAATCACTCCCCTCCACAAGTAACCGACTCGGTAACAGCCGGGTCATAGCATCTAAAGGAAATAACATGAAAGTCTTAGCCGTAGGTGGCAGTGGCGGCATGGGGCGCGCAACGGTGCGAACCGCGTTAGCTTACGATTTTGTAAGTGAAGTCATCGTTGCGGGCATTGATGGTGAGCTAGCCGAGCGCTTCGTCGCCTCATTAAAGGATCCGCGGGCTCGAAACCTGCATCTGGACATTACCGACAACCAGGCGCTCCGCGCCGCCATGCGTGACGTGGATGTGGTGCTCAATTCTACCGGCCCGTTTTTCCGTTTCGGTGTCCCCGTACTCAGCGCCGCCATCGACGAAGGGAAACACTACTGCGATATCTGCGATGACTGGCAACCGACCCTTGACATGCTCGCTCTACACGAACGAGCCCGTCAGAACCAGATCAAGGCAGTCATCGGCCTAGGGGCCAGCCCCGGTATCATCAATCTGCTGTGCGTCAAGGCTGCCCAAACCCTGGATAAAGTGGACACCTTGGTCTCAGCGTGGAAGCTTTCCGGCGCAGTAAATGACGATGACGGCTTCACTCCGCCACCGACCGCGGGCCACGTGGATGCCGCGGCAGTGCATTTAATGCACTGTTTATCCGAAAAGATTCGTGTACTCCGCCATGGACAGTTCATTGATGCCGACCCGCTAGAACATTCGGCAATTGAATTTCCCGGTCTCGGTAGCCTCGACGTGTGGTCGCTTGGTCACCCTGAAGCAGTCACGCTGGTACGCCGCTTCCCCCAGCTGCAGAACTGCTATAACGGCATGCTCGGCATCGATGATATCGCCAGCGACCTGCGCCAGGTAGCCAGTGCTGTAGCGATGGCGCACATGAGCGTAGATGATGCCGCGCGACTGCTGGCCGGAGAGGGTGGTCGCGAAGCTCGTCAGGCCAGACTAGCAGAAAAGGACCGGGCGGATGTTCCCGGTGCGCTTGCCTTTGCCGCCGGCTACCGCAATGGCCAACC
>PALD01000003.1 GCA_002710685.1 Cytophagaceae bacterium | reverse complement strand
GAGCAACGAGGCCAAAATGGAAACCATCATTAAGGCAAACAGGGAAATGGGTAAGCCAAAAATGACCGCCCGTTTCCTGATGTTTTTATAGACCTCGAATTTCTTCATACAGCTTGGCGATAAAATCCCTCTTAGAGGGTTTACACAACGATTCCTATTAGGTAAGTGAAGATTCCGACTACCGCACCGGCAATCAAAACAAAGACGAGAACTCGGGTAATCCCTTTTTTAAGGTCAGCATTTTCGCCAAAGAAGTGTCCTGCATTAAAAAGGAAACCGACCAGGAAAATGACACCTAACAAAATGGGAAATACGGTTCTTATAGTATCGCCCACATCGTTAACGGAATCTTCAATGCTACCAATTTGAGCAAATAGCGAAGTGGATAGCATTGAAATGAATAATGCCAAATAATGTGATTTTTTCATAACGTAACAGTTTAAATTTTTGTGTTGTTTTCGTTATAGGAAATTTACATATATTTGAATATAAATAACTGAAAGTCAAATATTTGTGAATAAAATAATATTTGGTTTCGTTTGAATTCCGTTGCTATTATTTGGCATCAAATTCTATGGATTTTTGAAGTGAAGTTGTTGATAACCCGAAAATTGAAAATGAAAAAAGTGCTCAAAAACGTCAGTTTTGTCTTTTTGCTTTTGAAAATGTGCCTCATTTTCGGACAGGAAACGAGTGCTCAAAAACGAATTGTAATTGACGTTGGACACGGTGGAAAAGATTCCGGTGCGATAGGTGTAAATGGCATCCAAGAAAAGGATGTTGTACTCAATATTGCAAATGCCATCTTGAAGTTTAATAGTACGGCTGAAAAGCCTTTGGGCATTTATTTGACCAGGTACACCGATACACTTATTTCATTATCGGATAGAACGAAATTAGGTAAGGCTCTAAAAGCCGATTTGTTTGTGTCGTTGCATTGTAACCATTCGGATAATCCAAATGCTAGAGGTGTGGAAGTTTATGTATCCAATCAAAGGTCGATGTTTTTGGATGAAGCAATTTGGTTTGGTTTTCAATTACAAGCTGACTTGAATGAGAAGTTGGGCTTTGAAAGTAGAGGTGTGAGGCTTGCTAATTTTCTGGTGTTGCGTGAAACTATTGATTTTATGCCATCAGTACTATTGGAATTGGGGTTTTTGAGTAATGAAGATGAAGGTAGTTATTTATTGAAACCCGAATCACTGGACTCATTAGCGTCAGTTATATGGGAATGTTTAATCAAAAATTTGGATGGTTATGAGAGAATTGGGGATTGAGATTGTCAGGACAATCAAGTTAGTTCTTATTGAGATTTACAAACATCTTTTCGTTAAACCGAAACTATAGAACGCCCTTGATCATTTTAACTATATCAAAAGATTCTTCTTCGATCCACTCTTCTTTGTCAATGAGTGATCGTATAAGCAGTAATTCATTTCTGGAAAAAAAATTTAGATTTAGTCCCGATAATTCTTTTGTCAAATCCCAATGACTATTGTGATAGGGTATATAGGTACTCACTCTTTTATGCGGCGCGTTGGGAAATAATAAATAAATTGTTCTATTGCGTTCTTTCAACTTAGTCTTTATTCTCGAAAAGATTTGTAAACCGGCTAAATCCCAGTCGCAGGAATAGTATATAGGTTTAGAGAGGTCAGATTCATCTATATCATCAATAATAGATATATTATTGCCGCCTACATGCCATAATTTAGTTTGTGTTTCTTTAGCTATCCAGGGTTGTTTTAAAAAAGATTTATTCTCGCACATTATTACCGCTAACGGATTTTTATTATCAATAACCAGACGCCATTGATTCTCTTTCTTGTCCAATGAAAATCTTTCTATATCCAGTATTTTAAAGACCGCATCTTTGACACTTTTCCTATTTTTAAGGTGTTTCGAAATATCAAAAAATTCATTAGAAAAATCTTCTATGGTTGTGGGATTGTTTTTTAATTCTTCCTTGTTTTCAGCGATCAGCATTAACGACTTTATTTCTTCAATAGTGAAGGTCTTATTTGCAGTCGGTGCTATATCGTTTTTAATTAGAAATCTTTTGGCCTCATTAAAGGCTATTTTGAATTCTTTTTCATAAAATATTTCAAACTCATCCGTTGTTATGATAACCTTAGTATTATCCGGCTTTAAATCCAGAATCCCTTTATCGTAAATAAGATATTTTATATAAGGATGATTTTGAATACTTGCTCTTGATTTTTTTAAATGGTAAATGTCGTCGAGAGCCTTTAATTCTTTCCAAGTAACGTTTTTATTCATCGTCAGAAAGTGTATTTATATATTCTTCTATATCCTCAGTAACTTTATCAGAAAATATACCTAATGGCGGAACAAAGCTGTCGATATTGGCTAAATTATTTTCGTTCATTATATAGATATACTGTCCATCATCTGTTATTTCACCAGCAGTCTCAATAGCCATAGTGATAATTTGGTACTCTTCTTTTTTCGCAAGTTTGTGTAGCATATCATAGTTGCTTCCCAAGCCTTCCGCCTCGTCAATTGGCATAATCTTTAATCCGTCTTTACCCTTTTCCTCAATCAGTGATAATCTAGCCAAACATAATAAGGCATTTGCTGCGTATGTCTGTCCGTTGCTGCCAGAATTAATATCTTCATTTTCTAATTTCAGTTCAAAAACCAAATCAAAATAGGAGGTAGGGTTCATTAAATCTTCGGGTAGAACTTTAGTACCGCCACCAAGTTTTTGAAATGCCCTTATCATCATTTTATTTATGTCTATCTCATCTCGAAGATCACTAAAAAGGCCAGTGTAATTCATCTGAGTTTGTAGTTGTTTTCGAAAGGTACTCAGCCAATTTTCGGGATAATGAATTGATTTTTTAAATGTAAGCGATGCTTTATTTCCACCTGTAATTTCTTTGTTATCCTTCTTTAAATACTCATTGATATCATTGATTTTTGTTAGATATTTTCGATAAACATTGTAAACATCGTTAAAGACGCTTCCTATGATGTCAACTTTTCTTGAGCCAATTTCCTGTATGTCTTGAGTAAGCTTGCTAAGTCGTTCTACAATGTCGTTTGAGATTAAATCTTCATCAACTTTTGAAGAGGGAAACACCGTTGGCAATAAGTAATTGGCTAATTGACCTATAGTAGCTGTCTCATCGTACGGAAGGTCTTTAGTTATCAACTTCAGATACTCAATATACGCTTGCTGAGACCTATTAGCCATACTTTGAACAGATTGATAGCCACCGTCGTCAGGATTCGTCAATTCCTCTTTATTGCCTATTAAGTCGATTGAGCTATTAAAAAGTTGTTCATTTAATAGCTCTGTTTGCTCTATTTCTTCTTGCGCAACAGAAATCAATTTATCCTTGTCTTCAATTCTTATATCTAACTCCTTTATTTTAGCTGAAAGTTCATATTTCAACTTAGTAAGTTTATGCTGGGTACTTATTTCCTTAGCATAGGAATCCAGGAACAACTTTTTATTAAACTTCTTCTCTTTTAAGGATTTTTCCAATTCGAGTAGCTTTTGACTATTGGAATCAATTTTTTTCGATACTACTTGAGTGTCTACTGAATTGGCATTTTCAAAATGAATTGCCATTAATTTTTCAATTGATTTTCGATAACCTTCTAAGAGACTTTTCCAGCTAGTAAATTCTTCAAATTCCTTTTGCAAAGATTTGTATTGCTTTAGCACATTTTCTTTGTCCTCATAAGTTTTCAAAATAAGGTCAAAAGAATCTTGAGTAAGATTAGCTAAGCTATCATCGATTTTATAGTTCAATAACTTATCTTTTCTTTTGAAGAGCTCAATGTGCTTTTCAAGATTAGAGAAATTAAATAATGTTTTCTTCAGATGTTCTTCATTTCGAATTTCAACTCTGAGCTTGGCCAATCTATCTTCAATATTTTCCTTGTACTTGGATAAAGATTCTTTTATGGATTCAGGACTTTTGACATTAAGAATTTGATCTTCCGAGTAGGTGATAAACTCGTACACACCGTCTAGATTTAGCCAAAATCCATCTTTAGTCTTTTTCTTAATATTTACACTCAAATCTTGAAACAGTAATTCTGGAAACGGAACATATCGACTAGAGTTTGTTTCCGACGGTTTGATCTTCCCAAATTTCTGAAAATACTTCAAAGTGCTTTCTTGTATCCGTGAAAGTGGAAATGTTAAGTTATCTAAAGCCCAATTTACCAAGGACTCACTATCACTTGAATCTGAAAATTTGGATAGAGATTCAAGTTCTGAAATTTGCCTTTCAAATCCTTCAATTTTTTCAGAGTATAGCGCATTCTCTTTTTGGTAATTGCTTAGCCAATTTGACTTTTCGAAAGCATCTAGAATATTATTATCTGATAGGTATTTCTTAAAGTTTAATAACGCTAACTTATTCTCATTTTTAGAGCTTTCAGCAGCGAACCATTCTTTTATTTTTTTTATTTGACCATCGTTGGAAATAAACCATTTATCGGCCACCTCGATCTGTAATTTAGACTGACTGATTGCAAAAAATTCAGCTTCAATATTATTACTGTCTTTATGCTTTTCGGTAAGACTACGAACCTTTTCTTGTGTGCTAACAAGCTCTTTCAACTCAATTATTTCTAATCTTAGAATTTCTTTCTTGACAAAATCCTGTTCCGTCTTTTTCTTTTCTAGTTTAGCATTTATTTCAACCTTTTGATTGATTGTTTTGTTCCGGAAACAATTCCAGTAATTGAACTTTTTGCTAATGTAATTTGCATATATAGCCTTATATTCCTTTTGCTTTTCTAGCGCGGTTTTTAATAAAATCTGTTTGTCGTTGATTAGCTTGATTTCATCAGTATATCTGATATGCTCGTGAAAATCATTACTGATATTATTTACTTCCTCTTTATATTTTTGCAGTATGGCGTTTTGCTCATCATCGCCAAATAAGAATTTTTTTAAATTCTCAGATTCTGTTTTAAATCCTTTTCCTCTAGAAAAAGACCTTAAAATATTTGCATAGGTTTTTAGTGTCTCACTCTTAGTCAGGTCTAGAGATACAATATTATTATCAAATAAAATTTGGTGGTAGGTTTTTCGCCTGAACGATTTCATTCTGGCAAATTGAATAGTGTCACAAAGATTATTTAACGTATCTACCTTATTATCAACAATTAAATCCTTATTTAAGATGGGTTTATGTAATGGAGCGAGCTCATTCCAATCATAACCATCTTGGATAATGAACATTTCTGCCGCATTACTTGTGCCTTCAATATATGCGCCAATAACAATGTATTTTTTAGGTTTAATTTCAACATTTAGAAAAACATAACCTCTAGCCAATGTTTTCCCCTTCCTAGAAATCAACATACCCTTAACATCTCTATGCTTATTGCCTTGAGTTGCTGATTTGAATTCACCCGAGCCTACTAAAATCAATTTAATCATATCGGCCACCATACTTTTCCCGCTTCCACTCTCACCACTAAAATCCGTTCTATATTGATGAAAAATATAATCAGCATTAAAGTGCTGTTTAATGCCTATAGTAGATAAACTGTATATTCGAGGGTAATTATTCTGCATCCTTTACTTCATTAATTAAATCATCAATAGTTTCAATTTGGGGCTGATAGATAATTCTCAAACGCTCAAATGATGGCATTACTTTAAACTTATTTTTATCACTATCCTTATCCCACACTAGCCAGCCCAAGTCCCCAAACTTCTCAAAAGATTTAGAGATTACATTTTCAAACCGTTGGTCACCTAAATCTGTACTCTTATCAGAAGAATTATCGTTGATTAACTTTCGTAATGCGTTTTTTTGATCATCGTATTCTTCGTAAAGTAAGGAAGTGAAATCAGAAATACTGTCAAGTTCAATATTCCCATCAAGCTTATACATCTTTAAAAAAAGCATACCTATTATGATAAATTCACTTTTTAGGTATTCTCTATTATCAGAGGGAACGTTACTTGTGCCATCATCATTTAAATTCAGATAATAATAACTGTTAAAATCACTTCCCTCTTTGACAAGAACCAAATTGTAAAATTCCTCATAGTAGCTTTTTAATGATTCAAAATTATCAGCATCACTTAAAAATCTGTACAGATTCACATTTTTAGGGTATTCTCTCTGTATATGAATGCCATTTCTAAGAGTATAATCTAACTTAGCAAAAATGCTTTTTGCCCTTCTGTTATATAGAAAGCCATATGGTTCTATTTTTTCTGTAATGTCATTTGCCATATCGATATGCCTTTTTTATTGGTGTCGGATTGTGCTTCTGTTTTGATATCTATCTTATATTTATTTCGGTACGCTGTTTTTTTTCTAATAATACTATGAGCTGTTTTTACTGCGATGGTAATCTTGTCTTCCTTAAGGATTTTAAAAAATAAAGGGGTAAAATCGAACTTACCTTTTTCTTCCAATTCTTTAAATGCTAGTTTGGTCCAATAACTAATTTTTTCTTTATCTCGTTTCCATTTCAATGTCTTTTCTAAAAGTTCCTTTCTTTTAATAGTATCAACCGTCTTTTTAGTTACCGAAATGGGTAGCTTTGGGCTTATATTTCTATTAGGTATTATATTAAGCTTAGGGTTGTGATCAGAGAATTTTATAGCTAAACCCTTTAAACCATCAGGAAGAATTATTCTTTTAGAACTTCCTTCTCTGACTACAGTGGATTTTTCTAATAGGTGGTCGATAAATCTTTTGGTTTTTCTGTCAAAATTCTTTTGGTTGAAGTCGTAGATAAACTCTCGGATTCTTGGCTTTATCTTTTCAATTCTTTTACTAACCTGCTCTAACTGGCTTCTAGATTCATTGTGAAAATTCTGAACTCTTTGTATGTCTAGAGAATTAATATTCCCGTTGTTGCCTTCTAAAAGTCCAATTAGCAGGTCATCGATATCGTAGGATATCTGGAACGCATTTCTAAGTTCTGTAGCTTGTTCTTTTATTATCTCTAGTCTAATTTCAATTTCTCTTAAAGAAGAAAGTATATTTTGGTCTTCAGATTTTATACCTGCTTTGAAATCCTTTACAGAGTCGTTAACTTGTTGGTCTAAAATCTCAATTTGAGTTGTTAACTCAGGAAGTCTTAATTCAAAATGGTCTTCAATCCATTCGCCGAAATCCCTGCCTTCCTCTATGTTTTCGCTTAGACTTTTATATAGTTCAGCAAAGAACCTTTTAATCTTTGCTGGATTATATTTTTCAATCAACCGCTTCTCGATGTTTTGGCAGAGCTCTAGTCCATACTTCTTGAATTGATAGGTTCTTTTTGAAGTATTGCGCCATAGAAAAGATTCTTGAAATCTCAAGATTATGGCATTATTGCGATTGTATTCTGTTCGCGAACTTTCGTTTCCTTGATCTTTAAAGACCTTAGTAATAGCTGCAATTATATTCTCTTCTGTAAAATCTTTATCTTTAAATTTTCCATAGAGAGATAAAAGAATCAATCCGTCATTCCGTTCTGGAATGAGCTTTTCATATTGGTCTTTTGCCTCTCTGTAAAGGTTGAAACTATCCATAATCAAAGGTTCATAGGAAATGGCTTTTTGAATTTTAAAATAAAAAAAGCCAATGACTGAACATTAGCTTTTTAAAAAATCTATATGTGCCTTTTTCGCTTATAAATATATTAATTTATTAACATAAAGGCTTATAGAATAGTGCAGTTAAATCTTTCTTGTATTATTTATTTTCGCTTATCCCCAGCCGCCTTATCAAATGCAATCAGGTTAAAGAGCTCTCGCATTCTGCTTCTAACACGGTTGCCATAGCGTTCTTCCAATTCCTCGGCGTTAAGATTGGTAGTGGCGTGGGTCTTGATTTTCCGTTTAGTATCAAGATAGAGTTCATATCGGGATAAGAGCACTTCGCCCATCACATTAAGATCCTTTCCGTAGAACCTGCCGGACGGTTCAACACCCAAATCATCAAAACAATAGAATTTGGTGTTGCCATATTCTTCAACCGTTTTAAAACCAAGATGGTTAAAGCTGAATGTTACGTTACGGCACGGAATCATTTCATAAGGGCGTTGCAAGGGAACCAAGTGGCGTAATAGCTTCATCAAGCTGGTCTTTCCACAACCTACGGGTCCGGAAAGCAGAATTCCTTTTTCAATATCAATTCCGTAGGTATTACAATTTTCCTTGTCCTTGATGAAGTAAGAACAGAGCTTCAGTAGAATATCCTTGTCCTCATCGTAAATCCTAAATTTTTTTCCGAACAATAGTTTGCCTTTGGCATTCAAGTAAATCAGAATTTTAGGAAAGTCGTAGAGCACACTTTTACCATCAAATTTTCCCAGCGAATATTCCACGCCACCTTCGATAATTTTAGAGGGGTTGTCCATAGTCCTTGTTTTTAGTGGTTCGCAAGTTGTCCTTGATTTGGGACACTTCTTTTTTGTTTGGTTTGTTTTCTTCTTCGAAAAGCTCAGTTCTATCCATCCAGTTTGTGGCCAATGAGCGCCAATCACGTATCGGTTTTCCGTCGCTTGTTTTCCATTCTCGGTCTGCATAATGCTCGTAGAATTTTTTTCCTTCATCAGCATCAAAACCTTTTTCTTCAAAAAATAAAACAACAGCCTGCCAGCCCTTTGGCTGTTTTATATTGTTTTCTTGTTTGATATTGTTTGTATTAGATACCAATGCTTGTCCATCTGTGGGACGGTGTTGGTACACAACCTGTCCATTTTTGGGATGGTGGTGTCCTTCAAGTGGTACACCTCTGGGATGGTACTGTTCCGCAAGCTGTTCTAAAATGGGATTGTACTGTCCCACAACTGGTTCATCACTTGTCCCAATAATGGCCATCTTGATTTTGCTGCCCTTGTAGGGATTGTTGGAAGGAAAGTAGGATAGGTACTGCCAAGAATCTAATTCCACAATACATCTATGGTATGTTGATTTTGAACCAATCTTGGCAACGCCCATCAGTTCCCGTCGGTTTACATAGAATTCATCCATAAACCGAGAGCTGTTCCATTCCTGGAACAGCGCCATATACAAACTGATGTGGGTAGGGTTTAAGCGGTCATCAAAATAGAACTTTTCAAAAGCCGCATTAAGTAGCTTTATATAGTTCATCGCTTAAGAATTTAGACCGTGATGCACACGGTTGGCATCCATCACTTTTTGTATTTCCTCTGAATCGTAATAGATAATCCCACCTACTTTGGTATAAGGCAAGGTGCCATTAATACGAAGATTTTGCAAAGTGCCTGGACTGACTTGCAATAAGTCCATAACCTCAGAAGATTTGAGGTATTTTTTTAGTTTCCCACTGGCTTGTCTTGTAAGTAGTTTTTTGATGTCATCGAGCAATTCCATTTTGAATTCCCGAAGGTCGTCTGTGGTAATAATACTTGTCGGCATAATAGAACGGTTTTAATNGAAAGGGACTATCTGGGTTTNTACTTTTAATTGATAGTCCCTGACCTNATTTGACTTTCGTTCTACAAATTTGAATNGGTATTANTNGATTTTATTCCCCAGTACGACCGTACNNCGGTCAAANTTTAACANCTTGAAATNNGTTNGCCATTTTTTCTCACTAAAAGAAAGAATATTAAAGCCTAACGGCTTATTTATAAAAAATTCTTGCTATAAATTATAGCTTCTTTGGATCATCTTCCTTGGGAAGTAATTGGGAAAATTTTTTGAATAAATATATTTTTTTAATTAACTTAGAGATAGATAGAATAATACTAATAAATTCTCTTGACTTCAGAGAACTTTTAGATAGGTTCAACTCCCCAAACGAACTGAGAACTTTTCTTATTAATAAGTTTAATTTGAAAAGTTTAGCGATTCATAAACGTGTAGTGACACTACTCTTTTTGCCTTTTTTTATTGCCATTCAAGAAAAGGTAGATCCCTACGGTTCTTATGAATCAATAGAGGAAAGTTTTTGGAATGCATATTCCGAAGATGAAGATGCCGAGGAATTTGCAAATATTTATTTAAAAAAAGCTAAAATCCATAAGGATTCTATTGCTATAGCCCGAGGCTTTAATTTCCTGGCCAGAATTAATCCACCCGAGATAAATCTTAAATATACCGACAGCATAATTCTGTATACCTCTGAAAGTAGTCATGAAAATTACCCAGCATTAGGATATTCCTTAAAAGGATACTGGCTTTATGAATTAGCAAGATATAGAGAGGCTTTGGATGCATACCTGAAAGCGTATGAATCAGCAAAGGAAAAGAACAATGCAGAACAGCAAAACGAAATTGCTCAGGTTATAGGAGCATTAAAAAACAGGTGGGGAGATTATAAAGAGGCCTTAGAAATTTATAAAGAACATCTTACATTTTTAAATGATCAACCAAATTTTAGAACGAAATATCGTGAAGATTACCTGATCACACTGCACAATATTATTTTGGCTTATCAACGGGATAAGCAGTTTACCAAAGCTTTAGATTTAATTGGTCTAGGCTTAGATGAATCTGTAAAGGAAACAGATAGCCTTTTTTATTATGATTTTATACATTCTAAAGGTGTCAATGAACTTTTAGAAGGGAGCACTAGTTCTGCGAAGAGGATTCTTAAGGAATCCCTCATAGGCCTAGAAGATCCTGCTACAATTTCTATGACTTATTATTATTTGGGAACTCTTGAAAATGAATTGAAAAAACAGGATTTGGCTTTGATTTATTTTAAAAAGGTTGATTCTATTTATGAGAAAATCGAAGAAGAATTTCCTGAACTAAGAACTACATATGAATTTTTAGTAAACTACTATAGATATAAAGATATTCCTGCAGAAGAACTAAAGTATACTCGTAAGCTTATAGCTGTTGATAGCATTTTATCAAATAATAAAGAATATTTAAACACTTCAATAATTAAGGAATACGACACTCCTGAATTACTACAGAAAAAGGAGGAACTTATCAGAAAGTTGAACTCCAAAAACAACCTAAGTAGAATTACGCTTATTGCGTTAACCTGTATATTATTAATTGCAATAGGTTTCGGGATATATTTTTTTAGAAGGAACCAAATTCAAAAAAAGAAATTTGATAATTTAATTCGGACTAGAAAGGAAATAAAAATGACATCGGAAAACAATTCCCTCACAGAGGAAGTCACCCTTGATATTCTAGAAAAATTAGAACAATTCGAGAAAAACCAACTCTATCTTGAAAATGGAATCACCTTATTCAATCTTTCTAAATCGTTAGAGACGAATTCGACATATTTATCAAGGGTCATTAATGAAACAAAAAATAAAAACTTTTCAAATTACATTAATGATTTAAGAATAAATCATATTCTGGAGCGCCTAGATACAGAACCCCAATTAAAGAATTATAAAATTCAAGCCTTAGGAGAAGAGGTTGGATTTAATAAAGCAGATGCTTTCTCCAAAGCATTTGAAAAAGTCACAGGTATTAAACCTTCATTTTATTTAAAAAACTTAAGATCTTCTGAATAAAAATTAACTCGGAATTTATAAATACCCTTATCAAATGACCTAAAAAATTATTAAAAATATTTTGATATTCTTAAATTTAAACTGTAAACCAAATTAATACTATATGGAAAAGCGAAGTTTGGAATCATTTAAGGATTCAAAAATTAAAAATCCAAGAGTAATTTTAGGAGGTGGGATAAGACCTCCACTCAAAAAGGACAAGATTAAAATACCACGATCTGGTAATTGAAATCTAGTATTAAATAGATCTGTTCTGCTTAAGCAGAACAGATCTTAAGATTGTTACTATGAATAAAGTTTATGTCTTTTTTATATTCAGCAGTTTATGCTCTGTGGTTTGTTCTCAAGAAATAAAGCAGCCGGAAATGAATTATCCCAGTTTTAAAATTCAGGATCAGGTTGATAATTATTTTGGGATTGATGTACAGGATCCATTTAGATCTTTAGAGAATGTAGATAATGCAGTAAATGAAAAATGGTACAAAAAACAGGGAAGAATATCGCGATCAGTAATGGAAAAAATAACTGGAAGGGAATTGCTTCTTGATAAGTTTATAGAATATGGTAATCGAGCAGAGGATAATGTTTCAGAAGTTAAAGTAACGGAATCCGGTTATCATTTCTATCTTAAAAGACGGAAAGGTGAAAATACAGCAAAACTCTATTTTCGATTAAAGTATGAAGCTGATGAGATCTTACTTTTTGATCCAGCAGAATTTGATGAAACTAAAAATGATTATGTAATAAGTTATTTCAATCCCAGTTGGGATGGTGAGAAGGTTGTTGTAGCAATTACGCATTCCGGACACGAGATTTCAGATCTTCTTACAATTGATGTAACCAATAGAAGTTTATATCCTGAAAAACTTTCAAAAGCTTGGCCTGACTCTTTTTTGGGAGTCAGTTGGTTGCCAGATAATTCTGGTTTTGTTTTTCTTCGCTTTGAAGAAGCCAAGGACGGAGAAGAGATTACATATTCTGTGCTGCATAAGTTAGGGGAGCCGGAATTATGTCTAAAAAAAATATTTGGAGAGAATTTGCAGGAAGGATTATTAATAGAGAAATCAAGTGCTTACCCTATTGTTACTATTGATTCGAGGGATACGGAATATGCTGTGGGCTATATGGCAACAGTAGAGAATTTTTGGGATGCTTATATCACACCCATAGAAGATTTAAAAAATGGAAATCCAATTTGGAAACCATTTTTTAAAGCAGAAGATAAGGTATATACATCTGAGGGAGTTTTTTATGACACAAGTTTTTATTACAGATCCAATAAACATCAAGAAAATAATACTCTTAATTCTGTGAATTTACAAGATATGGATTTCTCTAGTGCCACAATAATAGCCTCCGCATCAGAAGAAGAAATTTTAAAATCTTTTATCATAACCAATAGCAGTATTTATTATACCACGACCAAAAATGGAGTGGAAGCTAAATTTTACGGGATCCATGATAAGGAAGCAGAGTCTATAGCTTTGCCTTTTCAGGCTGGATCAATATTTTTAGAGCAAGGAGCCAATTATAGCAGCCAGATATGGTTAGAATTGTCTGGATGGACTTCGGGAAATAGGAGATTTTACTTTGATGTAAATAGTAAAAAATTTAAGGAACAACCCTTAAGCTCTCAAGTGGAATTTGCAGAATTTAACAACATACGGAGTAAGGAGATTTTAATTCAATCGTATGATGGGGTGGATGTGCCTCTATCCGTTATCTACAGAAAGGGAACCCAACTAAATAAATCGAATCCAACCTTATTTTACACCTATGGAGCTTATGGAACCTCTATACCGCCTTTTTTTTCTCCTATATTTTTAACCTGGGTTGAATTGGGTGGAATATTATGCATTCCACATGTGCGGGGGGGTGGTGAAAAAGGAGAAGAATGGCATTTGGAGGGAATGATGTCCAAAAAGGAAAATAGTTGGAAAGACTTAATTGCAGCGACGGAATATATGATCGAAATGGGTTATACCTCTAAATCCAAAACAGTGATTTATAGCATGAGTGCAGGTGGAATTGTTATCGGTGGAGCAATAGTTGAACGACCTGATTTATTTGCAGCAGCCATCGCCGAAGTACCCATATTGAATCCACTGCGGAGTGAATTTAGAAACGACGGTGGTAGTTCAAACATGGAGGAGTACGGTACATTGAAAGATTCAATAGAGGCAATGGGATTGATTAAAATGGATCCTTACATAAATCTTAGGAACAGTATTCAGTATCCTGCTATTCTAGCCACCGCAGGTGTCAATGACCCACGAGTACCATTATGGATGCCAGGGAAGTTTATAGCTAAAGCGCAAGGCTATTCCACTTCTGGTAGACCCATTTTATTTTTAGTTAATGAAAATTCTGGACATGGTGCAGAGAATGAGAGTCTTAAATTATATGAAGAGTATGTTGATGTGTTTTCGTTTGCGTTTTGGCAAACTGGAGACCCTAAATTTCAATATTACCCGTAGTTGTATTTTATAAAAGGCAATGAATTAAATTACAATCAACTTGCGAAAATTTCCTTTTTACCGTCAAATTGAGGAAAAGGATTGTGGTCCTACCTGTATAAAAATGATTGCCGAATTTTACGGTAAGAAATTCAGTTCAAGTTATTTACGAACCCTGTCTGAAACACAACGTTGGGGTACTAATCTGGCTAATCTTAGTGATGCAGCGGATCAAGTAGGATTAAAGTCTTTATGTGCGGGAATTCTGCTTAATGAACTTAAACAAGCTCCTCTACCTTGCATTATTCATTGGAATAATAATCATTATGTCGTCCTATTTAATATCAAAAGTAGAAGAAGTAAAGAAACTTATTATGTGGCAGATCCTGCCCACGGCATATTTAAATATAATCAAGAGGATTTTACAAAAGGTTGGATTGCCCACGGAGCTAATGGGTCTAAAGAAAAAGGTGTTGTGCTTCTATTAGAACCTACTGGAATTTTTTACGATCAAAGAGAAAAACTGGAGTCCGGCAAATTGGAATTAGGATTTTTAAAATGCTATCTAATACGATATAAACAATTATTTATACAACTTGGACTAAGTTTATTTCTTGCCAGTTTTATTCAGTTGATTTTTCCTTTTCTGACCCAAAGTATTGTTGATATAGGAATACAGAATCAAGATATTTCATTTGTATATCTTATACTATTGGCTCAACTCTTTCTTTTTATTGGAAAGTTAGGTATAGAATTAATCAGGGGTAGAATATTACTTCACCTCAGTACTCGTATTAATATTTCCCTCGTTTCTGACTTCCTGATTAAAATAATGCGATTACCCATTTCCTTTTTTGATACAAGAATGACCGGAGATATTTTACAAAGAATAATTGACCATAAAAGGATTGAACATATATTGACTAATTCATCCATAAGTATAATTTTTTCACTTTTCAATTTAGTAATCTTCAGTTTTGTGTTGGCATATTATAACCTAAAGGTTTTTTGGGTTTTTTTAATTGGTACAGGTTTATATGTATTGTGGATTCTCTTTTTTCTGAAACGTAGACGCAATCTGGATTATATAAAATTCAGTCAACAGGGAAAGGAACAGAGTAAAATCATAGAAATTATAAATGGCATGCAGGAAATTAAACTTCATAACGCAGAGAAGCAAAAAAGATGGTCTTGGGAGGGTATGCAGGCTCAACTCTTTAAGCTTTCCATACAGGAATTAACTTTAGAGGAATATCAAAATATAGGTTCCTATTTCATTAATGAAGTAAAAAATATTTTGATCACTATAATAGCTGCAGGCCTTGTCATAACGGGTGAACTTACTTTAGGGATGATGTTAGCTATCAGTTACATTGTAGGTCAACTTAATTCTCCAGTTTATGAAGCAATCAATTTCGCTAGGGAATTACAAGATGCTCGAATATCTCTGGAACGTCTTTCTGCAATTAATCAAAAAGAAGAGGAGCGCCAGGAAAGTATTATATTATTTAGAGATAATATAATTGAAGGGTGCATCACTTTGAAAGACGTTTCATTTCGCTATCCAGGAATGAAAGAAGATGTATTGCAAAATATCTCATTATCTATCCAAGCTCAGAAGACTACAGCTATTGTTGGGGAGAGTGGAAGTGGTAAAACCTCATTAATGAAATTGTTGCTCCAGTTTTATGAAAGTTTTTCTGGAGAGATTAAAATCGGGAATGCAGATATAAATAATTTAAATTCTAAACTATGGCGTAATAATTTCGGTGTAGTGATGCAGGATGGATATATTTTCAATGATACCATAGCTAGAAATATTGCAATAGGTCAAGATTTTATTGATCGGCAAAGACTATTAGAAGCTGTTTATGTTACCAACTGTAAGGAATTTATCGAGTCCCTCCCTCTTTCTTATAATACGGAAATAGGGAACGAGGGGATGGGATTAAGCGGTGGTCAAAAACAGCGCATACTTCTTGCCAGAGCTGTGTATAAAGACCCTCCATATCTATTTTTGGATGAAGCTACAAGTTCTTTGGATTCCAGGAATGAAGTTGTAATTATAGAGAGATTAAATGATTTTTTTAAAAATAAAACAGTGGTAGTAATAGCACATAGATTAAGTACAGTTAAAAATGCAGACCAAATTGTTGTCTTAAATAAAGGCTGTATTGCTGAAATAGGTATTCACTCAGAGTTGGTAAAGCAACGATCTAACTATTATGACTTAATAAAGAATCAACTGGAACTGGGAGTTTAATGAAAAATACTAATAATGAAATAGAATTAAGAAGTGAAGAAGTTCAAGATATCTTAACAGCTATGCCTAACGGCTTTTTACGGCAGGGAATATTTTGGGCGGGATTCATTTTTTTTGTCATATTAATTTTGTCCTTCGTTATTGAATTTCCAGCAAAAGTTAGTGGTATTGCTCAATTAACAACAGCCATTCCACCGCAAAGAATCATTGCTCAGAACAATGGTAGAATTTCCCATCTCTTGGTCAGTAATGATTCGCAGGTAAATGCAGGAACCCATCTGGCACTATTAGCTAACAGCGCAGAATATGAACAGGTCTTATTATTAAAAGAAGTCCTTAAGCTGATCAATATAGATGAAATGAAGAATCCCAGTTTTAAATTTTCTTTTCCTATTGACTCCTTAAACTTCTCAGAATTGGGTTCCATTGCAGTAGCCTATGAAAATTTTGAGAGCGCTTATATTGATTATCATTTAGAGTATGGCCTAAATCCATTTATTAAAAGAATCAATACTTCTAAACAATTAGAAAAGGGGATTCATAGGAGAATAAGTTTGTTACAAGAACAAGTAAACCTACTAAATAGAGAACTCCAATTGACTAGTGAGAATGAAAAGAGGAATAAAATCTTATTGGATAAGGGAGTGGTTTCTAATGTAGAATTTGAAAGAACTCAAATAGCAACGGTAGAAATACGCAAACAGCTAAAAATTAGCCTAGAAGAAATCACAGCATTGGAAAACGAAGTATATAATACTAATCAGTTTTCATCAGATGCTGGATTTAACAATCAGATATCAAAACTTCATAAGCTTAATACTCTTAAACGAAAATTTGATCAATTGACTTCTGCCATTACTGATTGGGAATCCCAGTTTCTTTTTAAAAGCAATACCAAAGGGTATGTTGCATATACCAAAAGATGGGCAGTAAATGATCAAGTATTAAAGGGACAGTCTATTTTTTATGTACTACCCTTATCAAATCAAAGAATTATAGCCGAAGCTTTTATTGAACCTCAATTTTCTGGAAATATTAAGGAGAATCAGTCAGTCCGTTTAGATATTACAAAATATCCTGCTCAAAAATTTGGTTATGCCATTGGAGAGGTGATTTCCATAAGTGAAGTTCCTGACGAAAATGGAAAATATTTGCTTTTGGCAGATATGGGTACTGAGTTGAGAACTACTCTAAATAAGTTGATACCATACAATCCTTTTCAAGCAACTAACATAGACATAATTGTTGAAAGAAAAAGTTTAGCTCAATCTTTTCTAGATAAACTCAGAATAAAAAGAATTAATTAGCTTTCAGAACGTAGTATCTCCCTTTGAAGATCGTGTGAGATTTCATCCAAGAATTTTGTTCTACTTTTTTTACGCTCTTTAATTTCGGAATAGGTTTTATAAATTTCTCCAAGTTCAATATTAAATACCTTTTCAAAAATTCTTGATATTGAGATGATATCTGTTTTTCCCCCATTAATTACTTTACTGTGATAGAGGGCGTAAATTAATTCAACCAAATCTGTCTTTGATGAGGACCAAGAAAGTATATCCGCATTATAATGTGTGTTACTACCTAAAACTTCATCATTTTTTATCCTTTCTAACCTTTCTTCATAGAAATATACTAATTTTTTATTCGCGGTGTATTGAGCTAATAAACTATCCTTTGGAGAATGAAAAGATGGTTCAAGTAAATTATGGTATTGGATAGATTGTGGTGTATTCATTTTGATCCTGATAAAGTAATAACTGTCCAAATAATGTTGGTTGCAGTCGATATATTGGCAGAAATCAATATTACTTTGAAAAAAATGATTTAGATTTTTAAGTTTCTTTT
Source organism: Cytophagaceae bacterium (assembly GCA_002710685.1). Taxonomy (GTDB): domain Bacteria; phylum Bacteroidota; class Bacteroidia; order Flavobacteriales; family Flavobacteriaceae; genus Leeuwenhoekiella. Next base: position 32,133 of record PALD01000003.1, on the reverse strand, counting down.
CCACAAACTTAATTTTGGACTTTTTCAAAGCCCTTGGTTTTTCAGTCAAAAACAATTTTAAAGACTTGTAATAAAAGTAATTGGAAAGTGGTGCTTGCTTAATTGATTTGAAGAACTGTATTTCTTCCCTGTTGTTTTTAAAACCATTTTCTAAGATTTGAATTTTAAGGAAATCAAGAAACTGGGCACACAATTCTAAGCAATGATTAGCCGTGCTAAGCAAATCCATGTCTTGAGATATAATTTGCTCAAGAGAAATATTGAAATGCCGATGAAGTGTTTTTAAATCCAATTCCGAAAGCTTTGTATTAAAGCTATGAAAGGTTATGGGTTCTTAGCATGAATTGGTGACTAATAATTCTGTATTTATAAAAGGAGGCTTTGCAGATGTTTTAATTTATAAAAGAGAGTTTAACAGAACGAAGTCATTTGCAATTATTAAAGAGTGTAATATTCCAACTATTTTTTTGGGGGTCAACATCAAACTGGGAAACTTTAATCCATTTTCAAATAGAGTTGGGACATCGAGTAATAAAAGATTTTCCTTAAAAAAATGACAATTAACTCATTGACCAACAAAAATTCCTGCTTGGTTCCAATTGCTTATTCTCTATACAAAATTAAAGAAATTCCGGAAAAATAAATATTAATTTTAGAATTTAGAGAAATATTATTGAGATCTAATTACCTTATATTATTTACAGTTTTTTTTAAAATAACAATACGTCCAAAGATGACTCGCTTTACTTTTTATAATATTATTAATAATGAAAGAATAATTAATAATTGTTTGTTGTAGCTAAAACTATTCTTTTAAACCTATAAGGTAAAAAAGTATTGGTAAGTGAATGATCAATCAGACAAATACTCTTTCAACATTTCAATATTTTTGACCTTTTGTTCTGAATAGTACTTTTTGGCAAAATCCGTATGATAGGAATGGTTATCCAAAAAATTAATATTCATTGCGGCCCATTGCTCATTAGTAAAGGTTAAATTATTATATTTTTCCCATTCCTTTCGAAGATTTCCATTTTTAAAACTGAATTTTTTACTTCCTAAATGGGCGAGATCCGAATCGCAAATTACTTTTTGTGATATTGTTTTTGGATGTTGAGGTATTTCAGTTGCTTTGATGTTATTTATAACATTCATAATGCCTTTTTCTGAGTATCCTTCATTTGTCAAGAATTCCTGGGCATATGCACAACTTACTTTTTCGTGGCCTACATAAGTTATTATATTCCCTATATCATGGAAGTAGGATGCAATGATTATTTCTTCTACAGTTTTTTCTGTGAGCTTTTCATTAGTAGAAATTAACTTAGAATTGCTCACGACATCTTCGGTGTGTCGCCAATTATGAAAAGGGAAGTCTTTACATCTACTGGATTGTAATTTTTCTTTACAGTAAATTCTTACTTTCCCAATTAAAACTTCATTCTTCATTTTTAAAATATTATCCTACTGGCAAGACCATAACTTTTGTATCCTACTGATGGCACAATTACTACGTTATCCATTTTTAAAAAGGGATTCCAAGCTAAGAGATGATCTAATAGATAAACCATTTTTACAATACCTATCCCAATCCCTGCACCTAACAAGACATCAGATACAAAGTGGGCATTCTTGGCTACTCGTAAACCTGCCGTAGCAATAGCGAATCCATAACCGCTATACGCAAATATTCGGTTAGAATCCTTATACTCTTCATAGATTACTGTTGCAGTTGTAAATGCATAAGAGCTGTGAGCAGAAGGAAATGCATTATTATTTGAACCGCTAGGTCTTTTTTTATCTATACTACGTTTAAACCTTGTTGTAACAAGATCTGTGAGCAGTAATGATATTCCGAGATTTTTGGTCTGATCAAACCAATGATTTTGAGATGTTACACCAGCAATATCTGCGATATACATTTGAGCAGCGGGTAAAAATCTGGTATAATCATCTATGTTCGTGAATGCATGACCGCCTAGTTTTTCCTGCAAATCCTTTTCGAGTTTACTATTATTTAATAATAAGGCCGTTCCTGTAAGAGCTGTTGGTACAATAAACTTTTTCCAATTTTCTTTTTTCTGAATAGTATCGGCAATTATATGCTGACCATTTATATTAGTATTAAATAAAAGAAGAGATAAAATAAATAGGTTAATCGTTTTCATGTCTATCAAGGATATTTCTTTTATCTGTTACTTTCACTATTATCATTAATGTCAGAATTTGCACCTAAAACCTATCATATAATCACCTTCATAACTACTATATGTCAGTTCCATATGTTCTTGTTGGTAATCTGTCGTAAAGAGTAGATTACTTCCCAAGCCTATGACAGTACCAGCTAGAATATCAAGAATGTCGTGCTTTTTTGAATCTATTCTACTTGCAGCCGTAAAACCTGCCAAAGCATAGGCTGGAATACTATATTTGAAACCATAGCGTCTATGCACATACCCCGCACTATGAAACACCGCAGAAGTATGACCTGATGGAAAAGCATTGTCGTTACTGTTGTCTGGGCGCGGTTTGTTTATGCTCAATTTTAAACCATACGTAACCACCGTTGTGAGTAACAACCCTTTAGTAAATTGTAATGCTCCTTTTTCATCTTCAATAATAAGACTTGTTCCTACGGTTGCTACAGGAAAAACAAACAGGATTAAATCACCAATTTTTTGGGTAGTCCCTATTTTCGCTCTGCTTTCATCCGTATCTTGAGCAGACGCGTATGGACAAAAAACAAGTGTGAAAACGATTGTAATCATTACAATCGATGATGTCAAATTTTTCAAATAGATGGGCATTTAGTTTATTTATTCATACAAGTAAATGTCTTCTATAAGAATACCTTATGTTAAGCATTTCAAAGTTCAAAAGAGAATCTTTATAAAAATTAAAGACAATCTAAAGTAAATCTAAATTTTATATCTGTCTAAACCATAGGGAGTTCGAACAATATTTTTATTTCTGGTTTCTTTCCTTATGTTATTATTATTTGTCAAATCAACATCGTTTATATAGCTTCTTGAATGATCAAGATGTAAACAAATAGCACTATATCTTATCTGTTTTGATTTAATGCCTTTATTTAATAAACGTTCTCCAAACTCTCTATCTTCTCCGCCATATTTCATTTTTTCGTTAAACCCATTAATATCAATTATATCAGATTTCCATCCGGATGAGTTATGACCATTCCAAGTGGCTTTTGTAGGCGTGACTGTGTTGAGTAAATATTGTTTTAATCCTCTGGAGTTTAGTTTATTTATTTTGAAATTTTTTTTAAGACCTCTTTCTAATAGCCATTTAGTACTAAAACAGTTTTGATTTTCAATATCTTCCTTAGTAATTATTTTTGAAATAGATAACGAAAGTTTGAAATATCCTCCTGATAAGAAATAGCCTTTTTCGCTTTTAAGTTTGTGTGTTTCAACAAAATCAGACCTAACTATACAATCCCCATCTGACATTATTATGTATTCTGCATTTGAATTTAATATAGCTTTATTAAGAATTTTGCATTTTCTAAAGCCTTTATCCTCTTGCCATAAATGGATTACTTTAAAAGGCACCTGACTTGAGAAGTTTTCGATTAATGCGCTTGTATCCTTTGTAGATCCATCATCCGCAATAATCAATTCAAAATCTAAATAGGTTTGATTGGAATAGCTCCAAAGAACTTTTTCTAGCCATTTTACAGAATTGTAAGTGCTTAAAATAATAGAAATTGTAGGATATTTATTATAGTTCAAAATTTTCATTTTACGCAAGAACCGAAAATCTTCTAATGTAATTTTTAAGAAATTCTAAAGTAAATCTAAAGATGGCCTATTGTTTTTTAGTAAAGATGTAGTACCAGCTTCAAGTCTGCCTGTAAATCATGGTTTTAACTAATCTAGAAGTTTCAAGTTTTATTATAAAAAGTTGAATGGACGGCAACAGATTGAAAAAATATGATTCATTTAATTTCTTTCCAAAATAAAGATTAGCCATAAGAAAAATTTACATTTATTAGGGCAATTAATACGAAGTTTAAAATAGACTGACTATTTTCTAATCGCTCTTGAAATAGGTATATCCTAATCCTAAACTTCTATCCATAAAGTTTGAAATTTCTGTCAAAGTGTGGTAGTTGCTATAGTGACCAATCAGAAATAAAGTGGTATACATTGTTTAGTAAAAAGCCGAATGCTCAATACAACTACAAAGAAAACAAGTGTGATTAATATGCTTACGAAGTATCCAAGTCCTAAGGTGTGAGCAATAAAATCGCCCATGATTTCGACTAATGTAGTGGCGATAATTTTCATAATCCAGAATAGGGCAGTGATTTCTGCAACCTTATCCAGAGTTTTGATGTCCATTGTATGTTTTTTGTTAAAAAATAAAAGGAATTACAAAGAATAAATAATTATCCGGCTCTATTTTATGGAGAGATTGTTGGGATTGCGTATGTAAAAACTAATAGAGAAATGATGTAAAAACAATATGATTTTATTTTCGTCTTAATTAATCTTTTTAGGTATTTAACTTATCTTTTCCGTGAGCAAGTGATCTGTTCACACAGACAAATGGTGATAAGTCGTAAATAGTTGCGAGTATAGTTACTTCCTTGGCCAAAAGCAATTTATGTTTTCATTTGATAGTAAAAAATAGACATAAAACTCCACGAAAGTTAAATATCTTAACTATAGAATTGAGTCTATAACACTTCCACAAGTCATCATCTGCTCTCCATAATATGGATTGCGTATTTCTTTATTGGCACTTAGCCAAAATGCGCCTTTGTTATTATTGGCCATCGGACATTTCTGAATCAATATTTGAAGATCAATATTCTTAATATTCATTACAAAGGGCACCATATTTTGATTCAATACAACAAAATGATCTCTTTGATTTTTGATGTTGTCAGCTTCATTGAGAGCAATTAGCATTTGCTTGATTTTTGAGATGTGGGATTGTTCCATTTTCCCCAAATCACTTTCTGGTATTAATTGTATTTGCTCCAATGTAGTTTTAGCGGAAGCAGAAACACCGGCAATATTCCCTTCCACAAATGCATCTTTCATATCCAGATAGGGTTTTAAGCTTTTCTTGATCGCCTTTTGCGTTTCTTGAGATAGTTCCATCTTCATTTCTGATATTGCGTTTTCATCTTGAACATCGCCTTGGTTCATCATTGATTTTTTACCACGTAACTGCGCAGCTGCATCTACCGTAAATGTACCATTGATTACGATTTCATCCCCATTTTCAAGACCATTTGTTATGGTATAGATTTCACCGTTTCTATTCCCTATGGTTACTTCCCGCATTTCAAAAACAGGTTCGTCAGGATTGGTTTTTACATAAACCACCGAACGTTCTCCTGTCCACATTACCGCAGATGCTGGAACAATAAGTTGCTGTTTTTTAGAAGCACTGACGCCCTCTATGTTTCCAGCAACAAACATTCCCGGTTTTAAAAGGTTATTATTATTTTGTATTGTAGCCCTTACCGTTACCACTCTTGTCTGGGTGTTTAATACCGGATCAATAAAAGATATCCTAGCATCGAATTTCTTATTGGGATAAGCATTAGTAGTCATTTTAATTTCTTGCCCTTTTTTAAATAGGGAAATTTGGTTTTCATAGGCGTCAAACTCTGCCCAAACAGAGTTTAGGTTGCTTAATTTTAAAATAGGCTGACCCTGTTTTACGTAATCGCCTTCTTCCGCCATTTTCTCGGAAACAGTTCCCGAAACCGTGGCATAAATCGGAAAATTTTCACGTACTTTCCCCGATTCTTCAATACTGTTGATTTGGCTTTCCGATAATTTCCAAAGCTTTAATTTACTCCTTACAGATTTGTAAAGTGCCGGTTGGCTTTCTTTAAGCGATGCAGTTGTAATAAGCTCCTGTTGTGCCGCGACAAGATTGGGCGCATATATGGTTGCCAAAAGCTGTCCCTTCCGGACTTCCTGTCCTTCATAACTTACATTGAGGCGTTCTATCCTTCCGTCGAAGTAACTTGCCTGAACAGAATTTGCTTCCTCATTTTCTACAATTTTTCCGGTAAGCGAAATAATATTCCCATTTTTTCCTTCTGCATCCCCAACTATACTGGTTTGAATATTTGCCAGGGCCATTGCATTTTTTGTCATTTTAAATTGGTCGGCCGCGAGTCCATCTGAACTTGATTCTGCTGGGATTAAATCCATCCCACAAATGGGGCAGTCACCTGGTTCGGGCTGCATAATCTGAGGATGCATAGAACACGTCCACATTTGATTAGCTGTTTCTTCAAAATGGTCGTTAGACACCTTAGTTGAATCATTTTTGACCATAGTATCATCAGAAGGCTCATCAAAAATAAAGTAGCCCACCAATAGACCTATAGTCATTGCCAACATTATGTAAATAATACTTTTTTTCATTTTCATTTTAATTTAAAAAAGGAGGATGTATTTATTCTCTATCGTGTTCAAGTCGGTAAATAATTTTTTTCATTTGCGCAATTTCCCGCTCTTGAGCCTCAATAATTTCCTTTGCAAGTTTTTTAGTTTCAGGGTCTTTTATGTCAGCCCTTTTACTGGTTAAAATGGCAATGGAGTGGTGCGGGATCATCGCTTTCATATATAGCACATCACCTATAATTGGGCTCTGTGCCCTGACTAAACCAAGTGCGCTGATAAATAGCACTAAACTGCCTACATAAATCGCTATATTTTTTTTCCGGTTTTTATACATCCCTAACATCAAAGAGAGCATTATCACGGCCATCCCAGCAATCCCCAAACAGGTCATATAAAATCTGGTAAGGCTGAAATAAATGTGATCCCATTCATAAGTATTCATGTACATTGTAATATACATGACTATAAAAGAGAATCCTAGCATAGCCATAAATCTGCCATACTTCCCTTTTTTCATTTCATCATTTTTTGGTTTTTCTGAATTCATTTTTCTGATTTTAATTGTTTTAAATTCTTTTTTTGATCTTTCTTACTGTAGGGGAGCTTATATACCATAGAACAAAACCACTCAGCACCGTTACCAACCCTAAAATTGAGAAGGAACGCAGTATTATGTTATTGATATCATCCCTGCCCTGATAATCCATGGTATGGGTCATCCAAAGGAAATCGAACCACCGCCAATCACGATGCCGCAAAGTTTGAAAGGCACCATCCTTAACAGATACATACGCTTTTATATTTTTTTTTGTTTCATAAGAAATAGCAAAGGCAGGAAGCGGCCTGTCCCTATATTCGCTGTAATCACCCACTTGCTCGATACGCTCTATATTCGATATTTTTAGTTCTGCTAACATATTGCGACTTGCAATTTCAAGAGCTTCACTCTTAGAGATTTCTTTCTTCACTTGACCTGTAAGAGCATTAAAAAGCTGATTGTCATTAATCCAGTAAAAAGGCTTTCCAGCAATTTCCCTGAGTTCTAAGTTTTTTATCGGTTTATCCATTTGAAGTTCCGAAGGACTGATCAAATCGGTAAAAGTGGTTTGCTGAGTTGGTTCTTTTCTGAATTGGTTGCCGTGTATCTCGTCAATATCCGTCCAACTGAAATACATTCCGCTAATCGTCCACATAAGGAACTGGATACCCAAAAAGATGCCAAGATACCGATGTGCCTTTCTAATTTTTATTGCCGTTTTTCTTTTTACCATTATTAATCGATTGTTGAACCCCTTAACCGTAGTGCATTGGCAATAACAGAAACCGAACTGAAGCTCATTGCCAAAGCCGCAATCATTGGAGATAATAGGATTCCAAAGAAAGGGTAAAGTACCCCTGCGGCAATCGGAATTCCCAAGGTGTTATAGATGAGGGCGAAAAACAGGTTTTCCTTAATGTTTTTCATAACCGCATCGCTCAAATTCCTTGCTTTTACGATACCGTGCAAATCGCCTTTGACCAGTGTTATGGCCGCACTTTCGATGGCAACGTCCGTACCCGTACCCATTGCGATGCCCACATCACTTTTGGCCAAAGCGGGCGCATCGTTAATGCCATCACCCGCCATTGCAACTACTTTTCCTTTTTTCTGTAATTTCTCTACTTCCCGTAATTTATTTTCGGGAAGCATCCCTGCTTTAAAATCGGCAAGGTTGAGTTCGCCCGCTACCGCTCGGGCAGTGTCGTGGTTATCGCCCGTGAGCATCACTACGGCTATCCCTTTATCCTGTAACTCTTTTATAGCTTTTACGCTTGTTTTCTTGATTTTATCACTGATAACCACATAGCCAACCGGCATACCGTCAATGGATAGATAGGAAACGGTTTTACCCTGTTTTTGGAAGGATTGGGCTTCATTTTTCATTTCTTCGGAAAAGGTAACCACTGCGTGTTCCATCATTTTGGCATTGCCCAAGGCTACTTTTTTGCCGTTTACATTGCCTTCCACACCTTTGCCGGTAACGGCATTGAACCCTTCAGCTTTGAAAAATTTGGTTTCTTGTTCTTTTCCGTATTTTACGGTAGCTTCCGCAAGCGGATGCTCGCTCAAATTGTTTAGGGAAACTATGTATTGAAGCACTTCTCCTTCGGAAAAGGAATTATTAAACGTCCCTACCTTTTCTACCGTTGGTTTTCCTTCGGTTATGGTTCCCGTCTTATCAATGATAAGGGTATCCACTTTGTCCATTTTTTCCAAAGCTTCGGCATTTTTAATCAGCACCCCGTTCTGCGCACCTTTGCCAACACCTACCATTACTGACATCGGTGTTGCCAACCCCAAGGCACAGGGACAGGCAATGATCAATACTGCAATGGCATTGACCAAGGCATACACATAGGCAGGTTCGGGGCCCCAAATAGCCCATATACCGAACGTTAATAAGGCGATAAGCACCACGATTGGAACAAAATAACCCGAAACCGTATCGGCCAACTTTTGAATGGGCGCACGACTACGGCTCGCATCGTTGACCAGCTGGATAATTTGGGATAGCAAGGTGTCAGATCCTACTTTTTCAGCTTTCATCAAAAAGGACTGGTTGCCGTTTATCGTTCCGCTACTCACTTTATCATCGGTGGTTTTGCTTACGGGAATGGGTTCGCCAGTGATCATCGATTCATCTACTGACGTTTCCCCTTCGGTAATCACCCCATCCACGGGAATTTTATCGCCCGGTTTCACCCGAAGGATGTCGCCAAGTTCGATTTTATCAATAGCTACTTCCTGTTCTTGACCATCAACGATCTTGACCGCCTTGTTCGGGGCGAGTTTCAACAATTCCTTAACTGCGGAATTGGTCTTGCTATGCGCCCGGGCTTCGAGCATTTGCCCTAAAAGTACCAAGGTTAGGATAACCGTAGCCGCCTCAAAATAAACGTGTACCGAACCAGCTTCTGTTTTAAACTGATCAGGAAAAAAACCAGGTACAAACATCCCGAAGGTGCTGAATAGCCAAGCGACACCTGCTCCGATGCCGATGAGCGTAAACATATTAAGGTTCCACGTCAAAATACTGCGGTAAGCGCGCTCAAAGAACATCCAGGCCGCATAAAAAACCACCGGAAGCGACAGTCCTAATTGTATCCAGTTCCAATAGTTTAAGGCCAGAATATCGTATAAAGGATTATTGTTGAGCATTTCGCCCATCGCAATCAAAAATATGGGCAGGGTGAACGCCACCGCAATCCAGAATTTTTTGAGCAGTTTTTTATACGTTTTTTCCTCTGAAGAAAGATCGGGTTCCATTGGCACCAGGTCCATACCACAAATTGGGCAGCTTCCGGACTCATCTTCCACAATTTCCGGGTGCATTGGGCAAATCCATTGCTGTGAATTAGAAGAAGCGGAAATATTTTTCTCTTCTACGAGATCCATTCCACAAACGGGACAATCGCCCGGTTTATCATAGGTCTTATCACCCTCGCAGTGCATCGGGCAATAGAACGTACCCGTTACTTGATCCTTCGGTGCTTCTTTTTCCTTTCTTTTGTGATCTTGATGATGTTCGTCATTCTGATAGATACTGTATCCAGCAGCATCTTTTTGCAAAGCTTCTTGAAATTTTTCGATGTGTATAGGGGAATACATCTCGATGGAGGCTTGTTCTTTTTTTAGATCAACGTTCACATTGCGCACACCCTCCACTTTTGACAATGTTTCCTCTACGTGTTTTCGGCAGCCATCGCAGCTCATACCGTGGATGTGATAGTTTTCGACCATTGCTTGTGAAATCCCCTTTTCTTCCGCTATATCCGTTTTCACGAAAGTTGAATCTGCCTCGTTCGAATAAGCCTGAGTCTTTGAGCCTTTGAGTGGCTGAATGTTATATTTTCCATCATCTTTTTTTAAGGCCTCCTGAAATTTTTCGATGGAAATATGGTTGTCCATTTCTATGATAGCTTCGGCCTTATTCAAATCAACAGTGACATTTGATATACCTTCCACATTGGAAAGTGTTTTTTCTACGTGACTCCGGCAACCACTACAGGTCATTCCTTCTATGTGATAAGTGTGTTTCATTTTTATTGGATTAAAAATTTTACAGACAATCCTCCCGCAATCCAGATATAACTGAAAAAAGCCGCATACTTTAAGATGTTCTCCAACAGTTGACTTTTAGGAGCCATTTCGCCCATTTTGCTGTCCACATCTTTCTTTTTAAAAAATCCCAGATAAATTAAATATCCAGAAATTGCCAAAAATGCAAGGTTTAAGTAAAAGGTGTAGTTGATCTTGAAATATTCACTATCCTGAACCTTTACCTGTGAAGGATCTGGTAACAGGCTCATCAGGTCAAAAGAATAATGCAAAAGGAGTGAGGCTCCAATTAACGAAGTAAATAGTAAGAAGAGAATAAATAATGACATTTTCCAGCCGTAGTACTTGGCATTGATTCTTAAAATTGGGAATACTACCAATTCGCTAAAAATAAAGGCCATTACCCCCGCAAAACTTACCCCTTTTCCGAAGAGCAAAGCAGCCAATGGAATATTGCCCATAGACCCTATAAATGTAACAAATGCTGCAACGGGGCCAACGATAATGTGTTCTAGGATTTCAAAAAAAGAAAAGTCAGTATTGCCCTGACCGCTACCAATAAAGAGAGTCTGAAACCACGCATCAGGAACAAAGGCTGCAACAATTCCGGCAATGGTAAAGCCCACGGTTACATCTTTCCAGACCATTTGCCATTCCATTTTATATTTTTTGCCCACTTTTCCCCCGCTATCCTCATTTTGCATCTGCTTTTTCCAATCTTTGCAATCGTCCATTCCTGAATCTTCATCCTCCTTTTTAAGATTTTTTATTGCCTGGTCAATGAGCTTTTTGGGATTGATGAGCCGTATTAAAATCCAGCTGATCCCTATCAATAAAATCCCCCCTACATATTCGCCCACTACGAACTGCCATCCCAAAAAGATGGAAATGATAATCCCAAGCTCGATGACGAGATTGGTAGAGGCCAATAAAAAGGCGATGGACGAAATAAAACTGGCCCCTTTTTTGAAGAGTGACTTTGTACTTGCCAAAGCTGCAAAGCTGCACGAACTGCTTATAAATCCAAAAAACGTACCCAGCAATACACCCTTGGATTCTGCACCGCCCATTGTTTTTTGCATCCATTTTTCGGTCACGAAAATCTGGGTCATACTACTGATGATGTATCCCAACATGAATGCCCACAAAGCCATCCAGAAAAATCCTGTGGTGGTATATGCTGCTTCGCCCCATTGTTTTAAAAAGTCGTTCATAATGGCTTGTTTTTATTCAATTCATATTTAGGTTTCAATTTTGCACGGTCTTTCTATATTTCATTCAGTCTGGCTAGCTACGGATTTTTTAATTTTATATATTAAAAATGAAATTATATAGAAGGCTCTAAAACATCCTTCCAATCCCACCCGTCTTCTTTAACTAAATGATATAAAACCATTCGTCTTTTCTGCATTTTTTCGCTAGGTTTTTTAATTTCTATATCTTTACGTATCAAATCTATCTTCTTCAGTTTGTTCAGGGATGATCCTCTGGGAGTATTCTCTGTTAATTTTGCACCACTAACCTCTATTACTACTTCCACATAATTATCCAAGGCCACATCTATATTGTTCCATTGGTTGGATTGAGAGATAATATCCTGTTTTATATATTCCTTTAAAATGAAAATAGCTTCATTTAATCTAGCTATTTGAAGTATAATAGCTTTTTCTTTTTTGTTATTATAAAAATAATGGATTATTGGATAAGCCCGATGATTTTGACTGTGCTCAACTATTTCGTCTGATAAGCTTAAAAGTTGAAATTGATAGGCATCCCAATTATATTCATTCCATGCATTCAGCAATATTCCCTGAGGATCTTTGCCTAAACTACTTAAAAGTATACCCAGTTTGCGCTTTTTGATGACAGCATTGAGGACTGGGATGAAATAGGTTATTGACATCGTTATCAGGATAAGGCCAGTAAAAGAATATAAAATCGTTACAAAACGCCATCCATTGCTGTTTGCTATATAATCTCCGATTCCCAAAGTGGATAAACTAAAACCTGAATAATATATTTTTTCCCATATGTCTGCTGGTTGCTTGGTAGTACTGTTTATAATCGAGCTATCATCAGATAATAGAACCAAAGTGAAGCTAACGTTGAGCATAAAAACCCAGAATATTATAATGAACAGTAAGAGCAGATATCCAACATGGGTTAAAAATTTGGATTTTCCATTATTGATACAAATTCGTAAAAAGAATTTCCAAACATATTTGGAAATTTTATTGGTGAGCCACCCCCCTCCTTTCACAGTTACCGTAGTCATAATCATATCGACAACTATGGTCAAATAAATTAAAATTCCTATAATTAATAATAGGTAATTCATAGCTTAACTATTTAAATAATGATCGCATGTTCAGGATTAATTTGGATAAATTGACCTGATGCTTTTTTAGTTTAAAAATTTTATCGATAAATGTCTTTTCAATAAAAGTATAACCCAAAGACTCAAATATTCCAGACCAAACCATTTCCGAAATGTTTATCCAAGCTTTAATAAATTAAAAAAGTTAAAGCTATGTACCATAATTAGGGCAACCAAGCTACGAGACCGGTCAATGCCTTGACTCAAATAAAGCTGTTAAAATACTTTTCTCATCTGTTACATTTAATGGGAATGTCCACCTTCTTCATGTTCCTCGCCCATATACTGTCCCTGTGGCCCCACACCTTCTATATAAACCAACTGCGACCCATAGTGCCCGGCCCAGGCTACCGAATATCCGGCAAAGGCCATCACAAGAAAGACCACGATCTCAAACCAGCGTACCTGCTTATAGAAAAACAGGCTGACCACTTTAAGCACCGCTGCGGCAGCACTCGACCACATGGCCCACATGGCATGTTTATCGTGCTGCTCCAGCACGCTTTTGGCCGTTGCGGTAAGGCCTTCGGTATCTGGGTGCACAAAGTTGGCGGCCACATAAGCCCCTATAAAACCGCCCCCTATCGTCATCAGAATGACCCAGTCCATCGTGCGGGTCATGGTAAAAAGCTGTATGAGCTGTAGAACAACAGCAAGCAAAAGCAGTACAATGGGGAAGTGCACCACGAGCGGGTGCAGGTTGGGGAACTCATCAAGGTCTGCCGTCACCTGATCTTGAGCCGCAGTGGAAGCAGCAAGGGTGGCAATCGGGACTGTTGTATTATCAACTGTTGTTTCAAGCTTGTTGAAGGACACCAGATTCAAATCTGCCGCAAAGGTGTTTGAAAAATTTCCAAAAAAGGCCAACATCAATACGGTAAAAAATAGTTGTTAAGTTTTCATTTCTATGGTTTTTAAATTAGTTTCCAGTTAATTGGAGCCACAAAGCCCCCATAATTATAATGGCTATAATTCCATAAATGATATAGTTGAACCATTTTTTAAAGCCACCTTTCTTTTGTTCTTTTTCATTTCCTGTTTTGCAACAATCTTTCATCGGCTTTCTTTTTGTGCCTGTCAAGGGAAGGGGTTTTTTAAACTAATTAAATTAAGAATACCCTTCCCTTACAGGACTTTATCACTATACCCTAAAAAGGAAAGTTCTAACTAACCAATCAATGAAAAAAATTCTTTCCTTTTTTCGGGTATAACTTTATTTACTTTATTTTTCAATAACCACTTAAATTTTAGATGTTATAGATTATTTTTAAGTTTGGTCAAATATTTTATAATTTCCTTTTTCTCCGATTCTGAAAATTTTGCATCCCTATGGATAAAAGTGTAAGAGTCCAGCGGCATTTCATCATCTTCAACCTGACTGATAATAGACCTTAGTTTACTGTTCTTTCTCCGGTCTGAATAATCACCCCATTCATTGAAGTTCAATTCTGCTTTTCCGTCCTTAATATGGTCTTCAAGAAACCACGCCACCGGCTGAACCCTGTTGTACCAAGGGTATTCGGTATTATTGCTATGGCAGTCATAGCAGGAAACTTCTATCTTATTCTGAATGTTGGCAGGCACGGTGTTGACCGACATAAAATCAGTTTCGGGCACCGATTCACTTTGATTGCGATTCATCGGAAAAAATTGTATCACAACCAAAGCAACCATTAATATCCAGCCTATGGTTTTAACTAATTTCAATTAATCTCTTTCTGTACTTTTCCACATCCCGGCATTTTGCTGCCCATATATGGATTTTTGATTTCTTCGGTAGTGCTCAACCATTGAGCCCCTTTATTATCGTTGTACATCGGGCAAAAATCCTGATACAGCTTTTTATCGGTTCCTGTTATCGCAATCATATCAATTAAATCCTTGCTCAATAAGTCGAAATGTTCCCTTTGATGCTCAATAGGACTGTCTGAGATGTGTTCAGCATTCTCCTTGGCATCTTCAATAATATCGGTAAGTTCTTTTTGCTCTTGAGAAGAGTAAGTGCTCATATCAAAACCCTCAAGATCATCAAATAAATCACCTCCCGCCTTGGCAGCTGCTTCCTGATCATCGGTCACTAGGGCGTTTTTTATTTGCAGGTAATTATCGATAATGGTATTTGTTGCACTATTACTAGAATTATCCGCCATCATTTTAGACCCTTCCTGATTTTGGTCATTATTTTGATACATTTCATTGGACATTGGTGCTGTTGCCCCGTCCTTTTTCCCATCCTTACAGGACATTGCCGTTAGGGTTGCCAATGTCATCGTTAGGATACCTAGTGTCATTTTAAGTTTTCTCATTTTGAAATTGAATTGAATTAATATTCCTGTTTATTTTGAAATTGTTTTCTTTACTGATCCACATTTTGGCATTTTATCTCCAAAATAGGGATTGGAAATACCTTTGATATCCGCATACCAATACGCCCCTTTGTTATTAAAAGCCATTGGACAGAATTTTTTATAAATCGTGCCTCCAGATAGCGCATCTTCAAACATTGGCCCTGCCTTTTCTGTAAATTGCGCAAACAGTTCACGTTGTTTTTCCAGATCATCGGTGTCTGCCAATTGTTGAGAAAGATTTTTCATTTCCATTCTTTCTTGATCGAAAGAATCTGCCATGCTTTTGGCTATATTTTGCACTTGGCTCGCATCATCGTTTGTTAATGCCATTTTTATTTCAAGATAGTTATGCCATATCTTACCGGTCATCCCATCTATAAAATCCTGATCTGCAACATCTGCTGTCATTTTTTCTTCTTTCTTCACCTGTTCCGGGGTATCGACTTTTACCGTTTGTTTTTCCTTACACCCTATAAAAGAGATTAGAGCCAAGGCTGCAATTGGTAATTTAAATAGTGCTTTCATTTTAATTTTTTAGCTGGTTAATAAGGATTCCCCCTTCTCAAGAAGGGGAAATCCAAATTTATTATGCGAGGTATGTTTCACAGGCCTCTGCACATTTCTTACAGGCTTCCGCACAGTCCTTACAATGCTGTGAGTCATGCTTCTCACATTCTTCGGCACATTCTTTACAGATGGCACGGCACTGCTCTACCATTGCTTTCGCGGAAGCGTGGTCAAAGGCCAATAGTGCAGCGGTCGCATTGCAGATTTCTGCACAGGCGCGATCTGTCCTAATACAGGTTACCATCATCTCGAGATTGTCTTCGTCAAGACAGGCATCTGCACAATAATTGCAATGCGCAACACAATTGTTCAATGCTTAAATCAGTTTTGAATTTTTCATAGGTTCTATATTCTATATTTAAATTAATAATAGGTTACTTTGTTGAAAATCACATCCCCAATTTGTTATTGTCCTTGGGTTTTTTATTATTGGTATTGTGGGGATTAATTGTTTCTTTGCGTTCTACATATTCTTCCTTGGTAATTTCGCCTTTGGCGTACCGTTCATCCAGTATTTTCAGGGCATCTTTCCGCTTTTTCAGCTTTTTATTTTTTCTCCCGGAATAAATAAAAACACCGAGTATGATCACGCCTATTAAAATCAACCAGTCCCACTCGTACATCATAATATTGCTTTTTAAAATCTCGCGGAAAGCCCCCCTCCAACACCGAAGCGGTTATCATAACTTCCCATTAAGGAAAAGTTTCTTCCCAAAATATATTCAAGGCCCACCTGCCAGGTGGTTTCTTTTTCATAATCCCTACCGGGTTCAAAATCATTGACCCATCCAAAATCTGCTTGGTATACATATTCCCCATAAAGTAGGACGTGGGGGAAGATCATCGTCGCTTTAGAAAAGCTGATCTGTGGCCTTAGCTCATTGTCTATCCTAAGATCGGCATTGATAAGTAGCGGCATTAAATACCGGATTCCCCCTATGGCCGTGGTATTGATCTTATCCAAACTATCATCGAGCTCATTTTCAACATTTACACCGCCAAAAACCCGAAAATAATCATTGAGATAGCGTTCATAGGTCGCCTCGACTTCCATATTTTTGTTCCAACCATATTCGCCCCTAAAAGTGAACTGGTTCCTGATATTGGTCGCTGTGGCATAGAGTTCGGTCATGTGGCTGGCCGCGGTGACCTCGCCCCAGGTGAACATGTGGTTGGCCTCGGTGGTCAGGTTGGCCAGCGGAAAATCCTTGAGCCGTTTGTCCCTGTCGCCGCCGTAGCTTATGACCCGTGCCATCCCGCCATTGAGGTGGTACAGGATATGGCAGTGGAAGAACCAGTCACCTGTCTCGCGGGCATCAAACTCAATGACCACCTTTTGCATGGGGGCCACATTTACGGTATGTTTGAGCGGCGAATATTTCCCGTGTTTGTTGAGCACCCTAAAAAAATGGCCGTGCAGGTGCATGGGGTGGTGCATCATCGTGAGGTTATTAAGCGTGATGCGCACGACCTCGCCCTGCTTTATCTTGATCTTATCGGTCTCCGAAAGCGGTACACCATTGATGCTCCAAATATATCGGTTCATATTCCCGGTCAGGTTAAAGAGCATTTCCCGTACCGGTTTATCCCCGGAAAAAGTGGTCTTAACAGGAGATTTCAGGTAATCGTAGTTAAATTCCGGGTTTCCGCCGGTTTTCATATTGTCACCTATGACCTTATCTGCGGGAACGGTATAGCCCATCTTCATGCCGCCCATCTCGTTTCCCGACATTTTGTTCATGGACATTTTGTTGGAATCCTTCATGCCCATACCGCCGGTTGAATCCTTTTGCTTGTTCACGTTCATTCCCTTTTTCCCGCTAGCTGAATTTTTCATCCCGTTCATGGCCATTGCAGAATCTTTTTTCATCCCGGCTTTGCCCATATCGTCCATGGTGCTTTTGTCCATATCCATATCCATTTTAGACTTGTCCATGTCCATTTCGCCCATGTTCATGCTGTACTTTTCCATGTATTGTATGGAATCGTTTTTTGACGGGTTGAACTTGGAGGCGGGCGCGCCCATCTTCATATCCATGGCCATCATGTCCTTCATGAGCTGGATAAGGTCGGGTTTGGGCACTATCGGAGCTTTTAGTACCGGCCCCTGGCCTACGTATGCATTAGCAAAGCCAGAACCATCCTGTGCGGTGGCCCTGATCTCCAGTTTGCCGCTTTCGGGGACGGTAACTATAAAGTCATAGGTTTCTGCCACGCCTATCAGCGTTTTATTGTGTTTTACGGGCACAACGTCCATACCGTCAGCGGAAACCAATATGGGGTCCCTGCCGCCAAAGGTGAGCCAAAAATAAGTGGCGGCAGAAGCGTTCACAAAACGTACGCGCACCTTTTCGCCAGGCTTATATTCTGGGTACTCATGAGTGCTGGCACCATTTATAAAAAACTTATCGTAATAATTATCAGATAGTGCCATATCGGGCATGCGCTGCCAAATCATTTTTAACTTGGCACCGATCGCTTTTTTCTTTATGATCTTATCCCAACTTTGGATCTGTCCTTTTTTTATCAGGTACCATTCATTGCCCCGTTTTAGGTTTTTAAGCTGGGAAGCTGGGTCTTCGTCCATCCAGTCAGAGAGTGCGATGATAAGGTCTTTATCATAATCGAGGGTCTTCTCTTTGGGGTTGATCTGGATAGTTCCAAAGACGCCTCGCTGCTCCTGCAGCATGGTATGGGAATGATACCAATAGGTGCCCGATTGCTTTAGGGCAAATTTATAGGTGAAGGTCTCCCCGGGCTTGATGGGCGGGGTGGAAAGGTAGGGGACGCCATCATAAAAATTGGGCAGGATCAGGCCATGCCAATGTATGGATGTTTCTACATCCATTTTGTTCGTTACGTGGATGACGGCATATTCCCCTTGGGTAAAAACGAGGTTTGGGCCCGGGATGCCTCCATTTTACTGTCATTGTCTGCACATCCTTGCCTGTAAAATTTACCGTTTGCTTCGCAATGGTAAGGTTATATTCATGCTCAGGCCACTTATCCACATTTTCCTCTGAGCCGTTTGCAGTTTGAGCCTGAGACAGCAAAGAAGAAAGCATTATAAAACAAATTGTTATTAATTTTTTCATTGAATAAGTTTTTGAATTAAAAATATTGTTTAGTTTAAAATTATTGTTTAATAATTATGGTTTATACTTATATAATTTAGTCTAATGAACTCTTAATATGCTAAGTAATCCATTTTGTTCAAGAGCCACTTTCTTTATTGAAATTATTTTTTTGTCTTATCATATCAAGGATTAATCCGGGCCAAGTGAAATCCTTTGCACCATGACCTTCACCTGTAAATGGATCATAATATTCACGAAAGCCACTTTTTTGTACAAGACGGTACATACTGTCCATTAGCCTTTCAGCCTCATCCTTATACCCCTTTTTTAAGAAATATGGGTATAGCAACCAATTGAAGAGCATCCAGGAGGGCCCCCTCCATATATAAAGGGACTCCTTCGGGTTAAATGCTGGGCTGTTTATCGCAAGTGAAGGTATGGGAAAAGGAACCCCGAACTCATCAGCGTTAAAGAAGTGCCTTTCCAGAACAGCTTTAGTAAGTTTTTTGGGAATGCCTTCCAGTACCAATGGAAAGAAAATAGTAGGTGTAAGTACTTTTAAGCATTTATTCCCTTTGCCATATACATCATAAAAAGCGGCCGTTTCATCATCATACATGGTTTTCAGCATACTTGCTGTACATTTTTTGGCCCTTTGTTTATATACCTTAGAATCGGGATCTTGCATAATTTCGCACAAGCGGGATAAAGCCTCTAGATTTTGTGCATAAATCGTATTGAACCCAACTTCCTTGACCATAAAATAATCGCGATCTGCTATTTTTTTTAAATTGTAACCGCTGAAAAAATTCCTTACATCAACTGCTACAAATTTTAAAAAAAGTTTCCAATTTGCTTTACCTGGTTTGAATCCTACTACCTCATCAAAAGAGGGTTTCCAGTCTATTCCAGATTCAAACGGTGAAATGATCGAGATCAGACCATCCCCCTGAAAGTCCCTATTTTCTGCTATATAATTATAATAAGCTTTCAGTTTTGGCAGAAAACCCTTGAAAAATTCCTTGTCGTTATTCATTTCATAAATCCTTAAAACTGCCTGAGCTACCAGCGGAGGCTGGATCAAGGCGCTCATGTGCGTACGCAGCAGACCGAACTTTAAACTTGGCCTGGACTGAAAAATATCGGTGATCCTCCCGGGAATGATATTGTTCCAATAGATCATGTGCCCTACAAAACCATCGTTTTTCTGTAAAGCAAAAAGACTTTTAATATGCTTTTTGGCCATATCCACATTATCACTGCCGCCCAGGGCGGTTAACATAAAAACGTGTAGACAGGTATCCCAGAAAAACTGAAAGGGGTACGTCTCTGGAGATGGCTTTGTATAATGATAGGTATGGTCTGCGGTCTTTGAATATCCGGTGATCATATTTTCTTCAAAAAGCTTCTTTGTTTTTTGGTGTATTTCATCTTCTGTCATAAAAATAGCTATTTACTTTTATAGTTACTTAACATATAATCTTGTGCTCTTTAGCTATGCTTTTATCGATTCTGCCAATTAGGAAATCTGGTCTAATGAATTCCTAAAATTCTTTTCCATTGTCTTATATTTTGTAAGGCTCATGCCGGTTTCGATTTTAAATTGGTTGCTCAGATGGGTAAGGTTACTATAATTTAATAATTGGCTTATTTCGGTAAAGTTGAACTCCCTATTGTGTATCAGTTCCTTGACTTTTTCGATCTTGAGTTTAATAAAATATTTCTCAATGGTTATTTTTTCGTTATAGGAGAATATTTTGCTTATTTTAGAATATTCGTGGTACATTTCATTTGAAAGTATTTCTGAAAGCCTCTCATTGGTTGACAAGGGCAGGTTATTTAAAAGGCTGATAAGTATGAGCTTCGCTTGTTCAACCAGTTTAAAGTTCTCCCCATCAATAATGTAAAACCCGTTCGATTCTACTACCTTCTGTATGGTTTGCTTATCTTTTTTGGTTTGAATATCGGCCGTTATTTCCCCTAGTTTTATGTCCAAAACCTTAATGTTTTCGTTGGTCAGTTCGGTCTTTAAAACCTTGATACATCGGTCGCAGACCATATTTTTTATGTAGATTGTTGTTTCCATTTTTAGTTGGTTAAATAATTAATAATGGCCGATTGCACATAATACATTTTAACCGACTCGATTTGATTCATCTGAAATTTCAATTGCAGTTCCTGAATGTCCAGAACGTCGTTAAAATCTATTGTTCCGGTTTCATAGTTCCTTATCAATATATCTTCTGCATTCTCGGCCTGTTTCAGGTTTTTCATTTGGGTGTTGAACGCTATCTTTGCAGAATTCCTGCTTTGTTTGGCCTGGGCAAAAAGGGTTTTCAGGGTATTCAACCGCTCATCTTTTTGGGCTGTTATTTCTTGTTGGCGCAGTTCATTTTGTTTAGTGCGGGAGCTGTATTTGTTGTTGAATATGGGAATGGACACCGAAACCATTGGCATCACAATATCCTTTCCGTTATCGTTGAAATTCATTTCGGGACGTTCTGCTACCGGAATATAATCCAGGCCAAAACCAATGTTGGGCAGGCTCTCCTTCTGGTTTAGGGACTCTGATTGCGTTATGGATTCATATAGTTTATCATATTTTAAAAGCTCCGGGTGCATCGCCAAACCATCTTTGGAAAATGGCATATCCTCAAAAGGGATCACCAACGTATCCATTAGGGTAACCTTCTTATTTTCTTCCTTGTTCAGTAGGTTATTGAACTGGACTTTTTCAGCCAAATAATCCTCTACTAAAACCTCTTTTTGCTGTTGCAGTTCGTTTTGCCTGATCTGCAACCGAAGGACATCTACGGCAGAAGCCTTACCAACTTCTACCGATGTAAGTGCCAACCGCTCATAGGTTTTGAGCAATTGGACATTTTCATCCAAAACTTTTTGTTTTGCAGTAATGGCATATAACCGGTAATAGGATTGGGAAACGGAAAGTGCGAGTTTTCGTTTGGCAATTACAAGTTCAATATACTCCGCATCGGCCATTGAAGAGGAGTAATTTTCCCTTGCCGTGATCGTACCGAACCAGGGTAACATCTGCTTGACTGAAAAACGGGCGCGTTGCGCACCGGTACGGGTTTCGGGTTCGCTAACAAAGTAGCCCACCCCAAACTCGGTATCAGGCAAGGTGTGTACTTCGTTTACTTTTTCTTCTGCAATGTTATAGCGCAGCTCGTAAGACTGGATTTGTGGGTTGTTTGCTTCTGCTTCTTGAATGTAGGATTGCAGTTGTTGCGCTTTGGCGATTATCCCCATAAAACAAAAACCTAAAGTGAAAACAACGCTATGTCTGTTCAATTTTCTCATTATGCGATATTTTTAGGATTGGAGTTGTTTTTCAGCATCTTTTTCCGCTTCCGCGAAAGGGATGCCTCCTTTTTCCAACTGAATAAAACAGGCACAATAAAGTAAGAGGTAACGTCAATGATCATCCCTCCAAAACTGGGTATTGCCATTGGTATCATAATATCACTTCCCCTTCCGGTAGAGGTCAAAACGGGCAACAGAGCAAGTATGGTGGTTGCCGTTGTCATTAGGCAGGGACGGATACGTTTCTCGGCGGCGATCAGGGCAGATTCCCTAATGGCCATCTTGTCCACCGGATCATTTTTATCGAAGGTCTGTGTCAAATAGGTCGCCATTACCACTCCATCATCGGTGGCAATACCAAACAAAGCGATAAAGCCCACCCAAACTGCCACGCTAAGATTGATGGTCTTCATATTAAAAAGATCCCGGAGGTTTTCCCCAAAAAAGTTGAAATTGAAGAACCAGTCCTGCCCGTATAGCCATATCATTATAAACCCACCGGCAAAAGCAACCGCAATGCCCGTAAAAACCATCAACGAAGTGGAAACGGAACGGAATTGGAAATAAAGTATCAAAAAGATAATGATGAGTGCCAGCGGAACTACTATCGATAAGGTTTTTTCCGCCCGTATTTGGTTTTCGTATGTGCCAGTAAATTGATAATTGATCCCTTTTGGGACGGTAAGTTCACCACTATCGATTTTTTCCTGGATCAGTGCCTGGGCATTTTCCACGACATCCACCTCGGCAAAGCCATCGAGTTTATCAAACAAAACATACCCAACCAAGAATGTATCTTCACTTTTGATGACCTGTGGCCCTTTTTCATAACGGATATCTACCAATTCCCCGAGGGGGACCGGGTTTCCAGTTGAGACGGGTACATAAATATCTTTGAGTTCATCGGCGTTTCCGCGAAGTTCCCGGGGGTATCGCACCCGGACGCCATAGCGTTCACGGCCTTCCACGGTTTGCGTTAACGGCATCCCGCCCACGGCTACTTGAAGGACCTCTTGTACATCTTCTATGGAAATGCCGTACCGGGCAAGCCGTTCCCTTTTTATATCGATCAACAGATAGGGCTTGCCAACGATACGGTCTGCAAAAACAGCTTCCCTTTTTACGCCTTTCGCCTGTTTTAGAATGTCCTCCAATTTCAGTCCAAAGGCTTCAATTTGTCTCAAATCCTGACCTTTGACCTTGATGCCCATAGGAGCCCGCATCCCAGTTTGCAGCATTACCAGACGGGTTTCGATGGGTTGCAGTTTAGGGGCGGAGGTGACCCCCGGAAGTTTGGTGACCTTTATGATCTCGTTCCAGATGTCATCGGGGGATTGTATTTTTGGACGCCAGTTTCGGTAGAATTCCCCGTCTTCATCCGGTATAAGGTTTCCTGTGTTAATAAGGAACGGATCTTCAATTTTAGCATTTTTGTAGTTTTCCGAATTGGTAACCTCGTTGTTGGGATTGGTCACCAAACCGCCATCTTTCAGCATAAAAAACCCATCTTCGTTTACTTTATAGCGTTGGGGTTTTCCATCGGAATCCTCCATATATTCCGATTTATACTGGATTATATTTTCATACATCGATAGGGGAGCGGGATCAAGCGCCGATTCTGTCCGGCCCGATTTTCCCACTACGGTCTTAATCTCTGGGATCCCTGCCACGGCCATATCCAGTTGCTGCAACACCCGTTTATTTTCCGCTACCCCTGCGTGGGGAAGCGATGTGGGCATTAGCAGGAAGGAGCCCTCGTTCAGCGAGGGCATAAATTCCTTGCCAATATTGGTCATTATAAGAATACCCAGAATAAAAACGGTGGTTGGGATACAGAGAAATAGTACTTTATTTTTCAAGGCCCATTTCAAAATGCTGGAATAATAGTGTCTAAACAACGAAAACGCTCCTAAAAGTCCAAAACAGATAATCCCAACAAAAAGAAGGTTGATCAATATGCTACGGTCAAATCCCAGGGGACGCCAATACTCTGCCAAAAGAAATATAATGGTTATTGCCGAAATAATCATATTCACAACATTCGCCCGTTTTTCTGAAAGCCACAGTCTGTCCGAAACTTTTGATGCAATGTTCGCATCCTTTAAAAACCCTACAATTCCAAAGGCGATCAGGATAAGGCCCATCCAATACCCAAAAACTATTGCTGTTACTCCTAAAAGGATCAAAAGCCCGTTGATGATATGCCCGGTCGTTTTCCGAATGCTTTTTCTTCGGAAAAGAAATGCCGCAAAAGGCGGGATTAGGAACAGGGCAACAATAATGGATGCCGTAAGTGCCATAGTCTTGGTAAAAGCCAAGGGCCTAAATAATTTCCCTTCGGCACCTATCATTGTAAACACAGGAATAAAACTTATGATGGTGGTGAGCACCGCTGTGACAATTGCCCCTGAAACTTCAGCAGTAGCATTATAGACGAGCGTATTAATGGGCTGCCTTGTTTCACCATCTAAAACCCGCGCATCCTCTTCGTCCAGATACCTAATAATATTTTCACAGAGAATGACCCCTACATCCACCATTGTACCAATCGCAATCGCAATTCCCGAAAGGGCCACAATATTGGCATCTACGCCGAAAAATTTCATTGCAATAAAAACCATTAGTACCGCAACGGGCAATAATCCTGAAATAAGTATGGAAGCCCTTAAATTGAAGACCATCACAATGATTACCAGTATCGTTATCAATATTTCAAGGGTTAAGGCTTCATCGAGTGTACCCAAAGTCTCCTGGATGAGTTCCGTACGGTCGTAAAAAGGAACGATGGTGAGTTGTGAGGTTCGGCCATCTTTCAATTTCTTTGAAGGTAAGCCGGAGCTCAGCTCTTTTATTTTATCTTTTACATTATTGATGACCTCCATCGGATTTGCTCCATTACGGGCCACGACAACGCCACCTACTACTTCAGCTCCTTCCTTATCCAGAATCCCCCGGCGTGGGGCAGGGCCTAAGTGTACGTGGGCTATATCTTTAATGCGTATTGAAGTATAATCTTCGGAAGTAACGACCGCGTTTTCAATGTCGGCAATGGATTTTACATAACCGAGGCCGCGCACCAGATATTCCGCTTGGTTTATTTCCAGTGTTTGTGCGCCAATATCCTTATTGCTTTCCTTAACCGCTTTGACAATTTCACTCAGACCAATATTATATTGGCGCATAAGTTCAGGATCGACATCTATTTGATATTCTTGCACAAAGCCACCAATAGAAGCTACTTCAGAAACCCCGCTAGCGGAAGAAAGGGCGTATTTCACGTAATAATCCTGAATACTGCGCAGTTCCTGTAAATCCCATCCCCCGGTTACATTTCCGTCTTTATCGCGACCTTCCAAGGTGTACCAATAAATCTGTCCCAATCCGGTGGCATCGGGGCCCAAACTTGGGTTTACCCCATCCGGTAACAAACCACTGGGCAGAGAATTGAGTTTTTCGAGGATACGGCTTCGGCTCCAGTAAAATTCCACATCTTCATCGAAAATAATATAGATACTCGAAAACCCAAACATTGAAGAACTGCGGATGGTTTTCACCCCGGGAATACCCAACAACGCTGTAGTAAGCGGATAGCTTACCTGATCTTCTATGTCCTGCGGGGAGCGTCCTTCCCATTTGGTGAAAACGATTTGTTGATTTTCCCCAATATCGGGTATGGCGTCAACCGCTACAGGGTCTGTGGGGAGAAAACCAGTGTCCCAGTTAAAGGGAGCGTTAACGATGCCCCAGCCCACAAAGATCGTGAGCATAAGAACAGCGATAAGTTTATTTTCAATGAGGAATTTTATACCCTTATTTAACATAGGTATTGATAATTAAACAGTTATACATTGAATAAAATCCTGATTTATCAGAAGATTAAACACAACAAAATGAGTCCAAAATGGTATGAACCACAGGGCTAATTTTCCCGATAATCATCGGGAACTGTTTAAAATCAAATTAAATAGGTCTCGTTTAATTCTTGCACATCCCGTATGAGATAGGGCGGCGTATAATCTTTAAAAGGGATGATGTTTTCATCCAAGCCTTCAAAAAGGTTAATGTAAGTATAGAAGAAAGTGACAACAAAGGCTTGTTGCTCAAAAGTTAGATTATTGAATGATGATTTTAATTCATTGTGACCATCTATCGTTATTTGCGTATCAGAACAGCAAGGTTTTTCAGAGAAACCTTTTTCACAGCTTTTTTGGGGTTGTTGATTCTCCATTCCACAGGTCTTAACATTATGAACTAAAGAAAAATCAACCAATGAATCTCCACAATAATGCATATCTACCGCAAACGAAGTTGTAGTAAACAGCACTATAGATGCCATTAAAATAGACACTATTTTATTGAAGATTTTTTTCATTGTGCCAAATTTACGAAAATTTGAGAGTTTCGGTTCGTATTAACATTTTTTTAATTTGTTAACAGTAAAAATAGTCTACGGGTTTTGATTTAAAACTTTTGAAATGTTCTCAGTTTGTATTTAATTTTCAAAAATAATTGAGGAAACCAACTCTACGCACCTCCTTATTTGACTTGAACAACCCTATTTCTATGACTGCTCAAATAATACAATAGCAATAGAAACCCTAACAAGACCGCTTGTGATATTAAAGTCTCTGTGGTAGGATATATCCCCAACCAATCTATTTTAAGAAAAGCAGGGAAACCTGTTACAGAAAGCCATCCAGCCTCCTGAATAGCGTGGATACCCTTGCCAATCAATATTACCGCCAAAAGGGTAATTACCCAGGAAGAATATCTGAAAAGCAGCCTTACCGGAATTTTTTTGGAATATTTCAGAAAAAGGAATGCGAGCAGACCTATCAATGCAAAAGCCGCCAAAACCCCAAATCCGATAGATGATTGGTCACCAGCTTGGGTTTCCAATCCAATTGCCTGTAGAAAAAGGATCGATTCAAAAGCTTCGCGGAAAACCACCATAAATGAAAAGAATGCCAGCCCGATCATTCTTTCACCCTTCAATTGTGCCCCCACCTTTTTTTCAATAAACTCTTTCCATTTTTTGGAATGGGAATGGTTGTGAAGCCAAAAACCGACAAAGGCAAGTACGATTACCGCTATCAAGGAAATCATCCCTTCCATTATCTCCCTATTCTATCCACTTATGCCAATAATCCAATCTGAAAGAAACCATCCTGCCACGCCCAATAAAATAGCGGTTATCCATCCGCCGTGTATATAGGGCAGAGCTTTTTTAGCCTTTGGTGTACTCCGTATTAGCGCCAAGATAAGCGCAATGATTAAAAAAGCTTCCAGTCCCTCCCGAAGCATTAAAGATGCTGCCAAAAAGAAAGACAGCCAATAGTTGAGCTTTTCATCTTTTCATCATTTTTTCGGCGCTGTCTATTGTTGAGAGGGCACTATTTAGACTAAATATAAACAAAGGTATCTTTTTTTAGGAATCATTAAAATTTCAGCTATATATTTTTATTGAAAAACTTATAAAAAATTCAATGCTTATGAATATTCCCTTTTAACACAAAAAAGTAAAGCAGAAATGCGGCTATAACCAAAAGAATCAGTACAATAATACCCTTCACCTTTTCTTTTTTTGAGATTTGACTTTCGAATGGTTTTTGATTTTTTTTCTTCTATTTCTTCTATTTTGGGACATTTTGTTATATTATTTCCAATTCATTTTCTGTAAACGAATAGCATTGAGGATGGCCAGAAAGGCAACACCTACATCGGCAAAAACGGCCTCCCACATTGTTGCCATCCCAAAGGCACCTAAGACCATAACGGCAATTTTAACCCCGAATGCCAAACCGATATTCTGCCAAACAATACGTCTTGTGGAACGCCCTATTTTAATGGCCTGTGCAATTTGAGAAGGCTGGTCGGTCTGGATGATGACATCTGCGGTTTCAATGGCAACATCGCTGCCCAAACCACCCATAGCCATACCTACATCACTCGTGGCCAAAACAGGAGCATCGTTGATACCATCACCAATAAATGCCACCGTGGTACCGGTCTCTTTTTGGAGCCGTTCCACTTCCTTAAGCTTATCTTCCGGTAACAATCCGCCCATTGCACTATCAACGCCCATTTGCCTACCAATTTCTTTGGTAATTGAATCTTTGTCGCCAGAAAGCATTATGATTCTTGATATTCCCGCTTTACGGATTTGTTTGATTGCTTCGTGGGCATCTTCCTTCAGTTCGTCCGCAATAGTTACGTAGCCTGCAAATTTCCCATTAATTGATACCATTACAATAGATTCTACAATGGTATTGGTTTTCGCAGGGACCTGAATATTGTTTGAGGTCATTAAGGCTTCGTTACCGACTAAAACAGTTTTACCGTTTACTGTGCCTTTCAGCCCTTTTCCTGCCACCTCGGATACTTCGGAAGCTTCAAAATCTGTACCTTCGACTTTATATTCCAATATCGCCTTAGCAATGGGATGGGTGGACTGTTCTTCCATCGCCATCAGGTATTTAATAAATTCTGCTTCCGGGAAAGCATCATTATTAACGACTTCATAGATTTTAAAGACACCTTTGGTAACCGTTCCCGTTTTGTCCATTACCACGGTATTTACTTTGGTCATTGTATCCAAGAATGACGCTCCCTTAAAAAGAATGCCGTTGCGAGAAGCAGCACCCAAACCACCGAAATAGCCCAACGGAATCGAAACAACCAGGGCGCAGGGGCAAGAAATGACAAGGAAGATCAAGGCACGGTACAACCACTCTTCAAAAACATAATTATCGACAAATAGATATGGTAAAAAGGTCAGTCCAATAGCAAGGAATACTACTATAGGTGTATAAATCCTTGCGAATTTTCTGATGAACAATTCCGTCTTTGATTTACGGGCGGTGGCATTTTGTACCATATCCAAGATACGGGCAATGGAACTGTCCTTGAATTCTTTGGTCGTTTCGATTTCGATTACACCGTCAAGATTTATGCTTCCCGCAAAGACTTTATCGCCTTTGGCAATGGTATCGGGTTTGCTTTCGCCCGTAATGGCAGCCGTATTCAGCGAAGCTTTTTCGGATAACAGTTTCCCGTCCAGCGGGACTTTCTCGCCTACGCGCACCTGAATTTTTTCACCGATCTCCACCGTTTCGGGATCAACAGAAATATAATCGCTTTTTCGATATACCAAGGCTTCATTGGGACGAACATCCAAAAGGGCTTTTATATTACCCTTCGCTTTTTTGACCGCAGCATTTTGAAAGAGCTCGCCGACTGCGTAAAAAAGCATTACTGCCACGCCCTCGGGATATTCGCCTATGGCAAATGCCCCCAATGTTGCGATTGACATTAAAAGGAATTCGGTAAAGAAATCCCCATTTTTTATACTTTTCCAACCTTCAATAATAACGGGAAACCCAACAGGAATATAGGCTACAACGTACCAGATTATTCGAACCCAACCCTCGAAAAAAGGGAAGGTATCAAAATAATCGATAACTATACCCGCAATCAGCATTACAAAGCTGAAAATAGCGGGTAGGTAGGTTCTAAATTTTGATGCCTTTTCCGGACTACTATGGTTATGGCCATCATCGTGGCTATGTTCGCCAGAATGTTTCTGGGTATCGATATCCCTTAGATTTTGTTTTTTCTTCATCTTGATTTTATTATTCCAAACCTTGATAGGGTTTATATTCTTTATCCCCGAACTCTTGTTCTATTTGCAGGGTGGTATGGGTTATCTCAAATTTATCGTGCAATTGTTCCCGGATATCATATAAAAATTGATCCTCGTGCCCATCGGGAACGACCAAGTGGGTCGAAAGTGCGGTTTCGGTAGTGCTCATCGCCCAGATGTGCAGATCGTGTACTTCTTCGACCCCTTCAATATTCATTAAATATTTTTCCACTTCATCGATGTCAATATTTTTGGGAACGGCATCAATGGCTATTTTTACGGAATCCCTCAAAAGTCCCCAGGCACTATATAAAATGACCAGTACAATGACCAAACTAAGCGCAGGGTCTATCCACGTCAATCCTGTATATTTAATGGCAAGTCCACCCAGAAGCACTCCTAAAGTTACCCCGGCATCGGCGGCCATATGTAAAAATGCGCCGCGTATGTTCAAATCGCCTTTTGAACCTTTCCAAAAAAGGAAAGCCGTACCGGTGTTTACCACCAAACCAATGGCGGCCACAATCATTACGAGATTGCCGGAAATTTCTGCCGGGTTTTGGAATTTTTGAATGGCGTCCCAAGCGATCAGTCCCGCAGCCGCAATGATGATAAGCCCATTGATCATCGAAGCCAAAATGGTCGTTTTTCGTAAACCATATGTATAGCGTTTTGAGGGTCTTTTTGTAGCTATTTTTATTGCCGCCCAAGCTAAGATTAGACTAAATACATCGCTTGCATTGTGGCCTGCATCCGCCAAGAGTGCGGAGGAATTTGCCACAAATCCATAGTAGAGTTCTACTGCTACATAAATAGTGTTCAAGGCTATGCCTATACCAAAAGCCTTTCCGTAGTTCTGTGAACCGTGTGAATGATCGTGTGCCATAATTATCTATTTTATTTTTTCATCCATTGTTTAGCTATTTCCTTACTTTCCAAATCAAAATAGTTGATCTCCGCGTTGGTATACGGTTTCATAAATTGGGCAATCCAATCCTGCCATTTTTTTCACCCACCATCGCTATTTTTTCATAATCTTTTGCGTGGGCCGTGTCCATTTTCAGGTCCTCCCATAAACCGGGAAAATCCCAGCCTGTAAAATCTTCCATTTCAAAATACCACCGAACCTTCATTCCCTTGTCCAGTATAGCGTGGATAAGCGGATGGATTTTTTCTATATCCTCTTTTCCCAATGTGCCGGTCGCTTTTGTTGCAACAATATTTTTTTCTTCCAACTCGATTATATGTAACATTTTTTTTAGGTGTTAAGTGATTATTATCCTTCTAAATCGTAAAACCATTCCTCTGCTTTTATAATGGCCTTAGTGATAGCTTCTTTTTCCGTATAGTTTTCCTTTAACACCAGTTGTTTGGCAATTTCCAGTGCCTTTTTCCTAACAAGGGGATTAAGGGAATCTAGGTCTGTTTTAAAATCTTCGAACATCGAGTCCATATTGCTTATTTACTTTAAGATTAGATTTTTCTTTTTTACATCTCTGCCTTAACTATGCCACGCTCCAATGCTTCTTCTTTTGAGCATTTTTTGTTCAAATGGAAATCCTTTGCATATTGCAATGCTAGAGTCCTAATATCTTCATCCACTACATTAAGCCTCTTTTATTACTCTTTAAATAATTCATACTTCATTTTTTAAAAAAAATTAAGGTTAAATACTTTAAAATCAAGGATGGGGATATAATTAAAAATCCAATTCTTTCAAGCTACAATTTTTCTAATCTTTTTTATATGCCAAGAGTCTCAGGGCGTTGAAAACCACCAACAGGGTTGAACCTTCGTGTATGACAACGGCAACACCGATATTTGCGAGTCCAAAAATGGTTGATGGTATAAGCAGGGCAACAATACCAAGGCTGACACAAAGGTTTTGTTTGATAATAGCCTTTGCCTTTCTGCTCAGGCCAATGGCAAAGGGCAGGGTTTCCAACTTATCTGCCATTAGGGCAATATCTGCAGTTTCAAGGGCAACATCACTTCCCGCAGCACCCATAGCTATTCCTACAGTGCTGTTTGCCATGGCAGGGGCATCATTCACACCATCACCTACCATTGCTACCTTAGATTCTTTTTCTTTCAATTTTTTTATGGCTTTCACCTTTTCCTCTGGCAATAAACTACCCCAGGCATCGGTCAATCCTATTTCTTCTGCTACTGCGTCTGCTACCTTCTGGTTATCACCGGTAAGCATTATCATTCGTTTAATGCCGATTTCTTTTAATTTTTTGAGGGTTCCCTTGGCGGCTTCACGAGGGGTATCCATTAATGCAATGATGCCTATAT
>PALD01000002.1 GCA_002710685.1 Cytophagaceae bacterium | reverse complement strand
TCCAAAAAAGTGGCCGCTAGCTATCTGGTAAAAAAAGGTTTTATCAAGAAGAAATCGTAGGTTATCATAAAATAAAAAAAGCAATAATTATTGACTCCAAATGTGACTACACAAAGAAATAAATTGACTGATTTATCATTTAAGCATAATGCAGAGTGTAATTATAAATTTGGTAAAAAGTAAATTAAAAATAATTACTCTAATTTCTT
The DNA here is from genome assembly GCA_002710685.1 of Cytophagaceae bacterium. Taxonomy (GTDB): domain Bacteria; phylum Bacteroidota; class Bacteroidia; order Flavobacteriales; family Flavobacteriaceae; genus Leeuwenhoekiella. Next base: position 12,775 of record PALD01000002.1, on the reverse strand, counting down.
ATTCTCTCATAATTCTTATGGGACAACTAATTGGAATTCCACTTTTTATTTGGCTGATTTTTACAAGTTTTCATTTTGGAAATCCTGACCAAATATTTGCTGTTTTAGGAATGATTGGATTCTTTCTAAATTTTATTTCATATGGAAAATCAAGACTTGGAAAGCTATTAAGTTTTATTCTTATGATCTCACCAATCGTAAGACGCATGACTGAAATACCAATAGAAAAATTTAATTACTTGACTTTTCAAATCCCACTTTCAGTTTTTGTAATTACTTATTTGATTTATATATTGAAAACAAGTGCAAATGAAAAAGATCATCCTAATAATATTAGCAATCATAACACTAAACTGTAAGAATACAGTAAGTGAAAACGAAAATCTCAACATTGCTAAACAATATTACAAAGCATTAGATGATTCTGATGGTTCACTTATGAACTTGCTGATAGCAGATAGCCTTACAACTCATATGACAGAATACAATTATACAGAAGTGTTCTCTAAAAAAAGATATGTTGAAGATTGGCTAAAATGGGATTCAGTTTTTAATCCGACTTATAAAATTCTAGACATTGTAGAAGACAATGAAAATGTAAAGGTTAAATTTTCAAAAGTTGATGAAAGAATATTATTTCTTCATCACCAGCCAATCATTACTATTGAAGAAATAACTTTTCTAAATGGAAAACTAACAAAAATTGAGAGTACTTATGATATTTTCAATGTTGAGAAATTTTCTAAAAATGTTGAAGACCTCGTCAATTGGATAAATGATAATCACCCAGAATTAAATGGTTTTTTACATGACCAGACCAAGTCTGGAGGCATAAAATATCTAAAAGCTATTGAACTTTATAAAAAAAGCACACATACTAAAGCACTATAAAAACCTAAGAATAAATACATTATATTTATTCATCCTAAATAATAGTTCAATGAAAATGAAAAATAAAACTTCGGACTTATTCATTCAGATAATTTCAGTGACAATCGGTGTATTTCTTGGGTATATAATTTCAAATTGGTCTGCTAATAGTAAGGAAAGTGAAAAACTAAAATCGCTTGTTGAAAATATAAAAGCTGAAATACATGACAACCAAACAAAGGTCAGCCATGTTATAGACTACCATCGTATGGTTAAAGACAGTACAAGCTATTATCTAAACAAAGAAGATTTAGTAAATTTTAAGCCTACCTTTTTCAAAGGAGTAAACACAATTACGTTTTCTAATAGCGCTTATCAAACCGGAATTCAAACAGGTTTATTCAATAAAATGAAACTAAAGAATGTTCAAGCTATCAATGACATCTATACTAAGCAAAGGGCTTATAAAGATTTTGCCAACTTGCTAATGTCTGGTCTTATAACGATGGATTTTGACGAGAACAAAGAAGCTTTTAGAAAAATAGCGATATTTTTATCTATCTCAATGACCGATGTTATTATTAAAGAAGAGCAATTACTTGAAAGTTATTCTAAAGCTGTGGCGTTAATAGATAAATAAAATGCAGCAGTCACTGCTACTTTTCTTCTCTATAAATACTCGGTAAACTAACCTTAAAACGTACAGCAACTAACCTCACGACAATTACCACAAGTCCGGCAATGATAAAAAGGTAGTTTTCGTCTTTTAGAAATACCCGTAACAAAAAATAAGTAGCTCCACCAAGAATACAAGCTGTAGCGTAAATTTCCTTTCTAAAAATCACAGGGATTTCATTACACAAAATATCACGGATTACACCTCCAAAACAAGCTGTCATAGTACCCAACGCAATACAAATTATAGGATGTAAACCTGCTACTAAAGCGGTTTCTATACCTACAACTGTATACAAACCTATACCTAGAGTATCAAACAAAAAGAGGGATTTTCTTAGGTGTTTCAGTTGATTTCTAAATACTACAGCAAAAATTGCAGAGCCAAGAATAACATAAACAAAAGTCATATTTCGCATCCAAGAAACTGGAGCTATACCGATTAAAACATCACGCAATGTTCCGCCGCCTACAGCTGTTACAAAAGCAATAATCAATACACCAAAGGCATCCATACGTTTATGCATAGCGACTAGCACGCCAGAAATGGCAAATGCTATGGTTCCTAAAATATCTAGTGTTTGAAAAAACATTTTATTGGCTATTTCTACTTAAACTTCCTAAAAGAGTTTTTATACTCTGAAATCCCGAACTACTTTGAGATCTTGTTTACATATTTTGCGTGTAGTAGTTGTAATCTTTTAGAATGGTATCTATAAATTGAATATCATAAAGTTTAGTTTCTATACCAAGTGTATCACAAATTTTATTTTTAAGCATAGTTAATGTCTTAAAATCATTATTTTTTCTTGAAATGGTATACGCTTCCTTTATAATTCTAACGTCCTTGTCCGTGAGTTGCGTGACATTACTAAATACAGGCTCATAGTCGTCGTTAATATCTTCTAGAATAGTACTGGTAATTTTGTGCTTTTTCTTCACACTAATTACAACCGTTCCTGCAGCAGCATCACCAATACGCTGTTTTTTATCCGAAAGTAGAATACTTAAAATACCTATTGAAGGTGAAAATATCCATAAGTCTACAATACGCAGCATCCAACGCACAAAGAAATTATACCATTCTGTTGGCGAACCATCTACCTTCACAACCTTTATTTTCATAATCATCTTTCCTACTGTTTGTCCACCAAAAAGAATATGACAAAGTACTGAATAAAAAAATGCTGGTAACATAAAAAGCCCTAAGAATCCACGTTGTGTCCATGTATCAGCATCAAAAATCTCTGATATGGCAACGAGGTTTTCCATTATAGTCATATACGTAATAAGCATAATACCATCTATTAAAAAAGCAACCATACGTTCTCCCAAACCGATGAGCTTGTAGTCTAGATTTACATTTTGTGCTGTGTTAATTGCTAAATTGCTCATGGAAATGTATATTCGTTTCTAATAATTTGTTTTTTATGCGCGAAGCGTCTTTCGTGAAGCAAAATAAGGAAAAATGGATTGGTTTTGAAAACGCACTCAATAATAATGCGAAAATAAATCCAGACGACTTAGCTTCATATTATATACAACTTACTAACGACTTATCTTATGCCCAAACTTACTATCCTGGAAGTAAGACCTTGCTGTATCTGAATTCCTTAGCATCTCAAGCGCATCAAAAAATCTATATCACAAAAAAAGAATCTAAAAATAAAATTGTTTCGTTTTGGCGAGATGAATTTCCTTTATTTTTTAGACAATACCATAAAACGTTATTGTACACATTTCTAATTTTCATGTCTGCAGTGCTCATTGGCGTAATTTCAACCTTGAATGACGATTCCTTTGTACGCTTAATTCTGGGTGACTATTATGTAAATATGACCATAGAAAATATTGAAAAAGGGGAACCTATGGCTGTTTATAAAAGTGGTAGTAATATTGGCTCATTTTTAGGCATAACCATTAATAATATAAGAGTTGCTATTATTGCTTTTGCTCTTGGTGTATTCTTCGGCGTTGGCACAGTTTATATATTGTTTAGTAATGGCATTATGCTTGGTGCTTTTATCACTTTCTTTTACAATTATGGTATTTTTGAAAAAACCTCAACCATTTGGTTGCATGGTACTATTGAAATATCAGTTATTGTTATTGCAGGTTGTGCTGGTTTGGTTATGGGAAATAGCTTTTTGTTTCCAAAAACGTATTCAAGAAGGGTCGCTTTTATGAAAGGTGCCAAAGACGGATTAAAAATTGTTGTGAGTACGATTCCGTTTTTTATTATTGCTGGCTTTATTGAAGGTTTTATAACACGTTATGGTGAGCAAATGCCTTCGGTATTGTCTTATGGCATTATTTTCTTATCGCTATTTTTAATTGTGTATTACTACATTATTTATCCTATAACTTTACATAAAGCCAAATCTATTATAAAAACTAAAACCCAAACCACGTGAACGAAAAGTATATTGAACTTAGAACCCGAAGTACGTTTGGTGATATTATAAACACCTATTTTTTATTCTTAAAATACAATTTTAAAGCTTACACTAATTTGTATTTACGCTATAATGCCCTAAGTATTATTTTAACTTTAATTTCTGCATATCTTCTGGTTACTGGCTTTATGGGTTTAGCAAGTCGTGATTTTAGATTTGGAATGGGCAGTAATGTTGAAACCGATAGCTACCTTATAGCCGGAGGTATTATTTTATTTTTAATCATCTTTATTACAGCTTTATTAAATTATAGTTTTTCAAGTGCTTATATAGCAGATTATGCCAATAACTAGGGATTAGTAAACTCTAAACGGATTTGGAAAAGTATTATAAACAATTTTGGGACAATCATTTTATTTCTTCTAATAGGTGTATTAATCTACGTTGTCTATATAATTATCTCAATGGTTGTATCTTTCATTCCTTTGCTAGGAATGATTGTTCAATATGGATTAAGTTTTACACTAGCTGCTATATTTGGACTTACTTTCACGTCTATTTTTACTACAAGTAAGTCTTTTGGCGAAGCACTTTCAGAAGGTTTTGATTTTACATTTTCAAATTTTTGGCGCGTGGTTTTATTTGGTTTGGTTATCGGAATTCTAAATTTAATGATCACCGGATTAATAATTTCTATACCAAGTGTTATTATTGGAATTTATGTTTACTTTTCGGTTGAAAGTAGTGTAGATATTGCCACCAGTACTTTTGCTACCTTAGTATTTACTTTAGGTTTTGCTGCTTTCATTCTAACTTTTATATATACTCAGGCTTTATCTCAATTATCATACGGCATTCTATATTACAACCTCAATGAGGTTAAATACAATCTGTTTTTACAAAAGAAGATAGATCAAATTGGTGTAAATGAATAAACTTACTTATAAACATATAAGTGCTGTTGTGATAACTTCATTTTGTAACTCAATACTTTGGGCACAGGATACTTTGATAAAAAGAGATTCTTCTAACCTTGATGTAACCTATTTTAAAGATAATTTTCAAGATAACTACTCTGGTGACGATTTCAACTATTCAATAAATGATACTGGAGGAATTAACCTTGTGCAACGTGTTCTTAGAAAATTCTTCAATTGGTTAGGTGATATATTTGGATTTGACATTGATTTTATAGACTACAAAACACTTGAATATATTATCTACGGACTCTTAGGCATTATTGTACTTTACCTTTTGATAAAATTCCTTCTACAAAATCCTGTAAGTTCTGTTTTTAAAACAGAAGATAAAGATATAGAAGGCTTTAGCTATGTTGAAGAAGATATAAAACAAGTAGATTTTGATAAACTCATCAAAAAGGCTCTAAAAGAGAATAACTATAGATTGGCTACACGTTACATGTACCTAAAATCACTAAAGGTATTAGCAAACAAAAAAATTATAGAATGGCATTATGAGAAAACTAACTCTGACTACTTAAATGAGATTAAAAACAGTGACACCAAAAACCTTTTCAAACGTGTATCATATATATATGATTATGTTTGGTATGGTGAATTTCCGATAGATGAAACCAAGTTCATAAAAAACAAAGAGGATTTTAATGCTCTTATAAAATCTTCTGTACGTGGATAAACGATCAAAAGTAGCACTTTATATTATTGGAGCCGTCATTGTCTTTATGATGATTGCAGAAGTTACAAAGCCAAAAGCTTTGAACTGGCGCGACTCCTACTCTGCTGCCGACAAGATTCCTTTAGGTTGCTATGTGTTATTCAATGAACTTGACACCTTTTCTAATGGTGACATTTTGGTTTCTAATCAGTCAATTTATCAATATTTGAAAGACATCGATTCTTCTGAAACCAAATCTCTAATTTTCATAAACGATGTTGTACGGTTTGATGGTGAAGAATCAGAAGCTCTTATGGATTTTGTTGAAAAAGGAAATTCCGTATTCATAAGTGGCACACATATTTATGGTAATGTTATTGACTCTTTGAACATTAGTACAGAACGTCAATATTCCTACCTTTTCAAAAAACAATCTGATAATAAATTTACCAGTCCTAGTCTTAAAGAGAATAATAGGATATTTAAAGATGTTATTGAAAATAGCCATTTCACTTCTATAGACACTTTAAAAACAACGATTTTAGGGACATCCACAACCATTAATAATGAAGATGATACAGAACAAATCAACCCTAATCTCGTTAGAGTTGATATAGGTGAAAATGGTGGTCAGTTTATTCTGCACACTAATCCATTTGCGTTTACCAATTATCATTTATTAAATGACAAAGAAGATTATGCAGCAACCGTGTTGTCGTACCTACCAAAGCAACAAATTATTTGGGACAACAATTATAAAAGTGGACGAAAAGTAATAACTAGTCCTTTGCGCTATATTCTTCAAAATACGGCTTTACGTTGGGCTTTTTATATTAGTATGTTTGGACTCGTTCTTTTTGTAATCTTCAGAGGAAAACGTGTTCAGCGTATTATTCCTGTTATCAATAAACTTGAAAATGCAACAGTAGATTTCACAAAAACAATTGGAGAACTCTATTATCAACATGGTGACTTTACAAATATCATTGAAAAAAAGATTCAGTATTTTTTAGAATTTGTGAGATCTAACTATTATTTAGATACCCAAAACCTAAATCAATCTTTTATTGAAAAACTAGCCATAAAATCAGGAAATTCTAAAGAAGACTCCAAAGCTTTAGTGGATTACTTAGTATTTTTAAAATCAAAAAAACAGCACAGTGAGCAAGAGCTCATAGAATTAAATAAAAAAATTGAACATTTTACCAAACACAAGTTATAATGGAAGAACAAAACAATCCATCATCAGAGGAATTTGAAAGCACTCCTAATACAGAGAACACTTCTCCTAACGAAGAAGCTTCCGGAAATACTTCTGAAGACTTTAAAAGCCGAATAGATCTCAGCCCACTACAAGAAAGTGTTGAGCAAATAAAAACTGAAATTGCAAAGTTTATTGTTGGTCAAAATGAAATGATAGAACTGCTTATCATTTCTATACTTACCAATGGGCATTCGCTTATTGAAGGTGTTCCTGGTGTTGCAAAGACCGTAACAGCTAAGTTATTGGCAAAAACCTTAGATGTTGACTTTAGTAGAATTCAGTTCACACCAGATTTAATGCCTAGTGACATTCTAGGAACCTCTATTTTCAATGTAAAAAGTAATGAGTTTGAATATAAAAAAGGGCCTATTTTCTCAAACATTGTACTGATTGACGAGATTAACAGAGCGCCTGCAAAAACACAAGCCGCTTTATTTGAGGTGATGGCAGAACGCCAAATAACTATGGATGGTGATCGTTATGATATGGAATTACCTTTCTTAGTATTTGCTACCCAAAACCCAATTGAGCAAGAAGGAACTTACCGCTTACCAGAAGCCCAGTTGGATCGCTTTTTGTTTAAAATAGAAGTTGATTATCCTTCACTAGAAGATGAAGTTCAAATTTTACTTGATAATCATCATAGACAAGACACCATGGATTTTGGTACTATCACCTCAGTATTATCTGCAGATGTCATTAAAAAATATCAAAATTTAATAAAACAAATTGTAGTTGAGGATAACCTTCTAAACTACATTGCTTCTATAATTCACAATACACGGACCAACGCTAACTTATACTTAGGAGCGTCTCCAAGAGCCTCAATAGCTATTTTAAATGCTGCCAAAGCTAACGCAGCTATAAAAGGAAGAGATTTTGTAACTCCAGATGATATAAAACGTTGTACCAAAGCTGTACTAAAACATCGTTTGGTATTAACACCAGAGCGCGAAATGGAAGCTTTTACAGTAGATAAAGTTGTAGATCAAATTCTAGAAACCATAGAGATTCCAAGATAGTGAAACGCTTTTTTAAACATACTTATCTCACTTTTAGGTTCTTCTTAGTTGCTATGATTTTTGTAGCGCTATTTATCCTATCCTACATTTTTGAAGGTTTGTTAAGTATGGTTACGGCATTATTTTTTGTGGCTTTAGGTTTAATTGCTGTTGATTTTATCTTATTATTTAAACAAAAAGGAATTAAAGCCTCACGTATTCTACCAGAAAAATTAAGTAACGGTGATGATAATCCCATTGAATTAACTTTAGAAAACAACTATAATTTCCCCACCGATTTATTACTTATAGATGAATTACCTTTTCAATACCAAAAGCGCGATTTTGAAATAAAAACGCAACTCGTAAAACACCAAGAAAAGAAAATCACCTATACCTTAAGACCTTTGGAACGTGGTGAATATTACTTTGGTAATTTGAATATCTACACAAATTCCCCTTTAGGTTTAGTGACTAGAAAATTTCAGTTTGCTAAGGATGCTATGGTTCCAAATTATCCTTCGTTCTTGCAGCTTAGAAAATATATGCTTATAGCATTTTCTAACAAATTGTTTGAATATGGTTTGAAGAAAATCCGACGCATTGGTCACACCATGGAATTTGAGCAAATAAAGGATTACGTTTCTGGAGATGATATCAGAAACATTAATTGGAAAGCTACTGCAAAGCGTAACCAATTAATGGTGAATCAATATCAAGACGAACGCTCACAGCCCATCTACAGTGTTATAGATAAAGGCAGAGCTATGAAAATGCCGTTTGAAGGTTTAAGCCTGCTCGATTATGCTATTAACGCCGCTTTGGTCATAAGCAATGTTGCCTTAAAAAAACAGGACAAAGCTGGTATGTTTACCTTTTCTCGAAAGGTTGAAAATAAAGTTTCGGCAGAGCGTAGACCTTCTCAAATGAATAAGATTCTAGAAACGCTATATAATGTAAATACCGATTTTTCTGAATCCGATTTTTCAAGATTATATATAGATGTAAAACGAAGTCTTACACAACGTAGTCTTCTTCTACTCTATACTAATTTTGAAACTCTAGACGCGCTGCATAGGCAATTACCCTATTTAAAAGCAATGGCAAGAAATCACTTGCTAGTGGTAATATTTTTTCAAAATACCGAACTGGACAAGCTAACTCAGCATGAGGCTGCTAATACTTTTGAAATTTTTCAAAAAACTATTGCTGAAAAATTTATTTATGAAAAGAAATTGATTGTAAACGAACTCCAAAAACATGGTATTCAATCTATTCTAACAAAGCCAGAAAACCTCACTATAAATACTATAAACAAATATCTTGAGATTAAAGCTAGAGGTTTGATTTAGTTGTTAGTAAACTACTAAATACTTTTTACTTCCTACTTAAAAAATACAATTCATCCAACTAAAACTACAACTCGGTAGTTTCTTTTATTTTTAGTTGAAGTTCCTTCGGATATTTGAACTGTCATTAACCGATAAAACACAACTATTATGAAAAATTTACTATTTACCATCGCTCTAGTTTTTACAACGCTATTTTCGTTTGCTCAAGATTCTGAAAAAGGTATTACAATAACGGTAACTATAGATAACGTGAAGAATAATGAAGGTACTGTTCTATTATCACTTCATACTTCGGAAACTTTTATGAAAGGAAAAGGAGTAATGAGTGGTGAATCTAATATTGAAAACAATAAAGTTGTCATCACTTTTGACAATGTAAAACCTGGCGAATATGCCATTTTAGCGCTTCATGATGAAAACAACAACAAGAATATGGACTACGAAACCAATGGCATGCCAAAAGAAGATTACGGAATGTCCAATAATGTAATGTCTTTTGGTCCACCTCAATATGATGATGCAAAATTTAAGGTTGAAAATGAAGATATAGACCTTAACATCAGATTCTAAATAAAATAATCAATCAAAAAACGAAAAAGACAGCTTGTAACAGCTGTCTTTTTATTTACCAGTACAATCTAAACATAATGTTTGGCGTAATACCTATTGAATAACGCTCTATAAGTTCTACTGAATCACTCAAACTGTTATTACCTCTATATTCTTTTGTGATTAGATTATGTCTATTATAAACATTGCGAAGCGAAACACCTACTTTCCCTTTTAAATTGCTCTTTTTCGAAAAATTAAAACTATATGTAGATGACAAGTCTAACCTATGATATACAGGAAGCTTACCTGTATTAATTCCGTTATTAAAATCTAAACCATCATTGCTTTCTTCCGCGATGGTGTAAGGTCTTCCTGTTTGCCATTTCCAACCTAGTGATGCCTGAAATCCGTCTTTCTTATAACTAACAGCTGTTGATACAGCATGTGTAACATTAGATTTTGAATTGAAGGATTTGTTTTCATTCAAATTTTTAAACTTACTTCTTGCTCTATTGAAAGAATAGCTTACCNAAGTATTAAAGCCATTAAGTCGTTTTTTTAAAAATACATCTAAACCCAATACATTCTGATTTCCAACATTAAACTCACTGTTTTCAGGATTCAAAAAACCTAAGGATAACGCAGAAACATTTTTTAATGTCTTGTAATAAACATCTGTATCTACACTAAAACTTCCTTTCGTATAAATAAAACCTAATGACGTATGATGACTATTAAGTATTGGAAAATCATTCCCGTCAATTAATCGCCAGACTTTATTTTCTAAAGATAAGTCACTGAAAACTGTTTCATCAACTTCATTTATAATCTGATTTTTAATTTCTGTTGTGGCCTGAAGCTTTAAATAATCACTTAAATCTTTATGAATTATCAATCGAGGTTCTAATCTTACAGCATCAATTTCTTTATAATATGAACCTCTTAATCCAAGTGAGAAATTGAAACTGGTTTTACTTTTATAATCTACATTTCCATACAAACTATGTGTTTGTGTGATACGTTCTTCTGTATCTAAAACAAAACTTAAATCGGCAGTATTAATAAATGCATAAGCGACATCTTTCAAGTTATATTGATAACCAAAATTATAGTTAAGCACATCTGATTTTCGATAATTTAGCTCTGTAGAAATACCTGAATCGTAAATTGTATTTCGCTTTTCGAAATCCGAAACCTGATCATTATTCTCTTTTGTAATGAAGCTATAATTAAGACTATAATCCGAAAAAAAAGCTTGATTTTTTTGAGACAGTTTATCGTTCCATTTTATATCCCAACCTCCGCTATAGCCTAAATTGGTAATCACCAAATTATCATTAAACATTCTATTGGAAGTTGTTTCTTCTGAATTGTAGTCTAACTGATTATCAATGTTTATTAGACTCACATAAAATGAATTAGACCTATTGGGCTTATAGTTTAACCTTAAGGTATAATCGATGAAAGAAAAGTCGTTTTCACCATTGCCATCCTCACTAATTTTAGTGCTTTCAAATACTTTGTCTGCTAATTGATTATAAGTTGGAGTTTCAAAGAGTTCCATATAACTTCTCCTAGCTGACGCTTGCAAACTCAACTTATCTTTAAGTATTGGTAATTCTAATAATGCATCTATATTGGTACCGTTTACTCCTAATTCAACATTAAGGGTATTATCTATATTTTCGTTTGAAAATATTTCTATTACGGAAGATAAACGCTCACCATACCGAGAATGCGAACCTTTGTTTATAAAATTGATTTTTGATGCCACATTAGGATTTAACGGTGAAATCATTCCGAATAAATGCCCTTTATGGTAAATATTGATGCCATCCCAAATCAGTCGATTTTGATCTGATGAACCACCTCTTACAAAAAATCCTGAAGCGGTTTCGTTTGGACTTAAAACACCTGGTAATAGTTGAATACTTTCTAGCACATCAGGTTCTGTAAGTCCGGGTAAAATTCCCAACTCTGATGGTACCAATTTAAATGAACCATCTTTATTTTTTTCTATACCACTGGTAAGATAGCTTTTAATGACTACCATATCCAATTCCCTTATCGAAGTCATAATTTCTTCTGAACTTTTTGAAACCACAACATAACGATTGCTCAGCACATTAAAATTTAGATCAGTTTTCTGTGTTATCTGTTCTAAAATCTCCACTAAGGTTCGCTTCTTACCAACAATGGATATTTGTTTTTTATCTACATCAATATCTTTATAAGAAAATAGAACATCGTATGTGTTTTCTATCTCAGAAAAAACCTTGACTAAACTTTCGTCTTTAAATTCAAGATAAAAGGCCTCTTCTTGCGAAAAGGCCAATATAGGTTGTAACATTAAAACAAAGACATAGATTAACCTCATCTTTAATATCTCAGTTTAATGTTACGGTTTTCTTTTTCATCAAATTTTATGTCTAGTGGCTCAAAAACTGTTTGCAAAGCCACCTTAAGATCATTATTTGGAAAACTTCCGGTAAACAAGACTGCATCGTCAATAGACTCAGCATCAATTTTAATATTATACTGATTTTCTAAGGCTTTGATGACAAATCTCACAGGTAAACTTTTATAAGTACTTTCACCAGAAATCCAAGTTGGTGAAGATAATTGTGTAGACAACGTTTGCGTAGGCTTTGTGTCTATTTTTCTAATACTTTGAGACGGCATTAAAACATGTTGAGAGTCTGATGTTTTTACTCCGACTTTACCCTCATAACAAACAACATCAAAAAGATTATTCATAGAAATGACGTTGAATTGTGTTCCTAAAACAGTAACAAATCCATTGTTTGTTTCGACTGTAAAAGTTTTTCCTTTTGCAACTTTAAAATATGCTTCACCTTCTAGGTTTATGAGTCTTTCTTCATCCCAAGAATCTTCATCATAGGTAAGTTTTGACTTTGAGTTAAGCACAACTTCAGAGCCATCTATTAAAGTCACAGTTTTTGTTTGGCCAAAGCTAGTTTCTACAATGGTTTCATTATCTTTTAGTAAAGTGAACAATCCAAAACATAT
>PALD01000001.1 GCA_002710685.1 Cytophagaceae bacterium | reverse complement strand
GACTGACGGCTTCTGGTTTCCTGATTGTGCTCCGAGATTGCCATCGCCCGACATCCTTCTGACTGGTCGGACCAATCCTGTCAGGCAAAGGGGATAGGTAGGAGTTGGAGGTGAGGCCAATTCAGGCAGCGGGACGCAGCAATCTGCAAGTCCCGGCGATCGCGCCATTTCGGGACGATATGAGGCGAGGTCCGGGGATCCGAGGTCATCAATGCCGAGCATGAGAGGTCTTGAATGAGTGAGGGACGGGGCCGGCCGCCATGCGCCTGGAGACAGGTTTTGCGCGATGCTGGCAGGTGAGGAGCCGACCGACCGTGGAGATTCGTGTGATACGAGAATCTTCCGATGGTTATTCGGGATTATCCCGATGAGTAAGTTTGGATTCAGAACCAAAGGGTGATGCCGACCTTGTCCGATGTGTAGATAAAACAGCAATTCAGAAAATATGCGTGGTCTGTACTTCTACCCAAAGTGGCATGCCTCTTGCGCGAATTCCGACGAATCCGGGAGTTGGTGATGAAGACCTATACCCTGAAGAATGATGGCGCGCTGAAGCGATATGACTATCTCTGGCGGCTGACACCAGACCGCTGGGCCTGGGAGTACCTCCGGCGCAATCCGCTGTTCCTGGCCGATGCGAAGACGTGGTCGGCTGACAATATCACCGAGGGCTGCGCCTGCCATGACAGGATCAGGCTTGTCCGGCCGCGTGTCAGCCAGTGTCTGGCTGAGCGCTGGGGCCTGGTGCTCATGCCGGATGTTGTCCTGAACGCGATTGAGGCGGATGTAATCTGGCAGCCAGACGTGTTTCCCGACCAGTTTGAAGTCCATGTAAGTCCACGTTCGGCCGATGAGACGTGTGACATTTTCGAGCGTACCGTTCCGATCTGTGAGGTCACTCACATTTCGGACGCGGTCGGGCGGGAATTCCTCCTACTTCGTGGTAAGGGCTGCGTAGTTCAGGTGCGCTGTACGGGCCTGTCACTCCTGAGCCTCGAGCCTGTGCGCATGAAACTCCAGATCTCCGATGTTGAAGCCTATGAACGACAGCTCAAAACCTACAAGCAGGCACTTGCCATCTATGGTCCGGAACCGGATGCCCAGACACCTCTCTGGACCAAGCGGTCACAGATGTTGCGTGATGGGTTGGTCGCGCTTGATTGCCAGGCACTCGGCCTTGGCCGGAAGGAGACCGCATGTGTTCTCTATGGAGCAGAAGCGGTCGAGGCCGAATGGAGCGCTGGAGGTTCGAACATGAAAGACTCCCTGCGCTACCTGTTGAAGAAAGCGGAAGGGCTCCGGGACGGGGGGTATCTGTCGGACCTGCTCGGTTGCCCGTTCGAATTTGAGAACACGCTTTATGAAACCTGACACGCAGGATGCTGACCGGCCAGCCGTCCGTAACTGATTTTATTGTCCGGGGTATTGCTCAATGATAGGTTAGACTCCTGATGTGGAGGGTGAAATGAAACTTCTATCGGTACTGATGCTCTCCTTCATGCTTGGTCTTCCTGCCTTCGCGCATGGCGGCGGGCTCAATGCTCAGGGCTGTCACAATAACCGGAAAACCGGGGACTATCACTGTCACCGTCCGCAATCCTCCTTAGGGACGAAACCCGTTTCCCGCAGGCCGGTGAACGAACAGCCTCAGGCGTTCACACGGCCTGCAACTCCTGCCGGCGGAGCTTTCAGGAATTGTGCGCATGCGCGGTCTGCGGGGGCAGCGCCTGTCAGACGCGGTGATCCGGGATATGGACGGCATCTCGACAGGGACAATGACGGTGTTGGTTGCGAGTAGTCCGTCATCAATGGCACCGGATACAGACTGAATGCAGGAAATCTGTTACCTGGGCAGCCCGGTATGTCGCCGCCTAGATCTCTGCGGCTAGCTCCGCTCCCTGATTGCGGACATTGCCAACCTCGGGCCTGACCGGCCAGGCATGCATTTCCTCCGCCGGGAAGGGGGCAAAAAGATCTTCGACCTTGCCTTCCGAGCTGTCGAGCCAACGGCGATAATTATAGGGATGGAGGATGACAGGCATACGTGTATGCAGGCCCGCCATCACGTCATTCGGGGTGGTGGTGAGGATTGTAAAACTATCAATCTCCGACCCATCGATCATGGCTCTGTCCCATAGTCCGGCAAAGCAGAACCAGCGACGGTTGCGTAGGCCAATACCGAACGGCTGCTTTCTGCCTTTGGGGCCTGTCCATTCATAAAAGCCGCTGGCAGGCACAAGACATCGCCTGTGCCGGAAGGCGCCCCTGAACGTGTTGCTCGTAGCAACGGTTTCCGAGCGGGCATTGAAGGTGGAGAATTTCTTCTCGTTAAGGGGTTTGGTCCACCAGGAAGGCACAAGGCTCCACATGGCTGGCGCTAGTTCTGCGACCGTGTTCCTGCCTGGCTGGTCAGGTTTTAGCCGCAGTATGGGGAGGGTCTGGGTCGGCGCCATGTTGTAGGCAGATTCAGGCGGTTCAATTGCTTGCGGCGGGGAGAGGATCGAAAGCGCTGCGTGATAATCTGCCCAGGTGACGTCGTGTCTGAAATAGCGTCCGCACATGGATAAGAGTCATAAGGCCAGAACGCGGCAAGTCGAGACGTCTCTTGACTCTCGGGCATTAGAACAAAATAAGAACATTATGGATATTGCATCGCTCAAGGCGAAAGGACTGGTCTGGACGCACGCGAAGGCAAATGCCTCAGCGGGACGGTTTCCGTATGGCCTCGGCCAGCAGGGCGTCCATGAACTCATCGAAGCCCGGTATGGAGATATGCCGACTCTAGCCGGCTTTGCGCTGACTGCCATGGCCAGTGCGTCGGACGGGACTGTTCTCTGGGTTTCGCAATGGAAGACGGGGCGCGATCATGGAACGATCAGACCCTCGGGTATGAACCAGCTGTGTAGGCAGCTGCCCGGGCTTTTGTTTGCCTGGCCCCGGCGGACGGCAGATGCCCTGTGGTGTGTCGAGGAAGGCATCGTCTCGAAGGCGGTCTCGCTGGTTATCGCCGAGCTGGATGATGTGAACTTTACCGCCTCACGTCGGCTCGCCCTGGCGGCCTCACGTCACGGCGTGCCGGTGATCCTCATGCTGCCCTACCGGCATCAGGGCGCAACAGCGGCAACGGCACGATGGCGGATTAGCTCACGGGCCTCTTCTCCCAACCAGTATGACAGCCGCGCTCCCGGCGCGACCCGCTGGCGAGCCTCTCTCGAACGCTGCCGGACACATCCGCAAATGAGTGGTCACAGCTTCGACCTGGAACTCGATCATGAAACGCTATCTCTCCGTGTGGTTTCCGGACTGGGCACTGACACGCCTGCGCCGGGCGAAACGGCGCCAGGCCGGCAAGTCGCACCCGCGCCACAAAGACGAAGCGCCTGAGCCTGTTTACCCCTTCGTTCTCATCGAGGAGGGAGCGCATGGGGTGAGTGTCGCGGCCGCTAATCCATCGGCGCGCAAGCTTGGCGTGCACGAAGGGCTTGGCTTGCCAGATGCGCGGGCACGCTGTCCCTATCTCAAATATGAGGCAATTGACCGTGACGCTGACAGACAGGCGCTCAAGGCCATCGGCGCCTGGATGATACGGGTCGCTCCGCTCGTTGCAATTGATGGCTCTGACGGGCTGATGCTGGAAACTACCGGATGCGCGCATCTCTATGGGGGTGAGGCCGGAATGCTGGAGACTGTTTCAGCGCTTCTGGATCGGGACGGCCTGCCACACCAGCTTGGACTTGCTGGAACGCCGGGCGCGGCTAGCGCGCTGGCCCACACTCGGCCGGGAAGTTGCCTTGCGCAGGGCGGCGAAGCAGATGGACTGGCGGAGCTGCCGGTGACGGCGTTGAGGTTATCGGCCGAAGCGGTCGGCCTGTTGAAGCGGTTCGGGTTGATCCGGATTGGCCAGCTCTACGGGATAGATCGCAAGGCGCTCGCCCGGCGCTTCCAGTCAACAGCGATTGCAGATGCAGTGCTTGTCAGGCTCGATCAGGCGCTCGGCCTGCGCCATGAGCCGGTCCACACGATCATGCCGCAGGCTGAACTGACCTGTAAGCTGGTCTGCCCGGAACCGCTCCTGGCGAAGGAGGGCCTCGTGGCGGGACTGGAGACCCTTGCCGGTCAACTCTGCAAGGTTCTGTCGGCCCGTGGCGAAGGCGCACGTGGCTATACATTTCATGCGTTTCTGGCCGAAGGAGGTGTCAGATCGGTCTCGATCTCGCTGGCGCGTCCGGTCAGGACGGCGGCCCATGTCTTGCGCCTGTTCGATGAGAAGATCGACCGGATCGATCCGGGCTTCGGCATAGACCTCCTGATGCTCGAGGCGCATAGGACAGGCCCGATGGACGTCAGCGTGCCCGCCCTTTCCGGCGATCTTGCCGCCGGGGCGCATGACCCGGTCATGCTTTCCGCGCTGGCTGACCGGCTGACCGCCCGCCTTGGAGGCGGCATTGTCAGTCTGATGCGCCAGGTCGAGAGCCATGTTCCTGAAGAGGCGGAAGTCAGGGGAGCGTTCGATGGTGAACTCGCCACATCAACATCTGAAGCAAAGCGGCAGGGGCCTCGCCCGCTGCGCCTGCTGGAGCCACCCGAAGTCATCAAGGTCATGGCCGAGGTCCCCGACGGCCCGCCGCTTCGGTTCAGCTGGCGGCGCATCTCGCATGAAGTCGTCCGCGCCGACGGGCCGGAGCGTATTGCGCCGGAATGGTGGCGCCATGACGCCCCACCGCAAAAAGCCGCTAACCCGCCTGGCATTGACCGCAAGTGGCTGGCGCCGAAGCTTGATCCGCGTGCCGATGCTGAACTCATCGCGCAGGCCTGGCAGGAGCTTGAAAGTATTGATGAAGCCGTGCCGTTCCCCAGCCTGCCACGCGCACGGGACTATTACCGCGTCGAGGATGCTGCCGGCCGGCGTTTCTGGCTGTTCCGTGACGGGCTTTATGGCGATGGCCGCGGCGGATCGCCGGACTGGTACATACACGGGCTCTTCGCATGACACGGTATGCCGAACTCGCCGTCACCACGAATTTCTCCTTCCTGCGCGGGGCGAGCCACGCCCAGGAGCTGGTCGCGCAGGCGAAGGCGCTGGGCCTGTCGGCCATAGGTATTGCCGACCGCAATACGCTGGCCGGGGTCGTGCGCGCGCATCTCGCCGCAAAGGAGGTGGGCCTGCGCCTGCTTGTCGGGGCAAGGCTTGTCACGGCTGAAGGGCTCGAGCTGATCTGTTATCCAACCGACCGGGCGGCCTATGGGCGTCTGTCGCGGCTGCTCTCAGAGGGTAAGATGCGGGCAGAGAAAGGCACGTGTCACATCACGCTGGATGATGTCATCGCGAAAGCCGACGGCCAGGTTTTCATTGCCGTGCCGCCAGATGCGCCCGATGCAGATTTCCAGGCCCGTCTGGAGCGTCTTCAGGGACTCTGGGCAGGGCACCTTTATCTCGCCGCGCGATACAGCTTTGCCGGGCAGAACCGCGAGCAGATCGCGCGGCTGGCCGAGCTTTGTGTGAAGGCGGGCGGGGTGCCGCTCGTTGCGGTCAATGATGTTCTCTATCACGCGCCCGAGCGCCGCCCGCTTCAGGATGTCGTGACCTGTATCCGCGAGCATTGCACCATCGAAGACGCCGGCTTCCGACTGGAGGCGAGCGCCGAACGGCACCTGAAACCGCCTGAGGAAATGGCACGGCTGTTCAAGGGTTTCGAACCGGCCCTGCGCCGGACACAGGAGGTCATGGAGCGCTGCACGTTTTCGCTCGACGAACTGGCCTATGAATACCCCGACGAACCCGTGCCACCGGGCCTGACACCCCAGCAGCACCTGGAGAACCTGACCTGGCAGGGAGCGATCTGGCGTTATCCGGAGGGTGTGCCTGACAAGGTGGACCGCGCTGTTAAAAAAGAGCTCGGCCTGATCCGGACGCTCGATTATGCCCCATACTTCCTGACCGTGCACGACATCGTCGCCTGGGCGCGAGCACAGGACATTCTGTGTCAGGGTCGTGGCTCTGCGGCGAATTCAGCGGTCTGTTTCTGTCTCGGCATTACGAGCGTCGATCCGGATAAGACCAGCCTCCTTTTCGAACGTTTCCTGTCGAAGGAACGGAAAGAGCCACCCGATATCGATGTCGATTTCGAGCATGAACGCCGCGAGGAAGTCATCCAGTATGTCTATCGCCGCTACGGCCGCCACAAGGCGGCGCTGACAGCAACGGTCATATGCTACCGCCCGCGCTCGGCGGTACGCGAGGTCTGCAAGGCGCTGGGCCTGTCGGAAGATATCGCCTCGGCGCTGGCCGGGACGATCTGGGGCAGCTGGGGCACGGATATCGATACAAAACAGATCCGCCAGGCCGGGCTCGACCCAGACAATCTGACGATCCGGCGCACCATCATCCTGACGCGTCAGCTGATCGGGTTTCCACGACATCTCTCCCAGCATGTCGGCGGCTTCGTGCTGACGCGTACCCCGCTGGTCGAGACCGTGCCGATCGGCAATGCAGCGATGGAGGAACGCACCTTCATCGAATGGGACAAGGACGACATCGATGCGCTCGGCCTGATGAAGGTCGATGTCCTCGCTCTTGGCATGCTGACTTGTATCCGCAAGGCATTCGATCTCCTGAAGCTGCACAAGGGGATCGCGCATACGCTCGCCAGTATCCCGCCAGATGACAGTGCGACCTATGACATGCTGTGCGAGGGGGACTCGCTTGGGGTTTTCCAGGTGGAGAGCCGGGCGCAGATGAACATGCTGCCGCGGCTGCGACCGCGGACCTTCTATGATCTCGTCATCGAAGTGGCGATTGTCCGGCCCGGACCGATCCAGGGGGACATGGTTCANCCCTATCTGCGCCGGCGCAAGGGGCTTGAGAAAGTGAGCTATCCCAGTCCTGCCCCGGAAGAAGGGCCGCCTGACGAGCTGGAGCGTATTCTTTCGCGCACGCTCGGCGTCCCGCTTTTCCAGGAGCAGGCGATGCAGATCTCGATCGATGCGGCGCATTTCTCGCCCGACGAAGCCAATGGCCTGCGCCGCGCCATGGCGACATTCCGCAAGGTCGGCACGATCCAGAATTATGAAGAGATGATGGTCTCGCGCATGGCTGCGCGCGGGTATGAGCGCGCCTTTGCCCAGCGCTGTTTCGACCAGGTGAAGGGGTTCGGCGAATATGGCTTTCCGGAAAGCCATGCTGCGTCATTTGCACTACTGGTCTATGTCTCCTCCTGGCTGAAGTGCCACCATCCGGATGTCTTTTGCGCCGCGCTTCTGAACAGCCAGCCCATGGGCTTCTATGCACCGGCCCAGATCGTGCGCGATGCGCGTGAGCATGGTGTCGAGGTGCGCGCCGTGGATGTGAACCTGTCGGACTGGGACAATATTCTGGAGCCTGCTGAAGACGGAAACTACGCGGTCCGTCTCGGCTTCCGGCAGGTCGACGGCCTGCGTGAGGACGAAATGGAAGCGCTTATGGCGGCCCGCGGAGCAGGCTTTGAGCGGCCGGAAGATATTCGCCCCCGAACCAGTATCAGCCGCCGGGCCATGGAGCTGTTGGCCGCGGCGGATGCGTTCGGGTCCATGGAGCTCGACCGGCGTCGCGCGCTCTGGGCGGTACGCGGCGAGGCGCCCGGGCAAAGCCTGCCGTTGTTTGCCGCGGCTGATGCAGCCGATCAGGGAAACGAGGCGGAAACCCGGTTGCCTCAGATGCCGGCATCGGAACATGTCCTGCAGGACTACCAGACGACCCGCCTGTCGCTGAAAGATCATCCCATAAGCTTTCTGCGGGAGCGTTATAAGGGGTTCGGCCTGATGACCACACAGGAGGCGGTCACCCGGCGAAACGGGGCCCGTGTACGAACAGCCGGCGTTGTGCTGGTGCGTCAGCGGCCCGGCTCAGCCAACGGGGTCTACTTCGTCACACTGGAGGATGAAACAGGCATCGCGAATACCGTCATCTGGCCGCGGACCGGCGAGCTATACCGGGCCGCGCTTATGAGTGCGCGGATCATGTTGATCAATGGCCGCGTCCAGAGGGCTGACAATGTCACCCATATCGTGGCGGCCCAGCTGATCGACCTGACCAGTGACCTGAACCTGCTAACGGAAGACGCCCAGAACGACCCGCTCAGGCATACAGTGGCCAGAGCGGATGAGGTTCGCCGGCCTATACCCGAGTGGAAAAGCCAGCCCGGTGGGCGCCATCCCCGCAATGCTCGGATAATTCCTGCGAGCCGGGATTTTCATTGAACGGCTGATTGTAGGATCGTCCCGTATGGGAAACGTGTATTCACGTTTGCATCAAGCGTCATTCAGAACCGAATCTGCTGGTGGGCGGTGGCGACTGGAGATTTTTAGCGATAGGTGATCACCCCAGTCGCTGAAGGGGGTGTCCTGTGTCGCTGGACAAATTGCTATCCGTACGGCTTGAGCATTTCTTTCCGGCGCTGCCTGTACCAGACAAGGCAGAGATGCTGCGCGCCTCCCTCGGGGCACTTGCCGGGATTGCCGCCTGTACGATTGTGGGACTGCTGGCCCCTGAGGTCCCGGGGCTGCCGCTTTATCTTTTGGCGCCGCTCGGCGCCTCCGCTGTGCTGGTCTTCGCCGTCCCCAATTCCCCGCTTGCCCAGCCATGGTCGGCCATTGTCGGTAATATTGTCTCCGGCGTCGTGGCCGTGGCCATTCTCATGGTGGCACCGCCGCTCTGGGCGCCAAGTCTGGCGGTTGGCTGTGCCATTCTGGCGATGTTCCTGACACGCTCGCTTCATCCGCCCGGTGGGGCTGTCGCGCTTCTGGCAGCGCTTGAGCGCGACGCCGTTCTGGAGACCGGGTTTGCTTTCGCGCTGGTGCCGGTCGGTGTGATGACAGTGAGCCTCGTCCTGGCCGGTATCTTGTTCAACCGGCTGACGGGACGCTTCTATCCGTTCCGCCAGCCCAGGAAGGATCCGCCGGGCAAGGAAGAGATCCGGCTCGGCCTTTCCAACAGAGAGCTTGCCGGCCTGCTCAGGAGATTCAACCAGTCTCCGAATATCGGCGTGGCCGATCTTGCCCGCATGCTGGCGGCGGCAGAGAAAGAGGCCGCGCTGCATCGCTTCGACGGGGTGACCTGCGCCGATGTCATGACCACGCCGCTGATCGCAGTCGGTCCGGAGGTCTCACTCGAACGGATCGTTCGGCTTTTCCGCAAGCATGAGCTGAAAAGCCTTCCTGTTGTGGTAGAACATGACCGTCTCATTGGCAGCATTAGCCAGGGTGATGTTATTGAGGCGCTTGTATCGAAGAACCTTCTGCGCCAGCCCAACAGCCGAAGGATGCGCGCCTCGGACATCATGCATGCCGGAGGTGCTTCCGCGCCGGCTACATCGCCTGTGGGGGCACTGCTCAACCGTTTTTCCAGACAGGGTGTGCAGACTGTGCTGGTTACGGAAGGCGAAAAGGCCGTCGGCGTGGTCACCCGTTCAGATATCATCGCTCTTTTGCTGACGGGAGCGGAAGAGCGTTCGAGGTGAGGGTCCTGCTGTTCAGATAGGGATGTCTACACAAGGTCCCTGGAACCGATGGCTCAATTAAGAGATAGAGGGCCGTCTTGCATTTTCAGGCATCGCTTGCTGTACGCCGGGAAGTCGGCGAGCTGTTCATTGCGATCATGGCACAGCTGCCTGAGCTGAGGCCCATTTGCAGTCTGAAGACAATTCTCCATGTCGGCTTCTGTCATCACCGCTCTGAACGCTCGCTCCGAACTCCTCCGCGTCCACGGCATTGTTTGCAATTTGAGCATGGGCGAGTTTTGACCTGTACAGGGTGAAAGTCATTCCCTGACATCCCACCAAGCCCGATCAGTCGACGCGTGTCATCCCGGTGCGACTCAACCTTTCCGCGAAACTTTCAACAGGACGTGCTATTGTGCCCAGGCCTTGTAACCGGAACCTTCAATGGCCAAGCCCCACGCACGTCCCGGACGCCACCCGATGCGCGAAAGCCTTGCGGTCTTCCGCGCGGTCGCCGTGCGGCGGGACATGCTGGTGCTTGTCGCGGCGCTCGCCTGCGTCGTGCTGGCTTCCCTGCTGGCCGGACTTGCCCCGGTCGCGTTGAAACTCCTTGTCGATACGCTGGCAGGCGAGGAGCAAGGTGCTGTGGTAGGGGGGATTCATCTGCCCGCTCTTGGTCTTCTCTGTATTTATGTCGGTACGCTGGGTGTCGTGCGGCTTGCAGGCGAAGGGCGGACCTTTCTGTTCGGGCTGGCCGACCAGTCGATCAGCCGGCGGCTCAGCCGGAAAGTGCTGACCCACATCCTGGCCCTGCCAATGGGCTATCATCTGCGGCAGGCCACGGGCGCGACCCTGCAGGTCTTGGAAAACGGTCTGCAGGGCTACAGACTGCTGCTCCAGCACAGCCTGTTCACCCTGCTGCCGGGTCTCATTGAAATCACCGTGATCGCGATCGTGCTGGCAGGTTTCTTCGATGCGGTCTTCCTGGGCATATTCGCCACCTGCGCGGTGGCCTACGGGCTGGTATTCACCCACGGGGCGCGGCGTGTGCTGGCCGCCAGCCGGAGTGTTTCGGGGGCGCGTATCGGGGCCAATGCAGGCCTTGCCGATACACTCCTGAATGTCGAGACGATCAAGGCCTATACCGGCGAGGCCACGATCACCGCGCGCCATGACCGACGGCTTGCGGATGTCCAGAATGCCTGGCGCGGTTTCTACCGGGCCCGCGTCCTGAACGGCGTGCTGGTGGCCCTGATCTTCTCTGCCGGGCTCGGACTGACACTGTGGCTGGCACTTGCCCGCGTGAACTCCGGCGCGATGACGGTCGGGGATTTCGTGCTGGTCAATGCCTATATGATCCAGCTGGTTCAGCCGCTGGAGCGGCTGGGATTCGGGATCCGCGATATCGGGCAGGGGCTCGCCTTTGTCGAACGCCTGCTCGGTCTGCTCGGCGAAGCGCCCGAGCGGCGGGTTGCGGGTCATGGGAGCCGGTCTGGGCAGTCCGTGGATGAGGCCGTTAGTGTGCGGTTCGAAGCGGTCAGCTTCTCCTATGACGGCACGCGAAAGGTGCTGGACGGGGTGAGTTTCGAGGCGGCGCCGGGGACCATGACGGCGCTGGTCGGGCCCTCGGGCGGGGGCAAGTCCTCTGTCCTGCGCCTGCTGCTACGGTTCCATGAGCCGGACCGCGGAGAGATCCTGCTGAACGGGGCGCCGCTCGCCAGTTATCCGCTCGAGGTCCTGCGTGGGATGATTGCGGTCATCCCGCAGGACACGATCCTGTTCAACGATACGCTCGCCTTCAATATCGGGTTTCCTGCGGGGCCAGGGATCGGGGAAGGAGCGATGGAGGATATAGATTGGGCGGCGCGGATGGCAGAGCTCGATACGCTGGCGGCCCGGCTGCCGGATGGGTATGGCACGCGCGTTGGCGAACGGGGCTTGCATCTCTCGGGCGGTGAGAAACAGCGCGTTGCGATCGCGCGGGCGCTGTTGCGACGGCCGGGTCTCCTGCTGGCCGATGAGGCGACCTCGGCGCTCGATACACAGACCGAAGCCGGGATCGCGGCACGTCTCGCAGATGCGGCGCGCGGGGTGACCTCGATTGTGGTGGCGCACCGGCTGTCGACGATAGCCGGGGCGGACCGGATACTGGTGCTGGAGGGTGGGCGGATTGTGGAGGATGGGACGCATGAGGGCCTGATGGCGGCTGGTGGGCTGTATGCGCAGATGTGGCGGGGGCAAGGGGGGTGAGGTGGTATATGCTCAGCAGGTAAGCAGTATCTCATCAGGCCCGCCGTTCCATGTCAAATTCTACTCTAGAGAGATTGAAAGTGGCGATTAAGGCTCTTGCGCCTCATCTAGAATTAAGGCAACCGGGGATTGAGGGCTTTGTTTGAGGGGAAAATATGAAATCCATATCTGCTATCGTTGTTGCGATTGGCGCAGCATCTGCGGCCACGCTCGCGGGATGCGCAACGGTCGAGGAGCCGCCCGCACGCGTATCGACACCTCAGGTGTCGGTAGCAGCGCAGGAGGCCGCGGCCAAGCCTGAAGCACCGCGCCTGAAACGGCGCATCGCTGTGACCCGCTTCTCCAATAGCACCCGCTACGGCAAAAGCCTTCTCTATGACGGCGAGAACGATCCGCTGGCCGATCAAGCGCGGGACATGCTGGTTAAACGGCTTGTTGAATCGGGACAGTTCATGGTTTTCGAGCGCGACAATCTCGACGAACTTGCATTTGAACAGTCGCTTCGCAACGAGAGTAACGATTTCGATCTCGTCGGTGTGGATGCAGTTGTAATAGGATCGGTGACAGAATTCGGGCGAAAGACCGAGGGTCAGTCGGGCTTTCTAAGCTCAACCAAGAAACAGACCGCGCAGGCCGTGGTCGAAGCGCGACTTGTCGATCCGCGAACGGGACTGGCTTTTAACAGTGCATCGGGCCAAGGCAACGCGTCCGTCGAGGCCGGTGAAGTGGCCGGTTTCGGATCACGCGCGGGCTATGATGCCTCGCTCAATGATGCAGCAATCGGATCTGCCGTTTCCGACTTGACCTCCGAACTGGTCTCGAAACTTGCTGACCGGCGCTGGTCGACGGACATACTTCGGCTTGATGGCAGCCAGGTCATTATCAGCGGCGGCTCGAAGCAGGGCTTGCGCAAGGGCCATGTTTTGAGTGTCGAAACGCAGGGTGAAACCGTCAAGAGCAGCCAGTCGGGCCTGCCAATCACGCTCCCCGGCAAAAAAGTCGCAAGTATCGAAGTGGTCTCGTTCTTCGGGGATGATGAATATTCAGAAGGCGCAATCGCGACGGTAATCACTGGTGACTTATCAAGCTATGACAAGGACAGCCTAGTTGTCGTCGAAGGGGGACAATTATGAAGAAGCTTTTTTCAGCGGTCGCTGCGCCCTTTATTCTCGCAAACTTGGCTGTATCGAGCTGTGCATATCCCACCGAGACTGTCACGCAGGGTGGCTCGGAAGCCTCGATCTCATTCCAGGGTTTTCCGGAGGGGGCGCAGGTCGTGGTCGATGGCCAGCCGGCCGGCAATGTGGGTCAGTATGACGGTCGCGCGCAGAAACTGGCTGTGCCGACGGGCACGCACAGGGTCGAAGTAATTCAGGCAGGCCGCGTCATGCTCGACCGGAAAGTCTATGTCGGGCGCAACAGCACCTTGACCATAAGCCCGGAATAATCACTCCAGATAGCAAGAGGGGGGGGGAAGACCCTTGTTCAAGACAGCAATCGCGGGCGTTTGTCTCGCAAGCCTTTGTGCTTGCGCGACACCGCCAATGTTCGAGTATGGCTCGTATGAGAGCTCGCTCTACACCTATTACAAGAAACCCGACATGCGGGAAAAGTTCAGGACATCGCTCGAGAAAGCTATCGAGAAAGGGGAGCAGACAGACCGACTTGCCCCCGGCCTCTATGCCGAACTTGGTTACCTTTACCTGCAGGATGGCGATGTAAAGACAGCAACCGCCATGTTCGAGCGGGAAGCGGCGGCATTCCCGGAGTCGCGCTACTTCATGACTTCGATCAATGAGCGGCTTGGACAAGCGCCATCTGAGCAGTCCAGCGATGCGACGTCATCAGACGAAGTTGACGGTGCGGCACCAGCAGATGCGGGAATTTAGGGGACCATCATCATGACCATGAGATCACTATTAAGAACGATTGCGCTGCCTGTGCTGGCGTTAGGTCTGGCTGCATGTGTGACCCCGCCCGAGCCCAAGGACTATTCGGACTTCAGGCAGGAAGACCCGCATTCCATTCTCGTTCTGCCGGCGCTCAACAACACTGTGGCGGTTGAGGCCCCGGAGTTTTTCCTCTCGACAATTTCCAGGCCGTTTGCCTTGCGTGGATACTATGTCTTCCCGGCGAACATGGTGAAATCGGTTCTTGAAGAGGACGGACTTTCGGACCCGTCTCTCATCTATCAGGCAGATACACGGCGGCTCGGCAATCTCTTCGGCTGTGATGCTGCCCTGTACCTGTCGATCGACAAGTGGGAGTCGCAATATGTCGTTCTGGCGACCCAGACCAATGTGAAATTCAATTACGAGCTACGCAGCTGCGAGACGGGGGATGTGCTCTGGCAGGATACGCGCGCCATGTCCTATTCGCCACAGGCGAGCAGCTCCGGTAATCCGCTTGCGGATCTTCTGGCACAGGCTGTTGTTGCGGCCATCGAAAAAGGTATGCCGAACTATATTCCGCTTGCCCAGCAGGCCAACATGCTGGCTGCTTCGACGGTGGGCCAGGGATTGCCGGCGGGGCCGTATCGTGAGGAGGCCTACAAGAAAGACCTGGAAGCGTTTCCGGTGAGATAACCTGACCTGCTCCCCTGAATTGCCCTCGTTTTGAGGTTAGTCTGTTCCTGACGAGGAGTAGACGGATGAAGAAGAGCAGATTTAGCGAACAGCAGAT